>CAZMOZ010000028.1:0-4175 GCA_964568145.1 uncultured Verrucomicrobiota bacterium
GAAACGCTCCTCGAGCGGGCCGGCCAGCGCCACGGCTTCGGTGATCAACTCTGCGGCGGCCGGATCGTCCAGCGCCGTCAGCAGCGATGCCACGCTGGTTTCCGCGCCCTGCTCGAAGGCCTGGAACCGCGCCTCCAGTACCCGCCGCACCACCGGATGTTCCACCCAGGCCAGGTCCAGATGGCCGAGCGTCCACTCGACCAGATCCTCGTCGAGCAACACGACGCGGAGCAGCCAGAACTCGATTTCCGAAGGCCGGGCCACGGCCGGCGCCGGCGCATCGGCCTGCGACGGCCGTTCCGCGCGGACCACGCGGCGGCCGGCCTTGTGAAACTCGGTCCGCACCGCCTCGACGCTAACACCCAGCAACCCCGCCGCCTTGCGCGCCATCGTGTCCAGCAGCACCGCGTCGCCGGTCTTCATCACCGCCTCGCCCAGACCCTGAACCACCGCCGCGCGGCCACGGTCGCTGCGGAGGTCCTGCTCACGGCACAGACGCTCGAGCAGGTGGTCGAAGAAGCCGGCCGCGCGCGCGATCAACTCCCGGAACGCCTCGCCGCCGCGCTCGCGGATGAAGCTGTCCGGGTCGTGCGGCGCGGGCACGGACGCCACGCGGATGGCCAGGCCGGAGCCGAGCAGGTCGTCCAGCGCGCGCAGGGTGGCGTTCTGGCCGGCGGTGTCGGCGTCGAAGCACAGCACCACCTCGGGCACGTAGCGTTTGAGCACGCGGCAATGCTCGGCGGTGAGCGCGGTGCCCTGCGGGGCCACGACGTTCTCCACCCCGGCCATGAAACAGGCGATCAAATCGAGCTGGCCTTCGCAGACCACCGCCGTGCCGGCCTCGAGCAACGCGCGTTTGGACTTGTCCAGGCCGAAGATCACCCGGCCCTTGTGGAACAGCGGCGTCTCCGGCGAGTTCACGTACTTGGCCGTCTTCTCGTCGCCGGCGAGCACCCGGCCGCTGAAGCCGATCACCCGCCCTTGCTCGTCACAGATCGGGAACATGAGCCGTCCGCGGAAGCGGTCGTAGTAATGCGCCGGCCCGCCGCGTTCGTCGTCCTTGCGGATGATGAGGCCGGCCTGCTCGACAGTGGCGAGGTCGTGGCCTTTGCTCTTCGCCCAGTTCACCGTGTCATCCCAGGCGTCCGGCGCGTAGCCCAGGCGGAAGAGCTTCACGGCTTCCGGCGAAACGCCGCGCTTCGCGAGATAGTCGCGGGCGATCTGGCCGGCGGGGTCGTTGGCCAGCGCGGCCTGCCAGCGCTGGGTGATCTGCTCGTGGATGGCGTAGAGGGTCTCCTTGAGGAACCGCTGGCGCTCCTGGCCGGGCGTCTGCTCGAAGTCCAGCGGGAGGCGCGCCCGCTCGGCCAGCCGGCGCACGGCCTCGAGGAAGGAGACGTTTTCGATTTCCCGGACGAACGTGAACACGTCGCCGCCCTTGTGGCAGCCGAAGCAGTGGAAGATTTGGCGCTGGGGGTTGACGTGGAAACTGGGGGTCTTCTCCTTGTGAAACGGGCACAGCGCCACGAAGCTGGCCCCCGCGCGTTTGAGCGGCACGTAGGCGCTGATCACGTCCACGATGTCGCTCGCGGCGCGGATTTGCTCGAGGACTTGCTGGGAGACCAGACCGGGCATGCGGCGAGCATTCAACGGCGCGGCGGCGGCGGCAAGTCCCCCCCGCAGGACCGGTGGTGCTCGCGGGAAGCAAAGCGCGGAGACGCCTGCCCGGGCATCAGGGAATCACGACGCGGTAAAACCGGGCAGCGGTCGGCTCCCCGGCCGACAGCGGGTCGTCAAACGTTACCTCGCCGTCCGCCGACGCGGGCGGCCAGGTGGCCACGGTTTCCCAGACCCCGGCGGGGAGGTCGCGGGTGCGTTGCAACGCGTAGGCCCGGCCGGCCACTGCCGGGAACCGCAGTCGCACCGCTCCGGGCGCGCCCGGCACGACCCCGACCTCCGCCACGCGCAGCACGCTGGCGGCGTCGCGAGGATGGGTGCCGGCGCGGTATTCCTGGCGGTTGGTGTGTCCGTCGCCATCCGGGTCGGCGGTTTCGCCGCTGAGGGCCGGGTCTTGCAACTCGGCGGCGGTGAAGTACCGCGCCAGCCACTGGGTGAAATCCGCCTCGCCGGCCACGACCGTGATTTGGTCGAAGGTGGCCAACTCCCCGTCGCGAGCGGTGAGCCGCAACACGTAGGCGCCCGGTTGCGTGAACTGAACGGTGGTCCGGGCGGCGGCCGGCTGAGCAAAACGCGCCTCGCCCGGGCCGCTGACCTTTTCCCAGGCCAGGGTCAGCACGCCGGGCGGCAGGGGCAGGCCGTCGTCGCTGACCTCCGCGTCCAGCAGCGCGGGGGCGGGCCAGGCGACGTTGGTGTCGCCGCGGGCGGTCACGCGCGGCGGGGTGTTCACTGGCAGCGCGGTGCCGGTGAGGTAGAGGTCGAAGCCCACGTCCGAACTGGTGGGGTTGGCCTGATGGATGCGGACGGCGAGCACATTCGTGCCGGGCACCAGCAGCGCGGGGTCCACCGCGGTCTCGAAGAAGGTCTGTTCGTCGGCGCCGCCCACCGTGCTGCTGGCGCGGGTGGTGAGCGTGATGTCGCCTTCGGGCATGTTGCTGCGGAAGATTTCCTTCCCGTTGAGGTAAACGATGCCCCCGTCGTCGCGGAGCAAGCCGACCTTCAGGGCGGTTACGGCGGCCGGCTGGGGCACCGCGAAGGTGTGGCGGAAGAAGGTGGTGATGTAGCGGCTGGAAGGGTTCGGGCCGTAACTGACCACGGTCACTTCGCCGTCGCCGCCGTAGCCCAGCCGTGCAGGTCCGGCCGGCCAGGCGCTGTCGGCAAAGCCCGGCGCCAGCCAGTCGGGGCCGGGGTCGGTGCCGCGGTCCCAGTACTTCCACACCGAGCCCTGGGGCACCAGAACGGCCGGTTCGGTGACGCGGGTCACCTGGACCATCAGGTCGCGGGCCGCCTCGAGCGCGCCATCCCGGGCGCTCAGGCGCAAGCGGTAGAGACCCACGCCCGGGAGGTAGGCCGTCGTTTGCGCCTGGTCCGCCGCCGCAAACCACACCACGCCCGGACCGTCCACCTGCGACCAGGTCACGGTGACCCGGCCGGGCGGGTCGGGCAGGCCGTCATCGCTGACCGTGCCGGCCAGTGCCACGGCCAGCGGGAAGCGACTGGCGGTGTGGGATTGATCCGGGCCGACGCTGATTTGGGGCGGGCGGTTGCCGGTGTTTTCGAGGCCGGGCGAAGGCGCGCCCGGGCTGGCCCGCCAGTTGGCCGGATCGTTGCCGTAGGCGGCGGCCACGAGCCGCTCGAGCGAAGCGCCCGTGCCCGCGGCCGCCTCCGGCCAGGGGGCTTGGGCGCGGTAGCGGACCTCGTCCACGACGATCTCCGGGACGATTGGTTCTCCGCTGTCGCCGAGATTGGGCGTGTCCGGGCGCAGCAATTGCAACCGCTCGCCGTCATCTTGGAGTACGCCGGGGAACGGTCCGAAAATCAGCACATCGGCCGGCACGCCGTGGCGGGCACGGAAGACCGCGGGGTCGCCGGAGACCACCAGGGCCAGGGCATGCGGTGCCAGGGTCACGCCGGGCGGGAACTGGAAGCCGACGCCGTTGAGCCGCCAGGTCAACTCGGGATGCTCCGGGTGATAGAGCGGGACCGGCCGGTCGCCGAGGTTCTTGAGCTCGATGAACTCGGTGTCGCCGGGCCGCGGCTGGTAGTGGATTTCGTTGAGGACCACCGGGCCCACGCGCGGGCCGGCGTTGGGCGCGCCCAGGGTGGACGTCGCCTGGGGCGGGTAGTGAAGCTCGCCCGTGCTGGTGACGTGGCGGCCGAAGGACTCGCCGTTGGCCGCCGCGCCGAAGCTGAAGCCGTGGCTGTAGCCGGTGAGGTTGCCGGCGGCATCGCCCGAGTACAGATACACCTCCTCGCCGAGGGAACTGAGCGAGAAGCTCCCCGGCGCGCCGGGTATGGAGTTGAAGTCGCGCTCGTCGAAGACCAGGTACCCGCCGGCCGGGATGATCGCGGGCGCGGGGATGCGGAACTTCTTGGGCTCGGTGCGGCGGTCGGTGAGGTACCAATGGCCCACGTCCACGGGCGCCGGACCGGGGTTGTGCAGTTCGATGGCGTCCACCTGCGGCGGGTCGGTGTGGGTGAGGATTTCGTTGATCCACACC
>CAZMOZ010000028.1:4275-55256 GCA_964568145.1 uncultured Verrucomicrobiota bacterium
GATGGCGTCCACCTGCGGCGGGTCGGTGTGGGTGAGGATTTCGTTGATCCACACCACCGGCAGGTTGGCGGGCGGGTCGTCGCGTCCGGGCGAACCGCCCACCTGGCTGCTGGCCCGCCAGTGGGCCGGGTTGTCGGGATTGGGGTTGAGGTCCGGGTGGACCGGGACGAGGGAGAAGCCGGGGCCGTCGGCCGCCTCGGGCCAGGGCGCGCGGTCGCCGTAGCCCACGGAAAAGATGGGCGTGCCCACAGCGTGGACCAGCGTGAGGCGTTCGCCCTCGTTGGCCAGGCGGCCGCTGAAGACGCCGTGAAAGGCCACGCCCGGGTACTGCGCGGCGAAGGCCGTCGGGTCGCTCACCAGCACCACGAAGCCGCCCGGTGCCAGGCGCGTCCCGGTGGGGAAGGTGTAGCGGATACCCTCGGAAAAGTGCACGCCGCTGAGGTCCAATTCCTCGGCGCCCACGTTCTTGAGCTCGATGAACTCGAGCTGCTCGCTGGCGAACGTCTCGGTGTCCGGCGGGTGGTACATGATCTCGGTGAGGAACAGGTTCGTGAAGGTCCGGCGGAGCACGAAGTCGGCCTCGTTGAGGGCGCTCCAGTTGGTCCCGCTCAAGACGCGCGCCTTGACCGGGCCGCTTTCGTCCAGGGCGACGGGGGCGGTGTAGCGTTGCGCCCGGGGCGAGACCGCGCCGCCGCGCAGGCGGGGGTCGGAGCCGTCGCGCGTGTAGTAGATGACCTCGGCCGGGGCGGTCATGGTGAGCAAGAAGCCCGGCGCGACCGCGCCGCCGTGCTGGTTGAACGTGGGCGCGACCACGTTGGGATAAAGCCCGGCGGCGCGGAGCTGGTTCAGGACGATGCCACTGCGCTGGGGGAGGTAGTTGCTCAGGACGTTGTTGACGGCGTTGCGCCAGTCCGCGGGGGTGAGGGGCGTGGCCCGTTTGGCGTCGCCCCAGCGGGCCGACTCGCCGACCACGGCGCGCTCGATCTGGGCCGTGCGCCGCAGGAACAACTCGCGCACGCGCTCCGGGGTGAGCAGGCCCTGGTTGAAGAAATGCCGGTGGATGTGGTCGGCCACGCGCAGCCGGAATTCGGGGTGGGCCTGGAGTTTTTGCCAGAGCCACTGGGGGTTGCTGTACACCACCGAGGTGTCGCCGGCGGGGAAGGGGCCGAGGCGGTTTTCGTTGACGTTGAGCAGTGTGTGCTCGGCGTCGTGAATGAAGAACCGGAAGCCGTCCGGCCCGGTGCGGTCGCGCAGGGCGTAGAAGTTGTTGGGCCGGGTGTTGCCCAGGAAGTTGGAGATGGGCGCGTCCAGGTTCCCGCCGTAGAGGATGAGGAGCATGTAATCAATCAGGTTCGGGACATCCACCAGCTTTTCGTAGGCGGGATTGCGCGTGCCGTCGGGGTTGTTGCCCTGCACAAACTCATAGGCAGCGTCACTGGCGAAGCCGGCCCGGGCCAGGTTGTAAAGCCGGGTCCACGCCTCCATGTCGCCGTCGGTGGCCCCGAGCGTGTACGGCCCGGCCTCGACCTTGAGGGTGTCGAAGTTCTCGCGGCGGCCGCCGAAATAGGTGGCGCCGTAGGAGGCCTCGGGGCGCTCGCAGGTGTTGTACAGGCCCCAGTACTGGCCGTTGATGTAGAGGTGGTAGAACTCGCCCCGCTCGCCCGGATGGCCCATGGCCAGTTGCAGGTCGCGGTTCAACTGGTCGCGCACGAAGATGCCGCGGCTGTCGCCCTGAAAGCTCCACGAGTAGTTCTGGAAAGTGCGCAAATCTATTTTGTCGAAGCTGTCCGCGCCGGCGTCGCCGAAGAGCGGATAGCGCAGTTTCGCGGCCCCGTATTCCTCGCGGAAAAACAGCCGGAAGGCGTGTTTGGGATTGCTGGTGCTGCGGCTGAATCCGCCCCGGATGCGAAGGCCCGCAGGCACCTGGAAACCCGGCGTCCCGTCCGGATGGATCAACTCGACCGAACAGGGCCGCTCCCAATCCCGGCCGTCCTGGCCGGGGTTGGCGTAAATGCCCGTGGCCGGGTCGAACAGGTCGTCGAGGTTCATGACGATGGAAAAGCTCGGCAGCGACTTGAGGTCGTCCCGGATGGTGGGTGCGTACCGGGGGTCGTTGACCACCCGCGGGTCCATGCCGTAGTCCACCACGTTGGCGCCCCAACTGGCCGGCCAGCCCGGCGGCGGCGCGCCGGTGGGCGACTGCCGCAGCACGTCGTCCAGAAACAGGTAGGTGTGCGTGACCACCGCCGAGGGTTGGTAACCTTCCAGAAACGCCGCGGCGCGCAGCACGGTGGTGCCAGCGATGTGCAGCGGTCCGGTGTAGGTCAGGCCGTTGTCCAGCGTCGGCAGCGTCCCGTTGGTGGTGTAACGCAGCGTAGCTCCCGGCGTGCGACTGGTCAGTTCCAGGTCAAACGGCGCCTCATAGAAGCCCCGCTCGACGCTCAGGCGCGGCGGCGCCAAAAACCCGCGAACCCCGCTCCCGTTCAACGCGCCGGGGGTCGGCTCGGTGAAGTAGCGCCATTCTCCCGCCGCAACGCGGTACTCGACCAGCTCGGGGAGCACTAGGAAGTTGGGGTCGTTGGCGGCGTGGTTCAGCCCCTGGACCGCCAGCACGTTGGTGCCGGACACCAGCAGCCCGCGCTCCGCGGTCAGGTTGAACAGTTCCGGGACCAGACTTTCCGCCCCGCTGCGGGCGGTCGTGGCCGCGGCGTTCCAGGTCAACACGGCGGGCGCGTTGGCCCGGGCGACCAACGTCCCGTTGAGCCAGGCCACAAACCCGTCGTTGTAACGGAAGCGCAGGTGGAGCGAGTCCAGCGCGCCGGGCGCGTCCACCCGGAACGGCAGGCGGAAGTACGCCGAGGCATTGCGGCCCTTGAGGGCGGCCTCGAGGTCGGTGGCGATCACCGACCGCAGCCCGCCGCTTCCGCCGCCGGCGACCGGCACCGAGCGCACGGGCAGCCCGCCGTTGGCCGTGTCGCCCACCAGCCGGAAGTTGCCCGCCTCCCAGGCCGACCGCTCGCCGGGCGCGGCAAACAATTCGAGCCCCGACCCGCCGCCCCGCTCGTAAAACACCAGCCGCAACGGGTAATCCCCCGGCGCCGGCACCTGGAACACTCCCAGCGTGTCGGCCGGCCCGCGCGGGTCCGGATAGGCAATGGTGAACGAACCGATGGTGAGGCGGAAACCGTCATCGCTGTTCACGCCGAAGGTCCACGGCCCGGCGCTGGGAAACGTGATCGTGGCGGTGGCCTCGACCACGAAGTCTTCCACGTCCACCCCGAGGGTCTGGCCGGGGAACGGCCGGTTGTTCCCGTAGTGGCCGTCGCCGCCGGTGTTGAAGTAGTTGACCACCGGCGCGGTCTCGCTGACCACGCTCACCTGCTGGGCCGGGTTGTTCAACACGCCCTCGGCCACGGACAGGGTGGTGACCTGGACGCTGGCCTTGACGTTGCGCACCGCAAAGCCCGCCACCTCGGTCTCGTAGCCGAAGCCGTTCGTCCCGGCCGGCCAGGCCGCGTCGTGGTACCCCGGCTGCACCCAGGCCGCGCCCGCGCCACCGTCCGCGGGCACCAGATACCGACCCGGCGCGCCGGCGGCCAACAGGACATTGGTGCTGACCTGCTGGGCGATCCCGTACGAGACATCCCGGAACTGCTCGGGGAAACCGGGCGCCAGGGCGGAGGCGATCGTGCGGTCCGGCCGCACCAGCGCCAGGTACTCGCCGCCGGCGGCCAGGTTGAAGCTGGTGTGCAAGGGCGCGCCCGGCACGGCGCGGTTCTTGCTCGAGGCAAACACCACCAGAAAACCGCGCGGCTCGAGGCTCACCGCCGGGAAGCGCCATTTGGTGAGGTTGTTGGCGTTGTCCGTGAGGAACCACCCGTCGAGGTTCACCGCGACGGCGCCGGCGTTGTACAGCTCGACCCAGTCCGAGTAATCCCCGTCCTCGTCCGTCAGCGTGCGCCCGTTGCTGGCCATGAACTCGGTGATGACGACTTCCTGCCCGCGGGCCGGGCTGCCCGCCAGCCACACCGCCAACAGGCCGGCACACCAGCCCGCCATCCGACGGGACACGAACCGCCCCGAGCCGCCAACCGAAAGGCCCCGCGACCGGCCGGGGCGGGCACTTGGCCAAAGCCGGAGTGCGCGCCGATCGGCGCGGCCGGTAGCATCGCCGCAGAACCAGAAATCACTCATAACCCATGCTCGAAAACCGTGGAGTGTTGCCCGCCGCAGGCCGAGGCGTCATTCGGCGCGTTCCACCGAGCGCCGGCCGGGGGTGCAATCCGAGTGAGCCACGTCGCAGCCGGCACTTTTCAGCAAACGCGGTGCCAGCGGCCCTGGCAGGTTACCGAGCCGCCACGTCCAGGCAGACCATGCGGGTGAGGTCGCGGGCCAGCAGGCGGCCGCCGGCCAGCGCCATCGGCCCCCATGCCTCGCGGCCTTTCAGGATTTGCGCCTGCGCCAGCGGGGCGTACTTCGCCGGCGATGCTTCCATGATCACCAGCCGGCCGGAATCGGTCAGCACGTACGCCAGGCCGTCAGCCAGCAGGAACGCGCCCAGACCGAAGTTGAGCCCGGGCTCGCTGGTCCACACCACCCGGCCGTCTGCCGGGTCGAGGCAGGTGAACCGGCCGTCGGGTCGCGTGCCGTAGATGTAGCCGCCGTGCAGGACCGGCGTCTGCTGCGTGGCGCCGAAGGTCTCCGCCGGCAGGCGGTACAGCGTCCTAGGCGCAAACCGGCCGCCATCCTCGGTGAGTTGCAGCATGAGCGCGCCGGCGTTGTAGCCGCCGGAAAGAAAAACGCGCCCGCCGTTGAGCACCAGCGGGGTGGGAATCGTGGCGATGCTGATTTTCCAGTCAGTGGTTTCCCAAAGCACCCTGCCGTCCGCGGCGTCCACGCCCACCACGCCGTGGCTGGCGGGGTACACGTACTGGCGGCGGTCGGCGAGTTCGCCCGCGGCGATCGAGGCGTGGGTCATTTTCCACCCTTGGGGATTGGGCGTTTTCCAGAGCACCCGGCCGCTGGCCAGGTCCACCGCGATGAGCAGCGCGTCCGGCCCGCCGGGCGCGAGGATGACCTTGTCCCCGTCAATCAGCGGGTTCTGGCCGGCGTACCACGGCGGCACGGTCGCGCCGAACTCGCGCACCAGGTCCAAGCCCCATTTCAACTCGCCGGTCCCGGCGTCCACGCAAGCCACATGGCATTTGGGGCCGAGTGTCACGACGTACTGCTCCGTCACCGCCGGCGTGGTGCGGGACAGGCCGTGGTTGCGCTTGACCGACACCGGGTAGGCGAAGCGCCAGATTTCCCGGCCGTCGGCCAGCGACAGGCAGCGCAGGGCGTCCTGCTTGTTCTTCTGGTCGTAGTCGAGGAGGTACACGCGGCCGTTCAGCACCGCCGGGCCGGCGTAGCCTTCGCCGAGGTCCACGGACCACAGCTCGCGCGGCGCGCCGCCGTCCCAGCCGCGGGCCAGCGGAGCGGGTGCGGGCGCAATGCCGGCGCGGTCCGGACCGCGAAAGCCGGGCCAGACACCCGGCAAATTGGCGGGCTGGCCATCGCCTTTGCGGACCTTGCCGGCCAGCACGGGGTTGCCGCCGGAAGCCGCGACGGCGCCGGGGGCCTGGTCGGCGCCGGGAATTCGCGGGGTCAACCCAGCGCCGGGGTCGCGCAACAGCCAGAGGGCCAGCGTGGCCGCGCCCGCCACGCCCACCCAGACCGGGAGGTGTCGCAGCCAGTTCGATTGAAGTAACGCCTGCATTGTCCGAGAGCCGGCCAGCCCGGGCCAGCCTGCCCCGGCAGCATACCGTCCGCCGACAGCAGACCGCAACGGCTGATTGACTGCCGAAACTCAGAAACTCAGAAGGTTGGAATTTGGAAAGCCGGAAAGTGGATTTGTGCTTGGTCCTTGGTTCTTGGCCCTTGGCTCGTGGTCTCTTCCTTCAACTTTCGACTTTCGACCTTCGACCTTCGACTTCCCGGTTGGGCGAGATTCAGTCGAGCCCGGCTGTTCTAATTCGGAATGCAGAACGCGGATTGCGGAATTGACTTCGGACTAATCCCGAAAACCGGAGTTGGGCAGGCGGGACGCACTGCGCTAGGGCCAACTTCGGGTTTCGGGTTAAGCCGGGGCCGGTTCCGAGCCGTCGGCGCGCATCCCGGCTTCATCGCGCCGCAGTCTGGCGCGCCCGCGGCTGGCCGATGATCTGCACCAGCGCCTGCTGCAGCACCAAGTCGTCTTCTAGGCTGCTAGACACCAGCCGCTGGTTGCACAGCAGCAGCGTGTCCATGGCCTGGACGAGTTCCTGGGCGGTGTAATTAGGGACCTGCGCCAGCGCCTTGGACACCACAAACGGATGCATCGCGGCGGGGTTGTAGCGCCGGTCCGCAGGCAGCAGGTTGGACGGCAGCCGCGTCTGCGCGTCACGGACGCGATTCGTGTCGGCGCCGGGCTTGAGGTGGCCCAGCCGGACCAGTTCCTTGAGCAGGAGCAACAGGCGGACTTTGGCAACGAGACCGTACAACAGCCCGATGTGGGATTTGTCCTTGTCCAACTTGAGCCGGATTTCCCACAACTCCTCGTCGAGCGCGCGCAAGGCGCGGGGCAGGTCGCGGTCGCCCAGCGCCTCGCCCAGCGCATAGGCCCGCGCGTGCTTGCTGCGCGAGACGACCGCCGCCACGTCGTCCGCGGTGATGTCGGCGCGATCGCCCACGTAGAGCGCGAGCTTCTCGGCCTCGGAGGCAAGCTGACGGAGATGCGGGCCCACAGCGGCCACCAGGCGGCCCAGCGCGGCGTCGGAAATGCGCTTCTGGCGAGCGGCGATTTCCTGCCGCGCAAACGCCTCTGCGCGCTGCGCCCAGTCCCGGTCGTTGAACGAAAGCCCCGCGTGCTCCTCGACCTGCCCCAGCGCCTCGAGGGTTTTGAAGAAGGTGCGGCGCTTGTCCACCTTGCTGGCGGTGAGCAACAGGCGCACGCCGGTCCAGCGAAAGCGTTTCAGTTCCTGGGTGAGCGACGCCAGGTCTTCGGTGACGGCGGCCGCGCTGGCAGTACGGTCGTCGCCCAAAAAATTGCAGTCACGGAACCAGATGACCTTCTCGGAACCGAAGAACGGCAGCGTCTGGAGCGCTTCCCGCAATTGGGCGAGCGCGCGCAAGGCTTCGCCGCTGTTGGCGACGCGGGCGTCGAGCACCTCCGCGTCGGCGCCGCCGGCCGTGCGGCACCATTCGTCGAAAAGCTGCCGTGCGCGCTGGTGGACGGCGTAGTCATCATCCCCCCAGATCAACACCAGCGGGGCGGTGGCGGCGCGGGCGGGCGGCACGGCGGGGTCGGGCGGGGCTCAGGTCTGCTCGGAGTCGTCGGTGTTCTCGTTCATCTTCGTGAGCAACTCCGACATGTCCTCGACTTCGTCAAACAGGCGGCGAGCGACCAGGATCGGCCGTTTGCGGGCGGTGGCCAGCGCGATGCAGTCGCTGGGCCGGGCGTCCACCTCGACGAGCTTCTTCCCGAGTTCGTTTTCCTGCTTGAGGATCAACCGGGCGAAGTAGGTCGAATTGCGCAGCTCGGTGATGACCACCCGTTCCACCGCGATGCCAAAGCCGTCGAAAATCTGGTTCATCAGGTCGTGGGTGAGTGGCCGCTCCTTCGGGGCGTCGCGCATGAACATGCTGATGACCATGCCCATGCCGTTGTCCACCTGGATGACGAACGTCTTGGCGTCGTTGCCCAAAAAAATCGCGCACCCGCTGGGCGACGGGAGAATGCCGCGTATCTCGACTGGCACGACGTCGTTCTTCATGCCCGCAATCTAGGAGCCCGGCTCCCGGAACACAAGCGCCGCAAGGCCGTGGCGGCATTTCGAGCGCATCTCACTATTTTGCGGCCCGAGGAAACAGCCGGACACCGCCAAGGGGGTAGCGGCGGCCATCCCTGGCCGCCGTAGAGGGCGGCATCCTGCCGCACGGATTCCGCGATGGAGAACAGATCCGCAGGATGGCGTCCGCGCCCCACCACCGGGCTGGAAGCCCGGCTCCACGGCGGGCACGGATGCCCGCTGCTACCGGTGCCCCGCCCGCCCACCGCTTCACCCGGTTCATTTCCCGTTTTTCCTGAAGCCCCGGCGGGCGTAGGCTCCGCCATGCTCAAAACGGCGTCAGCGCTGTTTGTCTTTCTGGGCGGCTTCGCCTTGATGGTGCTGGAAATCGTCGGGGCGCGGTATCTGCTGAAGGATTTCGGCGGCTCGATCTACGTCTGGATCAGCCAGATCGGCGTGATCCTGATCGCGCTGGCGCTGGGCTACGCGGCCGGCGGCTGGCTGGCTGACCGGTATCATCGGGCGCGCTTCCTGGCCGCGCCGCTCGGGGTGGCGGGGTTGGTCACGTGGTGCATCCCGCAGTTCACCCCGCCGTTGCTCGAAGCGGTGGTGTTGCGCCACCCGCCCGACCGGGAGATTCCGCTGATGTGGCAGAAGCTGGATCCGGCCCTCGGCAGCACGCTGGTTTTCTTCCTGCCGTGTCTGGTGCTGGCCACGCTCTCGCCGTACATGATCCGGCTGACGACGGCGGAAGTGCGCCACGTGGGCACGATCAGCGGCATGATCTACGCCGCCAGCACGACGGGGAGCATCGCCGGCGTCTTCGTGTCCGGCTACGTGCTGATTGACCATCTGAACTTGTCGGACATCTTTCGCGCCACCGGCTTTTTGCTGGGTTTGCTGGCGGCGATGAGCCTGGCACTCGACCGGTATCTGACCGCCGAGGCTGAATCCGCGCCGGGCCGAGGTGTCCAATCCGCAAATTCCCGCTCATGTTCGCGAAACGGAACAAACTGACGGCCATTCTGGCCGGCCTGCTGGCGGCCCTGGCTGCGGCGTTCGCGCCGGCCCAGGTGGTCTTTGAGGGGTATTCGGCATATCACCACATCCGGGTGGTGGACCGCGGCGGGCTGCGGGTGCTGCAATTCAACGACTCGGAGGAGACGCGGATGTCGCTGCACAACCCGCTGCATGGCCACTTCGAGTATACCGAGTACTTTCACATGCCCTGGCTGTGGAACACCAACATCCAGCGCGTGCTGATGCTCGGCTTGGGCGGCGGCAGCATCCAGCGGGCGTACCTGCATCACTACCCCAACGTAACCCTGGACACCGCCGAGCTGGACCCGGCGGTGATCGCGGTCGCGGCGAAGTATTTTGGAATCACGGAAGCGCCCCGGCACAAGATTCATTCGAGCGATGGCCGGGTCTTTCTTCGCCGCCACAGCGCCGTGTACGACGTCATCATCGTGGACGCCTACACGACCACGCGCTACGGACCCTCCCTGCCGTCGCACCTGACCACGCGGGAGTTTTTCACGCTGGCCGGCGCCCGCCTGGGCACCAACGGCGTGCTGGCCTACAACGTCATCGGGCGGATGAGCGGCGGGCAGGCGGGGCTGGTGGGCTCGCTCCACCGCACGATGCAGACGGTGTTTCCCCGCGTGTATCCGTTCCCCGCCAGCGAATCGCAGAACGTGGTGCTGGTGGCCACCAAGACCGACCTGGCGCTCACGTACGCGCAAGCCCAGCGGCTGGGGGCGGAACGCGTGCGGCTCGGCGCGGCGCGGTTTCCCAACTTCACGCTGCGGCTGCGCAACTTGGTGAGCGATGCCCCGCCCGGCTTCGCGAAGTGCCTGGTGCTGACCGACGACTACGCCCCCGTCGAAAGCCTGATGCAAGCCACGCGGTAAGCGGGAATGGTTCGGGGAGTGCCAGGGATGGCTGCCGTCACAGCGTACCGCCGGCTTCCAGCCTCCCAGAAGCCAGCCAGGTTGCCCAGCAGACCGCGAAGTCGCCCACCGCCACACGCTGGCGCCGGCGCTACGGCGCCCTACCAGTCTGCCGACGACTCCCTGCTCGGGCGGGCCGCGGGCTTGACCCCCGCACACCCGCCGCGCAGGCTGGCCGCGTCGTATGCCGCCCGCTCCCAGCCTGCTGACCCAATTGCGGAACCTCCTCGGCGCCGGGCACGTTCTCACCGCGCCCGAAGACCTGATTCCGTACTCGTTCGACGGCACCGCCGCGCTCCGCGAGATGCCCGGCTGCGTGGTCTTTCCCCGCACCATCGAACAGGTGGCCGGCGTGCTCCGGCTGGCCAACGAAACCCGCACGCCGGTCGTCACGCGCGGCTCCGGCACGGGTCTGAGCGGCGGCAGCCTGCCGGTGCCGGATTGCCTTGTGCTCTGCCTCGTCAAGATGAACCGCCTCCTCGAGGTGGACCGGGCAAACCTCACCCTGCTTTGCGAGGCCGGCACGCTGACGCAGGCCATCGCTGACGCCGCAGCCGAAGCGGGCCTGTTTTACCCGCCCGATCCGGGTTCGATGAAGATTTCCACCATCGGCGGCAACGTGGCGGAAAACTCCGGCGGCCTGCGTGGCCTCAAGTACGGCGTCACCCGCAACTACGTCATGGGCCTCGAGGTCGTCCTGCCCGACGGCGAGGTGCTCTGGACCGGCAACAAGTGCGTCAAGGACGTGGCCGGCTACTCGCTGCGCGACCTGTTCATCGGCTCGGAAGGCACGCTGGGTGTGATCACGAGGGTCCTGCTCAGGCTCATCCCCCGGCCCGCCGCGAAGAAAACGCTGCTGGCGACCTTCGCGCAGATGGACCAGGCGGCGCAGACGGTCTCGGACATCATCGCCGCGCGGATCATTCCCTGCACGCTGGAGTTCCTGGACCGCACGACGATCGCCTGTGTGGACGACTACGCGCGGATCGGCCTGCCGCGCGACGGCGAGGCGTTGCTGCTCATGGAAACCGACGGCCACCCGGTGGTGGTCGAGGAGGAGGCGGCCCGGATGGTCGAGATCGCCCGCCAGAACGCCTGCCGGGAAGTGCGCGTGGCCCAGAACGACGAGGAGGCGGCGAAGCTGGCCTCGGCACGGCGCACGGCCTTTTCGGCGCTGGCGCAGGTCGCGCCCACCACGATCCTCGAAGACATCACGGTGCCGCGCAGCGAGCTGGCGAAGATGGTACGGTTCGTCGAAGCTGTGGCGAAGAAGCACCACCTGCGCGTGGGCACCTTCGGCCACATGGGCGACGGCAACCTGCACCCGACCTTCCTCACCGACGAGCGCAACGCCGACGAGATGCACTGCGTGGAGGCGGCGTTCCAGGAACTGTTCGCCGAGGCGATCCGGTTGGGCGGCACCATCACCGGCGAGCACGGCGTGGGCGTGGCGAAGAAGGCGTATCTGCCCGCCTTGGCCGGCGACGCGCAAATGCGCGTGATGCGCGAACTCCGCCGCGTGCTGGACCCGAACGGCATTTTGAATCCGGGGAAGGTGTTTTGAAGACGGACGCCGGTTACCGGATGCCAGGGGGGACATTCATATCCGCAGTTTGCCTTGATCCGAAGACGGCCATGAGGGTCCGCGCTTCTCAACTTTCAATTTCAACTTCAGCCTGCTCCGGCGGCCACACGGTCAGCCGTCAAACAGCAACATTTCACCCACCTTCGTCCGAGCCTGCCCGCGCCGGGACCACAGATGCTGGCGCGGGTTGTAGCGCCAGCCGCGCTGTTCCAGGCGCGCGGCGAACTCCCGCCGGTCCAGACTCAGGCAGCTCAAGGCGCGGCGACGCCACAGTTCCATGATCAGCCGGTGGAACAGTGCCTCGCTGGTGAAACTGGTCGCGCCGTTGGCCAGGCAGACATCGAACACCTCGGAAAGCACCGCCGTGGGATCGGCCGCGGTGGGCTTCGCCGGCTCGCGTCTTTTCGCGGCCTTCGCCGGCTTGTAGAAGGTCAAAATCATCTCGCCCGCCAGCACGCTGGCCGAGTTTTTCTTCTTGTGCATGGACCAGATCACGTCGCCGGTCTGCGTGATGGCGGCCTTGAGTTCCGCGCCGCACGCGGCGGCCGTCTCGAGGATCGTCGCGAAGTAGCTCGTGTCCCAATGCTGGAACACGATCGAGAACCAGCGATCGGGCCGCAGCAGCCGCAGCGCGGTGGTGAGGCTGCGGGCCAGGCTCGCCTTGTAGTGCTCCTCGGTGAGGTTGAGCTCGCCGCCCACGATGGCCTCGCGCTCGCGCGTGGCGTCCGTGACCGGGAAGCCCAGCCAGTGGTTCCACAGGATGGACAGGTCCAGGTAGCTGATGAAGCCGCCGTAAGGTGGGTCGGTGAAGATGTAGTCCACGCTGCCCGGCCGGAGGATTTCGTCGAGCGCCGCCGCATCATGGGCCAGCACGCGGAAATCCCGCGCGCTGTCAAGCCGCTGGCCGCCGCCGGCCCGGCTCTGCCGGTAGTCGCGCAGGCGCAGCACCTCTTCCTTGGCCGCCAGAACGTTTGCGAACCGGCCCTGGAACGTCTCCCAGACCGGCAGCTCCACACACCGCGCGGCCAGCTTGTAGCGGTAGATGCTGAAGATGCTCGAGCCGCCCCGGCTGGCGGCCCGGCCTTTCGCCGAAAGGAAGGTCTTGTTGAGCTTGGCGACGGAGGCCGACCACGCCAGCAGCAGCAGGTCGCGCACAATGCCCGCCGGCTCCGCTTCGATGGCCTGCTTGATCAGCGCCAGGCCGGCCAGTTGGCGCGGAGTGAACATATCATGGAAGAACTCCGCGTCCGAGTCCTTCGGCAGCCGGATGTTCTCCGGCAGCGGCAGCTGCGTGAGCCAGCGGCGGGCGGCGGCCTCCTCGCGCTCGATTTCCCGCAGCGGCGCGGCGCAGGTTTCATGCACACGGACGAACGCCTGGCGGAGCGGCGCAACCGATGGCAGGGAGGTATCGGCGATGTTGCGGGCGATGAAATTCGCGAAAGGATTCAGGTCGTTGTGAATCGCGTGGCGGCCCAGCAGAAAGGCCTCGATGGCCGTGACACCGGTGCCGCCAAACGGGTCGAGCACCGTGTCGCCCGGCTGTGAGTAGCGCTCGAGGTAGGCGCGCACCACGTTGGCGGGTCGCCGGGTGAAGTACGGATGCACGCCGTAATGCCGGGCGTCGTCCTGCCGGGCGGCGGGAATCGCTTCGAGGATGGGCTGGACGCTGGTGCGGCTCATTCAGTTGGACAGATGCTCCGCGAGCGTGGCCAGTTCGATCACATCCACGTGGTCGGGCGGATTCACCAAGTCGTGTTCGAGGCAAAGCACCACCACGCGAGGCAACTCGGTGTAGCGCGTAATCTGGTAGTCGAATCGCGCCGAGCGCTTCTTGATCTCGACCGGACAGCGGTAGGGCGGCAGGCCGTGAAACTGGAACCGGCTTTCGGGACAGTCGCAACCCTTTGTCAGATAAAGGCTCAAATTCAATCCAAGCAGGGAAAGCGCGCCGGCCGTCCGCAGCAAATCAGCCTCATGGACATTGGCCGTCCTCGCGTGGCGGTTTTCATTCACGACTCGACGGATTTGTTCGACCGCCCAAGCCACGTCTTCCGCCGCAACCTTGCGGCAGGCGGCGATCTGCTTCTTCCAAAGCTTGCTGTGGTAATCCCGGTGGAACGAGAGCGGAAATCCGGTCTTTTCCAGCGTGGCCGTCCGTTTTCCGCCACGCATCGACACGCGAGTGGGAACGAGGATGAAGTGCCCGTCCTCGTGAATGACCGCCTCGACATCAATGCGCTCGAAGTCCAGACCGGGCTTCAAGCCGTACCAATGACGAATGGCCTTACCGATGGATTCCTCTCCCTGAATCCGGTCGTGCCCGACCTTGCCGGGGATTGCCTTGCCGGAAGCGGAAAGTTTGTGATCCCGCCCCCCCTGCCATGAAGGAACTGCCCGTGATGCCGTACGGGGTCTGCCGCACCACCGGACAAGCGCCGCGTTTGCGCAGGAACTCTTTCACGTGCGCAGGCACGTTGTGAAAGTAGTACTGCGGTCCGCCCGTGGCTCGACTCCTGACCTTGGTCTGCTGCAAGTGCATGGCGTTGCGTGCTGGCATTCTTGCCAGACACAGTTGGCTTTCAAGACGAGAAGCTCACCGGCAAGACCATCCGGTGACCGCGAGCATGCGGGAGGGTGTGGCCGAGTTCGGCTCGCAACCCACCTCACGGCCCGGCCCGCACCGCGCGGAAAAACCGCCGGGCGGCCGTGTCCGGCGCGAGATACGCCGCCGGCAGTTCGCCGCTGGCCGGGAGGGTGTTGGTCGAGGCCGGGAACCAATCAACGACGGTCGAGCCATGTTGGATGACATACACGGCGTTCGGTTCGCCGCGCAAACCCACCTGCCAGCCCTGGGCGGGCGCGACCGCCCGCGTGAGGGTCAGCCAGGTCGGTGGGTAGATTTCCAGCACGACCGGCACGGCGACCGCCCCGGCCGGCAGCGCAAACTCCAGCCGGTCTTCGTACCGGCCCGGACTCAAGGCGGCCGTCTTGTCGTTGAAGCTCATCGTGATTTCGGCCTGACCGCCCACCGGCAGCGCGCCGCCGGCGGGTGCGACGGTGAGCCAGTCGGCGGCGGTGCTGACCGACCAGTTTCCGGCCGCGGCGCTCCAGTTGGCCACCCGGAACGTGTATTGCCCGGACGAAAACGGCCGCCCATGAACGAGGCGGATCGGATACATCGCGCGCGGCCCCACGAGCCAGGCGCCGGGTTCCAGCGCCCGCGCCACATTGAGCCGCCCGCCCGTCCGGCAGCGGCCTTGCAGCGCCGGCAACGGGTCGGTGCCCAGCAGCAGGCGGTCAATCACCTCACGGTACTCCGCTGCGGGAAAGGCCGCCATCACCAGCGCGGCGGCGCCCGCCACCTGGGGCGCCGCCTGCGAACTGCCGGTCATCGCCACGTAGGCGTTGTCCACGATGTAATAGGTCGAGTGAATGTTGAGGCCCGGCGCCGCGAGGTCCACCGTCCGCGCGCCGTAGTTCGAGCGGACCCGGCCGGTCACCAGCAACTCGTCCAGAGGCGTGGTGGCGGCCACGCTGACCACGTTGTCCAGATCAAGGTTGGGCGGGTAGTAGGCCACGCGGTCGTTGTCGGCCCCGTCGTTGCCGGCGGCGGCGACGAACAGGATGCCCGCCTGCCGCGCGACGGCGACGGCGGTTTCCAGCGCGGTGGAAGACTCGGTGGTCACCCAGCTCGCGACCATGATCCGCGCGCCCATTTCGCGGGCGTACTCGAGGCAGGTGACCGCGTCGGAAATCGAGCCGCGGCCCTGGCTGTCCAGGAACCGGCAGGCCATGAGCCGCACCCGCCAGGCCACGCCGGTCCCCCCCAAGCCGTTGTCGCCCACGGCGCCCACCAGACCCGCCACGTGCGTGCCGTGACCCGCGACGTCGCGCGCGTCGCCGGTGCCTGCCGCGGCGTTGATGCCATGCACGTCGTCCACGAAACCGTTGCCGTCGTCGTCCACGCCGTTGCCGGAAGTCTCGCCCGGATTGACCCACAGGTTGGCCGCCAGGTCCTCGTGCGTGAGGCGCAGACCGGAATCAATCACAGCCACGACGACGTTGGACGCGCCCGTGATCCGGTCCCAGGCTTCGACCGCTTGGATGTCCGCGCCTGCGAGGCCGCCGTTCTGGCCCGTGTTGCGGAGATGCCATTGCAGGCCGGACACGAAGTCCGGGTCGTTCGGCGCCGTCGTCGCGCGGACGAAGAAATCCGGCTCGGCCCACTCGACGCTGCCGCTGGCCTGGTACTCCGCCGCGAGCCGGGGGATGTCCGTCCCGACGGGCACTTCCAGGACCTGCAAGCCGCCCAAGCGGGGAAAGGTCCGGTGCGGCCGGGCGCGCAGCCGCTGATGCAGGCCAGCCAGCTTCATGCCGCCCGCGTGCGCCGGGCGCGGCCGCAACAGCAAACGATCGGAGCGATAGGCGGGTTCGGTTGGCGCCGGCGCGGCGAACTCAGGCTGCGCGCCGAGGCAGGCTCCGCACACAACGGCCAAAGTGAGGAGGAACAAGTTCGGACCAAGTCGCGGCCTTACGCGGGAGCGGATCGGGGTTTTCACGGATGCCAAGCGTTTCACCAACCCCGGCGGCACGCAATGAATACCGCTGGCGTAGTTTTGAAGCGGGTGCGCGCCGGCGCTCAATTTACCTTTTGAACATCACTCCGACCGGGAGGTAGTCTTCGTGCCGCCGCAACATGTGCGTCGCGCCGCCAGTTCATCACCCGTGGGTGGGCACGGCTGTGTCCCTCTTCGTACCCGGCGCGGGCGTCTTTTTGAGTGGCCGGCGGAAAGCAGGGATCGCCTGGTTTTGCGGATTGATCGGCCTGAGTCTGGCCAACGACGCGCTCGCTCCCCTGCCCTTTCTACCGGGTGTCTGGCATGTTTGGATTCTCGGCTTGCTGAGCCTCGTCATGTGGGTCCTCATGCTTGTGAAATCTGGGCAGCCCATTCCTCACCTGGATTGGACGCGTTGGTTGGGCGTGGCGCTGCTGTGCCCCACCTGGTTCTTCGGCACAGGCTGGCTTTCGGACCGCCTGCTGCTTGTGAGGGAGATGCCCAGCCCCACGATGACTCCGACGATTCACGGCGCTCCGCTTGGCCCGGAGGGTCCGACAGGCTCCGGCGACATCTTGCTCATCCAGCGCACCGCCTACTGGTTCGCCGAACCGGCGCGGGGCGACATCGTGATCTTCCGTACCGACGGGTTGACCAACACGCTCCCGGGACAGCCACACTTGCGTCGTGTGGTCGGCCTGCCTGGCGAAGTCATCCGTTTTCGCAACGGCAAGCTGGAGGTCAATGGACAGGCGGTTGCGAACCCGCCGGTCTTCAACCGCCTGCGTTTCGGGCCGACACCGCGTTGGTCGAATCAACTCGGCGTTGCCGAAGCATTCACCGTCCCGTCCGGCCGTTACTTCGTGGTGGGCGACAACGCGACCAACAGCCTGGACAGCCGCCATTACGGGCCGGTGCCGCTGTCAAACTTGCTCGGGCGCGCCACCAAAATCATCTTGCCGCTCTCGCGCGCGGGAGACCTCAATTAAGCCGCTGACCGGAGCAGACTGACCAGCCGTGTTCGCCGGCGCGTCAGGGATATTGCCACTGCACGCCCTCGCGCGTGGCCAGCCGGAGGATGACGCCACCTGCGCCGCGGCGATACCAAGTGGACGCCGCGAGCGGTGCCCGGCTGGACTGGCTGCGCGGGGAGTCCGGCCGGGGCCCCAAGCTCCAAACTACCCAGCGCACCGGTGCCTGAACCAGGTCCGAATGCCACGCGCCTTTGGTGCTGCGGCTGGTCGGGAAATCCTCCGGTACCCACAGCCGGAAATCGCCGGTCGGAGAGTCGTTGAGCAAGTGCGGTCCCGGCGTGGCGTACTTGTAGGTGTGGCCCGGATGGAACACGTCTTCCATGCACGCGGCCATGCCGGGCCGGTTGCTCCGGGGCAGGTAACCTTGGTTGGCCAGTTCCACCGGAAACTGACACCAATGATCGGCGAGGTCGGAGTTGCAGTTCACGCGCACCGGCGGCAGTGCGCCCGCGTGGTCATCGGCGTACATCTCCAGTGCCAGTCCCAAGCCGTAGAGTTCGACGCGGACCTTGGTCAGCCGGGCGCACTCCTTCGCGCCGCTCAGCGCCGGCAGCAACAGCCCCGCGAGCATGGCGATAATGGCGATGACGACAAGCAGTTCAATCAAGGTGAAGCCGGCGGGCGCACGTGCATGGCGCGGCGCGGGAAGTCCCCAAACCGAAGAAAGGGCAAATGCCGGGCGCTTGTCACCGCCGGATCGCGCACTCCAGGCCGACTGGAAACAACACCAGGCTTCGGATTTTGGATTTTGTACTTTCACCCTTTCGAGTTCCCCGGGAAACAGCTCAACACCGCAGCTCAGTTCGTTTTCCTCAAGCGATAAAACCGTTGCGGTGTCGTAAGCGGCTCCAGAGCCACGTAGTTTCCGTTGATGACCACCAGCGTCGTGGCGACCGGCTGCCACTGATCTGAGTTCAGGTCCGTGCGATACTCAAGCTGGTATTGCGCCCCGTTGACGGGCCAGCTCACAGTGACGGTCTTGGCGATGTCCAAGGCCGCCGGCGCCGGCGAAATGACCTGCTGGAGGAACAGCTCGTAACCGTTGGTCCCCTGCGCACCCGAGCCGGATTCCTGAGTGAAGATGCCCAGGGCATCGAACACGCCCGACGGTGCCGGCCCAAGGTCGCGCCGCGGAAGCCGCAGCCGAAAATAACGGCCCGCGCCGTCGGTCACGGTGCAAAGGCGCTCGCTCCAAGCGAGGACAGGGTTCCAGCCATTGGTGGTGAGCAGCGCCAGCCCGTTGATCCGCACCCGCATCCCCTGGTAATGCTCGCCCCCCGTGAAACGGGTTTGCTCGAAGATCGCCGGCCAGGTGGTCCAATCCGCGGGGTTGCCGCCCGGCTGCATCACGTCGGCCAGAGTGATGGTTTCCGGCGCCGGCAGGCCGCGGTCGGCCGACAGCAGCCGGATGGTGAAATTGGCTGCCCGGTCCACGCTGTGGGCCTCATTGAGGTTGCGTTTGCCACCGTAAAACAGCGAGCGGTTCGCCGTTACTTCAATCAGATCGCCGGCGCGAAAGCGGTGGCCGGTGGACGGGTCGTGATTCAACCGGAGCACCTCCGCCACCCAGGCCTCGTTGCTGTAACTTTGCTCGCCGTCGCGTATCCAGGGCAGGTTGCCGTAGTTCTGCCCCATCCAGCAGGTGGTGCCGCCGCGGTCGCCTGGTTCCACGGCCTGGAAGGTGATCTGCCATTCGCCGCCCAGGCGGCCGACGTTGGCACCGTCGCTCCACGGCAGGAAATTCGGGGTGGAGTCCAGCATCTCGTCCGGGTCGCACAGCAACACCCCGGTCAGGGTGACGGGGAGTGTACCTTCCCAGGCGCTCAACCCCTCGGGGGTGACCGCCTGAAGATGGGCGTGGGTCTCGGCGCACAGGGCAACCGGCAAGGCCCAGGTCAAAAGGAGGCCGAAAAGACAGCCGTGGAAGTTTGGCCTGAACCCGGTCGGATTAAATAAGGTCCGAACTTGACGCGGGGCGGATAACGTGTTACGCATGTCAAAAATTTTATTACCCTTAGCCGACCATGCAAGTCCAACCTTGCCCAGCGTGCCGTGCTCGCCCACAGCTCCACTCCGCCGTGCTCCTGGCCGCCGGCCTTTGCCTGGCCGCCGGCCTTTGCCTGGCCGCCGCCGGTTTGCGCGCCCACGAAACCGACCCCACCCCAGACCCCGGGGCTGCACCACCAGTTACCCGCCGCTCGGAAGCCGGCGACAACGCCTGGAACCAAGGCCGCCCCCCGGCCGATTGGTGGGAGGAAATTCGCCGTCAACACGGTCACGTGGGGCCGTGGAACGTGCTTGGCTGGCGCCTCGGCCAGGCCGCGCTCCGCGAACTGAACGCCACCTGGGGCCGCCATGAACTCGAAGTCATCTGCTACGTGCCGCTCCAAACGCCCTACACCTGCCTGGCGGACGGCCTGGCAGTCGGTACTGGCAACTCCTTGGGCCGGCTGGACCTCAAGTTGGTCGAGGTGTTCGACTACCGCGAAAGCTTCGTGGCGGTACGCCGCAAGGATCGGAGCGGTCCGGTGCTAGAATTTCGCCCGGCGCCGGCCTACCTGGGGAGCCTCGTCAACCAGCCGGTCGAAAAGCTCGAACCGCTTTCCCGCGAGTGCGGCGGGTTGCCGGAGGCGGAGTTGTTCCGCATCCAGCGCTTCGAGCCGTAGCCGCCGCAGGCCGTTGCTTCCAGCGAATTCCGTCGGTTCATTGACCCGCAGGGTTGATCCGCCTACGCTGGGCGCATGAAATACCGTGTCTTCGTCGAGCCGGACGATGACGGCGTCTTTGTCGCGCAATATCCCGCCCTGCCGGGCTGCATCAGCCAGGGAGCCACGCGGGAGGAGGCACTGGCCAACATCCAGGACGCCGTCGCCGGGTACCTGGCCAGCCTGGCCAGGCACAATGAGCCCGTCCCGCCGCTGATCACCGAGGAAGTGGTGGAAGTCCGCGCGTGAGCAGGCTGCCCGTGTGTTCGGGCGCGGACGCTGTACGGGCTTTGGGCCGGCTGGGGTACGCCGTGGATCATCAAACCGGCAGCCACATCATCCTGCGCCACGCCTCCGGCCGCCGGTTGACCTGCCCAACCATCGGGAGCTCGCCAAAAGAGCCTTGCGGGCCTTGATCCGGGAGGCGGGCTTGAGCCGTGAACACTTCTTCAAACTCGTGTAGGATGGACTGGCAACCGGGTCCGTCATGAACCCCGACGCGCCATCTCACCTCCGCGGCCTCGACTACTCGGTCGTGCAGCAATGCATGCACTGCGGCCTGTGCCTGCCCACCTGCCCGACCTACGACGCGACCCTGCTCGAACGCCACAGCCCGCGCGGCCGCATCGCGCTCATGCGCGCCATAGCCGACGAGCGGCTCGAGCCCACGCGCGTCTTCGGCGAGGAGATGTATTTCTGCCTTGGCTGTCTGACCTGCATGACCGCCTGCCCGGCCGGGGTGAACTACGCCGAACTGTTCGAGCGCGCCCGGGCCGAGGTCGAGCGCACCGGCCGGCTGCGGAGTCCGAAGCGCGACTTCATCCGCTGGTTCGCGGTGAAGTGGCTGTTCAACGACCTGCGCCGGCTGCGCTTCCTGGGCCGGCTGCTGCGCGTGTACCAGTGGCGCTGGCTGGGCCTCCAGTCCGTGCCGCGCCGCTGGGGGCTGCTGCGGCTGCTGCCGAAGCGCCTGCGCGAGCTCGAGGCGATGACGCCGGACATCCCGCGCAAGTTCTCCCACCAGCTCATCCCCGAAATCACGCCCGCCAAAGGCCCGCGCCGGCACGTCGTGGCCCTGCTCACCGGCTGCGCGCAGGATTTGATCTTCAGCGACGTGAACCGCGACACCGCCGAGGTGCTGGCGGCCAACGGCTGCGAGGTGTACACGCCGCGCCGCCAGCATTGCTGCGGCTCGCTGCACACCCACAACGGCGAACTCGAACTCGCCCGCGACCTGGCGCGACGCAACCTGGACCAGTTCCCGCCGGAGTGGTTCGCCGCCATCATCACCAACGCCGGCGGCTGCGGCTCGCACCTCAAGCATTACGGCCGCCTGCTCGCCGACGACCCGGCCTACCGCGACCGCGCGCGGCACTGGGATCAGAAGTGCAAGGACGTCCACGAGTGGCTGGTGGAAGCCGGCTTCACCCCGCCGCGGGCGGGCTCGCTCTGGCCGCTGGTGGTAACCTACCACGAGTCCTGCCACCTCAGCCACGGGCAGAAGGTCGTCCAGCAGCCGCGGCAGTTGCTGCGCGCGATTCCCGGCTTGAAGCTGGTGGAGCTGCCCGAAAGCAACTGGTGCTGCGGCAGCGCCGGCATCTATAACCTCACCCAGCCGGAAATGGCCGGCCAACTGCTCGACCGCAAGCTGCGGCACATCCAGTCCACCGGCGCGACGGTGGTGGCCACGGCGAATCCCGGCTGCCAGCTCCAACTCCTCAATGGCGCGCGGGCGCGGGGCTTGAAGGTCCGCGTCGCCCATCCGATGACACTGCTGGCGGAGGCGTACCGGCGGGCGGAGCTGTTCGGCGAGCCGTCCGGGCAATGAGGTGGCGGGAGGGCCGGCTTACGCTACTTTCCCGGCCATGTTGAAATTGCTTGTTGCAGTGGTGGCGCTGGTCTCGCTTGCCGTCCGGGCCGACGACTGGCCGCAATGGCTCGGGCCCAAACGCGACAGTGTCTGGCGTGAAACCGGCATTCTTCTGAAATTCCCGGCGGAAGGCCCGGTCATCCGCTGGCGCACGCCCATCGGCGCCGGTTATTCAGGTCCCGCGGTGGCGGGCGGACGCGTGTACGTCATGGACCGCCGGCTCGCGCCCGGCATGGGCAATCCCGAGAATCCTTTCACCAAGGCGCTCGTGCCCGGCATCGAGCGCGTGCTCTGCCTGGACGAAGCCACCGGCCGGGTGCTCTGGACGCACGAGTACGACGCGCCGTACACGATCAGCTACGCCGCCGGGCCGCGCGCCACGCCCACGGTCGGCAGCGGCCAGGTGTTCACGCTCGGCGCGGAGGGCAATTTGTTCTGCCTGGACGCGGCCACGGGCCGGGTGATCTGGTCGCGCGATTTCAAAAAGGACTTCGGCGCGAAAACGCCGGAGTGGGGCTTCGCCGGCCACCCGTTGCTGGACGGCAACCGGCTGATCTGCGCGGCGGGCGGCGAGGGCAGCGTGGCGGTGGCGTTCGACAAGGACACCGGCCGCGAGCTGTGGCGGGCGCTGTCCGCCAAGGAGCCGGGCTACGGCCCGCCCACGCTGGTCGAGCACCGCGGCCGGCGGCTGCTCATTGTCTGGCATCCCGAGGCGGTGAACGCGCTCGAGCCGGAGACCGGCCGGGTGATCTGGTCCGTGCCGTTTGCGAGCCGCTTCGGGCTCACGGCGCCCACGCCCCGGCTGGCGGGCGACATCCTGTTCGTGACGGCGTTCTACAACGGCTCGCTCGCGCTGCGGCTGGGCGCGGAGCAGCCGGAGGTGCTCTGGCGCACCACCAAGGCGAGCGAGAAGGACACGACCCATCTGCATTCCATCATCGCCACGCCGTTCCTCGAAGACGGGCACGTCTACGGCGTATGCAGCTACGGCCAGTTGCGTTGCCTGAAGCTGGAAACTGGCGAGCGGGTGTGGGAAACCCTGGCCGCGACCACGCCGGAAAAGGAGACCCGCTGGGCCAACGCCTTTCTCGTCAAGCACGCCGACCATTTCTTCCTGTTCAACGAGCGCGGCCACCTGATCACCGCCCGGCTCACGCCGCAAGGCTACCAGGAGCTCAGCCGGACGAAGCTGCTCGAAGCCACGAACCGCGACCCCGGCCGGCTCGTGGTGTGGTCGCATCCCGCCTTCGCCAACCGCTCGGTGTACGCCCGCAACGACCAGGAAATCGTCTGCGCGTCGCTGGCCGCGCCGGAACGCTAAGACCGGATTGCCGCAGGCGGGCAACAGTTACGCCGGCGACTCGCCGGCGTTGGTGGCGCGGGCGACCCGCCCGTGTCTGACGCGGACGCAAGCGTCCGCAGCCCGAGCCAGGGCTCGACGGAATCTCGCCCCACCCCGTCAAGGCGTGACGCGCTGCGCTACAGCCAACTTCGGTTTTCGGGTTCACCGCCCGCCGGCACCCGACGGAGCCGCGGCGCCGGGCGCCGCCGGAGTTGCGGTTCCCCTCGCCAAAGCCGCCAGGACGCGCCGCCGGGTGAACTCGAAAAGCAGGCCGTTGTGACGCGTCCCGGCGTTCAGGTAGCCGGACTGCACAATGCCCTCGCAAAACGAGGCCGCGCGCGCCAGTTCACCCCGGCGCAGGTACACGTCGGCCAGGCGCGCGGCGGTGCGCAGCGGGGTGTCCGGGTCGAGCTTGAACCGGGCCTGCCCGCGCGGCAAATCGGACGCGAACGCCTGCTCCGCCCAGCGCACGCAACCGTCGTCGTCGCCGCGATCCCAGTGCACCTCGGCCAGCCACGCCTGGTAGGCGCGCTGGTTGTCCGGGTCCAACTCGATGAGGCGGGCCAGCACGTCCTCCAGCTCGACGGTGGGCGGCAGGTTGAACACGGAGGCCTGTTCCGCGTAATGGCGCATCAAGGCCTTGCCGTACTGGCGCAGCAGCGTGGGATCCTGCGGGGCGCGTTTCTGAATCATATCGCGCCGCGGCGCCAGCCGGAGCACGTCCAGTTCGCCGGGCGGGGCCACGTACTTGACGCGGGCGGCCAGTTCGAAGGGCAGCGGGCTGTCCGGCTGTTCGCGCTGCCAGCGTTTGAGCAGGGTGATGAACGCGTCCAGCGGACGCTGGTCGTCGGTGAGGTAATAGCCGGCAAAGGCCGCGAGGTCCTCCTTTTCGAGCGGATGCTCGGGCAGCCAGCGCCCCAGCAGCGTGTCGGGGCGGCGGGAGAAGTTTTCGTCCAGCTTGCGCAGGCGCTCCACCGTGGCGCGGGCGAAGAAGTCGCGTTGCGCGAGATACTCGAGCACGGGGAAATAGTCGCTGTGCACGCGGCTCTCGAACGGCGGCACGAGCGCGCCGTTCGGGAAGGCGATGATCTCCTGCGAGAGCAGCAGCGGCACGTTGTCCAGCCCCACGCGGGCCAAGTCCTGCTGGACGGCCGGCACGGCCAGGCGGGCGGCCAGGGCGGCGAGGTCCACGTTGGGCGGCTGGGTCGAGCCCACCAGCAGCAGGTCGGCGCGCAGGCTTTGCCACACGCTCACGTATGGGAACACCCGGCTGAACGTCGCCAGCACCATGTCCATGCCCGCGTCGCTGAACTCGTACAACTGAATCCACTGGAGCATCAGCCCGTCGGGCGCCAGCCGCGACCGGCAGGTCTCGTAAAACTCCAGGCTGAACACCCCCGCCACGCCGGCCATCCACGGGTTGGACGGTTCGCTGATGATCACGTCGTACCGCCGGTCGGTGAGCAGCAGGAACGCCTTGGCGTCCTCCTCGTACACGCGCACACGCGGGTCTTCGAGCGCGTTGTGGTTTGCCGCCCGGAAGTGCCGCGCGGCCGCCACGACCTCCGGCGAGATTTCCACGGCGTCAACCCGCTGCACGCCCGGGTGCCGGGTCACCGCCCCCACCGTGATGCCGCTGCCGATGCCCACCACCAGCACGTCCGACGACGCCGGGCGCAGCAACAGCGGCAGGTGCCCGGAAAGAATCTGGGTGTTCATGTCGCCGCCGGTGCTGGCGTCGGTCTTGCCGTTGACCTTGAGGAACAGCAGGTCGGAGCCGGGCGGGCTCTGGACCACCACCGAGGCGCTGGCGCCGTCCCGGTGGTAATGCGTGACCAGGCTGCGGGCGGTCTCGCGGAATTCCCGCCGCGACGACGGCACGAGTTGCTGGCGGAACAACCCCAGGTTGAGCGTCTCCGGCCACACGCCGGCAAAATGCTGGCCGAGCGCGAACGCGACCACCACCGTGGCCGGCACGCCAATCACCAGCGGCTTGGAACCACGCCACCGGCCG
Organism: uncultured Verrucomicrobiota bacterium; assembly: GCA_964568145.1. GTDB lineage: Bacteria > Verrucomicrobiota > Verrucomicrobiia > Limisphaerales > J093 > DSVZ01. The sequence continues at coordinate 29,139 of CAZMOZ010000028.1, forward strand.
GCCAACAGGATCGCCAGGCCGATCAAGGCGTTCAACGCCACACCCAGGGCGAAGGTGCGCGCCAGTCCCAGCGCCGGCATCAGCCAGAGGCCGGTCAACCCCGCGCCCAGCACCGTGCCCAGCGTGTTCACGGCGAACACCCGCCCCACCGAGCGTCCGGTGCGGGCGGCTTCCCGGGTGGCCACGCGGCTGACCAGCGGCAACGTCATGCCCAGGCACACGGTGGGCACAAACATGACCGCCACGCAGATCAGGCCCTGGACGGCCTCGTAAAGCGGGTAGGCCTCCTGGCGGTTGGCAATCAGCCGGGCGAGCCGGACGAACCAGTACGGCAGCAACTCATAGAAGAACATCGAGACCAGCACCGCTCCGGCCAGCGCCAGCTCGATCCAGGCGAACGCCGTGAGGGGATTGCCCAGCCGGCGCCAGCGGTAAATCACCCACGACCCCACCGCGATGCCCGCGATGAACGTGATGAGCATCAGCGAAAAGGCGTGCGTGCTCGAGCCCAGCGCCAGCGCCAGCATCCGCGTCCACGCGATCTGGTACAGCATCGCCACAAACCCGGACAGGCCGATGCCGATCACCGCCAGCCGCAGTTGCGGCGGGTCAAAGGCGAAGTTCGCCTCCGCGTTGGCCGCGTCGGACGCCTGGTTTCCCGCGCGCACCGCGTCCGGTTCCACCGCCGGACTTCGGCTTGCATCAACTTCGGCCGGTGTCCACCCCGCCACCGCCACGGTCGCCATGCGGCCTTCTTTGATCCAGCCGCTGACGAACATGGCCGCGGCGCCGACGGCGAGGTTCATCGCCGCGCCGGCGTAGATCGTGTATTCGAGGCCGATGGCCGGCAGCCACCAGAAGTCAGCCAGGAAGGTGCCCGCCACCGCGCCCGCGCTGTTCACGAAGTACAGGCCGGCGATCTTTTCGCGCAGTTCGCTCAACGACCGCGTCAGCAGGCGGGTGACCACCGGCAACGTGCCGCCCATGAGCACGGTGGGCAGCAGCACCGTGAGGAGGCTGAAGGCGAATTTCAAGGCCAGCGAGGTCGCCGTGCCCGGCTCCAACCCCCGCCCCACCGCCACAAACAGGTCGTAACACAGGTCGTACCAGAACGGAAAAGCGAGCGCGTACACCCCGATGCCGATTTCCAGCCAGGCATAGACGGCCAGCGGCCGGGGTGTGCGGTCGGCGAAGTGCCCCAGCCAGAGATTGCCCAGCGCCAGACCGCCCATGAAGGCGACAAGCACCGCCACCACCGCGTAGCTCGTGTGGCCGAGGAAGAGCGCCAGGTACCGCGACCAGGCCACCTCGTACACCAGGCCCGCCGCGCCCGACACGAACAGGCACAGCATGACGATGCGAAACAGCGCGCGCGGGGACGGTTGCATGGCGCGGCATGGTAGGAAGCAAGTGGACCGGGGCAAACCTTTTCCCCGGCGGGCGACCGGCCGGACAACCACACGCCGCCGCGAGCGCACCCCGGCCTTGAAAAGCCAGGCACCGCGGGCTGTGGCGGCAGCCATCCCCGTCAGCCAGACGGGGGTCATTCCAGCCGCCGGGAGGACGGGTCAACCGCGGTCGTGACCGCTTGCGCCCCGGCCGCAGGACAGCGCGGCCCCACCGGAGCGAGGAATCTCCGCCAGACAGTTAAGGCGCCGCTGCGTCGGCTCCTTGCCGTTCAGGGAATTCGTGTATCGGGCGGGCTGTGCGGCCCGGCGGTACGGCCGGTTGGAAGCCGGCGTTGTGGCGCTCAAAGGGTATGCCCGGTGGCCGCGCCCAGACTGCACGAGGGCGGGGTGCCCACCGCGTTGTACGAATAGGTGCCGCCGGCCGGACACTCCGGCGCCCCCTTCTTGATGAGCGCGTTCACCGCCGCTTCGTCCACGCTGTCGCCGTTCGCCTTGCGGTTCGCGGCCGCCCAGGCCTCCTTGGCGCTGTCAATGGTCTGGAGGTTCATGATGCAGGCCTGCTTCTGGGCGTTCTGGCGCATCTTGGCGAAGTTGGGGATCGCGATGGCCGCCAGCAGGCCGATGATGGCCACCACGATCATGATCTCGATCAAGGTGAAGCCGGAGCTGGAATTCGCTTTGATTCGCATAAACTAGTCGTCTTCGCTTTCCGCCCGGTTTACCGGCCGGCCCTCGCAGGTCGGGCGGCTCCAGCCTGCGGCGGACCCAGTGTTATGGCCGGAGCGGCGGTCTTGTCAACGTCGCCCAAGCCTTCCGCATCAACACCACCCGCGGGTCAAAGTTGCTCGGTACGGCTCAAGTCCCGCGCGTGGAGGCCAGGATGGCCGTCGCCGCCGCCCGGACGCCGGCGACCAGTTCGGGCGGCTGGACCACTTCGACGTCGCCGGCCCAGCCCAGCACCCACCGCTGGATTTCCACCAAACTGGAGAGCCGCAGCCGCAGTTCCACCCCGCCGTCCGGCAGGTCGGCGAGTGCCTGGGAGGCGTGCCAGCGTTTCTCGCGGATGTAGTCCGCCACGCGCGGCGTGAACCGCAGCACCACCTCGAAGCAGCCTTCGGCGGAATGCACCCCGAAGCTGTCGCGCAACCGTGCGTCCATCGAAAACCCCGCGGGCTGGCGGAAGGTCCGCGCGGTGGGCCGCAGCGCGTGAATTCGCGCCGGCACGAAGGTGCGCACCGCACGGCGGAGGTGGTCGAAGGCGAAGAGGTACCATTCGCCGTTGATGTTGGCCAGGTGGTACGGGTCCACCACGCGCGGCTCGGGCGCGGCGCGGCCGGGTTTGCGGTAGGCGATCTCCAATTGCTCCCGGCGGGCGGTCGCGCGGGCCAGGCCCTCGAAGATGTCGCGGTTGAGCAGCGGTTCGACGCGGGTGCGGAACGAGATCGTCTGGTCCCAGTCCGCCAGGTGCAGCGACACGGTTTCGGGCAGGGCCGCCGCCATTTTCTTGAGCGCGCTCAGCAGCGGCTTTTCAAAACTGGTGCCGCGGTATTGCTGGACCGCTTTTTCCGCCACCACCAGCGCGAACAACTCGCCCTCGGTGATTTGCAGTGTCGGGAAGGCGCTGACCTCCTGGGTGTACCAGTAGCCATGCCGGCGCCCGTCGTAGGCGATGGGCAGGTTCAGGCGGTCGCGCATGAAATCCAGGTCGCGCTGGATGGACTTCACGCTCACCTCGAGGTCGCGGGCCAGGGTCGTCGCGTTGGGGTAACCGCCGGAGGCGATGGCCTGGTGGATTTGCAGCATGCGCTGCAAAGGCGGCCGGGAGCGGGGTGAGTCCACGAGCGGCACCGGCTGGGAACGCTGGGTTCTGCGCTTCACAGCGACAACGTTTGCCCGCGTGCCGGGCGGCAGGCGAGCGGTTTCGACGGACCATCGCCCGGTCGGCGGCGCCGGCATGGAAGCCGGAGAAGTTACAGCGAAGAGCGGGGAGCGCTTTGGCCCGGGCTTCGGGCCGGCGGGCCCCGGCCTAGGCGCTGAGCTTCATGAGCAACTCGTCGTTGGTGCGGTGTTTCTTCAACGCGGCCAGGAGGGTTTCCATGGCCTCCACCGGATTGAGGTCCACCATCATGCGACGAAGCTTGCGCACCGACTCGATGTGGTGCTTCGGAAAGAGCTTCTCCTCCTTGCGCGTGCCGCTGCGCGGGATGTCCAAGGCCGGGAACAGGCGGCGGTCGGCCAGTTTGCGGTCGAGCACCAGCTCCATGTTGCCGGTGCCCTTGAACTCCTGGAAGATCAGCTCGTCCATCCGTGACCCGGTGTCAATCAGGGCCGTGGCGATGATGGTGAGCGAGCCGCCTTCCTCGATCTTGCGGGCCGAGGCGAAGATCTTGCGCGGAATTTCGAGGGCGCGGGCGTCCACGCCGCCGGTCATGGTCCGGCCGGAGCCGCCATGCACGCTGTTGTAGGCGCGGGCCACGCGGGTGATCGAGTCGAGCAGGATGAAGACGTCCTTCTTGGATTCCACCATGCGGCGGCAGCGCTCGATCATGAACCGCGAGAGCCGCACGTGGGTTTCGAGGTCCTGGTCGTTCGAGGAGGCGACCACCTCCGCCTTCACGGAACGCTGAAAATCGGTGACCTCCTCCGGCCGCTCGTCAATGAGCAGCACCAGCACATGCACCTCGGGATGGTTGGCGGTGATGGCGTTGGCGATCTGCTTCAAGATGGTCGTCTTGCCGGTGCGTGGGGGCGCCACGATCAGACCGCGGGTGCCCTTGCCGATGGGCGTCACGAGGTCAATGATGCGCGTCTCCAGCAGGTCCGGCGAGGTCTCCAGCCGGAACTTCTCCACCGGGTCAATGGTGGTCAGGTTCTCGAAGCGGACGGACTTGGTGTACTCCTGGAAGGACATGCCGTTCACCTGAAGCACCTCGCGCAACTGCGGGCTGCTGCCCCGGTGCGGCGGCTGGAGGGTGCCCTTCACCAGACACCCTTCCCGGAGGAAATGGCGTTTGATCGTGTCCGGGGTGACGAACACGTCCGTGGGTTTGGGGTGGAAGTGGTTCTCCGCCGAGCGGAGAAAGCCAAACCCCTTCTCGGAGATTTCCAGATAGCCGGAGCCGTTGTCCGGCACCGAGGCGTTGTTCATGGGCGGTCGCATCTTGCTCAAGACTGTGTGGCTGAAACTCGTTACCAACCGGGCGACGTACGAGCGTCGAGAAACCGGGAAAACCGCCGGCCCGAAGAATCCTTAACTGAATCGGGAACTGGAGGTACCGGGCGGTCAGACCTACAACGGCTTCCAATTAAGCCCGCCGGGCCGTGAACGCAACAATTATTTTTGTTCACGCGAGGCCTGGGGCGCATCTCACTGTTGCGCCGGTCCGGCCTTGACGGGGTGGGGCGAGACTCCGTCGCGCCCAGCCATTGTGGTTCTTTGTTCTTGGTTCTTGGTTCGTTGTTCTGACCTTCGACTTTCGACCTTCGACCCACTGGCGGGTCGCTTGCGGCAAGGTCCCAGGCGAGGTCGCCTGGGCCACTACGGCCCGCTCGACGCCGGCAAGAAGCCGGGGTGCCCCTCGCATGCTGCGTCGCCGGTCTTTCGCTTGACCCGGCGCGTCCGGGCCGTTAAAGCACCCCGGTTACCGTGAAACATCCACACTTCCACCTCGCCATGCGCTCGATTCTTTCCACCCTGCTGCTGTGCTGCCTGCTGGGCTACCTGCCATCCCCGCAGGCGGCGGACGTACCCAAGATCAAGGTGCTGCTCATCACCGGCGACGACGTGATGCCGGCCCATGATTGGCCGTCGGTCTCCGCCGCCACGCGCGACATCCTGGCCAAGTCCGGCAAATTCGAGGTCCGGGTGTGCGAGGACGCCGGCGTCCTCGACTCCGCCACGAGCCTGAAGCGCTACGACGTGATCTACTTCGCGATGTACAACGCCCGGACGCCGCCCATCAGCGAGCAGGCGCGCGAGAACCTGTTGAACTTCGTCAAGGGCGGCAAAGGCTTCGTGGTCGCGCACCTGGCCAGCGCCTCGTTCAAGGAGTGGCCGGAGTTCGGCAAACTGTGCGGGCGGTACTGGGTCATGGGCACCTCCGGCCACGGGCCGCGCAGCAAGTTCCAGGTCCGGGTCGCCGACACCACCCATCCCATCGCGCGCGGGCTGACCGCCTTCGAGGCCGACGACGAACTGTACGCCAAGCTCCAGGGCGACGCGCCCATCCGGGTTCTGCTTGAGGCGGATTCGGACTGGAGCAAGAAGACCGAGCCGCTGGCGTTCGTGCTGGACTACGGCCAGGGCCGCGTGTTTCACCACACCTTCGGCCACGACGTGAAGGCGCTGCAGAATCCGCCGGTGGAAACCATCATCGTGCGCGGCACCGAATGGGCCGCCAGCGGCCAGGTGCGGTAGCCGGTCCCCGTTTTGCGGCCTCGCGCCTGAATGCCCGGGCGTGGGCGGCCGTCAAAGGCAGCAATCGTTCGCAAATCAAACTATGACTCAATTGAACCCATCCCTTGAACCGGCGCCCGTGTCGCGCCGCAGCTTCCTCAAAGCCTCCGCCGCGGCCGGCGCCGTGGCCGCGGTGAACTTCCCCAGCGTCCTGGCCCAAGCCAAGAAGCCCATGAACGCCGTTATCCTCGGCATCGGCGGCCGCGGCGGCGGAGCGGGCCAGAACTTCCTCCAGGCCTGCAAGGAGGTCGGCGTCGAAGGCAGGATTCTCGCCGTCGCCGACATCTTCCCCGGCCAGGCCCGGCGCGGCCGGGAGGCCTTTGGCGTGCCGGATGAGCGGTGCTTTGCGGGCTTCGACGCCTACATCAAGGCGTTGGAAGTGCCTGACGTGAACTACGCGATCCTGGCGGCCCCGCCGGGCTTCCGCCCGCCGCACTTCAAGGCCTGCATCGAGCACGGCAAGCACGTGTTCATGGAGAAGCCCGTGGCGGTGGACGGTCCCGGCAGCCGGATCATGTACGCGGCGGCGGCGGAATCGAAGAAGAAGAACCTCAAGGTCGCCGCCGGCACGCAACGCCGGCACCAGCCCAGCTACATCGAGACCATCAAGCGCATCCAGGGCGGCGACATCGGCGACATCGTCACTTTGCGCGCCTACTGGGTGAACGGCGGGCCCATCTGGCACCGCGGCGAGCGGGGCAACACCGTCCTCGAGAAGCAGATCTACAACTGGTACCACTACATCTGGCTCTCGGGCGACCACATCTGCGAGCAGCACGTCCACAACATTGACGTGTGCAACTGGATCCTGAACAACCAGCACCCGGTGCGCTGCTGGGGCATGGGCGCCCGCCAGCAACTGGGCAACGCCTCGGGCGAAATCTGGGACAATTTTGCGGTCGAGTTCGAGTACGCCAACGGCGTGCGCATGTACAGCTACTGCGGCCAAATCAAGCGCCAGTGGTCCTCCGTCAGCGAGGCCGTGCATGGCACCAAGGGCTGGGCCAACCCCGGCGGCAGCATCCACCCCCAGGGCGGCCAGATGTGGCGGCACCGCGGCGAACGGCCGGTGGACCCGTACGTGCAGGAGCACGTAAACCTCATCAACGCCATCCTCAACGACGGCGACCTGAACGAGGCCGCCCAGGTCACCGACAGCACGCTCACCGCCATCATGGGCCGCGAGGCCGCGTACAGCGGCAAGGGCGTCGAGTGGGATGAAGTGCTCAACTCCAAGTTCGGTTACGGGCCGGAGCAACTCTACACCGACGCGAGCAAGCTGCAGTTCGGCGAGTTCCGCACCCTCAAGCCGCCGATGCCCAGCCTGTTCGACATCCTGAAGACCCCGCCGATGGCCCCCACAGCCTGAAGCCTGGTCGGCTGAATCTCAAGGCGCGGCCTGCCAGCCGCGCCTTTTTCATTTGGTCAAGGCCGTCTGCGCTACGCGGGGCGCGGGGGCGATGGGTCCATCGGCGAATCCGCACAGGCTTCCGCCACGCGCGCAGGCCGCGCCTCCCGTTCGGTGCTTCGTCCGCTAGTTCAATTCGTGATGAGGCTGGCAAAGGCCGTTCGCCGAAGATACGTTCGCGCCATGATGATGCGTCTGCGAATCGCGGATGTCGGGGCGCCGTGGTTACCCGGTCTGGTGGCGATTTCCGCCTGGAGTCAGACGGTGCTGCTGAACGAGGTCATGTATCATCCGGCGAGCGAGAACCCGGCGGAGGAGTACATTGAACTCTACAACGCCGGCACTCAGGTGGCCGACCTGACCGGCTGGCGCCTGACAGGCGCCGTGGAGTTGGCGTTCTCGAACGCGGTCACAGTCGCCGGGACGATGATCGTGCCGGCGGTCAGGCCGCGGCTGAATCCGGGTGGCCATCTGGTGGTGGCAGCCAACCTCACCAACTTCGTGGCCAAGTACCCCGGCATCACCAACGTCGTCGGCAACTGGCAGGGCCAGCTCAGCAACAACCGCGAGACGATCCGGTTGCTCGACAGCAACGGCGCGACCAGCGACAGCGTCACTTACGCCGACGAAGGGGATTGGGCGCTCCGCCAGCGAGGCCCGCTCGAATATGGATACCGCGGCTGGAAATGGTTCGCCGGTCACGACGGCCTGGAGTGGAACGTCGCGACCGACGCGCTGGAAGGCGGCAGTTCGCTTGAACGCGTCAACCCACTGCTCCCCCACGGGGACGGTCAGAACTGGTTGGCGAGCGTGACCACCCAGGGAACCCCCGGCCGGCCCAACTCCGTCGCCACCGCGAATGTGGCGCCGTTTCTTCTCGACGTCGCGCATCTGCCGGCAGTCCCGACGCCGTCGGATCCGGTCACCATTACGGCGCGGGTGGTGGACGAACAGCCGGCCACGGTCCAGGTCACTCTGCACTACCGCAATCACAGCACCACGACGCCGCCGCCGTTTCAGCCGCTGCGGATGCGCGATGATGCGACGCAGGGAGATGGCGGCGCGGGGGACGGCGTGTACGGCGTGGTCTTGCCGGCGCATACCAACGGCACGGTGATCGAGTTCTACCTCGAGGCCGCAGATGCCCAGGGGCGGGTCCGAACCTGGCCGGCCGCGGCCCGGCAGACCGACGGTTCCTTCTCCCAGACCTGCAACGCGCTTTACCAGGTGGATGACCGGCTGGACCCGCCGAGTCCCAGCAACGTGGACCAACCGCTGCTGCGCCTGGTGCTTACCGGGTCGGAGCGCGACGAGTTCCAGCGGCTGATGTACAACGTCAACGGCCAGTTCAGCCTGCTCAGCAACGCCGAGATGAATGGCACGCTGATCAGCACTGACGGCACGGGCACCCGCGTGCGGTACAACGTCGGCGTGCGCCTGCGCGGGTCGGGATCGCGGTGGAGCGCGGACAAGAGTTGGCGAGTCAACATCCCGTCGGACCGTCCCTGGGACGGCCTGACGGCCATCAACCTGAACATCAACTTCATTCACGCCCAGATGATCGGCAGCGCGTTCGCGCTCCAATCCGGGCTCCCGGCCGCCGCCGGCCGGGTCGTCCAGGTGCGTCTGAACGGCGTGAACCACGCCCGCAGTGGGGTGCCCGCCAACGGGTCGGGCCTCGGGGCGGGGTTCGGTTCCTATTGCCTGCTCGAACCGCTCAACCAGGAATGGGCCGACCGTCATTTCCCCGGCGATGGCAACGGGAACCTTTATCGGGCCGCGATTTTTCCCTGGTACGCGAATCTCGATTACGAGGGCCCGGATTGGTGGAACTACACCAACAGTGTTTCCGGGGGCTACCTCAAGGCCTCCAACCAGAGCGAGAACGATTGGAGCGATCTGGTGGCGCTCACCCTTGCCCTCTCCCCGCTGACCCCGGAGGCCGAATACGTCGCCCGTGTCCGCGCTGTCGCAGACGTCGAGGGCTTCCTCCGCTACTTCGCGGTGGTGAATGCGCTCGATCTGTCCGAGAACGGCCTGGCTCGGGGCGTGGGCGATGACTACGCGCTATACCGGGGGATGGTGGACCCGCGCTTCCGCCTCATCCCCTATGACCTGGACACAGTGCTCGGTCAGGGCGATGCCCCCATGGACCCGAACCGCTCAATCTGGCGCGTCATTGACGCCCCCTCGACGACCGCGCCCGATCAGCGCGCGAATTTCGCCGTCCGGCTTTTGCGCCATCCGGAGTTCGCCCCCCTCTATTTCCGCGAACTGAAGCGGCTCTGCGACACGACGCTGTCGCCGGCGCAGTTCGAGCCGCTGGTGGATCAGGTGCTGGGTGGCTGGGTTCCCGGCGACGTGCTCGCGACGATCAAAAGTTGGGCCGCAACACGTCGGAGTTCGATCCTGTCGCAATTGCCGCTCACGCTGACGGTCTCGGTGCCGCTGGGGCTTGAGGGGGATTACTACCGGACGACCGAAGCCAGCGTCCGTCTGAGTGGTACCGCCAATGCTCTGGACACGGCGCGTGTCGTCGTCGGCGGGCTCGATTCGACCTGGTCGGTCTGGGAAGGGCGCTGGACCAACACCGTGGCACTCGAACCCGGCCTGAATCGGATCCCCGTCCAATGCCTCGACCGCGCCGGACGCGAACTGGGCCGCACCAACGTCACCGTATGGCGCGAGTCGGGTGACATCGTGCCGGTGGGTGGCGCACTGAGCGCCTCAACCACCTGGGGGCCGGCCGCCGGCTCGTACCGCCTGGTCAGCCCGTTGACCGTGCCGGACGGCCGGACGCTCACGATCGCTCCCGGCACCACCATCTACCTCGACCCGGGGCTGGGAATCACCGTGCAGGGGCAACTCCTGGCTGACGGCACCGAGACCCACCCGATCCGCTTCGCGCGCCCTCCCGGCGAGACGCGTCCGTGGGCCGCGCTTTATTTCGATCACACCGGACCCGTCGCGCAGCGGTTGACCTTTGTCCGCCTCGAGGGGGCCGGCGCCGGCGGCACCGCGACCATCCGGTCCGTGAACGCCGTCCTCGAACTCGAACACCTGAGCTGGTCGAGTGTTGGGGGGCCCTGCCTCGTGCTCGAGAACTCCTCGCTCACCCTCCTCAACTCGGTCCTGCCCGACCTCGAGGGCCACGACCTGATCCGCTGCGTGGGGCTCCCGGCCGAAGGTCATGCGCGGATCGCGGGCAACTGGTTCGGACAGACGACGGGCAACCACGACGTCGTCCGCTTCACCGGCGGGAATCGGCCGGGGCCCATCGTTGAGTTCCTGGACAACACCTTCACCGGAGCCGCGGACGATGTCTTGGTGCTGGAGAGTACCGACGCCCACATCGAAGGCAACCTTTTCGCGCATGTACACCAGGACAGTCCGCGCGACGACGCCGCCCACGCCATCGCCACCGGCCGGGTGCCCGATAACCCGTACACCAGCGAACTCGTCGTCGTGCGCAACCTTTTCTTCGATTGCGACCATGCGCTCCTCCTGCGCGAAGGCGCGTCGGCGCTCTTCGCCAACAACACCGTCGTCGGCATCCGGACCGGAGGGGTGACGGGAGCGACTGCCAGCGTCCTGGATTTTGGGGCAGCCACACCCGCGGACGCGGCGGGGCGGGAAGCGCACCTCGAGGGCAACATCGTGGCCGAGCTGGGCGGCAATCCGCTCGTGACGAACTTCAACCCGGCCGTGTCTTCTCTGGAAGTGACCCGCACGCTCGTCGAAGGAACGAACTGGCCGGGCGTGGGGAACCTGAACGCGGACCCGCGCTTTGTGAACGCCGATCCGGAGAGCCGCTCGTGGCGGACGCTGTGGGACGATCTCGCTCTCCGGCCCGGTTCCCCCGCGCTCGGCACCGGTCCAAACGGCCGCGACATGGGAGCCCTTGTGGCGGCCGGCGCTTCGATTTCCGGCGAAACGCCCGCCCTGACGGCCAGCACCGCAGCCACGTTGGCCATCGCCGGGCCGGGCATCACCCACTACTCGTGGAAGCTGAACGACGGCTCGTGGAGCGGCGCCGTGCCCATCGAAGAACCCCTCGTTCTCACGGGGTTGGCCAACGGCACCCACACCGTCTCGGTGGTCGGCCGGAACAGCGCCGGCTCCTGGCAGGCCGCCTTCGCCCCGACCGTTTCATGGGCCTGGACCGTGAACACCGGCCTCTCCGGCGTGCGCCTGGACGAGATCCTGGCCCGGAACCGCACGACGTTGCTGGTGGGTGGCGGCGCGCCGGACCTGGTCGAGTTGTTCAATTTCGGAGGCACGTCCGTGGATCTCTCGGGGATGGGCTTGACGGACGATCCGCTGGCCAGCCACCGGTTCACCTTCCCGCCGGGCACCTCGCTGGCTCCGGGCCAGCGTCTGGTGCTCTTTGCCGACAACGGGCCCGATCCGGCCCGGTATCTCGGATTCGGTCTGGACGCCGACAGTGACGCGCTTTACCTGCACGAGGCGCCGGCGCGGGGCGGGGCGTTGCTCGATTCGGTTCGCTTCGGCCCCCAGGTGCCCGACGTCTCGCTCGGACGGGATCGGGCAGGTGACTGGGTCGCGTGCGAACCGACGTTCGGCGCGCCAAACCGCCCGCTCGCTCTCGGCGATCCGCGCTCGCTGCGCCTGAATGAATGGCTCGCCGCCGGCACGCCGCTCGCCCCGGACGATTTCCTCGAGCTCTACAACCCCGAGCCTGTCCCGGTCGCTTTGGGCGGCTTGTTCCTCACCGACGCCCCGCCGGGGCTCCCGACGCGACACGCCATCGCGCCCCTCAGCTTCATCGCCGCCAACGGCTTCGTTGTGTTCAAAGCCGACGGCGAGGTCGCGCGGGGCGCCGATCACCTGAACTTCCGTCTCGACGCCGGCCTGGGCCACCTCGGGTTGTTCGCGCCGGACCTCACCCCGATCGACTTGGTGTGGTACGGCCCGCAACGCCTCGGCGTTTCGCAAGGCCGCCAGCCGAACGGATCGGGCGTCATCGCTTTCTTCCCCGCACCCACACCGGGCACGGGGAATCCGCGGGGGCCTAATCCGACGAACGGCGCCCCGGCCGCACTCGTCTTGAGCGAGGTCGCGGCGGCGCCCGCGACGGGCTCGAACCCGCGTACAACGCCGACCGATTGGGTCGAATTGCATAATCCCTCGACCAACACCGTCAATCTGGCCGGGTGGAGTCTCACCGACAGCGCGCCCCTGGCGCATCGCTGGGTGTTTCCGAACGGAGCCACCCTCCCACCGGACGGCCGGTTGGTCGTGCGGTTCAACGGCGATGTCCCCGCGTCGTATGGCTTCCCGTACGATCTGAACACCGGGTTCGGGCTGAACGAAGGCGGCGATGCGGTGCAACTCTACGACGCGACTGCGTCGCTCATGGATGCGGTCGTGTTCGGCCCGCAAGCCGGCGGGTTCACGCTGGCGCGCGCGCCCGGCCCGAACGATCCCTGGACGCTCGGTCTGCCGACCCCGGGCGCGGCCAACCTTGCGGCCGGGCTGGGCAACGCCGCCATTGTCCGCATCAACGAATGGGCCGCCAGCGTTGCCGACGGCGCTGATTGGTTCGAGCTGCACAACCCAGGCTTGCAGCCGGTCGCGCTCGGCGGTTTCTACCTGACCGACAAACTGGACAATCGGACCAAGCATCGCCTCGCCGACCTGACCTTCCTGGGCACCGGACCCGCCGGTTACCTCCGGATCGTGGCCGACAACGACCCCGCGCAGGGAGCGGACCATGTCGGCTTCTCCCTCGATGCCGACGGCGAGGCCATCGCCCTCTTCCCGCCGGGAACCGCGCCCGCCGTGGACACGATCGTCTTCGGCCCGCAGACCGCCGGGGTCTCGGAGGGCCGCTTCCCGGACGGCGGAACACAGCGTGTCTTCTTTTCCCCGCCCTCGCCGGGCGCGGGTAACTGGCTGCCGCTGACGAACGTGGTCATCAACGAAATCCTGACCCACACCGATCCGCCGCTCGAAGACGCGATCGAACTCCACAACCCCACGACCACTCCGGTGGATCTCAGCGGCTGGTGGCTCAGTGATACCTCCGAACAACTCCTCAAGTTCCCCATCCCGGCCGGCACGATCCTGGCGCCGCGCGGCTTCGCCGTCTTTTACGAGTACCAGTTCAATCCCGATCCCGGTGCCGGGGGCAGCTTCGCCCTGGATGCCGCGCGCGGCGGTTCGCTCTGGCTGTGCGCCGTTGATGGCGCCGGCCAGCTCTCCGGCTTCCGGGCGCACGCCAGGTTTGGCCCGCAGTTCAACGGCGTCTCGTTTGGCCGGGTTCCAACCAGCGTGGGAGCGGATTTTGCCTCGCTCGAGGGGCTGACGTTTGGCACCTCGGTCACGCCGGCGAGCCCGCCCGATCAACTCGAACGCTTCCGCACCGGGCGCGGCGCCAGCAACGCGCCCCCGCGCATCGGCCCGGTCGCCATCGCCGAGATCCAGTATCATCCGCCGTCGCCCGGCGGAGTGGATAACGGACGCGACGAGTTCATCGAGTTGTGCAACCTGACGACCACGAATGTGCCGCTGTACGACCTGGCGCATCCGACGAACGGCTGGCGGTTGCGTGGCGCGGTGGCGTTCGACTTCACCCGCCATCACGCGATCCCGCCGAATGGTTTCCTGGTGCTGGTGAGCTTCGATCCCCTGACGAATCCCACCGCGACCTTGGCGTTCCGCGCCTTGTACGGGCCTCGAGGCACGCTCGTGGGGCCTTACCAGGGCTTGCTGGACAACGGCGGCGGCAGTCTCGAGCTCCATGCCCCGGACGCTCCCGAGACGACCGGGACCAACGCCGGGCGGGTGCCTTACGTGCTCCTCGAGCGCGTCCTCTACGACGATCGGCCGCCCTGGCCGGCCACCGCCGACGGCTCCGGTCCCTCCCTCCAGCGGGTGCGCCATCCCAGCTACGCCAACGACCCCTCCAATTGGACTGCAGCCGTGCCGTCCGTCGGCTCGACCGGACTCTATGACGCCGACGGCGATGGGCTGCCCGATGCCTGGGAGGAAAGCCAGGGTACCTACCTCCTGGTGCGCGATGACCAGGCGGATCCCGACCTCGATGGCTTCACTAACCGCGAGGAATACATCGCCGGAACCGATCCCCACCTGGCCTCCAGCCGCCTGGCCTTTCGCTCCGTCACGCCCGGGCCCCAAGGCACGGAACTGGCCTTCGACGCCGTCGCCGGCAAGACCTACACCATCCTGTACAGCGATACGCTCTCGCTGCCGGAGTGGAAACGGTTGCTGGACGTCCCGCCTCGGGCCACCACCGAGACCGCGACCGTCCTGGATCCGGCGCCGGCGCCTTTTCGCGAACGCTTCTATCGCCTGGTCACGCCTTCGCTGCCCTGACCAAGAGGCGAACCCCGGCTACCCGGCATGGATCAACGCCCTGCGACCTTGCACGCAACCCGGTTCCGAACCGCCGCCGCGGACCACTGTCCGGTGCGCGCATCCCTCCGGCTCGCCCGGCGCGTCGCGCTCCCAGCCGCTCTCGCCCTGGGCGTCGCTGCCCCCCCGACCGCCCTCGCCCAGATCGTAGTCGCCGGCCTGACTAATCGGACCCTGTACGCTGACCAAGTCAGTTTCACCGTGGTTCCCGAAATCGGGTTCGCTTACGCGGCGACACTCGACCAAGCCACCATCCCCGTGGGGGAAGTGACCGTCGTCGCGGCCCCGGATTATCATGAACTCGAGGTGGTCCGCACCAACACCAGCACCGGCACCGTGGAAACTCGCCGGCTCCAGTTCGTCGTTCGGGCCTCAGAACGAGGCTCGACCGAAATCGGGCTGGCCCCCTTCACGCCGCCGCCGCCTATCCCCGCCCCGCCCGACGCACTGGGCGGGGCGCGGTTGCGACTTCTGGTCCCCGCCGCGTTCCCGGCAGACACACCGATCCCGGTGGCGGCGTGGCTGCTGGACGGGCAGGGACGCGCGATACGCGCCCACGGTGCGCTCCAAGCCGAAGGTCAGCCCGACATTCCTCTGCGCCGCGGCGTCGGGTCCGGTTTTCTCGCGGTGGCCGCGTTGCCCGGCCCGTTCCACTACGCGCCAACGGTGGGACCGACGACGACCCACGTCACCATCCAGATCGAGAACAACCCGACCTGGCAGAACGTCGGCGGCGTGTTGTCAGGCAGAACGATCTGGCCGGCACACTCGAGGATCGAGATCACGGCCCCGCTCACCATCCCGGCGGGGTCTTCGCTGACCGTGGGCGCGGGGTCGCTGGTCCGGTTGGCACCCGGCGTGGACATCGTCCTCGAAGGCGAACTCGTCCTCGAAGGGACGCTCGAAGCGCCCCTGATCTGGTTCCCGCGCCAGGCCGGCGAACCTTGGGGCGGTTTTCTCCTGGAAAGGGACAGCTCGCGCCTCACCGCCACGGCCACCGTCTTCACCGGCAGCGGGGCGGAACCAAACTGGTTTGGCCGCAACGGACGTCCGGCAAGCCACCGGCGCGAACAGGCGCTCTTTTACCTGACCAACGCGCCGACGCTCACCCTCACCGATTGCGCGGCCTTCCAACTGGCGGGTCAGTGGGGTCACTCCGTCAACGGCGGAACGGTCACGCTCACGCGTTTCATCCTCCAGCGCGCCACCTCGGGCGGCGAGTTCACTGGCGCCGGCTTCAGTGTCGAAGACAGCGCCTTCCTCGAGTTCCCGGACGACACGCCTGGTTTCGTTGACGGCGACAACGACGGCATCTACCTGGTTGACGGCACGCATCGGTTCACGCGGACGTTGTTTGGCTGGGCGAAAGACGACGGCGTGGACAGCGGGGCGAACGGGAGCGGGCAGTTGGAGTTCGAGGAGTGCTGGTTCGAGAACATCTTCCACGAAGGCAACGCCCTGAGCGGGAACGGGAAGATCGTGACTCATCGGCGAGGTGTGTTTCTCCACTGCGGCCAGGCGCTGGAATCGGGCTATGGCAGTCCCGAGGGCCGGCTCGAGGCTTCCCTGGCGATCGGCGGGGTGAATGGCGGGCGGTTCGGCGACAATTACACCGCCGCCTACAGCGGCTTCCTGCGCGTCACCAACTCGATCATGATTCACAACCAACGGGATGTCTGGGGCATGACCTGGACTGACTGGCGCGAGCGCACGGAACGGATGGACATCCGCGGCAACTGGTTCACGGCTCCCCTCACCTTGTACCCCGACAACCACGTCTGGAATCCAGGCGTCGATGGCGCGAGGTTGGCACCGTTCCTCGGCAGCCTGGCCGGCGCGCCCGTTGGCGCCGGCGTGGCCCGGCACGACCGGCGCCTGGACGACGCGCTCCTGCGCGCGGGGGTACCAGTCGCCTTGAGCAGCTTCAGCACCCGCCCGGTCGCCGTCGCCTACACGCTTGAAATCCCCGGGGCAACCCTCGCCAGTGGCACTCTTGAATTCAGTCCCGGCAAACTCCTCGAACGCACGCCGCCCCTGCCCCCCATCGGTCCTGAGATCGAGTTGGCCCGCTTCCGGATCACGGCGGGGCAGAACGCCCGGATCACCGGCATGGATACGGTCTGGCTTGTGCGGGTGCCTCCGCAACGCCTGCGGTTGCTGGAAGTGGGGGGCGACCTTGTCCTCGCCTGGAACGAGTCCGAAGGCGTACTCGAGTCAACCCCCCGCCTCGGCACCGCGTGGACGGTGATCGCGGCCAGCAGCCCCTGGCCGCTCCGAATCTCGGACAGCCAGCAGTTCTTTCGCGCCCACAGCCCCGCGGACGCCAGTCCCTCCGAACCACACTAACCGGGGACGAGCCATCCCCACACCGAACCCGGCGGCTGGATGCTCATTCGATCTGCGCCGGCGTGACGACACGGTAGAACCGCTTGAACGGGTGAGGCGGGGGCGAGTGCTCGACACTGATCAGACCACCCACGGGCGATGCCGGCAGATGCTCGAGGGTCTGCCAGGGACCGATGGCGATCTCGTCCTGGTACTGCACGGTATAGGTCTTGCCCGCCTTCGCCGCGAACCGGATCAATAACGGCGCTTCCGGCGTCGCCGGGTAGATCAACTCGACCACTTCAAGCCGGCTCGCCGGATCGCGCGGGTTCGTCCCGGCTTGAAATTCCTCGAGGTTCGTCAGCCCATCGTGGTCCTGATCCAGGCCTGCGTCCGCCGCCAGGCGCGGATCCAAGCCGTGGGCCAGTTCCCAGTCGTCGGACAGCCCGTCCCGGTCCTTGTCGGATCCCGGCAGCACCGTCAGGAGCGCCGGGGCACTGGCGATGGTGGCCTGGGCGTTCGCGATCCTCACTACGTAACTCCCGGCATGCCGGGGCTCGACGGGGTTGACGACCAGCGTGGCATTGGTGGCGCCGACCAGGTCATCACCGTTGCACTGCCACTGGTAGCTCAACGGCTCCGCGCCCAGAACCCCCACTTCGAACAGAGCTATGGCCCCGGCCGGTACGACGCGGCTCTTCGGCTGAACCAGGATCCGCGGCGAACTTTCCACCGGCGGATGCGCGCCGGGCGACGGGACCGCCGCCACCCAGTTGGCCGGGTCATCGCCGTACGCGTCCGGGGTGATCCGACGCAGCGCCGCGCCGTGGCCGTCGGCGAGTCCGGGCCAGGGGGCGGCATCGCGGTAGCGCACGCGTTCGACCAGGACCGGCATCAGCCCGCCCCGCCCGTTGGGCACCGGTTTCCAGAGCTCGACGGTATCGTGGTCGTTGGCCAGGTTGCCGGACCACGGGCCGTAGATCGGCACATCCGGCGGCACGGCATAGCGGGAACGGAAGCCGGCCAGTGACGGCGTTTCTCTTGTCGGATCGAATCCCACCACCAGCACTGTCCCGGATGCGGGCAGGACGGCCTGAACCGGGAAGTCGAAGGTGATGCCGCCGCGCAGTCGCCATCCCTCCCCCGGCCGCGCCGGATCACCCAGGGCGATGTTGGTGGCCGTCAGGTTCAGCAGTTCCACATAGGCCATCGGGGCGTCCACCGGTGTCTGGCGCGGGGGGTGATACATGAGTTCACTAATCGCCACCGGTCCGGCTGGCGGACCCGCGTTCGGCCGGCCCAGCGTGGCGACGCGTTGAGCCACGAAAGCCTCCTCGCCCAGGCTGTTGGTGTGGCGGCCAAACGACACGCCACTTTCCGCTCCGTTGAATTCGAACCCGTGCGCGTAACCGGTCAGGGCGGTTCCATCACCGGAAAACAAAAACGCACCGTCCCCTTCGGCCCGGAACGCGAAACCCTCATCCCCGGCGTTGAATTGCGCCTCGGTGAAGACGATATACCCGTCGGGCGCCAGAATCGTGTGGGCGGGGATGCGGTACTTGAACGGCGCGTCCGGGTCGTCAGTGAGAAACCACCCCCCCACGTCCACGGCGGACCCGGTCGGGTTCCACAACTCGAGGGCGTCCTGCTGCCCGGCCTCGGGCCGGCTAAGGACTTCGTTCACCCGCACCGGCGGCCAGACTGCCGGCGCATCGTCGGCTCCGGGCGATCCAAGCGGGATGCCGCTCGGTCGCCATTGCCCGCGCTCCTTCCAGCGATCCGGCTCCGCCTGGTCGTCGACCACGACCAACGAGAAACCGAGGCCGTCGGTCAGCGGCTGCCGCAGGGTCGCATAGTCGAAATCAAGGATCTCCTCGCCCGCACGGTCCAGGAGGCGCAGCCGTTCGCCCTGACTGTTCAGCGCACCGGAAAAGACGCCGGCGACCGGCTGATCGGAACCGTAACGTTTGGCGAACGCGGCCGCGTTTCGCACCAGCACCACCCGCGCACCCGGCGGCAGGACGGCAGCCGGGTCGTTGAAGCGGAAATCAACGCCGCCGAGCAACCGAATTCCAGCCAGATCGAGGCTCGACTCGGTGGAGACGTTCTTGAGCTCGAGGTATTCGTATTCCTGGGCTTCAAACGAACCGCCCGGCGGCGGGTCGTACATCAACTCGGTGACGCGCAGCGCCTGTTGCGCCGGGCTCGGCGCGCCGGGATAGACCAGCGTCTGGATGACGACATGGTCCGGCGCGACCAACTCGATCGTCTCGCCCCGCGCCGAGAGATGACCTTCGTACGGTCCCACGACCAGCCGGCGTTCGCCGGCTTTGGGACTGCGAGTGCGGGCGCGAAAAGCCTTCACGTCGGGGGACACGAAGAGCGAGGTGGCGGCGGGGATGACGGTGCCACCCCGAAAGCGAAAGCGCACCGCGCCGCGCAGTTCCCAACTCGTGAGGTCCACCGCGAAGTCGTTCGGATTCACGATCTCGATGAATTCCTCCGCCTGGTTGCCACTGACCGGATTGGCTTCGATGACGCCGAATTCGAGCGTCGCCGACGCTGGTTGAGCCTCGGGGATCTCGCCGGTGGCAACACGCTCCTGGAACAGGAACTGGCGACGCCCGGGCAGATAGAGATCCTTGATGCGCCCTGACTCGTTGGCGAGCGTGCGCGGCGGGTCGACCGGCGGGATCCATTCGGGGCCGGGATACCACCGGGCATAATCGAGGTCGGCATCGGGCTGCAGCTCGCCTTCGAGTTGCGCGATTCGCGCGCGGAGGAAGTCAGACTCGGGCGGGGTCTCCGGCGGCTGGAGGATGGCATCCATCAACGTGCGGGCGCGTCGCGTGACCATTGACCGGAGACCCGGGTCGCTCCAGAGCGCGGTGAACAGCGGGTGCTCGGACGTGCCGTAGAACGGTCCGCTCCCGGCGACGATCGCGTCGTCCAGGTATCGCCCCTCGGCCCCGTACACATGGCCCCAGCTCAGATCAAAGTCCCAGGGAAAGGCATACCACTCGTCTGAACCCTCAACGTCGTGGTAGAGGTAATAGTTCTTGTGGCAGCAATCGTGGTCGCTAGGCACCACCTTCGCCGCCAGCATGTTCACCACCTCCGGCAGGTTGATGTGGTCATAGAGATAGGCCGACCGCGCCGCGGGATCCTCGATGGTCACCGCGTCCATCAGCGCGGCCAGATCGTCCACCGACTCCCATCGGCGCGTCTTCTTTTCGTTGAACCGGACAAACAATCCGTTGTTGTACATCTTATAGAGGGCGCCGTTGGGATCGAAACCCAACCGCTCGAGAAACTCTTCGTCGCCGCGCTCCATGAAGTTGGCGACCGAATGGAACGCCCCGTTCTGCTGGACCCGCACGCCGAAACAGAAGTGGACCGGCACCTCGGACCAGGCGTACTGCTCGGCGGTCAGGATGTTGCGGTAGTGGGCGCGATCCGCCCAAGTCGTGAGCAGCGCCCAGCCGCCAATCGCCGGGGCGTCCGGATTCCAGACGAGCTTGTGTCCCGGATTGGCGCCGAAGTTGAAGCTCTGCTTCGGAAACCAGGCGCTCGACTGGCCGTGCAGGTTCACCTCGACGTTGTCCAGAAACTGGCCGTTGAAGTAAATCGAAGCCCGCGTGCCCGCCTTGGTCGCGGCGGCCGCCGGCGACTCGACGAACCAGTGAAAGACGGGCAAGGGGGTGGTCAGGGCCGGGTTGACGATGACCGTGCCGTGGTATTGCGGACTCCGCTCGGGATCGCTGCCGGGCGGGGAACGCAAGCGGGCACCCGCCGTGTCGCGCGACGTCAGATACCAGCGCACCATCTCTCCCGGACCGGCCACGCCAGCCGGGATCGCCCCCGCGTAGTTCCCATCGTGCGCCAGGCCATCGCCGTGCGCGCCGTCGTCGTGCATCGGCACCGTGACTTCTTCCCCGAACATGACGCGATACGTCAGATCGAGACCGGCCACCGGCAACAGCGTCGCCCGCAGTCGCGCCCGCACCGTGATCGTGTCGTCGGTGGTCGGCGCGACGGGCTCGAACCCCGTCTCCACAATCAGCGGGCCCGGCTGGGGGCCGCCCGGCCCGTTCGGCGCGCCCGGCGTCGGCGCGAGCAAATAGCCGTCGGTGGTCCCGATCGTCCACGCCTCGCCCCAGAGCTCCGGCAGCAGACCGAAATCGGGATCGGCCGCGTCCAGGTTCAATCCCTGAATCGCGAGCACATTGTCCCCGGCCACCAGCGCCTCGCGGTAGGCAGTCAGGTCGAAGGTCTCCCCCGCCTGCAAGGCGGTCGCATCGGCCGGGCCGGTGGCGCGCGAGTCCCAGGCCGGATCCGTCGCCGCCTCCTGAACAATGCTCGCTCGAAACGCACACCAGTCCGGGTTGAGGCCGACGTTGCCGCTGGTCCCGAACGGCTCGAGCGCGAAATCCAACACGTCGCCGGGATCCAGACCGTCAATGACGACCTCGGCGTTGACGCCCACGAGGTCGTCAACCACCACACGGTCGCTCCGCAGCAGTTGGCTGTTCCGGAAGAGGTGCACCGCCGCATCCACACCCCCGGGCGCGGTTTTGGCGACCGCGAGGCGAACCGTCACCCGGCCGCTGATGGGGCTGATCCAGCGGCGGACGGCCCAAAAACTGCCGGCCAGCAGGCTGCCCTCGGCACGCCAACGGTCCCGGGCAATCTCGACTTCGGCGCGCTCGCTCACGCCCGGCAACCAATGCGACCAGACGGTTTCGTTGAACATCCATCGCCGTGCGTCAGTGGCGAAGTCCTGCTCGTGTTCGTACGTCTGGTCGGCGTCGGCACCGCGATGGTAGTACCCGTAGAACCACTGGTTCACCCCGGGCGCCCCCGTCGGCGACCAATCGTTGGCGCTGTTCGCCACTTCACCGCCCGCCGCCAGGGCCGGGGCGTTCCGCCGCGCCACCTCCGTCCCGTTCAGATAGGCGATGAACCCGTCGTCGTACCGCATCCGCAGCCCGAACCGTCGCAACCGGCCAGGATCGGCCACCGTGAACGGCACGCGGAGATAAACCGTCGGATGCCGATTCGCCATTACCGGGGCCAGATCCGTCGCCACCCATTCCGTGGCGAAACCCACACCGGACACCGCTTCGCTCCAAGCCCCATCGTCGAATCCCAACCCCTGCCAGAGCAACCACGGCTCCGGACCCGACGGTACCCAGTACCGGGCGGGCGTCCCCGCCGCCACCAGGAGGTTGGTCGCCACCGTCACGCCGCGGCCGTAGGAAAGGTCAGTCGCCTGAACGGGAAACGCCGGACGAAACTCGGACGCCACCAACCCGTCCGGACGGTGCAGGCCAAGATACTCGCCGTCCGCGCTCAGTCGGAAGTTGGCATGCAACGGTTGCCCCGGCACCCGTGCGTCGCGTCCGGAGGCCCAAACGATCAGGAACTGCGCCGGGCCGATATTGGTGGAGGGGAACTGCCACTTGGTGGGACGCTCCGCGTCGTCGGTCAGGGACCAGCCCTCGAGACTCACCGGTTCGTCTCCAGCGTTGTAGAGCTCGATCCAATCCTCCCGCTCGCCCCGTTCGTCGGCGATGGAGGAGGCGTTATCGGCCAGGAACTCCGTGATCGCGACGCTCGCGGCGTCGAGACGGGGCGACAGAACACCGCCCAGAGACAGCCAAACCACCCACGCGCTCCACACCACAGCGGCCATCACTCCCCGTGGCTTGGTTATGTCGAAGCGTGCCATACTGAGGCGGCACAGTACCCGAGTCACACCCCGCACACAAGCCGTCTCCCCCGGCCAAGCCGATCGGCGTTGACCCAAGCGTCCACTTCGGACACGAGGAATTTCCCAAGGCGTTCCACCTTGTGGCGGGCGTTCTCTCCCGGCCAGCCATTTTTAGATGATGTCCCGGTTGACGCCCTTGTGCGCCGCGATTTCCTCCGACTGCCGGCGTTCAGCGCGCCGCCACGACCAGCAGCGGCACGTTGCCCGTGGCGGCCCCGCCGTGGTCGTCGTGCGCGTAAACAAACAGCCGGTACTTCCCCGGCTGGAAAGGCAGCCGCACCTGGACTTCACGCCCTTCCCGGCTGGTGCCGGCGATGGCGCACTCGATCGGTGGCGTCGGCGGCTCGGGGTCGCCACCCACGTTGGGATTGTCCGCCACGTCCACGCTCAGATCCCAGCTCACGCGCAAGGTGTCCTTGTCGGGATCGCTCGCCTCCACGGCGAAGGCAACCGTCTGGCCGGCGAAGAGTGTCGGAGGCTCGGTCGCCTGTTCCGGCGGTGATTCGAGACAGCGGATGCGACTGCTTTCCGGGCAGCGGTTGGCCGGCCATTGTCCCGTCCAGAGAAACTGCATCGTGTCAATCGCCGCCGTCCGGCTGCCGTCGGGCAGGAACAGGCCGTACCAGGTGTGGGTCTTCTCCTGTTTGTGCGCCCAGTAAAAGGCGAAGGCACCGAGGCAGGCCGGCTGGCCGGCCACCGCGGCTTCGTAGGCCCGCCGGTAGAACGCCGCCTTCTCGGTGCTGGTGTCCTCGATGGGCACGCCCCAGGTGGTCTTCGGCACCTGCCAGTGACCGCGCGGACCGAATTCCGTGACGACGAACGGCCGCTTCCAGCCCTACCGGGCGACATCCGCCGGCATCGTCAGCATGTCCACGTAGGCGTTCAGGCCGATGGCGTCGAGCGCCGGGCACTGGGCCTCGACCTCGTGCAGGATGCGTTTGTAGGCGTCGCCGATCACGGTGATGACCGGATGGTGCGGGTCCTCGGCCTTGACCATCGCGGCGAGGCGGTTGACCTCCCGCCACAAGAGCACCCGCTGCTCCGGCGTGGTGTGAATCTCCGGCTCGTTGCCCAGGTTCCACATCAGCAGGGCGGGATGATCGCGGTGCTGGCGGACAAGCTGGCGCACGCGCGCGAACTGCTCCTCGACCCGCGCCGCGTCGGCATAATCGAAGCCTTGGCGCGGCTTGCCCAGCGGCAGACCGACGAGGCAGACCAGCCCCTGCTTGTGCGCGCGATCCAGGCCGGCCGGGCTGGTGCGGATGGCGTTGCCGCCGGACGCCTTGAGCAGGTCAAGCCGGTCCGAGCCGACCACGCCCTTGATGAAGAACGGCTGGCCGCCGCGTTCCAGCCGCCAGCCCTCGCCGGCGGGCACGACGCGGACCGCTGTGGCCGGGGCCGAATCCGATGCCGCCAACGATGGCAGGGTCAGCGCGGCCGCCAGCGTGAACAAAGACAGGTGTCGTTTCACGAGCGCAAAGTAACAAGCGACCCGGTTCGGCGCGAACCGGGAACGCGGCGCAGTGCGACGCAAATGATGCCTTTGGAGCGCCGGCGGCTCGCCGGCGGTTCCCGGCGTGCCATCCCCACGCCAGCCCCGCCCCGTCGCGGCTCACTCCGCCTCCCGCACGGCCGCGAGGACTTCCGCGGCGTGGCCGTCGGGCTTGACCTTGTCCCAAATCCGCCGGATCCGCCCGTCCTTGCCAATCAGGAACGTAACCCGGTGCGTGCCCTGGTATTTGCGGCCCATGAAGACTTTCTCGCCCCAGACGCCATAGGCGTTGACGATCCGCCGGTTTTCGTCGGCCAACAGCGGGAATGGCAGCTTGTACTTCTCCGCAAATTTCGTGTGCGACTTCACGGAATCGGTGCTCACGCCGAGCACGGCCACGCCGGCCTTTTGCAGCGCGGACCATTCGTCCCGGAACGAGCACGCCTCCTTCGTGCAACCCGGCGTGTCGTCCTTCGGGTAAAAGTACAGGACGACCGGCTGCTTGCCCCGAAACCGGGCGAGCGACACGGTTTCGCCGGTCTGGGTCGGGGCGGAGAAGTCCGGCGCCGGATCGCCGGCTTTCAGGCTGGGCTGGGATGCTGTGGCCATAAACGTGTGCAACGGGTTTCCAGCCGCCGCGGCGGCCGGTGGCGTGATTGTGCCGCGAATTTCCGGCCGCGCAAACCAGCCCGCGCTTGCCTGCCCCGGTGCGGTCACTATGCTCGCCGCCAGACGTTACCCGGCCATGAGCAACCCCATCCTTGACCGCCTCGCCGTTTGCAGTTGGTCGCTGCAGCCGGTCTCCGCCGACGACTTCTTCCAGAAACTCGCCGCCACGGGCATCCCGCGCGTCTCGATCGCACTGGATCCCGTGCGCGAAAACGCCGGCGGCGCGTGGTCGCACTTCAAGGAGCGCTGCGCCCAGCAGGGCGTCACCTGCGTGTCCGGCATGATGACCGCCATCGGCGAGGACTACTCGACGCTCGAGGCCATCAAGCGCACCGGCGGCGTCGTCCCGGACGAGCACTGGGAGGGCAACTGGCGCAACTTCCAGGCCAACGCCGACCTCGCCGTCCATCTCGGGCTCAAGTTCGTGATGTTCCACGCCGGCTTCCTGCCGCACGAGGAAAGCGACCCCGCCTTTCCCAAGCTGCTGGACCGCCTCGGCCGCATCGCCGACCTGTTCGCCGCGCGCGGGATCACCATCGGCTTCGAAACCGGCCAGGAAACCGCGGACACGTTGGCGACGTTTCTGCGCAAGCTGAACCGCCCGAACGTGGGCATCAACTTCGACCCCGCCAACATGCTCCTGTACGACAAGGGCGACCCCATCGCCGCGCTGCGCACGCTCGGCCCGTGGCTGCGCCAGTGCCACCTCAAGGACGCCGTCCGTACCAAAGTGCCCGGCACCTGGGGCGAGGAAGTCGTGCTCGGCACCGGCCAGGTGGACTGGCGCGCGTTCTTCGGCGTGCTGCGCGAACTGAACTTCATCGGCGACCTGTGCATCGAGCGCGAGGCCGGCGGCCAGCGCGTGGCGGACATCCGCGCCGCGCGAAGTTACCTGGAGCGTCTGGGCGTCTAGCTTTCCCGGATCACGCATCACCATTCACCTTTCGCCAACCACCCGCCACCATGGTCACCATCGGCATCATCGGTCTCGGCTTCATGGGCCAGACCCACATCAAGGCCTACCGCCAGATTCCCGACGCGAAGATTGTCGCCATCTGCGACGCCGTGCGGCTGCCCGCGGACGGCGTCCTGACCGGCGTGGCGGGCAACATCGCCTCCACCGACCAGATCAAGTTCGACATGTCCGTGGTCAAGGGCTATCGCGACTACCGCGAGTTGCTGGCCAAC
>CAZMOZ010000029.1:0-2370 GCA_964568145.1 uncultured Verrucomicrobiota bacterium
AACTTTTCCAAGTCCAGATCGCCCACCCCGCGGTGGCCCGCCTCGACATGCGCCCGCGAGCTGCCACCGCGGCAGGCACCCTTGCCGTCCGGCTGGCAATTCTCCTTGTCGGGTGTGCAGGGGACGTGAACCCCAAAGTGAGTGCGCCCTGCAGGGCGCACAACAAAAAAGGCGCAGGCTCCCGCCTGCGCCTTGCATTCTTGAAACAGGTCAGCCTAGGTTTTCTTGAAACGGCGCCACGCGGCAAAGCCCAGCGCGCTCAGGCCGGCGATCACGGCAAACGAACCGGGTTCAGGAATGGTCGTAATCGTAAACACCAGATCAATGCTGTCACCCCAGACCGTTTCCGGCAGTTCCGGATGCAGCGGATACCGCAATTCGTGCCACGGCTCGGTACCAATGTAGAAACCGGCGTCATCGTTCCAGTGAACCAAGGACGATTTCCATCCCACCATCGTGTTGGGATTGTTGTCGGCTTGGACGCCCAGCCAATAGACCACCGGATTGTCTATCGTGCCTTGTTGCTCGAATCCGATGAGCGGATTGATGAAGAAGTTGTATTGCCAGATGTATTGATCCGCGTTCGGGAAGATGCCCTGAGCCCAACCGATTGGAGTTGACCCGCTTTGATGGACACCCTGTAGGGGCCCGGCGCATGGGGTTTTAAGTTCAGTGGGGTTTCAAAGTCCACAGGGGATTGATAGCCCAGGGCGCTGTGGAGCCGCTCCCGGTTATAGTAAGTCTCGGCGTAGGCGCAGAAATCCGCCGCCGCCTAGGCGTGGGGGGCGTAACCGCCGGTCTCCTGGGCCAGGCCCACGCACTCGCGCTTGTAAGTGGACATGAAGCTTTCCATGGCCGCGTTGTCATAGGGATTGCCCGCCCGGCGCATGCTCGGCTCCAGTCCCGCGGCCGCCAGCACGGCCCGGTGCCCGGCGCTGGCGTATTGCACGCCCCGGTCGCTGTGGTGGCGCAGCCCGCGCGGGGGGGGCGGCGGTGTTTCAAGGCCCTGCGCAAAGCCGCCAACACCGTGCCGGCGGCCAGGCTGGGCCCGGCGCTCCCGCCGATGACCCGCCGGCTCCACAGGTCCAGAATCACGGCCACGTAGAACCAGCCTTCGCCCGTGGCCACGTAGGTCAGGTCGCTGACCCAGACCTGGTTGGGGCCGGTGGGCGCAGGCCGCCGGGCCAGGCGGCTGGGCGCCAGGGGCCGGTCGTGGGCGCTGTCGGTGGCGCGGGGGACGAACCGGCGCGGGGTGCGCCCGCGCAGGCCGTCCTGTTTCATCAGCCGGGCGATGCGTTTGGTGCCGTGGCGCTGGCCGCCCCGGGCCAGGGTCTGTTGGAGGCGCCGGGCGCCGTGGCGTCCGCGGTGGGGGGCGTGCAACTGCCGGAGCTGGTCCAACAGGGCGGCATCGGCGGTGGCGCGGGCGCGGGCCGGGGCGATCAACCAGGCGTGGTAGCCCGCACGGGTGACGTCGAAAGCCGCGCAGAGCTGGGCGATGGAGTGCGGGCCCCTCATGGCTTCGAGGGCCCGGTAGCGGTCGTGGACGGTTCGCAGAGGATGCCCAGGCTTTTTTTAAGATGTCGCGCTGTTCGCGCACGCGGGCCAGTTCGGCCCGGAGGGCGCGGTTCTCCGCCTCCAGGCTGGCCCGCTCGGGGGTGGCGTCGCCCTGATAGCGGCGCTTCCATTCCTTGAGACTGGGGTAGGAGAGGCCCAGTTCGCGGGCGATCTGGGTGCCGGCCTTGCCGGAGCGGATCCAGTTCTCGACGGCCTGGCGTTTGAAGGCGTCGTCGTAGCGTTTGCTGTGCGGGACCGGGGCCATTTCTGTCGATCTGTTTTTAGGCATCTGCGCTTGGGTGTAGCGCCGGGCCCCCCGGGTGTCCATCAAAGCGGGTCAACTCCAGATAAGCGGATCATAAAACTTATCCCCCTTGAACCCGTAATCGAACCAGTTCCGCACCAAGTATTCGCCTGGATTAAAGGCGGCCGTCCGTAGCAACTGTCCTGGATGACTGGGGATTGGCAAACCGCTTGGGTCCTGCACAAGCGGGCACATCACTCCAGATTGACAACCGGAAAGAAACCTGGGGGTCCACGATGTCGTTCATCCAGGACATCCACAAGTGAATGTCCGTGATGGGTCCGGTGCGGATGCACAGAAAATCGTCCGCCATCAGCAAGTCAGGGACAACTCGAACAGCCATTGCCTTAAGCGTCAAGTCCGGTAGTTGAACGTGTTTTGTTTCATAATCCTCATTGGGCCAATCTGCCTGTGTGCTGACCACGCTGGCTACCAAGATCAGGCCAGCGCCCGTTGCCAGTTTGACTGCTCCATTCATAGGTCTCCTTGCGTTCCGGCCCAGAAAAGCAACC
>CAZMOZ010000029.1:2470-54045 GCA_964568145.1 uncultured Verrucomicrobiota bacterium
CAGTTTGACTGCTCCATTCATAGGTCTCCTTGCGTTCCGGCCCAGAAAAGCAACCGCCCAGCGGCACGCCATTGCCGCCGGCCAACGGCCACCATCCTGTTCACCGGCGTGTCATTTTTACCTCCACACCACACCATGATTCTAACTTTACCAAATCCTTGTCAATCAGGAAGTTAAGTTCCACGCAATCGTTACGAGAGGATTGGGATTGACCGGTGGCTGAGCAGTTAAGGGAGGGGGCACGGACCTTCGCGGGGCGGGCCGGCGAGGAAGGCGGCGGGGACCGGCCTGGCGAGCCGCCCATCCGGCCATTGAGTGTCGTCGCCGGTTTGCGCACACTCCGCCCGATGCCGCCTGTACCCTGCGTCACGTCCAGCCTGGCCGAGTCCTTGCGGCCCGGTTTCGCCGCGCTGGCCGGCCTGTTTCTCGGCCTGGCGTTGCTGAAGTTCGGCAACCCGGCTGTCCTGGACCCGCTGGTGACGGCGCCCGGCGGCTACTGGGAATTCATGCTCCAACCCTGGCCGCTGGCCTGGGGCTACGGCCTGCTGGCGCCGCTGGCGGTGCTGGGAATCCTCGTGGCCGACTGGCGGCTGCCACGTCCGCGCTGGCTGGTGTGGCTGCCGCTGGCCTGGCTGGCCTGGCAGGGGCTGGCGGCGCTGGACACCACGGACGCGCGGCTGACGCGCCTCACGCTGCCGTACCTGGCTGCGGTGGTCTCCGGCTTTTACCTGGGCCTGCTGGCGCTGGCCCCGGCGGTCCGGATGCGCGTGTTCTGGCTGGCCCTGGCCGGTTGTTTCGCCGCGGTGCTGCTGCTGGGTTTCCAGCAACGCTTCGGCGGTCTCGAAGCGGTGCGGCAGCACGTGCAGTCGCAGCCGGGTTGGGAAAAGTTGCCGGCGGATTACCTGCGACGGCTGGCGGCCGACCGGATTTTCGCCACGCTGGTTTATCCGAACGCGCTCGCCGGGGCGATCTTGCTGCTGCTGCCGCCGCTGGCGGTGGCGCTCTGGCAACTGGCCGCCGGCGCGGGCCGGGTCGCGCGCCTGGCCCTGCCCGCCGCGCTGGTCGTCTCCGGGCTGGCGTGCCTGTACTGGTCGAAGTCCAAGGCCGGCTGGCTGCTGGCGCTGGGGCTGGCGCTGGTGGCCGGTTTGCGCCTGCCGATGCCGCGTCGGCTCAAGGTGGGTTTGGTGACGCTGGCGCTGGTGATCGGCGCGGCCGGGTTTGCCGTCCGGTTCGCCGGCTATTTCCAGGCCGGCGCCGCCAGCGTGGGCGCGCGGTTCGAGTACTGGCGCGCGGCGTGGACGACCGCTTGCGCGCATCCCCTGCTGGGCAGCGGGCCGGGCACCTTCGCGACCAGCTTTCGCGCGCTGAAGCCGCCCGAGGCCGAGATGGCGCTGCTGGCCCACAACGATTATTTGCAGCAGGCCAGCGACTCAGGCTGGCCGGGTGCGCTGGCATACCTGGCGTTCTGGGCGGGGTCGCTCGCGGTGCTGGGCCGCCGCGTGCGCGAAGACCCGCTCCACTTCGCGGTGTGGCTGGGGTTGCTGGGCTGGGCGCTGCAAGGCCTCGTGGAGTTCGCGTTGTACGTGCCGGCGGCGGCTTGGGCGGCGTTTTGGTTGCTGGGCTGGCTGTGGGGGCGTACTGGCCCGACGGTGGCGGGGTCCCGGCATTGAACTTCCCAGTTCTGGGCGGCGGGCGTATCGTCCACGTATGTCCACCCGCACCGTGAAGGCGCTTCAAGCCGGCGAAGGCGCTGGACTCCCATCCGAGCGGCGAGTTGAAGCCTGTCGCCCGCCGGAACAACACCGAAAGCCGACGCCATGAGCGTGACCGACATTCCCCAAGGCCTGCACGCCGGTCAGGTGGTGAGCGTGACCGGTCTGGGGCCGGTGCGGTTGTTGCGGGCCCTGGCCACCAGCCCGGAGACCGCGCTCTACCAGACCGACCAGGCCGGCGTGGTGGTGAAGGTCTTCGACCTGAGTTGCGGCAAGCCCGACGAGGTGGGCTACGGGCCGTACATGAACTTCCGGGCGGAGCTCGCGACGTTCGAGGAACTCCAGGCCGCCGAGCCGCTCCGGCTGTACGTGCCCACGTATTACGGCGCCAGCCTCGACTACGACCGCAAGTTCGCCTTCATCGCCATGGAGTTCCTGCACGGGCGGAACCTCCGCACCTGGGCGGAGGGCCTGGCGGCCGGCGGCTACGACGCTGCGGCGCTGGACGAACTGCGGCGCGCCATGCAGGAGGTGCTGGCCATCGTGGACCTGTTCCACCGCCACAGGTTGGTGTTGATGGATTTCAAGCCGGACAACGTGATCCGGCTCGAGGACGGCACGGTGCGGCTGGTGGACCTCGGGGCGTTCTTCACGCCGCGGCACCGGCGCGAGCCGGGGGAGTTCCTGTACGCCGCCACGCCGGACCACGCGGAGGTGGTGATTGATGTTTCCAATCTGCAGGCGGGCGTGCCGCCCGGCGCGGCCTCGGACATTTTCTCGGCCGGGGTCGCGCTGTTTGAAATGGCCACCGGCACCTCGCGCCTGATCATTGACCCGGCCACCGCGGAGGAAATGCTGGCCGCGCCGGCGATGTACCGCTTTCGCGACTCGCAGATCGCGGATGTCTGGAAGGCGTTTCCGCACCTCAAGGAAGCCCTGCCGCTGGTGCAGACCCAGCTTCGCGAGCGCCGCCTGCTGTTTTCCGAACTCTGGCACCTGCTCAAGGCCTACGTCGGCGCGCGCGTGCTGGACTGGGAAGATCTGGACGCCGCCCAGCAAGGACAGATCCTCCTCGCCACCGGCACCACCTTCATCCAGGAGCAGCTTCCCAAGGCGCTCAACTGGCTGGCGGGTCCCATCGCCCAGGCCACCGTGCTGCGCAGCCTGCGGGTGAAAAGCATGGGCGACCTGGCCCAACTGCTGGGCAACCCGGCGCCGGAGCACGTGCTGGCCGACGTGGCCGCGCACAACTGTCTGCTGCGGCACCTCGAACGGCTGGGATTGCCCACGGATTTCGCCAGCCGCCTGAACGTCTGGGACACCCGGCTGGATCGCGCGTCCGGCCACTGGACCATCGCCGGACCGGCGGCGTGCTGGGAACTGGCCGAGAACGCCGCGTTCGTGTACCTGCGCCAGGTGTACACCGACGACCAGGGCCACACTTACTGGCACGCGGTGGACGAGTTCGAGGCCGACGAAACCGCAAATGGTCGCGCGAACCTGGCCCAACTCCGCCACGACCATCGCGCGTGGCTCGGAGTGGCGCTGGAACCGCGCCGCTGATCGCGCTGAACCAAAAGACGCGGGCGGCACCCACGGTTGCCGCTTGTCGGCGACTTGTCACGTAATCCGAAGTCGGCCGCTGCGCCGTGCGTGCCGCCGCGCCCAACCTCGGCGTCCGGGTCATTTCTTGCGCGCGTACTCGATGGTCATCATCGGCGCGGGTTTGCCGTCATCGCCGATGATGAACATCGTGAACTTCATGTGGTCATTGTCCGGGAAGTGGGTTTCGCTCTTGAACTTCATCGGCTTGCCATCCGGTCCCCGGCCTTCGCCGGTCATGGTGAGTGTCTTGGTGGCGGCGTCCATCGTACCTTCCATGAACATCGGCGCCGTGCTCATCGAGTCCACCCACACGCTCACGTACTTCTTCTTGACCGGGTCGTAGCCGTCGAGGCCGCGGCCTTGGAACTTCTGCCCGGCGAACTCGCCGCGGAAGTCGCTGACGGCCCAAAGCCCGCCGCATTCGACCTTCACGGACATCGTGCCTTTGGAGTCCTCGGCGCCTTCGCCCTTGAAGCTGGTAATCCACTCGCCTTCCAAGCGCTTGAGGTGTTCGTGCTCCGGTCCCGGACTCGGCGGGGCCTGGGCGAGCAAACCGAGACCGGCGATGACCGGCGCGGCGAGGAGGCAACGGGCGAACTTCAAGAGCGGTTTGGAGATGCGCATAGACTCATTCTGGGTTTGTGGTTTTGGCTGACAAAACTTCC
Organism: uncultured Verrucomicrobiota bacterium; assembly: GCA_964568145.1. GTDB lineage: Bacteria > Verrucomicrobiota > Verrucomicrobiia > Limisphaerales > J093 > DSVZ01. The sequence continues at coordinate 6,453 of CAZMOZ010000029.1, forward strand.
CGCCAAGGTGCCACCGGCGCGCGTTTCCGCAAATCCGCCTGGGGCCAGCCGGGGCTGGGGGGCGCATCTCAATTTCGTGCCGACAAGATCACCTGCCGGGGTGGCGGCCGGTTTCGAGCAGACCGTGGAGCCGGGCTTCCAGCCCGGCGGCTGGGCGCGGGCGGCGCTCTCCATCGTAGATTCCGGGCGGCAGGATGCCGCCCTTTCTGGCATCCAGGGATGGCTGCCGCCCCCTCCCGACGGTGTCTGGTCGCTTCCGCCGGCGGCACAAAAGTAAAATGCGCCCGGGCTTGGGCCGCTGCAAGGAACGGCGGACGCCGGCTGCTGGTTGCGGGGTGCCCGCCCGCCCGCTACGCTGGCCGCCATGATGCGCATCCCACACCTGGCGCTGGCCGGACTTGCGACTTGTTTGTTGTCCGCCGCTGACGACCTTAACTGGCCGCAATTCCGCGGCCCGCGCGGCGACGGCCACACCACCTCCACCGGCCTGCCGCTGCAATGGAGCGAGACCCGGAACGTGAAATGGCAGACGCCCATCCCCGGCAAGGCCTGGGCCTCGCCGGTGATTTGGGGCGACCAAATCTGGCTGGCCAACGCCACCGAGGACGGCACCGAGTTGTCGGCTGTGTGCGTGGACCGGAACACCGGCCAGGTGGTGCGCGACCTCAAGCTGTTCGCCGTCGAGAAGCCGCAGTTCTGCCACAAGTTCAACAGCTACGCCTCGCCCACGCCGGCGCTCGAGGAAGGCCGGCTGTACGTGACGTTCGGCTCGCCGGGCACCGCCTGCGTGGACACGCGCACTGGTGCGAAGCTCTGGGAGCGCCGCGACTTCGTCTGCAACCACTACCGCGGCGCCGGCTCCTCGCCGATCGTGTACGGCGACCTGTTGATTCTCCACTTCGACGGCAGCGACCGGCAGTACGTCGTGGCGCTGGACAAGCGCACCGGCGGGACGGTCTGGGAGACGCCGCGCTCGATTGATTTCCAAGACCTCGACGACAAGGGCCAGCCGATGATCGAGGGCGACCTGCGCAAGGCGTTTGCCACGCCGCACGTGGCGGTGCTCGAGGGCGTGCCCACGCTGCTCAGCCAGGGCGCCAAGGCGCTTTACGCCTACGACCCGCTCACCGGCCGGGAGTGGTGGCGGGTCGAGGAGCGGAACAACCATTCCGCCAGCACGCGGCCGGTGCTCGGGCGCGGACTCATCTTCGCGCCGAGCGGTTTTGCCAGCGGCCAGCTCCTGGCCGTGCGCCCCGGCAAGAAGGGCGAGGTCATTGACGCCAACGCGCCGGCGAAGCCCGGCACGCAGCTTCAGGTGGCCTGGATGACCAAACGCGGCGTGCCCAAGAAACCGTCGCTCGCGCTGGTGGGCGACCTGCTTTTCGGCATCGAGGACGGCGGCGTGGCCACGTGCTGGGAGGCGAAGACCGGCCACGTGGTCTGGAACGAGCGCATCGGCGGCAACTACTCGGCATCGCTGCTGGCGGCGGAAGGCCGGGTCTATTTCTTCAGCGAGGAAGGCAAGACCACCGTGGTGGTGGCGGACACGCGGGAGTTCAGGAAACTCGCGGAAAGCCAGCTTGGCGACGGCTTCATGGCCTCGCCGGCCGTGACCGGCAAGGCGCTGTTTCTGCGCAGCCGCTCGAAGCTGTACCGCATCGAGGAAGCGCAGCCGTAGATCAGACCGGGGAACCGGGGTTGCCCGCCAAACACGCCAGATCAACGGGAGGATGGGTCTCCATCTCCGGGACAATTCCACGGCGGAGACTGGTACCACGCGGCCCCGTAAAATCCCAACGCTGCGCCGGCAGTTCTCCTTCCCCGAGGGTGAGGGGGAAGAGAACCCAACCACCTGGTCCCAGCCGGGGAAAAGGATCTTGGTGACGTGAGCGGCTCATGGAATGACGCGGCTTGCGGAGTTCAATCCGAAAACCGGCGTTGAGCCGGATTGAATATCCGACGCTACGGGCCACTTCGGTTTCCGTCGAGCGCGCCTTCGTTCAGATCAGCCGGCGATACCGGTGCGTCCAGGGGTCAATGCGGCAGATCGCCTGGAAACGGCACTGGTCGCAGGCCCGCTGCCGCGCGCCTTTCTGATACGGGTCCACCGCCACCTCGCCGGCCAGGATGCGCCCGGCCAGCTCGACCAGCTTCTCCCGCAGTTGGGTTTCGATCTCCGCGAACTCCGCCGGCGACAGCGCGTCGCCCGCGCGGCGTGTAAGCTGGCCCTCCTTTGTCAACCTGTAGGCAAACTGGCCGCTGGGCGCGCCGTCGGGCCGGGCGTCCAGCGCGTCCAAGGCTCCGGTGGTAAATCGCCCGCGATGCTGGTAGGCGCTGGCAGCCTGCCCGGCGTCCTGGGCCAACACTTCGCCGCGAGATTTCCCGGCGGAAAAGCTGCCGCGCAAGTTGGCGTAAAACAGGCCCGCTGGCCGCAGGCGCGCATCCGGTCCGGGCGTGCCCGGCGGCAACGCGGGAAGCCGGCCCGGCCAGTCCAGTGCGCAGACCGCCGCCAGGTACGCCGGCAGTTGCATCTGGATGCCGTGCCGGAACAGCAGCGCGTCAAACCGGCGCTCGCTGGACTTGTAGTCGTGCACCACACACCACCGCGCGCCCGGCTCCGGCGCGGGCGCCACGTCCACGCGGTCCACCTGGCCGTTGATTTCGAGCTGTCCGCCGCCGGCGAGCGGCAGCGCCCAGGCTGGCAGCGCGGCATTGCGCCCGCCAAAGGCCAGCTCCGCCGCCACGGGATCGAAGGCGTAGCTGCGGCGCATCCACGCCACCAGCGCCGCGACGAAGTCCTGCAACATTCGTGTGAGTCCGCGGGCGGTCAGCGTGCCGGCCTCGTCCGCCTGCAGGAGCCCGCCGCCGAATTCCTCCGCCACGGCGCGCGCGATCCGCCCCACGCCGTCGCGCGCCTCGTCGGGCGTGAAATCGCGCCAGCGCCGTCCCGCCGCGACGGCTGCTTCGTGAAAGCGCCGCAGCACCTCGTGATGGAAGCTGCCGCGCTGCCGGGCATCCACCTCGAATCGCCGCCGTTCGTCCGCGCGCAGCCCCGCCGCGATGAAGAACTGGAACGGGCACGCGGCGAACTGCTCCAGCGTGCTGACCGAAGTGCGGAGCCGGAGCGATGCGGTTGGACCGGGGAGCGCACCCGTCTCGGGTGCCGTGGCGGGTGTCTCGCCCGCCACCTCCGGCGCGGCGGGATCGTGGCACCGCCCGGTGCGATTCGAGCAAGGAGAGCCGACCGGCGAGGGCGCCGCTCGGGACACGCGCGGGCGCGTGTGCTCCCCTTCCTCAACGGAATCGTCCCGGCTGCGTCGCGGCGAGCCATACAGCCGTGCGGCCAAGACCGGCGACAATCGGTCGGCGGCCGGTTCCGCCGGCGCGCGCCACTGCACGAGTTGTTCGGGTGTCCAGCCTGCGGCCTGGACCAGGGACCGCGCGGCCGGCGCGGCGAGACGTTCTGGCGGCAGGCCGGCAAGGAGCAGTTCGGAGGCGTGGATGGCCTCGGCCGGCCCGGCCGGTTCGCGGGCGGTTTCAATTTCCAGCGCCGGGAACAGCCGTTGCAGCCATGTGACCCAGGCGGACGGACCCAGCGGCCGGTCCGCGGCGTCAGCGCGGGAAAAGGTGGCCACCAACCGTTCGCGCGCGCGCGTGCAGGCGATGTAGCCGAAGTACCGCTCACGGCCCAGCAGGCGACGGCGGTCCGCGGCCAAGTCCAGTCCCAACCCGCCCAGCCGGGCGCGCTCGGTTTCGGTGAGCAGGATGGGGGCGGCGGGCGTGGCGGGAAACACGCCGTCGTTCAAGCCCAGCAAAATCACCTGGCGCAAGTCCGGGTTGCGCGACCGGTCCACCGCGCCCACCAGCACCTGGTCCAGCGCGGGCGGGATGACGCCCACGCTCAGGCTGGCCAGGCCGGCCTCGAGGATGGGCAGCCATTCCCGCGCGGGCAGCCGTTCGGTGGAGAACGCCAGCCGCACGTTGTCCAGCCACGTCAGCATCTGCTCCCAGACCGTGCGGTGCATCGCGGCGGCCGACTCGGCGCGGCCCGCAACGGCCGCGTCCGCCCAGCGCGCCAGTTCCGCCTCCACGCCGAGTTCGGTCCAGAACCGGAACAACGCGTCCGCCAGTTCCAGGCCGGAAGGTGGCGATTCGGTCAGCGTCCGGGCCAGCCGCGCGAACGGCGGCACGAGTTGCGCGCGCAGCGCCTCCAGGCGGGCGGCCAGCCGGGGTTGATCCGGGATGACCAGCGGCTCGAGCCATTGAGGTCCCTGCCAGCCCCGGGCCAGCGCCTCGTTTTCCAGCCAGTCGAGCGCCGCGTGGTCGCGATGCGCCAGCCCGCTCTTGAGCGCGCTGAACCAGTCCGCGTGCTGCCAGCCCCAGGCCGCGGTGCGGAGCGCGCCGCGCGTCAGTTCCGCCAGCGGGTGGTGGGCCACCGGCTCCCGTCGGTCGAGAAAGAAGGGAATGCCGTATCGCCGGAACACGCGGCGCAACGGCTCGTGGTAGCCCTCGAGCGAGCGCACCAACACGGCCGTTTCCCGGAACCGCCCGCCCGCCACGCGCGCGAACCGCAGGATTTCGCGGGCGGCGACCGTGACTTCCTGCAGCGGGTTGACGCAGGCGATCACGCGCACCGCCGGACCGGGCGCGGCGGGGAAAGCCCGCGGTGCGGCCCAGCGCTGTTCGAGGTGCTGCAACTGCGGGGCGTTGGCGAAGCGGTTGCGGGCCGGCGCGCGCGGCAGGGTTTCGATTTCGAGTTCGCAGCCGGGCAGCGCGGCCAGGCGTTCGCGCAGCCGGCGGAAGCTTTCTCGCACCGGCGCCCAGTGCGACAGCCAGTGACCCGCGTCGCGGACCGGCGCGTCGAGACAAAACGCGAGCGTGGCGCGGTCGCAGGCCGGCAGCACGGCCGCGAGCAGGTCGAGTTCCTGCGGCGTCATTTCGGCGAATCCATCGAGCCACAATTCGCCGAAGCGCAGCGGCGGGCGTGGTTTGCCGGCGGGCGGCTTCAACGCGGCGGCGGCCACGTCCAGCAGCGAGTCCGCGTCCTGCAAGCCGTGGCGGGCCAGCCAGTCCAGGTACGCGCCGAGCAGCCGCGCCAGGTCGTCGAGCTTGCCGCGCAGCGCGGCGTCCAGGGCCGGCTCCGCGGCCAGCCGGGCGAGCCGTTCTGGGGCGACCTGGTGGCGTTGAAACTCGCGCAGCAGCCCGTTCAACTCGGCCGCAAAGCCGCTCAGGCGCGCGGTGGCGCGAAAGACCGTGAGCCGCTCGCGATGCGCGGTCAGCAGCGCGCGCAGCACCATCAGCCGCCCCTCCTCGGCGAGGAGTTCCGGCGCGGGCGCGCCCAGTTCGCGCATCACCCAGGCGGCGAGGCGGTCGAAGGACAGGATGCGCAGCCGGGTGAAACCGCCGGGCGCCGGATCGGCCAGCAACTGGCGTTCGAGTTGGAAAGTGGCCTGCTTGGGCGCGAGGAACAGCAGGGACGGGCCGTCCGGCGCGGCGCGCAACGCGGCGCGCGCCTCCGCGACACAGCGCCAGGTCTTGCCGCTGCCGGCGGGTCCCAGGAGCAGGCGGACGTGCATGGCGCGACTATTGAGGCAGGTGTGACCGGTTAAAAGGTGAAAGAATGTTCAACACACGCGCGCACCCCGCGCCATCGGCCAACCCAGCGCGGATGACAGTCCTCCCTCCCCGCTGGGAGAGGGCTGGGGTGAGGGGAACGGGAATGCCATTCAGCCTGAAAACCGAAGTTGGGCAGGCGGGACGCACCACGCTACGGCCGGCTTCGGTTTTCGGGTTCAAGGGTGTTCAACCCGCATTGGCACTGTGGCTCGAAACCGCGCCTTGCACCGCCGCAGCAAGGTGGGTCGCCCCCACTGAGAGGCGACGGTCCCTGCCACTGAACCGGAGGCCGGTCACCATTTTCGGGCGGCCAGGGAAAACTTAGCTTTTCAGCCGGCTTCGGTTCTGCTTCACTGCCACTCACATGCAGGTGCCGACAATCTGGAATCGCCTCAGCGTGGTGGTGTGCGTGCTGCTGTTTGTGGCCGGCGCGCTCACGGTCGGTGCCTGGTACCTCCCCGAAATCCGCCGCAACGAGGAGCTGCAGACCGAGCGGCTGAGTTTGGAACGGCAGCTCGCGGACGCCCGGACGCGCGGCGAGTCTTTGCGCGCGCAGATTCAGGCGTTCACCAACAACCCGGCGGCCGCCGAGCGGAGGATCCGCGAACACTTCGGACTGGCCAGGCCGGGCGAGATGGTCGTGCATTTCGAGCCGCCGACCTCCAATCCGCCCGTGGCCCGCCGCTGAGCGGGAGTTCCACCGCGCGGCTCCTCTCTGAGCCTTCCAGGCACGCGCCTTCGCGCGGCTTCACCCCCGGCTCCGCCCGGCCGGCAAGTGTGCCAGGACGGGGTTTGTTTGACCCAAATCAATTGACCGGCTCCGGGTGGGGCTTATAAGACTTCCCGCATGAACCGCCCGGTGTCTTCAGCCCAACCAACCGAGGACATCGCCCGCCTGTGCCCGGCCCCCGCCGGAGCAGCGCCTTGGGATGGGAAAAGCCGGCTCGCGTCATGAAAGGCCCGTTCCAGTTTTGGGTGCCGCTGGCGTTTCTCGTTTGCGCCGGAGTGTTGGTGTTGGATCCGGTGCCGTTCGTCAGTCCGGTTGCGGCCCGCGTGGCGACGCCGGCTTGGGCGACCGACCCGACGCCCGTCCGCCAGCCCAAGCTCAAGCCGGAGTACGTGGCCGCCGGGTTTACCTATCAGTGCATGGACTGCCACCGGATCATTCCGTCGCCCGCCGAGACATTCCGCCGGCTGACCCAGCACACGGAAATCCAGCTCAACCACGGCATCAACACCCGCTGCTTCAACTGCCATCATCCCACCAACCGCAACGCCTTCGTGGACGATTTCGGCGACGAGATTCCGTGGAACCAGCCGCAGTTGCTCTGCGCGAAGTGCCACGGCCCGGTGTACCGCGACTGGCAGGCGGGCTCGCACGGCCGGATCAACGGCTACTGGGACACGACGAAAGGCCCGCAGACCAAGCGGCGCTGCATCGAATGCCATGATCCGCATCGCCCGCCTTTCGCGCCGCTGCCGCCGGCGCCGGGTCCGAACACCTTGCGCATGGGCACGCCCGCGCCGGTCGAGCACGGCGGCAAGCGCGATCCGCTGCGCATCTACTCGACCGGCGCGGACGCCCATCCGAAGCACTGACCCATGGCCAACAGCGAGTCCAATCCCCGTGGCGGCGGCGCGGCGCCAGGCGACGACGGCGTGTCCCGGCGCGGCTTTCTGGCGAAGGGCGCGGCGGCGGCGGCTGGCCTGAGCGCGCTGGCGGCGGCGATGTCGCCGCTGCGGCATCTTTCGGACGATGACCTGCCGAGCGTCGAGGAGTTTCTCCAGCGGCATTACAAGGAGATGACGGCGGAGGAAAAGGAGCGCGCGCTGGAGCGCATTCGCGAACAGGTTAAAAAGCGTTGCGGGGTGGAGGCGAAGGTGAGCGATCCGCCGCCGCTGGACGGCGTGGAGTTCGTCTATGGCCTGAACATCAGCCGGTGCATCGGCTGCCGGAAATGCGTCCATGCCTGCGTGACGGAGAACAACCAGTCGCGCGCGCCGGAGATCCAGTACATCCGCGTGCTGGAGATGGAGAAGGGCAGCATTGACATCGAGACGGCCAACCACCATTACGACGCGCCCCAGGTGCCGCGGCCGGACAAGTGGTACATGCCGGTGCAGTGCCATCAGTGCGCCAACCCGCCCTGCGTGAAGGTGTGTCCGGTGGAGGCCACGTGGCAGGAGCCGGACGGCATCACGGTGATTGACTACGACTGGTGCATCGGCTGCCGGTACTGCGAGGCGGCGTGCCCGTACTTCGCCCGGCGCTTCAACTTCACGCGGCCGCAGATTCCGCCGGAGGAGATCAACCCGAACATGGCGTACCTCTCCAACCGCCCGCGCCAGAAGGGCGTGATGGAGAAATGCACGTTCTGCCTGCACCGGACGCGGGCGGGGCAGTTGCCGGCGTGCCTGGAGGTGTGCCCGACCGGCTCGCGCAAGTTCGGCAACGTGCTCGATCCGAACAGCGAGGTGCATTACATCCTGAAGAATAAGCGGGTGTTCGTCCTGAAGGCCGACGTGGGCACGCGGCCACGGTTCTTTTACTACTTCGACGAGCGCGGCAGCCGTTACCACGAACCGATCACGCCCGACACCAGGGGCAGGGAGGTCAGGGAAGGCGCATGAAGCGGTACTTCACCTTTCTGTGGGATTGCTTCCGCCTGAGTTTCACCGGCGACTGGCGCTACCACGCCTGGATGACCGCGCTGACGGTCATCGCGCTGGGCGGGGTGTACGCCTACTGCCACCAGCTCGTGAACGGGCTCGTCACCACGGGCATGACCGACCAGGTGTCCTGGGGCCTGTACATCGCCAATTTCACCTACCTGGTTGGCCTGGCGGCGGCGGCGGCAATGCTGGTGATCCCGGTTTATGTCTATCGCAACCTGCACCTGCACGACGTGGTGATCTTCGGCGAGCTACTGGCCGTCTCGGTGATCCTGATGTGCCTGTTGTTTGTGACGGTGGACCTCGGCCGGCCGGACCGTTTCCACCACCTGCTGCTGCGGTTCAACTTCCCGATGTCCATGCTGACCTGGGACGTGATCGCGCTGAACGGCTACCTGCTGCTCAACCTCCACATCTGCGGCTACCTGATCTACTGCGCGTACCGCGGGCGCAAGCCCTCCAAGAAGTTCTACATCCCGTTCGTGTTCGTCGCGATTGCCTGGGCTATCAGCATCCACACTGTCACGGCGTTCCTGTACGTGGGCCTGGGCGGGCGGCCGTTCTGGAACTCGGCGATCATCGCGCCGCGCTTCCTGGCCAGCGCGTTCGCGGCGGGGCCGGCCTTCATCATCCTCACCCTCCAGGTGGTGCGGCACTTCACGCGGCACCAGGTGAGCGACGAGGCCCTCTTCACCCTGCGCCGGATCGTGCAGGTGGCGATGATCATCAACCTCTTCCTGCTGCTGTGCGAGCTGTTCACCGAGTTTTACGCGGATACCCGCCACGTGGCCTCGATCCGCTACCTGTTCTTCGGCCTGGACGGCCACAACGCGCTCGTGCCGTGGATCTGGACGGCGCTGGCGATGAACGTGGTGGCCACCACGCTCTTCATGCTGCCCGCCTCGCGCGCGCTCAAGACGCTCAACCTCGCCTGCGTGCTCGCTATCCTCGGCATCTGGATCGAGAAGGGCATGGGACTCATCGTCCCCGCCTTCGTGCCCTCGCCGCTGGGCGAGATCGTGGAATACCGGCCCACGCTGCACGAGACGATGGTCTGCTTCGGCATCTGGGCGTTCGGCCTGCTGGTGTACACCATCCTGGTGCGCGTGTCCGTGCCGGTGCTGGCGGGCGAAATCACTTACGCCCACCGCTGGGGCACGCCGCCGAAGACCGGGACGCCCACGCCTTCCGCTTTGAACAAATCCCCGACACCATGAAAACAAATCCCGCCCGCATCCTCGCCGGCGCGCTGGCCCTGGCCAGCCTGGCCGAACTGCATCGCGCCCGCGCCCAGGCGTGGGCGCTGCCGGAAATCTCCAGGGAGACCAAGGCCTGCCTGGAGTGCCACAAGCAGGACAACACCGGCGTGTATCAGCAATGGGGCGCCAGCAAACACTACCGCGCCAACGTGGGCTGCTTCGAGTGCCACATGGCGGCCGAGGGCGACCCCGACGCCTTCCTGCACGAGGGCCAGCGCATCGCCACCATCGTGTCGCCCAAGGACTGCGCCCGCTGCCACTCGAAGGAGGCGGCGGAGTTCGCCGGCTCGCACCACTCGAAGGGCGCCCGCATCCTCGGCTCGCTGGACAACACCCTGGCCGAGGTCGTCGAGGGCAACCGCGGCATGAAGACGGCCGCCTTTCCCGGCGGTGTCAGCGCCGCCGCAGTGAACGGGTGCTGGCAGTGCCACGGCAGCGAGGTGAAGGTGCTCGCCAACGGCCGGCTCGACCCCGCCACCTGGCCGAACACCGGCATCGGCCGCATCAACCCCGACGGCTCGGAAGGCTCCTGCTCCGCCTGCCACAGCCGCCACTCCTTCTCCGCCGAACAGGCGCGCAACCCCGACAACTGCGGCAAATGCCACATGGGTCCCGACCATCCGCAGATCGAGATTTACTACGAGTCCAAGCACGGCATCGCCTTCCGCGCCTTCAAGGACAAGCTGAACATGGACTCCGCGAAGTGGGTCGTGGGCGAGGACTACAACCTCGCGCCCACCTGCGCCACCTGCCACATGAGCGCCACGCCGGCCCGCGCGGCCACCAAGGACCGCCCCGCCATCCCCGCCCAGGCCGTCACCCACGACGTCGGCATGCGCATCAGTTGGAACAACCGGCCGGAGATTTCGGTCCGCCCCGAGGTCAGCGACAAGAAAATGGGCCTGGCCGGCGCCGAGGTGAACTGGGAGACCCGCCGCAACAACATGAAGGCCGTGTGCATCAACTGCCACGAAAAGCAGTGGGTGGAGAATTTCTACGTCCAGTACGACAGCCTGATTGACCTCTACCACCAGAAGTTCGCCATGCCTGGCCTGGACCTCTACAAGCTGGCCAGGCCGCTGCTGAACCCGGTGCAGTTCGCTAACCACCTCGACTGGGTGTGGTACGAGCTGTGGCACCACGAAGGCCGCCGCGCCCGGCACGGCGCGTCCATGATGGGGCCGGACTACACGCACTGGCACGGCACCTACGAGGTGGCCAAGCACTTTTACTCGAAGATGGTGCCCGAGCTGGAGCACCTCATCGAAAAGGGCCGGGCCTCCACCGACGACACCCGGAAAGCCGCCGCCGAGGCGCTGGCGAAGAAGCTCGAGGAAGTGCTCAACTCCGCCAACCACAACTGGTACCTGAACAAGATGGACCCCGCGGAAAAGGCCGACCGCGAAAAGCGCCAGCAGGAATTCCAGAAGCGGTACGCGAAGTAGGGGCGGGAGCCAGAAGTCAGAAGTCAGGAGCTGGAAGGTAGAAGCTGGAAGCTCGGCATCCGGTATCCGCCTTCTGGCCCGCGGGAATTGGCAGCGCCGCGGCCTTGTGTCCGTCGCGAGCCGCTTCAGTCATTAAAACCAGCGGTTGGCGGGTTTTTCGCTTGAGTCCCGGCCGCAGGCATGGTTTTTGAAGCCCCGAACACCAGCGCATAGCATGAATGGGCGATTCAGACGGGTCTGGACTTGGCTTCGACATCACCTTGTCAGACATGTTCTGGCCTCCAGCGCCCTCGCTGGCCTCGCCGTGGCCATCGCCGCGGGCGCGGTTTCCTGCGGCACCCTCAGCCGGACGGTGGTGGCTCCCCCCACGATTCCCGGCGCCACCTTCACCGGTTCCGCCGCGTGCGCGGATTGCCACGACGACATTGTGCAGGAGTTCCGGACGGCGGTTCACGCCAATCTCCAGGCGCGCGGCGCCAACGCGCTTGAGGTCGGCTGCGAGTCCTGCCACGGGCCCGGCAGTCTGCACAACGAGTCCGGCGGCGAGCCCGGCACGATTCTGAACCCCAAGCAGGACCCGACGACCTGCTACCAGTGCCACCTGTCCACACGAGCCGCCTTCAACCTGCCGTACCATCACCCGGTGCCGGAGGGGAAACTCACCTGCGGCCAGTGTCACGACCCCCACAAGGGACCGGCGGTCAAGGGCGCGGGCACGTCGTTGCTTTCGAGCAGCGAGGCTTGCTACGAATGCCACGACACCCAGCGCGGGCCGCACGTGTTCGAGCACGAGGCCATGCGCGAAGGCTGCACCGCCTGCCACCAGCCGCACGGCTCGGTGAACGCGAAGCTGCTCACCCAGCGCAACGCCGCCTTGTGCCTGAAATGCCACATCGCGGAGCGGCAGACCGGCGGGCGGATGCTGATCGGCGGCTTTGACCACAGTTCACTCCTCTCCCAGGGCACCTGCTGGAGCGCCGGCTGCCACGAGGCGGTGCACGGCTCGCAGGTCAATTCCTCGCTGCGGTACTAGCAACCGGAGGCCGCCATGAAACGAACCGCATCGTCCGCCCCCCTTCCCCGCCGGCTCGCCCGCGCGTTGCTGACCCTGCCGCTGGCGGCGGGCGTCTTCGCCGCCGAAGACACGCCGGCCGCCGAATCCGCAGCCGCCCAGGAGGAAACTCCCGCCGCGGCTGGCGAAGCCGCGGAAGAGAAACCCGCCGCCGAGGAAGCCAAGGTGGAGACGCCCGGCGAACCGAAGAACTGGGTCGAGTTCGGCTTCGGCGGGACGATCCTCGACGGCCGGAAGGCGGCGTTCCAGCAGCGGTATGGGCTGCCGGACGGCGTGTACGGCGGCGTTGAGGGCTTTCATTACGAGCAGACCTTCGGCAAGGACGGCCTCTTCCAAGCCGACGGCCGCGGCATCTTCGACAACCACGATTACGCGCTGAGCCTGGAGTTCAACCTGCCGGAGAAAGGCTTCGTGCGGGCCGGCTACCGGGAATTCCGCCACTGGTACGATCCCAGCGGCGGCTACTTCCCGCCCACGCAGGCCTGGTTTGACCTGTACTCGGGCGCGACCGCCTACGATGAGCGCGAGGTGTTCGTGGAAGCCGGGCTGCGGATGCCCAAGCTGCCGCAGTTCACGGTGCGCTACGCGCACACCGAACGCGAAGGGCAGAAGGACTCCACCATCTGGGGCGACACCAGCCAGACCGGCGGCCGCGACGTGCGCAGCATCGTGCCGACGCTGCTGGACCTCAACCGGGTGCGCGACCTGGTCATGGCCGACCTCGCCCACACGCTGGGCGGCACGAAACTTGGCCTGGGCCTCCGCTACGAGCGCCAGAACAACGACGACGCCCGGTTCATCCGGCGCTTCCCGGACGAAGGCGCGGGCGCTGACCGCCACGTGACACAGCGCGACCAGACCACCGCGGACCTGTTTGGTGTGCATGCCACCACCGAGACACGTCTGAGCGGCAAGACCAAGTTCACCGCCGCCTACGGCTACACCGATCTGAACTCGGACATCTCCGGCTACCGGCTTTACGGGTCGGTGTTCGATCCGGACCAGTCGCAGCGGTTGTCCGGCCTGGGCACGTTCGAGGATCTGGTTGGCGGCTCGCAGATGCGGCAGCACGTCGGAAACCTGAACCTGATGACGTTGCTCACGGACAAGCTGGTGCTAGTGCCGTCGGTGCGGATCGAGAGCCGTGACACGGACGGCGAGTCCTTCTCCCGCGCACAGGGCGCGCCGCACACCTACGCGGCGACCAGCGAACGCAGCCTGCTGGACGTCTCGGAGGCGCTCGATTTGCGGTACACCGGCCTGACCAACTGGGTCCTGTACGCGCGCGGCTGGTGGTTGCAGGGCAGCGGCGACCTAGACGAACGGCGGGCCAATATTACCACCTCCAGCGACGTGTTGTTCCGCTCGACGGACGACAACCGGTTCGCCCAGAAGTACACCGCCGGCGCGAACTGGTACCCACTGCGCCGGCTGAGCTTGGGGGCCGAGTATTACCACAAGACGCGGGAGAACGATTACGACCACCCGCTGGACTCGACCTCGAACCTGCCGGACTCCGACAACCGCCTGCCCGCTTTCCTGCGCGCCCAGGAGTTCGCCACTGACGATTTCAACTTCCGCGTCACCTGGCGGCCGCGGGTTAACCTCACGCTGGTGGGCCGCTACGACCTGCAGTTCTCGACGATTGACACCCGCGCGGATGGCCGGGACGCGGTCGAATCCGCGGACATGACCAGCCACATCGGCAGCGGCAGTGTGAGCTGGGTGCCGTTTGCGCGGCTCTATGTCCAGGGCACGCTGAGCTACGTGTACGACCGCACCGAGACGCCCATCGCCGACTCGCTGCCCGCCGTGCAGAACGCGGAGAATGATTACTGGACCGCCAACGCCACAGTGGGCTTCGCCCTCGATGACAAGACCGACCTCGAAGCCCAGTACGTGTTTTACCGGGCGGACAACTACGCGGACAACTCGGAGGTCGGCCAGCCGTACGGGGCCGGCGCGGAAGAACACGGCGTGACGGCCGGGGTGGTCCGCCGGCTTTCGCAACGCGTGCGGCTCTCGCTCAAATACGGCTATTTCACCAGCCACGACGAGCTGTCCGGCGGGCAGCGCGACTACGACGCCCACGTGATTTACTCGACGCTGCGGTACCGGTTTTGAGGACGTCTGCCGCCACCCGGACCTACCGCGAGCGCCAGAGCCGGTAAAACTGCGGCGTGCCGTTCACGATGTTCGTCACGGAGAACACCGTCCCCGGCGGGGCGTAGTTGCTGCTCCAGAACACCGGGTACCACTGGGCGGACGGCCCCGGGCTGCTGGCGGCCTCCAGCGAGTAGTGGCGCGCGCCTTGGTAGTTCCATTCGATCACCACTTGATCGCCCTCCCGGCGGATGCGCAGCCGCTCGGGCTCTAAGCGGAAGCTCTCCAGCCCCACCAGCGGCATGACCGCGTTGGTCACCGTCAGGCTGTAAACCTGACTGCTCCCAATCGCCACATACTCCGGGAAGGGAGCGCGTGGCAGGGCTTCCAGAATCGTGACCCGGTGCTAGAGGGTCTTGCCCAGTGCGCCGCCCAGCTCCGGCGGCACGATAATTTCCACCGGCTGTTCGGTCTGGAACGACGGCCAGTACCCGGCATTCGGTCCGGTGCCGAAGTACAAGGGTGAACCGACCGGACTCAGGGAATCCGGTCCTTTGCCCGAAACGTAGAGCGTGGCCAGGAATTGGGCGGACGCCAGGCGTGTGACCCCGTCGAAGTCGTACACCGGCGCGTCCAGCACGCCGGGGATACGGTTGCGCAAGTCCAGGCGCACCAGTTCTTGCGCGGCGACCAGCCGGGCCACCGGGATCGCGGCCAGCACAAGCGCCATCACCGCCAGATGCCTCAAGCGAGAGCAGCCAGGAGATCGAATCGTGGGAGATTGCATGTCCAGCCTTTCCTTGCAGTGGTTTGCGGAAGCCCGGTCGTCCATACCCGTCACGGGGAACTCATTTTGAACTGCCAGGGCACTGGTATTCACGAAACCCGCGAAGTCAAGGCCGGGCTTTGGAGCGCAACGCGCCCCGGAGCGTCTCTTTTTTTGTGCCGGTTCGGCCTTGTCGGGGTGGGGCGGGACTCCGTCGAGCCGTGCATTTCCATTTTGGAATGCGGAATGCGGAATGCGGATTTGGTTCGTGGTTCGTGGTGTGTGGTTTTCGGACTTCGGACCAGCTCACCATCCCCTCGCCCCTCGCTCCTCGTCCCCCGTGCGGACTTCGGATTTCGCGACCGCAGGCCACGCCGGTGGGGTGAGACTCTGTCGAGCCCTGCAATCATCGGGGCGCATACGTCCACGTCCGTGGCAGGCGCGGGCCACGCCCGTCCGCCTTGCGCCTTGGTGAATGCGCAGTCGCTTGCGAGCCGGCCTGGCGTTATACTGTTCCGAGTTGCGGCAAGGTCCGCGCCATCATGGTTACGCTGGTGATCGAAAACGGCGGGCGCGCGGGGGACTCGCTGACGCTGACGCGCGGCCCCAATCTGCTGGGCCGCGCGGCGGAATGCACGGTCACGCTGGATCATCCCACCGTCTCCGGCCAGCACTGCGAGATTCTGGTCACGGAATTCGGCGTGCGCGTGCGCGATCTCAACTCGAGCAACGGCACGCTGGTGGATGGCGTGCCCGTCTCGCCCGAGGCCGATTTGCGGGACGGCCAGATTTTGACGCTGGGCGACGTGCGGCTCCGCGCGGTGATTCCCCCGGTCGTCATCGCCATCCCCGACCTCACCCCGTCGGAGGATGACCGGCCGGCCTTCACCCCCGAGGGTTTTCCGGCCTGCGCGAACCATCGCGCCACGCAGGCGATTTACGTGTGCAGCCGCTGCGCCCGCACGTTCTGCGCCGAATGCATCCACGCGCTGCGCGTGGCCGGCGGGCCGTTGCGGCTGCTGTGTCCGGCGTGCAGTCATCCGTGCCAGGCGCTGGCGGAGGCGGGCGCGGGCGGCGATCCCAATTCGTTGAAGGCCCGGGTGGTCCGCGCCTTCCGGCGCGCATTTGACTTCCGGCGGCCACCCAAGCGCGGGAGATGAAACCATCGCGTCGGGCGGAGTTGGGCGGGAAGATCGGCGGGCGCGGCGGGCTGGCGGAGAGGGGGAGATTCGAACTCCCGGTGGGGTATTAGCCCACTCACGCTCTCCAGGCGTGCGCATTAAACCACTCTGCCACCTCTCCGCCGCAAGCGACGGCAATCTGCGTCAACCCGCCCGCGCCCGCAACGCTTTTCCCCGGCCGGGAGCGTCGCCGGCTTGCCCGATCTGAAAAAACCAGCCAGCCTCCGGCTCGTTGATGCGCTGCATTGCCCAGCCATTCCCGGTCGCGCCCACCCGGCCAGGCGCGAACGTTCCCGGCTTCACCTTGATCGAGTTGCTGGTGGTGATTGCCATCATCGCGATCCTGGCCGGGCTGCTGCTGCCGGCGCTGGGCCGGGCCAAGGGCCGCGCCCAGGGCGCGGCGTGCGCGGGCAATGCCCGCCAGTTGTTGCTGGCCTGGAATCTATACGCTGACGATGCCCAGGACCGTTTCATGAACAATCACGGCATAGACGAGACGCGGCTGCGCCGGGAGAACTGGGTCAACAATGTCCTCGACTGGACCGCCAGCGAGGAAAACACCAACACGACATACGTCACCGGCGGGTTGCTGGGCGCTTACACCGGCGGGTCGGCCGCGGTGTTCCGATGCCCGTCGGACAAATCCCGCACGGCCGCCGGGCCGCGCACGCGGAGTTACTCGATGAATTCGCTGGTGGGCGATCCCGGCACGCTGACCAACCGCTTCAACCCCGATTACCAGCAGTTCTTCCGCGCCGCCGACCTGCGCTCGCCGGCGCTGGTGTTTGTCTTCCTGGACGAACACCCGGACACCATCAACGACGGCTTCTTCATGAACCGGCTGCACGAACTCAAGTGGGGCAACCTGCCCGCCTCGTACCACGGTGGCGCCGGGGTGCTGGCGTTTGCGGACGGGCACATCGAGGTGCATCGCTGGGTCGTGCCGGACACGGTGCGGCCGCCGGTCCAGGGCGCCGCGGCGGGGTCGCCCGAGGCTTCGCCGCCGACGGATTACCTCTGGCTCCGGGAGCGGACCAGCCATTTGCGCAACTGACGCCGCGCCCGGCAGCCGATTCCGCGGCCGCCCGCGTTGCGTGGTCCAGGTCGTTGAACCCGAAAACCGAAGTCGGCCGCGGCGCGGTGCGTCCCGCCTGCCCAACTTCGGTTATCGGGTTGAACCGGACCACCGGGTAATCACGGGCTTGGTGGACGCGCCGTGAAGCGGTAGGTTGCTCGCGATGAACGGCACCCCAAGCCTCGGGCTGACGTGGTTCGAGTGGGCCGAATTCCTCAGCTACGTGGTCACCATCTTTGGCTTTCCGCTGGCGATCCTGGTGTTCGTGTACGAGCAGCGCAAGGAACGGCGCGGCGAGGACGAGGAGATTTACCAGCGTCTCTCGGACGAGTACGTGAGCTTTCTGAAGCTGGTGCTGGACAACGCCGACCTGCGCCTGCTGCGCGCGCCGGGGGTGAAGGTGGCGCTCACCGAGGAGCAGCAGGAACGCAAGCTGGCGATCTTCAACATCCTGGTGTCGCTCTTCGAGCGCGCCTACCTGCTGGTGTACGAGGAGGAGATGGACCGGCAGACCCAGCGGCTGTGGCAATCCTGGGAAGATTACATGCGGGAATGGTGCCGGCGGCCGGACTTTCTGGAAGTGCTGCCCGAGTTGCTGACCGGCGAGGACGAGGATTTTGCCGCGTACATCCGCCGGGTGGCGGCGGAGGAGGCGGCGCAGGCCGGGATGGCGCGGCCAGGCGGTTGAATGGTTAAATGGTCAAATGAGTTGTCTGGCCGTGCGGTTCTTCGCCGGTAACTCATTTGACCATTTAACCATTCAACCCCGGCCGACCTCGACTTCACCCGCCGGGCGGCTCGTGGTAGCCCCGCGCGTCCCGGCTCAATCCAGGTGGCACACTTCCGTCATGTCCGCCCACCACTCGCCGGCGGCGCGGTCGGGCAGGGGTTCCTGGCAGGGATCGGTGAGCTGCCACCAGCGCCGGGTCTCCGGGTCCGCCGCCATCTTCGCCAGGTCCGCGGCGTGATCGGTGCCGGTGTACTCGTAGTACATGAACAGGTAATGCTTCCCGTCCGGCAGCCGGCGCAGGTAGATGCTGAAGTTGCGGATGTGGCAGGCGCGGATCATGGCGCTGACACCGGGCCAGACCGCAGCGTGCAGGCGCACGTATTCCCCGACCTTGTCGGCGCGCAGGCCGATGACCTTGCCGAAGCGCTGGACTTTCATGGCGCGGGCCGGCCGGCTCAGGGCAGTTCGCGGATGCGCAGGTTCTTGAACTCCACCGGCGCGCCTTCGGATTCCAAGCACAGGTACCCGGTGCGCGGCTCGCAATTCGTGCCGCCGGAGACTTCCTCGCCGTTCACCCAGAGCCGGACCTCGCCGTTGATGGCGCGGACGTAATAATGGTTCCACTCGCCGAAGCCGTTGCTGAGGTTCTTCCGGGGGAAGCTCCGCTGGCCATTGGGCGACACCGGCGGGAACGGCGTCATGCGCGACTTGCCCACCGGGAACACGTCGCCATTCGTGGTGAACCAGTCCGGTTTCTTGCCGGTCTGCTTTTCGTACTGCGTGGCGTAACCGTGGTCGAGCACCTGCACCTCGATGCCGCCGGGCGGGAGCTGGCCGGGCTTGAGGTCCGCGAGCGCCTCGTCGCTGGCCCACAGGAAGACGCCGGAATTGCCGCCGGAGGTCAGGTGCCGCCACTGCACCACCAGCTCGATGTTGGTGAATTTCTGCCTGCTGCGCGTCACGCCGACCGGCTGCCCGGTGCAGTAAATGACCCCGCCCTTCATGGACCAGGTATCGGGCGCGCAGTTGACCGGCGCGAAATCGTCCAGGCTCAAGGCGCGCCAGCCGGGGCCGGTGCCGTCCACGCACGCCTTGGGCAGGTCCGGCGGCGCCTCGCCGGCGGTGACGGCCGGCAGCGGACCCAGCGAAGCGATTCCGACCAGCGCCAGCAGCGCACAGCCGCGGAGCGAACTCGTGAATTTCATGGCCGGACCTTACCGCTGGTTGCGACGCAAAGCCAAGGCGTTTGCGCCGGGGTGAGGCGTGTGAGTCGCTGGCCGGTTGGCCGGCATTGTGGTGTGGCTGCTGGCGGGCGGGCGCAGGCGGCCAGAGGTCGCGGCGGCGCAACCGCGTTTCGAGCTGAGGCAACCCGTAGACGATCTTGGAAGAGACTGGCTGGCGGTCCTGAAACTTGACAGGGATTCGGTCGCGACCGAAGAAGTATCCAAGTTGCTTCGAGCAGCTTGGGCAGAGGACAGATGATGAAGCTTTGGTTCAGTCTGGTGGCTTGCGGCCTGGGGATGCACGCCTGGGCGCAGGGGCAAATCACATTCGGCAACCGGATTCTGCTGAGTGGCATCGACGCGCCCGTGTTCGACACCGATTGCACGACCAGACTGGCAGGACCCGCTTATGTGGCCCAAGCCTATGTCGGTTTCACGCCAGACAGCTTGAGGCCCTTGGGGGTCATCCTGCCTTTCCGGACTGGCGCCGCCGCTGGCTACATCTCAGCCACCATCGTCACGGTTCCGGGAAGCGATATCAACATGAACGTGTTTCTACAAATGCGGGCTTGGGAAGCGCGGGCCGGCGCCAGCTACGAAGCGGCGGTTGCTGCCGGAGGCAAACACGGATATTCCAACATCCTTCCCATGGTGGTGGATTTTCCTCCCGGCACGCCAACTGACCCCATCGGCCTGCAAAGCTTTTGCCTGGTGCCGGAGCCGTCGGTGAAGGTGTTGGGATTGCTGGGCGGCGCGGCGTTGATTCTGGCGGGTGCGCGGCGTGGACGCGGTTTCCGTCCTGACGGGCGGGCACCCGAACGCCGTTACCGGTGATGAGATCCGGCCAGCGGGTTGAAATCCTCCTGCGCTTCCGCCTCGCGCTGCTTTTGCGTCCACTTCTGGATGCGGTCCTGGTGGACGCCACCCAGCTCCAGCAGCTTGTCCAGGTTGTAGATCATCTCCTCGCGGCTGGCGCCGGTGAGCGAGTAGTCCTTCATCAAGAAGATGGCCTCCTCCGGGCAGACCTCCTGGCAGTAGCCGCAGAAGATACAGCGGAGCATGTTGATCTCGAACTCGCGCGGCCGTTTCTCGACGACGCCGGTGGTGGGGTCCGCTTCCGGCCCTGGCGGGATGATCTTGATGGCCTTGGGCGGGCAGACAAACTCGCAAAGCTGGCACGACACGCACTTGGTGCGGCCCTCCTGGTCGCGCACCAAGTACGGCGCGCCGCGGTACCCCGGGGGCACCACCCAGCGTTCCTCGGGGTACTGCATCGTGACCTTCTTGCGGAAGAAATGCCGCACCGTGACCTTGAATCCAGCCCAGATGGCCGGCAGGTACAGCCGTTCCCAGAAGGACAGCGGTTTGCGGGGGATGATCATGCCGTAAGCGCCTCCCAATGCGCCGGCTGGGGCTGGGCGCGCAGAAATTCGACGGAGGGATTGCCCAAGGCGAGGCTGCGCGCGCTCAAGTCTTCGTCCACGTCAGGCCAATGCACTCCACATCCGCCGCCCAGCAGCTCGTAATGATCGCGCTGCGCCTTCGTCGCGCGAAAGAGCCGCGGATACCGCAACAGCGGGAGGTGCACCGTGCGGCCGTCATCGAAGTCTGCGCACAGTGTGTCCGCATTGCTCGTGATGCGCACGATGCGAATGTCATCCAAAGTACTCATGCCACGCCTGTATCAGCCGGGGCTGATGGGCCGGCAACAGCCGGACGATGTCGCCCAGTTCGTGCCGCCGAAGCCCAAAGTTCGCCGCCAACTGAAGCGGCTCCCGCCAGAATTTTGCGGCGCATCCGGCTTTGCTGACATGCACATGCGGTGGTTCATCGTGATCGGCACTGAAAAAGACGACGCGATACCCCTGGATGAACAACACCGTGGGCCGTCTTGCCATTCATGCCCGCAGCCAGAGGAAGGTAGCCGTCACGACGATGTTCGCCAGCGCCAGCGGCACAAACCGCTTCCAGCCCAGCGCCATCAACTGGTCGTACCGGAACCGCGGCCACATCCAGCGCACCCAGATGAACATCACCAGCAGCGCCAGCACCTTGGCCAGGAAAATCCCGACGTGCACCACCCCGCCCAGCAGCGTGCTGGCCGGCTGGTCCAGACCCCAGAAGGGCAGTGTCCAGCCGCCCAGGAAAAGCGTCACCAGGACCGCCGAGGCCGCCACCATGTTGGCGTACTCGCCCAGGAAGAACATGGCGAACTTGATCGAGCTGTACTCGACGTTGTAGCCGCCCGCCAGTTCCTGCTCGGCCTCCGGCAGGTCGAACGGCAGCCGGTTGGTTTCCGCGAACGCCGCCCCCAGAAAGATCGCGAAGGCCAGCGGCTGCTTGAAGATCAGCCAGTCGAACAGCCCGCCCGCCTGGTACTCGATCACCCGGCTCAGGTTCAGGCTGCCCACCAGCAGAAACACCGGGATCACCGACAGCCCCATCGCGATCTCGTACGAGATCATCTGCGCGCTGGACCGGATGCCGCCCAGGAAAGGGTACTTCGAGTTCGCCGCGTAGCCCGCCAGCACGAGGCTGTACACGCCCAGCGACACAATGCCGAAGGTGTACAGGATGCCCACGTTGAGGTCGGCGAGGACCATCTTCTGCGAGCCCAGCGTCGAGCCAAACGGGATGACCGCGATGGTGAGCAACGCCGGCGCCATGGCCAGCGCGGGCGCCAGCCAGAAATAGACCTTGCGCACATGCGCGGGCACGAAGTCCTCCTTGAGAAACGCCTTCACCGCGTCCGCCGCGGGCTGGAGCAGACCGAACGGGCCGGCGCGGTTCGGGCCGATGCGGTCCTGGACGGCGGCGCAGATCTTGCGCTCGGCGAGCACCGTGTAGGCGACAATGCCCAGCAGCAGCAGCACGGCCACCAGCGCCTTGGCCGCGCTGAAAAGCACAAACTGCTGCGTTGGGTTGAGTTCGTTGAGCCAGTCCATTCCTGCCGTTCTTCAGGTCGCGGGTCGGCGCAACTGCGCCCGCCGGAAATGCCCGCGACGGCCAGGATGAAACCCCGACCCCCCACCCGACGCCAGCCCGAAAAGCGCTGGTGGGCGGGTCGCCCGCCAGACGCCGCAGGCGAGGTCGCCTGCGCCACTACACCTTCTTCGGGACCACAAAGGGCGCGCGGTACTCGCGGGTGAGCAGGCGGTTGGCGGCCTGGTTGCCGGTGAACCGTTCCTTGCGCGGATCGAACTTCAGCTTTGGCCCGACCCAAAGCGTCGCTTTGGCGGGGTCCACGCCGATGGCCCGGGTGTTCTCCAGCATCGTCATGATGCTCTCGCCCACGACCGCGTCCTTGCCCAGGTCGGCGGGTTTCTCAAACGGTCGGGCCTTGGCGAGGCGGTAGGAAATGTTGCCCAGATGACAGCAGGCGCTGGACAGGTGGCCTTCGAGGATGGGCGCGGCGAGCTTCTCGGCTTTGCGGCTGCGCATGCAGTCTGTGAAGTTCTGGAAGATGCCACCTTCGGATGTCTCCCTGGCCACGTCCGGCAACGGCTCGCCGTCGGTGCTGCCTTTCGGGAAGAACTTCCCGTCCCGGACCACGCCGGCTTCGAAATACAGCTCGTTGGCCACCTGTTGCGGATAACGCGGGTCGCGACCCACCAGCCCGCGCGTCTCGAACAGCAGCAGCACGCCGTCGAAGTCGAGGATGGTGACGAGTTGGTTCGGCGTCTGGCCCTGGTCCTTGAAGTCCGGCTCGTTCACGTACCGGCCGCCGAGGCTGACCACACTGCGCGGCAACGTGCCGCCGATGGCCCAGCGGGCGAGGTCCATTTCATGCACACCCTGGTTGCCGATGTCGCCGTTGCCGAAGTCCCAGAACCAATGCCAGTTGTAGTGAACCAGGTTTTCGTGGAAAGGCTGTTGCGGCGCGGGGCCCAGCCAGAGGTTGAAATCGAGTTCGGGCGGCGGCGACTTGGCGGGCTTGAAGCCGATGCTCCACCGGGGCTTGCAGCAGTAGCCCTTGGCGATGAGCAGCCGGCCGTAGCGTCCGCTCTTGACCAGCGCGGCCCATCGGGCGCCGCCGCCGGCGCGCTGCTGGGTGCCGTGCTGGACGATGCGGCGGTACTTGCGCGCGGCCTCGACGCACTGGCGACCCTCGAAAACGTTGTGGCTGCAAGGCTTCTCCACGTACACGTCCTTGCCGGCCTGGCAGGCCCAGATGGTGGCCAGCGAATGCCAGTGGTTGGTTGTGGCGACCGAGATGGCGTCCACCTCCTTGCTGTCGAGCAGGCGGCGGATGTCTTGGTAAGTGGCCACACCCGGCAGCTTCGCGGCCCGGGCGTTGAGCACGCGGAGGTCCACGTCGCACAACGCCGCGACCCGGACACCCGCCAGCCTGACGAACTCGTTGATATGGGCCTCGCCGCGGCCGTTGATACCCACCACGCCCACGCGGATGGCGTCGTTGGCCCCGGCAACCTGCGCCCAGGAACGCGGACTCAACGCGCTGCCGGCGGCGATGACGAGGGAGGTTTTCAGGAAGGCGCGGCGATTGCACGCGCCACGGTTCAAGGCAGATGTCGTCATGGTGATGCTGGCGCCATCCAGCCGCAGGCGCCGGACAAAATCCAGCCAAACTTTCGCGCGCGTGCAGGGGCAGGCGGCCTGTAACCTCCCCGGCCCCCACGCCGTCTGGCCGGACAACCGCGCCGGTGTGAGGGGTCGCCCGGCGCGGCCGCTGACCGAAGTGGTATTTGGGTTCGGTGGATCGGGGTTACGAATGGAAAGCCATCGCCGGGGGGCGGTGGCTTTCCGCTTTTGCCACGCCGGTCCGAAGGGCACACTGCCGCCACCGTGGAACGCAACGACCAGGAACTCGTGGCCGCCGTGCGCCGTGGCGACACGGCGAGCTTCGAAGAATTGGTGCGCAAGTACCAGCCACGGGTCTTCGCCTCCGCCCGGCGGTACGCCCGCCGGGAAAGCGAGGTGGAGGACATCGTCCAGGAGGTTTTCATCAAAGTGTTTAAGAAGCTCGCCAGTTTCCGCGGCGACGCGCCGTTCGAGCACTGGCTGATGCGACTGACGGTGCGCACGTGCTACGACTTCCTGCGCCAGCACCAGCGCAACCGGGAGCACCACTTCTCCGACCTGTCCGAGCCAGGGCAAGACTGGCTGGAACGGTTCGTGACCGAGCCGGACAACGCCTCGGAGAACGCCGACGCCGCCAGGGCCCTGGTGAAGCGCCTGCTGGGCATGCTCTCACCCAAGGCCCGGCTGATCATCACCCTGCTCGAAATCGAAGAGCGCTCCGTGAAGGAGATTTCGGCCCTGACCGGGTGGTCGGTGCCGCTGGTCAAAGTCCGGGCTTTCCGCGCCCGGGCGGAAATGCGAAAATGCCTCCAACAATTGAAACCGGAGCAGTACGTGTAACCGGCTCCGCCGGCCGCCCGTCTGCCCGTTCAGGCGCTATGAACCTGGCCCGACTCCAAGAAAAACTGCTCGCGGTGGCCCGGGCTGACCGGCCTTCGGAGCATGTGCCGTACGCCTTCGAGAAGCGCATCCTGGCCCGCCTGGCCACCGTCGCGCAGCCGGACGCGTGGACCACCTGGGCGCGCCTGTTGTGGCGCGCCGCCACGCCCTGCCTCGGGCTGACTGCGGTGCTGGTCGGAATGGCCTTTTTCACGGGCGCGTTGCAAGGCACGTCCGTGTCGCTTGGCGAAGGTCTGGAGACCACCGTGTACGCCGTTCTGACTGAGCCGGGGGAGTGACGTCAATGGCCTTCCCCTGGAAAGTCGTGGCGGCGGCGGCGGTAATCTTCGTCGCGGGCGTGGTTTCCGGCAGCGTGGCCACGCGGATCTACGACGCCCGGACGAAGCGCGCGTTCCGTCCGCCGATGCCCGGCGGTCCGCCCAGCCCTTGGGTGGGCCAGCGCATGGATTTTCTGAAGTTCATGGGCGACCGCCTGGGGCTCAGCCAAGAGCAACGGGAACAGATTGACCGGCTCATCAAGGAAAGCCAGCAACGCACCCGCGAGCTTTGGGAACCCGTCGCCCCCAAACTCCAGGAGGAAATGCGGCGGCTGAAGGAGGCCGTGGACGCGGTGCTGACCCCCGAGCAGCGCGCCAAGGCGGAGGAACTGCACAAGCAGCGTTTTTCACGCCCGCCCGGTGAGCGTGGCGAACGTCCCGGCCGATGGGGCGATGGTCAGGGCCCGCGTCGCCGCCCGCCCGGCGCGCCTCAAGACGGCGGCGGACCGCCTCCGGGGCCGCCGCAGGAGGGTCCGGGTGGCGGACAGTCCACACCGCCCCCCGACCCGCCGCCGGGTGAGGCCCCCTGATCTGCGGCGCTGACGGCCGGCCGGGCTGACGGCCGGGCTTCCAGCTTGCGTAGCACGGCGCAAAGCGTGGCCAGACGCGGCGTGGAAACTCCCGCCGCTTCCGTCTGCCTGCGCGGTTCCTCGAACAAGCTCTCCACTTCCAGCGGCCGGCTGCGCTCGAAGTCCAGCAGCGTGGAGGCCTTGTAGGCGCCCATGCACCGCGTCCGCTCGAGGTTTTCCTCCGCCAGCGACTCCGCGAGCGCAAAGCCGCGGCCACGCGCTCCGTGAATGACTTCGTGCATCAACTCGCGCGCCAGCCCCAGCCAGCGGGGATCGGCCAGCAGCGCGTCGGTCGCCAGGGTCTGCCGGCAATCCCAGCCGCCGTCCGGCACCCGGCCTGCGAGAAACGCGTCGTAGCCCACCACGCCGGCTACGCCGAGGCCGTTGAACGGCACGTTCCAGACCAGCTTCTCCCAGTGCGCCCGCTCGAGGTTGTCGGTGACGCGCACCGGCACGCCGGCGCGATCGAAGAGCGCTGCCAGCCGACGCGCGCGGTCGCCCGCCGGCCGCCGGTGCTCACCCAGCACCACCAGGCCGTGCGCGGTGTGGCGGATGACGCCCGGCGCGACGCGGTTGAGGCACACGAAGCACAGGCCGCCCCCGACGCGTTCCGGGCCGTGCAACGCCGCCAGCCGGTCTTCGTTGCCCAGGCCGTTTTGCAGCGTGACCACGAACGTGCGCGCGCCCACCAACGGCGGCAGCAGGCGGGCAAACTGGTCGTTGGCCGTCGTCTTGAGCGCGATGAGCACGACATCGCAGACGCCGATCTCCTCCGGCCGGCGGGCGGCGCGTGGATGCGCGGTGAAGTCGCCGTCCACGCTCAGAATCCGCACACCCGCGGCGCGCACCGCGGCGAAATCCGACCGCAACAGGAAGTGCACGTCAGCGCCGGCGCGGCTCAACCGCGCGCCGTAAAAGCTGCCCACCGCGCCGCAGCCCACGATGGCGATTTTCATGCGCTCAAATAAAAACAGGCACTCTGACAACGCCAGAGTGCCTGTTCGTAAAAAGCGGGCGGGCTAGCCTCCCAGGATCGCGTCCTTTGCCGCCTTGGCCACGCGGAATTTGACCACCTTCTTGGCCGGGATCTTGATGGCCTCGCCGGTCTTGGGGTTGCGCCCCATCCGGGCCTTGCGGTTCACCAGCACCAGCTTGCCCACACCGGGGAAGGTGAAGCTGTTCTTGGCGTTTTTGTAGGCCATCTCGGCCAACGTGTCCAACACGAGCACCGCCTGCTTCTTGGTGATGCCGACTTTCTCGGCCAACGCGGCGGCGGTCTGCGACTTCGAGAGCGGTTTACCCATAGTTTCGACTGAGTTTGTTGAGGTTGAAACAACGGACGACGCGGCCCTTTTAACAGTGACGCGCCGTGGCGCAAGGAAAAAGGCCGGAAAATCGCGGTCTTTTTGCGCCCGGCTCCTGCGGCGTTTGCCCCGAGCCGGCGCCCGGCCGCGTTTTCACCTGGCTGAAAGCTGGCGGAACCACTCGAAATACCCCGCGCGAAACGCGTCGCGCGCGGCGGCGTCCACCAACAACCGGTCCCATTCCGCCGCCGGGGCGTTCGCCGGCGCGGCGCGGGCCGGCACTCCTGCCGCGAACTGGCGCGCCAGCGTCCGGAACTCGCGCGCCCAGGCCTTTTCGCGGCCGTCCGCGGTGAGCAGGCCGATGAGCTCGGTCACGTCGCGGGCGCCGGGATGGTCGAACAACCCCCAGTTCAGCCAGCCACACACCGGGCCAGCGGTGGTTTCGACGACCCGCCGGCACCAGCGTGCCTGTTGCTCCTCGCTGGCGAACGGGTGCCGGCCGTTGTTGATGGACGGCTTCCCGCCGCCGTACCAGCCGAATTCCGCGAGCACCACCGGCTTGCCGGACCGCGCCACCTCGCGCACCACGCAGTCGAGGTAGGCGAGGTTGCGCAGTTCGTCCTCGTCATCACGATATTCGTAAAAGCCCGCGGCCAGCGGGTAGAAATGCACCTCCAGGAAATCCAGCAACGGCGCCTGCCGCTCCGGCCGGAACCCCGAGTAATGCCACGCCCCGGCAATACCCACCGGCACCGACCACTGGATCAAGCCCACCGTCACCAACGCCTGCGGGTCGGCGGACTTGATGGCCGCCGCCTGGCGCCGGGTCCACTCGTCCGCCACAGCCTCGCGACAGCGCTGGAAGTCGAGCAACTCGCGGCCCGGCGGTGTGTCGCGCGCCGGCACCGGCACCTCGCCCAGCGCGGCCGGTCGCTCTGGCGTGCCCCAGGCTTCGCGGACTTTGGCGGCGTCGCCGTATTGCGCCTGCAGCCACGCGTTCCACCGCGCCTTCATCACCGGCGTATCCCAGCGGACTTCCGGCTCGTTCAACAGGTCGTAGGCAAAGATGACGTTCCGCCCGCGGTACCGGGCGGCGAAGAGTTTCCAGAAGTCTTCGAGCGCCGCCAGCACCCGCTCCTCGGCGATGCGGTCACCGCGTGCCCACTCGGGCACCCCCTCCCAGTGGTCCGGTCCGGTGGGGTGGACATAAAGACCGGCCTCCCCGGCCAGCGCGAGAAACTGGTCGAACTTCGCCAGGCCTTCTTCGGCCAGTTTGCCCTGCTCCCGGCAGAACGAGCCGAAGGTGAGAAACACGCGCACGCAATTGCCGCCGAGTTCGCGCAGTTTCGCGAAGTCGCGGCGTGTCGCCTCGGCGTCGAACTGCTTCCAGACCTGTGGCGCCCAGCCGGTGCCGGGCCGGAAGTAATTCACCCCGAACGGCACGAACGGCCGGCCGTCGCTTGTCACGAAGCCGCGCCCGTCCGGGCTGACGCGGACTTTGGGCAATGCGCGGGAGGGCGTGGCGGATTCGCCGGCCAAGGCGGGTGCGGCGCCCACGGCGGTGGCCAGCAGCAAGCCCGCCAGCGTGAATACGGCCGGCCGGTTCATGGCGAAGTCCGGCTGAACCGCTCGACGAACTTCTCCGGCGTCACGCCGGCTTCGTTGACGTGCGTGACTTTCGTCCACGGCCGAGCGGGGTCGCCTTGCGCCAGCTCGAGCCACCACTGCGCGAAGTCCGCCTTCGACTCCGCCACGGGCCAGGCGGCGCCGGCGTCGGCGCACTCCTTGCGGAGCTTTTCCCAGAGCGAGAGCCAGACGTAGCCAAGCCACATGCGGCCGCGTCGCGCGCGCGCGAGCAATTCGGCGTCGCCCGCCACAGCCGCCTCGGCCTCGCGCCACAGCTTCTCCGCGGCACTGAGCGTGGTGAAGTTGTGGAACGGCGTGTCCGTCCGCGAAAAACACGTCAGGTTCCAGCCGGCCGAGGCGCCGTGCATGAGCTCGAGGTGGCGCCGGATGGCCGGCGCCGCCGCGCCGTAGTAGCCGTCGAGGAACTCGTTGATCAGCGCGCGGTCGTCCTGGCGCGGGTTCCAGAGCAGTTGCGCGAGCACCCAGGCGCGCAGCTCGCTGAACTCGGAGCCGAAACTCTGATACGCGCCCTGCTCGAAAAGGCCCTTCACGTTGTGCGCGGCGAAGAAGCGCACGTTCGGCCCCAGCACGAACCAGTTCGGATGCGGCTGCACGTAATGGGCGAAGTCGGTCGTGTAGTCCCAGATGTACAGCCGGTCGCAGATCTTCGCCCAGCCGCGGATGTCGTCGGCGAACTTCGCGTTCGCGGGCGCCTCGAGCGGCTCGCGGAAATTGCACTCGATCGAGCACAGCCGGACGATCACGTTCGGCCGCGGCTGGAGCGTCTTCGGCGGCTGGCGCGTGTACTGGTAGGCCAGCGTGTCCACGGCCACGAGCGGGAAGTCCTTTTCGATCTTTTCCGCGACGTAATTCACGAAGTCGAGCATCGTGCCGGCGTGGCTGCCCTCGGCGTCGTCCAGCGCCTTGCACTTCGCGCATTCGCAGCAGCCGTACCAGTCGTTCTGCGAGACCGAGACAATCCGCGCCTCCGGCGACTCGCGCAGCCATTGCTTCACGCGCTCGACCACGAAGTCGCGCAACTCCGGGTTTGTCAGGCAAAGTTGCGCGTGGTCGTGCGTGCGCCTGCCCTTGATCTCGCTGTACCACTCCGGGTGCTTGGCGAAGTGCTCGTCCGGCGGCACCAGCGGGTAAAACGTGTGGACGAAGCCCTTGTAGCGGATGCAGCCGCCCCAGTCCTCCGGGATGTTCGCGGACTGGCTGTTCGAGAAGTTGCGCACCGCCCAGCGCGCGTGGAAGGCGGGGAACCAGAACGGGTCGCGCGACTCGAAGGTGGGCTGGTAGCGCGCGTCCAGCGCGCCCAGCTTGAGCGTCGGCTGCTTGGGAACGTGGCTGGCCCACGGTGTCCACCACCGCACCCCGCACTGGTCCTGGAGGAACTGGCTCACGGCGTAGAGCGTCCCGCGCGGCCGCCCGCCGGCGAGCAGCAGGTGGTCGCCCTTGGTCTTGATGACCACCTCCTCGAGGCCAAGTTGATCGAACGGCACTTCGGGAAAGAGCGCCAGGGCGACAGCTCCGGGGCCAACGATAATGGCCCGTTCGGGCAGGGTTTCCCCCGGCGGCGCGATCTTGAAGTCGGCGCCGGTGATTTCGCGGAGCGTGTCGGCCAGTTCCTTCGCGGCGTTGTTCTCGGCGGGTGTCGCGTCGGCATGGACCAGGATCACGTGCCGGGTGGCGCCGTCCGCCGCGAGGGTCCACGACGCGGCGCTGGCCGGGGCGCAAAACGGCCAGGCTGTAAGGCCCAGTGCAAACAGGGTGGCTTTCATGGCGTGAGCTAACGACCGCGCTGGCGGCAAGGCAAGTCCCAAGCACGGCCGGTCTGGTGGCGGCAGGCTTCCAGCCTGCCGTCGAGCCGGGCTTCCAGCCTGCCGTCGAGCCGGGCTTCCAGCCCGGCGGACTTGGGCTGGCAGCGCAATGCGGCCGGAGTTTTTGCGAGGTTGGTTCCGGGCGGCAGGATGCCGCCCTTTACGGCGGCCAAGGATGGCCGCCGCTACCCCCCGGCGGCGTCTGGCCGTTCCCACCGGCTGCAAAAAATTGAGATGCGCCCTGCGTACTTGAGCAACGGCTTGCGGCTTGACGTTGGCGGTCTTGACGCGGAAAACCGTCCGCGACCCGCGACCGGCGCCGCAACCGCCTCCTCGCCGGTCCTTGAATGAGTCATCCCGCGCTGACCGCCTTGTTGCAGAACGCCGCCCTGGTGCTGGCGATGGTGGTCTTCTTTGACCTCCTCACCAGCCGGCAGCAGCTCAAGGGAAAGCCGTTGCGCGAAGTGCTCGTCGGCCTCGTGCTGGGCGGCCTGGGAATCTGCTTGATCGCGGCGTCATTCCGCCTCGAGACCGGCATCGTGTTTGACACACGCTCGGTGTTGCTCGGCGTCTCGGGGCTTTTCCTGGGCACGATCCCCACGGTGGTGGCCATGGTGATGACCGCCGCGTACCGCCTCTGGCTGGGCGGCGCCGCGGCCTGGGCCGGGGTGGCGGTGATCGTGTCCGCCGGCGGCATCGGCCTCGCCTGGCGGCATTACCGGCGGCGCCCCCTGACGGACGTGAACTGGGGCGAGTTGTACCTGTTCGGCGCGGTGGTGCATGTGGTCATGCTGGCGCTCATGCTCACGTTGCCGTGGGAAACCGCCCGGCGGGTGCTGGCGGACATCGGCCTGCCGGTGTTGTTGATTTACCCGCTGGCCACGGCCGCGCTGGGCCTGTTGCTCGCCAACCGCCTGCGACGTGAGCGCGACGCCGCCGCGCTGGCGGAGAGCGAGGCGCGGTTCCGGCTGATGGTGGAAGCCATGCCGATGGCGGTCATCGTCACCCGCCTGCCCGCCTACGAGGTCGAGTACGTGAACTCCAAGGCGGCGGAGATATTTCGCTTCCGGGCGGCCGACGCCATCGGCCAGCCCACCCTGAGCTTCTATGCCAATCCGGACGACGCGCAGAAGTTGCGCGCCCAACTGGAGCAAACCGGCCTGGTGGAGAGCGGCGAAATCCTGCTGCAACGCGCGGGCGGCGGATGCTTCTGGGCGGTGATCTCCTCCGCCGTGGCCAAGGATGCCCGGGGCCGGATCACGCTCACGGCCATTCGCGACATCACCGAGCGCAAGCTGGCGGAGGAGGCGCTCCAGCGCAGCGAGCGGAATTACCGCGAGATTTTCAACGCCACCAACGAGGCCATCTTCCTCGACGACGCCGAGACGGGCCGCCTCCTCGACGTGAACGAAGCGATGTTGCGGATGTACGGCTACGACTCGAAGGCCGAGGTGCTGGCCGGCAACGTCGGGGATTTGAGCGCCAACGAGCCGCCGTACACGCAGGAGGAGGCCTTGCGCCGCATCCGCCGGGCCATCGAGGAAGGGCCGCAGGTTTTTGAGTGGCTGGCGCGCCGGAAAAACGGCGAACGGTTCTGGGTGGAGGTCTCGCTGCGCAACTCGGACATCGGCGGCCAGGGCTGCGTGCTGGCGGTCGTCCGCGACATCACCGAGCGCAAACGAGCCGCTCGCGAACTGGAACGGCGCGAACTGTACTTCCGCTCGCTCATTGAGAACGCCTCGGACCTCATCACCGTCGTCAACCGAAACGGGGTGATTCGCTTCCTCAGCCCCGCCAGCGAGCGGATTCTCGGCTATCCGTCCGAGTCCATGACCGGCCGCAACGTGTTCGAGATCGTCCACCCGGACGATGTCGCGGAAGCGCGGGCGGCTCTCGAGCGGGTGTTGGCCGACCCGACCAACCGCGTTCCCCACGAACTCCGCCTCCGCCACGCGGACGGCCAGTGGCGGGTGGTTCAGGCGGTGGGCCGGCGCCTGCCCGGCGAGGACGCGGAAGAATTGGTCGTTGTGAATTCCCGCGACATCACCGAGCACCGGAAACTCGAGGAGCAGCTCCGCCACGCGCAGAAGATGGAGGCCATCGGCCAGCTCGCCGGCGGCGTGGCGCATGACTTCAACAACATCCTCGCCGTGATCCTGCTGCAGGCCGAGTTGATCACCCTGACCGAGGACCTGTCCGCCCGGACACGGGAAGGCGTGCGGCAGATCCGCGCCGCCGCCGAACGCGCCGCCATCCTCACCCGGCAGTTGCTCATGTTCAGCCGCCGCCAGGTGATGCAACCGCGCAAGCTGGACCTGAACGAAATCGTCACCAGCCTCGCCAAGATGCTCCGACGGCTGATCGGCGCGGACGTGCAACTGCAACTGAAGCTCCACCCCGCGCCGCTGCTGACGGTGGCCGACCCCGGCATGCTGGACCAGGTGTTGATGAACCTGGCGGTGAACGCCCGCGACGCCATGCCCGGCGGCGGCCGGCTGGTGATCGAAACCGGCGAGCACGTCGTGGATGGCCGCGTCGTGCGCCTTCACCCGGAGGCCGCGCCCGGCCGCTACGTGTGCCTGAGCGTGAGCGACACCGGCAGCGGCATCCCGCCGGAAATCCGGCCGCGCATCTTCGAGCCGTTCTTCACCACCAAGGAGGCGGGCAAAGGCACGGGGCTGGGACTCGCCACGGTCTTCGGCATCGTCAAACAACACCGCGGCTGGATCAGCGTGTACAGCGAGCCCGGCCGCGGCACGACCTTCCGCGTCTTCTTTCCCGTCCGCGCGGAGTCGGCCACGGAGACCGAGTGGTCGGCGGCGGCGCCCAACCCGCGCGGCGGCACCGAAACCGTCCTGGTGGTCGAGGACGAGCCGGCCGTGCGCGCGCTGACCAGCGAAATCCTCGAAGGCGCCGGCTACCGCGTGTTGGCCGCGGCCAACGGCGAGGCCGCGCTGGCGCTCTGGCGGGACCACCGCGACGGCGTGGCGCTGATGGTGACCGACCTCGTGATGCCCGGCGGGGTGAGCGGCCAGCAACTGGCCCGGCGGTTGCAGGCGGACCGGCCGGAGCTCAAGGTCGTTTACGTCAGCGGTTACAGCGCCGAGATCGCCAGCCAGGAGCCGCCGTTGCGCACCGGCGTGAACTACGTGCAGAAGCCGTTTTCCCCGAATCAACTCCTGGAAACCGTCCGCCGTTGCCTGGACGGTTGACGAGCCGGGCGCGCCGGCCCCGGCCAGCAGAGATGGGCCGCCCCGCGGCCAGACGGAGTTCGCGCGAAGGCCGCAAAGTTAACCGGGCCGGAACGATTCAACCCGGAAAATCGCAGTTGGGGATCACGCCCGCCCCGGGCGTTGCCGGAGGCGCCCCCGCCTCCGGCCGCCAAGCGGACGCACCGCGTGAATCAGAATTGGAAAGCCACATTGGCGATGATCGTGTAGTCGGCGAACGCCGCGTCGCCCGGTATCGTGCCGAGTCCCGTGATCTCGCCGTACCGTTCGTCGGCCACGCTTGCCTGGCGGTTGCGGTACAACGCCACCGGCGCCAGCACCTGCGCGGACCAGCGGCCGCGCATCCAGCCCAGACCGGGTTCGATGGACACGGAGTAGCCGGGGCGCCGGAAACCGTCCGTGTCGCCCAGCGCGTCCTCGACCGGCACACCTTCGATGCGCCCGGCGATGGACAGCGAAAGGCCCCATTTCGGCACCAGCGAAAACGCGAAGCCGCCGCGTGCCATGTACTGGTCGGCGATGGACATCACGTCCTCGAGGGCGATTTCGTTGTTGTAGCCCAACGCGGTGGCGTTCTCGAGGTACTGCTGGAAGCGCGGATCGCCCGCGGCGGCGCGGGTCCGGATGTTCTCGATGGTCTTGCCCCGCACCGAGCCCGTCCGCGTCGAGACCCAGTTCACGTCCTCCGGATTGAACAGGTAGAAGCCTTGAAGAAAAGCGGAGACGCGCGGGTGAACCTGGTACCAGGCGAACAGTTCCGTCGTGAACCCCCAGCCGCCGTCCCCCGGCTGGATGGACTGGTCCACGTAATGGGTCTCCGGCCCGCGCCTGGTGTAGAACGTGTCCTCCGCCTCGAAGTCGCCGGTGGGCGCCTTCAGCCCGAGGCCGAGCTGGACGTTGCCCTTGGGCCTGGACTCCGGGTTCCACAGCCAGGCTTAGGCCGTGAGCCGCAGGTCGCCCAGCCCGCCCGCCTCGGTGTGGTAACGCTCGCCCGAGGCGTTGCCCTTGT
The DNA here is from genome assembly GCA_964568145.1 of uncultured Verrucomicrobiota bacterium. GTDB lineage: Bacteria > Verrucomicrobiota > Verrucomicrobiia > Limisphaerales > J093 > DSVZ01. Next base: position 40,916 of record CAZMOZ010000029.1, read on the forward strand.
GCTCGTACAGCGAGGAGCGGTCGGAGTACACGAACGGCAGCACCAGCGCGGCGCTGAAGCGCGGCGTAACCTGATAGCTGAGCGACAGGTCGAAGAAGTGGGAGTCGTTGATGACCTCGGTGCCGGCCTCCTCGCGGGTCTGGCCCTGCGCGTTGCGGGTCTCCTCGTCGCCAGCGAAGTGGCGGAAGGAATGCAGCCAGCGGTAGCCGACGCTGACCTGCCACCGGCCGGCGTCGGTGTGGAGGCTGGGATCGGCCAGCGACAGGCCGGTGGGACAAAAAGCGTCGCCGCGGATGGCGATGCACCCTTGTGCGAGACCGGCGGGCTCGAGCGCCCCACCCAGCAGGACCAGCGGCAACAGGAACCGCCCGGCGGGCGGCGTGGAGGATTGGCTAATTGGTTTCATAAGTTAGCCAAGTCTGACGCGGGAAGCCGGTTCCGGCGGGTGTTTGGGGGCGAACGGCGGGAATTCCGGGGTGGACCGCCCGCCGCGGGCCGGTGAACCGCGGGCGAACGCCGCGAGCCAGCGACGATTTTCGGTGGGATGGGCCGCCGCCGGCTAGTCCGCCGCGGGAACCGCCACGCGGTAGAAAGCCGCAGCCCGCCCCAAGGGCACGGTCCAGGGACTGGTGGCCTCGGGCACCGTGGTCCACGCGCCGGGGACCGTGTCGGCCTGCTGCAACGCGCCAATGGCCCAGCGCAGTTCGAGCCCGCCGGCCCCGCGCGCGACCCGCAGCCGCGCCCGCAGGTCGCTGATGTCCCAGAGCCGCACGTTGTCGCCGCCGGTCAGGATCCAGTTGCCGCGGGCGTTGAAGGCCACGGCGTTCACCGGCGCCGTGTGGCCGAAGAAGACGCGCAGTTCCTCGCCCGAGCCCGCGTCCCACAGCCGGGCGGTGAAGAACGGGAAACTCTCGCCCGTGAGGATGAACGCGCCGTCCGGCGAGAACATGGCCGTGTGCAGGAACCCTGCGGGCACCACGATTTCCCGGTTGAGCCGGCCGGAGGCCACGTCGAACAGACGCAGCAACCCGCCTTCCCAGCCGACCAGCAGCTCCGCGCCCGAGGGCGAGAATTGCACCGCCCGCACGTGGCCCGCGTCCTCCTCGAAGGTCCGCACTAGCTGCCCCGTCCGCGTGTCCCAGACGCGCGCCTTGGGATCAAAGCTGCCGCCGCCGCCGGCCACCCGCGCGCCGTCCGGCGAAAACGCCACCGAAAAGACAGCCCCGACATGGCCGGCGAACATCCGCAAGCTCTCGCCGGTCGCCGCGTCCCAGAGCCGCACCGTGCCATCCTGGGCCGCGGTGGCCACGCGGTTGCCGTCGGCCGAGAAGACCGCCGCTGTCAGCCAGTCGGTGTGACCCAGCAGTTCGCGTTCGAGTTCGCCGGTGTCGGTCCGCCAGAGCCGGGCGGCCTTGCGGCGAGAGCCGAAGGTGGTCAGCACCCGCGCGCCGTCCGGCGAAAACGCCGCGGCCATCGTGCCCGCGCCGTGGCCTTCGAAGGCGCGCACGGGCTGGGCGTTTGCACGATTCCACAGCCGGGTCGGCTTCTCGACGCCGCCGGCGAGGACGAGACGTTCATCTGGCGAAAAGGCACGCCCGTGAAGGTGCTGGTGGTGTGCCCGTGAAAAACGCCCACCACGGCGCCAGTGGCCAGCTCCAGGACTTCGACCTGGTTGAACACCGTGGCGATGACCACCCGGCCGCCGGGCGCTGGCGCGCTCAGCGCGCTCAACGGGTCGCGCTTGAAGTTGTGGAGCACCGCGCCGCTGGCCGTGTCCCACACGAGCACGCGGCCGTCCAGGCAACCGGCGATCAAGGTCGTGCCGTTCGCGCCGGGGGCCAGGTCCGCGACACCAGCCGTGGCGCCCTCGAAAGTCCGGATGCGCTCCCCGGTGTCGAGATTCCATAGATGCACCCGGCGGTCGTCGCCGGCGGTGGCGAGCTGCCTTTCGGGGAGCTGCGCCAGTGCGCGGGTCGTGCCCGCGTGTTCGCCGAACGAGCGAACCCGTTCGCCGGTCGCCAGGTCCCACAGAGCCACGTTGTTGGTGGGCGAGTTGTCGGCGGTGACGAACTGCCGGCCGTCCGGCGTAAAGCGCGCGTCGTTGAGGAAGCTGCCCGGCACGGACACCGGGCGGAGCAGTTCACCGGACTCGAGGGACCAGACCCGCGCGGAGTTGTCGCTGCTTGCGGATACAAACGAGAGTCCGTCCGGCGCGAAGGCGAACGCGTTGATCTCCCTTTCATGTCCCGCGAACTCGCCCAGCGGCGCGCCCGTGTCCGCCGCCCAAAGCCGGATCGAGCCGTTGTGGCCGCCGGTCAGCAACGCGCGGCCGTCCGGTGAAAAGGCCACGGCGGTCACCGGCACGCCGTGCGCCTCGAACCGGTGCCGGACCTGGCCGGTCGCGAAATCCCAGAGAAACGCGCCGGTCTGCCCGGCCGTGGCCAGGCGCGATGCGTCGGGCGACACGGTTACGGTGTGCAGCTCGCCCAGGCCGTAACTGCGCCTGGCCTGGCGGACCACGTCACCGACCAGCCCGGCGCCGGAGACAACCAAAGCCGCCAGCGCCAGGCGAAATGAGCGGGAGCAAACACGCATGGCTGCCACGTTACCCGGCGGTGCCTGCCCGGCAATGGACCGAAAGTACCGCGCGCCAGCCTGATTCATCCTGCCACAGACGTGGCCGTCCGCGCCCTGGTGGTGTGTCCTGCCACCGCAGCCATTGCGGCGCGGGCTGGTTTTCGGAAGACTGCCGCCATGCATCCGCGCGCTTCCCGTTTGTTCCATGCGTTGGCCAGCCTGGGCCTTGCCTTTTGCCTGAGTTGTTCGCCGGCTTTCGCTGGCGAGTCACCTGCCCGCCAGCTCTGGTTGTACGTGTCACAGAACCTCTGGGTGGACGCGAACATCGAGGCGCTGGAGAAGCTGTTCGCGCGCGCCGGCCGGGCCGGTTACACGCACGTGCCGCTGGCCGACTCGAAGTTCGCCAAGCTCGGCGACATGGACGCGCGCTATTTCCGCAACGTCGAGCGCGTGAAGCGCGCGGCGGCCGCGAGCGGTCTCGAAATCGTGCCGGCGCTGTTTAGCATCGGCTACTCGAACGACCTGCTCTGGCATGACCCCAACCTCATCGAGGGCCTGCCCGTCACGAACGCGCTGTTCATCGTGCAAGGCGGCGTCGCCCGCCTGCAACCGGACCCGGCGCCGGTGCTGCGCGGCGGCGACATGACTGACCTCAAGCTCTGGGACTGGAAGGACGACAACATGGTCGCCGACGCCGGCGCGGTGCGGGTGACCAACCCGAAGGGCGCGAACGCGCGCATTTCCCAGAAGCTCGCGCTCACGCCGTTCCGGCAGTACCACCTGACCGTGCGGGTGAAGACGCAGGACTTTCGCGGCATGCCGGAGGTCAAGCTGCTGGCGGGCAACCGCGCGCTGAACTTCAACCACCTTGGCGCCAAACCCACACAAGACTGGACCATCCACCATGTCGTCTTCAATTCACTGGCGAACCGCGAGGCGCAGCTTTACCTCGGCTGCTGGGGCGTCGACACCGGCTCGCTGTGGTGGGACGACGCGCGGATCGAAGAGGTCGGGCTGCTGAACGTGATCCGCCGCGAGGGCGCGCCGCTGACCGTCACCAAAGAAGACGGCACGGCGCTGGTGGAAGGTCGGGACTTCGAGCCGGTCAAGGACCCCAAGATGGGCAACCACCCGTGGAACGGCGCGTACGACGTTTACCACGAGCCGCCGGTGATCCAGACCGCCCTGTCCGACGGCACGCGACTCCGCGTGTCGTATTACCACGTCGTCACCATCTACGACGACCAGGCGATGATCTGCCCGTCCGAACCGCGCACGGTCGAGTTGCTGCGCGACCAGGCGCGGCGTATGCACGCCGCCTGGAGCGCGCGCGGCTACATGATGAGCCACGACGAAATCCGCGTGCTCAACTGGTGCGCCGCCTGCCAGCGCCGCGGCTTGGACGCCGGGGCCATCCTGGCCGACAACGTCCGCACCTGCATCCGCTTCCTGCGCGAGGTCAACCCCGGCGGCCGCATCTACGTATGGAGCGACATGTTCGACCCGCACCACAACGCGCACGCGGACTACTACCTGGTGCTCGGCGATCTCGCCGGTTCGTGGGAGGGCCTCGACCGGGACATGATCATCGTGCCGTGGTATTTCGAGAAGCGGGCTGAGAGCCTGAAGTGGTTCGCCGGCCGCGGCCACCGCCAGGTGATCGCCGGCTATTACGACGCCGCGCCTGAGCGGGTGCGCGACTGGCTGGAAGCCGCGCGGCCTTACACCAGTGTGGAAGGCGTCATGTTCACCACCTGGCAGCAGCGCTACGAGGATCTGGAACGGTTCGCCGCGTTCGTGACCGGGCGTGCGCCGTGAGCGACGCGGACTTCACCGCGAGCTGTTCGCCGCGGCCGGTTTGGGCGGGAAGAGCTTGTCCACCACGCCCGTTTTGATGCGGATCGAGGCGCCCACCACCGCCATCGCCAGCGCGATGCCCAGCACGGTGTTGAACGCCGCCCGTTTCCAGCCGCGTCCCACGGCGTCGCCCAGGTAGCTCCGCTTGTTGTTCAGGCGCAGGAACGCCAGGTACGCGATCGGCAGCATGGTGAATGCGATGGCCGAGGCGAGCACCGGCAGCCAGAGCGGATTCGGCACCATCACGCCCAGGATGCCGATGGCCGGGGTGAGCGTGAAGAGCCGGTAGCGCGCCGGCGTGTATTCGAGGCCGAACATCTCGCAGACCGTGAACCCGCAGCAGACCATGTGCGCGCTGATCGCGCCGCAGGCCATGCCCATGAAGCCCAGATCGAACACGACGCGCCCCAGCGAACTGCCCAGCACGCCGGCCAGGCTTTGCGCGGCCTGCACCGGCTTGAGGTTCGCCGTTGTGACCTCCGGCCCCAGCACGGTGCCGAACGGCGGCTGGTGAAGGGTGCTCGCCAGACCCGCGATGATCAGCGAGGTCAGGACCACATACGGCACGAACAACGACAGCCCCAGATCGAAGCGGGCCAGGCCCTTGTGCGCGGGGCCCCAGCCCTTGGCCAGCAGCGAGTACGGGTAGAGAAAGGTCATGTTGATGCCCACCGCCGCGCCGATCGCGCCCAGCGCGGTGGTCAACGCGCCGGGCCGGTCCGGAATCTGGAACGTGAAAAAACCCTTGAACAGCGCGCCGAAATCGAGCCGGCCTTTCGCCAGTTGCGCCGCCACGACCACCAGGAAGGCCAGCATCGTGAGCCGGATCATCCAGCGCAGCGCGGTTTCGTAGAGCCGGATGCCCGCCGGCTTCGAGCCATAGTTCCAGGTGAGCACGATGTTGATGCCCAGGATCGTCAGGCCGCCGGCGAAGCGCACCGCCGTCTCGACCGCGCGCGAGCCCGTCGTGTTCTGGACGCCGGCCACGTTCGCCAGGTCCCACACCGCGCCGCCGAGCAAGGCGTACTGGCCGAAATGCCAGATCACGGTCGAGACGATCGTGGCCAGCGCCCAGAGGAACGCGACGGACGGATGCAGCTCGCGCTGGACGATGCGGTAGGCGCGTTCACCCCTGGTCAGCGTGATGTTCGCGAGCGCCGCCATCATGAACACGCCAAGCAGCATCGCCACGGGCTGCACCCACAACAGCGAGTAGCCGTAAAACGCCCCGGCCATCACCGAAGCCGCCGCGCTGCCGGCGCCGAGCGTCATGGCGCTTTGCATCCAGGCCGGGCCGGTCAGCTTATAGTAGCCGCGCAGGCGCTCGCGCAGCGGCCGCCTTTCCAGCTCGCGCAAGGCCTCGGCCTCGCGCCGGAGCTTCTCCGGATCCCACTTGCTGGTCATGGGCAGGCCGGCCGACGCAGGCGCAGACGCGGTGGACATGGAGGCAGTCTCCAAACCGGGCCGCGCTCCAGCAAGCCCAAAGGCCGGCGCGGGATGTGCCAAGCTGCCTCTTGGTATCTGTGCCGGGTGCGAGCCGGCCAATAGCGACCGGCGGCTCGCCTGCCGTAAAGCCGGGTTGCCCGCTCCACGGCCCGGCACGGCACGCCTGGGTTATTCGATTGTAGCGCGGCCGGCGGAACGGCCGTCACCCGGGCCCTCACTGGCCCACCCGCGGCACGGCAGACTCCACGTGGTGGGTGTTGCCACGTTACGGGGGAAACGGGTCATCGGCCGAAATCCCGGGCTGTGGAACGGCCTCGATCCCGCGCAAATGACGGATTGCCGCGCAGGTCGGCGCAAGGGGCAAGCCATTGAACCTTTTGAAGGCATGGCGTATTTTAAAGAGCCATGCTAAACCCCCATGCAGGTGCGAAGACAGCCCACCGTTCATGTACTATGAAGCCAGAACGAGGAATCAGCCCAACGTCCTGCGGCATGAAGCGTCTCGACTCCCGGCCTCACGGCCCGGGTCGGAGGGCCCGGGGTTGGGGGCGTTTTCTGGGGCGGCTGGTGGGTGGCGTTTTTTTGTTTGGGGCCGGCGTTTTGTTGCTCGGCAGGGCTGCGGAATTCGGCATCAGCGGCATGGTGGTGGCGGGAGGGCAAAGGCGCTCGGTCTCAACCAATTTGACCGCTTACGGCGACCAGATGGAATTCACGGGGCGACACGGCGAGTTGTCCGTGGCGCGGTATCATGCCGACCTGGCGAGCGGTCGGATGGGGACCTACGTCCGAGGGTACAAGCCGCCCACGGACTATTACTTGCCGACGGGGGCGGGTGGACAAGCCGAGGTCACCTGCATGGATACGCTTCGTTTTACCGTCCCGGCGGGGTATTACCCGAGCGGCCTGGTGGCCATTTTGCGGGGGCGCTTGACGGGCAGCTTGAAGGCGGTGGGGCGCACAGGGGGTGATTTCAGCCATGCCAGTCAATTTGCGTCGGTGGTCTTTCAAGGCGCGGGGAGTCCACCCGGCTCCGATTACCGCTGGGCCTACAACATGTCGGTGCTGCCGGAACAATCGCCACAGGTCGTATCCGAGACGTTTGTCCTGAGCACCTGGCTGGCACTTCCCGGCGACAACTACACTCTCCCGCGCAAGCGTCAGGTTTCGTTTGCGGCGCGCCTGCAGGCGACGGCATCGGCGGTTGGTTGGACCGTGCCCGGACAGGAGGCGGAAGGGATTTCCGACTTTGGCGGCAGCGTCCAGCTCCTGGCGGTGGAGGTCCCGCCGGGAGTCACCTGGACCTCGGACTCGGGCGTGTTCCTTGCGGGACGCCCCGGACCGGGGCCGCGGCTTACGGTGCGGCTCTTGGCGCCGCACCTCTTGGAATTAGCCTGGTCCACCAACTGGGCAGACTGCACGCTGGAAAGGACTCCGCAACTGTCCGTACCGACCTGGGCGCCGGTGACCAATGCCGTGAACCTCTTGGGCGACCTGTACACGGTGACCCTTCCCCCGGTACTCCCCGCGAGCTTCTTCCGCCTGCGGGAGCCGTGAAGCGCGGTTGGCAGCGTATTGCCGCCGTTGCTGCGCGTCGGAGCAAAGACCGCTAAGCCATCCCCCGGTTCTCAAAAACGTCCGGCGCGCCGCCCGGCCTCCAGGCCCAATCCCGCACTCAAGACGAAAGTCCCACCGATCTGACGGAGCGCTCGGATTCTAGTCCGCAGCCTCACTCACACTGCGCGTGGTGGCGCAGGGCGTGGTCGGCCAGCACCAGCGCGGTCATGGCCTCGACCAGCGGCACGGCGCGCGGCAACACACAGGGGTTGTGGCGGCCGCGGGCCTTGAGGGTGGTGTTCTGGTAATGCACGTCCACGGTCTCCTGTTCGTGCAGGACCGTGGCCACGGGTTTGAAGGCGACGCGGAAGTAGATGGTTTCGCCGTTGCTGATGCCGCCCTGGATGCCGCCGCTGCGGTTGGTCAGGGTGCGCACGCGCCCGCCGAGGTTGCGGAAGGGGTCGTTGTGCTCGCGGCCGGTGAGTTGCACGCCGGCGAAGCCGGAGCCGAGATCGAAGCCCTTCGCGGCCGGCAGGCTGAGCATGGCCTTGGCGAGGTCGGCCTCGAGGCGGTCGAAGACCGGATCGCCCCAGCCGGGGGGCACGCCGCGGGCCACGCCCAGGATGATGCCGCCGACCGAGTCGCCCTCGGCGCGGTCGTCGGCTACGTCGCCCTCCGGCGCGTCGAGATCGCCAACCTCATCACGCTCTCCGAGGGCATCCGCGCCGGCATCGCCGGCGAAACGATCCGCGCCCGCATGACCCCGCGCGCCAGACTGGAGGCGGCCCATGCTGCGGCTCAGCGCCGTCGTGCTCGAACGTGATGCGCGCACCGTGCTGCGCGGGCTGGGCGAACGGGGCGCGGTGCAACTCACCCACGCCGCCGCCGGCCCCGACACCGCGCCGTTGCCGCCACATGACCGCACCGCCGAACTGGCCCGCTGCGACCGGTTGCTGGCGCGCGTCGAGGAACTCAGGAAATCGCTGGCGATTTCGCCCGCCACCGACGCACTGGAACCACCGACGCTGACTGTGGACCAAGCCGAGGAGAGTTTTCGTTCGCTGGAATCGCGCGTTGGCGAACTGCTCCAGCGCCGCCAGCGGCTGCTTCAACAATGGAGCGAGTCGGCCGCGGTGTCCGAGCAGGTGTCGAGTTACCGCGAGGCGGAGATTCCACTCGACGAGATCGGCAGCTTTACATTTCTCCATTTCGTCACCGGCAGCCTGCCGGTGGAGAACTTGGAACAACTCCAGGCAGCCGTTGGCGAAAATGTTGCGTTATTGCCGCTCCAGCCGCAGGAGGACCGCCAGCCATTGATCGCCATGACGACGCGGCGCAACCGGCCCGCGCTGGAGAGCGCCTTGCAGTGCGCGGGCTTCCGGCGCGAGACGCTGCCCGCAGTCGCGGGTGCGACACCGGAATCGCTCGCCGAATCCAGCCAGCGTGAGCAGCAGCAGTTAGCGGAGGAATTGGGCCGACTGGAGAATGACATCCGCTCGCTCGCGGCCGAAGCCGCGCGGCCGCTGGCGGAGCTTGAAGAGGCGGCGAAGATAGAGCGGCGTCTTCTGGAGGCGGAGCAGCAATTCCCCCGCACGGAAACCGCGATACTGATCACCGGCTGGATACCCGCCGAGGATGCGCCGGTGATCGAGCAAAACTTGAAACGCATCACTGGCGGCCGCTGCACCATCGCGGCGACTGAGCCTTGCGACGTGGCCGAGGAGGAAGTCCCCGTCCTGCTGCGCCACGCGAGGCTGCTGCGGCCGTTCGCGATGCTCGTCTCGGGCTACGGCCTGCCGAAATATCGCGAGCTGGCGCCTACGCTGTTCGTTGCCATCAGCTACGTGCTGATGTTCGGCATGATGTTCGGCGATGCCGGCCACGGCGCGCTGCTGGCGCTGGCGGGCCTTGGGGCGTTGCACGCAGGACGCAGTGCGGTGGCGCGCGACGCGGGATTGCTGCTCTTGCTCTGCGGTTTCTCCAGCGCGGTCTTCGGCGTGGTTTATGGCAGCTATTTCGGCATCACAGCGCTGAAGCATTTCGCGCTCTGGCACGACCCGCTCGAAGGCGATCCGATGATTCTGATGGTTGGCGCGATGGGCATCGGCGTCGCGATGATCAGCCTTGGGCTGGTCCTGAACATCGTCAACCGCCTGCGGCACGGCGACGCGCTCGGCGCGCTGCTCGACAAGTTCGGCGTGGCGGGCGCGCTGTTCTACTGGGGCGTGCTGGCGCTGTTGGCGAAGTTCGCGGCAATTCAGTCGCGCGGCCTCGTGAACCTCGCGCTGGCGGTGTTCGTGGCGCTGCCGATCATCGCGTGGGTGCTGAAGGAGCCGCTCGAATACCCCTTGCATCGCCGCGCCGGGCACGCAGCCGAGCCGGGCGGGCTGGGCGCCGGGATCACCGAGTCGCTGGTGGGTGCGTTCGAGGCCGTGATGAGCTATCTCGCCAACACGATCAGCTTCGTGCGTCTCGCGGCTTACGCGATGAGCCACGCGGCGCTGCTGATGGCGACGTTCCTGATGGCGGCGGAGGTGGGGCGCGTCTCCGGCGCGGGCGGCGCGCTCAGCGCGCTGGTTATCATCGCGGGCAATGTCGTCGCGATTCTCCTCGAAGGCGTCGTCGCCTCGGTGCAGGCGCTGCGTCTCGAATGCTACGAGTTCTTCGGCAAATTTTTCTCCGGCGGCGGGCAGCCGTTCAAACCGTTCCGCCTGACGCCGGGATGATGATGCAGAATCGGAGGTCCTATGAAGAAGTGGATGAGTTGGTTGATCGGAGCCGCTCTCGCGGGCGGCATTGTGTTGGCGTCGGAGGTGATAACCCGGGAAACCCGGCCCGGCGCGACGGTGGTGGCGCAGTCGGATGGCTGGCGCGCCGCCGGGCTGGGCACGGCGGCGGCGTTTGCCATCGCCGTGAGCGTGCTCGGTGCGGGCTACGCCGTGGGCCGTATCGGCTCGGCGGCGATCGGCGCAGCGGCCGAGAAGCCGGAACTGCTGATGCGCAGCATCCTGTTCATGGCGCTGGCCGAAGGCTTGGCCGTGCTCGGCTTCGCCATCGCCATGATGCTGTTGAACAAAATCTGAGCCGGAGCGGGTCCGGTGAAATTCTACTGCATCGCCGACGAGGACACGGTGCGGGGCTTCCGGCTGGCCGGCGTCGAGGGCAGGGCCGTGGCCGACGCCCGCCAGGCCGCCGAGGCGCTCGCGGAAACCACAGCGCGCGGCGACTGCGGCATCGTCATCCTTACCGAGCGCGTGGCGGCCGGGATTCGCGAGCGCGTGGACGCGATCCGGTTCGAGCGCGCGCGGCCATTGATCGTCGAGATTCCCGGCCCGGAAGGCCCGCTGGCCGGTCGCAAGAGCCTGCGCCAGCTTGTGCAGGAGGCTGTCGGCATCCGCGTCGGTTGAGCCAAGGGAAACCGAGTGACAACGCCGAGCCAACAACCGCAAGACGCGCTCTGCGCGGAGATTCTCGCCGATGCCCGGCGTGAGGGTGACGAGATCGTCCACCGCGCCCGGCAGGAGGCGGAGGCGTTGCTCGCCAAGGCCGCTGCCGACGCAGCGAAAACGCGGCAGGAGCGTCTCGACGCGGCACGCGCGGAAGCGGCGCGGCGACGGGAGTTGATTCTCGCCACGGTCGCCGTCGAGGCGAACCGGATGCGATCAAGCCGCGTCGAGAAAGTGCTCCAGTCCATTCACAACGAGATCAGCCGTCGGCTCGTGGGGCGCGAGGGGTTTGACTATCGGCAGACACTCATCACGCTCGCTAACGACGCACTCAGCCGGATGAGTGGCGACGCGTTCGTCGTGAAGCTCTCACCAGCAGATCGCGCCGCGTTTGATGACACGTTGACTAAGAGCCTCAGCCGCCGCGCTCAGATCGTCGAAGACGCGGCGATCACCGGCGGCGGCGTTGTTGTCGAGACCGCCGACGGCCGGCAGGTATGGAACAATCGTTTGCCCGCACGGCTGGAGCGTCTGTGGCCGGAACTGCGCCGGCAGATCGCCGTCCACGCCGGGCTGGTTCCCAAGACCGGAGGTGGCGTATGAGCGTGACGCCTGTCGCCACACGCATCAGCGGCCCTATCGTCACCGCCGTCGGCATGGGCGGCGCGCAAATGTATGAGGTCGTCCACGTCGGCGAGCTCGGCCTCGTCGGCGAAGTCGTCCGGCTCGTCGGTGACCGCGCCACCATCCAGGTCTATGAGGACACCACGATGCTCAAGCCCGGCGCGCCTGTCCGCCGCACTGGCACGCCGTTGTCGGTGTGGCTCGGCCCCGGCCTCGTCGGCAACATCTACGACGGCATCCAGCGTCCGCTGCCCGGCATCCAGGCGCGCAGCGGCGCGTGGATTCGTCGCGGCGAAAAGGTGGACCCGCTCGATGCCGCGAAACGGTGGACGTTCGAGCCTTCGTAATGCCGGGCGATGCTGTCGTTGCGGGCCAGGCTATAGGCGTGGTTCCGGAAACGCCGCTGGTCAAACATCGCGTCATGATTCCGCCCAACGTGTCGGGCTCGGTGAAGTCTGTCACGGCGAAGGGCGACTACACGCTGCGCGACACGGTGGCCGTCATCGAAACGCTCGCCAGGCCGCGCGAGATCACGATGCTTCAGCAATGGCCCGTGCGCCTGCCGCGGCCGATTCGCGAGCGTCTGCGCATCGTCCAGCCGCTCATCACCGGCCAGCGCATCATTGACACGTTCTTCCCTGTCGGCAAAGGCGGCGCGGCGGCCATCCCCGGCGGGTTCGGCACCGGCAAGACCATCACCCAACACCAACTCGCGAAGTGGTCCGACGCCGAGATCATCCTCTTCATCGGTTGCGGTGAGCGCGGCAACGAGATGACCGAGGTCCTCCGGGAGTTTCCCGAACTCAAAGACCCGCGCTCCGGCCGGCCGTTAATGGAGCGGACGATTCTCATCGCCAACACTTCGAACATGCCCGTGGCCGCGCGCGAGGTCTCCATCTACACCGGCATCACGCTGGCCGAGTATTACCGCGACATGGGCCTCAACGTCGCCGTGTTCGCCGACTCGACCAGCCGCTGGGCCGAGGCGCTGCGCGAACTGGCCGCGCGGCTGGAGGAGATGCCCGCCGAGGAAGGTTTTCCCGCCACATTGCCGACGCGGCTCGCGCAGTTCTACGAGCGCGGCGGCGCGGTCACCACAGTCGCCGGCGAGCGCGCGTCGGTCAGCATCGTCGGCGCGGTCAGCCCGCCGGGCGGCGATTTCTCCGAGCCGGTGACGCAGCACACGCGGCGGTTCATCCGCTGCTTCTGGGCGCTCGACACGACGCTGGCCAATGCGCGGCATTACCCGGCCATCCACTGGCTGCAATCCTATTCCGAGTATGTCGACGACGTCATCGCGTGGTGGGAGAAACACGCGCCAGATTGGAGCGAACTGCGCACGGAAGCTATCACGCTGCTCCAGCGCGAGGACCGCCTCCAGCAGATCGTCCGGCTCGTTGGCCCCGACGTGCTGCCGGAGTCGCAGCGGTGGATCCTGTTTGTCGCCGAGGTCATCAAGGACGGCTTCCTCGCCCAAAACGCCTACGATGAGAAGGACTCGTTCTGCGCGCCAGAGCGGCAGGTCGCGTTGCTGCGGCTCATCCTCGTGCTTTACCGCCGCGGCCGCGACCTATAGTGCTCCCGAAAAACTGGACAGGTGGTTTAGATGGTGACTGATAAGCACCC
>CAZMOZ010000030.1:0-5036 GCA_964568145.1 uncultured Verrucomicrobiota bacterium
TGGCGGCGGACCCCGAGAAATAGCTGCGCCACGAGCCGATCATGGCGCGGCCGGCCACGGCTTGGGAACGCTTCGTCAAGTGGACCCGACGCAACCCGCGCCTGGCCGCGATGGCAACGACGGCGGCGATCGCGGCGGGCCTGGGTTTGACCGGCATTCTCTGGCAATGGAACCAAGCGCGACGGGAAAGCCGCCGGGCCGAGCAGGCGCGGGCCGAAACGCTGCAAGTGCTGCATCAGATGGAGGCCATCGAGTTGCGGCGCGCGGAGGAATACATTGACGCCGGCCGGCGGACGGAAGCGCTCCCCTACCTCGCGCTCGTGGTCCGACAGAACCCGCTCGACCGCCTCGCCGTGTACCGGCTCCTGGCCCAGCTCACCCACCGCACCTTTCCCCGCCTGGTCTGTCCTCCGCTTCAGCATTCGAACCGCGTCAGCTTCGTGCAGTTCAGCCCGGACGCGCGTCTGGTGGTCAGCTTCCCGAAGGTGGGAACTGCCCGACTCTGGTATGCCGCGGACGGCAAACCCGCCGGCCCGGAACTGGCTCACCCCGAACCGCTCTCCGCCGCCCTGTTCAGCCCGGACAGCCGGCGCCTGCTCACGGTTTCCGGCATGGCCATCTACTCCTGGGACGTGACGACGGGCGTGCGGATCGGAGAACCGCTGGTTCATCCCAACCCGGTCCTCGAAGCCCGCTTCAGTGCCGACGGGCGCTGGCTTCTGGTTCATACGGGCCGCGGAGGCTGGCTGTGGGACGCGGCCACCGGGCGCCGCGTCAGCGGACCTTTGGGCAGTGCCGGATCGTTCCACACTGCGCGGATGGATCGTGCAGCCCGGCGCGTGGTGCTGGCTTCCGACACTGGCTCCGTGGAGCTTTGGGATCCCGAGTCCGGCCAGCGCCTGGCCGAGCCGTGGAACCACGGCGTGGAAGCCCTCTCCGGCCTGTTCACCCGGGATCACCGTCATGTCGTGACTGTCGTGACCCGCGCCGAAGACCGGACTATCCGCGCCTGGTACAGCCCCGAACCCCCGCTGCCCGCGCCAGCCTGGCTGGCGGACCTGGCGGAGGCGCTCGCCGGACGCCGGTTCCACCCGGACGGCACGCTCGAACCCGTGCTCGGACCGGAACGCTGGGCGGTCTTTGAGCGGGTGCGGACCGTCCCGGCCGGCGACTTCCACGGGGACTGGGCGGCGTGGTTTCTCGCGGTCGGCAACGCCCGAACCATCTCGCCCGCCTCGGGCCTCACCGTCGCCGAAAACGCCGCCCGGCTCGCCGCCTTTGACACCCTGCCCGCCCTGCTGGCCGCCGCGCATCTGGACCCGACCAACACCGCGATCCTTGCCCGGCTGGCGGGGCATCTCCAGACCACGGTGACGAGCGAGTCCACCGCGCACCGCGCGCGGCTGGCCGACTGGCTGAGCCGCTGACGGTGAACAGAACAATGAAGTAACACGATTCGTATGAAAAACTTGGTAATTTGCTGCAACGGAACGAACAACGAAATTGGCCCTCGGCGCTCCAACGTGGTTCGGTTGTATGACCTGTTCGACAAAGACGACAAACAAATGGTCTATTACGATCCCGGTTTGGGAACCATCAGCCTGGCGCCGATTCCTTCGATTCTGCTCGGATTGCTCACCAAGGTACTCGGCTTGGCGTTTGGGTACGGCCTGACGCAGAATGTGGCCGAGGCCTACCGCTTCCTCATGCAAACCTACACAGCCGGGGACCAGATCTTCTTTTTTGGCTTCAGCCGCGGTGCTTACACCGTGAGGACACTAGCCAAGCTTCTTGCGCGGTGCAGCCTGCTGCCGAGAGACCGTGAAAATTTGATACCTTACGCGCTCAAGATTTATCGCACGGGAGATCACATTGTGGCGCAGGAGGTTAAGCATCTCTTTGGCCGGCCGTGCCCGCTGCAATTCATTGGAGTATGGGACACCGTGCGGGCTGTGGGATTAATCAAGGGTTTGAGTCTCCGCCGTGTGGACGTTCATCCTGAGGTGAGCCATGTGCGGCAAACGATCGCCTTGGACGAAAAGCGACGTGTGTACCCCATTTGCCATTGGACGCACCCCACTCAAACTGGTCAGACCGTAAGCGAGCGATGGTTCCCCGGCGATCACTCCGATGTCGGAGGCGGTCCTCTGCCTGGAAGCGTGATTGCAGACTTGACCCTGCGGTGGATTGTCCACGAAGCGGTGGTTTGCAGCGAGGTCGCAGGCTGCAAACTCAGACTTGACGAAACTGCGATTAAAGCCCTGCCGGCCAACCTCAAACTGGTCCGCGATTGCTCTATAACGGTCCACACCCGACCCCAAAGCTTCTGGCGATTCACGCCCCAGAAGGAGAGGCAGGTTCCGGCCAACACCGAGTTGGACGAAAGCATCGCGGATTTGCAGCGAATCAGGTCTGACTACCGTCCCAAGAACACTCCCTTCGCAAACCGGTGAATTGGACAAGATCAGACGACAAGGCACGGAAACGGTCATCCAAGCGCACAGTGTCCCCATCCTGCTTGGGGTGAGCCGGAGCGATCAAAGTTGGTAAGCTCCGGCCCGACTTGGTTCTGAAAGGAGTTGGCGTGCTTTCCCGGCCGCCGGCGCACCCATGAGCGGGCCGCCGCTCCGCCGCCGCGGGGAAGGGACGCCCAAAAGACGAACCTAAAACACACAACACAGCAGAAGCTACGAAAAACAGGCAGCACCTCTCCCCGGCCGCGGTGATCCTGGCCCTCGGGGCCGCCACCGCCGCGCCGCCGCCGGGCGCCGCGCCCGTCACCCTCACCTTCGAGAAGTGCCTGGCGGATGCAGGGATCGGCCTGTTTACCGGCACGGTTTCGGGCGAATGCGGCGACGGCTCCGTCGTTTATGAGACCCTTGTGCTCGCACCCAGCAATCCGGGGGTGCGGTTGGAGGGTTTGTACCACATCACGACGGCCGGTTGCTCGTTCACGGCCCATTGCGCCGGTCTGGCCAACGCCCACAACGGCGTCATCGTCTTGAACGGCGAGGTGACCGCGGATTCCGCAGACTTCGCCGGCGCCCGGGTTCAGGTCCGGGCGGAGTTGCTCAACGGCGGCCTTTGCTCCGCCGGCACGATCACGCTGACACCGAAGTAGGTGGCGAGCCGCCGGGCCGCCGCCGCTGGCCAGACCGGCCTCCGGCCTCGCCTTCCTGGCGGTGCTAGTCCAGACCTCCCTTGCCGATGGCCCTCCCGGCATCATACTGACCTTCGACCAATGGCGCGTCACGACGGGGCCGGCTCCCTTCGTGGCGACCTACGAAGGCCCCACAGCAGGGGACGTCAGAGGCCGAATCGTCACCCGTGTCTTGGAGCGCGTCGAGGTTGGCCCCCAGCGGATCCTGCTGAAGGCCCGGTGCGAGGTGTACGGTTCGAGCGATCCCGCCGCCGCGCCTTTGTTCGTAGCCGAAGTGGCTGGCGAGCACAACGGCACCGAGGCCCGATTCAACGACGGGACTGTTCTGCAAGGCTGGCAGGCTGGGTCGGCAACAACAATGTTCTTTGATGTGGTGCAGTGTGAACCTGGGAAGCAGGACTGCCTGCGGGGCGTTCTGTTCACCGCGCCTGAACTCCCACCGGCGATGTATTGGCTCGGGTGCAGGAAATGGGTGACCGAATGGCCCCTGATGGCCGGGGTGGTCGAAGAGGTGGTGGATGAAACGCTGGTCACCGGCACCTTCGCCGGGGAGGTGCTTGAAGCAACGCCTTCGGCGGATGGCACGCGCCTCCACACCGTGGCTCATTACGACATCACCGTAGGCGGGAAGACATTCACGGCGCGAGTCGAAGGTGACCAGGACAACAACACCGGCGTGTCTGTCCTCGTGGGCACGGTGACGTCCGGCTGGTACAAGGGCGCACACGTGCGGGCTGAATACCAACTTGGGACCTGCGGTGGTCACGACCCGTGCCGGCAGGGCGGCATCCGCGTGGCTGCCGTGCCGGCCACGATCCAACCCTCGACCGTGTTTCAGCACACCGCGGTCCATCGGAACCGGTCGAGCAGCTTCACCGTGACGGCTGCGGGTCTTCCGTCGATGACCTACCAGTGGCGACGGGACGCCACCGAGTTGCCGGGTCGCACGAACCGGACGCTCACCATCCCGTCCGCCCGACCGGAGGATAAGGGCGATTACACGGTGGTGGTCCGCAATCCTGGGGGAACCGTGATCAGTTCGTCGGCGCGGTTGGCTGTGGTGCCGCCCACGGCGGAGTACCTCAAACGCAATTACACCAATACCGCCGGGGCACGGATTCCCTACGTGATTCATGTGCCGCCCGATTATGATCCGGCCCGACGCTATCCCTTGGTTTGCTTTCTGCACGGGTCCGGCTGGGGCGAAAACGCCTTGCCGGCCGGGTTCGAGGAGTGGCCGAACGTCGTTGCGGTCACCTCGTACCGTCAGCAGGCCACCGATCCGGCGATCATGGTGTGGCCCACGCGGCGCTTGACCGACGTGGACTGGAGTCCGCCGGTCCTGCGGCAGGTCCTGGACTTGTTGGACCATCTGGCCATCGGGTACCGCCTGGATCCGGAACGCATGTACCTGGGGGGCTACTCGCTCGGTGTCGCCGGGGTGTGGAACCTGCTCGGGCTGCGGCCGGAGTTCTTCGCCGCGGCCTTGGTGTGGGCCGGGGGAGCGGGAAACACTCCCGCCCGAACCATCAAGGACGCACCGCGTGGGCGTTTCACGCGCGCGACGATGGAGCTTACAGTTCGCAGAACCTGATCGCCGCGTTGCGGGAAGCTGGCGGCCATCCGCTTTACTCGGAGTTCAACACCGGTGGACACGAGGGTCCGATGCGCGTCGCCTCCTGCTCCCCCATCGTGCTGAACTGGCTGTTTGCCCAACGCCGCGGCCAGCGTCCGGCGCCGCTGTTCGCCGTCGAGGTTGCCGGGCCGAATGGGCCACCGCTGACGGTGACGGGAGCGCCGTCCGTTCACCTGGCCGGCACGGCGCGAGCGATGGCGGGTAACATCACGGCGGTTTCCTGGGAGAACCGGGCCAACC
>CAZMOZ010000030.1:5136-52720 GCA_964568145.1 uncultured Verrucomicrobiota bacterium
GCGCGAGCGATGGCGGGTAACATCACGGCGGTTTCCTGGGAGAACCGGGCCAACCGGTTCAAGGGAGTGGCGTCCACAGACCGGCAGGCGGACGCGACCTTTTGGGTCGCCAATCACATTCCGCTCGCGGCTGACAAGACCAATGTCTTGGTGGTCGCCGCAACCCTGGACACCACCTGGGCGCCGGCGTTTGGCGGCACCACCACCTTCAGCGACACGCTCTCCGTCTTCAGCACGCCGTTGCGCCTGACGCTGAAACTTCAGGGCAACGACGCGATCCTCGACTGGACCGGCGGCGTGCCGCCCTTCGCCGTGCAACGCGCGTCGGCGGTGGACGGCCCCTGGACCGAAGCGGTTTCCGACATCTCGCCGTCGGTGACGGTGCCCGCGCCAAGTCCGACGCAGTTCTACCGCGTCACCGGCCGATAGCGGTTCCCCGGCGCGGGCACTGAACTCGAAAACCGAAGTTGGGCAGGCAGGACGCACTGCGCCACGGCCAACTTCGGTTTTCGGCTTAAAGCAGCGCCAGCGGGCCCGTGCTGTCGCCGAGCCGCTCCACCGGCGTGCCCATGCGGTCGAGCAGGGAAAGGAACAGGTTGGCCATCGGCGTGTTGTCCGGGTGGCGCACGTGGCGGCCGGTGTCGAGCGTGCCGCCGCCACGGCCGGCCAGCAGGACGGGAAGGTCGTTGTGGTTGTGCCGGTTGCCGTCACTGATCGCGGCGCCGTACACGATCATCGAGTGGTCCAGCAGCGAGCCGTCGCCTTCCGGGATGGCCTTGAGCCGGCCGACGAACCGCGCGAACTGCTCGAGGTGGAACCGGTTGATCCGCGCGATCTTTTTCTTCTTCTCCTCGTCGTTGCCGTGGTGCGAAAGGTCGTGATGCCCCTCGCGTACGCCCAAGAAGGGGTACGGCCGGTTGCTGCCGTCATGGGCGAGGATGAACGTGGCGATGCGGGTCGAGTCGGTCTGGAACGCCAGCGCCAGCAGGTCGAACATCAACTGGAGGTGCTCCGCGTACGTTTCCGGCACGCCGCTGGGCTTGTCGTAATCGGGCAGCGCGGCCTGGAACTTCTCGGCGTTCTCGATGCGTTGCTCCAGCTCGCGCACGGCGGTCAGGTACTCGTCCAGCTTGCGGCGGTCGGTGGCGCCCAACTGGCGTTGCAGGGCGCGGGCGTCCTCGAGCACGAAGTCCAGAACGCTGCGCTCGTGGCGCTGCCGGCGGGCCCGCGCCGCGGCGTTTTCCTCCGGCGAACCACTGGCGAACAGGCGCTCGAACAGCAGCCGCGGGTCGGTCTCCGGCGGCATCGGCGTGGACGGGGTCTTCCAAGAAATGTTGAAGGAATACGCGCAACTGTAGCCGGAGTCGCAGTTGCCTGCCAGCTTGCTGCGGTCGCAGCCCAGCTCGATCGAGGCGAACCGGGTCTGGCCCGCCAGGCGCGCGGCCGCCACCTGATCCACCGAAACACCCACCCGGATATCCGCGCCGTCGGTCTTGCGGGCCTGGCAGGCGGTGAGGAACGTGGCGGAAGCCCGGGCATGGTCACCGGCGCCGTCGCCGTTCGGCCGGGCCTTGTCATGCGTGAGCCCGCTGAGCACCAGCAGGTCCTGCTGGTAGGGCTTGAGCGGCTCGAGAATGTACGGCAGCTCGAAATCCGCGCCTTCGGCCCGGGGCGTCCAGTCCACCATGTTCGCGCCGTTGGGAATGTAGATGAACGCCATCCGCCGCGGCGGAAGGCGCGGGCCGGTCGCGGCGGCCGCCGCCGACGCGGCGGGCAGCATGGTCTGGAGGGCGGGCAGGGCCAGGGCGGTGCCCAGACCGCGCAGAAACGTGCGTCGGGGGATGCGGGTGACAGCGTTCATGGTTCGATACGGACTGCTTTTTGTGAAAAGTAGTTCACGCGCCACAGCCGGACAAGCGCCGAGTCGTGTAATTGTTTGCCTGGCCAGCCGACGGACTCACCGGCTGTTCGCCGGCGCGCAGGCTGTCATGTCTGCGGGGCGGGATGCGCTTGGGCTCGCGGAGCTTGCCCCGCCGGAACCCCTGGGCCGCTCCGGCGGCGCGAGGTCGAACCGCTGCCGGCGCCTCACGGGCTTGGCCGCCGGCCGAGTTTGGCCTACGCTTCTCCCGCATGGCACTCACCACGGGTTGGGCGCGCTTGCGGGCGGGCGAACTCCGGTCTTCAGGCCGGCGCAATCGCCGGCTTGAGCCCGCAAACGCAACGCCGCCGCCGGCTTGAATCTGGCCATGCGTGCCGCCTTTCCCCGCCAGATTCCGTTCATCGTCACCACCGAGGCGTGCGAGCGGTTCAGCTATTACGGGATGCTGTCCATCCTGACGCTGTACCTGAAGAACGAGCTGACGCTGGGCGCGGACGACGCCAAGTCGGTCGTGCATGTGTTCAAGATGGCGGCGTATTTCCTGCCGCTGGCGGGCGCCTGGCTGGCAGATCGCTGGCTCGGCCGGTACCGGACCATTTTGAGTCTGGCTCTGTTTTACTGTATGGGTCATGGCGCGCTGGCGCTTTTCGAGGGCAGCCGAGCCGGCATGATCGCCGGCCTGACGCTGATCGCCGTGGGTGCCGGCGGCATCAAACCGTGCGTTTCCGCGTTTGTGGGCGACCAGTTCGACGCCGCGCGGCAAGGCCTGCTGCCCAAGGTGTACGGGCTTTTTTACTGGGCGATCAACCTCGGCGCGCTGTTCGGCTTCGCGCTGATCCCGCTCATCCGCGACCATCACGGTTACGCCTGGGCGTTCGGCGTCCCCGGCCTGTTCATGGGTCTCGCCACGTTGGTGTTTTGGACGGGCTCCCGCCGTTACGTGAAGGCGCCGCCGGCCCGCGCGCTGGCCGGGAAGCAGGAGTCCGCCCCGGCGGGCCGGGAGAAATGGCGCGTGGTGGGCCGCATCGCGCTGGTGCTGCTGCCCGTGCCGGTGTTTTGGGCGTTGTTCGACCAGATCAACTCGAGCTGGGTTCTGCAAGGCGAGCGCATGACGCCCTTCTTCGTGCTCGGCTACAAGGTGGACGCCGAGCGCATCCAATCCGTGAGCGCGTTGCTGGTGCTCGTCTGGGTGCCGGTCCTGACCCTGGGCGTGTACCCGTGGCTGGAGCGGCGCGGCGTGCGCGCCACGCCGCTCCGCCGCATGGGCGCCGGCATGGTCTTCGGCGCGCTGGCGTTTGTCATCTGCGCGTGGCTGCAACAGCGCCTCGAAGGCGGCGAGCGGCTCAGCCTCGCCTGGCAACTGGCGCCGTACGTCGTGCTCGAACTGGGCGAAGTGCTGCTCAGCGCCAGCGGACTCGAGTTCGCCTACGCCCAAGCGCCCCAGGCGCTCAAGAGCACCGTCATGAGCCTCTGGCTCCTCACCACCGCGGCCGGCAACTTCCTCGTGGCGGCCGTCACGACGCTGAACTCGCGGGTCGTCCACGCGACCGGCACGGCGGAGTTTCTGTTTTACGCGGGGCTGATGCTGGCGGCGGCCGGCCTATTCGCCGTGATCGCCCGCCGGTTTCCCGTGGCCAGGCCGGCGGAAACGAATTCTGGCCCGGTCGGCTCAGCCGGGAGTTGATGCGGGATTGCTTTTGTGGCGAGACGCATTTCGCCTCACCTAGCTCTTCCACTATTTCCCCAAACTATTTCCCCAAGCGAGAATCGGGGGAGGCGGCGGCTCGCAGGCGAGGTCGCCTGCAACACACGGTCCGGGCGGGGTCACCCGTGCCGCCTCAAAGTGGCCGGCCAGACTCACCTCGCGCCGACCCGGCCCATGACTTCGCCCACGGCACGGAAGATGGTTTCCTCGACGTTTTCCGCCAGCGGCCCGGGCTGGCCGTAATAGATCATGCTGTCCACGGCTTCGTAGCCGCCTTCGCGCAGCACGCGCAGCGACGGGATGTAACAGGCCACGTCGTTGCAGTAACCGGCCACGACCAGGTTCGCCTGCGGGAACTCGCGCCGGGCGCGGAGCGCGTAATCCACCACCACCTCGCCGCCAAGCGCGAGCAACGTGAGGTCGCGGCCGAACGCAACGGCCTGCACCGGATAGGCCAGTTGCCGCACCGGCTGGCCGCGGTCGTAAGCCTCGAGCATGAGCCGCGCGCGGCGTTGCTTGAAGACGCTGGCGTCCTTCGACTCCGCCTCGAATACTGCGCGGGTGTGCGGCGCGAATTCGAGCGTCACGACCTGATGCGCACCGCGGATCGGCGGCCGGACGGGCGCGAGTTCGCCCTTCAAGGTCCGCGTGACCGCGTCGGCCAGCTCCCGGCCGTGCCGCGTCACATGCTCGAGCTGGCCGCGAGGATTCGGGTTCTGATCGCCGGCGCACAACGTAAGAAACAACGCCGTCACGCCGGGATGTTCTTGTTCGAGGAATCGTTGCGCGGCGCCGGCGTAATCGCCGTCCACCTCGTAAAAGTCGCCTCCCATCGTGGTGTTGTGGCAGGCGTAGCCGAAGAGCACCGCGCGCAGCGAGCCGTCCGCGCCGCCCACCCGCAGCACCGGCACGGAATGATCCACCGGGCCGGCCGGGTTGACGCCGATGCGAAAGCCGGTGGGCGTGGGCTCGCGGCGGTTGACGGCGAAGGTCGCGGTGCCGCGGCCAAAGGCAAGCGTCGCGGGCTCCAGCCGGCCGAGCGCCGCGCCGGCCACGCTGACCAGGTGGTCGGTGAGCTCTCGGACGTACTGCGCCGCGCGCTCCCGCTCAGCGGGCGGGAAGTCAAACATCACGCGCAGATTCGGCCAGATGGCCGGGCCGGCGTGGGTGTGCGAGGAGTTGAACACCACGGCGGCGCGGGGCAATCCGTGCTCGCGCGCCAGCCGGCCCGCCGCCGCTTCGGAGGTTTCCGCCGGCAGGCCGATCAGGTCAGTGGTGACGACCACCGCGCGCGCTCCGGCCGCGTCTTCGAGCGCGAGCGCCCTGGCCCAGAGTGCGCTGCGGACCGTGGGCGCGGGATTCGTGCGGGCGGCGTAACCGCTGAGCCAGAACGGCAGCGGCGGCGTGATGTCCACCCGCGCGACACCGGCCTTGAATCCGGCGGCCGGCGCGTTCACAGCCAGGCAGGCAAGGAGGCACATGGTCAAGGTGGGTTTCATGCTGGTTGGGATGGGAATGTTGGCTTGGACTCGCACGACGTCGTCACCGCCGTCGCGGATTTCAAATTTGAGATCTCAGATTTCAAACTCTGCCCTTCGAATTTCGGATTTCCAACCGTGAACTGACGACTGACAACTGATGACTGAACACTGAAGCCGCGGCCTCTCACGCCCTCGCCAGTTCCGCCGCGTGCCGGTGAATCTTCCCGATGGCTTCGGCGATGTGGTCCACGTCCGCGCGCGGCCCCAGCAGCATCGGCTGCGTGAACCAGACCGCCTCGCCGCAAAGCTGGCGGTTGGCCGGACACGCGGTGCGCTCTTCCCAGCCCGCCAGCACCTCCGCCGGGTACAGCCGCCGGTAGGCCCGGCTTTGGAGCATGGCCTTGATGAACGGCTCCTCGTTCAGCGGCGTGTATCCGCCCGAACACGGAATACCCTCGGCGCTCAAGGCCTGGAGGAACTTCGCGCGCGGCAAGCCGGCGAACGCCCCGGCCTGGTAGCGGAACATGTACAGGTGCCAGGCGTTGCGCGTGCAGCCGGCGTACGTCTTCGCCGGCATGATGCCGGGAATCGCCTCCAGCAGCCGCGTGAGGTGGGCGGCGTTTTGCTCGCGGGTGCGGCTCTGCTCCTCGAGCCGTGTCATCTGCGCCTGCAACAGCGCGCCTTGAAACTCGGTCAGGCGCAGGTTCGCGCCGCGGCTGCCCAGGTAGGTGAAGTCGTAGCCGGCGGTGCCGCGCCCGCGACAGTTGTTGTGAAAGGCGTAGCACTTCTCGGCGAGATCCAGGTCGTTGGTCAGGATGGCGCCGCCTTCGCCGCTGTTGAGGTTCTTGCTCGCCTGAAAGCTGAAACAGCCCGTCGCGCCGAGCGTGCCCACCTTCCGGCCGCGCCATTCGGCCAGGTGCGCCTGGCAGGCGTCTTCGATCACCGGGATGCGCCGCTCGCCGGCCACGGCCAAGATCGTGTCCATGTCCGCCGCGCCGCCGCCGAGATGCACCGGGATGATCGCGGTCGTGCGGTCGGTGATCGCGGCCTTCAGCTTGCGCGCGTCCATCTGGAACGTCTCCGGGTCCGTGTCCACGAAAACGGGCAGCGCGTACTGGAGGAAGACGACGTTCAGCGTGGCCACGAAGGTGTACGGCGGCAGGATCACCTCGTCGCCCGGCCCGACGCCCAGACCGCCCAGCGAGGCGAACAAGGCGCTGGTGCCGTTGGCGGTGGCGACGCAGTGCCGCGCGCCCATCAATTCGGCGAAGGCGGTCTCGAACCGGCCGACCTGCGAACCGCCGCCGCCGCGGCCCCAGCGTCCGCTGCGCAACGTGCCGGTGAGCGCGCGCTCCTCACGCTCGTCGAAGACCGGCCAGCCGGGAAAGGGTGAACTGCGCACCGGCTTGCCTCCAAGAAGGGCGGGTTTGTCAGTGGCGGCGGCGAAAACGTTCGGCGCGCCGGCCGCGCCCAGCAGGCTGGCGGAAGACACGACGGTTTTCAGAAAGGTGCGACGCGGCAGCGGGGTGGACATACGCCGCTTAACGTGCGCCTCCGCGCGGAACGCGCAACCCTTCTTTGCGGTGGCGGCAGGCTTCCAGCCCAACGGAGTCCGGCCCACAGAGCGGCGGGACGGTGTTTTTCCGGGCGGCAAGATGCCACCCTTTACGGCAGCCTAGAGCGTTTCCAATAAAACTGTGGCCGCTTGCGCCAGCGCTTCCGGCGCGCGGCGTTCACGCCGCTTCCACGCCCGTCTGCCCGCGCACGGTGCAGCGGGCTGAAGCCCGCGCTCCCCACGCGGCCACAGCTTTAATTAAACCGTTCTAGATGGCTGCCGCTACAATCCGTCGCCGGCGCATCGGCGCCCTACCAGTCGAGTGCGGAGCTTCCTTGTTTTGGGTAGGGCCGCGCTGCGGCGCGGCCGGACTTGTCTCCAGACGGCCAGGTTGACCGCCGCTGCAAGCCGTCGCCGCGTCACGGCCGCGCCGCCACCTCAGGGCTGCCGGACTCGCCGCGCCGTTGCTGGAACGGCACGCTCTGCACCACGCCCAGCACCAGCGCGCTGAAGCGGTGTTGGCCGCGCTGGAGTGTCTCCACCACCGAATCCACCGCGCACTGGTCGTAGTATTCGAGCCCGCGGCCCAGCGCGTACGTGAGCATCTTGGACGCGAGGCAGCGCAGGAATTCCTCCCGCCGCGCGGTGAGCAGAATCCGCTTCAAATCGTCCGGCCCGCGGAAGGTCTCGCCGCTGGCCAGTTGCCCCGCGGGGTCAATCGGAAAGCCCTCGTCCTGCTCGCGCCAGGCGCCCACGCCGTCGAAGTTCTCGAAGCCGAAGCCGATCGGGTCCATCAGCGCGTGGCAGGAGGCGCACATCGGGTCGGCGCGGTGCTGCTCGAAGCGCTGGCGCAGCGAGCCGGTGAGCCTGGCCTCCGGGTTGTCCGGCAGTTCCGGCACGTCCGGCGGCGGCGGGGGCGGCGGCGCATTGAGCAGGTTTTCGAGCACCCACTTGCCGCGCTTCACCGGCGAGGTGCGGGTCGGATTCGACGTGATGGTCAGGAAGCTCCCCTGGGTGAGGACGCCGCCCCGTCGCGTGCCCTGGAGGCTGACCTTGCGGAACGCCCCGCCCTCCACGCCCGCCAGGCCGTAATGCCGGGCCAGCGGCTCGTTCACGAAGGTCCAGTCCGCGTCGAGGAATTCGAGCACGCTGCGGTCTTCGCGCAGGATGTGCTCCGCAAACAACTCCGCCTCGCGGCGCATGACGGCGCGCAACTCGTCGTTGAAGCCGGGGTAGGTCGCGGGATCCGGCGCCGCCACGTCCAGATTCCGGAACTGCAGCCACTGGCCGACGAAGTTGTCCACCAACGCCCGGGCCTTCGGGTCGCGGAGCATGCGGCGGACTTGCGCCTTCAACTCCTTGCGCAACCGCCCCTGGCCGGCCAGGCGGAACAGTTCCTCGTCCGGCATGGTGCTCCACAGGAAGTACGACAGCCGCGAGGCCAGGGCGAACTCGTTGATCGGATGCACGGCCCGCGGGTTGTCCGGCTCGGGCTGCAGCTCGCCGCGGAACAAGAAATGCGGCGACACCAGCGTGGCAGTGAGCGCCAGCTTCACGCCGGCCTCGAAGTTCCCGCCATCCGCGCGCGCGGTCTCGTAAAGCCGCAGCAGCCGGGCGACCTCGTCAGGCGTCACCGGCCGTCGGTACGCGCGGCGCGCGAATTCGCCGACCAACTCCCGCGCGCAGTCGCGCTCGGCCTCCGGTGTGCGGGCGGCGGGGGCCGCGAAGAAAATCCGGCGATGGCTTTCGGGGAGCGGCGGCGGATGGGCGCTCAGCGGCCCGGCGATCTCAACGCCCAGCAGGTGGAAGTTGCGGTCGCGCCGGGCGGGGTCCGGCGCGTCCGGCCGGTAGTAATCGTTCAGGAAGGCGACGGCCAGCCGCTGCCGGCCCGCGGCCAGGTGCAGGTTTGTGGCGATCACTTGCGGCGCGTTCGCCGGAGCGGTCACGTCAAAGACGCCCAGCGGCTGGTCGCCCAGCCGCAGCGCGATTCTCACCGGCTCGGGCCCGGCCTGATCGCCGTAAACGCTCAGGCGCAGCGCGTACTCGCCAGTCACCGGGAAGTCATGTTCGACGCGGATTTCGCCCTGGCTGAACAACGCGCGGCCGCCGGCGTCGTCCGGCGTCCCGCCCTGCAACTGGTCGCCCTGAAAGCGCCGCGTGGGCGGCGGTGGCGGGCCGGTGACGATGGCCTGATCGAGGATGCGCTGCGCCGCGGCGAGGTACTTCTCCAGCAGCACCGGCGGCAGCGACAACACGTCACCGATGTTGTCGAAGCCGTAGCCCACGTCGTCCATCGGGAAATCCGCCGCCGGCTGGAAGTCCACGCCCACCAGGTCGCGGATGGTGTTGTTGTACTCCGTGCGGTTTAGACGGCGGAGCGTGACGCGGCCCGGGTCGGGCTTGGAGCAATCCACCGTGAAAAGCTCGCGCTTGAGCCAGGCCACCAGTTGGGCGCGCTCGGCCGGCGCGGGTTGGGGCTTGTTCTCCGGCGGCATGAGGTTGCTTTCGAGGTTTTGCAGCACGGCCTCGAAGGTCTTGCGGTTCGCCAGCACGCTGGCGGCGTCCACATAGGCGCGCAGGTCTAGGCCGGCCCGCTTGCGCTCGCCGTGACAGCCGAAGCAGTACTGCTCGAACAACGGCCGCACGTGGCTCTCGTACCGGACGGGAACACCGTGCGGGTCAAGGACGGCGGGCGCGGAGCCGGGGCGCGGCTCCACCGTCGCCACCCAGCCCCCAAACGCGGCGGCCAGCAGCGCGGCCAGCAACCACGGACCTTTCTCGATCAGTCGTTCGGTCAACATCGTCGGCGAAACGCGCTGAAGATAGGTGTCCAGGCTTGCAGCCGCAAACCTGACAGGAACTGGGCGACTATCTGGCGCGCAACTCAGTTTTTGCCGGCCGCGAGCGGCCCGTCGTGGCCCAGACGACCTTGCTTGGGCCGTGCCGCGGGCGACCCGCCCGCTGGCTGCGGGCTGCCGAGCGCAGCCCCGAAAGGCAGGGCTCGACGGAGTCCCGTCCCACCACGTCAAGACCGGACCTCCACAAAAGTGAGCTGCGCCCGGTTGTCTGGCGCGCCGCCGTGCGGCAGCGAGGTGCGCCGCTCGTGACGTCAGTGGCGATGCACCAGATCAGTCAATGCCCGGCGCGGGGTCGGTGGCGGATTTTCCGCCGCGTAGCCCAGCGGCAGGATGGCCACGGGACGTTGCCCGGCCGGGAGTTCCGCGGCGCGGATGACGGCCGCGTCGTCGAAAGCGCCCACCCAGCAGGTGGCCAGGCCGAGCGCGGTGGCGGCCAGTTGCGCGTAGGCGGCGGCCACGGTGGCGTCCTGCACGCAGTAAAGTTCCGCCCCGCGCCGGCCGTACCGGGCCGAGCGCGACGCGTGAGCGCAAAAGATGAGCGCGACCGGGGCCTGCGCGAGGAACGACTGACCCAGCGCCGCCACCGCCAGGGCCTGGCGGGTCCGGGAATCTTGAATCAGGTGAATCTCATAAGCCTGCAGGTTGCCGGCGGACGGCGCCAGATTCGCGGCGCGCAGGACGGCTTCCAGCTTGTCCGGCTCGATGACCCGCGGCTGGAACGCGCGGACCGAACGCCGCGCCTCGATGACTTCGTACATATTCATGGTTTGTGTTGCGTTTTCCACCGACCTGAGCGCCAGGCAGACTTCAGCCGCCAGAGGGCCGCCAAGCGCAGCCGGGTCTCCGCTGATTCGCTGAAGAACTCCCAGTTCGTGCAGCCGTGGCCGTGTGCCGGGACGGGTGTGGAATCTCTTTGGTGTCTCCAGTGGCCATGAATCCACGAGCGGGAACCGGCCGTCGGCTCAGGCCGTTTCCGGCTCGATGCCCAGCCGTTTCTGCATCTCCTCGAGCGGCACGCCCTTGGTCTCGGGCACCATGAACTTCACCCAGAGCAGTTGCAGCACCATCATGCCGCTGAAAAACAGGAAGATGTACCCCGGCGGCAGGGCGTCGGCCATCTTCGGAAAAAACGACGTCAGCAGCGCGGCGAACAGCCAGTGCGTGAAGCTCCCCAGCGCCTGGCCCTCGGCCCGCTGACGGTTCGGGAAGATCTCCGCGATGAACACCCAGATCACCGCTCCCTGCCCGACGGCGTGCGCCGCGATGAACGCGAAGATGAACGGCGGCACGATGCCGAACTGCTTCGTGAAGAAGCCGTACGCCACCAGCCCGAGCGCGGCGATATAGCCAAACGATCCGATGTACAGCAGCGTGCGGCGGCCCAGCCGGTCAATCAGCCACAGACCCACGAAGGTGAAGAGGAGGTTGGTCACGCCGATGCCGACCGATTGCAGCAGCGCGGCCTGCGCGCCCAGACCGGTCCACTCGAAGATGCGCGGCGCGAAGTACAGCACGGCGTTGATGCCGGAAAGCTGGTTGAAGAACGCGATCAGGAAGGCCAGCAGGATCGGCCGGCGCAACCGCCGCGTCCAGAAACGCCCGCCGGTGGCCTGGACCGCCGAGGCCGCCACGATCTCGTCCGCGTGCGCCTCGATCTGCTCCGGCGTGGCGCCAAGCTCGACCAGCCGCAGCACGGCCACGCCCGCGGCGCGGTCGCCTTTGCGCACCAGCAGCCAGCGCGGGCTCTCGGGGATGCCGAAGCACAGCACCGTGTACAGCAGCGCCGGGAACGCCTCCACGCCGAGCATCCAGCGCCAGGCGTGTTCGCCCGCCGCCCAGCCGAGCAGGGCGTTCGACAAAAAGGCCACGAGGATGCCGAACACGATGTTGAACTGAAACATCCCGGCCAGCCGGCCGCGGTGCGCGGGCGGGGAAACTTCCGAAATGTACAGCGGCGCCGCCACCGTCGAGATGCCCACCCCGAGCCCGCCGATGAACCGCGCGAAGCTAAACGAGTAAACCTCCGTCGCCAGCGCGGACCCCACGGCGGAGACGAAATACAGGACGCCGACCCACAGCAGCGTGGCCCGGCGGCCGAAGCGGTCGGTGGGCCAGCCGCCCACCAGCGAGCCCAGCACGGTGCCGTACAGCGCGGAGGCCATCGCCAGTCCGTGCAAGCCCGGAGTCAGCCCCCAGAGCGCCTGGATGGTCTGCTCCGCGCCGGAGATTACCACGGTGTCGAACCCAAACAGGAAGCCCGCCAGAGCGGCGGTCAACGACCAGAAGAAAAGGCGGTTGTTCATGCGGTGGCTGCGGCCCGGAGCGTACGCGGTCGGCGCGGCGGGACGCAATGCCGGAACCGCTCAGGGTGAACGGCGGCCGTGTTTGAGCCGAATTCCGAGCTCAGCGCCGGGACCGGCTACGTTCCTGTACGACAAACACGCGGGTCCTGGCCGGGACGATACGGTTGAGGAAGAGATGCACATGCGCCCGCGCGTGTTCCGACCGGTGCCGGCGCCGGTCGGCTCTCCACATTTCAACCGCACCGGGCGGTGCCCCAAACCCGCCGCGCCGGAGGTGGCTGGCGAGGCACCCGCCACGGCACCCGAGGCGGGTGCGCTCCCCAGTCCAATGGCATCGCTCCGGCTTGGTTGTCCCAGCCAAGCTGGGGCCGCAAAGAGGCACAAGAGGCGCGGAACGCCTCCGGCCTTGGCGCCTTGGCGTTATTTGTGCCTTTTTGCCCGAAAACCGAAGTCGGGCAGGCGGGACGCACGGCGCTACGGCCAACTTCGGTTTTCGTATGAAGGTGACTCCCGCGCGCGGCGTCCAAGCCTGCATCGTACCGGGCACAACCAACCGCCACAGGCTGGCCATTGCTCCGTCCCGGAGCAGTTGGCTGGAGTCACCTTGCCCAAGGCGCCGGTTCCGCAGCCCGAGTTTCCCCACCGATTCAAAGCATCCATGAAAAAGCCCGATCAAACTCCGTTGTCATCCCTGAGCCGCCGCCACTTTCTGCGGGGCGGCCTGTTCACCGCCACCACGTTCCTGGCCGTGCCAGGCTCAGTATTGGGTCTGCGCGGCCAGACGCCGCCCAGCAACCGGCTGAACATCGCCGGCGTGGGCGTGGGCGGCCAGGGCGGCTCCGACTTGGCCAGCCTCAAGCGCGAATCGCCCGGCGAAAGTTTCGTGGCGCTGGCCGACGTGGACTGGCGGCACGCGGCCGGGACCTTCAAGGCGTACCCCCAGGCCAAGCAGTACAAGGACTTCCGGAAGATGCTCGACGAGGTGAAGGAGATTGACGCCGTGGTCGTGGCCACGCCGGACCACGTTCACGCCATCGTGTCGCTGGCGGCGCTGGCCCGGGGCAAGCACGTGTATTGCGAGAAGCCGCTGACGCATTCGGTCTGGGAGGCCCGGCAGGTGGCGACCGTCGCGCGCGAGCGCAAGGTGGCCACCCAGATGGGCAACCAAGGCGCCGGCTCGGAGGAAACCCGCCGGCTGTGCGAGATCGTCTGGTCCGGCGCCATCGGCCCGATCCGCGAGGCGCACATCTGGACCGACCGGCCTTCGCAGGGCTTGTTCAACGAGTACTGGCCCCAAGGCGTGGCCCGGCCCAAGGACACCCCGCCGGTGCCGGAATCGCTGGACTGGGACCTGTGGCTGGGGCCCGCGCCCGAACGTCCGTACCACCCGGCGTACCACCCATTCCGATGGCGCGGCTGGTGGGATTTCGGGACGGGCGCGCTCGGCGATATCGGCTGCCACGCCTTCGATCCGGTCTTCCGCGCGCTCAAGCTGGGCGCGCCGCTGAGCGTTCAGGCCAGTTCCACCCGCGTGAATGAGGAGACTTACCCGCTGGGCTCGATGGTCACATACCACTTCCCGGCGCGGGGACGGGAAATCCAGGCGAACAACCCGCATGTCCGCGGCCTGTCCGGTCCCGGCGCGGGCGAAATCGAGATGCCGCCGGTGAAGCTGGTGTGGTATGACGGCGGCTTGCGTCCGCCCCGGCCGGTTGAGTTGCCCGACGGCGAAATGATGGGCGATAACGGCCGCCTGCTCATCGGCGAACGCGGGTTCATCTTGGGCAACCGGATCTACCCCGATTCGCTACGCAAGGAGGCGGAGGGTGGCATCGCCCGCAGCCTGCCGCGCGTGGACGGCCACTACAAGGACTGGGTGGATTCGTGCAAGACCGGCAAGCCTTCCGGGTCGAATTTCGACTGGGCCGGGCCGCTGGCCGAGACGGTGCTGCTGGGCAACGTGGCCTTGCGCGTCCAAGTGCGCGAACTGCTCACGCGCCGCAAGCTCGAATGGGACTCCGCGAACCTGAAGTTCACCAACCTGCCCGAGGCGAACGAATTCATCCGCTGCACCTACCGCCAAGGCTGGGCACCAGCTTGACGCTGAACGGGTTCTGTCAGAAGAAAGCGGGGCGGCCAAGCCGGCTGGCCTGACCGCCCCGCGCAGAAAAAGAACCGGGTCCCGACCCTGAGGAAGGGTCTTGGACCCGGGGAGTTTTCAGAGTACAACTGTAGGACTACGGGGATGTTCCGTCCTCAACCGGTACGTAGCCGAGGCCGGAAATTGACTGGGCGTTCAAAGATCACACTGCCTGTTCGCCCGAAAGCTGGTTCCGTAGACCGGGGAAATAAGACCACACCCGGCAGGGGTTGTCAAGGGGGTGGACAATTTTTGTTTCGGGCTGGACGACACCCGCACTTGCCGCTTGCCAGCCGGAAGGCTTTCGCGTCTAAACGCGCGGTGCCGGATTGGCTCGCCATCGTCCTGCTCGGGATCGTCGAGGGCATCACCGAGTTCCTGCCTGTTTCCTCCACAGGGCACCTCCTGCTCGCCCAGCAATGGCTGCCGCGGCAGAGCGACCTGTTCAACATCTTCATCCAGAGCGGGGCGGTGGTGGCGGTCATCCCGCTTTTCCCGGAACGCCTCAAGCAGGTCTGTCGCTGCCTGAGCGATCCGACGGCGCGCGATTTCACCCTCAAGATCGCCCTGGCCTTTGCGATAACAGGCGCGGGCGGGGTGGTCTTGGACAAGCTTGGTTTCAAGCTGCCGGAACACGCGCTGCCCGTGGCTTTGGCGTTGATCGCTGGCGGCGTGCTGTTCCTGGTCTTGGAACATCTTCTGCAAGGCCGGCCAGCGCATGCGAACATCACTTGGACGGTGGCGGTGGCGGTGGGACTGGGCCAGTTGTTAGCGGCGGTCTTCCCCGGCACCTCCCGATCCGGTGCCACCATCCTGATCATGCTGGCATTGAGCTTGAGCCGGCCCGCAGCCACGGAATTCTCGTTCCTCGTGGGCATTCCGACGATGCTTGCCGCCGGCGGCTTGAAGATCGCCAAGGCCCTGTCGCGTCCCCCGGCGGACGGTGTCCAGGAAGACTGGGCCATGCTGGCGCTGGGCACGCTGGTGTCTGCGGCCGTGTCGTTTATGGCTGTGAAATGGCTGCTGGGCTTCGTGCGCACCCACACCTTCAAGGGCTTCGGTTGGTACCGGATCGCCTTGGGCGCGGTGATCCTGCTGATGTTTCTGGGTTGAAGCTGAGAATCGGACCTCGTAATGGTGCCGGCAAGCGTCCGGTCATGTCCTTTGGCGCCATCTGGCGGCGCGTCCGGCAACAAAACAGCCGTGGCAGCAGAAAGTTGCGGATCGCTTTCATCCGGCGGCAGACGTGGAAGGCACCGCCCGCCCGGCCGTGTAAACAATCCGGCTGCTGGCACGGGACTGGCTACAAATAAGCCCATGAACCTGGCCGTGCCGGGTTGGGGTTTGAAATCCAAGGTCGCATTGGGTAGGCTGAAAACACTCAGACAAAGTCGTGCGCATGAAAGTCCAAAAGCTCGCCTGCCGGCTCGGTTGCGGCGTCGCCTTCCTGGTGGCCGGCGCCTCCGCCGCGCGAGCGCAAATCACCATCAACGCCTCGGACATGTTCAACCAGCCGGGGCAGTATTACCGCGCCCACGCCAACGCCCAAGATGCCAATGTCAGCGGCCGGCTGGGCACGCCCGGTGGCCCGCAAGCTTGGGATTTCCTGACCGGGCCCACTGACAAGGTCTTTCGCTTCGACTACCTCCCGATGTCCGAGACGGGTTACACTGCGGAGTTTCCGGATGCCAAGTTCGCCGAGCGCAAGACCGACGAATCGGACTCCGCCGAAGCCTTCCTGTTCCTGGAACAGGCCCCCGGTCGGGGCCGGATGAATTACGGCTTCGTTGACCCGGCCTTCAGCGAGACCCACCCCGTTTCGCCGTTCATGCCGCCCATCCGCGATTTCCCGGAAATCATCAGCCTCGGCGACGCCTGGACGGCCGGCACCACCTTCGAGAGCGAAATCGCCATGGAAGGCATTCCTGATCCGGAAGACCCGGAGGGCGGAGGCGGCCTGGTGGTGTTTCCCACGCTTATCACCTACTCGGCCTCGGCCCAAGTGGACGCTTACGGCGTCGTCAACCAGCCCGGCATTGGCTTCGGCGAATGCCTGCGCGTCAACGAGCTGGCCCAGTATGACATCGCGGTGGACCTCGGCCTGGGCGACGGCTACCAGACCCTGGCGACCCAGTACATCCGCACGTACTACTGGCTGCGCAAAGGCCGCGGCATCGCCGTCCAGATCAGCTCGAAGCAGTCTGACACGCCGCCGCCGGACGACTTCCCGGTGGCCGCTGCGTTTGTGCGCATGTTCGAGACCAACCACCCGGACGGCGTGGTCGAAACGCCCACCATCAAGAACCTGCGAATCACACTCAGCAACCAGGGCGCGTTGCTCACTTGGACCAAGGCCAGCGGCGTGACCAGCTACCGGGTGGAATACGCGGTCAGCGTGGGCACCGGGTGGCAGACGCTCACCACCACCACGGCGAACTTCGCGATTGACGCCGCCGCAGGCAAACCGGAGGCCCCGGCCCGGCTGTACCGGATCGTCGGCCTGCCTTGAGCCGGCCGCCGCGTTATGACCCCTGTCCGCGCCAACTGCCAGCCGCATTGCCGACTTGAAGGGCGGGCTGGGGAACCGGCGCGCACACACGGATTCACCTTGATCGAACTGCTGGTGGTCATCGCCATCATCGCGATCCTGGCCGGGCTGCTGTTGCCCGCCTTGTCCGGGGCGAAGCAATCGGCGCACACCACGCGCTGCCTGAGCAACCTGCGCCAGCTTGGCCTGGCGTTGAACATGTACACCACCGACCACCAGCGGTACCCGGTGTATAACCTCGACCCCTCGGCCCTGGACCGGAACGAATTCTGGCACGAGAAATTCACCGCGTACGTCCAGGCACGGTGGACCAACGACCTGTACCGCTGTCCGGCGTACCGCGGCCTCACGGTCGAAGGCAACGACGTGGCGGCCCCGCTGGGCAGCTACGGCTACAACGCCAACGGCACGCAATGGGAGTTCAGCGAGCTGGGCCTGGGCGGGCGTTACACCAAATGGCTCTGGGAATCCGAAAATCCGGACGGCGACGAAACCGTGGTGCCCATCCACGCCGCCGCCGTGTTGGCGCCCAGCGACATGATCGCTCTGGGCGACGCGCACCTGACCTGGGTTTCGCCGATCATCCTCAAGGCGCTCTACGGCATCGCCGGCCCGAACTCGTACAGCGGCATGGCGCTGGTGGACATCAACTCCCGCAACAACCTGCAGGCGCCGAGTTGGCCCGGCAGCAGCGGCATCATCAAGGCCACGCGCGACCGCCACAGCGGCCGGCACAACATCGTCTTCTGCGACGGCCACACCGAAACCATCCGCGAGCCGAAGCTGTTTGAGATCAGCGACGACGCGCTGCGCCGCTGGAACAACGATCATCAGCCGCATGCGGACCGGCTGACGTTCATTCTGCGCTGAAGCCGGACAAGGTGCGGGGAATGCCCGCGCCTCGCGGAAGCTGGCGCCATGTGTTACTGGGAGCGCCGGCATCCCTGCCGGCGTTTTTCCGTGATTGATCCACGCCGGCCTTTGCGCTTCTTGAGCCTCTTGGCGGCCATCTCAACTGTGGAATCGAGCGTGGGTCCGTCCACGCACCAGATCACGGCTCGCGCGCCGGAGTGGTCTGGGTCTTCACCGGGTCGCGCGCCCGGTAGCCAGCCACCCGGCCGGTCGGCAGGCGCACCAGTTCGGACTCTGCCACGCCCGCCGGCACTTCCATCCCCGCGTGCGTGAGATGCACTTCCGTCAGCATTCCGGCCGCGACAACCACCGGCGCGGTGACGAGCCCCACCCCGTCCGCCTGCGCCAGCACCTGGTATCGGCCCGGCGGCAGCCGGATCGTCATGGGCGCCTGGTCGGTGACGCCCACGTGGTTCGGGATCGAGCGCAGTTTTCCGCCGCTTTCCGTGTACACCCAGTACGGCGTGTGGACCTTGTACGGAATCTGCCCGGATTGTTCGTCCGTGGTGGCGGAGTACACGCGGAGAAACCCGTCCCGGCCGCGGCTGGGCCCCGCTAGGCGCGGGCCGATGGGCTCGAGCACGACCTTGGTGACGGGCGGCGTGGAACACCCGGCCAGCCATACCGCGGCCAGCACCGCGAAACAGGAGACGCGCTTCAACACGCCGCAGCTTCGGAAAGGCGCCCCAAACTGGCAAGTGGCGAGCCGCAACGGCGGCCATCTTGGGCCGCAGCGTCAAGCATGCCGCCGCCGCTCGTCCCGAAACGGCCCGGAGGGGCGCGCGCTGCGAGCCCCACGCTTTCCTTCCGGCCACGCCGCAGCGCGGCCCTACTTTGCGTGGAGGTTGTCTTCCCCGGGTAGGGTACTGCTGCGTCGGCCCCGGTTGGGGCTGGCTGGCCTTTGGTTTGGAGGCCGGTAGCCGGCGTCTCGCTGAGACGCCGGGGCAAGTCGCCTCTCAGCGAGAGGCGACCCACCTTGTAGGGTCGGCGCTGGGGGGCCGGAATCGAGCCGCAGGCTCGACGCTACACCGCCTGCCGCCACCCGCCACGCGCTTCACAGGCTTTCCCGCAACAGCCGGCCCAGCCGGCGGATGCCTTCCTTGATCTCGCGCTCGCTGGCGTTGCCGAAGCTCAGGCGCATTTCCCGGTCCGGCTTGGCCCGGGTCGGATCGTCGGCATAGCACAACCGCCCCGGTACATAGAGCACGTCCACCGCCAGCGCCCGCCGGAAGACCCTGGACTTCGGACCGGCGCGCACGCCGCGGGGCAGCCGCGCCCAGACGTACATGCCGCCGCGGGGTTCCTGCCAGGTGACGCCTTCGGGGAAGTGACGCCGCAACGCGCCGAGCATCCAGCCCGCCTTCGTCGCATAGCGTGCGCGCAACTCTCGGACGTGCCGGTCATAGACGCCCGTGACCAGCACGCGCGCCAGCAAATGCTGGATCAGGCTCGACGTGCCGAAGTCGTGGTTGCCTTTCACACGCAACACCGCCGTGCGCACCGGCTCGGGCAGCAGGCCGAATCCGACCCGCACGCCCGTGGCGAACGGCTTGCTGTACGTGCCCGTGTAGATCACCCGGTCCAGCCCGCCCGACGCGGCCAGCGCCGACGCCGTGTCCGCGCCGGCAAAGCCCAGTTCGCGGTAGGCCGCGTCTTCGAGCAGGTAGATCGGATGCCCGGCCGCGCGCTCGTAATGGCGTAACAGGTCCAGCGCGGCGGCCTTCTTCGCAAAGGCGGTCGTCGTGGCGGTCGGGTTCTGGTGATACGTGACGAGATAGACCAGCTTCAGCCGCGCCAGCCGGCCTTCGCGCTTGAGCCGCGCGAGCGCTCGCTCCAGGCGCGCCAGATCGAGGCCATCCGCCTCCAGCGGCACGCCGCGCGCGTCCACGCCGCGGCTTTGGAGGATGCCCAGGAACACGAAGTAGGTGGGATCCTCCACGATCACCGCGTCGCCCGGGTCGCACAGCACTTCGGTGACCAGATAGAGCAGCTGCTGCGAGCCGTGCGCGATCACCAGCGCGTCCGGCGCGTACAACTCCTCGTGGGGGCGGCCCTCGCCGGTCGCGCGGTCCAGCGCGTGCATGCGGGCGCCGGTGAGTTCGCGCAAGGCGCGCAGACCCGGAGTCGAGCTGTATTGCAACGCCGGCTCGCCAGTCCGCCGGCTCGACAACAGTTCGTCGAGCGCCGCGCGGGCTTCGGTGACAGGCAGCGTGGCGTTGTCCGTGAATCCGGCGGCGAGTGAGATCAGCCGCGGCCGCGAGAGCGTCAGCTCCATCAACCACGAGATGGGCGGCGCGGTGGTGCGCCGGCCCAGGGCGGAAAGGGCGGTGGTTCTCAAGCCGGCGCGAGCTTACCGGTTTTCGGCAGCCGGGCAATCCACCGACGGCTTGGAGTGTATCTGAAAAATGCCTTTGGATGGAACGGGCAACTTGCCCGTTGCGGCCGGCTGCCAGCCGGCCGCAGCTTTGGGGCGGCAGGTTGCCGCCCAGCGCGGGCCGGTAGCCCGCTCCACCCAGCTTTCAGACACGCTCTCAGCGTTCCTGCGGCGGCCACGCTTCAGCCGGCAGGGTTTCCAACCACGCGCCAAAGGCATTCACGAGCTTGCCCCGCCCGGCTTCGAGGAAGTCGTTGTGGTCGCCGGCCAGTTCGGCCAGTTGCTTCGGCTCATTGGCCACGGCGAAA
Organism: uncultured Verrucomicrobiota bacterium; assembly: GCA_964568145.1. Lineage (GTDB taxonomy): Bacteria > Verrucomicrobiota > Verrucomicrobiia > Limisphaerales > J093 > DSVZ01. The sequence continues at coordinate 25,200 of CAZMOZ010000030.1, forward strand.
TTGCGTTCGGCGTGCCCGAACGAAACCAGCGTGTCCGCGCGGCTGTGCAGGATCAGCACCGGCACGCGGATGCGCGGCAGCTTGGCGTGGGTGTCGTAGCGGAGCCGCGCGATCCAGCGCACCGGCAGGAACGGGAACAACTCCGCGCCGATGTCCGGGATGCTGGTGAAGGCGCTTTGCAGCACCAGGCCGGCCAGCGGCGCGCGCAACGCCAGCTCCGTCGCCACGGCCCCGCCCAGCGATTCACCGAACGCGATCACGTTCGTCGCGGCGAACCCGCGCCCGACCAGCCACGCGTGGGCGGCCTCCGCGTCGAGATACGTGCCTTCCTCGCCGGGCGAGCCCGCGCTGCGGCCGTACCCGCGGTAATCGAAGAGCAGCACGTTCACGCCCGTCTCCAGCAGCGCGCCCGCGACCTCCACGCGGTGGCTGATGTTGCCGCCGTTGCCGTGGCAGTGCAGCACGGCCAGGTGACGCCGCGGCGAATCGCCGGCGGCCGGGAAGAACCAGCCGTGCAGCCGCACGCCGTCGCGCGCGGTGAGCCAGACCTCCTCGAACGACCGGCCCAGCACGTCCGCCTGCGCCCAGAACGAGCGGGTGGGGTGGTAAACATTCGCGGGTTCGAACCAGCGCAGCATCAGCCACAGCACGAACGGCAGCAGCGCCAGGGCGAGGAAAGGCCTCCACCGGTTGCGCGCGCGCCGTGCCATGCCGGCAAGCTGCCACAGCGACCAACCGCAAGGCCAGCGCCGAAGCGCCGGCGCTACAAGGTGGGTCGCCCCTCGCTGATGGGCGACCTTTACCGGCCTCTGAGCCAGAGGTCGGCTACCCGCGTCGTGCCGCGCCGCGGGCGGCCAAATCTTTGACAGGTTCGCGCCGGCACCTAGACTCAAACCATGCGGACGGTCAAAGTGCCCCTGGGCGCGCGCAGCTACTCGATCGTCATCGGACGGCGCGTGGCGGACCGGCTGGGACGCGCTTGCGTGAAGCTCGGTTTCGCCCCGCGCTGCGCGGTGGTCACAGACAGTCAGGTGGGCCCCCGCCATGCCGCGCGCGCGATGGCGAGTCTGCGCAAGTCCGGCTTCGAGCCGGCGCTGTTGACGATTCCAGCCGGCGAGACCTCGAAAGCCCTCGCGCAGGTCGAATCGCTGTACCACGAACTGGCCCGGCACCGGCTGGAGCGGCGTTCGTTCGTTGTGGCTTTGGGCGGCGGGGTGGTGGGCGACGTGGCCGGGTTCGTGGCCGGCACTTACCTGCGCGGCATTCCCTTTGTCCAGTTGCCCACCACGCTGCTGGCCCAGGTGGACAGTTCGGTGGGCGGCAAGACCGGGGTGAACCTGCCCGCCGGCAAGAACCTGGTGGGCGTGTTCCACCAACCCCGGCTGGTGCTCTGCGATCTGGCCACGCTGGACACCCTGCCCGAGCGCGAATTTCGCGCCGGCGTGGCCGAGGTGATCAAGTACGGCATCATCCGCGACGCGGCGTTCTTCGCGCAGTTGGAGGCGGACCTCGACCGCCTGCTGACCCGCGAGGAGGCGACGCTCGGCGCGGTGGTCGCGCGGTCCTGCGAGATCAAGGCGGAGGTCGTGGCGCAGGACGAGACCGAGTCGGGCCTGCGGGCGGTGTTGAACTTCGGCCACACGATTGGCCACGCCCTGGAGGCCATCAGCGGGTACGACCGGTACCTGCACGGCGAGGCCATCGCCATCGGCCAAGTGGCGGCGGCGCGGCTTTCGGCGCGCCTGACGGGACTGGCGGAGGCGGACTGCGAGCGCATCCGGGCGCTGTTCGCGAGGGCCGGCCTGCCCACGGAAGCGCGTTTGACGGCGGCGGAAAAAAAGAGCCTGCTCAAGGCCATGCAACTGGACAAAAAGGTCAGCGGCGGCCGGGTGAAGTTCGTGCTGGCCGAGGCCATCGGACGCGTGCGCTGGGGTGAGGCCGTGACGGATAAGGCGATTCTGGAAGCGCTGGACGGCTGACCCAACACCCGCCCCGCCCATGGCCGTCAGCGAAACGATCGTCCGCGAGTTCTTCGAGCTGCATGGTTTCCTGGTGCGGCAATGCCGCAAATACGTGGCCCCGAACGCGCGCGATGAGGAGATAGACTTCCTGGTGCTCAACCCCCAGCCCGCGGCCGGCGCCGGCGCCGCGCCCCTGCCGTTCGTGCTCGGCCCGGGCGACCTGCCGCGGATCGCCTGCGCCGTGGTGGTGGTGCGCGGCTGGCATACCGAGACGTTCAGCCCCGCGCGGCTGGCCGGCGCGCCGGAGCTGTTCCGCTTCGTCGAGCCCGCCACGTTCCAGCAGGCGGTGCGCGCCTTTGGCGGCGGCCGCACGCCGGCGAAAATCCTGGTCGTGCCCGCGCTGCCGCAGACCGAGGACCTCCGCCAGCAAAGCATCGCCCTGCTGCGCGCGAAGGGCGTGGACGCGGTCATCCCGTTCCGCACGCTGCTGGCCGGGCTGATCGAACACGTCGAGCCGAACCGCAATTACCAGAAGTCCGACCTGCTCCAGACGCTGCGGGTGTTGAAGAACTACGACTTCTTCCGCGAGCCGCAGCTCGATCTGTTCAAGCCGCGCCGGCGCCGCGCGCGGCCGGCGGCGGACGCGAAGGCGCTCGCCGGCTGAGGGGCTGGCCGCTTGACGCATCCGCGCACCGGGAGTGTGATGGCCGCGGCATGAAGCATCGCTTGATCCGGCTCTTCATCCTCATCGCCACAGCTTTGGTCACGGCTTCAGCGACGACGGCGGAGCTGGCTGAGCTTTATCTCTTCAAGGCCGCCTGGCACACGCAAACGAGCGACGCCGATCCCGAATTGCTGCCCCAGGTGCAGGATCCCTTCGACCTCACGGCCACGGCGTATCTGAGCGAGGAAGTGTTCGCCGACCCGGACGCGCTGCTGTTCATCACCGGCATGACGTTGCGCGCGGGAACCGGCCTGCACCCGATGGACTACGACCCCGGCGCCGGCGCCTTTCGCTTTTACAACGGCGCGGTCACGGCCCAGGCGCTGAATCTCCGCTACCCGCCGGGCATCTACCGGTTCACGCTCCACAGCCTGATCACCGGGGAGTCGCGCTACAACGTACCGCTCTACGACGACGATTATCCGCCCGCGCCGAAGGTCACGAACTACACCGCCGCGCAGCAGATTGACCCGGCGCGGGACTTCACGCTGCGCTGGACCGACTTCACCGGCGGCGACGTGCGGGAGGTCTGGGTGCAAATCGCGGTCGCGACCAACGGCCAGGTGGTGTTCGCGCCGCCGCCGCTGGACGGCGGTGCGACCTCGGTGGTGGTCCCGGCCGGCACGCTCGAACCGGAAACGAATTATCAGGCGCTGCTGACCTTCCGGCGTTACACCCACGCGGACTTCGGCACCACCCTGCCGTCCGTCTATGCGGGCTTTGAGGCCAACAATCTTCTGCCGCTCCGCACCGGCACCGGCGGCAGTCCGGCGCCGCCCCGGTTCACCGGCTGGAAGCGGCTTGCCAACGGCGACCTCGAACTCACGGTGGAATCGCCGACCGCCCGGCTGCTGACGCTCGTGGCTGCGGAGGCCCTGGACGGCGCCTGGACCAACCTGCAAACCATCGCGTCCACCGGCGGCGCCACCACCTTCGTGGTGCCCCGCGCCGCGCTGGGCGGGCGGCAATTCTTCCGCGTGCGTGAAGGATGAAAACCGCGCTTGAACCATCTGTGGGCAGCGGCGGACCAATGCTCGGCCAGTCAGCGAACCTGTGGTGGGGCGAATTTCCGTCGAGCCTGGTACTGAGGTGGGGCGAGACTCCGTCGAGCCGTGCTTTTGGGGTTCGTGATTTGTGGTTCGTGGTTCGCGGCCTCAGTTTTCGACCTTCGACCTCCGACCTCCGACCTCCGACCCTTGAGTGGGACGAAACTCCGTCGAGCCCCGGCGTTTTGTGGCGGCGGTCGTCAGATCGCGGCAGCCGCCGGCGAATCAGCCACGCCACGCGACTCGCCGTCCTGTTTTTGCTGGTCGCGCTGAGCGGCGCCGCCTTCGCGGGCGATCCACCGGCCTGGCCCAACGGCCTGCCCGCGACGCCGGACTTCTTCCCCATCGCCGTGTGGCTTCAGCCGCCGGCCCGGGCGAAGGCGTATCGCGAAGCCGGCATCAACCTGTACGTGGGCCTGTGGCGCGGGCCGACCGGGGCGCAGTTGGCCGCGCTCCGCGAGGCGGGCATGCGGGTGATCTGCGCGCAAAATGACGTGGGCCTCGCGCATCGGGACGACCCGACCCTCGCGGGCTGGATGCACGACGACGAGCCGGACAACGCGCAGTCGCTCGGCGAGGGACGAGGCTGGGGCCCGCCCATACCGCCCGCGCGCGTGTTCGCCGACTACGAGCGGATGCGGCAGCGCGATCCCACGCGGCCGGTGCTGTTGAACCTCGGCCAGGGCGTGGCCTGGGACGACTGGCCCGGCCGCGGCGTGCGCAGCCGGCACCCCGAGGATTACCCCGATTACGTGAAGGGGGCGGACCTCGTTTCGTTCGACATTTACCCGGTCACGCACGACCGGCCGGCGGTGAGCAGCAACCTGTGGTTTGTCGCGCGCGGCGTCGAGCGCCTGGTGAAATGGACGGACGGCCGCAAGCCGGTTTGGAACTGCGTCGAATGCACGCGCATCTCGCATCCCACCGCGAAGCCCACGCCGCACCAGGTCCGGGCTGAAGTCTGGATGGCGCTCATCCACGGCTCGCGCGGCCTGATCTATTTCGTCCACGAATGGAAACCGCGGTTCAACGAATCGGCCTTGCTGGACGACCCCGAAATGCTCACGGCCGTCACGCGGATCAACCGCCAGATCCACGAACTCGCCCCGGTGCTGAACTCGCCCGCGGTGGCGGACCTGTTGGAGACGCGCGTGGACGATCCGGAGGCGCCGGTCGCGGTGATGGCCAGGCGGCACGGCGGCGCGGCGTACGTCTTCGCGGTGGCCATGCGGGACCGGCCGGCCAGGGCCCGCTTCGCGTTGCGCGGCGTTCCCGCCACCGGCCGCGTGGAGGTGCTGGGCGAAAGCCGGTTTCTCGAACTGCGCGACGGCGCGTTCGCGGATTCGTTCGGCGGTTACGACGTGCGGCTGTACCGCGTGGCCGGTCCGTAGCGCGCGGCGTTGCTTCAGGCGGGCGCGGCTTTACACTCGCCCGCCATGCAAGCACACCACCTGACGCTTCCCGTCCTGTTTCTCGCCTGCGCCACGCTGGCCGCCGGCGAATTCCTCAACGTCCGCGACTTCGGCGCCCGCGGCGACGGCCAGACCGACGACACCGCCGCGTTCCAAAAGGCGCTGGACACCGCGGCGCGGGAGGGCCTCGGCACCGTGTTCGCCCCGCGCGGCAACTACCTCTTCGCCGGCCGCCTGAACGTACCGAACGCGGTCGCGCTGCGCGGCGTGTGGGAATCCGTCCCCGCGCACAACGGCATTCGCGACGCCGGCCTGCCCAAGCCGACCGACGACGGCACGACGTTCCTCGTCACCGGCGGCGCGGGCAGCGAGGAGGGCCCGGCCTTCCTCACACTCAACGTCAACAGCACGCTCAAGGGCGTGGTGATTTACTACCCGGAGCAGAAGCCGGACGACGTGCCGGTGCCGTACCCATACGCCATCGCCATGCGCGGCAAGAATCCCGCGGTGCTGGCCGTCGAGCTGCTCAATCCGTACAACGGCATAGACACCACCGGCAGCGAGCGGCACCTGATCCGCGACGTGCACGGCCAGCCGCTGCGGCGCGGGATTTACGTGGATCAGATCTACGACATCGGCCGCATCGAAAACGTCCACTTCAACCCTTGGTGGAGCATGAAGCCGAAGCTGTTTCAGTGGCAGATGGCGCATGGCGAGGCGTTCCTCTTCGGGCGCACGGACTGGCAATACGTCTTCAACACCTTCTGCTTCGGCTACAAAGCTGGCTACCGCTTCATCAAGACGAAGGCGGGTGTCACCAACGGCAACTTCCTGGGCATCGGCGCGGACGACTGCCAGACCGCGCTGGTGGTGGACGAGTGTGCCCCGTACGGCCTGCTCATCACCAACGGCGAGTTTGTGAGCTTCCACGGCCCGGACCCGACGATGATTGACGTGAAGGCGTCGAACACCGGCAGCGTGCGCTTCGTGAACTGCGCGTTCTGGGGGCCGTGCCACCAGATCGCGAAGGTCGCCGGGCGGGGCACGGTGGGCTTCAGCGACTGCACGTTCGTCCAGTGGGACGCCAAGAAAGAGGGCCGCCACGCCATCCAAGCCGTTGGCGGCACGTTGTTGGTGCGCGGCTGCGAGTTCCGCGAGGCGAAGGCGCAGATCGAACTGGGCGAGGGCGTGCGCCGGGCGGTGATCACCGACAACGTGTTCACCGGCGCCGCGCGCCTCACCAACCGCAGTCCCGGCCGCGTGCAAATCGCCAACAACGCGGCGGACTAGACGCCGCCACGCCGCTGGTGCGAGATCACGCGCGGCCCTCCCAGCCATCGCGCTTGTCCGGCCTTTCGGGGCTGAATACGCTTGCCGGCGTGCGTGGCTGGAACCACTCCCTTCCGCCTTTTGGTCGCTGGCTGGCCCGGGTTGGCCTCACGGCCGGGCTGGTTTTTTCGGCTCTCGCCGCGGAACGGCCGCCCACGCTGCGCGCCCGCGACGGCGGGGAAATGGTGCTCATCCCCGCCGGCCCGTTCCTCATGGGCAGCCAGTCCGGCGCGCGACTGCTGGTCCGCGAGTTTTCCCCGGGCGGGATCAGCGCGAACACGCTGTCCGCTTACACGGCGGCGCCCGGGCGCCGGCCCGAAAATGCAGCGTCCGCCATCCTGGCTGATGTGGAGCCGGGTTCCCCACCGCGCGGAAAAGTCACCCGCGGCGCCGAAGGCTTCGAAGAAACCGTTGTGCTTGGCAAGTTTGCAGCCGGGCACCGCCGTTTGATCCTCATGGCCGAGCCTGGCGGGTCGGGGATTCTTTGGATGCTTTCCCCCGCGCACGAGATGCACTCGCCGGGTGTTCGCTCCCACGGCCCCATCAGCTTGAGCGTGACCGCGCCCGTGCGTTGCGACAGAAAGCGCACGTCCCACTTCGTCCACTCTCAGCGCACGGTCGCAAGGCTGTTGGTGTAACTCCACGGCCATTCATTCGTTGGCCGCCAGTTCTGCCGGTCGCTGGCGCCATCGCCCAGGAGGATTGCGTGTCGGTCAGCGTGCCGACGGTGGCGCCGGCTTCGAGATCGAACCGCGCGTAATCGGCGAATTGCGCGGCGGACAGGGCAAGTCCCGGCCTCAGAGCCAGGAGAAGCAAGACGGGCAAAAGCCGGCGGATTGTCACACGCTTCGACTATCCGCCGCAGCCTTCGCGGTCAATCCAGCGGAGCGAAGAGCGCGTAGGCTGCGCGCGATCCGAGCAGCCCACGCCCCCGCCACAGACCACTCGCACAGTGGTGAATTGTGGCCCTTTTTCTTTCCGAATCTCGCTTTCTGCGGTAAAAGCCGTGGCGTTGTTCCATGAACCAAACGCACCAACGGGAAGCAGACCTCTTTGAGGCGACCCTCGAGCTCCCACCCGAGCAACGCCCGGCTTACCTCGATCGCGCCTGTGCCGGCGATGCCGCGCTCCGCCAACGCATCGAGGCGCTGCTGAAAGCCTGCGAGAGCTCATGCGCATTGTTGGAGTCGCCCATCAATCCAGCAGCGGCGGCGCCAACCAACGTTTCGCCCGCGTCCTGCGAGAAAGCCGGCGATCGGATCGGTCGCTACAAACTGCTACAGCAAATCGGCGAAGGTGGCTGCGGCGTGGTCTATATGGCCGAGCAGGAGGAGCCGGTGAGCCGTCGCGTCGCGCTCAAGGTCATCAAACTGGGCCTGGACACCAAATCCGTCATCGCCCGCTTCGAGGCCGAGCGGCAGGCCCTCGCGTTGATGGATCATCCCCACATCGCCAAGGTCTTCGACGCCGGAGCGACGGAAACCGGCCGGCCTTACTTCGTCATGGAACTCGTCCGCGGGATGAAGATCACCGACTACTGCGACGCCGCGAAGCTTCCCACGCGCGCCCGGCTCGAGCTGTTCATCCAGATTTGCCAGGCCATCCAGCACGCGCATCAAAAGGGCATCATTCACCGCGACATCAAACCCTCAAACATTCTCGTGACCGTGAACGATGGCGTGGCGGTGCCGAAGGTGATTGATTTCGGCATCGCCAAGGCCACCTGCGGTCAGAAGCTCACCGACAAAACACTCTTTACGGCCTTCGAGCAATTCATCGGCACCCCGGCATACATGAGTCCCGAGCAGGCGACCTTGACCAATCAGGACATTGACACACGCAGCGACATTTACGCGCTGGGCGTGCTGCTCTACGAACTGCTGACCGGCAAAACCCCGTTCGATGCGAAGGACCTGCTCGCGATTGGCCTCGAGGAGATGTGTCGCACCGTTCGCGATCAGGACCCGCCGCGGCCCTCAACGCGTCTCAGCACGCTGCCGGGCCAGGAGCTGAGCACCACGGCGCAACGTCGCGGCATTGAAGCGCCGAAACTCATCAGTGAACTCCGCGGTGATCTGGACTGGATCGTGATGAAGGCCCTGGAGAAAGACCGCGCCCGACGTTACGAAACGGCCAACGGCCTGGCGATGGACATTCAGCGGCATCTGAAGAACGAACCGGTCGTGGCCTGCCCGCCGAGCGCGGCATATCGGTTCGGGAAAATGGTTCGGCGTAACAAACTCGCTTTCGCTGCGGGCGCCGCGGTCGTCGCCTCGTTGCTCATCGGCTTGGGTGTTTCCACCTGGATGTTCTTCAAAGAAAAGGCCGCCCGCCAGCGCGCGTTGGCCGCCGAACGCGACCAGATCTTCTTGCGGCAACAAGCCGACATCGCCCGGACTAACGAAACGATGCTCCGCGTGGAGGCGGAAAGTGCCAGGAGAAACGAGGCGACGCTTCGGTTGCAAGCCCAAGCCGCCCAGCAGAACGAAGCCGCGCTTCGCCAGGAAGCGGAGACGGCGCGCACGAACGAAGCAAAGCTGCGCCTCGAGGCCCAGGCGGGGGAGAAAAAGGCCGAGGCTGAAGCCGCCAAGAGTCAAACCGTGGCGCAGTTCCTCAAGGACATGCTGCAAAGCGTCAGACCCTCTGTCGCGCTCGGGCGCGACACGACGTTGATGCGAGAGATAGTGGACCAAACCGCCGAACGCCTGCGCAAAGACCTCGCCGGCCAACCCGAGGTTCAGGCCGAATTGCAGAGCACGATCGCGGAGGTATATCAGGCACTCGGCGAAGGCGAGAAGGCCGGGACGGTTCAGAGAGAGGCCTTGGCCGTGCGGCGGGCATCCCTGGGCGACGATCATCCGCAGGTTGCCCGGGCGCTGAATGATCTCGCCCTGATCCTGTGGCCGGAAGGCGAAGGAGTTGGCGCCGAACGGCTGCGCGACGAGAACCTTTGGATGCGCTCGAACACGGTCCCGGACGATTACGATTCACCTGTTTCGAGTTCGGCCGCGGAGCCTGCTGGCGGACCTTTGGACGAAGTCGAGCAGTTGCATCGCCAGGCCCTGGCAATTCGACGGAAAGCCTTGGGCAACGAACATCTCGAGACGACCGAATCTCTCAACAGTCTCGCGTTGGTGCTCCGCCGGCAGGGCAAACTCGAGGAAGCCGAGACGCTCCATCGCGAGGCGCTCAGCGCGCGGAAAAAAATCCTGGCCGGCGACTCTCTTCCGATTGCCAGGTCGCTTCACAACCTGGCCGTGGTCTTGCGCGACCGCGGCAAACTGCCGGAGGCGAAGCAGAAGTTTCTCGAAGCGCTCGCCCTGCGCCGGAAACTTCTGGGTACAGCGCACGCCGATGTGGCGAGGACGGTGCGTGATCTGGCCGACGTTCTCCAGCGGCAGGACGATCTTTCCGGTATTCAGGCGCTCGTGCGTGACGAATTAACGAACGCCAGCAGCCGTTCCCCGGGCAGCCTCCCGCTCAAGTCGGACCCCCTTTATCAACTCCTAAGTGTGCTCCTCGCGCACAAGCAATATGCCCAGTTGGACCGACTGCTCGAGGAGCTCATCTCGCCCGCAATCCAAAAGGAACCAGGAAACGTCGCTCTGCTGCGAAATCGAGCGGAATTTCACGCCCGGCGCGGGCGCTGGAATGAAGCCGCAGTGGACCTGACCAAGGTGGTCGAGTTGGACCCGGACACGCATGATCCGTGGTACTTTTTGGCACCGCTGCTCTTGCGCAACGGTGAAATCGAGGCCTACCGCCGACACTGCCATGCGATGCTCTTGCGGTTTGGTGGATCGACCGTGCCCGTCGTCGCCGAGCGCACCGCCAAGGCGTGTCTGTTGCTGCACTTCAGCGACAGCGACCTGGCACTGGCCACCGGCTTGGCCCAGACCGCCGTACTCGCAGGGCCGGACCATCCTTTCCGCGGGTATTTTCAGTTCGTGAAAGGTCTGGCGGAATACCGGCTGGGGCAGTATGCCCACGCAGAAGGGTGGCTGCGCCAGAGCCTCGCCGCTAATAATAGCGGGAACCTTGTGATCCTGGCTCGCCTCGCTTTGACAATGACCTGCCACCAATTGGGGAAAACAAACGTGGCTCGATACGCGTTGGTGGACGCCTTCGAGTTCGGTGAAAAATCCTTCGTAAACCCCGCTACCAGCGACTTCGGCGAGAATTGGCATGACGTCCTGATATCCCACATTCTGTTGGAGGAGGCCAAAGCCCTTGTTGGAGAGGACGCGATCGCTGGTCGTCACAATGTCCCGACTTACGCTATGGCGGCCAGGCTGCACCGTGATGGGCGACGGGCTGAAGCCGAAACGGTCCTCCGCGACGTCGTGGCCAATTACAAAGCGCTTTTCGGGTCGGAGCATCCCCTGCTCATTCGCCCACTTCAGTTCTTGGGTCATACCCTCGCGGAACAAGGTGACTGGTCTGAAGCGGAAGTTGTTTTTCGCGAGCGGCTCGCGTTGCAGGAGAAGCGCGATCAAAAGCGCAAGAGCGACTTTTCTGTTGCGTTAAGCGAGCTGATTGGCACGCTCATTCCACAACAGAAGCTGGCCGAAGCCGAATCGCTCCTTCGCAGCCGATTGCCCGCCGACGATCCGCAATTTGCCGCCATGCTGGCCGAGTTGACACACGCTCTGCTCAACGCGGGAACATTCACCGCGGCGGAAGCCACGGCGCGCGAATGCCTCGCCATCCAGGAGAAAGAACAACCCGATCATCCTCAGACGTTCGACACGCGCAGCATGCTGGGCGGTGCTCTCCTCGGACAGATGAAATACGCCGAAGCCGAACCCTTGTTACTCGTCGGCTACGACGGCATGATGCAGCGAATAGACAGGATCCCACCGCGCGCCTTTCAGCGACTGAAGGAAGCGCTCCAACGCTTGGTGCAGCTTTACCAAAACACCGGACGCCCCGAGCGCGCGAGGGAGTGGAATCAGAAGCTGGCCGAGTTCGAGTCCGGCCTCCTCCGGCGTGAACGAGCCGATTACCTCGCTCGGCTCCACACCGCAGCGGAGAAAGGCGACGCTCGGGCCATGAACGAACTTGCCTGGCTTCAGGCTACGTCCACCGATCCTGCGCTGCGCGATGGCGCGAGTGCAGTCCGCTTCGCAGAACAGGCCGTCGCAAAGACAGAGCGGAAAGACTGGATGGTCCTCGATACGCTGGCTGCTGCCTACGCGGAGGCAGGCGAATTTGCAAGAGCAGTGAACGCACAACGCGAGGCCATCAGCCTGTGTCGGGATGAGAAGATGAAAAGCGATATGGCTACCAAGCTGAAGCTGTACGAGTCGAATACTCCGTTTCGAGATGCTAACCGATGACGGGCCTAAACCAGTTGCGCTCGAACTTCGCGAAGCGTTTGAAGCGCGTGGAGCTTCCACCCTCCGCAGAGGCCGCTACGGCGGATGGGTGCTCCCGCTTTTCTGTCTCCGGTCGCCGCCAAAGCGAGAGCGCCGGCAGGCCGGACGCACTCCAAACGCGTTGCGTCCTCCTCACGAGAACCGATGAATGAGGTCTCAGATAATCTGGGGGACGTCAGGGGCGGCGAACCAAAAGCGGCGAACGAATTGTTGTCGCTCGTTTACGAGGAGTTGCGCCGGCTGGCCGCGGCGAAGATGGCTTTGGAAGCGCCGGGCCAGACGCTTCAGCCCACCGCGCTGGTTCACGAAGCGTGGCTCCGGCTCACCAACGACGACCAGCGGAAATGGAATGACCGGACCCATTTCTTCGCCGCGGCGGCCGAGGCCATGCGCCGCATTCTCGTGGACAATGCGCGCCGCAAACGCGCCGAGCGCCACGGCGGCGGTCAGCAACGGGTGGAAATGCCGGAACTTGCCGCGGAGGTCCTGGAAACCGACGACAGGGTGCTGGCAGTGAACGAGGCGTTGGAGAAATTTGCCGCGCTCGACCCGCAAAAAGCCGAACTGGTGAAACTGCGGTATTTCGCCGGCATGACCCTCGAACAAGCGGCCGAAGCGCTCGGCATTTCGGAGCGGACGGCCAAGCGCCATTGGGCCTTTGCCCGCGCCTGGCTGCACGAGGAAATCAAAGCGCAGCGAAGCTAGTCTCTCGCGTCCCCGCAGGCGCGCGGGGTTCCTGGAGGGCGGCCGGGGCGAAGCGCCAACCGCAGGCGTTCAGCAGTTTCCTTCTGCCTCAGCAGGATCATGGTCTCCGGCCGGGATCCGGGGATGGCCTCGTTGCATCTTTGCGTCTCCGCGGTGAAAAAATTCGTCATTTGGTGGCCCCCTTTTCCCCGCGATTTCGCTTATGCCAGTGATATGAAAACCACAATCAGCAAGATTACTCTCCTCGGAGCGGTGGCTTCACTGCTCGTTGCGTCAAACACCCCCACCGCCGCCGCCCAGGTTTACGATCTCCTAACCGACTGGAGCGACACCCAAAACCCAAATGGCGTGTGGTCGTACAGCGGCGATGTCTCGAAGAGCACAACGGCTAATGGCGAAGCGTTTATTCAGATGTCCCTGGGAGCTGCAACTTGGACGGCGCCGCAAGCGGGCACAATCAACATCACCGGCGCTGTTTGGGTGTTGGATGACCCTTACGCTCTTTGGCCAAACCCCACCTTTTGGTCACTGTCGATCAACGCACAGGCCATCACCGGCGGAACCTTCTGGTTGAACTCGTGGGGCGGTAGTGACTACACCTTTGCAACGCCGTTCGATTTCTCGTCTGGATCCGGCGGGGCCGCTGCCCTTGAGAACATTGCCGTCACTGAAGGAGACCAACTGGTTCTGACGTACCAAGGCCCGGCTTCAGGTGTGCTGTTCACCATCTACTTCACTCCCGCGTCCGCCGATCCCGTCAGCGCCATCGAGGACCTCGCCGTCACGGTCGCCGCCTTGAACCTGCAAAACGGCATTGAAAACAGCCTCGACAGCAAACTGGACGCTGCCCTCAACGCGTTCGTGGACGCCAGCTTCAGCAACGATGCCGCGGCGTGCAACTCGCTTTCCGCTTTCATCAACGCCGTTGAGGCCCAGCGCACCAAACACATTACAGACGCCCAGGCCGACCAGTTAATCGCTGCGGCACACGAGATTCGGGTGATGCTGGATTGCGGCGACTGAACCGCTCTTCACCTGAATCATACCTGCGTGAATGATATGAAAACACAGCCGTCCCATCACGCGCTTCCCGGGTTCGTCTGTGGGACGGCAACAAAACGCATCCCAGCGTCCTGGCCCGTTTTTCCCCGAAATCTCGCTTCTGAGGGTGAATGACAGCCCAACTGAAAACCATTTGAACCATGAAAACCACAAATAGCATCAACCATCTGCTCGGAGCAGTCTCATCCTCAACGCTGCTCGACACGCTCGGATTGAAACAAAACGCGCAAGCGTTTTCGCGGCTCCTGATCATCGGCCTGACGACTCTTGCCGCCACCTCGATTCAGGCTGCCCCCAAAGGCGGCGGCGGCGGCACCGGCGGGGGGACCATCTACTACATCGGCCCCCAGGCCGGTGCGACTCAAGGAGGCACGGCCGTGTTGACCAAGATGAACTCCGACGGCAGCGGCAAAACCCAGCTCGGGCTCGGAATGTTTGGAAATCCGAGCAGGGTCCTGTACAACAACCATCGCTGGTTTATTTACACTTATGTCATTCCCGACGAGTACTATCCGGACGGGATCACCCGACGAAGCGAAGTGTTCGCCTTGCGAGACGACTTCGACCCCAGCCTCAACAACAACGCGAACACGAAGGTCCAGCTCACTGACGATATTACGCTCCAACCGAAGGTGGGCACCACGGACTGGGTTCCCGGTGGTACGCAGATTTCGTTCAAGGGACGGCGATGGTCGTCCGCCGAGCCAGGAGCCGCTGTGGTCGAGGGCGGCATCTACACGGCGTCGCTGGTGTTCGGGGCCGACGGCAACATTATCGGACTGGCCGAGCAGCCGGGCACGCCAGCCATACCCTTCCCGATTGTCGAAACGACTCCGGGCGATCCGTGGCCTGCCCTTGCGGACCATTTCTGCTGGGGCCCAACCGGCGATGTGGTGGCCTATGAGAACGCCACGCATAACGAGTTGTGGGTGGCCGACCTGCTCAACACGCACATACGAATCCGCATTGGAGAGGCCAGGAACCCGCAGTGGTCTCCGGACGGCGCCCTGATTGCCTTTGGTAACGGCTCCGGCATAGCCACGATCAAGCCCGATGGAACAGGCTATAAGGTGATCGTTCCGCACACCTCGACTTGGCTCTTCGTTGACGCGCACTTCTCGCCCACCGGGAGCCACATCGTCTATACCGGATGGCATCAGCCTACCTTGAACGGCGATGTGTTTCGTGCCACCGTGAAAGGCGGTAGCCGGGTGAATTTGACGAACACGGCCTCCCCGCTTGATGAGTACACAAATCCTGGGGCAGGGGCAGGATGGCGGTAGAAGGCCTCTGGGCTGAACACTTGAAGCAGAAGACGAAACCACGAAAAAGGCTTCTCATCGCGGTCCTCGCGCCGTGTTTGAGATGCCTTTCCTTTGCGCTCCTCTCGCTCTTATTCCTCGCTCCACTCTCTCAAGCCCAAACCAATCGCCCTTCCGGCACCGTCGTGAGTTTCGTGGGGAGACTCAACCTTCCGTATGTGGAGTCGGGCATTCGATACACCGCGATTGTGGCGGGAGGTGGTCTCAGGCAGCCTGAATAAGCAACCGTCCGGTCGCCATGTGGAGAGACAACAGCTATGGCCAGACGACGGTGTCCAGCGCGGCTGAAAGCGACGTGGCGACCACGCGTGCGGCGGTGGTGCGATTGCGCGACCACGCGTGGATTCCCTACGTGCCGTCGCGGGGCTTTCAATGGCGGCATTTGACCGAGGGTTGGATTCGGGAAGCGCTCTACCCGGCGCTGCACCTGGCGGCGGGCGAGGTGGTGTCGGCGCGCGACCCGCTCAACACCTGGATGCTCGACGACCTGGAGGACAACCTGTTTTTCTCCTGGCAGTCCGGGCTGAACGTCAGCGATTACGAGCAAACGTGGTTCGAGCGCGGCGGGGTGACGCTGCAGCCGTGCCTGCTGGACCTGGTGCCCACCTACCTGGCCCGCGACGAGGTGCCCGCGGCCTTGCGCAACTTCTGGAACACCTGGGCGCTGAGCATCTATCCGGACACGGCGTGCTTTGCCGAATGGGTGCGCCGTTTCGGGCAGGGCGGCGGGCCGCTGTACAAAACCTTCGACGAAGCGCGGTTCCTGCTCTGGCTGCGGGAGCTGCTCCTCTGGGAAGCAGCGGACACCTTCTGGTATGGACGCGGCCTGCCGCGCGCCTGGCTCGCCGACGGCCGGGAGGTGCGGCTCGAGCACGCCCCCACCCGCCTGGGCCCGACCGGTCTGCACTTGCGCTCGCAGGTAGGTCGGGGCCGCATCCTCGCCACGTTGACCTTGCCGGCCCGGGCCCTGCCCGGCGCGGTGTGGTTGCGTTTGCGCCATCCGGAGGGACGCTACCCGACCCGTGTTGACCTTGACGGCACGCCCTTGCCGGTCGCCCTGCGGCGCGGTGAAGACCTTTCAATTCCACTGGCCGGGGCAAGGCCCGGTCAAACCCTGGAAATCGAGGCCCGCTATGAGGAATGAACACCGTCCCCTTGCCCCGTCCCGGCGCCCGGTTTGGCGGGTGGGGAGTGCGCTCGGGTTGGCCGGGATGGTTTCGGCGCTAACCGGTGAAATCGCCGGGCCGGCGAAGATTCCCGACCCGACGGCGATGACGCGTGTGGTGGCCGATGCCGCGTTGCGCGACCATCCCGAGCCGCTGCCGTTCGACTGGGGCGAAGGGGTGCTGCTGGCCGGGTTGATGCACGCCCACCGGTGGACCGGCGAGGCCCGGTACCTCGAGTTTGTGCGGCGCTTTGCCGATCACTGGGCGGCGCGCGACCTCGAGCCCGTGCTGGCCGAGAAGGGGTACTGTGGGCATTGGGGACCCGCCTGGGCGATGTGGCTGCTTTTTGAGCAGACCGGCGACGTCCGGCACGCCCACCTGGCGGAGGAGGTCGTGGAGTTCATGCGGCGCCGCGCCGAGCGCACGCGCGCGGGCGCGCTGAGCCATTTCCGCGGCAAACCGCAGCTCTGGGTGGACACCCTGGCGATGGTGTGCCCGGTGCTGGCGCACGGCAGCCGGCTCCGCCAGCAGCCCGCCTGGCAGGCCGAGGCGATCGAGCAGTTCGAGCGTTTTGGCGAGCATCTGCGCGACCCGGCCAGCGGCCTCTACGTGCATCTTTGGGACGAGGCCAACGGGCAGAAGACCACCGCATTCTGGGCGCGCGGCAACGGTTGGGTGGTGGTTTCGCTGGTGGAGATGATCCGCAACGAAAAGGCCGGCTCGATGGCGGACCGGCAACTGCGCGCGGGGCTCGGACGCCTCCTCGCCGCCTTGGGCCGGCATCAAGACCCGGCCAGCGGTCTTTGGCACACGGTGCTCGACGCGCCCGATACCCCTCTCGAAACCTCCGCCTCGGCCATGTTCGTTTACGGACTGGCGCAGGCGCGGCGATGGAATCTCGAAAGCGCCCCGCCAGTGACCGTGTTGCGCCGCGCCTGGCAGGGGCTCTCCCAGCAGGTGGACGCCCAAGGCCGGGTCATTGGCGTTTCGGCGGGCACGATTCCCGGCGACAAGGCGCGTTACGCCGCCCGGCCGCTGGGGACATACCCTTGGGGCTCGGGCGCGTTCCTGCTGGCGGCCGTGGCGATGGCGGAGTTTGAAGCCGGGACGGCAGCGGATCGGTAGGCGACCAGGAGTCGTACGCGAGTTTGGTCTTAATCAACGCCACGTGCGGCCCGGTGTGCGCCGCCGTTGGGGGCCATCGCTTCAGGCCAGGCCGAATTCCTTGCGGTTTTGCTCGCAGGAGACGAGCACCGGGCGGTCGGGCACGCGGGCCTTGAGCAGGGCCTGCTCGTCCCCGGGGGCGGTCAGCGGCAGGGCCACCTGGCCGCCCTCGGCGGCGCTGCGTTGGAGGGCAAACATCACCTCGGCGCCCCGCGCGGCGTGCTCGAAGTTGCAGGGGTGCACCTGGCGGTCGTCGTCCAGCCAGTCGGCCATTTGCTGGATGTAGGGCGGCATGTCCAGGTCGTAGTTCATCGCGCCTTCGCCGCTCTGGTAGCCGCCGGACTTGGTGACCGCGCGCCAGCCGCCGTTGGTGAGCACTTCGGCGAAGCCCTCGGTGCCCAGGGCGCCGATGCGGTTCTTGCCCCACCACTTGGCGACCTCGGGCTGGTCGGGCGCGCCGGCGCCGCACTCGTAGAGGCCGCGCACGCCGTTGGCGAATTGCACGAAGCCGGCGAGGTAGTCGGGCGAGGGGTGGTTGTCGGTGAACTTGGACCGGCCGGCGGCCTGGGCCAAGGCCCACGCGCCGGGGGCGTAGTTGTTGAACCACATCGAGTAGTCAATCAGGTGACTGAGCATGTGGGTCATCCAGCCGGTGGCCGTGCCATAGACGGTGTGGACGCGGCCCAGGGCGCCGCTGGCGATGATCTCCTTCACTTTTTGGTAATGCCGGCCGTAACGGTGCTGGTGGCTGACCACGGCCTTGGCGCCGGCCTGGCGGATGAGGTCGCGGATGGTGAACAGCTCCGCGCTGGTCAGCGCCACGGGTTTCTCGAAGGCGATCAGTTTGGCGCCGCACTCGACCGCCGCCCGGATGAAGGGGACGCGCAGGTGCGGCAGGGTGCAGAAGCAGAAGACGTCCGGGCGCAACTCGCGGGCGAGCGCGGCGGCGTCGGAGCCGGTTCTGGGGTGGCCCAGTTTGGCCGCGGCGGCTTCGAGGCGGGCGGGGTCAATGTCGCAAAGGCCGATGACCTTGAACCAGGGGTTGGCGTGGAAGGTGGTGGCGTGGTGCAAGCCGCGCTTGCCTAGGCCAACGACGAGGACGGTGTATTGGGTCATGGTGGTGTTGCTGAGCTCATTCCGACTCGAAACAGCGATCAAAGGTCATCCGGCTCCAACCCGGTCCGCCGGGCGATTCGCGCCATTATTTGGGGTCCAATTTCCTCGCGCTCATGAAAGGCGAAAACGAAGTCCGGCCACCCCGGCCTGGCCGGAACCTGGTGCGAGCCGTCGCATTCCCGTTTGACGCGCCAGCCAATCCGCAGCAGCGCCGCCAGAACGCTGCGGGCTTTTGCGGAAGGCCAGTGGCTCACGCGACAACTGAAAACGCCTCCGCAATTTCCGGCACGGCTTCGCCGTGTTCCACCCGGTCAGCGATCGTCCGCAGCGCCAGGGTTTTCACCCGGACCAACGCTTCCTCCCGGGTCCGGCCGTAGGCCATGACCCCGGGAAGATCGGGAATTTCCGCCAGCCAGCGGCTGTCGTCTTCCTGGTCCGTTTCAATCCGCAACTTCATGGTCGGAAATTAACCAACCCGCCTCGCCGATGCACGGCACAATTTGGAATTCAGCAACCCCAGGCGCCGGCCTGTTGCTTCGAAGGCCGACTGACGGCGGCGTTGGCAAATCGACCGGCTACTGGCAGCACGCGCACGTTGGCCCGCATTGGGCCAAGCCCTTGCCGGCGGGGGCCTGCGACGCGAATTTCGCGTCCCATTCCCGCACCTTGGCGATGACGTAGTCCACCTCTTCCTCGGTCAGTTCGGGATACATGGGCAGGCTGATACAGCAGGCGGCGTTGGCCTCGGCGTTGGTCAGCGGACCCACGATGCGCGCGCCCTTGCCCCACGGGTAGCCGGCCTGTTGGTGGATGGCGATCGAGTAGTGCGTCTTGGCGTCAACGCCTTCCTTGACCAGGAAATCCAGGAGCGGGTCGCGCCACTCGGGTTTCCTGGTCTCGATGACGTACAGGTGGAACACGTGCCGGTAGCCGGGCAGTTCGACCGGCAGGTCAATCGTCCGGCAGTCCTGGAGGCCGGCGGTGTAGCGGGCGGCCCATTTCCGGCGCTGGTCGTTCCAGGCGTCAATGTGCTTGAGCTTGGCGCTCAAGACGCCGGCGTGCAGGTCGTCCAGCCGGCTGTTGAAGCCGAAGCTGTGGACGTTGCGCTGGTTGGAGCCGTGGTTGCGCAGCTTGCGCACCCGCGCGTCAATGTCGGCGTTGTTGGTCACCAGCGCGCCGCCGTCGCCGAAAGTGCCGAGGTTTTTCTGGATGATGAAGCTGGTCGTGGCGGCGTCGCTGAGTTCGCCGATCTTGAAACCCCGGCCGTGCGCCCCGATGGCCTGGGCGTTGTCCTCGACAAGCCTCAGGCCGTGTTTGTCGGCGATCTTCTTGATGGCCGGCATGTCGGCGCACTGGCCGTAAAGGTGGACCGGCACGATGGCCTTTGTCCGGGGCGTGATGGCCGCCTCGATTTTGTCCGGGCAGATGCACTTGGTCTTGGGGCAGCAATCCACGAAGACAGCCGTGGCGCCGGCGATCCAGATGGCCTCGGCGGTGGCGAAGAAGGTGTTCGGGTGCGTGATGACCTCGTCGCCTGGCCCGATGCCCAGCGCCATGAGCGCCAGCCAGATGGCGTCGGTGCCGTTGGCGACGCCGACGGCGTACTGGGTGCCGGAGTACGCGGCGAACTCGGCCTCGAACTGCTTCAGCATCGGGCCCTGCACGTAATTGCCGCTGAGCAGGACCTTTTGCAGGTTCGCGTCAATTTCGGCCTGGCTGTTCTGGTACTGGCGGACGTGTCCGTAGAATTCAACTTTCATGGTGATCGCTAAGTTTGGGAGAGCAAAACCGCCGCCTGTCTTACTGACAAGGAATTTCCCGTGCGCGCGCGGCCGCGGGGCGCATCTCACTCTTTGCGGCCGGTGGAACCAGCCGGACGCTGCCGGGCGCAGCGGCAGCCATCCCGGGCTGCCGTAAAGGGCGGCATCCTGCCGCCCGGAATCCACAATGGAAAACCTCGCCCGCGGGAAGCCGCCCGCGCTCCATCACCGGGCTGGAAGCCCGGCTCCACAGCCGGCTGGAAGCCGGCCGCTACCCTGGCAGGCGATACGGCCTGCACGAAACTGGGATGAGCGCGCGGCCACGCGCGAACGCCGGAGTTGCGCGCGGCGCCCGGCTGGCCCAGCTTCGCGCGGCATATGTGTAACGCCCGCCTGGTTTCGCAAGGCGCCGCCGCGGCGAACGGCGGAGTTCGCAGCGGCGAAGGCGGCGCGTGCTGAAACGCGCCGCGCAACCGCCCCGCGAAACATCAACGACCGTCGCTCCCCACCCCGCCATGCCCGCCCGCCAAGACCGCTGGAATGAGGCCGCGCGACTCAGCGCCGGAATGCTGGCGGTGCTGGTCGCGGTCTGGATGATGACCCTCTGGCTGCCCGGCCTGCGCCAGTTCGGCATCGTGCCGCGGACCGTTCCCGGCCTGGCGGGAGTCCTGTTCGCGCCGCTGCTGCACGCGGACGCCACCCACCTGTTCGCCAACGCGCTGCCCTTGTTCGTGCTGCTGGTTCTGCTGTTCGCCGACCGCGCCTACCGGCCGGGGCTGACGCTGGCGGTGGTGTGGCTGGCTTCCGGCCTTGGCACGTGGCTCATTGGCCGGGGGCAGGCCGTCCACCTCGGCGCCAGCTCGCTCATCTACGGGGTGGCCGCGTACCTCGTGGCGGCGGCGGTGGTCTTGAAGAGCTGGCGCGCCGCTTTCGTCGCGCTGCTGGTGGTGTTGTTGTACGGCGGCCTGTGGTACGGCGTGCTGCCGCAACACAGCCGCGTGTCGTGGGAAGGCCACCTGTGCGGAGCGGCGGCCGGCGCCTGGGCCGCCTGCCGGCGCAGGCGCTGAGCCGGTCGGTTGCTATCCACCCGAATTCCTCAGCTCTGCGGGCGGGTCACCCTCGCCACCGCGCGCTACCCCGATTCATCGCGCCGGCTTGAACCACGGAATCTTCCGTCCGGTCACGCCGGACGGCCCTTCCAGCGACGGGGTCTGCGCGTAGCGAAGCTGGTTCAAGCGCTTCTCCACGCGCCTGACCAGTTCGCCCCAGG
This sequence comes from uncultured Verrucomicrobiota bacterium, assembly GCA_964568145.1. GTDB lineage: Bacteria > Verrucomicrobiota > Verrucomicrobiia > Limisphaerales > J093 > DSVZ01. Next base: position 46,615 of record CAZMOZ010000030.1, read on the forward strand.
TTTGCGGCCGGCGTTTCTCACCCAAGACCCGCGCCAGCGACCACGTGAACGCGCCGTACGGCGTCGCACCGTCGCGATGTTCGTACGCGAGCTGATGTTCCCGGCACGCCTCCAGAATCACCGGGAAGAACGGCCCCGGATGGCCAAACGGCGCCGGGTTGTCCCACGACGGTTTCGCGCCTTCCGGCATCGCGCGGGTGCCGCGGAACATCCGGCGCACGCGCACCGGTTTCACCGCCTCGCCCGGCGCGGCCTGGGCATCCGTGCGCAGTTTCCAAGCTTCGTTTTCCGGATCCCAGGTTAGGACGCGGTGCCGGATGTCGTCCGGCGGCGAGAGGCCGCGCACGCGCGCGTTGCCGTCGCGCGACATGCCGCCGCTGTGGCAGCAGTCGAAGACCGCGAGCATCTGCGCGCCGGGCGGAAGCTGGCTGTAAAGTTCGTAAAACCAGTTGTCCACGACCGCGCGCTCGGGCGTCCAGTCGAAGTCAAATGGCACCAGGCATTCGTCGGCGCGGTCCACCGTCTCGCCGTAGCCGTAGCCGGGCAGTTGGGCACCGTGGCCGCTGTAGAAAAAGACCCGTTCCTGTTCGTCGTCGCAGCCATCCAGCAGCCATTCGAGCCGCTCGCGAATGGCGCCGGCGGTGGCGCGCTCGTTGAGCACGATGCGGATGTTCTCGGCGCCGAAGCCGAGTTCCTGGAGCCGCTCGCTCACCAGGTACACGTCGTTCACGCAGCCCTCGAGCCGCATCTCCGGCCGGGGATAGTCGTTGATGCCCACCAGCAACGCGCGCCGCGCCACCGTGCGCCGGGTGCTGCCGATGGTGAACGCCATGGCCTCGCGCAGGCTTCGCGGCTTGCGCGGCGCGGCCGCCGCCTTTTCGGAGCCGACGGCGGCCCGCACGTTGGCCACGTCCACCGCCAGCGCGGCCGGGGCCTGGGCGAGCCAGGAGCGCCAGACCACGCGCGCGGTTTCCGGGTGCGTCAGGTAGGCCGCGGCGTCGTGGTCCAGCAGACCTTCGAGGTCGAACGTCGTGGCCACCTGGGTGAACCGCGGCAGCGGCAGCCGGATGGGCGCGGTGAAGGCGTCGTCGTGCCGGTTGAACAGATGAAACCAGTGCCGCGTGGGCAGCTCCCGGATGCGGCCGCCGAAGCGGTCGCGCACAAACGGGTTGTTGATCTGCGAGCCGAAGGACACAAACCAGCGCCCCGCCGCGGCGCGCGCGCCCGGCTCGCCCGGCCGGGCAAACGTGTCGTACGCGATCAACGAGCCCAGGCTGTGCGCGAGGACCACGTCCGGCTGGAACCGCTCAATGTCGTCCGTCAGGCGTGTGCGGGCCTGGGCGCGCAAGGTGTCGTCCGCCGCCCATTGCGCCACCATGCCGGCGGTCCATTGCAGGTCTTCGCGCACGTTGGCGACCCAGTCCCCGACGCCGCGCGCGCCGGCGGACGGCAGGCCGCGCCGGCCGAACAGCCCGCCCAGCCAGTCCTGCACGCGGTCCGCCGCCGCGTTCAGGCCGCTGGTCAGCAGGCGCAGAAAGCCTTTGCGCCAGACCTCGAAGTTGCGCGGCGCGGCGGCAAACAGCGCGTCGTAACGGACGAACTCGAACTCCGCATCCCCGGTGAAACTGGCGGCGCGCAGGCCGGCCAAGGTAGCTTCGCGCCACGAAGGCTCGAAGCGCGGATCGGCTTCCTGCTGGCCCACGCCATGCACCCAGAGGATGCGCAGGCGCGGCGCGCCCGCCGGACCGGACGAGTTTCGCGCGGATCGTTTGGGCATGGCTGGCAGTGGTGGGTGGATTGCCGGGTGGGAGACGGTCAGCCGCCGCCCAGCCCGCGCGGTCAAAAGGTCAGATGGTGAACGGCGTTTGCGTCTCAAACTTCGCCGTGGCGGAACCGACCCGGAAGAAGTTCGGCGTCTGGCTGGGCGGCATGCGGCTGGCGATGGCGTTGCGGAAGGCTTGGTGGCCGCCGTGGAACTGACCGTTGTTCCACACCTTGCGGAGCGTGCCAGTGAAGACGCCGTTGCGCGGACCGTCCATCGAGAACTGGTTGTCCATGCAGCCGGAGATCAGCAGCACGGCGGCGCGCACGCGGGTCTTCTCGCCGCTGGGATTCTTGCTCTGGATGCCCTCGTAAAGCTTCCGGTTGGCCCGGTACACTTTCTGGCTTTGCGCCAGTGGCAGCCAGCGCATGGCCGCGCCGCCGGGGGCCGCCGCGGCCGGGTTGAGGAAGCTCGGGATGACCTTGATGACGGTGCCGCTGTGGCAACTGTCGCTGAGTACCAGGATGCGCACGCCTTTCCGGAACTTGCCCCAGAGCACATACAACTCGTCGTCCACCAACTGGCGGTCGTACAGCACCCAGGTTTCGTCGTACTTGTCGCGCAGCCCGGTGGGCAGGCGCTTCTCGTCGTGGTTGGTGTCCGGCACCTGGCCGCCGTGGCCGGAGTAGGTGAGCAGGAACAGGTCGCCGGGCTTGCACGTCTGGGCGGCCTCCGTGATGCCGGCGATCACGTTGGCGGCCGTGCCCTCGGCGGTGAGCAGCAGGTGGCTCCGGGCAAAGCCCCGGTTCCTGGCGATGGCCAGCATATCCTTGGCGTCGTATTCGCAGGCGGCGAGCCGGCCGTCCCAGCCCTGGTAGTGCGCGGGATCAACGCGGTTGAGGCCGATGTGGAGGGAGATACCGTTTGGCATGACAGTTAGGTCGGTTGTCGGAGTTGACGCTTCCGGTCCGGGCGCTCCGTCAGGCGCGGCACGGCGGGACAGACAATTCCCGCGACGCCGCGGACCCGAAGCTGACACCGGGAACTTGCCGCAAACCGCCCTTTCCGCAAGTGGCCGGCTGCGCGGCGCAGCTACCACCGCACCGGCAGCCGCACCATCGTTTGGTTCAAGACCGGCGCGGTTTCGGGGAAACGCGCGACCGGACCGTCAACCGGCTGGACCTCCACGAAGTACTCGAAGTCCGGCGCGGCGGTGGCCTCGGCCGGAAATTCCGCCGAGTAAACGCCGCGCGCCACCCAGCGCAGTGGCACCGCCTCAAACACGCGCGCGCCCAGCTTGCGCCACTTCAACACGGCCTCGCGCGGCGGCACCCCGGACAGCACCAGCACCCGCAACGTCAGCGTCTCGGCCGGCTCGTAGCTGGTGCGCACCGCGGGCACGATGACGCGGGTCGGACCGCGGTAAACCGTGGCTGGTTGGGCGTCGGCCGGCAGGTCCTCGCCCAGCAGCCCGGCCAGTTCCTCGCCCGGCCGGAGGAGCACGCCGGGCAGGATGCGCGATTCCCAGTTCATCACCGTGCCCAGCTCGCCCGGATTCGAGACCGCGGCCAGCAGGTTCGTGTACACGGCGGCGACGTGCGCCACAAGGTCGCGCCTCAACGGGAGCAGTTCGGCGCGGGCGCGACGCCGCATTTCCGCCGGGTCGCCCAGCTTGCGGACGGCTTCCAACGCGGCGTTGTACCGCGCCCAGGCGCAGTTCACCCGGCCCATCGCCCGCAAATACCGGAAGCTGGCCAGCCAGTAATCGAACCGCGCGCGCTGGCCCGCCCCGCGCACCAGCGGCCGCAATTGCTCGAACTGGAGCACGAAGGCGTACTCCGCCTGCACCCGCTCCCAAGGCCGCGGGTCGGGTTTCAGACCGCCCGGCCCGTCCGTCCAGTCGCTCGGCCGCGGCAGATAACCGTCCAGCTTCTCGAAAAGCCGGCCGGCCTCCGCGGCCACCTCAGAGCCAAATTCGTGTTCGGCCCAGTCGCGATAAAAGTCGGCCGTGGGCGCGAACCGCGCGGGTGGCGGAGCGGGCGGCGGGTCGGCGGCGTAATCCGGGTACGCGCCGCCGCCGCAGTTGATCCTCACGCGCCCGCCGGGGCCTTCCACATCCAGCGCGGCGAGGCTGGGGAACTCGACTTCGGGCAGGAACTCGAAATCCAGCCAGCCGTTGGTCACCGCCACGTCGGGGAAGGTGAATTCCAGCGCGCGGTTCCGGCCAACCCGCGCGAAAATGTCCAGGTGATCGAGGACGGTTCGGCCCTGGAGCTTCACGCCAAAGACGCGTTTGCCCGCCGCGGCGTAATGCGGCTCGCAAAATTTCAAGGTCACGCGGTACGTGCCGTTGGACAGCGGCCAGTGATACGCCGTCATGCCGTACCGGACCGTCTGGTAAAGCGGGTCGTCTTCCGTGTCCGCGATCGGACTGGTGAACGAGGCGACGCTGCCGCCGACCGGCCCGGCGACACGGGGTGTCGCCGGCTCCGGGGCGAGGGGTTCGGGATTCCAGGCGTCCTGCGTCCAGGCGGCCTGGGCGAGCGCGCCGACGTTCGGCGCCAGGCTGCGCGTCCGCCAGTGAATGCCCAGCAAGCCGTCGCAGCCGTAACGGCGCGCGTCGGCGGCGTCGCGCCGCATCCGGCCGGCCCAAAGCTGGATCGCGGTCAGCGCCGGATCGTCTTCGAGCCACGGGATGGCCCATTTGCCGCGGCCTTGCACGGTGGCGAAGGCGCGGTCCACGGGCGTCCTGCCGACCTCGCGGTTGATGCAGCTCACGGCGACTTCCTTCGGCAACACCTTGTCGAACAGCGCGCGGTCCTGTTGCGGCCCGAGCACCCAGCCGCAGGTGGCCAGCTTGAATGGCGGCCGCACCGCCGCGTGCGCCGCCAGCACGGCGCGCAGGTCGTCCAACGTGCGCTGGACCTGCTCGTCCTTGGTGCCTTCCCAGGTCCAGCCTTCCGGTGTCCAGAACCAGTAATAGTCCAGCGGGTGCGCGGCGGCGATGCGGCGGAAGATGCCTTCGTACACCTGCTGGACCACCGCGAGGTCGCGCGGGTCCTGGCCGGCGGCGCGCAGGCGTTTTTGCAGCGCCTGGGGCAGGGTGAGCGGTGTTTCCGTGCCCACGCAGGTCTGCACGCCGAGACGCCGCGCGAAGGTGAAGGTCTCGCGAAACATCGCGGCGGTGGCGTTGAACACGGCGTTGCAGTCCTCCGGCCGGACTGGCACCGGGAAATGCCCGACCATGCAATCCGGGCCGAAGGCGTCGCGGTCGAACAACAGCGCCGCGCCGTGCGTGTAAGCGCCGGTGGGCCGGGCGGTGTAGCCCCAGTTTCCCGGGATGGCCTGCTGGCGGATCGTGTTGTTGTAACTCGCGGAGTAGCTCGCCGTCACCTGGCCGCCCGCGGTGAATTCGCCCACCGGCCCAATCCAGACGGTCGGTTCCGCGTGCGGCGCGCCTTCCGGGTAGGTGTGCAGCGCGAAGAAGTTCATCCGCAACTTGGGCAACTGCCCCAGCACCGCGCGGTAGTCGTCCGGGTTCCACCAGTCGGGGCCTTCGGGGAAATCGTGGAACGGCTGGATCCCGCGGATGCGGAACAGCGGCGAAGACCGTTCGTCCAGCCACGGCATGCGCGCGAGCGGCTCGTCCGGCAACACGTCGCCGTGCAGGTAAAACCGCGCGCCCAGATGCTCCGCGAACCGGTACGCCGCATACAACGTCGCGGTGTCGCTGCCACCGGTGAGCACCCAGACGCGGCGCCCGCCGGCCTTCACGGTGCGCAGCCAGAAATCCTCCGGACCAAGGCCCGCCGCCAGCCGCCGCAACTCTTCGGTGGCCAGCAGCGACCGCACCAAGGGTCGGTCCTGTCGGCCCACCACGACTGCGGCTTGCGCGCCGGTGAGCCGGGCCCCGGCGGGCCGCACGTCCAGCAGCCGGCCGGTGCGCAGGTAGAGGTAACGGCGGACCTCCTGGGCCGCGAGTTGCTCCGCGCCGGAAGCGTCCGCCACGTGGACCACCGCCCGCCCAAAGTCGAACGCCGCGGGCCGGGCGGCCCGGACGGGCAGCGCGAGCCCAAGCAGCACCAAGCCACAGGAAAGTACGGGAGAAAGGCGCATAAAATTTCCGCGCCAGCATCGGCGGGCGGTTCAGCCCGGCGTTGACACCGGTCAAGCCGTGAATCGCAGGACCGGACAGCCGGAACGGCGTGTTGAACCCGAAAACCGAAGTTGAGCCAGTTGGGAATCCGGCGCTACCGCCGATTTCGGTTTTCGCGTTTAACGTGCCGCAGGCGGTTCACTCCGCAACCGCTGCAGGAAATCCTCGTAAACCACGTCCCGGAGATC
>CAZMOZ010000031.1:0-49442 GCA_964568145.1 uncultured Verrucomicrobiota bacterium
ATGGCTTGCCTCGCATGGACCGCGGTGTATGCTGCCCGGCATGGATCAGGCCATCTTGGAGCGCGAAGTCCTGCGCCTGCCGCCCGCCCAACGCGCGTTGCTTGCCGACGCGTTGCTGGTCAGCCTGGATGACGAGGTGGTGAGGGCGGTCGAATCGGCCTGGGCGGCTGAGGCCGAAAGGCGTCTGGACGTTTACGCTCGCGGAGCATCAGACGCGCTCGACGGCCCGACGGTTTTGCACGAACTGCGTGCCGGCCTCGGGCGATGACTTACCGGTTCCTTTCGCCCGCCCAGCGTGATCTCGCGAGTGCCCTCGCCTGTTACGAAAAGGCGTCGCCGGGTTGGGGGATGGCGTTCTTGGAGGGCCTGAAAATACCATCAATCGGATTCTGCTCCAGCCCGAGGCAGGGACCCGTGTCTCGCCCCGGCACCGCCGTTGTACGCCGTTGTCGCATGCGACGATTTCCCTACGGGGTCATCTATTCCATCGAAGGGGAGGTTGTCCTGATTGCAGCGGTGTTCAAGCTCCACCAACACCCGGATTCATGGAGGGATCGCACATAACCGCCAGGCTGGGTCCAGCACGCCAGCGACCGGCTTCGACTTCGCACCTGCCCCGAACACGATTCCGTGCGTGATGCCCAAGCCCACTGACATCCGCGTCCGCGCCGTGACGCTCTGGTTCCTGCCGGTCCAGACGCGCGTGCCGCTGAAGTTCGGCCCCGAGACGCTCACGTCCGTCACCTGCGCCCGCGCCCGGGTCCGGGTCGAGGACCGGCAGGGTCGCCGCGCCGAAGGCTGGGGCGAGACGCCGCTGAGCGTGCAATGGGTCTGGCCCAGCCGGCTGGCCTACGAACCACGCCACGCCGCGCTCAAGGCGTTTTGCCTCGAAGTCGCGCAAGCCTGGACGGAGTTCGGCCAACTCGGCCATCCCATCGAACTGGGCTGGGATTTTCAGCAAGGCCCGCTGCGCAGAATGCTGGCGGGATTCAACGCCTCCGCCGGTGGGGCGAGACTCCGTCGAGTCCAACAACCTTCGGGAAGTCCGGGCTCGACAGAGTCCGGCCCCACCAACACCGAGCCGCTGCCGTGGCTGGCGGCGCTGGCGTGCTGCTCGGTGCTCGATCAGGCCCTCCACGACGCCTACGGCCAGTTGCTCGGGCGGCCGGTTTACACGACTTACGGCCGCGATTTCCTCAGCCGGAGCCTGGCGGATTTCCTCGAGCCCGCCGCCGGCACGAAGCTTTCCTTCCACGACCTGTACCCGGCCGATTACCTCGCCAGCCAGCCGCCGACACGCCTCCGCGCCTGGCATCTGGTGGGCGGGCTCGACTTGCTGGACCCGGCCGAGCTCACCGGCCGCGAGCCACGGGACGGCCATCCGGTGCTGCTGGCGGACTGGATTCGCGCCGACGGCTTGAAGTGCCTGAAGGTGAAGCTGCGCGGCACCGACGCGGCGTGGGACTACGCGCGGCTGGTCGCGGTGGGGCAAATCGCGCTGGCGCACGACGTCGAGTGGCTCAGCGCCGACTTCAACTGCACCGTCACCGATCCCGCCTACGTGAACGACATCCTCGACCGGCTGCGCGACGCGCACCCGCGGATTTACGCGATGATCCTGTACGTCGAGCAGCCGTTCCCGTACGACCTGGTGGCACACCGGATTGACGTGCGCAGCGTCACCGCCCGCAAGCCGCTGTTCCTCGACGAAAGCGCGCACGACTGGCCGCACGTCCGGCTGGGCCGCGAGCTGGGCTGGTCTGGCGTGGCGCTCAAGACGTGCAAGACCCAGACCGGCGCATTGCTCAGCGCGTGCTGGGCCAAGGCGCACGGCATGACGCTCATGGTGCAGGACCTCACCAATCCGATGCTCGCGCAGATCCCGCACGTCCAGCTCGCCGCGCACGTTGGCACGATCATGGGTGTGGAGACGAACGCGATGCAGTTCTATCCCGCGGCATCGGCGGCCGAGGCGGCGGTGCATCCCGGGCTTTACCGGCGGCGGAACGGCGAAATTGACCTGTCCACGCTGCGCGGGCCGGGCTTCGGCTATCGCGTGAACGAAATCCGCCGCGAACTGCCGTCGCCGGCGGGGGAGTTCGGGGGGTAAGCGCGGCAATACTGGCCAGCCGGGCCGGCGCGTGGCAGACTTCGACGCACAGGCAGTATGGAAAAAGTCGTTCGCCGGTTTGAAAGCTTCCGCGCCGCCGACTTGGCGGATCTCGAGTACTGGCGCCAGCGCAGCGGGGAAGAGCGCTTGGCCGCCCTGCTCGAACTGATCATGCCCGAGAATCCCGATGAGGCCGTTATCCAACGATCTGCGCGAGTTTATCCGCTTGCTCGCCCGCGAGGGGGTTGAATACCTCATCGTGGGGGCCTGGTCGCTGGCCTTTCACGGCCGGCCGCGCTACACGGGGGACCTGGACCTTTTCGTCCGGCGTGAGGGGCCCAACGCGGACCGGCTCATGCGCGCGCTCGAGGCCTTCGGATTCGGCTCGGCGGGGCTGACGCGGGACGATTTCCTCAAGGAGGATTTTGTCATCCAGTTGGGCGTGGAACCGAACCGCCTGGACATTCTCACCGGTATCAGCGGGGTGACCTTTGAGGAGGCGTGGGCGGCGCGGGTAGCCGGCACGCTGGAGGGTTTGCCCGTCTGGTTTATCAGCCGGGATTTGCTCATTCGAAACAAGAAAGCCAGCGGGCGGGATCAGGACCTGGCCGATGTTCATTTGTTGGAGGCCGTCTGTCGGTCGGAGTGAGCGGAGGGCGGTTGAGTGGCAGAGGGGCAAACGCTTTTTTTCTTCGCGCGAAACTGCGGTTTCTAGTATCCGCTTGCCGCAATCCATGCGGCTCCGCAACGTCCCCAGCGTGTTCCCGCCGAGTCCCGCCCCGCCGGCTTTGCGTCGGGCGCGGCCGGTCTCCGCTTGGGTCTGGTTGGTTTCCGCCGGGGCGGCGTGCGCGCTGGGGGGCGACGGCTGGCACGCGATGCCCGGGGGACGCTGGCGGGAGTTGCCCGTGCCCCCCGCCGGCCAGACCGGCTTCAAGCTGCTCGAGCCGGATACCACCGGCGTCACCTTCACCAACCACCTGGCCGAAGCCGCCGCCGCGCGGAATCGCATCCTCGAAAACGGCTCCGGCGTCGCGCTGGGCGACGTGGACGGCGACGGCTGGTGCGACGTGTATTTCTGCCGGCTCGAGGGCGACAACGTCCTGTACCGGAACCTCGATGGCTGGCGCTTTGCAGACATCACCGCGCGCGCGGGCGTGGCGTGTCCCAACCAGTACTCGACCGGCGCCGCGTTTGCCGACCTGGATGGCGACGGCGACCTCGACCTGCTGGTCAACGCCCTGGGCGGCGGCACGCGCGCCTTCCGCAACGACGGCACCGGCCGCTTCGAGGAGATCACCGGCACGCGGCTGGACCGTCGTCTGGGCGCGACCTCGCTGGCGCTGGCCGACATTGACGCGGACGGCGATCTGGACCTGTACGTCACCAATTACCGCACCACCACCTTCAAGGACCGCCCGCCCGGATTGAATGTCGAGGCCCGCCGCGTGGGCGACCGCATCGAGGTCACGCCGGCGGACCGGTTCATCCCGCTGATGCCGCGGGCCGGCGGCGTGGAGGTGATCGAGCGCGGCGACCGCGATTACCTGTATGTGAACGACGGCACTGGCCGCTTCGCCCCGGTGGCGTGGACCACCGGGTCGTTTCTGGGCGCCGACGGCCGGCCGCTCACCCAGATGCCCACCGATTGGGGCCTGACGGTCCTGTTCCGGGACCTGAACGGCGACCGCGCGCCGGACATTTACGTGTGCAACGACTTCTTTTTCTGGCCGGACCGGGTGTGGCTGAACGAGAACTCCAGCCGGTTCCGCGCCGCGCCGTCCACGGCCTTCCGCTGCTGGAGCGTGTCCTCCATGGGCGGGGACTTCGCCGACCTCAACCGCGACGGCCACGACGACCTGTTCGTGGCGGACATGGTCAGCCGCAACCACGCCTGGCGGCACCGGCAGCGTCCGCAGATGATGCAGGGCCTGCTCGAACAGAACCTGGAAAACCCCGACAACGTGCCCGAGGTCGCCCGCAACACGCTGCACCTGGCCCGTGGCGACAGCACGTACGCCGAGGTCGCGCAGTTCGCCGGCGTGGACTTCACCGAATGGTCCTGGGGCGCGGTGTTTCTCGACGTGGACCTCGACGGCTGGGAGGACCTGGTGATTCCCACCGGCAACAACCACGACGTGCAGGACGGCGACGCGTTGCGCGCCCAGGAGGAAATCCGCCGCCTGCCGGACACCCTCGAAAACCGCCTGCGCGGCTGGCGGCTGTTTCCGCCGCTGGCCACGCCGCTGTTGGCCTACCGGAACAACCGCGACCTCACGTTCACCGACGTCACCGCGTCGTGGGGCTTCCACGAACCGGGTCCGTGGCAGGGGCTGGCGCTGGCGGACCTCGACAACGACGGCGACCTGGACCTCGCGGTCAACCGGCTCAACGGCGTTGCCGGACTGTTTCAAAACACCTCGGCCGCGCCACGCCTGGCGGTCCGGCTCAAGGGCAATCCGCCCAACACCTGCGGCGTGGGCGCGCGGATCACCGTTCGCGGTGGGCCAGTCACGCAAACCCAGGAGATGATCGCCGGCGGCCGGTACGTCTCGGACGACGACGACCTGCGCGTGTTCGCCACGGGCGCCGCCACGAATCTGACCATTGAAGCGGTCTGGCGCTCCGGCGCGCGCGCGCTGTTGACCCACGCGGCGCCGAACCGCCTTTACGAAATCGCGGAGCCCAACCCCGCCCCCGCCCCCCCGAACCTCGAACCGCAAGACCAGTCCCGGCCGCTGTTTGCCGACCTCACCTCGCAACTCGGCCATGTCCACCGGGAGACGCCGCTCGAGGATTTCCGCCAGCAGCCGTTGCTTTCGCGCAAGCTCAGCAGCCGCGGGCCGGGTGTGGCCTGGTTTGACCTCGACGGCGACGGCTGGGACGACCTCGTGATCGGCGCGGGCCGGGAAGGACCGCCAGGAGTGTTCCGCAACGAACCCGCGCCGGCGGGCGGCAAGCCGGCCAGGCGCTTGATCGCGTCGTCGGAGCCAGCCGAGCATTCGCCGCTGCCCGGCGGCATGGCAGGTGTGCTCGGCTGGCGGCGCGGGACAAACGAGGCCGCGTTGCTGGCGGCCTGGCCGCCGGTCGGAGCCGATACCAACCGCGCCGGGATTCGCGTTCTGGCCTTCAAGCAAAACACCACCCCCGCGCTGGACTCGCCGCCGGATTTGCCCGGCGCGGCGGGCGCGCTGGCGCTGGCTGACGTGGACGCCGACGGCGATCTGGACTTGTTCGCCGGCGGCTGGCCGTTGCCCGGCCGTTACCCGGAATCCACCTCAGCCGCGCTGTGGCGTTGGAACGGCGGCGCCTGGACGCCCGACCCGACGAACAGCTCGGCGCTGGACCAGGCCGGGCTCGTCAACGCGGCGCGTTTTGCGGACCTGACCGGCGACGGCTGGCCGGAGCTGGCGCTCGCTTGCGAATGGGGACCGTTGCGGCTTTTGCGAAATGATCGCGGTCACTTCAACGACTGGAACCCGCCGCTGACCTGGCCTGCCAGCAACACGACCGCCCCGCCCCCCGCCCCCCGCCCTTCGACTCTTTCCGCGCTGACCGGCTGGTGGAACGGCGTCGCCGCAGGCGATTTCGACGGCGACGGCCGGCTGGACCTGGCGTTCGCCGGCTGGGGACGCAACACCCGGTTCCAGCGTTATCTGGCGCGGCCATTGCGCCTGTACTTTGGCGACCTCGACGATGACGGCATTGTCGAGTTGCTGGAAACCTGCTTCGAGCCCGCGCTGGGCAAGTACGCGCCGTGGCGGGCGTACGAGACGGTTTCGCGCGAACTGCCGTTCATCGCCGCCGCGGCGACGAGCTTCCGCGCTTACGGCGAGGCCGGCGTGGACGATCTGCTGGACGGGCGGCGCGGCGAGGTGCGGTTGCGCGAAGCGGCCGTGCTCGAATCGCTGGTGCTGCTCAACCGCGGCGACCACCTGGAAGCGCGTCCGCTCCCGGACGAGGCGCAGTTCGCGCCGGCGTTCGGCGTGACCGTGGCGGACTTCGACGGCGACGGCCGCGAGGACCTGTTCCTGGCGCAAAATTTCTTTGGCGTGGAGCCGGAGACCTCGCGTTACGACGCGGGCCGCGGGCTGCTGCTGCGCGGCGATGGCGCGGGCGGCTTCACGGCCTTGAGCGGCGCCGAAAGCGGCCTCGCGATCTACGGCGAGCAACGCGGCGCGGCGGCCGGGGACTTCGATGGCGACGGCCGCGCGGACCTCGCGGTGGCGCAGAATCGCGGCGCCACCCGTCTCTATCACAACCAGCAGGCGCGGCCCGGCCTGCGCGTGCGCCTGGAAGGCCCGCCCGGCAATCCGCACGCCGTTGGCGCGGCGCTCCGCGTGGGCCGGGACGGAAACCTCGGTCCGGCCCGCGAACTCCACGCCGGCTCCGGCTGGTGGTCGCAGGATTCGGCGGTGACGGTGCTGGCCGTGCCCGCCGACGCGAATCAACTTCAAGTCCGCTGGCCCGGCGGCCGGATGAGGGCGTATCCGCTGCCGGCGGACGCGCGCGAAGTAGTGGTCACGCCGGACACGCTGCGCGCGGCGCGGCCTTGAGCAACCTTGCCTGACCCGGCGCGGGGCGGCACCCTCGCCCAGCGCGCGCACCCGCGTTTTCGAGATGCGTTCCGTGGTTCAACGAATGCCCCGCGCGGCCCGCCACGCGGCGCTGGTCGCGGCCTGGCTGGGCTGGTGTTGCCTGGCCGGCACGGGCGCCCCCGCCGGGGAGACACGTTTCAGCATCAAGACCTGGGAGAACGACGACGGCCTGCCGCAGAACTCCGTCATTGCCATGATCCAGACGCGCGACGGCTACCTCTGGCTGGGCACGCTGAACGGCCTGGCGCGCTTCGACGGCCAGAGCTTCACCGTCTTTGACGAAAGCAACACGCCCGGTCTGCCGAGCAACCCGATCGTGTGCCTGTTCGAAGACCGCCGGGGCGGCTTGTGGATCGGCACCGAAACCGCCGGCGCCTTCGTGGTGCGCGAAGGCCGGCTGACCCCGCTCGACCTGGGCCGCGGCTCGCGGGACGGGCGGCTCGTGGCCGCGAGCGAGGACGCCGCAGGCAACGTGTGGCTGTACACCGCGGACGGCCAGCTTGCGCGGCACCGGGACGGGCGGCTCGAGGTGTGGAAGGTGAGCGTGAGCCAGCCTGGCGCCTACGGCATGGCGTGGGAAGGTCCGGACCTGCTCTGGCTGGGCAGCGGCCGCGGCCTGCTCGGACTCGACCCGACCGTGGCCACGCCCGCCCGGCCGCCCGCCATCCGGCACGAACTGAGCGTCCCGCGCCTCGACCGCGTGCTGGCCTGCGCGCGCGGCGGCTGGTGGCGGATGGCGGATGGCCGGATCGAGTGGTGGGTGACCAACCGCCTCGAGCGCCGCCTGGGGCCGTATCCGTGGGGCAACACCCCGGTGGCCGCCACTGCGGAGGACCGCGACGGCAACCTCGTGGTCGGCACGTTGGGCGCGGGCGTGTTCTGGTTCGATGCCGGCGGCCGGGTGACCCAGCTTTCCACCAACCAGCAACTCTCGCACAACTTCGTCCTGTCCCTGCACGCGGATGCGGACGGCAACCTCTGGGTGGGCACCGACGGCGGCGGGTTGAACCGCGTGAGCCGCCAGCTTTTTGACACGCTGCCGCCCACCCGCGACCGGGTGGTGCAGACCGTGGCGGAAGACGCCGCCGGCGCGTTGTGGATCGGCTACAACGCGGGCGGCGTGGACCGCTGGCTGGAAGGCCGGCTGCAAAGCGTGGGCGTGGCTGAAGGCCTGGTGCAGGCGCCCGTGCGCGCCGTGCTGCCGGACCGCGGCGGCGCGGCGTGGGTCGGCACCTGGGGCGCCGGCTTGTTCCGCATCGAAAACGGCCGGGCCGGGCGCGTCGCGGGCGCGGTGTCACCGTGGGTTCAGGCGCTGTTTCAGGATCGCGCCGGCCACGTCTGGGCGGGCACCGCAAGCGGCCTGGCCCGATGGGACGGCCGCGCCTGGCGGGTGTTTGGTCCGCGCGACGGCCTGGCGGCGGACGGCGTGCGCGCGATCGCCGAGACGGCCGACGGCGGCCTGTGGTTGGGCACCGCCGGCGGCGGGCTGGCGCAGTTTCGCGACGACCGGTTCACCACGATCCGCAAGAGCGCCGACGGCCTGCCGGGTGACGACGTGTCCGCGTTGCTGGCGGAGGCGGACGGCGGGTTATGGGTGGGCACGGCGGGCAGCGGCCTGGCGTGGTTTCGGGAGGGGCGCTGGACCCGCTACACCGCCCGCGAGGGGCTGGTCAGCAACAGCATCGGTTACCTGCTGGACGACGCCGCCGGGCATTTGTGGATCGGGTCCAACGCGGGCCTGATGCGGGTGCCGAAGGCGGCGCTGCGGCGGTTTGCCGCGGGCGAACTCGCGTTCATCCCGTGCCGCGTGTACGGCAAGCCGGATGGCATGCCCACGCGCGAAGGCACCCGCGGCTCGCAACCCGCCGCGTGCCTGACCCGCGACGGCCGTCTGTGGTTTCCCACCATCAAGGGCCTGGCGTCCGTGGACCCCGCCCAGTTGCGCGCCAACCCGCGTCCGCCGCCGGACGTGTTCATCGAGCGGGTGCTGCTGGACGGCGAGCCGCAAGGCGGGGGCGGGCTGCGTCACCAGCCGTTGGAGCGGATGGTCGTGCCCGCCAGCCGGCAGCGGCTGGAAATCCAGTACACCAGTGTGAACCTGGCCGCGCCCGACCGCGTGCGCTTCCGCTACCGGCTGGAGGACCACGAGACGGCGTGGACCGACGCCGGCAGCGCGCGCGAGGCGCGGTACAGCCGCCTGCCGCCCGGCGAGTACCGCTTCCACGTCACCGCCTGCAACGAGGACGGCGTCTGGAACGAGACCGGCCGCGCGCTGGCGGTGGTGGTGCTGCCGCCGTACTGGCGCACCTGGTGGTTTTTGAGCCTGAGCGGGGCGTTGCTGCTGGGGCTGGTGGGCGGCACGGTGCATTGGGTTTCCACGCAGCGGCTCCGCCGGCAGGTCGAGCAGTTGCGCCAGCAGGAGGCGCTCGAGCGGGAGCGCGGCCGCATCGCCCGCGACCTGCACGACCAGCTTGGCGCCAGCCTCACCCAGGTGGCGCTGCTCGCCGAAATGGTTGAAACCGACAAGGACTCGCCCGCCGAGATCGAGGCGCACGGCCGCCAGATCGCGCAAACGGCGCGTGAGACCGCGCGGGCGCTGGACGAGATCGTCTGGACCGTGAACCCGTCCAACGACACGCTCGAGGGCCTGGTGAGCTACCTCTGCAAGTACCTCCAGGACTACCTGGGCGTGGCAGGGTTGAGCTGCCGGATCGAAGTGCCACCCGAACTGCCCGCCACGGACATTTCGCCGGAAGTCCGGCACAACGTCTTCCTCGCCGCCAAGGAAGCCGTGACCAACGTGGTGCGCCACGCCCAAGCGTCGTCGCTGTGGCTACGGCTGCGGCTCGCGCCGCGCCAGTTCACCGTCGAAATCGAGGACGACGGCCGCGGCCCGGCGGACATGAATTCCGAGCGCGCCCGGTCCCGCAGCGGCCTGGGCAACATGCGCCGCCGGCTGGCCGACGTGGGCGGCCGGTGTACGATCGAGCCGGGACCGGAGCGCGGCACCGTGGTGCGCCTGACCGCGCCGCTCGTCCAGCGCCCGCACCGGCCCGCCTGAGCCATGAACGTCGTCCTTGTCGAGGACAACGACCAGTTGCGGAACACGCTGGCCCGCGTGCTCAACCGCGCGCCGGACTGCAAGTGCGTGGGCCAGTTCGCCACTGCCGAGGCCGCACTGGCCGGGCTGCCGGCGCTGCGCCCGGACGTGGTGCTCATGGACATCAACCTGCCCGGCATGAACGGCGTCGAGTGCGTCCGGCGCCTCAAGCAAAGCCTGCCGGACACCCAGGTGGTGATGCTTACCGCGTACGAGGACACGGACAACATCTTCAACGCGCTGGCGGCGGGCGCGTCCGGCTACCTGCTCAAGCGCACGACCAGCGCGGAGCTGCTAGCCGCGTTGCGCGAGGTCATGGCCGGTGGCTCGCCGATGACCGCGCACATCGCGCGCAAGGTGGTGCAGTCGTTCCAGCGCCCCGCCGCTGCGGCCCAGCCGGCGGAGAACCTCTCACCGCGCGAGCAGGAGGTGCTCGACCTGCTGGCGCAAGGGCTCATCTACAAGGAAATCGCGGACCGCCTGGGCATCAGCTACGAGACGGTCCACACGTACATCCGGCGCATCTACGAAAAGCTCCAGGTGCGCACCCGCACCGAGGCGGTGGCCAAGTTCTTGCGGCGCTGAACCCCGGGTTGGCTTGGGGAGCACACCCGCCCCGGGGTGGCGGGAGGCGCTTTCGCTCACCGTGGCGGCAGGGTCCGAAGGTCAATCAGCGCCACGGTTTCATGCCGGCGGCCGGTGTGGAACTGCACGAAATGCCCGCGCCGGTCAAACGACGGATGCGGATGCACCCGCACCGTGTCGCGCAAGCCCGTGGCCAGCAGCCGCACGTTGCCGGTCGCTGTCTCGATCAGCCACAGCCGGCCCTCAAAGTCGTCGGCCACGATCTGGCGGCCGTCGGGACTGGCCGCGGCGTGCCAGTACCGGCCTTCACGAACGAGGCGGGCTTCGCCGGCTTGGTTCAACAGCATGATCCCGAGCTTGTCGTTCACCATCGTCATCTCACCGGTGCCGGCCACCCAGGCCTCGTGCGTCACCCATTCCTTGAGCGGCGTGAACCACTGCGCCGGATCGGTGCGCGCGTAGAACGGCCGGTTGCCCGAGCCGTCGGCGTTCACCAGCCAGGTCCGCTGGGGCGCGTAACCGCCCGTCTCCCAGACGTAGAAGATCACCGGATCGGTCGGGCTGTGCTGGACGTGGCCGATGCGAAACCCCTGCGTGAGCACCGGGCGGTAGGCGCCGGTGGTGGAGTCGAGCAAGCCGATTTCCCAGTTCGCCGCGTCGCGCTGCTTGCCCGTGGCCAGCCAGCGGCCGTCGCCGCTCAGGCTCAACTGCTGGAAACCGCCGGTGTGCGGCGGCGGGATTTTGCCAACTTTGCGGGTGGCGAAGGTCTCGAGGTCGAGCGCCAACACTTCCGGCCCGCGGAGCAGATATACCCGCCGGGCCTCGACGGGGTCGGGGCAGGCGCTGGCCGGGCTGATGGCCGGGTCGTCGGTGAGCTGGACCAGCCGGCCGGTGGCGACCTCGGCGCGGAAGAGGTGGCGCGCGCCGCCGGCGCTGGCGGTGAGCAGCAGATGGCGGTTGTCCGCGGTGAAATTGGAGAAGTGGAAGTACAGGTTGTCCGCCGGCCGGCCGGGGTCGGTCATTTCCACGATGGCAACGCCGGTCGCGGGGTCGGTGTAGATCTGGCGTTCGACGCCGTGATCGCGACCGGGCTCCGCAAGCGCCAGAGCCAGTCCGCCGGCGAGCAGGCCGGGCGCCGCCGTGCTGATCCAAGGTTTCACGCGGGTGAGTAAGCCGGAGGGGCGCGACGCGCGCAACGCCGAAGCCAGCTCGAAACTCAGAAGGTTGGAATTTGGAAAGCCGGAAGGCAGGAGGGGGAAATCCGAAGTCCGAAGCGGTGGGCGAGACTCTGTCGAGCTCTGCTGTTTGGATTGCTGGTTCGTGGTTCGTTGCATCGATCTTCGCGCTGCGGCCCGGCCCTTTGCCTTTCGGATTTCGGGTTTCGGATTTCACCTGCTTGCTATCCGCTTCCGCCATCCTCGGTCAGGACCGGCGATACTTGCCGCTGGCCAATGGTGGACAGGTGCGGCTGGTGCTCATGGTCGGCTGGCAAGTTCCGGACGATGCAACCAACTCGTTCAAATTTGCCGCACGTGCGTTGCAGCGCGCCAGTTGCTCCGGCACCGCAGTTTCACCGTTTGTGTGGTGCTGGCTGAGCTGGGATAACCGCAGAAACGCGGTTGCGCCGCGCCCAATCGAGGCGTATGGGGCAGGACATGAAAATTCGCGCCACTGACTTCGTAATGTACCCGGTGTCCGACCTGGCCACGGCGGCCAGGTTTTACCGGGAGACGCTCGGCCTGCCGCAGGAGATCTACAACGAGGAGTGGCAGTGGGCCGAGTTCAACTGCGGCAATGTCACGCTCGCGCTCAAGGGCGGCGAGCAGCCGGCCACGGCAGGTGCCGGAGGCCGGATCGCCCTGGCCGTGGACGACGTGCACGCCGCCTGCAACGAGTTGAAGGCCAGGGGCGTGTGCATGGCGGGCGAGCCGGTGGATTACTCCGTGTGCCGGGCGGTGGAGGTGCTTGATCCCGATGGCAACACAGTGATTCTTCACCAGCGCGCGGACGGCACCTGCGGCCAAGGCTGAATCCACACACCGCCGCGGGCAGGGGAGCGCGCGCCGACCGCGGTCTTTTACGCCCTCGCAGAAAACGAGACGGGAAAGCTCCCGCCCGGAGCACCGGCCCGGCTGGGTCTTGCCCAAGACGCGCTGCACGCCCGCTAACTGCGGCGTCCCAGTTGCGGGACAGCGGCGTCCCGGAGTCGGCGTCTTGTCCGGTCAACCGCCCGGTGGGTTCGGGACCGGTTGCTTGATCCGCAAGCACTTGCGCTCCGTGCCGCCGTGGCACGCCGCCTGCAATCCACTCCTCAGCAGATGAAGCGGCGGACGACCATGAACACTTTGCTTCGCGACCTTTGGTGCGGTCCGAGAATGCTGTTCAAGCTGATCGGCTTCGTGGCGGCGGCCAGCCTCGCGCTCGATTTCGACACACCGGTCACGCGCGATCCGGCCCCGGTCTGCCGGGTCTTCAGCCGGCTGATCAGCGGCGCCGAGGTTGGGGAACACCTGTTCGCCAGCCTTGGTCGTGGTGACTTCGCCGCGCGGGTGAAGCGGGTCACCCGGCCCGCCACCGGCGGCCCGGCCCACGCCGGGCGGTCAGAGCAATTGCCTGAACTCCTCAGTCGTGAAGCCGGCGTCCTTGACAATCTTGCCCATCGTGAAGGCGTGGATTGGCTTCTAGCGTGGAATCAGAAGGATCCGCACGCCGTTGCTCTTGACCGTGTGCCGGCCTTCGCGAATGACCTAGAACCCCCGCTTTCTGCAACGCACGAGTCGCGGTCTGATGATTGACCCCGGACAGTTTGGGCGCGGGTCGTCAGGCGGCGACCACCTCGCGGGAAACCCTGGTCCCAAAACTGGCCGGCACCTCCGCGCGCGCCTCGAGATATTCGCGGATCGCGTCGCGGATGTTGGCCAACGCCTCGTCGCGCGTGGCACCTGGCGGCAACAGCCGGGGAGTTCGTCACACCAGACGGCGAAGCCCTTTTCGGATTCAACCAGCGTCAACCGGGTAATCCATGACTTGAGCGTAATCCACCGTGCCGGGTTTTCAAGCCGCTAGCCAATCTCCAAGATGAACGATCTGAAATTCGCCTTCCGCCAACTGCTCAAACAGCCCGGCTTCACCGTCGTGGCCGTGCTCACGCTCGCGCTCGGCATTGTCGCCAACACCACGATCGTCAGTTGGATCAGCGCCACCATTCTCGACCCCGTGCCCGGCGCCGTTCGAACGGGCGACCTGGTCAGCGTGAACCGAGGTGAACGGAGCGAGCATCCCACGCCGCCCTTCTCCTATCCGGACTACGCGGACCTGCGCGAGCGAAGTCAGACGTTCTCGGGCCTGCTGGCATACCACGACGATTTCGTGTCCCTCACCGGCGCGGGGAAGCCAGAGCGCGTTTACGGGGCGCTAATCTCTGCCAACTACTTCGAGGTGCTCGGAGTCAGGCCGGTTCTCGGGAGTGCCTTCCTGGCCGCCGAGGAGGAGAAGCCCGGGCGCACTCCTTCGGTGATCATCAGCCATGGCCTGTGGCAACGCCGATTCGGCGCGGACCGTTCCATCATCGGCAAGCCCATTCAAGTCAATCGACAGCCATGCACCGTTGTCGCAGTCGCTCCTCCAGAGTTCCGAGGGTGCCATAGCGGGCTGCGAACGGATCTGTGGGCGCCCCTGGCCTATCGGGGTAGCCAGATCCAGGAGCGCGGCAGCCTCTGGCTCAACGTGGTGGGCAGGCTCAAGCCCGGAATCGATCGCCGGCAGGCCGAGGCCGAGCTGGACACCCACATGCGGCATGTAGCCGAGCAGTTTCCCGATTCGCATCGCCAGCCCAACCA
This sequence comes from uncultured Verrucomicrobiota bacterium, assembly GCA_964568145.1. Lineage (GTDB taxonomy): Bacteria > Verrucomicrobiota > Verrucomicrobiia > Limisphaerales > J093 > DSVZ01. The sequence goes on from CAZMOZ010000031.1 coordinate 14,230, forward strand.
GATCACACTGGATCCGCTCTGGCGCTCGCCGTTCGGCGCCAACGTGTACTTCTACAAGTCGCTGCCCGGGCTCTTGGCCCTAGCCGCGCTGCTGCTCCTTCTGGCCTGCGCCAACGTGGCGACGCTGCTCCTGGTGCACTCAGTGGCGCGGCGACGCGAGATCGCGATCCGGTTGTCCCTCGGCGCGACCCGCCTGCGACTGATCCGCCAGATACTCACCGAGAGCCTGCTGCTCGCCCTGGCTGGCGGCGCGCTCGCCCTGTTGCTCACGTTCTGGACCGCAGGGGCCCTGGCAGCCTTCATCCCGACTTCGAGCCTTCCGCTCGCACTCAGCGTCCGCGTGGATGGTCCCGTGTTCCTTGCGGCCTTCATCCTCTCAATGGTCTCCGCAGTGGTTTTCGGCACTGCGCCCGCGCTGCGTTCCTCAAAGCTCGCGCCGCTGGGCATTCTGAAGGAGGAGGCGGGCAGCATCTCCGCCGGTCTCCACAAGTCACGCCTGGCGAGCACGCTAGTCGTCGCCCAGGTCTCGCTCTCGCTTGTGCTAATGGTCGCCGCCGGCCTGATCGTTCGCAGCCTTCAGAACGCGCAGCGGCTGGACCCGGGCTTCGATCCCGACCACGTACTGCTGGCGACCTTCGAGCTCGAGCCCGCGGGCTACTCGCGCGCGCAAGGTGTCGCCTTCGACCGGCAGCTCCTCTCCGCGCTCACCAGCTTGCCCGGCGTCGAGTCCGTGACACTGGCGGATTTCTCGCCGCTCAGTTTCACGATCCACACCGATATCGTCCAACCGGACGGCTACGTGCCTCAGCCCGGTGAATCGATGGAGATCAGCCGCGCCCGTGTGGGTCCCGACTACTTCCGGACGCTGGGGACGGCTCTCCGGACAGGGCGCGACTTCTCGGCACAGGACGTTGAAGACTCACAGCCTGTGGCCATCGTCAATCAGGCCTTTGCGGAACGCTACTGGCCGGGAAAAGACCCGCTCGGCAAGAGAATCACGAATCGCGGACGGTCGCTCACGGTCATAGGCGTGGCCTGCAACAGCAAGTATCGCCGGCTCGTCTATCCGCCGGAGCCGGTCATCTTCCTTCCGTTGTTCCAGGACTACGACGATGAGGTCGTCATCCACGCTCGCGTGGCTGGCGATCCGAGAGCCTTCGCAGCGACTGTGGAGAAGACCCTTCACCGGCTCAACCCCGAGTTGCCGCTATACGGTGTCACCACCCTCAGGTCCAGCATGCGGCTGGGTAGCCTGTTTGAGCGACTCGCCGGAGCGTCCGCGGGCGCATTCGGATTGTTGGCGCTGCTGATTGCCGCCGTGGGCATCTACGGCGTGGTGGACTATACGACGCGCCAGCGCACACGCGAGTTCGGAGTCCGTATGGCGCTGGGAGCGAAGCCCGGCGCTCTCTACCGGCTGGTGCTGGGCCACGGGCTGAGGCTAGCCTCGATCGGTCTGGGCGCTGGCCTCGCCCTGTCGCTGCTGCTGGTGCGTTTTCTGCAAAGCCTGCTTTTCGGCGTGTCGGAGCTCGAGGTGCCCACGATTGCGGTCGTCTCGCTTGGGCTCTGCGCGGTCGCGCTGGTGGCCTGCTTCGTCCCGACGCGGCGGGCCACCAAAATCGATCCTACGGTTGCGCTGCGTTATGAATGACCTCCGCTTCGCTCTCCGCCAATTGTGGAAGGACCCCGGCTTCACGGCCGTGGCCGTGCTCACGCTCGCCCTGGGCATCGCCGCCAACGCGACGGTCCTGGGCATCATCAACAGCTTTTTCTTCGAACCGCTCCCGGTCCGGGGCGCGGACCGGCTGGTGATCGTCCTGCAACGGACCAAGGTGGTCGAGTTCCCGCACGGCTTTGCCTGGCTCGACTACAAAGACCTGCGCACGCGCGTGGAGCCGTTCGAGGACGCGCTCGCCTTGATGATTTCCCCGGCCCACCTGGGCTCCGCCGGCCAGACGCCCGACCGCACGTGGATCGAGTACGTGAGCGGCAATTACTTCACCCTGCTGGGCGTGCCCGCCGCGCTGGGCCGGACCTGGGGCGCCGGCGAGGGCGAGAGGCCGGGGGCCGATCCGGTGGTGGTGCTCGCCCACCATTACTGGCAGCGCCAGTTCGGCGGTGACCCGTCCATCATCGGCCGCAGCATCACGTTGAACGGCCTGCCGGTGACGGTGCTCGGCGTCATGCCGGAGAAGTTCAGCGGCGCGCAATGGTCCGTGGCCACCAGCGCCTGGGTGCCGGCCACGATGGCGGCGCAATTGATGGGCAACGGCCGGGACCTGCTCGAATCCCGCGATGCGCCGGCTTTCAAGGTCATGGCGTACCTGAAGCCGGACGCCACCCTGGCCGGGGCGCGCGCGGCGGCGGACGTGGCGGTGCAACAGCTCGCCGCGGAACACCGCCGCAACCACCGCCCGACGCAGGTCGTGGTCGTGCCCGAGCAGCGCAGCCGGCCGGAGCCGAGCTTCTCGCATTTCATGCCGTTCGCGGCGGCGGTGTTCCAGGGTCTGGTGCTGGTGGTCCTGTTGATCGCCTGCGCCAACGTGGCGAACCTGATGTTCGCCCGCGCGCTCACCCGTCAGAAGGAAATGGGCATCCGCGCGGCCATCGGGGCGTCGCGCGGGCGGCTCATCCGGCAGTTGCTGGTCGAGAGCGTGCTGCTCGCCTTGCTGGCCGGCGCGGTGGGTGCGGTGCTCGGCCACGGCTTTGGCGTCTGGCTCGGCGGCCTGGCGCCCACCGGCGACATCCCAGTGCGCAACGACGAGGCCTGGAGCTGGGAGGTCTTCGTCGCGACCCTGCTGCTGGCCATGGCGGCCGGTGTCCTGACCGGGATCGTCCCGGCGCTGCGGGCCACGCGGCTGGACGTGCATTCCGTGCTCAAGGAAGGCGGCGGCGCGCTGCTCGGCTCCTCGCGGCATCCGTTCCGCAGCGGGCTGGTCATCGCCCAGACGGCGCTGTGCGTGACGGTGCTGGTCTGCGGCGGGCTGTTCCTCGAAAGCCTCCGCCAGGTGGCCCGGCAGAACCTCGGCTTCCGCACCGAAAATCTCGTCATGGCCTCGCTCGACCTCGGCCTGCAACGGTACGGCGAGGAACAGGGCCGGCGGTTCTACGAGCGGTTGCTCGACCGGCTCGCGACGCTGCCCGGCGCGCGGGCCGCGGCGCTCGGCTGCCACGTGCCGTTTGACTATTCGATGCGGTTGAACGACATGGCGGCCGAAGGCACCGCCAGCGCCGATCCCTCCGCCAGGGACGGATTTGTCTCCGCCGGGTACTGCGAGGTGAGCACGAACTACCTCCACACGCTGGGCATCACACTGCTGCAAGGACGCGACTTCGACGCGCGCGACGCCGCCGGCGCGCCGCGGGTGGTCCTCATCAACCAGACCCTCGCGCAGCGGTTGTGGGGCGACGAAAGCCCGCTCGGCAAACGGTTGCGGTTCGGACGCGGCGACGACCTGCGCGAAGTCGTCGGAGTGGTGCGCGACGGCAAGTATCTGTTGCTGGGCGAGGAACCGCGGCCCTTCGCGTACCTGCCGCTGGCCCAGCACTACTCGACCCCGGTGTCGTTGCACGTGCGTGCAGACCGGAACCCGCTCGGGCTCGTGCCGGCCATCCGCCAGGCGCTGGCGGAGCTGGATCCGAACCTGCCCATCTACAACGTGCGCACGATGGAGGAGCACCTGCGCCAGAGCGCGCTGGCGCTGATGCCGCTGCGCGCGGCCGCCACGATGTCCGGCGTGCAGGGCCTGCTCGGGCTGTGCCTGGCGGTGATGGGCATCTACGGCGTGGTGGCGTACGCGGTCAGCCAGCGCACGCGCGAGATCGGCATTCGCATGGCGCTGGGCGCGCAGCGCCTGGACGTGCTGCGGCTGGTGGTGCGCGAAGGCTGGCGCCTGACGTTGATCGGGCTGGCCATCGGCCTGGCGCTGGCGCTGGTGCTGGCGCTGGGATTATCCCGGCTGTTGTACGGCCTGAATCCGCTGAACGTGCCGGTATTCGTGGGCGTGCTGCTGGCGCTGGCGGGCGTGGCGCTGCTCGCCTGCTACCTGCCGGCGCGCCGCGCGTTGCGGGTGGATCCGGTCGTCGCGCTGCGCAGCGAATGACCCGAACGCGGAATGCGGAATGCGGAACACAGGCAACTGACAACGGACGACTGACCACTGACAACCGACCATGAACGATCTCAAATTCGCATTCCGCCAACTGTTGAAGAACCCCGGCTTCACCGGCGTGGCCGTGCTCACGCTCGCGCTCGGCATCGGGGCGAACACCGCGATCTTCAGTGTCGTCAATGCCGTCCTGCTCAAGCCGCTGCCCTATCCCGAACCTGGCCAACTGGTGCAGTTACGAGCAGACTGGTCGGGCAAACCCAGCCCCGTCATTGGCAGCGCCACGTTCCTTGAAGTCAGAGCCCAGAGCCAGTCGCTGGCGCGCATCGCCGCCTACTGTGGCGGCGAGATGACGCTCACCGGGGCCGGCTCGGCGGAACGAGTCGTGGCCGGCGCAGTGACGGCGGATTTCTTTCCACTGCTCGGCGTCCAACCCGCGTTGGGACGCAACTTCACCCGGGATGAGGACACGCCCAACGGCCCCAAGGCGGCCATTCTCGGTCACGGGCTCTGGCAGGGTCGATTGGGCGGCGACGCGGGCGTGCTGGGCCGGACGATCACGTTGAACGAACAAAGTTACACCGTCGTGGGCATTCTTCCGGCGCGCTTTCAATATCCCGAACCGTTTCAACTTTGGATTCCCCTGGCGCTGGGTGAAAAGAGTGCAGCCTTGGCGGGGTATGGTGAAGGCATGATGCTTCTGAAAGCCATTGCTCGATTGAAACCCGGCGTGACGCTTCACCAGGCGCAAGCTGAGCTGCAAACCATTGCGCAGCGCATTCAGCCAGGGGGACCGACCGCGACTCCGGGCGATAATCCCGAGCTGCGCGGCGAGGGCGGCGGGGGCGGCGGCGGCCGCGGCGTTAGCGTCTTGACGTTGGTCGGCCTGCACGAGCAGGTCGTCGGCGAGGTGAAGGGAGCGTTGCTCGTGTTGCTGGGCGCGGTCGCGTTGGTCCTGCTCATCGCCAGCGCGAATGTCGCGAATCTCCTGCTCGCGCGCGCCGCCGCGCGGCAAAAGGAAATGGCCGTCCGCGCGGCGCTCGGAGCTGCGCGACTGCGGGTTGCCCGCCAGTTGCTCACGGAAGGCGTACTGCTTTCTGTGGCCGGCGGCGGGCTCGGTTTAATGATGGCGTTCTGGGGCGTCCTGGCGCTGGGGCAATGGAGCGGCGCGAGCCTGCCGGCGATGCACGGGATCGGCATTGACGCCTGGGTGCTGGCGTTCACGTTCGGCGTGTCGGTGGTCACCGGCTTGGTGTTCGGACTCGCGCCGGCGTTTCAAGCCTGGCGCACAGACGTCAACGCTGCGCTCAAAGGGGAAAGCCGCGGCGACACCGGCGGGCACCGCAACCGGCTCCGGCATCTCCTGGTCGTGTCGGAGGTGGCGCTGGCGCTGGTGCTGCTCATCGGCGCCGGGTTGTTGATCAAGAGCTTTTCGCGGCTGATGGAGGTCAACGCCGGCTTCCGGACCGATGGTGTGTTGACGTTCCAAGTCACTCTGACGGAAGGGAAGTCCTCGCCCCAGAAAGTCAACTTCATCGCGCAAATCGTCGAGCGGTTGAAGGCGCTGCCCGGCGTGCAGGCGGCCGCCGCCACGGATTCTCTGCCGCTCACTCAATTTGAGCGCATCACTCCGGCGGAGATCGAGGGCCGGCCGCCGATTGATTTCAGCAGGGTGAAGCCGGGCGAGGTGAAGCCGGTTTCGAGGCCGACGGTCACCCTCGATTACTTCAACGCGATGGGTATTCCGGTGAAGAGCGGACGGGCGTTCATCGCGCAGGACGCGCGCCCCGCCGCGGGAGTAGTGATCGTCAACGAGACGTTTGAGAAACATCACTTCCCCGGCCAAAGCGCGGTCGGCAAACGAATCCGCCTGATGGCGGGTCCTGCCAAGGCGCGCTGGCAGACGGTGGTGGGGGTCGTCAGCGATGTGCGGCAGAGCGGATTGGCGGAAGACGTCATGCCGGAGGTGTACAGCCCGGACCTGGAAGACGCCGGCGGCGCGATGAGCTTCGTCCTCCGCGTCGCCGGCGAGCCGGCCGGTCTGATCTCGGCCATGCGGCGAGTGGTGGCGGAGGTGGACCCGAACCAGCCGCTCCACAACGTGATGACGATGGAGCAACGCCTGGCGAACACCACGACCTCGCGGCGACTGAACACGACCTTGCTGGGGAGTTTTGCGGCAGTGGCGCTGCTGCTCGCCGTCGTGGGCATTTACGGCGTGATGTCGTATGCGGTCACACAACGCCGGCGTGAGATCGGCGTGCGGATGGCTTTGGGCGCCCAAAAGGGCGATGTGCTGGGTCTCGTAATCGGCGGCGGACTGCGGCTGACGCTGGCCGGAGTGGCGATCGGACTGATCGGTGCGTTGGCGCTGACGCGCTATTTGTCGAGCCTGCTTTACTCCGTGAAGGCGACCGACCCGTTGACCTTTCTGACCGTCTCGTTGGCGCTGACGGCTGTCGCGCTGCTGGCCTGCCTGATTCCCGCCCGGCGCGCGGCGCGCGTGGACCCGGTGGTGGCGCTGCGAAGCGAATGATCCCAACGCGGAATGAGGAACGCGGAATGCCCCCCCACCACCTCCGACGCACCATGAACGACCTGCGCTTCGCGATCCGCCAGTTGTTGAAAAGCCCCGGCTTCACCGCCGCGGCGGTGGCGGCGCTCGCGTTGGGAATCGGGGCCAACACCGCGCTGTTCAGCGTGTTCAAGGCGCTCGTGCTCGAGCCCCTGCCGTGCCCCGACCCGCTCCGGCGCGAATGACTCGAACGCAGAACGCGGAAGGCGGAACGTGGAACAAACAGCAACAAACCTGGAACCTCGAACCTCACACCCCCCTAGAACAGCGCCATGATCACCCTTCGCCACCTGGCCAGGGCCGTCCAGTCCAAGGCCGGCTTTCTGTACCTGCTCCAGCAGATCAACCTCGACATCGCCGAAGGCGAGTTCCTGACCATCATGGGACCGAGCGGCGCGGGGAAGTCCACCCTGCTCGCCATCCTGGGTTTTTACGACCACGGCTGGGAAGGCGAGTACACCTTCCAGGGCCAGGCGGTCCACCGGCTGGGCGCGAAGGAGCGCGCGGCGCTGAACAAGCGCCACGTCGGCTTCGTGTTCCAGCAGTTTCACCTGCTCGACGACCTCACGGTGGCGGAGAACCTCGACGTGCCGCTGTCCTACCGGGACATCAAGAAGTCCGAGCGCCAGGCGCTGGTGGCGGACACGCTGGACCGGTTCGGGATCGTGGCGAAGAAGGACCTGTTCCCCAGTCAGCTTTCGGGTGGCCAGCAGCAGCTCGTGGCGGTGGCGCGGGCCATCATCGCGAAACCGGCGCTGCTGCTCGCCGACGAACCGACCGGCAACCTCCACACCGACCAGGGCCGCGAGATCATGGAGCTGTTCAAGCAGCTCAACCGCGACGGCGTGACCATCGTGCAGGTCACGCACAACCCGGACTGGGCGGCGTACGGCCACCGCATCGTGCGCCTGCGGGACGGGTGGATGGAGAGGTGAGGGCAATGACGATTGACGATTGGGGAAGGCGCCCCTCGCGATGACCACCCCGGAACTTGTGGAACAAACAAAGCAATTTGCCCAACGGCTGCTGGCCCGGGTTGAAGCCCCGGCCCGGTCACGACCGGTCGCGGTCAGTGTCAGCCCGCTTGGCGGCAGTGACGCATCGGTCGGCTGCAATCACCGCGTCGCATGCCCCGCCCGCCCGCGCGCCGGATTCATCCCGAAAGCCGAAGTCGGCCGTAGCGCAGTGCGTCCCGCCTGCCCAACTTCGGTTTTCGGGTGCATCGCTAGACGACGCGTTCGGGGGGGTGGCGAAAACGCGCACTGGCGGGAACTGTTGACCACCCGTGGCTTGCTGCCCGCTCCACGGGTCGAGCCACTGCCTGGCGAAAGCAACCGACTGGTCGTCATCACGACGGCCTCGCGCATCTCCGCGGTTCGGAATGCCCGCCAGCCGGCAATCCTCAATCGTAAATCGTCAATCCCATGAACGACCTGAAATTCGCCCTCCGCCTGCTCTGGAAAACCCCCGGTTTCACCGCCGTGGCGGCGCTGTCGCTGGCGCTCGGCATCGGCGCCAGCACCACCGTGTTCTGCTGGATCCAGGAGGTCCTGCTGCGGCCGCTGCCCGGCGTGACCCGCGCGGACCAGATGGTGGTGCTGTGCACGACTCACGGTGCGGAGCAATGGGACACCGTCTCGCTGCCTGATCTGCGAGACTACGCCCGGCTCACGAACGTCTTCGCCGGCATCATCGGCTCCCAGGTCACTCCCGCCTGTCTCACGGTGAACGGCCAGGCCGAATGGATGTACGGCCAGATCGTGACGGCGAACTTCTTCGAGGTGCTGGGCGTGAAGCCGCTGCTCGGCCGGACCTTCGTGGCCGAGGAAGACCTGCGGCCCGGCGGGGCGCCCGTGCTGGTCCTGAGCGAAGCCTACTGGCGCCGGCGCTTCGGCGGCGACACCAGTGTCACTGGCCGCACGGTGGACCTGAACCGGCACAGCTTCACCATCGTCGGTGTCGTGCCGGCCGGATTCCGCGGGACGATGAGCGGGTTGCGCTGCGATTTCTGGGCGCCGCTGGTGATGCACGAGCAGGTGGCGAATTTCGGCTCGCTGGACGCGCGCGGCGACCACTGGCTGCACACGCAGGCGCGCCTGCAGCCCGGCGTGAGCCGGGCGACGGCCCAGGCGGCGGTGGACGGCGTGGCCGCGCAACTCGCCGGGGCGTACCCCGGCACGAACCGCGAGCTTGGCCTGCGGGTCCTGCCGGTCTGGAAGGCGCCGTACGGCGGCCAGGCCATGCTTCTGCCGGTGCTCAGCATTCTCTTCGCGGTGAGCCTGGGCGTGCTGCTGATCGTGGTCGCCAACCTGGCCAACCTGCTGCTGGCCCGCGCCACGGTGCGCGAAAAAGAGGTCGCCATCCGCCTGGCGCTGGGCGCGGGCCGGGCGCGGCTGGTCCGCCAGCTTCTCACTGAAAGCCTGGCGCTCGCGCTGCTGGGCGGCGCGCTGGGGGTGCTGGTGGCGCACACGGGCGCCGGCTTGTTCAAGCTCTTCCTGCCGCCCACCTACCTGCCCATCGGTTACACGTTCGCGGTGGATGGCCGCACGCTGCTTTTCACCCTGGTTGTGTCGGTGGCGACCGGCGTGCTGTTCGGCCTCGCGCCCGCGCTCCAGGCCTCGCGGTTGAACCTGAACGCCACGCTCAAGGAAGGCGGCCGCACGTCCGGCGCGCTGCCCCACCACCGGCTGCGCAGCGCGCTGGTGGCGGCGGAGGTGGCGCTGGCGCTGGTGCTGCTGGCCGGCGCGGGGTTGTGCCTGCAGGGCTCGCGCCGCGCGCAGCGGGTGGACATCGGCTTCGACCCGCGCCAGGTGCTGGTGGCCGGCCTACGGGTGGGCATGCACGGCTACACCGAGGAGCGCGCGCTGGTTTTTTACCGCCAGTTGCGCGAACGGCTGGCGGCGCTGCCCGGCGTGCGGGAGGCGGCGATGGCCAGTTGGTTCCCGCTCGGCTTTGAAGGCGGTTCCGGCCTGAGCGTCACGGTGCCCGGCTACGACAACAGGTCGAACGAAGACACGGGCGCGCAGTACGCCATCGTCTCGCCGCGTTATTTCGCCGCGCTGCGCATTCCGCTGCTGGCGGGGCGGGACTTCACAGACCAGGACGACGCTTCGCGGCCGCTGGTGGCGATCATCAACGAGACGATGGCGAAACGCTTCTGGCCGGGGCAGGATCCGCTGGGCCGCAAGTTCAGCGTCTGGGGCGGACGGCGCGAGTTGACCGTCATCGGCGTGGCCCGGGATGGCCGGTACCGCTTTTTGAACGAACCGCCCGAGCCGTTCATGTACCTCGCCTACCAGCAGGGAGTCTGGGACATGAACCTGGGCGTGGCCTTGCAAACCCAGGGTGATCCGCGGGCGTTTGCCCAGACGTTGCGGCGGGAAGTCCACGCCCTGGACCCGGGCGTGGAAGTCTGGGCGATGCTGCCCATGACCGATTTCATCCAGGCGGCGTTTCTGGCCCAGCGCATCGTGAGCACCTTGCTGACGACACTGGGCGTGGTGGCGCTGGTGCTGGCCGCGATGGGCATCTACGGCGTCATGGCCTACGTGGTGAGCCAGCGCACGCACGAGCTGGGCATCCGCATGGCGCTGGGCGCCTCGGCCGCGCGGATCACCCAGCTTGTGCTGTCGCAAGGCCTGAAGCTGACGCTGATCGGGCTGGGGGTGGGGGTGGTGGGCGCGCTGGCCCTGGGCAGCACGTTAGCCAGCTTCCTGTACGGCGTCAGCCCGTTTGATCCGCTCACGCTGGTCGGGGTGGCGGCGGGGCTGGGCGCGGTGAGCGTGCTGGCGTGCCTGATTCCCGCCTGGCGCGCGGCGCGGGTGGATCCGGTGGTGGCCTTGCGGGAAGGTTGAACGGCATAGCGGCACAAGACCGAAACACGAAGTCCGAAACTCCAAGTCCCAAGTTCAAAGTTCAAAGTTCAAAGTTGAAGGTTGAAGGTTGAAGGTCGAAAGCCGGCATCTGGCATCCGCTCTCCCCGAACCACCAACAACGAACCAAGAACCAGAACCCCGCGCCTCGCACCCCGAACCTCGTGCCAAAACAGCAGGGCTCGACGGAGTCTCGCCCCGCCGGCGCGGCCTGCGGCCGCGAAATCCAAAATCCGAAGCGCGAAGCGAGCATCCTCGATTCTCAATCCTCGCTCCCCGCTTCTGGCATCTGGCCTCCGTCTTCTACAGCCCCCGTCCGCATTCCGCGTTCGAGGCTCGACGCCGCCAGTCCGCGCGACCATCGTGCCGCCATGTCAGTTCTGAACCGCGAGGAGGCTTTCCAAGCCTTGGAGACCATGCGCGACACGTTGCACGCCCGGATTCAGCCCAGCCTGCCGGGCAAGGGCCGGAGGTATCTCCGCTACGTGGTGGATGAGCAGATCAACGCCGCGCGTCTGCACCTGACCGCGCTTTACGACCATGGGCTGACGGTGGGGCCGCGGTTCACCGCCGTCGAATCGGGCGCCCCGCATCCCAAGTACGCGTTCTGGCTGGAAGGCATCCGCCGCCACATCCAGCAGTGCGAATCCAGCCTGGGCGCGGCGGCGGGTGGGGGCGGTCAGACCGCCGGTCAAGCCTGACCGACCGCGGATGGTCGCGGATCAACGCGGATGAGTCGCAACCGGGAGCGGTTAAACCGGAAACCGAAGTTGGCCGTGGCGCAATGCGTCCCGCCTGCCCAGCTTCGGTTTTCGGGTTAAACGGGCGAGCGGTTGAATGAGTTGCTTGACGCTTCATTTCCGCGGGCGAATCCAAGGCAAACTGGGAGCGCCGGCGTCCTTGCCGGCCACTTCTTTCACCCAAGTCATGCCGGCTAGGAGCCGGTACTCCCGGTATTGGCTGAGCGCCCGCGGCGGCAAGGCGACCCGTCGCCGCCCGGACAAACGGGCTTCTCGTGCTATGTTTCGAGCCGGATGAAACTCAAAGAAGTGCTGTACGGCCTGGGTTTCAAGCCGTCCCCGGCGGAGTACCCGTTTGACGTGGAAACGCTCGAGCTGCCCCGCGAAGGTCCGGTGCGCGTGGCGCGCTGGCGGCATCCGCGCGAGCACCCCCGGCCGCTGACCCAGGCTGCGGTGGACGCCCTCCGGCGTTTCCTGCGGCCGGGCGACGTGGCGGTGGACATCGGAGCGCACACCGGCGACACCACGTTGCCGCTGGCCCTGGCGGTCGGCCCCACCGGCTTGGTCCTGGCGCTGGAGCCGAATCCGTATGTCTTCAAGGTGCTCGAGGCCAACGCCGGCCTGAACCCCGGCAAGACCAGCATCCGGCCGCTCGGGTTCGCCGCCACGGCGGAGGACGGCGTCTTCGAGTTCGAGTACTCCGACCCCGGCTTCTGCAACGGCGGGCTGCATCCGGGTCTCAGCCCGTGGAAGCACGGCCATTTCTTCAAACTCCAGGTCCAGGGCCGCAACCTAGTGAACCACCTGAAACGCGAGTTCCCGGCCGCACTCCGCCGGCTCCGGTACATCAAGGTGGACACCGAAGGCTACGACCGCGCGGTCGTGGCTTCGCTGGAGGAAATCTTGCGCGCCAACCGGCCGTACCTGCGCGCGGAAATCTACAAGCACCTGCCCGCCGGGGAGCGTCGGGGCTTTTACGCCGACCTGCGCCGGCTGGGCTACCGCGTCCACAAGTACGAAGACGACGCCGATCCCGTCGGCGCCGAATTGCAGGAGGCCGACTGCACGCGGTGGTCCCATTTCGACCTGTTCGCCATCCCGGAAGAGGTGGCGCAGGAAAATCGCTGAGCCCGGGGGGATGCTGTTGGACCGGGGAGCGCACCCGTCTCGGGAGCCGTGGCGGACGCCTCGCCCGCCATGAGATCAGCCGCCGCGCCGTTGCCCCGCGCAGTCCGCTCCTGAAACCAAAGACCGAAGTTGAGCCGAGTGGGGATCCGGCGTCACGGGGTCGCCTCTCAATTCCTCGCCGGCTGCGGTCGGGCGGTAGTGGCCCAGGCGATCTCGCCTGGGGCTGTGCCGCGGGGTCGCGTCCTGTGGCCGCGAAGGCCGGAGTCATTGTTTGAGTCCCAAGTCCCAAGTTCAAAGTCCACAGTCGAAGGTCGAATGCCGGCATCTGGCATCCGACATCCGCTTTTCACGAACCACGAACAAAGAACAAGGAACCAAGAACCAAGGACCAAAACCGCCGGGCTCGACGGAGTCTCGCCCCACCCCGTCAAAACCGACCCGGCAGGCAATCAGGCACCCGCCGCGGGCGCCGCTTGCAGCCAGCCCGCGATGCGTTCGGCAACGTCGTGCCCGGCCAGGATCGAGTCGCCCAGCGAGATGCCGTTGCGGAAATGGCCGGCCAAGAAGATGCCCGGCGCTTTCGCCTCGATTTCGTCCATCAACGCCTTGAACCGGCCGTAGCCGACCTCGTATTGCGGAATCGCCTTCGGGTACACCTGCACGTGCCGGTAAACGGGCTCGCCGCGCGCGCCCAGGATCGCCCGCAGGTCGCGCAGCGTCAGCGCGATCAGTTCCGCCTCGGACCGCAACGCCAGTTCGGGCGCGCGCACGCCGCCCACGTAAGTGGTCAGCAGCACGCGCCCGGCCGGGGCGCGGTTCGGGAACAGCGAGGACGAAAACAGTGTGCCCAGGATGCTGAACCGCTCGACCGCCGGCACCAGCATGCCGAAGCCGTCGAGCGGGTGCGGCACGTCTTCGCGGCGGAAGCCCAGCACCACGCTGGCCACCGGCGGGTAGTAAATCTCGCGCAGCGGACCGAGCCCTGGCGCGTCCCCGGCCGCCAGCTCGATTTCCGCGAGCCGGTAGGCCGGCGTCGCCAGCAGCACGGCCGCGTGGAGCTGGCAGGTTTCCCGGCCGGCGCCGCGCGCCGTCACCCGCCAGCCCGTCGCGGCGCGTTCCAGCCGGGTGACCGGCGAACGCAGCTTGACCGCCGAGCCCAGGCGCTCACCGAGGGTGTCGGTCAGCACTTGCAGGCCTTCGTCAAAGGACACCTTCTTGGCCTCCTGCTTGGAGACTTCGCCGCGCGCCTTGCGTTCCTTCGCACCGAGAACCTGGCCCTTGAGGAGCGAGCCGTACCGCTGCTCGAGCGCGTGCAGCCGCGGAAAGCCGTGCTTCACCGAAAGCCGAGCGGGGTCGCCCGCGTAGATGCCGGCGATCATCGGGTTGATCGCGTAATCCAGCCATTCCTGGCCGAGCCGGCGCAGCACGAACTGGGCGACACTTTCCTCGCCCTCGGCCGGCGCGCGCGGAATGAACGGCTCGCGCAGCAGGCGCAGCCTGGCGCCGAGGGAGAAAAGTTCGGTGGTGAAGAACTTCAGCGGCGAGGTCGGCAGGCACACCGGCCGCCCGCCGCGGACGAGGTAGCGGTTTTCGGCGGCCGGGTCGGAGTCCATCCGCCGCGCCGCCAGGCCGAGGTCGGTGATGAGCGACCGGATCTTCGGCGAGGTGTCGAGGATCGAGTTCGGCCCGCACTCGGCCAGGAAGCCCGCCTCGCGCGTGGACTGGATGACGCCGCCCACGCGTCCGGCCGCCTCGTACAACGTCACGGCCACGCCGCGCGACTGGAGGCGGAACGCGCAGACCAGACCTGTGATGCCGCCGCCGACAATCGCCACGCCGGGGGGATCGGGGGGAGCTGAGGGTGTGTCGCTCACACGACGAATGGTGCCAGCCGGGCCGGGCGCGTCAAACACCCGGACGGTTAGCATCGCTGCCGGTACGGTGTGGCAGCAGGCGTCCTTGCCTGCTGTAGAGCCGGGCGTCCCGCCCGGTGGCCTTCGGCCGGCAATGCAACATGGCCAGGGTGTAGGGGGCTTTGGTTCCAGGCGGCAAGATGCCGTCCTTTGCGGCAGCCAGGATGGCCGCCGCTACGAGGAAGGTGGCTGCCGCCACGGCGCCTGGCGCCCGCGCCTACCAGCTCACGGGCACGGACTTCTTGCCGAACCGGGTGGTGTAGAACAGCCGTTTGCGCTCGCGGCCGTATTCATGCACCAGCCGGGTGAGCTTCACGTCGTAGCAGCAGTACTCGGCAATCTCGAGCATCCGGCCCTGGCGGAACCAGCGCAGCGCCTGCAGGCCGTCACCGGTCTTTTCCACGCCCAGGCTGGCGGCGGCGATCGCGTCGAGCGAAAGCCGGTGCGGCAGCGTCTTGTCCAGCTCCACCAGCATGTCCAGGGTGTGGACCTGTTGCGGGTCGAAAAACGGGTTGTAGGCCGTGAGCACCTCGTAATCGAAGCGGAGGATGTTGAAGCCCACCACCAGGTCCGCGCGGCGCAGTTCCTCGATGAGCGCGGGCGCCCGCGACTCCTCGTAAATCTCGTACGTGCCACGCGCGGTGCTGAAGGTCACCCCCACGCTCATGCGCATGTCGCGAATGCGATCCCAGCCGCCCACCTCTTCGGCGGACCGTTGCGTTTCCAGGTCGAAGTACACGATGTTGCTCATGGCCGCTCGCGCGCGGGCGCAGTCTAGGTCCGGCGCCGCCACGGGCCAGCGGAATGTGAGGCGGGCGGCGGGGCCGGTGACAATTTCGATCCCGAAGAACGAAGTTGTGGCCCGCCAAACACGCAAAACAACGCGTAAGCCAGACCCTCGCGGTGAAGCTCGAAGTCAATCCGCCCGGAAGAAGCCCTGCAGCGACGGCTGGGACACTCGCGGGGGACGCGGGCGCACTCCTGCCTCAGCGGGATCGTCCCGGCTCAGGCCGAGAAGCTCTCGCCGCAGGAGCAGGTGCTGGCCGCATTCGGGTTCTTGACCTTGAAGCCGCCGCCTTGCAGCGCCTCGACGTAGTCGAGTTCGGCGCCGGTCACGTACAGCGCGCTTTTCGGGTCCACCACCACGCGGATGCCGGCGCTTTCCACCAGGAAATCGCGCGGCGCGGGCGCGTCCTGCAGGTCCATCTTGTATTGCAGGCCGGAGCAGCCCCCGCCGACCACCGCCACCCGCAACACGCCGTCGGGCCGGCCCTGTTTGGCGAGCAGCGCCCGCACCCTGGCCGCCGCCGTGGGCGTGACCTTGATCAGCCGCTCGTCGCTCCGGCGAAAACCGGGGGTCGCGTCGGCGGGTTTTTGAGTTGAAGCCAGCATGTGCCGATGTTTTGTGCTGGCGAACCTAGTGGCGGGACGCGCGGACGTCAAACAACCGGGGCCGCGACGCGAGGGCCGAAGTCCGCAATCTGAAGGCCGAAACTCCATGTCCCAAGTCCCAAGTCCCAAGTTTAAAGTCGAAGGTCGAAGGTCGAAAGCCGGTATCGAGCATCTGGCATCCGGCATCCGCCACCGCGGTAACCAATGGAACCGGACCCGGATGAGTGTCTGGCCAGCCCGTCCATCAAGCTTGTGCCGCGTGCCGTGCAGGGCCATGCTCCCCGGCGTGAGCGACGTGATCTCCAGCGCGGCGGAGCTCTCGGTGCCGGTGAGCATTCCGGACGCTTACGGCGGCATGGCGGAGTGCAACGGCGCGCTGCGGCTCACCGACGCCGGGCTGCGGCTGGAATTCGAGTCGCGGGACGGTTTCTTGCGGCTCATCCGGTCCGGCGTCAAGGAGGTCGAGATTCCCTGGCCGGAAGTGGCCGATCTCAAGCTCAAGCGCGGCTGGTTCAGCACGCGTCTGCTGCTCACGGTCAAGAGCATGAAGGCGCTGGCGGGCGTGCCGGGCACGCAGGGCTCGCACGTCGTCCTGGCCGTGGCGCGCGCGCACCGCGAACTGGCGCGGCAGCTCGCCTTCGCCGCCAATCTGCGAATCTGCGAGCAGGTCCTGCATCGCTCCGCGCCGCGTCCACCCGGCGCCGACGCGGCCCAGTGAGCGGCGGGATTTGCCTTGCCGGCCCGGGGGCGACGGCCGCGTTGAGCAGGATCAGCACGGTGATGAGCAACTGCACCGGCCCGGCATCCACGCGTCGGGCCAGGGCCAGCCGCCAGGGGGAGACGCCGGGACGCGCTTCCAGTCGTTCGAGATCGAGGTCGCTCATGGGATGCATCCGGGCTGCCGGAAACACGCCGGCAGCCGCGCGCACAAGGGTGCCTTGGAAGCCTGCGGACGCAAACGGCGCCGCCTTGTCGAAACTTGAGCCGGTCCGGGACGCGGACTTCCCACTGGCAGTCTGGCTCGCTCAATGACGCAAAAGCAGGCGCGAGCGACCCGCTTGCAGCCCGGGGGGCTGATGATGGAGGCCAGGGCTCGACAGGAGTCCCGCCCCATCGCCTCATGGCCAGACCGCAAAACTGAAGCGCGGCTGGTTGTGAGCCTTGTTCCGCATTCGCGTTGCCGCCCGGAAAGATGGCTCGTAGCCTCGGCCGCCTGCCATGACCGAAGCCGGTTATCCAGCCTATCTCGCCCTGGCCCGCAGCGGTGAACTCGAGCGCCGCGCCGCCGCGGCGGTGGCGGCCCTGGCCCGGTGCCGCTGCTGTCCGCGCGCGTGCGAGGCGGACCGGCTGCACGACCAGACCGGCGTGTGCGGCGTCGGACGCCGGGCGCGCGTGGCGAGCCATTTCCCCCACCTCGGCGAGGAGGATTGCCTGCGCGGCTGGTGCGGCTCGGGCACGATCTTCTTTTCCGGCTGCAACCTGCGGTGCGTGTTCTGCCAGAATTTCGACATCAGCCACGAAGGCGTGGGCGCGGCCGTGTCGGCGGCGCGGCTGGCGGAGATGATGCTCGAATTGCAGGCCGCCGGCTGTCACAACATCAACTGGGTCACGCCCTCGCACGTCGTGCCGCAGGCGCTCGAGGCGCTCGCCCAGGCGGCCGAAGCCGGCCTGCGGCTGCCGGTGGTCTATAACTCCAGCGGCTACGACTCGCTGGAAACGCTGGGCTGGCTCGATGGCGTGGTGGACATTTACATGCCCGATTTCAAATTCTGGGAATCCGACGTGGCCGGGCGGCTGGCGCACGCGTGGGATTATCCGGACGCGGCCCGCGCGGCGCTGCGCGAAATGCACCGGCAGGTGGGCGACCTGGTCTTCGACGACGCCGGCCTGGCCCGGCGCGGCCTGCTCGTGCGGCATCTGGTCATGCCCGGCGGACTGGCCGGCACGCGGCCGTTCGCGGAGTGGCTGGTCCGTGAGATTTCACCGCGCACTTATGTCAACGTGATGGGGCAGTACCATCCCGCCGGCGAGGTATTGGAAGCGCCCGGCCTGTTCCCGGACCTTGCGAGGCCGGTGAGTCCGGAAGAGCGCCAGGTCGCGCGGGCCGAGGCCCGGGCCGCCGGGTTGCGCCGGTTCGATCAACCGCGGTGGTAGGCTGCGAGCGTCTCAGACGGTGGCATTGCGCAGCCTGCGCGAGCCGCCGGTTCAAATCTCCCGCCACACGCCGGGCACCGGCGCCGGATAACGCCCGCTGGCGTCCGCCTTCACCGGCGCGGGGCTGGTTTCGTTCAGGCTGTCCACGTCCGGACAGAACGTGAAGTCGGATGCCGTCGCCTCGTCCCAGGTGATGATCTGGCCGGAATGCACGGCGGCGCGGCCCATGATGGCGGCGAGGTTCGAGTACGCCGCGCGCTTCGCCTCGTTGTGCGGCTTGTTGTTCCGCACCGCGTCGAGCAGCACGTTCCACTCGGCCTGCCAGGGGTCCACGGTTTCGCGTTCGGGCCGCCAGGCGATGTTTGCGCGCTCAATCTTCTGATTTTTGTACATTTGCACCGTGGGCGCGTGGATGTCGCCGGAGAACTGCGCGGCGCATTTGGTGCCGTGGACGAAGGTCGCGAAGTCGTTGTGGCATTTGGGAATGTACCGGCCGGTGACCAGCGCCTTGGTGCCGTCAGCGAAGGTGTACTCGATCGAGTAGGTGTCGAAGTTCTGCGCGCAATCGGTGCTGTACGGTCCGCGCCCGCCGACGCCGTGCGCCGCCACCGGCCAGCCGTCCTTGATCCAGCAGCACTCGTCAATCTGGTGGATCATCAGCTCGATGAAGATGCCGGCGGAGGCCCAGAAAAACTGGTACGGGATGCGGATTTGCGCGAGCAACTCGCCCGGCTGTGGGTTGAGCCGGCCCATGCGGTAGCCGGGGTCCATCCGGTAGGCGCGGATCAACTGGATGTCGCCCATCGAGCCGTCGCGGATGCGCTGGATCAACGCCTGCCGGGCCGACGAATGCCGGCACATCACGCCCGCGCCGATCTTGAGGCCCTTTTTCTCCGCCGCCTCGCCCGCGCGGAGGATGCGTTTGATGCCGCCAGGGTCGGGCGCAAAGGTCTTTTCCATGAACACATGCACGCCTTTCTCGACGGCGTACTCGACATGCATGCCGCGAAACGCCGCGTGCGTGGTGCATAGCACCACGTCGCCCGGCCGCAGGCAGTCAATGGCCTTTTTGTAGGCGTCGAAACCGACGAACCGCCGGTCGGCGGGCGCGTCAATGCGATCGCCGTACTTCTCGCGCAAGGTCTGGTATGAGTTGTTCAGGCGGTCCGGGAACAGGTCGGCCATCGCCACCAGCTTCGTCGGGCCGCCGGGGACCTCGAGGGCGTTGGCCACCGCGCCGGTGCCGCGCCCGCCGCAACCGATGATGGCCAGGTGGATGGTGTTGTCCTCGGCGGCGTGGACGTGCGGCAAGGCCACGCCGGCCAGGGCGGAGACTGCGGCGGTCCGGGCGGTCGCGGCGAGGAACTCGCGACGGGTGGTGGGGGCGGCGGGCCGGCAGGCCGGGGTGGAAGGCGTGGATGTTTCCATGATGGGCGTGTGCTTTGTTGCCGCGAAGCTACCAGCCGGCGGGGTTTCAAGGCCAGCCTTGTGTTTGAACCCGAAAACCGAAGCCGGGTAGGCGGGAGGCACTGCGCTACGGCCAACTTCGGTTTTGGGGTTGATCCGGGACGGCTTCTTGCCCTGGCTCCCGCCCGGGCCCGCCTTCCACCCACCGTCAGGTCGCGCTGCAACAAACGGGGAATGACGACCGCCGGTCGTTTTGCGGCGGGGCGGGCGGACTTGACACACTCCCAAGCTTGCCTAGCTTCTGGCTGTTAAGTGAGTTGATTGAGTCTAGTAAACAGCCAAATGACAAAGCCATGAAGACAAGTTCCCAGAAAACCCTCCTGGCATTGATGGCGGCGCTGGCCCTGAGCGGGGCGGCGCAGGCCGCGGTGTTCGTCGCCACCCTGGAAGGGACGCAGGAAGTTCCTCCCAACGCCAGCCCCGGCACCGGCAGCGCCACGCTGCTGGTGAATGACGCAACCCTCGCCTTCACGCTCACAGGCAGTTACAGCGGGTTGACCGCACCGGCGACTGCCGCGCACATCCACGCCCCCGCGCCGCCCGGCGTGAACGCCGGTGTAATTGTCCCGCTGACCCATACTGGTGGCACGGCCGGAACGCTCTCCGGCGCCGGCACGCTGACGGCCGTGCAGTTCGGCTGGATTCAGGACGGGCTCGCCTACGTCAACGTCCACAACAGCCAGTTTCCCGGCGGTGAGATCCGCGGCCAGTTGGTCGTGCCGGAACCCGGCACGTACGCGTTGATGGCCGGCCTGGGTTTGTGCGCCTTTGCCGCGTACCGCCGCTTCCAGCGGAGCTGAGCGGTTGTCCAGGACTACGGGCAGGCGGGAACGGAGGCGTTCCCGCCTGTTTTGTGTTCCGACGCTAGCGTCATTCGCCCGGCACCAACACTTGAAGCCAGCCGCCGGCGTATTCCTGGTAAGGCGCGAAAGCGCGCTCGCCCAGGGTGACGCGCAAGGACCGCACCGCCTCGGCCCGGACTTCGCGCAAAGCGGCCCGCCGGCTGGCAGCGTCAAGGTCCGGCCGGGCGCGGAGTTGTTGGGCGGCGGCTTGGGCGGCGCGCTGGATTTCCCAAGTCTGGTCGGCCAGTTCCTCCGGCAGACCCAGCCGCCGGGTCACGGCGCGGGTCTCCCGGTAGTTTGCGCCGCTCGCCCGCTGGTATTCGGCGAAGCGCTCGGGGCTGAACGCGGCTTGCAGGCTGGCTTGGTAACGGGCTTCGGCTGCTTCCAAGGCGGCTTGCTTGTGCTCATTCCCAGCCTTCCAGTCTTTGGGCAGAAGGCCATAACGCCGCATCAGGCCGACATCCAGGCCGCCGTCGGCTTCACGCCGGGCTTTTCCCAGTTCGGTTTTGATCCGGGTCACCGCCCGCCATTCGGCCTCGGTGGGTTCGAACCCGCTCAGCCACATTGCCCAGCCAGCCGCGCTGGAATTGCGCAGGTCGAATTCATCCGCCAGATCACCCAACAACTTCCGCCGCGTGGCATCGTGTTCGTCACGAAGGGCCTTCCGTCTTGCATGATCCGCAGCCGTCCAGGACTTGTCCTCGCGCGCGGCCACCTCATCCCGCAGCGCGCGTTCCGCCTGCCAGAGCCGTTCGTCCCACTCCACGAGCCGCGACTGAAGTTCCGCAGGCAGCCACCCGTACTGTTCCGCAAAGCTCTCGCGCCGGCTGAGCGCCTCGGCTGCGGCACCGAGTTGGTCCGGGCCGAGGACTTCGCTTAACAAGGCGTCGCGCTCCTTCCGGAACACCTCCAACCGCTCCTCGACCTCTTCGAAAGCGTCGGAACCGCCGGCCGCGAGTTCCCAGAAGCGCGGCTGCAGCGCGTCCACCCACGGTTGGCGACGGCGCAGAAACCAGTCGTTAATCTCGGCCCGCAGGATGTCCCGGACGGTCTTTTCCGGGCAGCCGACCGCGCGCAAGTTGTCACGGTAAGTCAGGAAGTTCGTAGAGGCGACGTCGCCCCAGCGTGGCCAGGCGGGCGGCGTGACGGCGGGCAGGGCGGCCGCGGATTCCGCCACCGGCGGCGGGGCGGCCAGGCGCGGGACACGCTCGGGAACCGCGATTGGCAACACCGGCGCCGGCCAAGCCCACAGAAACGCCAGCGTCACGACCAGGCAGGCGTTCAAACCCAGTGACAGCCGCAAGAGGCGACGTCGGTTCACGGGGCCACCTCCGTCGAATCCGCCGCTGGCGGGTTGAGTTCGTTCAGCCACTTGCCGGCATCACCGCCCAGGTATTGCTGAACATGAACCTTGCCGAGCACCTGGGTGAGTGTGGCGGCTGTGGCCACTTGCAGTTCCTCAAGCCGGGCCTGGCGATCCGCCGGGTCGAGCTGGGTGTCCGCCCGAAGCCGGTTGGCCTCCTGTTCGGCGGCGGACAGGATTTCGTATGTCTTCACGGCGATCTGGCGGGGAAGCTGCCGTTCGCGGGTGAAGGCGAGGGTGTCGCGAAACCGCTCGTCCCGGGCGCGCCTGAGGTCGGCGGCCTTCTCCGGCCCCAGCGTGCTTGCCAGCTCCGCCTCGAGAATGAATTCGCGGCGCTCGTTTTCTTCTTCGTTCAACTCGCGGACACGGAGCAATTGCTCACGGATCGGGTCGGTGAACCTGCGGGACAGCCGTGCGAATTCGCGCACCTCGACGCCGGTGAACTCCGCCGTCTCGAAATGGTTGTCCTCGAAAAGGGCCGCGACGATGTGAAGACGCAGCATCAGTTCCTCGAGTTGGGCGGGGTTGAGGATGGCCGCCAGCCGGGATTCCAGCTCGACCGCCAAAGCCTCCAGTTCGGCACGATCCTCGGGGAGCAGAATGCCTTGAACACGCTCGCGGACCCATTGGGCGTAATCCTCGTAAACCTTTGGCAGACTGAGCACCTGCATAGCCTGTTCAGAGGGCAGATACCCCAGCACCACCGCCGCCGATTCCTCCCGGCAGTATGTCTCCATCGCCTCCCTCTCCCATGGGTAGCCCAGCAGTTCGGTAGTCACCGCGCGTTGCTCTTCTCTCAGCGCGTGGAGTTGCTGGCGGAACCTCAGGGCCGCCGCCTCGTGCCGGTCCAACCCGGCCCAAGGCGGCAGCCGTTCGTACTTCACGGCCTGGCGGCGCGTCTCGTAAAGCTCGTCGAGGTCAGCCACGATCAGATCGCGGATGAGCCGTTCGGGACATTCGAGGGCGCGGAGGTTGGCGATGTACTGCCGGTAGTCCTCGGACTCGATCTGCGCCCAGTGAAATGGCCGCGGCGGGGCGGGGGCGGTGGCAGCCGCAGGCGGACGGGTGGGCGGAGGCGCGGGCCGCGTCGCGATGGCGGTGGCCCTGCCGGAGGACGGCTGGGGCGCGGCCAGGCGCCGCGGCGCCAGCACGGCCACGGCCAGGCCGAGAACGACGTTCGCCGCCAACGAAACAGCCCGCAGGGTCCGGGAGTTCACGACAGGTTCCGTTTGGACCGCCCGGCGGCGCGGGCCTCACGCCGCGCGCGGCGGGCGCGGTCATTTCAGCCAGTTGGGCAGCCAGGTGGTGAGCGGCGGGACGTACGTGATGAGCAGCACGCCCACGGCGAGCACGCCCAGCATGCCCAGCGAGGCGCGCACGACCTCCGGCACCGGCTTGTTGAAGCGATAAGAGGCGAGGAAGAGGTTCATGCCCACCGGCGGGGTGAGGTAGCCCAGTTCGAGGTTGGCCAGGAAGATGATCCCGAGGTGCAGCGGCTCGATGCCGAACGCCGTGGCGATGGGCACCAGCAACGGCACCACCACCACGATGGCCGAGTAAATGTCCATCAGGCAGCCGACCGCCAGCAGGAAGAGGTTCACGACGAGCAGGAAGGTGTACTTGGACTTGAGGGTGGCCGTGGCCCATTCCACCGCCTGGTCGGGAATCTGGGCGTCAATCAGGAAGTGCGTGAAGCCCAGCGCCACCCCCAGGATCAGCAGCACGCCGCCCACCAGCAGCGTGCATTCGGTCATCACCCGCGGCGCGTCGCGGAACACCCGCAGGTCGCGGTACACGAACGTCTCGACGACAAACGCGTACAAGGCCGTGACGGCGGCGGCTTCGACCGGCGTGGCCAGCCCGGAGAACAGCAGGGTGAGTGCCACCACCGGGATCATCAGTTCCCAGAAAGCCGCCCGCACTGCCGACAACGCCGCCCGCAGGTTGAAACGGCGGTCCGCCGCCTGCGTCCTGGGGCCGCACCGGACGCCCCACCAGCCGGCCAGCGCCACCAGCAACAGCCCCGGCACCAGCCCGGCCTGGAAGATCTCCTCGATGCGGATGCTGGTGTTCGCGCTCGTGCTCGCCACGATCGCGTACAGGATCGGCGGCAGGCAGGGCGGGAAGAGCAGGCCCAGCGAGCCCGCGCCCGTCAGCAGGCCCAGCGACGCCCGTTCCGAGTAGCGTGCCGCCAGCAGCACCGGCAGCAGCAGCCCGCCCAGCGCCAGAATCGTCACCCCCGAAGCGCCGGTGAACGAGGTGAAGAACGCGCAGACCAGCACGGTGATGATCGCCGGTCCGCCGCGCACGTGGCCGAACCACGCGTCGAAGACCCGCACGAACCGCCGCGCCGCGCCGCCTTCGGCCAGGAAATACCCGGCCAGCGTGAACAGCGGGATGCTGGGCAGCGTGGGGTTCACGGTCAGCCGGTAGTGGTTCAGCGGGATCGCCGCCACGGTTTCGCCGTCGGTCCAGAAGAAGATCAAGGCCGCGCCGCCCAGCGCCGCGAAGATCGGCGCGCCGGCCAGAATGGCCGCCAGTAGCAACACCAGCGACGGCCAGCGGAGCAGGTCGGGCGAAAAACCGATCCAGCCGAGCTTCGCGGCCAGCGGCGGCAGGCCCGTGTACACCGCCACCAGGGCGAGCGTCACGAGCAACGCCACCAGCCGCGGCCGCCACCGGGGACCCGCGTGCCAGAGCAGGCGGACCGCGATGAGGCCGAAGCCGAAGACCAGCAACAGTTGCACCGTCCAGACCGGGATGCCGTAGGCGAGGATTTTGCCAAGCGGCCGCGTGGCGGCCACGAACTCCACGCTGGCCAGGCACAGAAAGGTGCTGATTGCCGCGGCCACCCCGGCGCTGAACACCTGCGCCACCGTGAGCCAGCGGCCTTTCAGGAAATGCGTGAGCGTGGAGATGGACAGCAGCCGGCCTTCGCGCGCGGCCAGCGCCCCGCCCAGCATGCCCACCGCCAGCACCAGATGCTGGACCAGCGGTCCCGAGGCGGGAATGCCCTTGCCGGCGAACTTGCGGAGCACGATTTCCGCGCACGGCAGGGCCACCATGCCGGCCAGCACGAGGACCAGCAGCCATTCCTCAGCGCGGCGCAGCCCGCGCAACCACCGGGGCCGCGCGCTCTCCGGCACCTCCGCCTCGGGCGTGGGCAGTTTCAGTTCCATGCGATCGCCTTCCGGATTGCCGGCCGGGCGGCGGACCGCAGGTCTGGTTGGCAGGCCATCACGGCGCGGCTTATAGCACCGGCGAGCCAGCCGGGGCGAATTGAAAAACCGGGGCCGGCCATCGCCGGGCGGAATTCCGCCCGCGCAATCTTTGCCTTTTCGGCCCGCTCTGCTATACGCCTCCAAATGCATGCGCGCTGGCAGGACGTCCGCCGTTTCAACCCCGGTCCCACAACCGCGGCCTCAACCCGCCTCCTCCGACGCCGGTCCCTGTCCACCGCGCTGGCGGGGCTGGTCCTGAGCCTCTGCCAGACCGCCGGCCTGGCCCAGCCTGCGCCCACTGCGCCCGCCCACCCGGAGCGCATTCCGCTGCTGGAAAGCGCCGCCGGGCCGCGCCTGGCCTCGGCCAGCCAGTTGCGCCCGGTACGGCTGAAGTCCGGCACCTTTGCGGGCGCGGGCGCGCTGGCCGGCAACTTGGCCGCGGCCTTCGCGGCCCGCCCCCACGCCCCCGGTGTGCATGTGCTGGCGCAGTTCAATCGCGTGCCGGATGCGGACGACCGCGCGCGCCTCGCACTCGCCGGCCTGACCTTGCTCGGCTACGTGCCGGACGGCGCGTACTTCGCCACTGTGCGGCGCAGCGCCGACCTTGATCTGGCCGCCGGCGCCGGCTTGTGCTGGCTGGGCGCGGTCTATCCCGAGGACAAGCTCACCCAGACGTTGCAGGCCGGCACGCCGGGCCTCTGGGCGGTCGAGCCGGATGGCCGGGTGAAGCTGCGCGTGTGGCCGTTCGAGGATGTGTCCCCGGAAGCGGCCCGCGCGGCGCTGACCGCCGCCGGCGCGGAGGTGCGGAGCGAAACAGCTTCCACCGGCCAGTTTGAGGTTCTGGCCGCCCCGGACGTGATTGCCCGGCTGGCGGAACTTGATGAAGTGCGCTGGCTCGAAGAAGCGCCGCCGCCGATCTCGCTCTTCAACGACGGCCTGCGCACGAACATGCAGGCGCATGAAGTCGAGGCCGCGCCGTACGGCCTGACCGGCGCCGGTGTGGCGGCGGGCATCTGGGACGGCGGCTGGGTGGATTTCGCGCATCCGGACTTCGCCGGCCGGGCGGTGCCGGGCGAGACCAACGTGGCGGAGTTCCGTCACCCGCACGCCACGCACGTGGCCGGGACGATGGGTGGCTCGGGCACGGGCAGCGAGAACGCGGGTGGCCGGCCGCGGCAATGGCGGGGCGTGGCGCCGGGGCTCACGATCATTTCCTACGACGTGAACACCGGGCCGTTGATCGAGGAGCACCGGGAGGCGCGCGAGCGGTACAACGCGGTGATCTCGCAGAATTCCTGGGGCATCACGGTGAGCGATTTCTTCGGGAACTGTCATCTGCTGGGCGACTACGCCGGGGAAGCGCCGAATTACGACCGCCTGGTCACCGGCCTGTACGGCGCGCCGTACCACGTGATCTTCGCCGTGGGCAACGCCCGCGGCCGGCAGGATTCGAGCGGCTGCCGCACACCCGGCGGGTACCGCTCGGTGGGCGTGCCGGCCACCGCCAAGAACATCCTCACCGTCGGCGCGATCCATTCCGACGACAACTCGATGACCGTTTTCAGCGGCTGGGGCCCGACCGACGATGGCCGGCTCAAGCCGGAAATCGTCGCGCCAGGCGACGAGGTCGGCGGCGACGGCGGCATCACCTCGACCCAGCCGGACGCGCGGTACGGCGTGCTGGTGGGCACTTCGATGGCGGCGCCGGCGGTTTCGGGCGCCGCGGCGCTGCTGATCGAGGAGTACCGGAACCGGCTGAACGGCCAGACGCCGCTGCCCGCCCTGGTGAAAGGCCTGCTGGCCCACACGGCCGCCGACCTGGACGATGTGACCGACTGGTTCCAGCCCGGACCGGATTACGCCTCCGGCTATGGCCGGGTGCGGGTGCGTGACGCGGTGGATCATCTGCGCGGCGGCGGCTGGCTGATCGGCGAGGTCGCGCAAGGCGAAAACGCCGTTTACACGCTCACGGTGCCGCCCGACACCGCCCAGGTGAAGATCACGCTCGTCTGGGACGACGTGCCGGCGCTGCAAAACGCCGCCCGCACGCTGGTCAACGACTTGGACCTCGTGGTGACCGACCCCGCCGGCGCGCAGCATTTTCCGTGGACGCTGGACCCGGCCAACCCCGGCGCTCCGGCCACCCGAAATCGCGCCGACCACCTGAACGTCATCGAGCAGGTGTTCGCCGACAACGGTGTGATGCCGGGCACCTGGATGGTCGCGGTGGTGGGCGGCAACCTGCCGGTGGGCGGGCGGCAGAAGTTCGCCTTGCTGTTCGCGCCGGTGGGCATTCCGCTCACGCCGCTGCTGGTTCTGGAAGTTTCGCCGCCCACGGATTCGCCAGCGGGCAACGGCGACGGTTTCCTCGACCGCGGCGAGGAAATCGCCGAACGGCTGGTGCTGCGCAACACCGACGGTCCCGGCGCGACCAACGTCTCCGCGCGTCTGGCGACCGATTCGCCGTGGGTGCAACTCCTCCAAGCCAAGGCCATCTATCCCAACCTGCCCCCCGGCATCGCCGCGCCGAACCTCACGCCCCTGACCTACCGCGTCAGCAAGAACGCGCCGTGCGGCGAGACGCTCCGCTTCGAGCACATCGCCTCGGTGGGCGAGGTGCGCATCACCAACCGCTTCGAGCGCGTGGTGGGCCGGCTCGCGGTGACCAACGTGACCACCGGCGTCTTCGTCGCGGCGGACACACCGCTGCCCATCCCCGACAGCGCCAGTGTCACCTCCACGCTGCCCGTGGCGATTCCGGGCGCGGTCCTGAATGTGAAAGCGTCCGTGCGCCTGGACCACACCTGGCTGGACGACTTGGAGATCAAGTTGCGCGCGCCGGATGGCGGGGCGGCCACGCTCATGCCGCCCTTGCTGTACTTCGGGCAGAACCTCGGCCGGGGCGAGTGCGGCGGCGGGGTGGAATGGACCCGGTTTGACGACGCCGCCAGCCAGAGGCTGGCGGACAGCGCCTCGCCGTTTGTGGGCGCCTTCAGGCCGTTCGAGCCGCTGGCCGGCCTGGCGGACCGGCCGCTAAACGGCGACTGGC
The DNA here is from genome assembly GCA_964568145.1 of uncultured Verrucomicrobiota bacterium. Classification (GTDB taxonomy): domain Bacteria; phylum Verrucomicrobiota; class Verrucomicrobiia; order Limisphaerales; family J093; genus DSVZ01. The sequence continues at coordinate 42,055 of CAZMOZ010000031.1, forward strand.
AACTGGTGATCACCGACACCAGCGCCGAGGACACCGGCACGTTGCGCTGCTGGGGGCTGGAAATCCGTTACGCGCAATCCGGCTACCTGTGCGAGTTCTTCAACCGCCCGCCGCTGGCGATGGACACCAGCGTGTCCACCTGGTTCGAGCATCCGATCAACCTCGAGCTGCACGGCGAGGATCCCGACGACGACCCGTTGACGTTCCGCGTCGTCGCGTTGCCCCGGCACGGCGTGCTCCACGACTTCGACCGTGCCGCCGGCACGGTCCGCTATGTCCCGAACCGGGGCTATGAAGGACCGGACAGTTTCACCTTCACCGTCGAGGATGGTTACGCGACCAGCAACACCGGCACCGTGAGTGTGCTGGTGCGGCCGCCCAGCGCGGACTTGGCCGTCTTGCAACGCCTCGCCCCCGCCCCGCCGCGGCACGACCAGCCGTTCGAGCTGACGCTCACGGTGACCAACCGCGGCCCGAACAACGCCACCGGCGTGGTGCTCACCAGCCTGCTGCCGGAAGGCGTGACCGTGCTCGGCATCGAGGCCAGTCAGGGAACGGTTTCCCTTCAAGGCCGGGAATTGACCGCCTTGCCGGGCACCATCCCCGAGGGCGGCAGCAGCGCCGTGCGCCTGACGTTGCAGGTGGCCGCGCCCGGCTCTTTTCTCAACCGCGCCGCCGTCACCGCCGGCGTGATCGAACTCGCCCCGGCGGACAACACGGCCGACTTCCTGATCGGCGTCATGCCCACGGCCAACATCGCGCTCGCGCTGCGCGCCGGCGCGGACCCGACACCGGTCGGGCAACCGCTGGCCCTGGCCTTGAGCGTCACGAATGCCGGGCCGTTCACCGCCAGCAACGTGGTGGTGACCAGCGAACTGCCGCCGGAGGTGACCTTCGCCTCCGCCACGGTCAGCCAGGGCGACTGGACACACGAGGCGGGCGTGTTTCGCGGCCGGCTGGGCAACCTGGCGGTCGGCGCGGCCGCCACGCTGCAACTGGTGGTCGTGCCCGGCCAGCCCGGGCCGCTGAGCCTCGAAGCCGTGGTCAACGCCGCCGAACCCGATCCCGCGCCGGACAACAACCTGGCCACGGCGCTCACCGAGGTGCGCCCGGTGACCGACCTGCAAATCGTCTGGCAACCGGCGGCGGGTCCTGTCGCGCTGGGGGAGACCTTCACCCAGGTGCTCGTGGTCACCAACCGCAGCGCGGTGCCCGCCAGCGACGTGCGGGCGCAAATCACCCTCGCGGCGGGCGCGAGCCTGGTCAGCGCGACACCCTCTCAAGGCGAGGCAACCAACCTGGCCGGGGTGGTCCGCTGGCCGGTGGGTGCGCTCCCGGCCGGCGCCGAGGCGCGGCTCGACCTGCTGCTGCGCGCCGATGGGCTGGGCTGGCTGACCAACGTGGCCACGGTGGCGGCCTTCGAGTTCGACGCCGGGCCGGCGGACAACACGGCGCGTGGCGTGGTGGAAGTCCGCGCCGCGGCGGACCTGGCGGTGGGCTTCACGCCGCCGGCCGGACGGGTCGTGCTCAACCAGCCTTCGCGTTACGGGCTCGCGGTCACCAACCTCGGCCCCAGCCCGGCCTCCGCCGTGAGGCTCACGCACGACCTGCCGGACGGATTCGTCGTGCGGTCGCTGGCGGCCAGCCAGGGCACGGTCAATGCCAGCGCGGGCGAGGTCACGGCCGAGTTGGGCGAACTGCGCGTGGGCGACGTCGCCGCGATCACGATTGATTTTGAACCCACCCAGGCCGGGGCCGTGACCGGCGCGGTGTCGGTCAGCGCCTTCGAGGTGGACCTGGCCCCAGCCAGCAGCCAGGCCGAGGCGCGGTTCATCGTGGAAGAACCGGCCGACCTCGGCGTGTTGCTGACGGTGGACCCCTCAGTGGTGCTGCTCAGCCAGACAACGACGCTCACCGTGGTGGCGCGCAATCACGGACCTTACCCCGCCGCGGGTGTGCGGGTCGTGCCCGACCTGCCGGCCGGCCTGGCCGCCGGCGAGGCTGGCGTCTCGCAAGGCTCCGTGGTGTCCGAGCCGGGCGCGGTGACGTTCCTGTTTGGCGAACTGCCGCCCGGCGAGGCCGCCACCGGCTGGGTGCAGGTCGCCACGACCCGCCTGGGCCGGATCAACACCGGCGCCACGGTCTCCGCGGACCAGCCGGACTTGAATTCGGCCAACAACCGGGTCATGGCCGCCATCGAGGTGTTGCCGGCGGTGGACCTGGTGGTGACGCAGCACCTGCCGGTGTCGCCGGCAGTGGTCGGACACGAGTTTCAAGTAATCATCACCGTGACCAACCGCGGTCCGCTGGCGGCCACGGGCATGCAACTCATTGACCTGCTCCCCGACGGCCTCGAATTGCTCGCCAGCCAGGGCACCGCCGGCAATTGCGCCGCCGCAGGCCGGACGCTGGAATGCGAGCTGGGCGAAATCGCGCCGGGCGCGGCGGCGTGGGTGACGCTGACGTTGCGCGGCTCGACCAGCGGGCAGTTCGTGAACGTGGTCGGCGTCGGCGCGGACCAGGCCGATCTGGTGCCGACCGACAACGCGGCGAACCTGGTCATTCCGCTCGAACGGGACGCGGACCTGGCGGTCAGTTGCACCAGCGGTCCGGCGCGGCCGGCGGTGGGCCAGACCGTGCTGGTCTCGGTGAACGTCCGCAACCGCGGTCCGTTCCCCGCGAGCGAAGTTGTCTTGCGCGCGCTGCTGCCGCCGACCGGCATATTGCAGACCGTGACCCCCAGCCAGGGCACGTGGGAGGCGCAGGCGGGCGGCGTGGACGTGTTGCTGGGCGAACTGCCGGTGGGCGGCGACGCCACGGTGTTCATCGAACTCACCCCCACCGTCCCGGGAGCGTTCGCAACTCAACTGGAAGTGGCCGCCGCCCAGCCCGATCTCGCACCCGCCAACGACGCCTGCGAAACCGCGGTCGAGGTCCAGCCTTCGGCTGATCTCGGGGTGACGTTGACGGCCGCGCCGAATCCGGCCACGCCGGGAACGCCGTTGCAGATGCTGGTCACCGTGACCAACCGCGGCCCGGAAACGGCCCGGGAAGTGGTGGCGACCGGCCAGACCCCGGCGAGTCTGGAATTCATCTCCGTGGAAGCCAGCCAGGGTGAGTGGCGGGCCGAAGCGCCCGGCTGGGTGTGGTCGGTCGGGACGTTGCCGGCCGGCGCCGCCGCCACGCTCGCCACGCGCTGGAACCCCACCGTGTTGGGCCTGCTCACAAACCTCGTCACCGCCGCCTCGCCGGAGCTGGACCCCAACCACGACGACAACACGGTCGAGTTGATCGTCCCGGTGCGTCTGGCCGCGGACCTGGTTCTAAGCCTGAATGGTCCAGCCACGCCGGTGATCCGTGGCGTGGCCGCCACGTACACCTTCACGCTGGAGAACCTCGGTCCGGAACCCGCGACGGCCGTGAGCGTCACCCATCCGTTGCCGGACTTCCTCGCCTTGGACGCGCTCACGCCAGACGCGGGCGAAGCCTTGTTGGTGGCGGGCCAGGTGACCTGGCGTCTGCCGGTCCTGGCCGCCGACGCCACCGCGCGGTTGCGGGTGAGCGTCACGCCGCAAAGCAGCGGCGTGGCGCCGCACACGGCCGGCGCGAGCGCTTTTGAAACCGACCTCACGCCCGCCAACAACCGGGTGCTGGGCACGATCGAGGTGTTCGATCTCGCCGATCTGGCTTTGGCCGCCACCGCCACGCCCGCCAGCCCGCTGCTGGGCCAGGAAGTCGCGCTCCGCCTGGCCGTGGCCAACCGCGGCCCGCACGCGGCGACCGGCGTCCTGCTGACCAACGCGCTGCCGGCCAGCGTCGAATTGCTCGGGCTGGAGACCCAACCGCCGGCGGCGGTCAGCACGAACGGCTCCGAACTGGTGTTCGCGTTTGAAACGGTGGAAGCCGGCGGCGAGGCGGTGGCGACCCTGCGCGCGCGGTTCCTGACGGTCGGCGCGAACCTCTGGCGCGCTACAGCGAGCGCCCGGCCGTTGGACCGGATTCCGCAGGACAATGCCATCGAGATCCCGCTCGACGTGCTGCCCAGCGCCGATTTGCAACTCGTCATGTCGGCGCTCGACGAGCCGGTGTACCGCGACCTGCCGCTGCGTTATTCGCTGGTGATCAGCAACGCCGGTCCCAACCCGGCGCCCGGCGTGCGGCTGACGAACCCCCTGCCGACCGACACCACTTTGCTGGACGCGCAGGCCAGCGCCGGCGCGTACGAGTTCCAGAACCGGGTGTTGACCTACCGGCCGGGCGACCTCGCGGCGGGAGCCGCCGCGACGCTTCTGCTCACCGTTCGCCCCGAGCAGACCGGTCTGCTGACCAACGTCGCCACCGTGGTCATGGCCGATCCCGACCCGCGGCCGGAGAACAACCGGGCGGCGGTGGTGTCCCAGGTGATGCTCGGCGCGGACCTGGTCGTGGCGCTGGACCTGCCGCCGTCGCCGGTGGCCGTTGGCGAACTGTTCACGTACACAGTCACCGTGACCAACCGCGGGCCGCACACTGCCACCGGGGTGTTGCTGCGCGACAAGCTGCCCGGGCTCACGCGGCTGGTCGCGGCCGTGCCCAGCCAGGGCGAATACGAATTGCTGGGCGACACGCTGGTGGTGACGTTCGGCGACCTCGCCCCCGCCGCCAGCACCAGCCTGAGCGTCACGCTGGTGCCCGAGCTGGAAGGCGAATTGCGGTTCTCCGCCGAGGCGCTGGCCGCCGAGTTCGATCCCGACTTGGCCAGCAACGTCGCGGAGGCGCTCGCGGAGGCCCGGCCCGCCGGGGATGTCGCGCTGGAGCTTTACACCGACCGGGACGACGTGCTGGTCGGCCGTGAACTCGGCCTGTTTCTGGTGGTCACCAACCGCGGTCCGAACGCCGCCACCGCTGTCCGGGTGATGAACCTTCTCTCCGACGACGCGCAACTGGTGCGGCTGGAGACCTCGGCGGGGGCCTGGACCTCCACGGACACGGGCTTCACCGGGCAGTTGGACAGCCTGGCGCCGGGCGGCGTGGTGACGGCGGAGTTCGCCGTGCGCGCGCCTGCCCAGCCGGGTTTCATCACCAACGTCGCCGTGGCCACCGTGGCGGGGTTCGACCCGGTGCCGGCCAACAACCAGGTCGCCGTGCGGACGGAAGTCTTCGAGGAGGCGGACCTGCTGGTGTTGCACGGCCCCGCGCCCAGCAGCCTGCTGATGAGCAATCAGTACACCATCACCGTGACAGTCACCAACCGCGGCCAGATCACCGCGCCGCGCACGTTCATGCTGGTGGCCTTCTCGCTGAACATCGAACTGCTCGACGCCGATTTCGTCGGCGGCACCGCGGAACTCGCGCCTCCGGGAGTGATGTGCCGGCTGGGCAACTTCCCTCCGGGCGGCAGCGCCGTGCTCAGCGTCCAGGTCCGGCCGATCTACCCCGGCCTGTTCGTCAGCCAGGCGGCCCTGCTCTCGCCCGCCGTGGACCTGTCCAAGCCCAGCGCGATCAACCGGCTCGAGATACCGGTCTCGCGCTCGCCCCTGCTGGTGGGTGAGCGCGAAGGCAACCGGCTCATCCTGTCGTGGCCGGCTTTGGCCGCCGACTACGACCTCGAGTTCAGCGATGACCTGTCGGCCGCGCAATGGCAGCCGTTGCTCAATCCCAAGATCATCGTCGGCGACGAGGTGACGGTGAACGTGAAACTCTCGAGCCCGGCGCGGTACTACCGGTTGCGCAAGCTTGCGCCTTGACCCGGCGCGCGTCCGCGCTCCACTGGCCGTTATGCCGCCAGCCAAGACCAAGTCAGATTCGCCGCCGCCGCCCCGCCGTCGGCGGGCAATCTGGCTGGTTGGCGTGGCGATTCTGCTCGCCGCGCTGGCGGCGGTGTGGGGACGCGCGGTTCACGACGCCGTGCTGTTGCGGCTGTTGCTCCGGGCCGAAGTGCCCAATGCCGAAGCCGCGACGGAACTGGCGCAGCGCTCGCCGCAACCGGCGGAGGTCATCCGGCGGTTCTGGCACGCCGGAAGTCCGGTCCACCGCCGGCTGGCCATCGAGTTGATCCAGGCGCAACCGGCGACCGCCGGCGGCTTGCGCGACCTGCTGCGGGCCGCCGCCCGCGACGCGGACCTGACGATCCAGGAAGGCGCGTTCGGCCTGCTGGCCGGGCTGCCGGACTCCGCGCCGGAACTCTGGCTGACTCCGGCGCTGGGCGACGCGGACCCGGAGCTGCGCCTGGCCGCGCTGCGGCACTTGCGCCAGGCCGCGCCCACCAACGCCCTGCCCGCGCTGGCCGCCTTGCTCGACGACGCCGACCCCCGCGTGGCGCGGCTGGCCGCCGTGGCCGCGCAACGGCTGGCGGGCGAGGATTTCGGCGTGCGCTTCACGACGGTCCGGCCTCCCGCCGCCTCGACCAGTTCGACCGAAGGCTCGCCCGCGCCAGACGCGGGTCAGGCCAAACTGCGCGCCTGGCTGGCGGCGCAAACCGGCGGTCCCGCCGTGCCGGCGGTCAGGTTGGTCCGGGACCGCCGGCCGGCGCCGGATTTTGAATCGCCGGACCTGGATGGCCGGCCGGTCCGGCTGGCGTCGCTGCGGGGCCGCGTCATCTGGCTGAACTTCTGGGCCACTTGGTGCCCGACCTGCGTGGCCGAACTGCCAGCCTTGAACGACCTGCAACGCCAGCACGCCAGTCGCCTCGTGGTGCTGGGCATCGCCCTGGACGGACGGGGCCACGGCCATGACGGCCACAGCCATGCCGCCGACGAAACCGGGGAGGGCGAAGATTCTTCGGAAGCCGGGAAGGCTGGCGAAGCGCGCGAGAAGGTGGCCCGGGTTGCGAAGCGGCGGGGCGTGGAATTTCCGGTGCTGCTCGATCCGGAACTGCGCGTGGCGCGGCGTTACGCGGTGAGCGAACTGCCGACGCAGGTGTTGGTGGACGCGGAAGGCCGGATGGTGCGGCGCTTTGTCGGGCCGCGAGCGCCGGCCACGCTTTCGGCCCTGGTGGCCGAGGCGGCGGCGCCTTGAGCGCCTGGCGATGTGGAAGAGCCGCGGGGCGTGGACGTCCGCGCCCCGAGCCAAGGCGGGGGTAGCGGGAAGTGGCGCAGGCCGCCTCGCCTGTGTTGATTGCGCAAGCGACCCGCCGGGCATGGCGGCGGCCATCCCTGGCCGCCGTGGAGGGCAGCATCCTGCCGCCCGGAAGTTCGGGCGCTGTGCGCCGGAGTAAAAGGGGAGCGCGGCTTCCCGCCAAGGGGGTAGGTCGCCCCTCGCCGAGGGGCGACGGGTCCGGCCCCTGAGCCAGGGGCCGGCTACCAGGCATCCCGGCGGGAGATCCTGCCCACACGATATTCAAGATGCGCGCCGACCCCGAGCCCCGCCCGCGGTTCTTGACAACCGCTTTCGGCGTCTCGGACACTCCG
>CAZMOZ010000032.1:0-48384 GCA_964568145.1 uncultured Verrucomicrobiota bacterium
GGCGCCACCGGGAAGTAGCCCTCCTTGTGGCGGATCTTGTAGCCCAGGTTGGGCAGCTCCTCCCGCCCGGTGTTCCAGACCGCCTCGTCGCTGTCCACCGAGTAGAAGCAGCCGTTGCTCTTGGCGTCGTACTGCACGTTGTCGAAGAGGAAGAACTCGGCCTCCGGGCCGAAGACCGCGCTCTCGGCCAGGCCGGTGGATTGGAGGTGTTTCTCGCCCTTCTGGGCGATCCCGCGCGGGTCGCGGCTGTACGCCTCCTTGGTCCCCGTCTCGGCGATGGTGCAGGTCAGCGAGAGGGTCGGCACCGCGCAGAAGGGGTCGATGAAGGCGCTGGCCGGGTCGGGCAGCGCCAGCATGTCGGAAGCCTCGATGCTCTTCCAGCCCCGGATCGAGGAGCCGTCAAAGCCCAGGCCCTCGGTGAAGACCGCCGGGGTGATCTCGGCCAGCGGCACGCTGAAGTGCTGCCAGGTGCCAAAGGTGTCCACAAACTTCAGGTCCGCCATCTTCGCGCCGGCCTTCTTCGCCAGCTCCATCACGCTCGCAGGGGTGCTCATGGTTGAATGGTTGGTTGGGGAATTTTACCGCAGTTGAAATCGAAACAGGGAACGCCCGCCGGGCCGCGCGAGTTTCCGCAGGATTCAGACCGCCGATTCGCCGCGATCTCCCGTGCGGATGCGGATGGCATCCTCGATGGGGCTGACGAACACCTTGCCGTCGCCGATCTTCCCGGTCTGGGCCGCCTTCACGACCGCGTTCACCGCCGCGTTCACCTGGTCATCCGGCAGCACAACCTCGATTTTGATCTTCGGCAGGAAATCCACCGTGTACTCGCTGCCGCGGTAAATTTCGGTGTGGCCTTTCTGGCGCCCAAACCCCTTGACCTCGCTGACCGTCATGCCTTCCACGCCCAGCTCGCTCAGCGCGCTCTTCACGTCGTCCAGCTTGAAAGGTTTGACGATGGCCTCGATCTTTTTCATGGCTTGGTTGAATGAAAGCGGGGCGCATCGTAACAACGGCGACCTTGCTGTAAACAGGATTTCGGCGCCGGTCCGCATTTGGATTCGAACCGCCTCGCCCGCTGGGCCTTGGAGGACCAAAAAATTCACCCGTGCTGACCGCGATTTCGCCCCGCCGAGCCCACGCTTGCCACGCCTTTGTGACAGGGCTAGCGTCGGCTCGTTCAAACATGCTTGATAACAACATGAAACGTCTGACCGCTCTGTTCGTGGCCCTCGCCCTCACCTCCGCGTTGCTGGCAACGATTGCCGCCGAAGCCGCCGTCAAAGCCAAAAAACGCGGCGCGCTGGTGCACTTGGTGGCCTTCAAATTCAAGCCCGAAGCCGGCGCGGAAAAGGTCCGCGAAGTCGAGAAGGCCTTCGCCGCGCTGCCCGCCAAGATTCCGCAGATCCGCTCGTTCGAGTGGGGCACCAACGTCAGTCCCGAGAAGCTCGATAAAGGCTTCACGCACGGCTTCATCCTGACCTTCGACAACGACAAGGACCGCGACGCCTACCTGGTGCATCCCGACCACGAAGCCTTCGGCAAGCTGGTGGGGCCGGCGCTGGCCGACGTGTTCGTGATTGATTTTCACGCGCGCGAATAAGCGCGGCCACGCCCGCCCCAAGCGGCAGCACCGTCTCCGTCCTGCGATGGCGGTGATTTGCCGCCGGCCGCGTTCCCCGGCTACATTAAACCCGCATGTTGGGTACTGGACTGGTCAAAGGCCTGCTGGAGACGGCCCGCAATTTCGTGGGCAGCTACCGCGATCCGGCGCGGCTGCCCACTGTGGAGTATCCGGAGCAGCGGCTGCCGTTGCCCGAGAGCGCGCGCAGCTTTCCGTTCCTGGTTCACGACGGCGCGGACCCGGAGGCCGGGCTGCGTTGCGTGGCCTGCAAGATTTGCGAGAAGGAATGCCCGCCGCAATGCATCTACATCGTGGTCGAGCGCGACGCGGGCGGGAAGGCGCTCAAACACCCGAAGGTGTTCGACATTGACATCGCGGTCTGCATGAGCTGTCAGATTTGCGTGGAGGTCTGCCCGTTCGACGCGATCCGCATGGACACCGTGTTCGAGATCGCCACCTCGGACCGCTTCGGCGGCCTGCTCCTGCACAAGGCGGACCTCGCCAAGCCCAACCAGTACTACCACCAGATTCATCCGACCGAGGCCGCCGAGACCGACGCCCGGCTCGCCGCACAGGCCGCGCAGGTGCAGGCCAAGGCTCAGGCGAAAGCCAAGGCGGCGCCGGCCGCAACCGCCCCGGCCAGGCCGCCCGCGCCGGCCTCCTGCGAACAACCCGTCGCGACGGCTCCGGTCGTGGAGATGGCGGCCCGTTGATTTGGAGAAGCCAGGTCAACCCGGGGAAAGTCTGTTCCACAACACCCGTCACGAGTGCCCGTCCCACCGGTCCGGGGGGTGGCGTCTGGCCGCTTGACCGCGCGGGCGGAGAGGGTTATATCGTTCCCGTCGTTGTAACAACCCACACCCCAATCACAAACCTGTTTTCCGACCTATGACCAAACGAGACTTGGTGGTCCGCATCAGCCAGGAAACGGGCCTGGTCCAGCAACAAGTCCTGGACGTGGTCCAGAAGACGTTGGATTACATTTCCGCCGCGCTCGCCAAAGGGGAGACGGTGGAGCTGCGGAACTTCGGCGTTTTCGAGGTGAAAGTTCGCAAGCCTCGCATCGGCCGGAATCCGAACGCACCTGAGAAGGACGTGCGCATCCCACCGCGCGCCGTGGTGAAGTTCAAGCCCGGCAAGGAAATGCGCGACGAGGTCCTGAAACTCACGCCCCCCGAAGGCAAGGCGAGCTGAGCGCGCCACGACTTTTCAACGCCTTGACCGAGCACTCTCAACGGGTGCTGTTTTGTCTTTTTTCGCCTTGACGATGATTGACCGACTTCCAGGTTTTCGCGACTTCTACCCCGCCCCGCTGCCGGACCCGGATGCTTGGAGCGCCGACCTGCGCCGGCATATCTTCGACACCTGGCGCGAAACCGGCCGCCGCTACGGCTTCCGCGAGTACGACGGCCCGCCGCTGGAGCCGCTGGAGCTCTATACGGTCAAAAGCGGTGCCGAGATCGTGGGACAGCTTTACAACTTCCGCGACAAGGGCGACCGCGAGGTGGCGCTTCGGCCCGAGATGACGCCCACCCTGGCCCGCATGGTGGCCGCGCGGGAACGCCATTACCGCAAGCCGCTGAAATGGTTCACCATCCCCCAGCTCTTCCGCTACGAACGCCAGCAAAAAGGCCGGCTGCGCGAACATTTCCAGTTCAACGCCGACATTGTGGGCGAGGCGGACGCCGCGGCCGACGCCGAGTTGATCGCGCTATTGATTGACTCGCTCCGGGCGCTGGGTCTGACCGCTGCCGACTTTGTGGTGCGCCTCAGCAGCCGCAACGCCTGGCAGGAATTTTTCGCTCACCGGCAGCCGGACGCCTCACGGGCCTACGAGTTCTTCCAGGCCATTGACAAGCTCGAACGCGAGCCGGCCGAGACCAGCCGGACCCGCCTGGCGGCGCTGGGCTTCGCGCTCGACGACGTGCGCGCCTTCATCGCCTCGGCGGAACCCACGGCCGAACTCCGCCGCATCCTGGATGATCTGGCCGCGCGCGGCCTTTCGGACTTCGTGCGCGTGGATTACTGCGTCATCCGCGGCCTGGCCTACTACACGGGTCCGGTGTTCGAGGCGTTTGACCGGCAGGGCGAATTTCGCGCGCTCGCGGGCGGCGGCCGGTATGACAACCTTGTCAAGCTCATCTCCAACGGCAAGGTGGACCTGCCAGCGCTGGGCTTCGGCATGGGGGACGTGGTGCTCACCGAACTGCTCAAGACCCGCGGTCGGGCCGCCGCGCTGCCGCCGGCCACGCTGGACGCCTTCGTGCTCATCGAGGACGAAGCGTTGCGGTCGGACTCGCTGAAGCTGGTGCAGGCCCTGCGCGAGGCCGGCGCCGCCGCGGACTATCCGCTCACGCCCGCGAAATCGGACAAGCAGTTCAAGCGCGCCCTCGACGCCGGCGCCCGCCACACCGCCCGACTCGAACGCGCCGCCGACGGTGGTGTGCAAGTGCGCGTGAAAACGCTCGCGACCCGTCAGGAAACCGTCGTGCCTCTCGCAGATGCCGTCCGCCTGCTGAAGCCACAACCCGCCGCCCCACCGGCGTAATCGAAGGCGAGCGCGCGCGCCCTAAGGGCGTTTTTCCGTACCCTCGCTTGTCCAGTCTCGCAACCGGGCCCTGGCCAGCCCGCGGTCATTTGCCAAACGCCGGTTTCGGCACACCTTGCGGAACTTTGACAAATGACATCCGCATGAAGACTCGACACATGACCATGACCGCGCGCGTTCCCCGGCTCGCCTTTCTCGCGGCCGCCGGACTCCTCGCCATCACCACGGCGCTGGCCGCCCCCCAGACCTTTGACTTCAAAGACCCCAAGGGCGTGAACAACGCCGTCTTTCTGCTCGACGCCCCGCTGGAGTCCATCAACGGCACCGCCAACGGCATCAGCGGCAGCGTGCAGTTCGACCCCGCCAACCCCGCCAGCCTCAGCGGCCGGATTGTGGTCGAGGCGGCGTCGCTGCACGTGCCCAATCCGATGATGAAGGAGCACCTCCACGGCAAGGACTGGCTGGACGTGGCCACGCACAAGGAAATCACCTTCGAGACCGTCCGGGTGGCCAACGTGAAGACCCGCGGCGCGGAGACCACGGCCGACGTGACCGGCAAGCTCACGATCAAGGGCGTCACCCGCGAAATCACCGTGCCGGTGCGCCTGACCTACCTCCCGGACAAACTGGGCGCGCGCACCAACGGCCGCATGCAGGGCGACCTGCTGGTGGTCCGCAGCGCCTTCAAGATCAAGCGCGGCGATTTCGGCATCAACCCCGGCGCGCCCACCGACAAGGTGGCGGACGAAATCGAGCTGACGCTCAGCCTGGCCGGCGCCGCGCCGCGATCCTGACCCGCATGTCTTGACGCGCCTCCGTTCCATACTGCGCCGGCTGGCCGCCGGGCTGGCGGCGGTCACGTTGATCGTTTGGCTGGCGGGCGGGGCGCACCGCGGCTGGACCAAGACGTCGGTGCCCGTCGAAAAGACCGACGAAGTCACCGGCCTCACCTACCGCGAATACGAACCCCGGTTTCAGCCGGGCGTGGACCTGCTGGCAGCCGGCCTGGCCATCGCGGCCGTGCTGGGCCTGGCCACGTGGGTGGTCGGCCGGAAAACGCCGCCGACGCGACCCTGAAACAAAGACCGCGCGGCCGTCGTCCCGCCCAACCAACGCGCAGCCTTCTGGAATACGGCAGTCCGCTGCCCTGTTCAGGTAGGTCGCCCCTGGCTGAGGGGCGACACTTGCCGGCCTCTGAGCCAGACGCCAGCCACCCGCGGCGCGTTGCTCCGGGCGTGACAGGATGGCGCCGTTGCGGTCGAATGGCCGTGCAACCCGCGCCTGCGATGGCTGAACTGGTGGAGCAAAGTCCGTCCGAGGCCGCGCTGTCCGTGTGGACGGCCGACGGTTTCGGCGCCATTTACGCCGCCCACTCACAGGCCATTTATTACCTCACCCTGCGCCTGCTGGGCGACCCGACCCAGGCCGAGGACGCCACCCACGACGTGTTCCTCAAGGCATATCGCAAGTTCAGCCAGTTTCGCGGCGAGGCGGCGGTGCGCACCTGGTTGTACCGCATTGCCATCAACCATTGCCGCAACCTGCTCCAGAGCTGGCACGCGCGCACGATGGTCACCGCCGCGGACGACGCCGTCTGGGAACGCGCCGCCAGCGCCGGCGACAGCCCGTTGCGCGTGCTGGAGACCAAGGAACTGGGCCAGCGCATCCAGCGGGCGTTGGACACCCTGCCGCCCGAATACCGCGAGCTGCTGCTGCTGGTGGCGGACGAACAGCTCAGCTACCAGGAAGTGGCCGATCTCACCCAACAGACCGCGGACGCGGTCCGCGGCAAACTGCACCGCGCGCGCCGGGCCTTCACCGCGGCGTTCGCCAAAACCGCCTGATGCCATGCCTCCCGATCCTCCTCAATCCCGGCTGACCCAGCGCCAGGAGGCGCGCACGCAGGCCGCGCAACAGATCCAGACCGGCACCGAGTTTGCCAGCGCCGAGGAGTTGCTGGGGGCCGACCGCGCCCAGACCCAACCGCCGCCGCAAATCGAGACGCGCCTCCAGCAAAGCATCGCCCAGGAGCCGCCGCCGCGCCGGCCGTGGTGGAAACGCTGGCTGGGCCGCTGAAGCCGCGGGACCGCCATGACCATCCTCGAGGAACTCGAAGACCTCATCCGGGCCCGCTACCCGATATTGTACGTCGTGTCCGGCGAGGAGGCGCGTGTGGACGCTGGCGTGGCTGCGCTGGCCCAGCGCTTGGGCAAACAGGTCCTGGAATGGAGCTGCACCACCGGCCTGGTGCCGGCGGGCACGTCGTTGCAATCGCAGAAGTACCGCCATGCCGCCACGCGCGAGCCGCTGGCCGCGCTCGATCTGGTGCTCGATCACGTGGAGCCGGCGCTGTTCGTCTTCAAGGATCTCCCGCCGTTTCTGAACCGCAGCCAGCCGGCGGTCACGCGCCGGTTGAAGGAAATCGCCCGCCACCTCAAGGACAGCCTCAAGACGATCCTGCTGGTGGCGCCCGCGCTGGAACTGCCGCCCGAACTCGAAAAGGAAGTCACGGTCGTGCATTTCCCCCTGCCCACCCGTGAAGACCTCGGCGCGCTGCTGGACCGCGTGATCCGCGAAGTCGCCCCGACCGGCCAGGTGCAGGTGGACCTGGACGAAGCCGGCCGCGAGCGCCTGCTGCAATCCGCGCTGGGCCTCACGTTGACCGAGGCGGAAAACGTCTTCGCGCGGATTTTGGTGCGGCACCGCTGCCTGAGCGCGGCGCAGGTGCCGGAGGTGCTCGTCGAAAAACGCCAGTTGATCCGCAAGAGCGGCCTGCTCGAGTACCACGACACCGTCGAGTCCTTTGCGACCGTTGGCGGCCTGACCGCGCTCAAGGAATGGCTGGGCAAACGGGGCGCGGCGTTCACCCCGGCCGCGCGCGCCTACGGTCTGCCGGCGCCGCGCGGGCTGCTGCTGCTGGGCGTGCAGGGCTGCGGCAAGAGCCTGTGCGCGAAGGCGGCGGCCAACTGCTGGCAGGTGCCGCTGCTGCGTTTCGACATGGGCCGCATGTTCGGCAGCCTGGTGGGATCGTCCGAGGAAAACGTGCGCCGGGCCATCAACGTGGCCGAATCGGTCGCCCCGGCCGTGCTCTGGGTGGACGAGATTGACAAGGCCTTCGCCGGCACACACGGCTCGACGTTCTCCGACGCCGGCACGACGGCGCGCGTCTTCGGCACGTTCCTGACCTGGCTGTCGGAAAAAACGGCGCCGGTGTTCGTGGCGGCCACAGCCAACGACATCTCGCAACTGCCGCCGGAACTGCTGCGCAAAGGCCGCTTCGACGACTTGTTCTTCGTGGACCTGCCGGACGCCGCCGAACGCGCGGAGGTGTTCGCCATCCACATCGCCAAGCGCGGCCGCGATCCGGCGCGGTTCGACCTGCCGGCGCTGGCGGCGGCGAGCGCGGACTTCAGCGGCGCGGAGATCGAGGAGGCGATGGTCAGCGCGCTGTACGAGGGCTTCAGCCGGGGCGAGGAATTGAACACCGGCCACGTGTTGCTGGCGCTGCGCGAGACCGTGCCGTTGGCGCGCACCATGGCCGAGCACCTCCAGCGGCTGCGCGATTGGGCGGCGGGGCGCGCCCGCCACGCCAGCCGGCGGGCCGGTGGTTGAGGCGCAGCGGCCATGCCCGCGATCCGCATCCAGCTTAAAGGCCAGAATCGGTGGGAGAACGCGCGCGCCCTGCGTGGAGTTTTCCGCGCCCCCGCGGAAATCCGATGTCACGCCACGGTCTCTCCGCTCACCGGGTCGGCCGGCTGGCTGGGCGGGCTGGACGCGAGGCGCGTCCAGCAGCGCCCGGGGGCGGGCGCGCTCCCCAACTCCGTTGACCGACCTCGGCATCGTCGGCGCTCCCATGCCCGCTTTGGCACGGCGGGTCTCGCTGCCAAGCTGATGCTGGCGGCGCTGGTTCCCGCCTTTGCGGCGTCGGGTGCGGCGCAACCGACCGCGCACTGGCGGATGTTCCGCGCGGCGGACGGTTTGAGCGAATCCTTGAGCACGGCCGTCACCGCCAGCCCGCGCGGCATGGTCTGGGTGAAGCACGGCGAGGTGAACGCCATCAGCGGCCTGGACGGCTACGGGGTGCAGCGCATCCCCTCGCCCGTCGAGCGCATCTACCGCGTGCATCAAAGCCGCGCCGGCCGCCTCTGGGCCTTGTACGAGGACGGCGTGCTGGGCTACGCGGGCGAGGAATGGACCCGCTATCCGCTCACGAACCGGCTCGCCACCGCGGAACTGAACCCGCTTCGCGCCGGCCGGCCGCCCGCGATTTTGCCCGCCGAGGAAGACCGGCTCCTGATCGTTTTTCCCGAACGACTGGTGCTGTTCCGGGCCGTGGACGGCTCGTTCACCGTGTTGCGCGAAGCGGGCGAAACGCCGCTGGGCCGCTTCCACGACCTCACGGCGGCGGCCGGCGGCGGACTCTGGCTCGCGGCCGAACGCGGCCTGGCGCGTGTCGCCGGCCCGTTGCGGCACGTCGGTCCGGAGTCGGCCTGGACCTTCCACCTCGCGCCCGACTCCGCGGGGGTCAGCGACCTGCACCGGCCGTTTGAAGATGACTCCGGCGGGGTGACGCTGGTGGCGGAACTGGCCGCCCAGGAACGCCGCGGGCTGGCGCATTTCGACGGCGCGCGCTGGCAGGCGCGCAGCCTGCCCGGCGAGAACATCCGCTTCGCCTGGCGCGGGCTGGAGCCGGGCACCTTCTGGGCCGTCACGCTGACCAAGCTGCTGTACTTCACGGGCACGAACATGACGGTGGTCCAGCCGCCGGTGCCATTCACGCAAATCCTGGACGTGACCGTGCAGCCGCGCGGGGTGTTCTGGCTGGCCACGCGCGAAGGCGTGGTCCGCCACGCGCCCGCCGCCTGGCGCGCTCCGGCCTTGCTGGAATCGCCCGGCCTGGTACTCGGCCTCGCGGAGGATGCGGCCGGCGGATTATGGTGCGCCGCCGAGACGGGTTTGTGGGAGCGCCGGGACGGAACCTGGACGCGGCACGCCTGGCCGGCGGGCTTCGAGCCGGCCTGGCAGACCGGCGACGGAGTGTTCCCGCTGGGTGAGGACGCGCTGTTGGTCACGGCTGGCCGGCAGGCCTGGCGATTCGAGAGCCCCACCGCGCGCTTTGAGGTGGTGATCCATCCCGCCGGGCGACAACTCGCGCGCGTGCTGCCCGGCGCGGCCCCGAACGCGCTCGTCGTGTTGACGCGCCCGCCACCTGAAGCGGCCGACCAGTCACCGCGTTTGGAGCTTTTTGATGGCCGCCTTTTTTCCGGCTGGACGGAGGCGCCGGAGCTGCCGGCGACGGGCGGGGAGGTCTTCTTCCTTGAACGCGCCCGCAACGGCGATTGGTGGCTGGGCACCAGCGCCGGGCCGGCTTGGTGGCGCGACGGCCGCTGGCAGTTTTTCGGCTCGGCGGACGGTTACGTGGACGACGGCGCGCTGGCCTGGCTCGAGCTGGAAGACGGCCGGATCTGGTGCGCCGGCCTGGGCAAGGTGCTCGAATTTGAGGGCCGCCGCTGGGCGGTCAGCCTCCGCGACCTCGACCACGTCAATGCTCTGCGGCGCGCCAGCGACGGCAGCGTCTGGGTGGCCGCGAACAACGGCCTGCACCGGTTTTACCGCGGCACCTGGCTGGCGGTCAGCGAGCCGGAGGGCCTGCCGTCCGCGACGGTCACCAGCGTGCTCGAGGACCGCCAGCGGCGGCTCTGGGTCGGCACCGGGCGCGGGCTGGCCGAGTACGCGCCGCGGGCGGATTTCGACCCGCCGCGCACGCTCGCCCTCGAATGGGAGCAAGAAGCCAGCGCCACCGGCGAAGGCTCGGGCACGCTGCGGTTCACCGGCCGGGACCGCTGGCGGTTCACCCCGGACGAACGGCTCGTGTTCGCGCACCGGCTGGATGAAGGCGAATGGTCGGCCTACGCGCCCGAGCCGTACGTGCGGCTGCGCGGCCTCACCCAGGGCCGGCACAGCGTCGAGGTGCGCGCCATGGACCGGAACTGGAACGTGGAGCTCAAGCCGCCGGTGTTTGATTTCCGCGTGGTGGTGCCGTGGTACCGCGACCAGCGCGTGGTGGCGGCCGCGCTGTTCGGCCTGTTGCTGGCCGTGGCGGCCGCCGCGGTGGCCGTGAACCGCCACCTGCGTCTGCGCCGCAGCTACGCGGACATCGAGCGGCAGGTCGAGGAGCGCACCCGCGAACTGCGCCGCGCCACCGACGCGCTGGCCCACAGCCAGAAGATGACTGCGCTGGGCACGCTCGCCGCCGGCATCGCCCATGACTTCAACAACATCCTGTCCATCATCAAGGGCTCGGCCCAGATCATCGCCGCCCAGCCGGGCGACCGCGACAAGGTGCTCACCCGGGTTTCGCGCATCCTCACCATGGTGGACCAGGCCAGCGACGTGGTGAAGGCGATGCTCGGTTTCGGCACGGCCACGGACCGCCGGGTGCAGCCGTGCGACCTCAACCAACTGGTCGCGCGCACGGTGCGCCTGCTCAGCGACAAATTCCGCCGCGAGGTCGAGGTGCGCCTGATGCTGACGCCGGACCTGCCGCCCGCGCAGGCGGCGTCCGATCTGGTCCAGCAAATCCTGCTGAACCTGATCTTCAACGGCGCCGACGCCATGGACGGCCAGGGCGTGATCGAGATCAATACCGGCCCGCTGGACGCCCCGCCCGGTGATCTGGTGCTGGCGCCGCGGGCGGCGTCGCGGTACGTGCGGGTGAGCGTGCGCGACAGCGGCTGCGGCATCGCCCCCGAGGTGTTGCCGCGCATTTTCGAGCCGTTCTTCACCACCAAGGCCATGTCCGCCCGGCCCGGCCGCGGGCTCGGATTGTACATGGCCTACCAGTTCGCGCGCGAAATGGGCCACGGGATCCGGGTCGAATCCGCGGTCGGCCAGGGCAGCACCTTCACGCTGCTTCTGCCGGTGGCCGAAGACGCTGGGTCCGGGAAACAAACTTCGTCGTGACACAGGCGCCCTCGCCCGCGGAAGTGGCACGGGCGACCCTGCCCGTGAAAGTAATGCGGGCGACCCCGCCCGTGCTTTAGTCAACTTCGCAACCCGGCTTGGGCCGCCGGCCGCGCCGGCGCCGGTTCACAGTCGCAGGAAGAGCTGCTTCCGGTACAGGAAACGGCAGAGCCAGATCGCCAGACCCAGCGTGAGCACCGCGAGCAGGGCGTCTCCCACGCCGGCGGCAACCGTGGTGTTGAGCCAGTCCCGCACGCTGCCGCCCGCCAGCCGCTGGGCAACCTCGGCGTAGTTGACCAGGCTGTCGCCCACGTAAACGGTGATGGGGTTCATGCCGATCCAGACAAACGGCGTTGCCCAGCGCTGCCATTGCCGGATCTCGATCACGTGGTAGAACGCCGCGAGCAGCCAGGCGCTGTAACCGCCCGCCACGAGCACGTAGGACGAGGTCCAGATTTTTTTGATGACCGGGAACTGCAAATGCCACAGCCAGCCCAGGGCCACGGCGGCGGCCCCCGCGCCCAGCAGCCACACGACTTTGCGTCGCGGGTCCGGCGAGGGCCTGCGCAGAAACAGCCCCGCGAACACGCCCAGCAGGCACGTGCCCACGGCGGGGAAGGTGCTGAGCCAGCCTTCCGGATCCCAGGTGCCGTCCCACTTGAAGCCGGGCAGCCAGCGTTGGTCGGCGTAGTTCGCGAGATTCACGCCTTTGAGGTACACGCCGCGCAGCAGGTTGGTGGAGTCCATCCGCAGTTGCGCGACGTTCGTGAAGCCGGTCTCGCGGCCGATCGTCAGGTCGCCGCCCGGCGTGGGGCGAACATCGGGGAACGGCACCAGCGCCATGACCGCCCAGTAGCCCAGCAGCAGGCCGGCACAAATGCCCGCGAGCGCCTTGGGCTTGAACAGGCAGAACAGCAGCCCGGCGGCGAGATAGCACAACGCGATGCGCTGGAGCACGCCCAGCAGGCGGATGTCCGGCCAGGGCTTCTCAAAGCCGCCGTAGTAAAACACCCCCAGCAGGTACAGCAGCACGCCGCGCCGCAGCACCCGCTTCAACGCCGCCGCCCGGCCCTGCTCCGCCACGAGGCGGCTGAGCGAGAACACCAGCGACACGCCCACGATGAAGATGAACAGCGGGAAGATCAGGTCGTAGAACGCGAAGCCCTCCCAGTCCTTGTGATCGAACTGCCCGGCCAGGAAGCGCGTCGCCGGGTTGTCGCTGAACCGGCGCAGGCTGGTCATGATGACGTCCGCGCCGATGATCCAGAACATGTCGAAGCCCCGCAGGGCATCGAGCGAGAGCAGGCGGCGCGGGCCGCCGGCCGGCGCGGGGGCGGAGCCGGTTTTCAAGGTTTCCATGCGGGGCGGGGTGCTGACTTGGCCGAAACAGAGCATTCAATCCGAAAACCGAAGTTGGCCGAAGCGCGGTGCGTCCCGCCTGCCCAACTTCGGTTTTCGGGCTTAAAGAACCACGAGTGGACGCGAACGAACACGAAGGGCAGCGGGCGGAGGAAATGACCCCCGTCCGGCGCTTGAGCGCGCGCTTGATGATACGCGCGCCTTTCACACAAGGCTTCGCCGGTTTCCCGATTCGTGCGCATTCGCGTCCATTCGTGGTTCACCCGAACCGTTCCGCTCAGTCAGCCAGGGTGTCGGACTTGGGTTCGGGCAGGGCAAAGGACAGGAGGAAGCCGACCGCGTAAACCGCGAGGCCCACCGCGGCGGCCACGTAGGCCAGCTTGGTCGGGGCGTACACCGGGTCGGGCGTCGTGGCCAGCGTGGTCGTAACCCAGGCGAACGACGTGCCGAAGAGCCGCCCGCCGATGTTGGCCGCGAAGCTTTCGCCCGTGCCGCGCAGGTGCAGGGGGTACGCGCGCGGGAGGTAGTTCCCCCAGAAGTTGAACTGCGCCACCGTGAAGAAGCCCGCCAGGAAAATGCCCACCGTGAGCGGCGTCAGCCCGGTCACCGCCGCGTAGGCGAAGGTTCCGGCGATGACCACCATGCCGGGAAGCTGGAAGGCGCGGATCAAATTCCCGGCCGTGGGCTTGATGAAGCGCTCCAACCCCAGCGCCAGCACATACACCACGCCGGCGGCGAGAGAACCCGCGGCCGCGGCCAGCGTGAGCCGGAGCAGATGCTGCCCGAACGAGCCGGCGTAGTCCGCCAGCACTTCCAGGAGCAAAAACGCCACCGCCACGCTCCAGCCCAGCAGCGGCCGGAACTTGAGTCCGCCCCGCATGAGAAACGCCACCGCCAGCGCCGCCATCACCGAGCGGCCAAACAGCCCGCCCAGTTCCTGCACCTTGGTCATCTTGGCCGCCGCGGTCTGCTCGACGCGCCGCACGGCCTGCACGGCCAGCCGTTTCTGCTGGTCGGGCGGCTGGCCTTCTGTGGCGGCGGCGGCCTGGCGGGCCTGTTCCTTCACCTCGGCCAGTCCGGGCACAATGCGCGGAATGTGCTGGATGGCGCCAAACGCCGCGCCGTAGCTCATGGCGAACATGGCGGTGGTGACCAGCGTGGTGCGGCGCAGCTCCGGCGTAAAGAGCTCGGCCAGGCTGGGGCGCTTCAAGGCGCCGGCCGCGCGCTTCTCCCGCCAGGCCGGCGACTCCGGCAGGAACGGCCGGATGACCATCAGCGGAAAGGCCGGGATCAGGCCGGTCATGAGCGTGTACCGCCACGCGGCATGGTGGTCGCGGATGGCGTCGCCAAAAAACCCTAACAGGTCTATGCCGGGCAGACTGGCAGCGTACTTCACGCACAGACCATTCGCGACGGCCACCAGCAATCCGCCGAACGACGAAAACGCCTGCGTGTACCCCAGCACCCGCTCGCGCTGTTTGGGATCGGGAAACAGTTCGGACAGCCAGGCCACCGCCGCCACAAACTCGACGCACACCCCCACGAACACGAAACAACGGAGCACCAGCAGCATCCAGACGCTGGTGCTGAACCCGGCCAGGAACGCGCCCAGACCGTAGATCATGATGCTCCAGGTGAGCACCCGCCGCCGGCCCAGGCGGTCGGTCAGGTACCCGCCCAGCAGGCCGAACACCCCGCCGCAGACCGCCGGCCAGTAAAACAGCCGGCTCGTCCACATCTGGAATTCGGGCGAGCCCGGCAGCACGCCCAGCAGCTCCAGCAACGCCGGGCCGACGATCAGCGGCAGCATGAGCAGCTCGTAAATGTCGAACGCGAAGCCGATCGCGGCGATGACGCAGATCAGCCACTGGGTGGTGGTCAGACGGCCGGCTGGGACGGCGGGAGACTGCACGCGCGGATGTTGCCGGCCGATGAGCGGGTGTTCAACCGCGAAGTAGCCGGGACAACAAGCCCGGGCGCGTCTCAAGTTCGTGCAGGCGGCACGGTCGGCAAGAAATTGAGACGCGCCCGGGACCTCGCGGCCCGCTGAAAACGACTTGCCCGGTCGGCGGCAGCGGGCATAGTCACGCCCTGCTGGCGGCCCTTGGGTCCGCCGGATTCACCCCGGGTTGGTAGCTCAGTGGTAGAGCAGCGGCCTTTTAAGCCGTTGGTCGTGGGTTCGAGTCCCACCCGACCCACCAATCCCGCGCGCAAGACCAGCCGCGTGGCAGCGCCTCAGCGCCGGAGCCGGAAATACTTCATGCTGCCCGTGGCGGGCGTGGTGTAGCCGCTGGCGGCGCCCGACACATCCAGCCAGGTGCCGGTAACCTGATCCGCCGACTGCAACGTGCCGCCGCCGGTCCATTCCAGCCGGATGCCTTCGGTCACGCGGTTGATGGCCGTGAAGCGCAGTTCACCCGCCGGCCCGCCTTGCAGCCGGAGCGGCTCCGAAAACGGGCTGGTGAGCACCACCGTGCCCGGCTCGGCGACGGGGCCGGTGGCGTAGTTCGCGGTGATGGTCACAAGCGAATCCGCAAGGCCCAGCCCGGAGATGTCGAAGTCAAACCGCTCCGGCGCCGCGTCCTGGTCGGCCGGTCCGTTGACCTTGAAGGCGCCGAGGAACTGCCGGCCTTGCGCGAAGCCCGCGGGCAGTTCCGGGATGCCCAGCGCCTGGCCGGTCGCCAGCCCCTCGAGGTCGGCCAGGTAAAGGTCCACGTGGATCTCCGGCCAGGTCTCAGCCACGGCCAGCGGCACGGTGCCTTTCAAGCGTTGGACGGTGGACTCCGCGGCGATGACGGGCACCACGCCGGCGGCCGGATCCGCGAGCGCCTTCTGGTAGTAGTTCACCCAGAACGCGCCGCCGTCGCGCGACGGCGAGACCGGGAAGGCGAGGTTGTTCACGAAGACGTTGCCCCGCGCGGACACCGTGCCGCCGGTGGACAACTCGTCGAAGAAGCCCAGGCCGGCCTGGCCCAGTTGCGACAGGTAGTCCACGCCGAACAGGTCCTCCGGCCAGTGGTTGAAGACGCGGTTGCCCTCGAGTTCGTCGCTGACACCGTCCAGGTTCGAGCCAAAGCGGAACACCGCCGAACCGCCGGCGGCGTTGAGCGCCGGCACCGCGTTGGTGAAGCGCGTCTGGCCATCAATGCCCATGCCGATGAAGTTGCCGGCGATGACGATGTTCGTGCCGGGCGTCTGGCCGTAAAACTCGATGCTGTGGTCGTAGCCGCCGAAGTTGGCCGGCAGGGTGCCGCCGAAGATGTTCCGCTCGTTGGCGTCGTTCATCCCATCGCCGTCGGTGCCGATGACGGTGTTGTTCCCGGCCCGGCCGATTTCGATGAAGCCCTCGAAACTGCCCGCCAGCGCCGGGTCAAGCATCAGGTTCACCTCGCGCACGCCGTCCGGCATGACCCCGAAGAAGTTGCCGGCGATGCGCGTGCCTTCGCCCTCGATGATGACCGGGATGGCCGGGATGCCCACCAGCACGTTGAAGTCCGCCGGGGCGTTGGTCGAGTTCTTGGGCACGCCGATGACCACGTCGTTGATGAGGATGCTCTCCAGCGTGGCACCGCCATCGTCCCGCACGCGGTAGCGGAAGCCGGTGACGCCGTCGTCCGGCCCGGCCAGCGTCGCGCCATCGGGATGCAGGCCGATCCAACAACCGCTGACGCGGCCGGAGGCGCCCCTGGCAAAGGACACGCCGTACAAGGACACGGCCTGGTCCGGTCCGACCTTGGGGACGCCGAGGATGGACACGCCGCGCAGCACGAAGCCCTTCGCGCCCAGCACGCCCAGCACGGCCGCTTCGGTGTCGCCGTAACCGGTGTCGTCGTTCGGGCCGTCGCCGGGGAAGTCCATCAGGCGATGGTTGCCGTTGCGCGAGTCCAGCACGATGCGGATGCGGGCGTTGTTGGGCGCGAGGATGGGGTTGGTGTTGGGGACCGACCCCGGCTGGCTGTAGCCGTCTATGACAACATTCGAGCGGGTGATGAGCGGGTAGCCGTCGGGCGGTGTCTCGATGACGTGCGGCCCGTCGCCGGGAAGGCTGAAGCGGATTTCGTCGTCGTCCTGCAACTCGTTCAACGCCTGCAAGAGCGATTTCTGGCCGGGGGGCGGGTTCAGGTTGTCAGGGGTGGTCACGGTCACGACGCGCGCTTGCAGGCTCAGGGCGAGCAGCAAAGCGGTTCCCGACAGGTGCAAAGTTGAAGGCTTCATGGGTTTAGTGTGTGTTGACAATCAACGCGATCTGTCCCGGATTGGAACGTCAATCCACACCGTCGCCAAGAAAATCTTCCTCCCGTAATTGGTGAGGCCGGCCGATGCGGCAGGCGCCCAGCCGGGCGGGCTGAGGTGGCCGGCTTCTGGCTCAGAGGCCGGAAGCGTGGCCCCTCGGCGAGGGGCGACCTACCTGCCGAAGCATCACCAGCAACACAGAAACGCCGCCAGCGGTCAAGCCATTGGCGGCGCCTGCCAAACAACTCGTTCCTCAGATCATCCCGGCCACCAGATCGCCCACCTGGCTGGTGGTGTAGCCCATCTTGCCGGCCGCCAGGCTCTTGAGCTTCTCGCGCACAACCCGGATCACCGCCTGCTCGACGGCGTTGGCCAGCGCGCTTTCGCCGAGGAAATCCATCATCATCGCGCCGGCGCAGATGGCCGCGAGCGGGTTGATGACGCCCTGGCCGGTGTACTTGGGCGCGCTGCCGCCGATCGGCTCGAACATCGAGGTGCCTTGCGGGTTGATGTTGCCGCCGGCGGCGATGCCCATGCCGCCCTGGATCATCGCGCCCAGGTCGGTGATGATGTCGCCGAACATGTTGTCCGTGACGATCACGTCGAACCACTCGGGGTTCTTCACGAACCACATCGTCGTGGCGTCCACGTGGGCGTAGTCGCGCTTGATGTCCGGGTAATCCCGCGCGCCAATCTCATGGAAGGCGCGTTCCCACAGGTCGAACGCGTAGGTCAGCACGTTGGTCTTGCCGCACAGCGTGATCTGGGCCTTGCACCCGGCCTCGACCTCCGCCGGCTTCAGCCCCTTCCACGGCTGCCCGCCGCGACGCTTGCGGGCATACTCGAACGCGAACCTCAGGCAGCGCTCCACGCCGCGCCGGGTGTTGACGCTTTCCTGCACGGCGATCTCGTTGGGCGTGCCTTTGAAGACAAAGCCGCCGGCGCCGGTGTACAGGCCCTCGTTGTTTTCGCGCACCACCACGAAGTCAATGTCCTCGGAGCGCTTGTCCTTGATGGGGCAATACCGTTCGTCGTAGAGCTTCACCGGCCGGAGGTTGATGTACTGCTCCAGCTCGAAGCGGGTGCGCAGCAGGATGCCGTTTTCCAGGATGCCTGGCTTCACGTCGGGATGGCCGATGGCGCCCAGCAGGATGGCCGGGAAGCGTCGCAACTCGGCCAGCGCGCTGTCGGGCAGCGCCTCGCCGGTCTTGAGGTACCGGTCGCCGCCCAAGTCAAAGTGGGTGTAGTGGAGTTTCACGTTGAAGCGGGGCGCCGCGGCGTCGAGCACCTTGACCGCCTCGCGCACCACCTCGGGGCCCGTGCCGTCGCCGCCGATGACTGCGATGTTGTAGCTCTTCATGGATTCCGTGGATTGCCTGTCCGGGTCAGCCGGAAGGCGGGATGCTAGGGTTTTCGCGTCGCAGGACAACTGGATTTCCGACGCAGAAACCAAACCGAAACTCAGAAACGTGGAATTTGGAACTCAGGAAGGGGAAAATCGTCTTCATATCTTCCTGCCCTCAAATTTGCCTGTCACGGTGGGGCGAGACTCCCGTCGAGCCCAGCCATTGGTTCCTGGTTTTGGGTTCTTCGCTTTCTGCCTTGGACTCAAACCCTCTGACTTCTGTCGTCTGACTTCCGGCCTCGAACTTCGGCCTTCGGATTTCGGACTTCACTCCTGCGGATGAAGTTCCCCCGAAAAGGTGGACAGTGCCCGGCCAGTGGCGCAGATTGGCCACGCAAGCGTCATGAACACGTCGTCGCCACGCGAGAACCCCCAGGCGTTCGCCCGCCGGGTGCTCGCGCTCGTTCGTGAGTTGTACCCCGACCAGCCGGCGTCGCTGGGCGCGGACGGCGAAACCCTCCGGCTGGGCTCGGCGCAGTTCGGCCTGGGCAACCTGGCCGCGAAACACCGCCTGGCCGGCGGCAGCACGGACACGCTACGCCGGCTGGTCAAGGAGCACTTCGACGTGCTGCTCCGCGACTCGGAATCCTTGATCGGCGGCATCACGTGGGGCGAGGCCAAGCCCATCCTGCTGCCCCAGCTCATGCCCGAGGTGTTTCTCCACCAGTTGGCGCTGGCCGAGAAACCCTTCGTGCCGGGCGTGCGCATCGGGCTGGTCATTGACGCCACCGCCGGCTACCGCTACGCCCGCGCGGACGAACTCGAGTCCTGGGGCGTCACGGTGCCCCAAGCGCTGGAGGTGGCCCTGGTCAATCTCAACGCGCGGTCGCAGGGCCTGCAGATCCACGCCAGCCTCGAAAACGATCCCATGCTGGCGCTCGCCTCGGGCGATGGCTACGACGCCGCGCGCATCCTGCTGCCGCGCTGGCGCGAGCTGGCCGCCGAACACCTCGGCGTGCCGTTCCGCTTCGGCATTCCCAACCGCGACTTCCTGATCTGCTGGTCCGTGCGGGCGGGCGCCCAGACGCAGGCCACGTTCCGCGCCAAACTGGCCGAGGACTTCAAACGCCAGCCGTATCCGCTCAGCCCGCTGGCCTTCGAAATGAACGAGGAGGGCAACGTGCGGCCGCTGGCTTGAGCGCGACGGCCCCGCCGGCTCGACAAGAAGCTTGCTGCGCGCGCGGACCTTTCCTGCTTCATTGAGGCGCGTGCGAGTGGTTGAAGCACGTAAGGCGAAACCGCACCCGCAACACCGCCTTTTTCACGTTTCAACCATTTTGACCGGTTTAACCTTTTCAACGCGGCTCCATAACCGACGCGATGTTCGAACTGCTCCAGACCGATCCGTCCTCGAAGGCGCGCCTCGGCCGGCTCACCACCCCGCGCGGGGTTATCGAGACGCCGGTGTACATGCCGGTGGGCACCCAGGCGAGCGTGAAGGCGCTGGACCCGCGCGAGTTGGTCGAGATGGGCGCGCAGATCCTCCTCGGCAACACCTACCACCTCTACATCCGGCCCGGGCTCGACATCCTCCGCGAGGCTGGCGGGCTGCACCGCTTCATGGCCTGGCCGCGGCCGATTCTCACTGACAGCGGCGGCTTCCAGGTCTTCAGCCTGGCGAAGATTCGGAAAATCAAGGCGCATGGCGTCGAGTTCAAGTCGCACCTCGATGGCTCGCCGCTGTTCCTCGGCCCCAAGGAGGCCATGGAAATCCAGCGTGTGCTCGGCGCGGACATCGCGATGGTGTTCGACGAATGCCCGCCGCACGACGCGCCCGCCAAGGAGCAGCACCTCGCCGTCGAGCGCACCATCCGCTGGGCGCGCGAATGTCGCGAGCAGCCGCGCGCGCCGGGCCAGCAGGTCTTCGGCATCGTCCAGGGCGGCAGCAACCCGGCGCTGCGCGAGCACTGCGCCCGGGCCATCACCGCGCTCGACTTCGACGGCTACGCCATCGGCGGCGTCAGCGTGGGCGAACCCGAGCCGGAGATGATGAAGGCCGTCGAGATCACCGAGCCGCACCTGCCGGCGGACAAGGCCCGCTACGCGATGGGCCTGGGCACGCCGGCGCAGATGGTCGAGCTGGTCGCGCGCGGCGTGGACATGTTCGACTGCGTGCTGCCCACGCGCGTGGCGCGCAACGGCACGGCCTTCACGCGGCGCGGCACGTTCGCCATCAAGGGCGGCGCGGTGAAGGCGGAGTTCCGGCCCATCGAGGAAGGCTGCGTATGCTACGCCTGCCGGCACTTCACGCGGGCGTATATCCGGCATCTGCTGAACGTGAACGAAATCCTCGGCCTGCGGCTGGTGAGCCTGCACAACACGCATTTCTACCTCCAGGTCATGCGCGAAGTGCGCGCCGCGCTGGCGGCCGGGACCTTCGCGGAGTACCGGCGCGAGTTCGCGGCCTGCTACGTGCCCACCCGCCGCGTGCTGGCCGCCCGCGCCCTGACGGCGGCGTAGCTTTCGCCAGCCTTCCCCCGCCCGGCTACCTCACCCGCTTCAGTTCCAGCGTGACCTGCCGATTCACGGTCAGCGAACCGAGGTTGCGGGTGGTGGTTTTTGAGTAGGAGATCCGGTCGTCCGAGTGCGGGAACTCACCTTCCTTCGCCCGCACGAACTCGAAGCCGTAGAGGTCTTGTCCCCTGGCGTAGTCTGTGGTCGTCTCCACTTCGCAGCCCGCGCCGGAGGGGTATTTCGTCGTCGTGGTGGTGAGCCCCCGCAGCGGCGCCTCGACGACGTCGCTCATGAAGCTCAGCGATGTGCTCGGCCCAAAGATGCTGCCGGAGTTGTCTGTAAGCACGACGGTCACGGTGAGGTTCACCACGTTCGAAGCCACGCTGCTGAACATGGTGCGCCGTTCGAAGGAATCCCCGCCATCGTGGGGGCGGACGCCCGCCAGAGCCATGCGCGCCACTGCGCCACCGCAGGCATCCCAGGGCGTCCGGGTCCGCTCGCGCGCGGTGTGAGCGCCCTGCCCCAGGCCGGTGAGTTCGAAGGTCAGGTTGGTGTAGCCGGGGATGAAAAGAAACGGCGGCACGATCTCCACCCGCACGTTGTTGACGATCGCGCTCAGGTCGTAGGTCCAGGTCTCGGCGGCTTCGCTGATAATCGAAGGCGTGTTGATGTTCGTGGCGTACCGGCCGCGCTCGACGATCTTGAGTTCGCCGGCCCATTCCGGCAGGCAATCTTTCCACGCCTCGTCGCTGTTGGGCACGGCGCAGCTCCCGTCCGTCATGCCGAGCAACTGGCGTTGCCGCTCGATGCCCAGCAAGAACGTCACCAGCCGGGTGTCCGCTCCCTTGGTGCGACAGCATTCGAGGGCTTCCTCCTCGCAACGTCTCAAGCCCTGGCAAATCAAGTTGTTCACAGTGGGGTCCATCGGTTCGTCGTCCGAGACAACGCCAAGCAACTGCCGTTGGCGTTCGTATCCGAGAATCCACATGAGCAGTTCGCGGGCGACGGCGCATTTCTGGGCGGCATTCGCGACGCGCGGCTTGAGTTCCCGTTCGTAGAACCCCGCGCCCTCATTGAACGCCGCCACAACGCCCGGAGCCCCCGGCTCTTCCACGCCCAGCAACTGCTGTTGCCGCGCCGCGCCAAGGATCGCCGCGACCTTTTGCTGGATGGGCCGGATGGCGTCCTCCAGGTCCCGATGCAGCTCCTGCGCCTCTTCCTCCTCATCCGGGTAGCATTCTTCCATGCTGGCGTGCAACGACACGCGGCGCGCCCGCGGCGCCGGGCCGGTGGCCGCGAGGGATTCCAGCTCCTCCAGCGTGAAGATGCCCGAGCCGTGGCTGCGCAACTGGTTGACCAGGATGCGGACACGATTCGAGCCCACGAGGTCCGGCACGAGGTGGAGCTGCTTCCCGTCGTTGTCGAAGGCAAACGAGGCGATGCGCGGCGAAGGCAGGTTGGTGGTGAAGTCCACTTCGAGAAACGCGGGCGAGGCGAGCACCAGTCCTTCCGGTTCGATCCGGACCGCAGCCAGGCAACCGCTGGCGGCCGGAATGCCGGCGACGTTGGTAAGCAACGTCATGCTGACCAGCGTGGAGTTGAACACCGCGTTCGAGGAAATGGTCAGGGTGAACGCCGGGCCGTCCATGGATTGGAGATGCAGAACACCCCCTTCGGCGGGCGTCACCAGCGCGCGCGCCACGAGATTCGTGTCGGCCGCGGCCGCAACGGTCGGGAAAGGAATGAACGGCTCCGCGAGCACGCCCCGGTAATACAAGCGCGGCTGACTCAAGGGCCCGGCGTGCTGGACGGTGAGCAGGCCGTTGAGCGCGGGACCCACCGCCACCTCCGACCAGGTGGTGAGGTTGGATGAAGCCTCGATCCGGTAAGTCTGCCCCGGATCACCGAGCAACCGCAGCGTCACGGCGCCACCGGCCACAACCGGGGTCTCAAATCGAGGCGCGGCCCCCCGGGCCAGCAAAGGCCCGACAAGGGCAGCCAGCCATAGACACTGATGAAGGTGATGTCTCCTATTCATACCGTTCTGCCGCACGCTTACCCAAGCCCAGCGTTTTGACCAGCGAAAAAAAACGCGCCCACGACTTCGCAGTCGCGACCGGCCAGTCCTGGTGGGGCGAGGCTCCATCGAGCCCGCAGTCCTGGTCCACCCAGGCCGGCTGGGTTTGAGAGGTCTCTCGCCCCCCTGGACTCACTGAGGCATTGCCAGAATCCGCCTTTTCCCGTTGCGGGTGTGCGGATTGGCTTGGTTTCATGGGCGCGTGCAAACCCTCCCTCGCCTCCTCGCCTCCGCGCTTGCCGTGTTGGATTTTGTTGCCGGCGGCCTCGCCGCCAGCGCCGCCACGCCACCCAGCATCGTCTTCATCCTCGCGGACGACCTCGGCATCGGCGACCCGCGTTGTTACAACCCGGACTCGCAAATCCCCACGCCGCACCTGGATCGCCTCGCCGCCGAAGGCCTGCGCTTCACGGACATGCACACCCCCTCGGCCGTGTGCTCGCCCACGCGCTACGGCCTGCTCACCGGCCGCTACGCGTGGCGCAGCCGGCTGAAGTCGGGCGTGCTGTGGGGCTGGTCGCCGCCGTTGATCGAGCCCGGCCGGCTCACGCTGCCCGCATTGCTCAAGGAGCGGGGCTACGTCACGGCCGGCTTCGGCAAGTGGCATCTGGGCCTGGGCTGGGCCACGCGCGAGCCGGCAAACTTCGGCGACGGCGCGAAGCCCGCGGCGGACGTGAGCCTGGTGGACTACGCGCGGCCGCTTTTCGGCGGCCCGCACACGGCGGGCTTCGACTCGTATTTCGGCATCCCGGCGTCGCTGGACATGGAGCCCTATGTCTGGATCGAGAACGACCGTTGCGTGGCCGCGCCCACCGCCTGGTGCGAAGGCGACAAGCATCAACGCCAGGGCGGCGGCGGCTTTTACCGCGCCGGGCCGATGGCGCCCGGCTTCCGCCACGACGACGTGCTGCCGACGATCACGCGGCGCGCGATCCATTTCCTCGAAGCGCAGGCCGGGCGGCGCCGGCCGTTCTTCGCCTACGTGCCGTTGTCCGCGCCACATGATCCCTGGCTGCCCACCGGCCGGTTTCGCGACGTGACGCAGGCCGGGCCGCGCGGCGATTTTGTGGCGCAGACGGACCATTGCGTGGGCGAAATACTGGCGGCGCTGGACCGGCTGGGGCTGGCGCGCGACACGATCGTCGTCTTCACCAGCGACAACGGCGCGCACTGGCTGCCCGATGAAATCGCGCGGTACCGGCACGCCGCGAACGGGCCCTGGCGCGGGCAGAAGGCGGACATCCACGAAGGTGGGCACCGCGTGCCATGCCTGGTGCGCTGGCCGGGCCGGGTGAAGCCAGGGACCGCCGCCGGCCAGCTTGCCTGCCTGACCGATTTCTTCGCGACGTTCGCTGAGATCGCCGGCGCGCGCGTGCCCGAAAGCGCGGCGGAGGACAGCTTCAGCTTCGCCCATCTCCTGCTGGGCCGCCGGCCCGCGCAGCCGGTCCGGCCGTCGCTGGTCATGCATTCCGCGCAAGGCCTGTTTGCCCTCCGGCGCGGCGGCTGGAAGCTGGCGGAGGGGCTCGGCTCCGGCGGGTTCACCGCGCCGGCGAAAGTCGAGCCCCGGCCGGGCGAGCCCGCCGGCCAGCTTTACGACCTGTTCACCGACCCGGCCGAAACGACCAACCGCCATGCCGAAGAGCCGGCGGTGGTCGCGGCGCTGAAAGCCGAACTGGACGCGATTCGGAAGAACGGACGCAGCCGTTGAGACAGCTTCGACAACCAGGAGTCCCCATGCAAAACCGACGACGTTTCCTGAAACAAACGGGCCTGGGCTTCGCCGCGCTGGCGGGCCTGCCCTCGACTGCTTTCACCGCCGAAAAGAAGCCGCCGGCCCTGAACGCCTACCTGCAACGCGCGGGCTACTACCCCGTGAAGCTGGTGAGCAACGAATCCAAGATGCTCTTTGTGAAAGGCAGCCTGGATGAGCAACAGGCGACCTTTCTGGTGAGTGCCGGGTCGGTATTAACCAGCGCCGACAACAAGCTGTTGAAAGGCCACAAGACGTTGGGTGAACACGGTGCGAGGCTGGACGACGAACTGTTCGGTCTGGTGGATTGGAACGAGGCCTGCCTCGTGAGAAAGATCCGTCTGGCCGAAGCGGAGTTCTTCAACCAACCGGTGCTGCCTCAAACGCTACACGCGCAGGAGCGCAGGTTCTGGCAGGTGGCGCTGGGGCAGGATTTTCTGCTCCGTCATCATGCGACTGTTGACTGCCGGGCTGGCTGACTGTGCCTGCGCGGATCCGCGCCGGCCCCGGACATCCGCCAAGCCATCAACGAAACCATGACGCGCAGCGGGTATGCCGAAGTACCGTTAACGCCCCCGGATGGCTTCCGGCTGTTATGTGAATCGCAGTTGAACAAACAGCCCGTCACCATGCTGGTGGCGACCGGGACCTCATTCAACTTGCTCGATGATGACACGGCGGACCGCCTGAAACTGCCATACAAGTCGACCGGTCTCGAAATCGTATTCGGTGGAGAGGCTGGCGAATCCGAGCTTCACGTGGCACGGATCGGATCCTGGTCGTTCGGAGCCGCCACCACCAAAAACATCGCCATCGGTGTCGCGGATCTGACCAAATGGTTCAACTCACGAGAAAAGGGCCCCAAGGGCGTCAAAATTGACATGCCCTAGTCGCGTGTGGATGGCTTGCTGGGCGCCGAGCACCTGTCCGCTTTCGGCGCGGTCATTGACTGCCGGCAACGCCGCATGTGGTTGCACAAGAAAGCGAGGGCCAAAAGCCAGTAGCCGCCTGGGAACTCCTGGACCGGGATGCCAGGTGCCCTGGTCACGCGTCGGCGGCCGGTTTGCCTGACGGGCCGGCCAGAAGGTGAGGCGTAATTGTCCGGGCACCAAGCCGGTTGAACCCGAAAACCGAAGTTGGTCGCAGCGCAGCGCGTCCCGCCTGCCGAGCTTCAGTTTCGGGATGGGTCCGCCGGCGGACGGTCTTGCGTGATCGTCAGACGCGGGCCAGCAGTTCGTTCACCCGGGCCACGACCTTGAAGGCGTCGGCCACGTAAAGCACGTCCGCCTTGCCGCGCGCCCAGCCGCAGTTCGGATCGAGGCTGATCGCGCGGCGCTCGGCGACGAACCGCCAGCCCACAGTGTGGGGCTCCTCGCCGTGGCAGCAGGTGGACAGGCCTTTCGGATGCCGCGGCGTGGCCCCCGTCTGGCCGATCTGGTTCAGGTGCGACAGGAAGGAAAGCACCGCCTGGCCTTCGCCGCCCAAGTCCACCAGCGACTTGCTGCTGCCCAGCGAGGCGCGGGTCAGCCGGAGGAAGTCCCGGATCAACCGCTCCGCCTCTGCCACGTGGGTCTGGCCGTCGGCCTGCTTCTTCGTCCAGCCCGCGCCCGCCACGAACAGCAACGACGCGTCCGGCCGGATGGTTTGCGCGTCCGCCGCCGGCTCGCGGAAACTGGTCACCGTGGTGCGCTTCGCGGCGTCCGGCAGCGTGACGGCGACATTCTCAAGCGTCGCCGTGCCGGCGGCGCCGGACCACGCGGGCTGCGTCCCGGGGTCCACCACGATGAACCACGGCCGGTGCGTGCGCGTGAGCGCGCCTTCCATGCGCTGGCGGTAATACCAGCGGTTCACGACCACCTGACCGTCGCACACCGCCAGGCCGGTGACGTGGGTGTCAGCGCGGCCGCCCAGACGCGCGGCCACGCCCGGCAGACACCGCAGGAGTCGCGACGTGCCCGGCGCCACGACCAGGCTGGCGCCGGCGGTCTTGACCAGAGCCTCCGCCGCCGCGGCATCGCTGGCGTAACGCGACATGGCGAAATCCGCGCCGCTCACACCCAGGAACCTGCCCGCGCCGCAGGTGGCGACTTGGTGAGCCGCCTCGACGACGTTTTCTCCGATCAAGCCAATCGCCAGAGCCGAGCTGGCGAGCGCTGCGCTCAGGCTTTTTGCCGCGCTGAGCGCTTCCAAGGCCGCTTTGCCGGGCGAGCCGCTGGTTTCGGTGGTGGCGAGGAAGAGAATCGTTTCCATTTCCTGAATCCTTTCGTGTGCTTCGTGTGCTGCGTGGTTGCTCACTTCCGGATCCACTCCACGATTTCCGCCGCGATCTGCTCCGGCGAGGCGTCCTTCACGATCCGGGTTTCGCGATGCTGTTTGGGCAGCGTCATCGCCGTGAAGGTCACGCCGTCGGCGTCGATCTTGACCGGCCGGGCCTTTTGCAACGCCGGCATGATGCCGCGCATGTTCGTCATGCCGATCTGCGGGTTGTTCTTTGGCTCTGGCAGGCTGCCGGTGGCCCAGCCGAGCACGGCGGGTGGCCCGGCGCAGCGCGCAATCTGATGCCGCCCGCCTTCGACGCGCTCCAGGATTTCGAGCGCGCCGTCGGCCAGCACCTTCAACTCGTCCACGCCCAGGAACACGTCGGCGATGCCGAGCTCTTCGGCCAGGGTCTGCATCGTCACCCCCGCGCCGCGCGAGGCGGATTCCCAGCCGCCGAAGACCAGCAGCCGGGCGCGGTCGAGCCCGGGCAGCGCGGCGACGGCCCCGGCCAGGGCGGCGGCCGTCTCGGCGGGTTCGGTGAAGCCGCCGGCGGCGCCATCGAGTGCGACCAGTTCAAACGGCACCTTCTGCCCCACCGTCATCATCACCTGCTGCAGCTTCGCCTTCGGCCCGAGGCTGACGAGCGTGACCCTGCTGCCAGGATGCTGCCGGGCGAGGTGCGCCGCCTCGTACAGCGCGTGGCCGGCCCACGGATCAAGCCAGGCCGGGAGCATCATCTCGTTCTTCAAGGCCAGGCCGGCGGGCGTGCTGACGGGCTCAAGCGTCTGAAGCGGGTCGGGAACCACGCTGCCGCAGACGATGATCTGAAAGGCGGTGCTCATCCGGCGGCATGATCGGGATTCGGCGCGAACTTGGGAAGCGCGAACACGGCGCGCGCCGGGCGCATCTCAATTTCGTGCCGGCTGCGGGCGGGCCGCAGAGGCCCAGGCGACCTCGTCCGGGGCCGTGCCGCGGGCGACCGCCCGCGGGAGGTGGCGCCGGCTTCCAGCCCGGCGGACACGGCGGGAAAGCCCAAACTCAGAAGCTCAAAAAGGGGGGTGGGTAGGGGGCGGGGATTCGGCGTCTGGTAGCCGGCCCCGGGCTCAGGGGCCGGACCCGTCCCCCTCAGCGAGGGGCGACCTGCCCCGCTGGCGGGAAGCCGCGCTCCCCTCCTGCTCCGGCGCACGGCGCCGGAACTTCCGGGCGGCAGGATACCGCACTTCAGGGCAGCCAGGGATGGCCGCCGCCATCCGCCGCAGAAACGCGTTGCCCGGCCGGCCTCCGCGGCGATACTCGGGCCATGCTAGTCGTCCATGTCCACGTCCACGTGAAGCCCGAATGCGTCGCCGCCTTCCGGCAGGCCACGCTGGAAAACGCGCGGTGCAGCCTCCAGGAGCCGGGTATCGCCCGCTTCGACATCCTCCAGCAGGCCGCCGACCCGACGCGATTCATCCTCGTCGAGGCGTATCGCACACCCGCGGCGCCGGCCGCCCACAAGGAAACGGCGCACTACGCGAAATGGCGCGACGCGGTGGCGCCCATGATGGCCGAGCCGCGCTCGAGCGTGAAATTCGCGAACGTCTTCCCCGAAGACTCCGCGTGGTGAGGCGCCGGGGGGCAGTCCACAGTCCAGAGTCCACAGTCCAGAGTCTTCAGTCTTCAGTCCACAGTGCCGGGAACCAGGAACCAAGAACCGAAGATAGCAGGGCTCGACGGGAGTCTCGCCCCACCGGCGCGGCCGGTGGCCGCGAAATCCGAAACTCGAAATCCGAGCGCCTCGCACCCAGCACCTCGCACCTCGCTCCTTTTTCTGCCATGCGCTTTGAATTCGCCACCGCAGGCCGGATCCTTTTCGGCCCCGGCACGCTGAACGAAATCGGGCCGGCGGCGAAGTCGCTGGGCCGCCGGGCGTTCGTCGTCACGGGTCGCGATCCGACCCGCGCGGCGCGGCTGCTGACGCTGCTGGCGGGTGAAGGCGTGTCGGCGATGACCTTCGCGGTTCCCCGCGAACCCACCACGGACCTGGTGCTGGCCGGCGTCGGGCAGGCGCAGGCCGCCGGCTGCGACCTCGTGATCGGCTTCGGCGGCGGCAGCGCGCTTGACGCCGCCAAGGCCATCGCCGCCCTGCTGGGCAACGCGGGCGACCTCTTTGACTACCTGGAAGTGATCGGCCGGGCGCTGCCATTGCCCCGGGCCGGTGCGCCGTGCCTCGCCATCCCGACCACCGCCGGCACCGGCGCCGAGGTCACGCGCAACAGCGTGCTCGCCTCGCCGGCGCACCGGGTGAAGGTCAGCCTCCGCAGTCCGCACCTGCTACCGCGTGTGGCGCTGGTGGACCCGGAACTCACACTCGATCTGCCGCCCGCAATCACCGCCAGCACCGGCCTCGACGCATTGACCCAGCTCATCGAGCCGTACGTCTGCACCCGCGCGAACCCGCTGGTGGACGCGCTGGCGGTCGAAGGCATCCGCCGGGTCGCGCGGTCGCTGCGCCGGGCTTGCGAGGACGGCCACGACGCGGCGGCCCGGGAAGACCTGGCGCTGGCCAGCCTCTGCGGCGGACTGGCCCTGGCCAATGCCGGGCTGGGCGCGGTGCATGGCTTCGCCGCGCCGATTGGCGGGATGTTCCCGGCCCCGCACGGCGCGGTCTGCGCCGCGTTGCTGCCGCAGGTCATGGCGGCCAATGTGCGCGCCCTGCGCGCGCGGCAGCCGGGCTCGCCCACGCTGACGCGCTTCGACGACATCGCCCGGCTGCTCACCGGCCGCGCGCAGGCGGAGGCCGACGATGCCGTGGCGTGGGTGCGGGAGTTGTGTCGCGCGCTGGCCGTGCCGCCGTTGCGGGCCCATGGCCTCAGTGAAACCGACGTTCCCACCGTGGTAGAAAAGGCCGCCCACGCCAGCAGCATGAAGGCAAATCCGGTGGCGCTGACCACCGCGGAACTGACGGACATCCTGCGGCAGGCGCTGTGAGGCGGCTTGACCAAATTCGGCCCGGACGAACCCGAAAACCGAAGCTGGCCGCCGCGGAGTGCGTCCCGCCTGTCCGACTTCGGTTTTCGGGTTGAATCCTCGCCAAGAACGCCGGCCGAAGCCCGCGCGGCTGGCTCAGCCCGGCAGGTTCGCCAAGGCCTGCTCCACCTGGGCCACCTTGCCCCGCCAGTCCGCCAGGCGCTTCTGGTGTTCTTCCAGCACCCTGGCCGGCACCTTTTGCGCGAAATTCGGGTTGGCCAGCTTGTCCTGCACCCTGGCCACCTCGGCGCGCGCGCGCGCCAGCTCCTTGGTGAGCCGCGCCCGCTCGGCCGCGAAGTCCACCAGCCCCTCGAGCGGCAGGTAGAGCGCGCCCAGCGCGTTGGCCGCCACGGGCAGGCCTTTCGGGGGGGGGCAGTCGGCATTGACCAGCTCCAGCGGCTCCGCGTTGAGCAGGGTTTTGATGACCTCGGCCTCAGCGGGCGGCAACGCGCCCGCGGGCTTGAGGATGAACTTCACCCGCTTGCCGGCCGGGACGTTGAACTGGGCCTTGAGATTGCGGCCCAGCGTGACCAGGTCGTACTTGGCCCGCGCGACCTGGTCGGCGGCCTCGTCCAGACCGAACCACGCCTTTTCGTCGTCGCTGAACGCCTTGGGCCACGGCGCGAACATGATCGTGCGCCCGCCCTGGCCGGCCGGCATCTCGCGGTGGAAACCCATGCCCTGCCAGAGCTCCTCGGTGATGAACGGCAGGAACGGATGGAACAGCCGCAGCAGGTGCCCGAGCACGAAATCAATCACCGCAAGCTTGTTCGCGGCCAGTTTCCGCTGTTCCGCGTTCCGCGTTCCGCGTTCCGCGTTGCCGAACGCCGCCTTCGACGCCTCGACGTACCAGTCGCAGTACTCGCTCCAGAAAAAGCGGTAGAGCGTGGCCGTGGCGTCGCT
The DNA here is from genome assembly GCA_964568145.1 of uncultured Verrucomicrobiota bacterium. Lineage (GTDB taxonomy): Bacteria > Verrucomicrobiota > Verrucomicrobiia > Limisphaerales > J093 > DSVZ01. The sequence continues at coordinate 30,585 of CAZMOZ010000032.1, forward strand.
GAACTTGTACTCGGCAAAGGCCTGGGACACCTCGCGGATCGCCTGGTCCAGCCGGAGCAGAATCCAGCGGTCATCGCTGGTAAGCAGCGCGGGGTTGATCTCGCCTTCGGATTCGCCGCCTTGCATCTGGCGGAAGCGGCAGGCGTTCCAGAGCTTGTTGCAGAAGTTGCGGCCCAGCTCGACGTTCTGTTCGTCGAAGAGGATGTCCTGGCCCAGCGGCGCGCTGCGCATGGTGCCGAAGCGGAGCGCATCCGCGCCGTATCGGGCGATGAGGTCGAGGGGGTCGGGCGAGTTGCCGAGGCTCTTCGACATCTTGCGGCCCTGTTTGTCGCGGATGATGCCGGTGAAATACACGTTCCGGAATGGCATCTCGCCCATGTACTCGTACCCGGCCATGATCATGCGGGCGACCCAGAAGAAGATGATGTCCGGGCCGGTGACGAGATCGGTGGTGGGATAGAACTTCTTGAGCGTCTCGTTGCGCGCGTCGGTTTCCTTGTCGCCGGTCCAGCCCATCGTGGCGAACGGCCAGAGCCAGGAGCTGAACCAGGTGTCGAGCACGTCGGGGTCCTGGGACCAGCCTTCGCCCGGCGATTCGATTTGGCAACGCACGAACGTGGTATCGGTGTTGACGTCGCGGAACAAAACGCCTATCTGTAGCTCGGCGCCCGACGTAGGCCGGGTTGGCTCGCTGGCAACAGCGGCTGGCATCGGAGACACACCATCGGGCGCTTCTACTTTGAAAAGCTGGTGGTCGTACAGCTTCTGCCCGTTGACATGTTCCTTCACGGTGATCTTCACCTGGTACAGCTCTCCCGCGACCCGCGCCACCGCGACAAAAAGGTGAACGCGTTTGAAGTTCTCGTTCTCCGGCACGTGCCAGAGCGTGCCCACTTTCACGGCGGAGCGGATGATCTCAGGCAAGGCCACGACAACCTTAATGTTTGGCGGACCCAAATGCGTGAAGGCGTGCTCAAGACTGGCTGGCCGAACAAGAATGTCCCAGCCGGTTTCATCGTTGCGGAAGGTCCGGTTCAGCAGCGAATGTTTCTCCGCGAAGTCCCAGGCGGCGGCTCGCAGTTCTTTGATGTTCGCGCCGGAGAGTTCGTTGCCTGAAACCTCAATGACCGGGAGTTTCTTTTCCAACTTCGCCTTGGCTTCTTCGTTGTACCACACCGGAATCCGGTGCCCCCACCAAAGCTGGCGGCTGATGCACCAGTCCTTGATGTTGGCCATCCAGTGGTCATAAACCTTGGCCCAGCGGTCCGGGTGAAAGCGCATTTGCGCCGCCTTGCTATGTTCAACGAGTTGTGCTGAATTCCCACTCGCGGACGGCGCTGTCTGGATAATCATATCCTCCGATACATGGCGGTGAGGCACCAGCGTCGAGGCGCCACCCAAGTCCGCTGCGCCCGGTGCAGGCTGGCTCCCCAACGTCCCTTCAACAGGATGCGCGACCAGAGGTTTACCGCCGGGCGCATTTTGTTTTTCCGGCTGTTCTACGCACGCCCGCGCCTCGTCCACGCCCGGATACTTCAGAAACCACTGTTCGCTCAGGCGCGGCTCGATGGGCACGTCCGCGCGCTCGCTGAAACCGACGTTGTTGACGTACGGCTCGGTTTTCACCAGCGCGCCGGCCGCCTCGAGCAACTCCGCCGCCTTCTTCCTGGCCTCCGCACGGTCGAGGCCGACGAGGTCCTTGCCGGCCAGCTTGTTCATCGTGCCGTTGGGGTTCAGCACGTCAATCACCGGCAGGTGGTGCCGCTGGCCGATGTCAAAGTCCGCCGCGTCGTGCGCCGGGGTCACCTTGAGCACACCGGTGCCGAACTCGATGTCAATGTGTTCGTCGGCGATGATCGGGATGAGCGTCTGGTCTTCCAGCGGGAGCGCGCGCCGGACGTGTTTGCCGACCAAGTGCGCGTAACGCGGGTCCTTCGGGTTCACCGCCACCGCGGTGTCGGCCGGAATGGTCTCGGGTCGCGTCGTGGCGATGGTGAGCCAGATTTTTCCATCTGATCCGGGGAGCGCACGCGCCTCGCGTGCAGCGGCGGACGCCTCGTCCGCCGCATCGGGAGGCGTGGAAATACTTGGAGCGGTGGAACTATTCGCACGGCCCGAGCCGCCAGCGCGGGCGCTGGCTCCTGCGCCCGGGGCGGGCGCGCTCCCCGTGAATTCAGCGGGCGCAGCCACCTCCACCTTGAAGTAGTACAGAAAGCCCTTTTGTTCCTTCATCACCACCTCCTCGTCCGAGAGGGCGGTGAGCGACACCGGGCACCAGTTGACCATCCGCTTGCCGCGGTAGATCAGACCCTTCTGGTACAAGTCCACGAAGACCCGCTGCACGCACCGCACGTACTCGGGGTCCATTGTGAAGCGCTCGCGGGTCCAGTCGCACGAGCAGCCGAGTTTCTTGAGCTGCTGGATGATGATGCCGCCGTGCTTTTCCTTCCACGCCCAGACGCGCTGGATGAACTCCTCGCGGCCGAGGTCCTGCTTGGTCTTCTTCTCCTCCTTGCGCAATTGCTTCGCCACCATGTTTTCGGTGGCGATGCCGGCGTGATCGGTGCCGGGCAGCCAGAGAACTTCCTTGCCGTCCATGCGCGCCTTGCGGGCGAGGATGTCCTGGATGGTGTTGTTGAGGACGTGGCCCATCGTGAGCACGCCGGTGACGTTCGGCGGCGGGATGACGATGGAATACGCCGGCCGCCGCTCGCTCACGCGCGCCGGGTCGGCGGTGAAGCAGCCGTGGTCCAGCCAGAACTGGTACCACTTCGCCTCCACCGCCTGCGGCTCGTAGGCTTTGGGAATCTCGCTCATGTCGCGTCCGGCCAGCGTAGCGGACCGCTTGTCGGCTTGGCAACAGGCACCGGGGAACCCGCGGACGCTGGACACATCTCACTCTTTTGCAGCCTGTGGAAACAGCCAGACGCTGCCAGGGTTGGCGGCAACCATCCCTGCCGCCCGGAATCCGCATCGGACACGCTGTCCGCAGGGCGCTCCTCGCACTCCACCGCCGGGCTGGAAGCCGGCCGCCACCCCGGGGGACGTGCCGCAGCCCGGAAACGGAAATCCGCCTCAGCCTGCTTGGGCGCATCTCGTTTTCATGCCGGCTTCTGGCAGGCCGTAGTGGCCCAGGCGACCCCGCCTGGGCCGTGTCGCGGGCGACTCGTCCGCGCTCCGCTGCTGGCCGGCTCGACGGAGTCTCGCCCCGCCGGGTCAGGGCCAGACCCGCAGGAAACTCAGATGCGCCGCACTCGCCGCACCGCGATGGCGGTTCGGGTCAGGGGCGCCCGGCGCGAGTCCGCCCGCGCCGAGGTGCGGGCCGCGTCCCGAGGCCGCAAGTTCCAGGATGGTTGAACTCCGGGGGCTGCCGCCGCGGCTGCCGCCGGCATTTGCGCCCGCGCAACCAGGGCGCACCTTTCCACCGGGCCCAATGCACTCACCGCGCCCAGAAACGAGCCCGCCCGCGCCCGCGGGCGTCCGCCCGGTGCCGCCGGCGGCTTCGGCGGCGGTTAACCCGGGCGCGGGAGCCGCCCCCAACTCCGGCTTCCGCACCACGCACTGGAGCGTCGTCCTGGCCGCGCGCGACCAGCACTCGCCCCAAGCCCAGCAGGCCCTGGCCGAGCTGTGCGAGACGTACTGGCGGCCTCTTTATGCCTACATCCGCCGGCGCGGGCACAACCCGACCGACGCCGAGGACCTGATCCAGGGCTTCTTCGAGCGCCTCCTCGCGAAGGATTACCTGGGCGATCTGACCCCCGGCATGGGGCGGTTCCGCTGTTTCCTGCTCGCCGCCTTGAAACACTACCTCGCCAACGAATGGGACCGCGCCCGGGCCCGGAAGCGCGGCGGCGGCGAGGCTCTCGTTTCGCTGGACGACCCGGACGCCGAACAGCGTTACCAGTTCGAGCCGGTCGAGGACGTGACGCCCGAGACCCTCTTCGAGCGGCGCTGGGCGTTGACCGTGCTCGAACACGTCCTGGTCCGGCTGCGCGCGGAGTTCGTCGCCGGCGAGAAAACCGGACTGTTCGATCACCTCAAGGGCTTTCTCTCCGCGGATCAACCGGATTGCTCCTATGCCGAAGTTGCCGCCCGCGCCGGCCTGAAGGCAGGCACGCTCAAGGTCGCCGTCCACCGGCTGCGGCGCCGGTACGGCGAACTGCTGCGGGCGGAGCTCGCCGCCACGGTGCAGGATCCCGGAGAAGTCGAGGACGAAGTCCGGCACCTGATCGCGGTGCTGGCGCGGTAAGGGGCCGCGGCGTGTAACTTTGACCACGCGTTCCTTCGGTAACCAATGACAGACGGTCCAATCAGTTTTCGTCCATGGCGGAAAACGCAGATTCCTGCCCCGGTTGCGGCGCGGGGTTGCCCGCCGGCGCGCCCGAAGGCCTTTGCCCCCAGTGCCTGCTGAGCCGGGGCCTCGCCCTGTTGGCGGACCCGCCCGGAGCACCCGCGGCGGAGGGACCGGCCGGGGCTTCCCACCCGGCCACGCCCTTCACCGGCACGCGCTTGCGCTACTTCGGCGACTACGAACTGCTCGAGGAGATTGCCCGGGGCGGCATGGGTGTGGTCTTCAAGGCGCGGCAGGTCAGCCTCAACCGCCTGGTCGCCCTCAAACTCATCAGCGCCGGGGCGCTGGTCACGCCGGAGTTGGTGAAACGCTTCAAGGCGGAAGCCGAAGCAGCGGCGAGCCTCTCGCATCCGAACATCGTGCCCATCCACGAAATCGGCGAGCATCACGGCCAGCACTACTTCAGCATGGAGCTGATCGAAGGCCCCAGCCTGCGCGACGCCCTCGCCGCCCGCGGCCGCCAGGGGGAATCGGCGTCCGCAGCCCGCAGTGCCCGCGCCACGACGGCCTTCAGACCTCGGGCAGCCGCCCAACTCCTCGCCACCGTCGCCCGCGCCGTCCACTACGCCCATCAACGCGGCGTGCTGCACCGGGATGTCAAGCCGGGCAACATCCTGCTCGACGCCGCCGGCGTGCCCCACTTGACGGACTTCGGGCTGGCCAAGCTGGTGGAAAAGGACAGCACCTTGACGCACACCCACGCGATGCTGGGCACGCCCGCCTACATGGCGCCCGAGCAGGCGCGCGGCGACTCCAAGGAAGTGACAACGGCGGCGGACGTGTACGGCCTGGGCGCGGTGCTGTACGAGACGCTGACCGGCTCGCCGCCGTTCGCCGGCGGCACCTCGCTGGAAACCATCCGGCAGGTGCTGGAGCGGGAACCGCGGCGGCCCTCGCTCGTGAACACGGCGGTGGACCGCGACCTGGAAACCATCTGCCTCAAGTGTCTGGAGAAGGACCCGGGCCGGCGGTACAGCTCGGCGGCGGGCCTGGCGGCGGACCTCGAGAAATGGCTGCGCCACGAGCCCATCATGGCGCGGCGCACCGGGACGGGTGAACGGTTACGGAAGTGGGTCCGCCGCCGTCCGGCGGTTGCCGCGCTGGCAGTCGGCCTTGCCCTGGCATTCGGCGCGGGGCTTGCCGGCGTGACCTGGCAGTGGCGCCGCGCGCAAGGGGAATGGAATCGGGCCGAAAGCGCCGGCCGCTTGCTGCGCGAGAATCTCTACGCGGCCGACATGGGGCTCGCCTTCCAAGCGTGGGAGTCAGACCGCGCGCAGCGCGCCCGGGAGTTGCTGGAGCAGTGGCGGCCCGGCACTCAGCCGGACTTGCGAGGATTTGAATGGCATTATCTGCAGGGCCTGACTCGTCCGTCTGAGGAATTCGTTTTCGAGACTCCGGCGCCGCTGGCGGGTGGCGTGTGGGGCAGCGCCCTCTCCCGTGACGGCCGTTTCCTGGCCACCGGAAGCGGCGACGGGCAAGTCGACGTCTGGGACTTTGAACGGCGGCAGCACTTGAGCAGTCTCAAAGCGGCTCCAGGCATCAGTTATGTCGTCTATTCGGTGGCCATCGCTCCGGACGGCCAGGCGCTCGCGACCACGGGCGACCATGCGGATCAAAAGTACGTGATTCACTTGTGGGACCTCCGAACGTTCACACTCCAGCGGACGCTCCGTGGCCACACGAGCATGCTGAACGGTGTTGCCTTCAGCCCGGACGGCAAGCTCCTCGCGTCAACTTCTGGATGGAGCTACACCACGACCAACGTCGGCCAGATCTTCCTTTGGGATTTGGATTCCGGAGCGAAACGTTCCGAACTTTCAGGCCACGATTGTTCGGTGGGATTCGGGGGAGCCGCCTTCTCCCCCGACGGCCAACGGTTGGCCACCGCACATGGAGATGGCGCGATCCGCATTTGGGACCTCCAAACCGGACGCATCGTCCAGACTCTGCGCCGTCACAGCGGTCTGGCCATTGGCGTCAAGTACTCGCCGGACGGAACACAACTGGCCAGCGGCGGGCTGGATGGCACGGTGCGGCTTTGGCGGCTGGGAGATCAGCCTGCGGGCGAAATCCTGGGCCGGCACAATGGACCGGTTTACGCCGTCGCCTTCTCGCCGGAGGGCAAGCGCCTGGTATCTGGGGGGTGCGACGCGACCGCCCGATTGTGGGATGTCGAACATCGCGAAGAGATCAACCGTTTCCGAGGTCACTCCGATCGAGTCTTTAGCGTCAGCTTCGCCGCGGAGGGGCGTCGGATCATTACCGGCAGCTCTGACGGGACTGCCAGGCTTTGGCAGGCGCATGCGACGGACAATTCCAGGTCGCAGGTCTTCCCTTACCCGGGCGCAGGTGCGTTTCTTTTTTCTCCGGATGGCCGCTGGATGATTTGGAACAGCCGGTTTTGGAGCGTTGCAGGTATGACAGAAATTCGTGCCCTTACGGGAGGCCTGTGGTGCTTCAGCCCAGACGGACGCCAATTCGTGACCCAGGGATCTGAACCGGGTTTCCAGGTCTGGAACGTAGCGGAAGGAAAACCCGAGCACGTTCGCGCCGTCACAACGCGGACGAACCTGACGGCCGTCTGGCCGACTTGGTCATCCGACGGAAACCAGGTGGCGCTGATTAGCGGAGGAACCAACGCCGTGCTTTGGTCAACCAGTTCGTGGCAGGAGATCGGCTCGCTTCACGAGGCGGATTGGCCAATCACTGCGCAGGCCTTTTCGCTCGATGGAAAGTGGCTCGCCACGGCCTTTAAGAATGGACAAGTGCGCCTGTGGCACACCGGAAACCTGAGCCAGGGCCCGCTGCTGGCTGGACACCGCCTGGAGATCAGGAATCTGGCCTTCTCCCCCGACGGGCGATGGCTGGCCACCGCGAGCATGGATCGAACGGTGCGTCTATGGGAAATGCCCACCGGCGCGTCCTACGAACTGCGCGGAGACTCCGGTTGGATGGCGTCAGTCGCGTTTTCGCCGGAGGGACGCACGCTCGCGGCGGGCACTCTGAATGGTGAGATCAAACTGTGGAATGTCGCCACTCGCCGCGAGCTGATGACGCTCAAAGGCCACACGACGATTGTCGGACACGTGGCGTTCTCGCCGGACGGACGGATGCTTGCGTCCTCGGGCGGTGAGACCTTGCGCCTCTGGCCTGCAGCGCGGCTTGAGGAAACTGACCGCACCAGCAGCCGTCCACGTTGACGGGACAGCGGTGCGGAAGCCGGCCACACACTTCGGCGCGTCGCGCAACCACCGATTGGCGGTAACTCTTCCCCCGATTTCCTTCGGTAACGGTGTGGCGGGGCGCAAACACGCGCCGCCGTCGCTTGAAACAAAAAAACAAACCATCCGTTGCCCGAAAGCAAATCCTACGCAAATCGTGCCGAAACCGTCCGCCCATACCCGTCTGAGGACCGGCGTGGCCGCCGTCGCCTGTCTGGCTGTGCTGGCCGCCTCCGCCGGTCCGCCTTCCGCAGCCCAGGGCCATCCACGCTCGAGTCCAGCCGCCCGGATGACGATCAACGCTGGCACCGTATGGAAGCTCGACCCCAACTTTCATCACGAAGTTCGTGGCGTTGTCCAGGTGTCGAACCTCGGGAACTGCAAGGTGTTCTTTGCGGTGGACCCCGCTCCCTGCGCCGCTGGCGACCAGCACTTCCTCTGCATCGCCGGCACAATGGTGATCACCACCTTGGCCGGCGATAAACTCTTCACCAACGTCGCGGGCTGGATTGATCCAGATCCGGACGACCCGAAGCAATCCCCGACCATGTTCAAGCTGCACTACGATGTCACGATTACCGGTGGCACCGGCCAGCTCGCTGGCGTGCACGGCTGGGGTGAGATCAACGGCGTGGCCCTGTCCGCCGGGCCGGATGGTCCGGAGGACACCGACCCAACCGACGATCGCTTCTGCGACGGCTATTCCGGCGTGGCCACCTGGCTCTATAACGGGATCTTGCTGTTGCCGCATCCGCAGGAGTGACTCCCGCCCCTGGCGACCGGACCCGGCGGCCGGGTTGCTCCTCCGCAACCGGCCGTCCGCCCGGAAGCCGGCGCCGAGGCCTGGCGGCGATCCCTCCAGCCCCACTCCGCGTGAGTGCGCCCCCCACGGAAAGCCTGTAACCTTCTCCCGGATTTGCTTCGGTAAAAGAGTGGCACTCGATGCCAATAAACGCAGTGACAAAAACAAAACAGCAACAACCAACCTCGTATGAAGAACAAGACAACATCCACCAACCTTGTGGCGCCCAACCGGCGCGCCTTTCTGCAGGGCCTGGGCGGACTTGGAGCCGCCTCCCTGGCCTGCGCCACGCCCGCGCTGGCCAGTCCCGCCCGGTATGCCCATCGGTTCCAATTGTCCGCGACCGGAACCGCGGACGACTTCAGCCTCATCTGGCCCGTGCCGCAAATCCCGCCTCCGCCTCAGGGGACCATCGTGCGCGTGGCCGTCAAGTTCCCGGTGGGCGGACACGACATCCTGGAATTCACCAGCTTTCTGGCAGCCGCCGATGCCCCGGACGCTCCACTCTTCATCATCACATTCGTCCGCCAGCGGATCGACCGGATTGCCATCTCTGCCGTTCCTGCGCCTCATTTCGGACTCTTCGGTCCGGTCATTGACAACCCGCCGCTGCAGAATCCCAACCATTCCCCGTTTGGCGATCTGACCGGCCGCGTCAGCATGACCTACGCCGAGTTTGACGCCCCCGGCGACCACACGACCTTCACGTTGCTGGGCGGTGCAGCGGCCGGCAACCATGCCAGCGCTGTTCGGACGGCGACCGGCTCCCTGCACATCCGCGGCCCCTGGCAGTCGTTCTGAACCGCCAGCCCCCCAACTTCAAACTTCACCGGATGAAATTCCCCGCAACCTTTGGCCGCCCTTCCTTGGGTAAGGAAGTGGCGGGGGACGCATGAACGCCCTCCGCCCCGCCCGGTGAACCGGGCGGTCGGACAACAACAAACCGATGGCACGACCATGCAAAACCAATTCGATGAATTCACCCGGAACCAGGCCCGAGCGGTGACGCGGCGCGCCGCGCTGAAGCGATGCGGCGTCAGCGCCGCCGCCCTGGCGCTGGCGCTTGGGCCTTCCGCCCAGGCCATAACCATCACCGGGGGGATTGGGTTGCTCACACCCGCCGGCGGCGCGCAATTGGAAAGCTGGCTGGGCGAGGGGCCGCTGGCCTTGACCAGCCTCTTCTCGCGCCAGGCCGGCGACGGCAAGACCTCCCTGGACTTCCACGCCGCCGCCGATGGCCAGGGGCGGACGTTCGTCATCCTGGAGGTTTTGACCGTGGGCGGAACGACTCCCGTGAACGAAGTGATTGGCGGATACAATCCCCAGAGTTGGCGTTCATTGCCGGTCGGCTACAACGTGACGCCCGCTCCCGCGGACCGCACGGCGGCCATCTTCAATTTGACGGATTCGGTTTGGCGGCCGCAAAACGCCGACGCGTCCGGGATTTACCAAACCTACAACGCCGCGAGCTATGGGCCCAGCTTTGGCGGCGGCCCTGATCTTTATGTCAGTTCCAGTCTCGCGTCGGGCACGGTGAACCGATTTTCCTACGGCCTCAGCGGCGGAAACATCCTGGGTGGCGCCACGGCCCAAGGCGTCACCTTCGGCCGGATGGAAGTGTTCAGCATCGCCGCGGCGCCGGTGCCCGACTTGGGAAGCACGCTCCTGTTGCTGGGGGTCGGCCTGTGTGGGACACGCCTGATGAGCCGGAACCGAGGCTCCCTTGCTTCCGACGCCGATCGCGACCCGACCCACTTCCGCGCTCAGGCAACAAGCTGACGGCGAAGGGATCCGAACTCGTTTTCCAGTCACCACAAAAGAACGGCGCGCGAGCCGCGCCCTAACAACCAAACCACCACGAAACATGACTACCCACAATCTCCAGCACCGATTCCGCATCGCGTCTTTCACCACCCTGGTTGCAGCCCTGACCTTGCCAGGCGTTCTCCGGGCCGCCGTGTACGTGTCCGGGTTTGCCAGCGTGACCCGGCCGTCGCCGCCGTTCTTCTCACTCCTGACGCAGGACACCGGCCAGCTCCTTGGCCAGACCGAGGCCGCGGCGGCGGTGTCCTTCAACGGCGCGGGTCAACTTTCCTCGGCGACGGTTCGCGCCGAGATGGGCTATCTGGGGGTCCGCGTCTTCGCTGGCAGCGCTGGTTTCACCTCCGGGGCCGTGGCGACCGGGATCGCGAAGTTCTCGGACGACCTTACCATCACGTCGGACACCCTGCCGTTTGGGACGCCCGTGACACTCGAGTTCTCCATGAACCTGAACGGGACAACGGTGTTCGACACCTTCAACCCCTTTCCCTCCGCGACCGGGCTCGACTCGAGCATCTTCCTGATCGGACAGGTCGCGGGCGTCTCCCGTGTTTACCATGAACTCCACCGCTTTGGGCGGGCGGTGCAGGTGACGGGCAACACGATGTTCACCGTGAACTCGACTGTCGGCGCCACGCTGACGCTGATCGGCACGCTCGACATCAACGTCCGATCCGACTTTCAGGCCCTCGCCAACAGCGGGCTTTCCGACTACCTCGATTCCGCGCGGTTCTTTGCCACGCCCGACGATCCGGAGGTTTCGATTGTGAGCGCCAGCGGGCACGATTACTCGATACCGGAACCGGAGCACTGCGCGCTGGGCTTTGGCGGGGCGCTGGCCCTGTTCGCGCTTTGGCGCCGCCGCGTGTCGTCGCCTTGAGCGACCGCTTCCGCCGGCGTCATCATTCCGCGGACGGCCCGTTGCTTGAATACCGGGGTCGGCGGAGCCTGGCGGCGCGGCCGCGCCTGCCGCGGAGGGGGCCGTCCACGCTCCGCTGCTGGCCGGGCTCGACGGAGTCTCGCCCCACCGGGTCAGGGCCAGACCCGCAAGAAACTGAGGCGCGCCGCGTCCGCCTTCCGCCCGCGCAAATTCCATTGCGGCGACCCGCTTGCCTGCTACCGTCCCGCCGTCGCGGGCAGGACGCCGGAGGAAACAGGCCGGGCGGGCGGGCAACCAGCCGCCCCGGGAGACCGGGCCGGCGTTCCCGGTTCCGCCCGGGCAGCCGCGGGCCCGGCGGCCGGACGTCGCCCGCGCGGGTGTCTCCGCGGCTGTTTGCATCATGGCTACCAAACCGCTGACCGCCGCCGAACTCACGGAACTTGCCGCCGGACTCAACCGGCTCGCCCACAACCTCTGGTGGACCTGGGATCAGGGCGCCCAGGACATCTTCCAAGAACTCTCGCCCCGCGGCTGGCAGAACCTTTACCACAACGCCGTCGCCATCCTCCACGAAGTCTCGGATTACGAGCTGCGGGTGCGCCTCCAGGACCGCGACTTCGCCGAGCGCGCGCAGCGCGTGCTCGAGCGGTTCGACGCCTACCTGCGCCGGACGGACACCTGGGCGGCGGCGCATGCTCCGCAACTGACCGCCCGGCCGGTGGCGTATTTCAGCGCCGAATTCGGCTTCCACGAAACCCTGCCCATCTCCGCCGGCGGCCTGGGCGTGCTGGCCGGCGACCACACCAAGTCCGCCAGCGACCTCGGGCTGGGCTTCGTAGGGGTGAGCCTGTTTTACCGCGAGGGCTATTTCATGCAGACGTTCAACGCGGAGAACTGGCAGACCGAGTACTACTCGCTGCTGGACCCCCGCAATCTCCCGCTCGAGCCGGTGCTCGATCCGCGCGGCGAACCGCTGGTCGCCACGGTGCGGATCGCGGCCAGCACCGTGGGCTTCCGCGCCTGGCGGGTGAACGTGGGCCGCTGCCCGGTGTACCTGCTGGACACCAACCTGCCGGAAAACGAGCCGCATTACCGCGAACTCACCTCGCGGGTGTATGGGGGCGACAGCACCACGCGCATCATGCAGGAAATCCTGCTGGGCGTGGGCGGGGTGCGGTTGCTGCGCGCGCTGGGCCTCCAGCCTTCGCTCTTCCACATGAACGAGGGCCACCCGGCCTTCCTGGCCCTGGAGCTGATCCGGGAAAAGCTGGCCGCCGGCCTGACCTTCGCCGAGGCGCAGGCCGCCACCCGCGCCGAATGCCATTTCACCACCCACACGCCGGTCGAGGCCGGCCACGACCGCTTCAGCAGCGAGCTGATGCAGTACGTCGCCCACAAGTTTTGCACCCAGCTCAAGCTCACCCACGAGCAGCTCATGGCCCTGGGCCGCGTGCGGCCGGACGACCGGAACGAGCCGTTCTGCATGACCGTCCTGGCATTGAAACACGCCCGCGCCGCCAACGCGGTCAGCGAATTACACGGCGACATCAGCCGCAAGATGTGGCAGGGCCTGTATCCTGACCGGCCGGTCGCGCAAGTGCCCATCGGGCACATCACCAACGGCATCCACCTGCTGGGCTGGATGAAGGGCCGGGTGCGGAAATTCTGGCGGACCAAGCTGCATCAGGCCGCCGCCAGCGACCCCTCCGGCATTCTGGCCCGGGCCGGCCATCTCTACGCCGACGAGACCAACAACGCCGAGTTCTGGGCCGCGATGGCGGACCCCGCGACGGTGAGCGACGAGGAATTGTGGGCGCTGCGCTACGAGCTGCGCCGCGAACTCATCGAGTTCACCCGGCGCCGGCTGCTGCTCCAGGGCGAGCGGCTCTCGCGCACCGCGTTCATCGAGTACGACCACCTGCTCAACGTGGACGCGCTCACCATCGGCTTTGCCCGGCGCTTCGCCACCTACAAGCGCGCCAACCTCATCTTCAAGCAGTTTGACCAGATCGTGGCCCTCGCGCGCGACCGCCGCCGGCCGGTGCAGTTCATCTTCTCCGGCAAGGCGCACCCGCGCGACGACGAGGGCAAGCGGCTCATCCAGCAGATCCTCCACCTCAGCAGGCACAGCGAGCTGCACGGCAATCTGGTGTTCATCGAAAACTACGACATGCACGTCGCCCGGCAGATGCTCGCCGGCTGCGACGTCTGGTTGAACAATCCGCGCCGCCCGCTCGAGGCTTCCGGCACCAGCGGCATGAAGGCCGCCATCAACGGCTGCCTCAACTTCAGCATCCTCGACGGCTGGTGGCGCGAGGGCTACGACGGCGCCAACGGCTTTGCCATCGGCGAGGATTCCCATCCGGCCAATGTCGAGGAGCAGGACCGCCAGGACAGCGCCAACCTGTTCAAGGCGCTTACCGAGGACGTGATCCCGTGCTTCTACAACCGCGACGCCCAGGGCCTCCCGCGCCAGTGGATCAAGCGCATCCGGCGCGCGCTCGTCACGCTCGTGCCCCGGTTCAACACCTGGCGCATGGTGCAGGAATACACCACGCGCTATTATCTCCCGTCGCCGCCGGCCTGACGCCGCCACGCCGGGCCGGCGGAAAGGTGTGTTCGTGAAGCCTGCCATCCTTGCGCTGACGCGGGACGAACTCCAGGCCCGCCTCGCGGCCTGGGGCCAGCCCGCCTACCGCGCCGGTCAGATTCTCGCCTGGCTCTATGCGCGCCGCGTCACCGCCTGGGAGGCGATGACCAACCTGCCCCGGACGCTCCGCGCGCAACTGGCGGAAGCCTTCGACCTGCGGCCGCCCGCGCTGCTGGCCACGCAAGGCGCGACTGACGCCACCACCAAGTTCCTCTGGCGGCTCGCCGACGGCGCCTTGATCGAAAGCGTGCTCATCCCGGCCAACCCCGCCTTGTACGGCGAGGCGAGTGACCGCCACACGCTCTGCGTCTCCACCCAGGTGGGCTGCGCCTACGGCTGCCGTTTTTGCGCCAGCGGACTCGAAGGCTGGAAGCGCAACCTCACCCCCGATGAGATCGTGAACCAGGTGCTCGCCGTGGAACGCTGGCACGCCGCGCAGGCCGCCTCCGCCGGAACCGCCGCGCCCGCCGGCGACCGGCTGGTCACCAACCTCGTCATCATGGGCATGGGCGAGCCGCTGGCCAACTACGACCACCTCCTCAAGGCCCTCCGCCTCCTCAACGCGCCCTGGGGCGGCGGCATCGGCGCGCGCAAGATCACCGTGTCCACCAGCGGCCTCGCGCCGCAAATCCGCCGCCTGGCCGGGGAGCCCGAGCAGTTCCGCCTCGCCATCTCGCTGCACGGCGCCACGGACGAGGTCCGCGGCCGGATCATGCCGGTGAACCGCCGTTACCCGCTGCGCGAACTGCTGGCCGCCTGCGAGCATTACCTCGCCCACAAGGGCCGGATGCTCACCTTCGAGTACATCCCCCTGGCCGGGGTGAACGATTCGCTCGCCGACGCCCGCGCCCTGGTCCGGCTGGCGCGCCCGCTTGGCGCCAAGGTGAACCTCATCCCGTACAACCACGTCGAGGGCCTGCCCTGGCAGCGGCCCGACGACGCCGCGTGCGAGGCGTTCCTGGCCGAGGTCGAGCGCGGCGGCGCGAAAGCGACCTTGCGCCGGGAGAAGGGCGGCGACATAGACGCCGCGTGCGGCCAGTTGCGCCTCAAGACCGGGCGGCAGGCAAGGCTGGAACAGGCGGGCTGAAGCCGCCCTGCGTTGTGGCAGCGGCCATCCTGGCTGCCGTAGCACGCGGCATCCTGCCGCCCTGTAACGGGTAGCAGGCCTCGGGCTCAGAGGCCGGAATGCGCTGCCTCCCGACAAGCGGCAACTTACCCGTGGCACTCGCCTGCCAGCCCGGTGGTAGCCGGCCGGCTGCCAGCCGGCGTTACGACTTCAGCCTGGCGTCTGTTAGCGACTGAACTGCGCTCGCTTCACGGCTTGCGCCGGCGTTTGTGTTGACAAATCCGCCAGGCTCCCCGAACGATGCCGCTATGGCCCTCGGTTTTGGCACCAGCGGGTTGCGCGGTCTGGTCACCGAACTGACCGACCGCGAATGCGTGCTCTACACGCGGGCCTTTTGCCGCCACGCGCGCGACCAGGGCGCGCCGCCGCCGGTGTCGCTGGCCGGCGATTTGCGCGGCAGCACCCCGCGCATCCTCCGTGCCGTGGCCTGCGCCATCCGCCAGGAAGGCGGCACACCCGAGTTCTGCGGCTTCATTCCCACCCCGGCGCTGGCCGGCCATGCCTTGCAGCGACGCCAGGCCGCCGTGATGGTCACGGGCAGCCACATCCCGGACGACCGCAACGGCATCAAGTTTTACCTCCCGGACGGCGAAATCCTGAAGGCCGACGAGGCGGCGATTGCCGCGCGCCACGCCGATCTCGCCGCCGCCGCCACCTCCGACGACGCCCTGGCCGGGGCGTTCGACACCCGGGGCATGTTCTGGCTGGAAAACCCGCCGGAGCCGGGCGCGCCGGACCCACACGCCGCCGCCGCGTACGAACAACGTTACCTCGCGTTCTTCCCGCACGGCTGCCTGGCCGGGAAGCGGATCGTGCTTTATGAGCATTCCTCCGCGGCGCGCGACATCCTGGGCCGCCTGCTCGAGAAACTCGGCGCCCAGGTCGCCCGCGTGGGCCGGTCGGAACAGTTCATCCCCGTGGACACGGAAGCCGTGGCCAACGCCGCCCAGCTTGCCGAATGGGTGCGCGCGGAAGGCGCGGATGCCCTGGTCTCGGCGGACGGCGACGGCGACCGCCCCCTGCTGGTGGATGAACGCGGCGCCCTCGTGCGCGGCGACGTGCTCGGCATCCACGTGGCGGCGTATCTGCGCGCGGACACGGTGGTCGCGCCGGTGAGCTGCAACACCGCGCTCGAGTTGTGCGGCTGGTTCCGGCGCGTGGTGCGCACGCGCATCGGCTCGCCGTACGTCGTCGCGGCGCTGCGCGAGGCCGTGCGGGCCGGGGCGCGGCGGGCGGTGGGCTTCGAGGCCAACGGCGGTTTCCTGCTGGCCAGTGAAATCACCGGCGACGCGCCCGGCACCCGGCTGACGCCTCTGCCGACGCGCGACGCGGCTCTGCCGCTGCTGGCGGTGCTCCACGCCGCCGCCAAACACGTCCTGCGCCTTTCCCAGTTGGTGCGCGACCTGCCGCCGCGCTTCACGCACAGCGGGCTGCTGAGCCCGTTCCCACCCGAGCGCGGCCAGGCGCTGGTGGCGGACATCGAGGCCGGCGGCGTCGCGGCCGCGCGGCGGCTGTTTGGCGACGCCTTTGGCGAGGTGCGGTCGCTCGACCTCACCGACGGCGCGCGCATCACCTTCGCCGAGGGCGACATCGTCCACATGCGGCCTTCGGGCAACGCCCCGGAATTCCGCGTGTACACGGAGGCGGCGTCGCCGGCGGCGGCCGCGGCCAACAACGAACGCGCCCGGGAATTGATCCGCCGGCTCGCGGAGACCGGCGGTTGAGCGTGCGCCGCACCCGGCCCGGATTTATGCCCGTCACCACCCCCGCACCGATCTCCGGCAATCCGGGGACCGCGCCCGGCCGCGTCGTGTCCGTGGACGCCTACCGGGGCTTCGTGATGCTGCTGATGCTCGGCGAGGTGCTGGCCTTGGGCAGCGTGGCCGCCGCCCTGCCGGACAGCGACTTCTGGGCGTTCCTGGCCCGCCAGCAAAGCCACGCCACGTGGGTGGGCTGCACGTTGCACGACCTGATCCAGCCGTCCTTTTCGTTCCTGGTGGGCGTGGCGGTGCCGTTCTCCATCGCCAACCGCCTCGCGCGCGGCGCCTCGCCGGGCGGCCTGTTTGGCCACGCGCTCTGGCGGGCGCTGGTGCTGGTGTGCCTGGGCATCTTCCTGCGGTCCATCGGACACAAGCAGACGAACTTCACCTTCGAGGACACGCTCACGCAGATCGGGCTGGGCTACGCCTTCCTGTTCGTCCTGGCCTGGACGTCGCCCAAGGTCCAGTGGTCCGCGCTGGCGTTTATTCTCGTGGGCTGCTGGCTCGCCTTCGCCCTCTACCCGCTGCCCGGACCGGACTTCGACTGGGCGAAGGCCGGCGTGGCGGCGGACTGGTCGCACCACCTTCAGGGCTTCGCGGCGCACTGGAACAAGAACACCAACCTGGCCTGGGCGTTTGACACGTGGTTCCTGAACCTGTTTCCGCGCCCGACGACCTTCACCCACAACACCGGCGGCTATGCCACGCTCAGCTTCATCCCCACGCTGGGCACGATGATCCTCGGCCTGCTGGCCGGAGGCTGGCTGCGACGCCTCCCCGCCACGGGCGACCGCGTGCGGCTGTTCGCGCTGCTGGGCCTGACGGGTCTGGCGCTGGGCTGGCTGCTCGGCTGGCTGGGCGTTTGCCCGGTGGTCAAGCGCGTCTGGACGCCGTCCTGGGTGCTGTTCAGCGGCGGGTGGTGCTTCCTGCTGCTGGCCGGCTTTTGCGCGGTGGTGGAAGGCCTGGGCTGGAAGGCCGCCGCCTTTCCGCTGGTGGTGGTGGGCATGAACTCAATCGCGGCCTATTGCAGCGAATGGCTCGCGGTGGGCTTCCTCCGCGACGCCTTCAACACCCACCTGGGAGCGGACTTCTTCCGGCTTCTGGGCGCGCCATACGAGCCGTTGCTGCGCGGACTGGCCGTGCTGGCCGTCATCTGGCTCATCCTGTTCTGGATGTACCGGCGGAAGAT
>CAZMOZ010000033.1:0-47346 GCA_964568145.1 uncultured Verrucomicrobiota bacterium
GCCGATGCGAGTCTGCTGGAGCTGCTGCGCTGCTCGCCGGCGTTGTGGCGCGAAGGCGGGCCGGGTGAGGTTGCTGGTCGGTGAGTGTGCTTCCGCTGGCGGGGCACCCTCCTCGTGGCGGGCGTGATGGGTTGGGAAGGGAAGGGAAGGGGTGAAGAAAGTGAAAGGTGGAAAGGTGGCGTCACGCGCTCCGATTGAAGCTCCAGCGGCGTTCCGCAAAGGAGCCGGCGGCGCCCAGTGAACGCCGCGCATCGCCAAAAAAAGCGAAGGCCCGTTGAGCACCGGGCCTTCGCGCGGCAAAACGGACGGACAGGCCGGTCTCAGGCTGCGGGTTTCTCCGCGGCGGCCTCGCCGGGCTTGGCGGGCGCGGCCGGCTCGACGGTCGCCGGGACGCCAGACTCGACGAATTCGAGGATCGCCTTCTGCGCGGCGTCGCCCGGCCGGCGGTTCAGGAGTTTCACGATGCGCGTGTAGCCGCCGGCGCGGTCCTTGTTGGCCGGGGCGATGTCCTGGAACAGGATGCGCAGCGCCTCCTTGTCCTGGTGGAGGCGGGCCAGGGCGAGGCGGCGGTCGTGCAGCGTGCCGCCCTTGGCGAGGGTGACCATCTTTTCGGCCACGGAGCGGGCGGCTTTGGCCTTGGCCAGCGTGGTGGTGACGCGGCGGTGTTTGATGAGGCTGCACACCAAGTTGGTGAGCATGCGGTTGCGGTGCTCGCTGGTGCGGCCGAGCTTGGCGGTGCGTTTGAGATGACGCATAGGCGGAAAGGGCCGTCAGGCCTTCTTGGGGGCTTCCTTCGGGGGCTCGAGCAGGCCGGGATCAATCTTCATGCCCAGCGTGAGGCCCAGGGCGGCGAGCTTCTCCTTGATTTCGTTGAGCGACTTCTTGCCGAAGTTGCGGTACTTGAGCATCTCGCTCTCGGTCTTCATGGCGAGCTGGCCCACGGTGGTGATGTTGGCGTTGTTGAGGCAGTTGGCCGCGCGCACGCTCAGCTCGATCTCGTTCACGCTCATGTTGTAGAGCTTCTTGAGCCGGGCGCGCTCCTCGTCCTGCTTGCTTTCCTCCTCCTCGAACTCGACCGCGTGCTCGTCGTAGCCGACGAACACGTCGAGGTGTTTTTGCAAGATGGCCGCCGACTGCACCAGGGCTTCCTTGGGCGTGAGCCGGCCGTCGGTCCAGATTTCCAGGATGAGCCGGTCGTAGTCGGTCTTCTGGCCGACGCGGGCGGCCTCGACGAGGTAGCGGACGCGCGTGACCGGCGAGAACAGCGAGTCAATGGCGATGACACCGATGGACTGGTCGGGCTTCTTGTTTTCGTCGCCCGGGCAGAAGCCGCGCCCGACCCGGACCTCCATCTCCATCTCGAACTTCTTCTTCTTGTCGAGGGTGCAGATCACCTGCTCGGGATTGACCAGTTCGAGGTTCTGGTTGAGCTGGATGTCCGCCGCGGTGACCGGGCCCTCCTTGTTCACGGACAGCAGGACGATCTGCGGGTCGCGCGAGTGGGCCTTGAATTTGATCTTTTTGAGATTGAGCACGACGTCCGTGACGTCCTCCACCACCCCGTCAATGGTGGCGAACTCGTGCATGGCGCCGTCAATCTTGACGGAGGTGATGGCCGCGCCCTCCAGGGAGGAGAGGAGGATGCGGCGCAGCGAATTGCCGATGGTGTAACCGTAGCCCGTTTCAAAGGGCTCGGCGACGAAGCGCGCATAGGTGTCCGTGGCGGTGGCGTCGTCGCGCGTCAACCGCTTGGGCATTTCAAACCGACCGAGACGTACTGGCATAATGGTTCAGGCAGCAATTTTAATCTGGCCGGCGCCGTTGTTATTCCCGCCCGGGCGCCGGCCCGTGTAATTGCCGGGGCCCCACGCGGGGCCCCTCAGGATCAGCGGGAATAAAATTCGACCACGGCCTGCTCGTTGGCGATGGGTTGGATCTCCTCGCGGCTGGGCAGGCGCATCACCACGCCTTTGAAGGCGTCCTTGTTCAGCGAAAGCCAGTCGGGCACGTTGCGGTTGCCGGCGGCTTCGAGCGCCTTGGTGGCCATCTGGCGGGAGACGTTCGAGTTCTTGACCTCGACCACGTCGTTCACCTTCAGCGCGTACGAGGGAATGGAAACCCCGCGGCCGTTCACCCGGATGTGGCCGTGCGTGACCATCTGCCGGGCCGCCGGCCGCGTTGGGGAGAACCCGAGGTGGTACACCACGTTGTCCAGCCGGGTCTCCAGGATCTGGAGCATGATCTCGCCGGTCACGCCGCGGGTGCGCAGCGCGCGCTCGTACACGCGCCGGAACTGGCGCTCCATGAGCCCGTAGTAGTACCGCAGTTTCTGCTTCTCGATCAGGCCCAGGCCGTAGTCGGAAACCTTCCGCCGGCTTTTCGGGCCGTGCACGCCGGGGCCGTAATTGCGTCGCTCCAGGTACTTGGTCGGGCCAAAAATGGGCAGACCAAACCGGCGGCTGATGCGAACGCGAGGACCAGTGTAACGAGCCATGGATTCGAGTCGGGTTGAAATCGGGGTTGCGGAGGCTACACGCGGCGTTTCTTGCGCGGACGGCAGCCGTTGTGCGGAATGGGCGTGACGTCCTTGATGACCGTGATTTCCAAGCCGATGGCCTGCAGGGCCCGGATGGCCGACTCGCGGCCCGAGCCCGGACCTTTCACGCGAATCTCCACCTCCCGCATGCCGTGCGCCATGGCCTGGCGCGCCGCGACCTGCGCCACCTGCTGCGCCGCGAAGGCCGTGCTCTTGCGCGAGCCCTTGAAGCCGGCCCGACCGGCCGTGGCCCAGCCGATCACGTTGCCCTGCATGTCCGTGATGGACACCGTGGTGTTGTTGAAGGTCGCCAGGATGTGCGCCACGCCGACGGCGATGTTCTTGGACCCCTTCGCTTTGATGATCTTCTTGCCGGCCAGATCGTCCGCCAGCAATTCCGCCGCCGTGGGGGCGGTGCCCGCCTGCGGCTCCTTGGCGGCGTCGGCCGCGGCGGCTTCCGGCGCCGGGGCGGCGGGCGCCGGCTTGCCCGCGGGTTTTTCCGCGGTGTCGGCGGCGGCCGCCTTGGGCGCGCCTTTGGCGGGCTTGGCAGCGGCGGCCTGGGATTTCTTGCCCGGCTCGCTCGCCGGGGCGGGATTGGGAGTCGCTTCAGCCATACTTCAAAAAAGGTCTAGTGGATGCCGGTCTTGGCCTGCGGGTTGCGCTGCACGCCCACAGTCTTGCGCGGGCCCTTGCGGGTGCGGGCGTTGGTCTGGGTGCGCTGGCCGCGGACCGGCAGCCCGCGCAGGTGGCGGATGCCGCGGTAGCACTTGATGCTCTGCAGCCGCTTGAGGTTCAGACCGATCTCGCGGCGCAGGTCGCCCTCGATGACGTACTGGCCGTCCTGGATCGCGTGAACGATCTGCGAAAGCTGCTGCTCGGACAGATCCTTCGCGCGGATCGCAGGGTCTATCTGCGCGCGCTCGAGGATGGCCTTCGAGTTCGAGGGTCCGATGCCGTAGATGTAGCGGAGCGCGATGTCAATGCGCTTCTCGCCGGGAACGTCAACACCAAGGATGCGGGCCATATAGGTAAAAGGATGAGGGTCTAACCCTGCCGCTGCTTGTGGCGGGGGTTGCTGCAAATGATGCGGATCACGCCCTTGCGCCGCACCACCTTGCAGTGCTCGCAGAGCCGTTTCACGGACGCACGTACTTTCATGATCTCACGCCTTCAAGTCTGTTGGTCAATCATCACCCAGCCCCGCGACATGTCGCCGGGCACCACCGCCACGCTCACCGCGCCACCGGGCGCCAGCCGCCCGACTTCCGGCCGCTCGCAGTCCCGCCGCCGGACCCGTGCCACCAACTGGTGGCCGTTGGGCAGTTCCACCCGCCACACGCCGGGCCCCAACGCGGCCACGATCACACCCGGAGCAACACAGGCGTCGGCTGGCAGCATGTCAAAATCTCCGGCTCGCCCCCGGTGATCAGCACCGTGTGCTCGAAGTGGGCCGACGGCAGCCCGTCTTCGCTCACCACGGTCCAGCCGTCGGCCAGCACCCGCACCTGCGGGCGGCCGGCGTTGACCATCGGTTCGATGGCCAGCGTCATGCCCGGCTGCAGGCGTGGCGACTTCTTGCCGTCCACATAATTGGGAACCTGCGGTTCCTCGTGCATGGACCGGCCGACGCCGTGGCCGACGAACTCGCGGACGACGCTGAAGCCGTGGCCTTCCACAAACTGCTGGATGCTCCGGGAGATGTCCACCACCCGGTTGCCGGGGCGGGCTTGCGCTATGCCTTCATACAAGGCCCGCTCCGTCACATCAATCAGTTTTTGCGCCAGCGGACTGCAGCCGCCGACGGCCACCGTGCGCGCGTTGTCACCGATGAACCCGTGGTATATCACGCCCACGTCCACGCTGACAATGTCGCCAAACACCAGCCGCCGCGCTCCGGCGATGCCATGCACGACCTCTTCGTTGACCGAGAGGCACACGTGGCACGGGTACTTCTTGTACCCCAGAAAGGCGCTCCGGGCGCCGTAATGCCGGATCCGCTCCGCCGCGAAACGGTCCACGTCCCCGGTGGTCACACCGGGCGTGATGAATGCGGCCACTTCCGCCAAGACGCTGGCGGCCACTCCGCCCGCAGCCCGCATGGCCTGCTGCTCCCGCTCGTTCTTCAAGGGGATCATGCCCGCGCGGGCCCGCCGCCCCGTTGGGTGTGAAAGAACATCGGGCAAAGCTCCCGGCCACCCGCCCGCCCCGTGACCAGACCGGACCGACGCATCGCGTTCACGAGCCTAGAAACGGCCCTTGATCCGGCCCTTCTTCAGGAAGCCGTCGTAGTGCCGCATCAACAGATGCGACTCCATCTGCCGGGTGGTGTCGAGCATCACGCCCACCATGATCAACATGCTGGTGCCGCCAAAGAACTGGCCGACTTCAAAGGGTATGCCCACCCAGCGGAACATCAGCGTCGGGATGATCGCGATCACCGCCAGGAAGATCGCCCCCGCCAGCGTGATCCGGCTCATGGCGCGGTGCAGAAAGTCGCTGGTGGCCTGTCCGGGCCGCACGCCGGGGATGTAGCCGCCGTACTTCTTCAAGTCGTCGGCGATCTGGACCTCGTTGAACTGCGTGGCGACCCAGAAATAGGCGAAGAACAGGATCATCAGCGCCTCGAGCGAAATGTACAGGGGGCTGCCGAACTGGAGCGCCACCGCGATGCCCTGGCAGATTTTCGAGAAGGCCGCCATGCTCTTCTCGGTCACTTGGCCGAGGGTCATGAAGATCTTCTCCGGAAACATCAGGATGGCCTGGGCGAAGATGATCGGCATGACGCCGGAATAGTTCACCCGCAACGGCATGAACGAGGTGCCGCCGGCGTACACCTTGCGGCCCACCGCCCGCTGGGCGTACTGCACGGGCACTTTGCGCTGGGCCTGGATGACCGCGATCACCCCCGCCACGACGGCCACCAGCAGGACCACCAGCGCCACCGCGTGAAAGAGGTTGTAGTTGGCCTGCACGCCGCGCGGCGGGAAGAACATGAGCCACAGGGCGCCCATCGCCTGCGGCAGGCGCGAGACGATGCCGATCGTGATGACCAGCGACGCCCCGTTGCCTATGCCCCGCTCGCTGATCTGCTCGCCCAGCCACATCAGCAGCAGCGTGCCGGTGGTCAGCAGCAGCGTGGTCTGGATGCGGTACCACCAGAGGTTTTCGACCAGCACCAGGTTGCCCGCAAAGCCCTCGCCGAAGACCTTCTGCGGATTTTCCCAGCCCAGCGACATCACAAACCCCTGGCCCAGGCACAGCAGCACGGTGAGGTAACGCCCGTACTGGATGATCTTCACGCGACCGCCTTCCTCGCGGATGAGCTTGCTCAACTGCGGGATGACCGCGCTCATCAATTGGATGATGATCGTGGCGCTGATGTACGGCATGATGCCCAGCGAGCCGATGGCGCAGCGCTCCATCGCGCCGCCGGTGAACAGGCTGTACATGCCCAGCAGCCCGCCGTTGCGGTTGGCCTGGTTCTCGAAGAACTGCGCCAGCGCCGCCCCGTCCAGCCCCGGGATGGGAATGAGCGCGATGAGCCGGCAGACGGCCAACACCATCACCGTGAACAAAATCCGGGATTTCAGCTCCGGAATTTTGAAGCAGTTCGCAAAGGTGTTGAAGATGGTCTTGAACATAGTCGCCGGTTCCGCGCCGCCGCTGGTTTAGGCCGGCGGAGCCGCTCCCGCCAATTCGATGCTGCCGCCAGCCTGCTCGATCTTGGCCTTCGCGGACGCGCTGAAGGCGTGCGCGCAGACGGTCAGGCGCCGTTTCAACTCGCCGCTGCCCAGAATCTTGATGCCGTCGGCCCGGCCGTTGGCGAGGCCGGTCTGGCGCAGCAGCGCCTCGTCCACGCGCGTGCCGTCCTCGAAGCGGTTGAGGGCCTCGACGTTCACCGGGATGTGCCGCGTGGCGAAGCGGGCGTTGTTGAAGCCGCGCTTGGGCATGCGGCGGATCAGCGGCATCTGGCCGCCTTCAAAACCGGGGCGGATCGAGCTGCCGGAACGCGCGCTCTGGCCCTTGCCGCCGCGGCCGCTGGTCTTGCCGTGACCACTGGCGCGGCCGTGGCCCAGACGTTTGCGGCGATGCCGAGCTCCCGGACGGGGTTTGAGAGTGTGCAGACGCATAAGTCAGATCAGGCTTGGGCGGGGGCCGCCACGGGGGCGGCCGCCGCCGGTGGCGTTTGCGGCGCCGGAGCCGGCACGGGCAGGCCGCGCAGCCGGTAGATGGTTTCGCGCAGCCGCAACTGCCGGAGAGCCTGCAGGGTGGCCTTCGCGACGTTGGCGGCATTCTTGGAACCCAGCGATTTGCTGAGCACGTCCTTGACGCCGGCGACCTCGAGCACCGCGCGCACCGTCTTGCCGGCGATCAGGCCGGTGCCGGCGGAGGCGGGTCGCAACAGCACGCGCGCGCCGCCGTAGATGGAAAGCACTTCGTGCGGGATGGTGACGTCCCGCAAGGCCACAGCCTGGAGGTTCTGCTTCGCGTCCTCGCCGCCCTTGCGGATGGCGTCCGCCACCTCGCCCGCCTTGCCCAGCCCCAGGCCGACGCGGCCCTTGCGGTCGCCGGCCACGACCAGCGCGCTGAAGCTGAACCGGCGGCCGCCCTTCACGACCTTCGAGGAGCGGTTGATGTACAGCACCTTTTCGATCAGTTCGTCGGCCGGCCGGCCTTCGGCGCCGTGCTCCGACGATTCCGACGCGGGCCGTGAGCGGCGCGGGCCGCGGCCGCCGCCACGACCCGGGCCACGGCCGCCGCCACGACCGCCGGGCGGGCTGCTGGCGGAGGTTTCCGGGGGAGTATTGGGGGTGGTTTCCGGCACGATGTTGCTCCTGGGTTGAGATTAGAATTTGAGTCCGCCTTCGCGGGCGGCGTCGGCCAGCGCCTTGACCTTGCCGTGATACCGTGCGCCGCTGCGGTCGAAGACGACCTCGGTGATGCCGGCGGCGCGGGCCACCTCAGCGGCCACGGCGCCGAGGCGCTTGGCGCTCTCGACGTTGGCCTTGAGCTGGCCGCGCTCGGGGAGGCCCTTCGCGCGGGTGGAGGTGCTGGCCAGGGTGCGCTGGGCCTCGTCGTCCACAAACTGCACGTAAATGTGCTGGCCGGTGAAGCGCACGCTCAGGCGCGGGCGCCGGGCGGTGCCGGAGATTTTCTTCCGGATGCGCCAGCGGCGGCGGCGGGCGAGCAATTGTTTCTTCAGGTTCTTCATTTCTCGAGGGCCGCGGTCTGGCCGCAGCCGCAAAATGGAAACGCCCGGGCCGGGTTACTGCACGGTCTTGCCTTCCTTGCGGATGATGCGCTCGCCGACGTAGCGCACACCCTTGCCCTTGTACGGCTCCGGCGGGTAGAAGGCGCGCAGGTCCGCCGCCACCTGTCCCACCGCCTGCTTGTCCGGGCCTTCGACCGTCAGCTTGGTGTTCTCCTCGACGGTCACCTTGACCTGGGGCGGCAGCGTGTAGGCGATCGGGTGGGAATAGCCGAGGTTGAGGTTCACCTTCTGGCCCTGCACGGCGGCCTTGAAGCCGACGCCGTGGATTTCGAGTTTCTTGACATAGCCCTCGGTGACTCCCTTGACCATGTTGTTGAGGATGGCGCGGCTGAGGCCGTGCCGGGCGCGGGCCTCGGCGTCCTCGCCGTCCCGGACGACGACAATCTGTCCGTTCTCAACCTTGGCGCCGGTGCGGCGCGGCAGGTCAAAGGTCAACTTGCCCTTGGGGCCTTCAATGGACACATGCTCCCCCCGGATGTCCACCTTAACCTTGGGGGGAATGGCGATGGGCTGGCGTCCGATTCGTGACATAATGGGTTCCGCTTACCAGACGTAACAAAGCACCTCTCCGCCCAGGTTTTTGCGGCGGGCCTCGGCGCTGGTCATGACCCCTTCCGGGGTCGAGACAATGGCCACGCCCAGGCCGCCGAGCACCCGGGGCATGGTCGCCACCCGCGCGTACTGGCGCAGGCCGGGGCGGCTCACGCGCCGGAGGCCGGCGATGACACCTTTGCGGCCGTTGTACTTCAAGCGCAGCTTGAGCTTCTTGGCCGTGGTGCCTTCCACCGTGCAGCCGGCGAGATAGCCTTCCCGGACGAGGATGCGCGCGATGCTCTCCTTGAGCCGGGAGTGCGGCGCCTCCACAGCGGGCAGGAGGGCCTTGCTGCCGTTGCGAATGCGGGAGAGGAAATCGGAAATGGGATCAGTCATAGGGCTACCAACTGGCTTTGGTGACGCCTGGAATCATGCCGGTCAGCGCCAGCTCCCGGAAGGTGAGGCGGGACACGCCGTACTTGCGGAGGTGTGCGCGGCGGCGGCCGGTGATCCTGCAGCGGTTGACCAGCCGCACCGGGCTGGCGTCGCGGGGCAGCTTGGCCAGGCCGGCGTAGTCCTTCTTGGCCTTGAGTTCCGCCCGCCGGGCGGCGTACTTCTTGACCGTCTCGCGTTTGCGCTTGTCGCGCTCGATCCAGGAGGCTTTGGACATGGCTATTTCTCGGCGAACGGGAATCCCATCAGTTTCAACAAATCGAAGGCTTCGGCGTCGGTGGGCGCGGTGGTGACGATGGTCACGTCCATGCCCTGATGCCGCTTGATCTTGTCCAGGTCAATCTCGGGGAAGATCGTCTGGTCCTCGAGGCCCAGCGAGTAGCTGCCGCGGCCGTCGAACGCGCGCGGCGAAAGGCCGCGGAAGTCGCGGATGCGCGGCAGCGCGGTGGCCACCAGGCGGTCCAGGAACTCGTACATGATCGCGCGGCGCAGGGTGACGTGGCAGCCGATGGGCTGGCCGCGGCGGAGCTTGAAGTTGGCGACGTTCTTGCGCGAGCGGTCCACCACCGCCTTGCGGCCGGTGAGGGCGGCCAAGTCACGGGCGGCGTCCTCGACGGCGGTCTTTTCCAGCGAGGAGCTGACACCCATGTGGACCACGATCTTCTCGAGACGCGGCACCTGGTGGGGGTTGCGGTACTGGCGCTTGTCCATGAGCGCCGGCCGGACCACCTGTTCGTAATGTTGCTGCAGACGCGGTTTCTTCATGACTCCCTCAGGCGGCCGGCGCGGCGGCGCGCGCGGCGCGTTTGGCGGCGCGGGCATCGTGGCGCTCCGCCAGCACGACGTTCGAGATGTGGATGGAGCCCTCGCGCTCGATGATGGCCCCCTGCGGGTGCTGCTGGCTCTTGCGCTGGTGGCGCTTGATCATCTTCACGCCTTCGACGATCACCCGCTGTTTCTTGCGCAGCACGGCGATGATGCGGCCCCGCTTGCCCCTCTCAGTGCCGGTGATCACGACGACTTCGTCGCCCTTCTTGACGTGGAACTTCTTCTGGACAGGCTTTTGCATGGTCAGATGACCTCCGGCGCCAGCGAGATGATCTTCATGAACTTCTTGTCCCGCAGCTCGCGCGCCACCGGCCCGAAGATGCGCGTGCCGCGCGGGTTGAGGTCCTTGTCAATGATCACGATGGCGTTGCTGTCAAAGCGCAGGTACGAGCCGTCCGAGCGGTGAATGGGCTGGCGGGTGCGGACCACCACGGCGTTGACGACCTCGCCTTTTTTCACGCTGCCGTCGGGGGAGGCTTCCTTGATGTGGGCCTTGATCACGTCGCCCACGCGGGCGTAGCGCTGGTTGCGGCCCAGCACACCGATGGCCGCCGCGCGCTTGGCGCCGGTGTTGTCGGCCACGTCGAGGATGGAACGGACTTGCAGCATAAGCTCAGGCTCCGGTCGGGGTCGCCGCCGGCGGGGTTTCCGCGACCGAGCGGTTCAGGATCTGCACCAGCCGCCAGCGCTTGAGGTGGGACAGCGGTCGGGTCTCCTGAATGAGCACCTGGTCGCCGGGCCGCGCCTCGCACCGTTCATCGTGGGCGTAGAACTTCTTGAAGCGGGTGATCACCTTGCGGTAGCGCGGATGCCGGAAGCGCCGCTCGACCTGGACCACGATGGTCTTGGTCATCTTGCTCGGCAGCACCTCGCCGATGCGCTCCTTGCGCCGGCTGACACGTTGGGGCGTTTCGGTCATAGGCAAACTCAGGCGGTCGGGGACTTCTTCAAGGCCGAGAGGGCGGTCTCCACGCGGGCGATGTCGCGGCGCAAGGCGCGCAGGCGCGCGGGCTTCTCGAGCTGGCTGGAGGCCTTCTGGAGGTGCAGGTTGAACAGCTCCTGGCGGAGGTCGCGGCTCAGCGCCGCCAGTTCCACCGGGGTCTTGTCTTTAAGCTTCTTCTTGAACTCGGACGTCTTCATGGACTCGATTCTCGGGATCAGCCCCCACGGCGCCGGGCGATGAACTTGGTGGTGATGGGCAGTTTCGTGGCGGCTAGGCGCATGGATTCCCGCGCCATTTCCGCCGGCACACCCGCCACTTCGAACAGCACCGTGGCCGGCCGGACTACCGCGACCCAGCCCTCGACGCCACCCTTGCCGGTGCCCATGCGCACCTCGAGCGGTTTCTTCGTGAACGGCTTGTCCGGAAAGACGCGAATCCACAGCTTGCCGCGCCGCTTCAAATACCGGCTGATGGCGATGCGGGCGGCCTCGATCTGGCGGCTGTCCAGCCAGCACCGCCCCAGGGCCTGCAGGCCGAAGTCGCCGAAGGCGACCCCGTTGCACCGGCTGGCCACACCAGCGCGATTCCCGCGCTGCTGTTTGCGGTACTTCACCCGTGCGGGCATCATGGCCATAGTGTCGTGTCCTCCAGTTGAAAGTTAGGCGGTGGCGGGCGCGGCGGGCGGCGCCACGGAGGTGGGCGCCGGAGCGGCCGGGCTGCTCACGCTCGCGGTGGCGCCGGGCTTGCGCGGTGTCTTGTCCGGCTTGCCCTCACCCTTGCAGATCCAGCACTTCACGCCCAGCTTGCCGTAAAGCGTCGAGGCCTCGGCAAAGCCATAATCAATGTGCGCCCGCAAGGTGTGCAGGGGCACGCGGCCCTCGTGATAGGTTTCCACGCGGGCGAGTTCCGCGCCGCCCAGACGGCCGCCGCAGCGGATCTTGATGCCTTCCGCGCCGAAATCCATGGCGGTCTGCACGGCCTTCTTCATGGCGCGGCGGAAGCCGATGCGGCGCTCGAGCTGGAGCGCGACGTTCTCCGCGACGAGTTGCGCCTCGATCTCCGGAGTCTTCACCTCCTGGATGTCCACATAGACCTCCTTGCCGGTGAGCTTGCTCAAATCCTCCTTGAGCTTGTCAATCTCGGCGCCCTTGCGGCCGATGACCACGCCGGGGCGGGCGGTGTAGATGGTGATGCGGCAGCGGTTGGCCGCGCGCTCGATCTGGATGCGCGGCACGGCCGCGGACTCGAGCTTCTTCTTGAGGAGCCGGCGGATCTGCTGGTCCTCGGCGAGCAGCTTGCCGAACTCCTTCCGGGGGGCAAACCACTTGGACAGCCAGTCCTTGTTGACGGCGGTGCGCAGGCCAATTGGATTTGTCTTCTGACCCATAGGCTTACTCGTCGGACAACACGATGCGGATGTGGGAACGGCGCTTCAGGATCGGTCCGGCGGAGCCGCGCGCCTTGGGCGTAAACCGCTTCAAGGTGGTGCCGGCGCCGGCCACGGCCACTTTCACGCGGAGTGCTTCCGCCTTGAGATTTTTGTTGTTCTCGGCGTTGGCGATGGCGGAGCGGAGCGTCTTGCTCACCAGCCGCGCCGACTTGCGCGGCACCAGGGACAGCACGGCCAGGGCCTGCTCGGCGGGCAGCCCTTGAATCTGCCGCACGACCTCCCGCACCTTCTGCGGCGACATCGGCACGTTCCGGGTGATGGCTCGGACTTCCATAGACGGTTACTTGGCTTCGGCCTTGGCGGTGTGCGCGCCGTGCTTTTTGAAGGTGCGCGTGAGCGAAAACTCGCCCAGCCGGTGCCCGACCATGTTTTCGGTCACGAACACGGGGAGGAAAATCTTCCCGTTGTGGACGTTGAAGGTGAGGCCCACGAAGTCCGGGGTGATCATCGAACGCCGGGACCAGGTCTTGATCGGGGCCTTGGACTTGGTTTCCTTGGCCTTGAGCACCTTGGCCTGCAGGTGGTGGTCCACGAACGGACCCTTTTTGACTGAACGTCCCATAACTTACTTGAGCTTCATCGGCCGCCCGTCGCGTCGCACGACGATGAACCGGTTGGACTGTTTCTTCTTGTGCCGGGTCTTGTAGCCCTTGGCGAGCAACCCCCAGGGCGAGGTGGGCTGCTGCCAGCCACCGCCGGACTTCGACTTGCCCGCGCCGCCGCCGTTCGGGTGATCCACCGGGTTGCGGGCCACGCCGCGGTTGACGGGCCGGATGCCGCGGTGCCGCGAGCGGCCGGCCTTGCCCAGCACGATGTTCTCCCAGTCCAGGTTGCCCACCTGGCCGATGGTGGCGTAGCAAACTTCGTTGATCTTGCGAATCTCGCCCGAAGGCAGGCGGATCAAGGCGTAGCCCTCGTCACGGGACATCAGCGTGGCGGCGCCGCCGGCGCTGCGCACCATCTGGCCGCCGCGGCCGGGGATCATCTCGATGTTGTGAATCGGGAGACCAATCGGGATGGACTTCAAGGGCAGGGCGTTGCCGACCTCCGCCGGGGCGTTGGGTCCGCTGACCACCGTGGCGCCCACCTGCAGGCCGTTCGGGGCGATGATGTAACGCTTCTCGCCATCTTTGTATTCGAGCAGCGCCAGCCGCGCGCTCCGGCAGGGATCGTACTCGATGGCCGCGACCCTGGCCTCGACGGCGTGGCGGTCGCGCTTGAAGTCCACCAGCCGGAGCTTCTGCTTGTGGCCACCGCCGATGCCGCGGGCCGTGATCCGGCCGTAGCAGTTGCGGCCGCCGGTCTTCTTGCGGATGACGACCAGCTTCTTCTCCGGGCGTTGCTTGGTGATGTCGCTGTAGTCCGACCGGGTGATGTACCGGGTCGAGGGTGTCAGCGGTCTGTAAGTCTTGACGGGCATACGCGGCTTTCTCAGGTCAGGACGATCTTGTCCCCGGGCTTGAGGGTGACGATGGCCTTTTTCCAGTCGGGCGAACGGCCGGCCTGGTGGGTGCGCTGGCGGCGTTTCTTGCCGCGGACCTGCATGGTGCTGAGGCCGATCACCTTCACCTTGAACAGCTCCTCGACCGCCCGCTTGATCTGCGGCTTGGTGGCGCGCCGGTCCGCCACCACCGTGTACTGGTTGTGTTTCTCGGACTGGATCGTGCCCTTTTCGGTCAGGCGGGCCGACTTGATGATCTCAAAGGGATTCATGCCTGTTTCAATCGCTGCTCGACCTTTTCAAACGCCGGCCGGGTGAACACCAGCTTGTCGTAACGCAGCACCTGGTAAGTGTGCAGTTGCTCGCCGGTGGTGAGGTCCACGCCCGGCACGTTGCGGGAGGCCCGGCGCAGATCGGGGTCGTCGCCCGCGCAGATCAACACGGTCTTGTCCGCCAGGTCCAGGCCGTGGAGCACGCGCACGAACTCCTTCGTCTTCGGCGCGGGCAGCTTGAGTTCGCTCAGCACCAGCACGTCGCCTTCGCGCAGCCGCGAACTGAGCGCGACCCGCAGCGCCAACTGGCGCGTCTTGGCGTTGACCTTCTTGCTGAAGTCGCGGGGCTTGGGTCCGAAGACCACGCCGCCACCCCGCCACAACGGCGACTGGAAGGAGCCGGCCCGCGCGCGGCCGGTGCCCTTCTGCCGCCAAGGCTTCCTGCCGGTGCCGGCGACCTCGCCCATCGTCTTGGTGGAGGCGGTGCCGCGGCGGCGGTTGGCGAGATGAGCCACGACGACGTCGTGGACCGCCTGCGAGCCCCGGTTGTTTTCGATGATCGGGAACCCGACCTCGAACTCGCCGGTGGCGTTGCCGTTGGTGTCTTTCAGGGGAAGTTTCATGGGCCTGCGTCGCGGTTACTTCTTGGCGGCGGCGGGTTTCGCGGCGGCGGCCTTGGCGGCGGCGGCTTTCTTGTCCGCCTCGATCTTGGCCTTCACCTCGGCCTTGTGCTGGCGGATCTGCTCGGCCTTGGCCTTGGGAATCTTCTTGGACTCGCGAATGATGACGTAGTCGCCTTCCGCGCCGGGAATGGCGCCCTTGATGAGCAGCAACTGATCTTCCGGCAGCACCTGCACGACCTCCAGGTTCTGCACGGTGCGCCGCACCTGGCCCATGTGGCCGGGCATGCGCATGCCGCGCATCACCGTGCCGGGAAACAGGCGCTGGCCGATGGCGCCGGACCGGCGATGCCAGCCCTTCGCGCCGTGCGTGCTGTCGCCGCCGCGGAAATGGTGGCGCTTGACCACGCCCTCGAAGCCCCGGCCTTTGGTGACGCCGATGGCGTCCACGAAATCGCCGGGCACGAACACGTCCGGCCCGATCACGTCGCCGGTCTTGACCGGCAGGGAGAAGTCGCGGAACTCGCGAATCCGCCGCACGCCTTGCAGCTTGACGGGCGTTTGGGGCGCGGCGCGCTTGATCTCGACCCCGAACCGGGCCAGGTGGCCCAGCAGCGGCTTGGTCAGGCGCGTATCCTTCTGCTCGCCGAAGCCCAGTTGCACGGCGTTGTAGCCGTCCTTGCCGTCGCGGGCCTTGATCTGCAGGACGCGGTTGGGGCCGGCCAGCACGACGGTGACAGGCACGAGATTGCCGTCCGCGTCGTACGCGCGCGTGTGGCCCAGCTTTTTTCCGATCAAACCGATCATAGCTAAATCTTGATGGTGATATCCACGCCCGCGGGCAGGTTGAGCTTCTTGAGCTCGTCCACCGTCTTGGCGGTGGGTTCGAGGATATCGAGCAACCGCTTGTGCGTCCGCTGTTCAAACGTCTCCATGGACTTCTTGTCCGCATGGGGCGAGCGGTGCACGGTGACGCGCTCGATCCGGGTGGGCAGCGGGATCGGTCCCGCCACCATGGCCCCGGTGCGTTTCACGGTGTCCACGATCTCGCGCACCGACTGGTCAATCACCCGGTGGTCGTACGCCTTCAGGCGAATGCGAATGCGTTGTCCTGCCATACAAAGAGCGGGTTGTCTATGTTTAACTGCGCGCCGGTTTCGGTTTGGCTGAATCCAGGATGCCGGCCGCCACGTTCGCGGGCACCGGTTCAAAGGAAAAGGGCTCCATCGAGTACGCCGCCCGGCCCTTGGAGAGCGAGCGGATGGCCGTGGCGTAGCCGAACATCTCGGCCAGCGGCACGTGGGCGTGCAAGCTGGTGGCGTTGTTCTTCGCCTCGATGCTCACGATCTTGCCGCGCCGGCGGTTCAGGTCGCCCAGCAGGTCGCCCTGGTATTCCTCCGGGGTGGTGCACTCGACCTTCATGATCGGCTCCAGCAGGATGGGGTTGGCCTTCCTGGCGGCGTCCTTGAGCGCGAAGATGCCGGCCATCTTGAAGGCCAGTTCGCTGGAGTCCACCTCGTGGTACGTGCCGTCCACGATGGCGATCTTCAAATCCACCATCGGGTAGCCGGCGAGCACGCCGCCCGCGATGGCCTCTTGCAGGCCGGCCATGACCGCCGGGATGTATTCCCTGGGGATGGCGCCGCCGACGATCTTGTTCTCGATCTCGACGCCCTTGCCGCGCTCGTTCGGAGCCAGGGTGATAACGGCGTGCCCGTACTGGCCCCGGCCGCCGGACTGGCGGATGAACTTGCCGACGCCTTCCGCCGCCTTGGTCACCGTCTCACGGTAGGCGATCTGCGGCGCGCCCGCCGTGGCCTCCACCTTGAATTCCCGCAGCAGCCGGTCGCGGATGATCTCCAAGTGGAGTTCGCCCATGCCGGCGATGATCAACTGGCCGGTCTCCTCGTTCGTGAAGCACCGGAAGGTGGGGTCTTCCTCGGCCAGGCGGGCCAGGCTTTCGCCCAGCTTGTCGCGGTCGGCCTTGGTCTTCGGCTCGACCGCCATCGAGATGACCGGCTCGGGGAAGGTGGGCGGCTCCAAGAGGATCGGGAAATCCTCCGCGCAGAGGGTGTCCCCGGTGGTGATGTTCTTGATGCCGACCAGCGCCGCGATGTCGCCGGCGTACACCGTGTTCACGTCCAGGCGTTTGTCGGCCTGGATCATCATGACGCGGTTGACGCGCTCGCGCTTGCGGGTCCGCGGATTGTAGATGATGTCGCCCTTCTGAAGCCGCCCGCTGTACACGCGGAAGAACACCAGCTTGCCGACGAACGGGTCGGTCCAGAGCTTGAACGCGAGCGAGCAGAACTTGCCCTCGTCGCCGGCCGGCACCTCGATCAGCTCGCCGGGATTGTCCACGCTGAGGCCGGTGGGCGGCGGGACATCCAGCGGAGACGGCAGGTAATCCACCACCGCGTCCACCAGCGGCTGGACACCGCGCTTCTTGAAGGCCGAGCCGCACAGGACCGGCACCATTTCGATGCGGCAGGTGAGCCGGCGGATGGCGCGCTTGAGCGTGGCGGCGTCCACCGGCTTGTCCTCGATGACGAGCGCGGCCACCTCGTCGTCCTTGTTCGCCACGGCGTCCACCAGTTCGGCGCGGGCCAGTTGCGCGGCATCCCGCAACTCCGCCGGGATGTCCGTGACTTCGTAGCGCATGCCGGACTCGTCCTGGAGGTCGTAAAGGATGGCCCGCAGGTTGACGACATCAATCACCCCGCGGAACTGGTCCTCGCGGCCGATGGGAATCTGGACCGGGTAGGCGTAGGCGCCCAGCTTCTGGCGCATTTCGGCCACGGCGTTTTCGAAGTTGGCGCCGGTGCGGTCCATCTTGTTCACGAAGGCCACGCGCGGCACGTGGTACTTGGTGGCCTGGCGCCACACGGTCTCGGACTGCGGCTGGACGCCCGCCACGCCGCAGAACACCGCCACGGCGCCGTCCAGGACGCGCATCGAGCGCTCGACCTCGGCCGTGAAGTCCACGTGGCCCGGCGTGTCAATGATGTTGATCCGGTGCGGCACGCCTTCGAAGAGCTTGGTGCCGCCTTCCGGCTTCTGGGTCCAGTAGCAGGTGGTCGCGGCGGAGGTGATGGTGATGCCCCGCTCGCGCTCCTGCTCCATCCAGTCCGTCACGGTGTTGCCGTCGTCCACGTCGCCCATGCGGTGGATGAGGCCGGTGTAAAAAAGGATGCGCTCGGTGGTGGTGGTCTTGCCGGCGTCAATATGCGCCGCAATGCCGATGTTGCGCGTACACTGCAAGGTGTACTTGCGACTCGGCGAGTTGACGGCGTTATTGGTTGCCACGGCTGACATGTCCACCATTGGGGGAACAAAAACGCCCCGATTGACCACGGCCCTCGGGGCGTTTGTTCCAGATTGTGCTACCAGCGGAAGTGGGCGAAGGCCTTGTTGGCCTGCGCCATTTTATGTACATCGTCGCGCTTCCGGATCGCGTTGCCCTGCCCCTGGTAAGCCTCCAGGATCTCCGCGGCGAGGGCCTTGTTCATGGGCTGGCCTTTGCGGGAGTCGGCAAAATCCACGATCCACCGCATGGCCAGGGAAACCTGGCGGTCTGCCGGCACTTCCAGCGGCACTTGGTAGGTCGCGCCACCCACCCGGCGGGGCTTGACCTCGAGGCGCGGCTTGGCGTTGTCCACCGCCCGTTGCAGCACGTCCAGCGGATTCACCGTGGGGTTCTTGGTCGCGATCTCATCGAACGCGCCATAAACGATGCGCTGGGCGGTGCTGCGCTTGCCGCACTTCATCACAATGTTCACGAGCCGCGAAACCAAGGCCGAGTTGAACTTGGGATCGGGGCTGACGGGACGTTTGACGGCACGACGGCG
This sequence comes from uncultured Verrucomicrobiota bacterium, assembly GCA_964568145.1. Classification (GTDB taxonomy): domain Bacteria; phylum Verrucomicrobiota; class Verrucomicrobiia; order Limisphaerales; family J093; genus DSVZ01. The sequence continues at coordinate 18,198 of CAZMOZ010000033.1, forward strand.
ACGGGACATACGCGGGAAAAATTCGGTTACTTGGCGGGGGCGGCGGCCGGGGCGGCGGCCTTGCCGGCCTTGGGCCGCTTGACCCCATACTTGGAACGGCTCACGCGCCGCTTCTCCACCCCGGCAGCGTCCAGGGTGCCGCGCACGATGTGATAACGGACGCCGGGCAAGTCCTTCACGCGACCACCCCGCACCAGCACGATCGAGTGCTCCTGGAGGTTGTGGCCTTCGTCAGGAATGTACGCGATGACCTCGTAGCCGTTCGTCAACCGGACCTTCGCCACCTTGCGCATGGCGGAATTCGGCTTCTTGGGCGTGCGCGTCATGACCTGCAAGCACACCCCCCGGCGAAACGGTGCCCGCTCCAAGGCCGGCGACAGGCTCTTGTATCGCAGCTTACTGCGTCCCTTTCGGACAAGCTGGTTAATGGTCGGCATCGCGATAATACCCGCCCTCCCGCGGCGTCGCTTCAAACACACTCGCCGCCGGAGGGCGAAAAGAGGCGAGAAGCTTAGCAACGAGCGTACCCATTGCAACAAGTATTTGAATTTTTTTGAGGTCCGCCGGGTCGCGCGAGCCCCCGAACCGACCCGCCTGCCGGTGTGAACGTTCTGTGGGCGCGACGTCGGCCACTCCCAGCCAAAATCCGCCTGCAAGGTGACTTGACCAAGTCAGGGCGGCGAGTGCCTGCCCCAACTGGGCCGAGACCGCGTCTTCGCGCGCCGGGTTTCTGCTTCAGTCCGGTGCGCAAAAGATGGGTTCACGCTGGCGGATTTCGTCCGGACGGCATCACCGCCGCACCGGTTGGACCGGCGCCGTTCGGTGATCTGCCGCGAACAGGCGCGCAGGCCCCTTCGCGACCGCCGGCCATCTTGAGCCCGAAAACCGAAATTGGGCAGGTGGGACGCCTTGCGTTACGGCCAACTTCGGTTTTCGGGTTGAAGACACCTGCATTCCCAAGGCCGACCGCGCACGCCGCCCGCTGGCCTGTGGATGACCCTTCCAACCCCTGGCAGAGCCAGCGCGCTGAAATTTTCTAATTGCTCGCATTAAGCCGATGGAAAAGTTCACTTCGGGCAAGCTGGGGGCTTGTCGCGGCCCGCGCCGCTGGCAAGAATAGTTGCGCGTGTCTGGCAGACAAACACGCCTAATCCTTCGCCGGCGCCGCAGGCCGCCGACCGGCGACTCGGTCCCGGGGCGGCCGGACGGGAATCTGAAAAAGTGAGTTTCTGTTGACGCACTTGGGGCGTCCCGGCTCACTCTGAGCGACTCGCATGTCGGACGTTTTTCCGAAATGGACCAACAAGCTGCCGGCCTACGTCCTTGTGGCGGCGACGGCGGTGGGCACAGCGGTGGTGGCCGGCACGTGGTATTACTTCACCCCGAAGTACACGCGGGTGGGGTACCAGCCGCTCCAGCCGGTGAGTTTCTCCCACCACATCCACGTCGAGCAACTGGGCATGGACTGCCGCTACTGCCACGACGGCGTGGAGAAATCGTACCACTCGAACATCCCCAGCAGCACCTTGTGCATGAACTGCCACAACCAGGTGCTCAAGGATGATCCCCGCCTGGCGCTGGTCCGCGAGAGCGCCGGCACCGGCAAGCCCATCCCCTGGGTCTGGATTCACAAGACCCCCGACTTTGTCTTCTTCAACCACGCCGTCCACGTCAACCGCGGCATCTCCTGCGTGCACTGCCACGGCCAGATCAACCTCATGGACGAGGTGCAGCACGCCAAGCCGCTGAGCATGGCCTTCTGCCTGGAGTGCCACCGCCAGCCGGAGGCGTTCATCCGCCCGCCCGAGCAGGTCTTCAACCTGAACTGGCAGCCGGAAAGCCCGACCAAGCAACGGGCCGACGGCGCCCGGCTGGTGCGCGAATGGAAGGTTGAAAAGCTCGAGAACTGCTCCGCCTGCCACCGATGAAGACCGTTCCCCCTCCCTGCCCCGAGCCGGAGACCGGCCCCCAGTACTGGCGCAGCCTGGAGCAACTGGCCGAAACGCCGGCCTTCCGGGAATGGCTCGAGCGCGAGTTTCCCGACGGCGCCAGCGAACTGACCGATCCGATCTCCCGCCGGCATTTCGTGCGGATCATGTCCGCGTCGTTTCTCCTGATGGGCGTGGGCCTGACCACCGGTTGCCGCCGGCCGGAGGAGAAGATTCTGCCCTTCACGAAGCAGCCGCCCGGCTACACGCACGGCGTGCCGCAGTATTTCGCCACGGCCATGCCGCTGCGCGGTGGCGTCACACCGCTGCTGGTCAAGTCGTACGACGGCCGGCCGGTCAAACTGGAGGGCAACCCGGAGCATCCGCTGAACCGCAGGCCGGATGGCCCGGCGCATGGCGCCACGGACGCCCTCACCCAGGCTTCAATCCTGAACCTGTACGACCCGGACCGGGCCCAGCGGTTCACTTACAAGGGCGAAACCGTGGCTCGCGAAAAGGCGCTCGATGCGCTGGCCGCGGCAGGCAGGGCCGCGCTGGCCAGTCAGGGTCGCGGCCTGGCCTGGCTCACCGGCCGCACCAGTTCGCCGTCCGAGCTCCGGCTCCTCGAAGAACTGCGCCAGCGCTTCCCGCAAGCCCGCGGCTACGTGTACGAGCCGGTGGATTTCGACATCCACCGCCAGGCGGCCACGCTGACTTTTGGCGAGCCGGTCAAACCGCGATACCACCTCGAGAAGGCCCGGCGCATCCTGGCCTTGGACTGCGATTTCATCGGCAGCGAGGAAGACGCCTGGCACTTGATCGGCGGATTTGCGCACGGCCGGCGGCTGCAATCGCCCGGCGATCCGCTGAACCGGCTTTACGTCGTCGAGCCCGTGATGAGCCTGACCGGCACGAACGCCGACCATCGCCTGCGTCTGCCGGCCAGCCAGGTGTTCCCCTTCATCGCGGCGATGTTCGCCGAGTCCATGGACCTGGCCCGCGCGGCGGACACCACGCCGGGCGCCGCGGAATTCGCGGCGGCGCTCAAGGAGCGCGCCCAGGCCCTGCCCGCCGAGGCCCGGAAATGGGCCTCCGCGTGCCTGAAGGACCTCGCGGCGCACCCGGGCGAGGCCGTGGTGCTGGCCGGGCATCGCCAGCCGCTGGCGGTGCATATCCTGGCCAACGCGGTGAATTTCTACCTGCAAGGCGCCGGGCACACCGTGAGCTGGCTCCCCGCCCCGGACCCGCCGGCCGGCGTGATTCAGGAACTGGCCGCGGCCTTGAACGCCGGCGAAGTCGAGACGCTGGTGATCTTGGGCGGCAACCCCGTCTATGACGCGCCGGCGGACCTCAACTGGGCCGCCACGCAGCGCAAGGCGAAGACGATTTTCCGCCTCGGCTGCCACGAGGACGAAACCGCGGCGGTGTGCGACTGGCACCTGCCCGAGGCGCATTACCTCGAGTCGTGGGGCGACGCGCGGACTCTGGACGGCACGCTGGTGCCGCTGCAGCCGCTGATCGAGCCGCTGTTCGGCGGGCTCACCGGCCTCGAAGTGCTGGCGCGGCTGGGCGGACTGCCCACGGTGAAACCGTACGACATCGTGCGCGAGACCTTCCGCCAGATCGCCGGCGCGGATGCGTTCGACGAAAAGTGGAAACGGTTCCTGCACGACGGGCATTTGCCGGACAGCGCTGCCAGGGCCATTACGCCACAGGATGTGAACTGGAGCGCCGCGGCCCCGGCGGTGGTGGCCAGCCCCGCGCTGCCCGCACCCGGCCCGCAGGCGTTGGAGGTGGTGTTCCTCCGCGACGCCAAGATGGACGACGGCCGCTTCAACAACAACGGCTGGTTGCAGGAGCTGCCGGAGCCGGTCACCAAGCTGACCTGGGACAACGCCCTGCTCGTCAGCCCCGCCACCGCCCGGGCGCTGGGGGTGTACCGCGTGCAGGACCATTACATCGGCAACGCGATCTCGCTCAAGACCCACATGCCGGTGGTGAAGATCGAGCTGGCCGGGCGCAGCCTCGAAGCCCCGGTCTGGGTGCAACCCGGCATGGCGGACCATGTGGTTGGCCTCACGCTCGGGTACGGCCGGCTGCGGACCGGCCGCGTGGGCAAGGGCGCGGGCTACAACGCGTACGCGCTGCGCACCGCAGCGGCGCCGTACATCGCCACCGGCGCGAAGGCCACCGCGGCCGGGCGCGATTTCGAGCTGGCCACCACCCAGAACCACTGGGCGATGCAAGGCCGGCCGATCATCCGCGAAGCCAACCTCGCCGAGTACGCGAAGAACCGGCACTTCGCCCGCGCGATGGACACGCCCGAGTCCAAGACGGGCACGGCGCCGCTTTACCCGAACCCGCTCGATGCGGTGGCCCAGACCGCCCCGCACCAGTGGGCGATGTCCATTGACCTCGGCATGTGCGTCGGGTGCTCGGCGTGCGTGATCGCGTGCCAGAGCGAGAACAACATTCCGATCGTCGGCAAGGAGCAGGTGGGCCGCAACCGCGAGATGCACTGGCTGCGGCTCGATCGCTATTACGTGGGGCCGGAGGAGCACCCGCAGGTGGTGCAGCAGCCCATGCTCTGCCAGCATTGCGAGGCCGCGCCGTGCGAAAACGTCTGCCCGGTGAACGCCACCGTGCACGACCAGGAGGGGCTGAACGTGATGGTGTACAACCGCTGCGTGGGCACCCGCTACTGCTCGAACAACTGCCCCTACAAGGTCCGGCGCTTCAATTTCTTCGACTACAACCGCCGGCCGCTGGACCAGCTTTACCGCAGCCCGCTGACGTCCTTCAACGACGGCGAGTGGGAGTTGAAGCGCTGGTTCAAGAATCCCGACCGCGGCAGCCGGGCGCAGGACGAGTGGGACCTGCTGAAGCTGGCGCGGAACCCGGACGTCACCGTGCGGATGCGCGGCGTGATGGAGAAATGCACCTTCTGCGTCCAGCGGCTCGAGCAGGCCAAGATCGCCCAGAAGATCAAGGCCGGCGCCTCGGGCGACACGACCGTGAAGGAAGGCGCGGTGAAGACCGCCTGCCAGCAGGCTTGCCCGGCGGCGGCGATCACCTTCGGCAACCTGAAGGACCCGCACAGCGCCGTGGCGCGTGCGCGGGCGCATGAACGGACTTACGTGGTGCTGGATTACCTGGCCACCAAGCCGCGGATCACCTACCTGGCCCGCGTGCGCAACCCGAATCCGGAGATGCCGGACTATCACGAGACCCCGCTGAGCACGCGGGAATACCTGGACCACGGCGGCATGCTGCACGGCCACGGGCCGGAACCTCACGGCGAGCCAGCGGCGGCTCACACGGAGCAGAAAGGAGGGCACTGATGGGCGCCGCCGCGAAAGTCGAAGTGCCGTGCGCGGCCCCGCCGCCCGAACTGCAGCGGATCCCGCTGGTCGCAAACAACCGGCCGCTCGGCTGGATCTCGGATCAGGTGTCGAGCCTCGCCGAGGGCCGGACGCCGGTCTGGTGGTGGCTGGCGTTCGTGCCCAGCTTTGCCGCGTTTCTGATGCTGCTGGCGATGCTGCTGTACCAGGTTTCCACCGGGGTGGGCGTCTGGGGCAACAACCACCCGGTGATGTGGGGCTGGGACATCATCAACTTCGTCTGGTGGATCGGCATCGGCCACGCCGGCACGCTGATCTCGGCCATCCTGTTCCTGTTGCGCCAGCGCTGGCGCACGGCGGTGAACCGCGCCGCCGAGGCCATGACCATCTTCGCCGTGATGTGCGCCGGCATCTTCCCCGCGCTGCACGTGGGCCGCGTGTGGTTCGACTGGTGGCTCTTCCCGATCCCGACCTCGCAGGGCATGTGGCCGCAGTTCCGCTCGCCGCTGATGTGGGACGTGTTCGCCGTTTCCACCTACTTCACGGTCTCGGTGCTGTTCTGGTACATGGGCCTGATCCCGGACCTGGCGGTGTTCCGCGACCGGGCGAAGACGAGGATCCGGAAATTCTTCTACGGCCTCTTTGCGCTGGGCTGGACCGGCTCGAACCGCCACTGGAGCCATTACGAGAAGGCCTACCTCATCCTGGCCGGCCTGAGCACGCCGCTGGTGCTCTCGGTGCACTCGATCGTGTCGCTGGACTTCGCGGTCGCGCAACTGCCCGGCTGGCACACCACGATCTTCCCGCCGTATTTCGTCGCCGGCGCGATCTTCTCCGGCTTCGGCATGGTGCTGACGCTGCTGATCCCCATCCGCAAGATCTGCCATCTCGAGGACATCATCACCCCGCGCCACATTGACGTGATGTGCAAGGTGACGCTGGCCACGGGCTCGATCGTGGGCTACGCGTACGGCATGGAGGTGTTCATCGCCTGGTACAGCGGCAATCCCTACGAGCGGTTCGCCTTCTGGAACCGCGCGTTCGGCCCGTACTGGTGGGGCTACTGGATCATGATCGCCTGCAACGTGGTCATCCCGCAGTTTTTCTGGTTCAAGAAGGTCCGCCACAGCGTGCTGGCCGTGTGGATCATCTCCATCCTGGTCAACGTGGGCATGTGGTTCGAGCGGTTTGTGATCGTGGTGACAACGCTGGCCCGCGAGTTTCTGCCGGTGAACTGGGGCTACTACGCGCCCACCTGGGTGGACATCTGCACCTACCTGGGCACGTTTGGCCTGTTCTTCACGTTCTTCCTGCTGTTCATGCGCTTCCTGCCCATCATCGCGATCGCCGAGGTCAAGGGCGTCACCCCGCAGGCCGACCCGCATCACCCGCTGGGCGGCGCGAAGGAAGGAGGACACCACTGATGAGCGAATCCGCCTCCACGGTTTACGGCCTCATCGCCGAATTCGACACCCCGGCGGCCACGATGCACGCCGCCGAGAAGCTGCGCGACCAGGGTTTCAAACGTTGGGACGTGTTCACCCCCTACCCGGTCCACGGCATGGACCAGGCGATGGGGCTCAAGAACTCGAAAGTCGGCTGGTTCTCGTTCCTGGGCGGCGTCGCCGGCTACACCACCGGCATGTTGATGATCTGGTGGATGAACGCCGCGGACTACCGGATCGTCGTCGGCGGCAAGCCGTTCTTCAGCCCCTTCTCGGCGTTTCCGCCCTCGTACGAGCTGACGATCCTGTTCGGCGCGTTTGGCGCGCTGTTCGGGATGCTGTTTCTCAACCGCCTGCCGCGCCTGCATCACCCGCTGCTCAAGCACAAGCGCTTCGCGCTGGCCACGCATGACCGCTTTTTCATCGTGATCGAGACGGCCGATCCGAAATACCGGCCGGACGCCACCCGCCAGCTTCTGGAGTCGCTGGGCAGCACGCGCGTGGAAACCGTGGAGGAATGACGATGCGCTACTTTCTGGCCGCTTTTGTTCTGTTGTGCCTGGTGGTGGTGAGCATCGCCGGCTTCCGCGGCGGCATCTCCCGCCGGCCGCCCATCGAGCTGTTCCCGGACATGGACCGCCAGCCCAAGCTCCGCCCGCAGTCGGCGAACGAGTTTTTTGCCGACCGCTTCAGCTCGCGGCTGCATCCCGCCAACACCATCCCGCGGTCCCAGTCCGTGGTGGTGGGCGAAACGGCGGTTTACCCATTTGACGACCATCCGCTGAACACCGGCATGGTGGCGGGCACACCGCCCGGGGCGACGAACTTCGTCGAGTTGAATCCGCTGCCGATCAACGCCGAGTTGCTGGCGCGCGGCCGGGACGTTTACTCGATCCACTGCCAGCTCTGCCACGGCGCCGCCGGCGACGGCAAGGGCGTCACCACCAAGTACGGCATGGTGGTGATCGCGAACCTGCACGACCCGCGCCTCGTGCGCATGACCGACGGCGAGATCTTCAACACCGTCACCCACGGCAAAAACCTGATGCAAGGCTACGCGGCCACCATCGTGCCGCGCGACCGCTGGGCCGCCATCGCCTACGTCCGGGCGCTCCAGCTCAGCCACCTGGCCACCGCGGACGAAGTGCCGGCCGACCAGCAGGCCGCGCTGAGGAAATAACCCATGAGTGCCTCCCCTGCCCCGACCTTGAATCCGGAAGCGCCGCTGGACCTCGGCCGCTGGCGCAACCTGCCCAACGTGCTCATCGGGGCCGGCGCGGCGGGCGCGTTGCTCGGCCTCGCGCTCAAGCCGCTGCAATTCGGCTACTCCTGGCTGGTGGCCTTCATGTTCTTCCTCAGCCTGGTCTTGGGCGCGCTGTTTCTGGTCTTGATGCACCACCTGTTCGACGCCGGCTGGTCGGTGCCCATCCGCCGTTTCTGCGAGCACCTGGCCAGCCTCGTCTTCCCCTGGCTGCTGGTGTTCTTCATCCCCATCGCGCTCCTGGCGCCGCGGCTGTACAACTGGCTGCAAGTGGCGGACCCGCACGCGGACCACGCGCTGCACGCCAAGCTGCCGCTCTTCACCACGCCGGGGTTCTACCTGATCGCCCTGCTTTGCTTCGCCGTCTGGATCTGGCTGGCGCGCAGCCTGCGCCGGGCGTCGCTCGCCCAGGACCAGGACGGCGCGGCGCGCCACACCCTGCGGATGCGCCGGCTGGCGGCGGTCGGCATCTTCCTCTTCGCCATCACCCTCACGCTGGCGGCCGTGATGTGGATGAAGGGGTTGATGTACGAGTGGTTCTCCACCATGTATGGCGTGTACTACTTCGCCGGCAGCGTCTGGATGACCCTGGGCACGGTGTATTTCATCACCATGGTCCTGAAGCGCAACGGCACGCTCGAGCCGGTGCTGCACGAGCACCAGTTTTACTTCATCGGCTCGCTGATGTTCGCGTTCACCGTGTTCTACGCCTACATCCACTTCTCGCAGTACTTCATCATCTGGAACGCCAACCTGCCCGAGGAAACCTTCTGGTACCTGGTGCGCGAGAAAGGCTCCTGGTGGTACGTGGGGCTGGTGATCATCTTCGGCCACTTCTTCCTGCCCTTCCTGGCGATGCTGCGCATTGACCTCAAGCTCACCTTCGCCTGGATGGTGCCGCTCTGCGCCTGGACCTGGGTGATGCATTACACGGACCTGGCCTTCAACATCCACCCGTCCCTCAACCCGGACGGCTACCCGTTCCGCTGGGCCTGGCTCGATCTGGCCTGCGCGGCCTTGATGGGCGGGCTGCTTTGCAAGGCCTTTCTGAAGGCCTTCGCCGCGCACCCGCCGTACCCGGTCAAAGACCCGCGCCTGTGCGAAGCCATGGGCCGCGTGGTGTTCCACGCCTCGCCCATCTCCGGCGGGGAGATGGACGAAACCGATGAACTGGCCGACGCGCCCGAAACGCAAGGAGGTGCCCGATGAAGTTCTGGGATCGCTGCTGCCCCGGTTGGGACGCCGCCCGCGCGGGGGCGTGGTTTGTCGGCGCGGCCGGCACGATGCTGCTGGTCGGCGGCCTGGCCTGGTGGGTCTTCCACCGCACCCAGCCGCCCGGCGTGGACACCGCCCGCGCGACGCTGCGGTACAGCAACCTCGTGGAAATCCACGCCGCGGCGCACGTCGCGCTGACCACGGCCGAGCCGATTGACAAGGTCAAGGGCATCTACCGCATTCCCATCACCAACGCCATGGAACTCATGCTCCGGCTCTGGCAGGAACCGGCCGCCGGCCGGACCAATCTGCTGGCGCGCATCGAAAAGGCCACCGCCAGGCCGCCGGAGAAACCCAGCGAGTATGAGTGACGTGGCCGTGTCCGCCCTGATTGCCCAGCCCGTGCCTTGATGAGTCCCGCGGAGTCCAGTCCCAACCCACCCACACCCCCCGCGCCCGCCGCGCCGCCCCCGCCGGTGCCGGCGGACGTGATTGACCGTTCCTGCCGCTGGCCGGTGATGATCCTGGTGGTGCTGGCCGCCGGCTGGCTCGTGACCGCCGGCGTGTTCGCGGTGCTGGCGGCGGTCAAGCTGCACGCGCCAGGCATGCTCGCCCAGCACGCCTGGCTGACTTACGGCCGCGTGCAACCGGCGGCGTGGAACGCCTTCGTGTTCGGCTTCGCCTCGCTGGCGGGCCTGGCGATGGCGCTGTGGATGACCGCCCGCCTGAGCGGCGCGCCGTTGCGCGGCGGCGGCACCATCATCCTGGGCGGCTTCGTGTGGCACGCCGGCTTGAAGCTCGGCCTGCTCGGCATCCTCGCCGGCGAAACCACCGGCTGTGAAGGCCTCGAACTGCCGCCGTTCACCGTGCCCATCCTGCTGGCCGGGTATCTCCTGATCGCGCCGTGGGCGCTGCTGACTTTTGCGCGCCGTGCCCAGCCGGAAGCCTACATCTCGCAGTGGCACCTGATCGCCGCGCTGCTGGTGTTTCCCTGGGTGTTCGTGGCCGGGCACCTGGCTGTTTCGTTCCTGCCGTTGCGCGGCGTGCTCCAGGCCGCCGCCCAGGCGTGGTACCTGCAAAATCTGCACGTGCTGTGGCTGGGCTTTCTCGGACTGGCCGCGGTGTTCTATTTCGTGCCGAAGATCACCGGCGCGGCCGTGCCCAGTCGCAGCCTGGCCCTGTTTGGCTTCTGGACCCTGACCGTGTTTGGCGGCCTGGCCGGCATGATCCGCTATTCCGGCGGACCGTTCCCGGCCTGGATGACCAGCCTGGCGGTGGTGGCCGGCGTGCTGACGCTTTTTCCGATTTACGCGGTGGCGGTAAACCTGGGCGGCGCGCTGCGCGGTCAGGCCGCCCGCGTCCGGGGCAGCGTGGTGTTGTGGTTCATTGTCTTCGCGTGGCTGGCCTTTGTGGCGGGCGGCGGGCTGGCGGCCGTGAATTCGCTGGCTTCGGTGCGGAAGATCACGCAGTTCACGCTCGTCACGCCGGGGCTGGACCAATTGACCGTGCTGGGCGTGGGCGGCCTGGCGTTGCAGGGCGCGCTGTACTTCATGGTGCCGCGCCTGCTGGGCACGCCGTGGCCGGCGCCGAAGCTGGCCCGGCTGCACTTTTTCCTGGCCGCCGCGGCGGTGGGGGTGCTGGCGGTGGCATTTCTCGCCGGGGGCCTCACGCACGGCCTGGCGCTGAACAACCCCGACATCGGCTTCATCCAGGTGGTCGGGCGCTACCTGCCCTTTGCCGCGACCGGCACCCTGGCGCATCTGCTCTGGCTGGCCGGGGCCGCGCTGTTCGCAGTCAACCTCATCCTGGCGCTGGTCGGCTGCGTGCGCCGCACCGCGCAACCGGCGGTCCGCGCGCTCTGGACGCCCGCCGCGGCGGAGGTGGAGGCATGAAGCACGGACCGCTGTTGTTCCTGGGCGTGCTCAGCGCCGTGCTGGCCTCGTGGCTGGGCGCGGTGGTGGCGCCGCATTTCCAGATCGGCAACGAGCTGCCCGTGCCCATTGACGAGCTGGGCATCAACTACCCGCTCGACCGGCCTGGCGACGCGAGGCAAGGCGCCCAGGTTTACCGCGCCCAAGGCTGCAATTACTGCCACACCCAGCAGGTGCGCCAGGAACCGTTGCTGGCCGACCTGTTCCTGACCGATCCCGGCACGAACGCTCCCGCGCTGCGTGCCGCCCTGGCCGTCGCGCGGCCGGACTTGGTTTCCGCGGACGCCCCCGCCCTGCCGGATCCGCTGCCCAGCCCGTTGCTGTCGCATGTCAGCTTCGCCCTGGCCGACCAGGCGATGCGCCGGCTCACCAACGCGGGCGCCCGCGTCGAACTCGCACCCGCGAACGTGAGCGCGGATATCCGGCGCGGCTGGGGCGTGCGGCGCACCGTGGCGCGGGACTATCTCCGGGACCAGCCGGTGATGCTGGGTCAGGTGCGCTTTGGCCCGGACCTGGCCAACATCGGCGCGCGCCAGACCAACGCGCTGCGCCTGCTGTTGAAACTCTACAACGCACGGATCGAAATGCCGGACTCGCCCATGCCGCGTTACCCGTACCTGTTTGAGGAACGGAAACTGAAGCCCGGTCAGGCGCCGTCGCCCGACGCGCTGGGCGGCTTCGGCTTCACCCCGCCGCCGGACACCGAGGTCGTGCCCAAGCCCGAGGCGCTGCAACTGGTCGCCTACCTGCTGAGCTTGAAAGCAGACACGCTCTTTTACGAAGCCTACATGCCAGGGGCGAAACCGGCCGTCGCGCCAGCCCCCGCCGGCAACACCAACGCGCCGCCCGCCCAGCCGGCCGCGCCGCCCGCGCCCGCCCCGACGCCATGACGCCGGACCTCCCAGACTCACCTGCCGACCCTGCGGAGAACCTCCGCGCGCCAGCGGACGTGGACGGGCTGGCCTGGGGTTCGGAACCTCCCGAGCCGCAGGTGGGCACCGCGTTTTACACGCCCATGTGGCTGGTGGCGGTCTTCGGCGTGTTTCTGTACTGGGGCACGATGTACGTGGACCGCCACGGCGGCGGTTTTCATCCGCTGGTTTTCACCCCCGGGGAAATGCTCGCCGACGTCGAAGCGCGTGTGCCGCGCTCGGAGGCTGACGCCCTGCTGGCCCGGGCACCAAAGGTGTACAACGATTACTGCTCAGCTTGTCACATGCCCAATGGCCGTGGAGACCCCGGGCGTGGCATCCCGCCGTTGGCCGGCTCGGACTGGGTGCTCGCCGAAGGCCCCAACCGCGTCATCCGCATCGTCCTGAACGGCCTCCACGGCCCCATCACCGTCAACGGCGTGCAGTACGACAACCAGATGCTGCCGTGGCGGGATCAACTCACCGACGAGGACATTGCCTCGGTGATCACTTACATTCGCGGCAACAAGGAATGGGGCAACAACGCCGGTCCCACCACGCCGGCGCACGTCAAGGCCATCCGCGACGCCACTGAATCGCGCGGGACCTACACGCCTTGGACCGCCGCCGAACTGCTCGCCATACCCGCCAAGGACTGAACCTGAAAACCGAGGTTGGGCCGGATGGGAATCCGGCGCTGCGGGCGGCTTCGGCCTTCGGGTTGAAGGCGCGTCTCAGGCCGAACCAATCAGGTGAAGCCCGGGTGGAACGAGCCACCGGCTTGTTCTGGCGGCTGCCCGCCAGCCGTCAGTCCGGACTGGTGGTCACGGCGGGCTTGGCCGGCTCCAAAGGAGTTGGGCGACCGGTTGGGGTGAACCGCTCATCTCCGGAATCCGGACCGGCCGGAATCTCGGTTTTCAAGCTGGCGCCGGCCTGGTCGCCGGCATCCTTTGAAGCCGGCGGCTGGAGCTTCTGGGGCGGGGTCCCCCGCGCCGTGCCATCTCCGGATTTCCGCGCTGACTCCGCGCCGGCGGTCCAGCGCTCGCGCCAGCCCGCCAGCCATTGTTTCCAGCGTTCCCAGCGCCGGCGGAAGGTGACGGCCAAGGCGCGGGTGGTGCGGCGGGCCTTGCGCTTGTTCACCATGCCGCGCGCGCGTTTGAGCCAGCGGCGCGCCCATACGAATTCCGTGGCCAGCACCGCCAGCCCGATCGGAATCACGATGAAGGCGGGGCCGGGCAGGACCAGAAGGGCGAGGCCAGTCAACAGAATGGTCCCGCCCACCATCGCCACAATGATCTTTTTGAACGGCATGGAAACACTTCCAGCGCGGCCTCAACCATGCGGCCGCACCCCGTCTTGCTTAGCACACCTTGGGCCAGCCTGGACGGATTCTCAACTTCTTTGCCGCCGGAGCCTGCGTCCAAGCCGGGCTGGTCGGGCAACTGTCCGCTCAATTTCAGACGAATGCACGCCCCTGGCCGCGAAGACCGGGCCATCCTCAACCCTGGAAGTTTGAGAAGCGGAGCGCAACGCCTGTTCAAGCCACGGCGGTCTGCCGGACTTCGCCCGCGCATCAAAGTGCTTGGGACTTCGTCCGGCCTACTGGCCCGGCACCGCCTTCACCTCTCCGGTCTTGGCGTTGTACTCGAACTTCAGGCCGGTCGGCAGCTTCGGCAAAGCGGGCAGGTAGCCTTCCTTGACGAGTTCGTCGAGGTCTTTGGGGAGACGTTCCTCCGCGGCCTGAAACTGCCGGACCGCTTGCTGGACCTGCACCAAGTCCACCACCTTGGCCGCCTGTTTCTGCGCCTGGCCCACGGCGCCGATGTAATCCACCGGGGCGGTGATCGGATTCCCACTCGCAGTCGGGGTGTTCGTGGCCTGCGCCGGGGCGGCCGTCTTTTTTTCGCCGCACCCGGCCAGCAAGGCGCCGGTCAGGATCAACCTGGGTATGACCGCTTTCATGCCGGGAAGATACCCGCAGCGGAGGCGAATCCAAGCCGCAAGGAGCAAGGGGGACGCCTCTGACTTTTTTGCAGCCGGTGAAAACGGCTGGGCGCCACCGGGGGTAGCGGCGGCCATCCCTGGCTCCGGCAAAGGGCGGCATCCCGCCGCCCGGAATCTGCGACGGGGAACACGCCCGCAGCGGGCCGCCCGCGCCCCACCACCGGGCTGGAAGCCCAGTTCCACGGCCGGCTGGAAGCCGGCCGCTACCTGAAACTGGGATTCGTCCGGCGGGCTGAGGCGCGATCCACACACCGGAATCGAGCCGCATCGGTGCCGTCACTTCAACGCCGCGTACACGCGGTGCACGTCGTCGTGGTCGTCGAGGGCGTTGAGGAAGTCGGCGACTTCGCGGCGCTGCGCCTCGCCGAGTTCCACCGGGTTCTTGGCGAGGTAACGCATCTCGCTGGCCAGGATTTTCCAGCCCGCTTTTGCCAGCCAGCCGCTCACAGCCGCCAGGTCTTTCGGATCGGCAAGGAACCGCGCGCCCCGGCTGCCGGGCGGCATTTCCCCGGCCTCGAGCGGCTCGAGGTCCTGCGCGCCGGCCTCGATCGCGTCCGCCTCGGGGTCGCGCGCCGGGTCGGGATGCGCGGCCTCGACCACACCGCGGCGGTCGAAGAAGAAGGCCATGCTGCCCGGCTGGCCGAGCGAGCCGGCCTTGAAGAGATTGCGGATTTCGGGGGCGGTGCGGTTGCGGTTGTCCGTGAGGCACTCGACGATCACAGGCACCTTGTGCGGGGCAAAGCCTTCGTACACGACGGTCTCGTAATTGACCGTCTCATCGGTCTGGCCGCTGCCCTTCTTGACGGCGCGCTCGATGGTGTCGCGGGTAACCGAGGCCTTGCGCGCCTTGTCCACGGCGGCGGCGAGCCGGGCGTTGAGCTCGGGGTCGGGGCCGCCCAGTTTGGCGGCCACGATGATTTCCCGGACGAGCTTGTTGACGAGCTGGCCCTTCTTTTGCGCGGCGGCCTCGCGGCCGGCCTGTTTCCATTGAGCGCCCACGCGCGGGTTCTAACCGTCGCCGCCCGGGCCTTCAAGACGTATCCCGGCCAGCGGCGCCGTCAGTCTCCGGTTCCGGTAATGAAGTATCTTGAACTCGGGCGTGTCGCGCAGTTGGGCCATGAGCGCAAAGTCATCCTCGAACGACGGGAAGAATGCGTCGCCCGCCACCTCGCGTTTGACCAGCGTGAGGTACAGGTCCGAACACAAGGGCAGGGCTTGGGCATAGACCTGCGCTCCGCCGCAAAGGAACACCGGCTCGGGCAAATCGAGCCCGGCCAGCGACTCCAGCCCCGCCGTCACGCGGACTCCGGCGACGGTGAACCCGCCGCGGCTGAGCACCACGGTAGTCCGGCCGGGCAGCGGACGCCTGATGGACTCGAAGGTGCGCCGGCCCATGACCAGTGTGCCACCCATCGTGACCCGCTTGAACCACCGGAAATCCTCGGGCAGATGCCAAGGAATCCGGTTGCCGCAGCCGATCACCCGGTTCAGCGACATCGCCGCGATGGCCTTCAGGCTCTTCATGGCCGGGCGGGCGGGGCGCCATTGGCTGGGGCGGCTGGTTTAGGCTGAAGCCATTTCGTGTGCGCGCGCTGCCAGACACGCGCAGGCCGTCCGACCCGGGTGGGGCCGGAAGCCCGCGCAATCAAACCCGAAAACTGAAGCCGCCCGCAGCGCCGGATTCCCATCCGGCTCAACTTCGGTTTTCGGGTTAAAAGGGGATCAGCGCAACCCGGCACGGGCGCAGCGAACCAAAAACCAGCGCCCGCGAAAAGGGTTCTGTGCGGCCGGCCGCGCCAGTTCAGAAGTGGCTCAAACGGACCGGCTCGCGCCAGAAATAGTTGGTGCTGCCGATGATGCTGGAAATGTCCGGAGCCGACTCATCCCAGTACCGTTCCACCGATGGCGGGCCAATCATCTTGGCGATATCTTCATACCAAGGACGGCGCCTGACGCTCCGGAGTTCCAAGGGCATGGCTTTGGTGAAGGTGATGTTGGTGTTGGACGGGTTGGTAAAGGTCACGTTGAGGAAACTGAGGACCCGGGGCGGTTCGGTATTCACCGCGACGTACTGCCTGCTTGCGCTGGAGTCAATCCGCAACTGCCAGCGCGGGCGTCCGTTGAGGTCCACACGGTACAGGGCGTGCCGCGGCGTGGTCTCGCCCAAAAACTGGGCGCTGAGCAGCCAGCCGTTGGTGAGCACGGCGGCCCCGGTGATGATCTGGTTGGCCTGCAACCGATGCTGGAAAGTGACGGTGCCGTCCCGGGTCAGATGCGTGAAGTAATAGGTTGTGTGTTCCGGCCAGTTCAGGCTTGAGACCACAAACAGGGCGTTGGCGTCGGCTCCCAGTACGCGGTGCTCGGTGTAACCTCCGGCTCGGCTATGGGAGAGTTCGAGTTCCTGGGTGGCTTGGACTTCGAGGCCGGGTCCCAAATGGGCCACGCGCAGGGTGCGGGTGGTCCGGGCGCTCAAATCCACCATCCACGCGCCGGCGTAGGCGCGCCAGTAGCCCGCCGGCCAGTTCAGTTCGACGGTGGCCTGGCGCTCCATGTTAGTGTCGTACACCGAGGCGTAGTTGCCGTAAACGACGTAGAGCAGGTCGCCCTGCGGGATGAGTTTGGTGGCGTCTATGTACGGCAGCGACCACTCGTTGCTGCTGCTGACGGTGCCATTCGTCAGCGCCAGGTAGAACCACCGCTGCGCGCTGCACCACAGGACGTGGGTCGGGCTGGAGATGACCGCGCGGGTCACCTCTTGGGCGTCGGGCCGCGGCTCGGGCGGCCGCCAAAGCCAGAGTTGCTGGCCTGCGTTGTTCCGGCGCTCGACATAAGCGCCATCGCCGTCGTCCCAGATGGCCACGTAGCCGCCGCCGTTTTCGGGCAGGAAGCAGTTCAGGGTGTTGGTGCCGTTGGGGCTGGGCACGGCCAGGCTGCTGGAGCCCAGGTCGAACGGGTCCCACTCGGTTTCCTGGGCGCGGCCGCCGGCCGCCAGGAACAGCGCGGCGCAGATCAGCGCGCCGGCTGGCAGATGCGAACGTTTCATGACCATTTCCTCCTTACGATGCGTTGTACCGCCCCGCCGGGCCGGAACCCGCGCCTTGGAACGGCGCGGGGCGGCTCACTTGACGATTCGCGGGGTGATGTAGATGACGAGTTCCTTCTTCCGTTTTGCGTCGAAATGCCCGGTGAACAACAGGCCCAGCCCGGGGATGTCTCCGAGCAACGGGACCTTCCGCTTGCTCTTGGCCCGCTCGGTCTGGATGAGACCGCCGAGGATCACGGTGGCGCCATCCGGCACGGACACCAGCGTCGAAGCCTGTTTGGTGTCCAGGATGGGCGCCGTGGCCGTGCGGCTGGGCGACTGCTCCGTGCCCACCAAGCTGGTCAGGACCGGGGAGATGTCGAGCGTGATCTGGCCGTCCTCGGAAATCTGCGGGGTGATGGACAGGATCGCGCCCACAGTGATCATCGTGATCTGGTCGCCCTCGGTCTGGGTGGTGCCGCCGGCGCTTTGCAGGAAGGTGGAGGTCTGGGCAAAGAACGGCGTTTCGGTGCCCACCTTGATCAGGGCGGTCTGGTTGTTCAGCGTGCGGATGCGGGGCTTGGAGATCACTTCCACGGTGCCCATCTGCGTCAGCGCGTCCACCATCGCGCTGGTGTTGTAGTTGGTGAAGATCATCGTGAGCGCCGAAGGCGTGCCCAGCTTGGCCCCACCGATGGCTTGCGGCAGCGTGGAGGAACCGTAGGTGAGCGTGCCGCCATACGCCGCGGCCACGTGGGCCCAGTCAATGCCGAACTGGAAGCTGTCGCTCAACGTCACGTCGTAGATGCGCGCCTCGATCTCGACCTGGCGCTTGACGGTGTCCCGCAACCCCTTGAGGTAAGCCTCGACCCGCTTGAGCGCGGAGGGCCGGTCCGTGACCTGGATGAGGCTGGCGGTCATGTTGATGGCCAGGGAGTTTTTGCCCTTTTCGGTGAGGATCGTCCCGAGTTCTTCCTTCAACTCCTTCCAGAAGTCCACCGGGTTGTCCGCCTTCAAACTGACGGAAGAGCCGCCCCCGCCTCCACCACCCCCGCCCATGCCACCACCCCCACCCATGCCGCCGCCACCCATACCACCCATACTACCGCCACCGCCCATGCCACCACCCCCACTCATACCGCCGCCGCCACCCATGCCACCGCCGCTGCCGCCGCTCGAGGTGCCGGCCGCCAGCGTGGCCGAACTCATCCCCTGACCCGTGCGGCTCAGGCGCAGGTAATTCACCGTGAACAGCCGCGTCTCGGTGGTGCGCACCCGGATGAGCCCCTCCTCCTCCGTCCACGCGCAGTCGTGGGCCTCGAGCAACGCCCGCATGATCTGGTTCAGTGGCAGGCCGCGCACGTCCAGGGTCACGGTCCCGGTCACGTCGTTGTCGGGCACGATGTTGAGGTTGTTCGCGCGGGCGAACATGGCCAGCGCCGCCTTCAACTCCAGGTTGTCCGCCGAGAAGTTGTACAGGGTCTTCTCCGCGACCTGTTTTTCCGGGCCGGGCGTTTCCGCGGCCGCGGGCACCGGCGTTGCCGGCACGGACGCGGCGGCAGGCTCGATGTCCGGCGGCACTTCGAACTTCTGCCAGTCGGCCACAAAAGTTTCGTCGGGATGACGGTCCTTGGCGGCCGCCGCGTCCAGGTGCGGCGCCGTGGCCGACGCCGCGAGCAGCAGTGCCAGCAGGCAGGACGGCCGCGGCCTCGGGGCCGGAGGTCGGAAATGGTTGGAGATGGAAGCAGCGTTTTGCATGGCGGTTGATTGATAATTAGGTCCGGATCGGGCCGGTCTTCAGTTGCGCAGACTCTCGCGTTCGGGTCCCAGCAGTTTGTCTATGACGTTGGTCAGCGAGCGCCGCTGACCGGGCGGTGGGGGCGGCACATACGAGGTGAAGTTGATGGCCTCCGTTTTTTCGGGGCCCTGCAAATACACCTCGCCGGGTTCGATCCTGAGAATCTTGAAGGCGCCGACCTCCTCACCGACGCCGTAAATGCGCTTGTCAATCACCGCCAGCCGGCTGCCGGTCTGCAACCAGGTGGCCGAAAGCTTGAGATGCCGGGCTGGCGACACCTCGCCGTCACGTCCCGTTTCCGCCGGCAGGTAGATCTGGAACGGATCGCGGGTGGCGTCGGCCAGCCACATCTTCCAGCGTTCCTGGACGTAACGGCGGTCAATGGGCACCAGCGGCAGGAATGTCACCAGATTGGTGCTCGTGGCGGTCGCGACTTTGTTCGTACCCGCCGCTGTTTTGTCTCCAGCGGCTGTTTTCTTGGAGCTGGCGGCGACTTTGTTGGTGGCCGCGGAAGCGGAGTCGGCTTGGGCCGGGCCGGGGCGCTTGGCGGACTTGGGCCAGAGGGACGCCACAGCGGCCACCACCACGATGACCAGGCAGCCAAGGATCAACTGTTGGGAACGGTTGAGTTTCATTGCTGCGCCTCCTCCCCCGCCCAGAGTTCGAGCACAGTGCGGACCTGACTGATCGAATTGGAACCGGCGTTCACCTCGAGCGCCACCAAGTCCACCCGCTTGGGCTGGCGGGTGAGTTCGTCCAGCAGACTGAGCACCCGCCCGTACGGCGAGCGGATCGAGCCGACGTCGGTGCTGGGTTGCAGGTTGAGCGTGAGCGTGGCGGGCACCACGGCGACGCTGAGGTTCGTCGTGGCCGGGGCGGACGGGCGGCCAAACTCCGCCGAGGCCTCGAGCGCCAGCGGCACGAGTTGCCGTTTGAGCCCCTCGAACCACGTGGCCAGGTCCTCCTCGCCGCCAAAGAGCAGTTGCCCGGCGAACTGGAAGTCTTGCGCCAGCTTCTCCAGCTCGGGCGGCGGGTATTTGCCTTCCATGAGGGCGATCTCCTGGCTGAGCTTGTTGGCGCGCTCGGCCTGGGCGCGCGCCTGTTTCTGGACCGGCGCCAGCCGGGTGTAGCTCCAGTACAGGAACGCGATGGAACCGGCCAGCAGCAGGCCGGCCAGGATGCGCACCAGCCAGGTCTGCAGGGACACCGGCTGCGCCGCCGGCCGGCGGGCTGTGGCGCCCAAAGCGCCCACCGGCGGGGCGGGCGGCCCGGAGGGCGCTGGCGCGCCCGGAGCCGCCGGGGCGGACGGTTCGGGAGCCGCCGCCGGCTGCTCACGCTGGAGCTTCAACTGCGTGGGCGGAATCGAAGGCCACGATTTGTCGGAGTCGGCACTCATGGTTGCACCCAGCCTTCCACGGCGAATTCCGCGGTGATGTTGGTCGGCGCGACCGCCCGCGGAGCGGCGAGCCGGGCCAGCCACGTGGCCACGTTGGACGGCGCGGCGTTGCTGGTCGCCGTCGGCGCGGCGTTGGTGCCGCCGGCGACCGCCGCGGCGACCGGCCGTTGAAAGCGGACATGAAACGGTCCGGTCGCCAGACGGTTCGTAAAATCGGAGTAAGCCACCAACTGCCCCCCGGCCCCGCGCGGGGCGCGATGCGGCTGATGGCGGCCGGCGATCTGCAGCCGCCACTGGTCGCCGTCGCGGCGGACGCTGAGGTTGGTGGCCACCAGGTCCGCCGGCAGCGCCTCGCCCAGATAGCCCATCACCCAGGACGGCACCGGCGCCGGGCGACCTTCGGCCACGAGTTGAACCATCTCGCGCCGGCGGGCGATGTCGGCATGCAACGCCTGGAGTTCCCGGTGCCGGGTCTCCAGCCGGGCGACCTCCTGCTCGAGTCGCTTCATGTTCTGGCGTTCCTCGCGGGTCATGCCCAGGAGCTTCCACGACAACGCCCCGGCGGCGAGGATGGCGGCGACCGTGGCCGCGGCCACGACCTTGGCGAGCACCTGCCGTTGCGGGGCCAGGCGCTGCTCGCGGCTGATGAAGTTCTGGCTGTGCGGGTCCTCGAGTTTGACCGCCTCGACGGCCCAGTAATCCTCCGACCAGGGGGTGGGGCTGACCTTGGTGGGCAGACCCAGATTGCTTTGAATCGCCTCCGCCTGCTCCGCGGCGCCGGGGCCGAAAAGCCAGAGGCTCTCGACAGTCGCCCCTTCCTGCTGGTTGACGAACAGCACCGTCCGTTTGAGGTCCACCAGCATGCGCGGGAGGCTGTCCTGCCAGTTGCCGGAGAGGACGCGGGCCAGCAGCACGCGGCCGTCGCTGCGGCCGACCAGCACCGCGGTGGTCGCGCCGGTGAGGGCGGCGATCATCGTCACCTGGGTTTCCGGCGTGGGCAGCTCGAACAACTGCTTGCGCAACACCGCCGGCACGGGCACCACCGCCGTCAAGAACATGCCGGCCTTCGAGCAGCCGGCCACCAGCTCATCGAGCAGCAGCTTCGGAAACAGGTTCAGCAGGAACTGCTGCGGGCCCTTCTTGGCGGATTCCGCGACCTCGATGCTCCAGACCGCCTCGCCCGGGAAGAGGCGTTGTTGCTGCGCCTGCCGGTTCACCACCTTGTCCAGCAGGTTGCGTTTGACCGGCGGCACCTCGATCAGCAGATGCACCAGGTGCTGGTGCGCGAGCACCAGCGAAACCGTGGATCCGCGATAGCCCGTGGCCTGGATGGCCTGGCGCAGCAGATCATGGAAGAGGTCGGTGCCCTCGACCGGCTCGGGCGGCTCCCACGTGCCGGCGATCTGGCCGCGGTGAATCGCCACCGCGCGGAACTGCTTGAGCAGCCAGCTTATGCTCAGCGTGCTGTGCTGGCTGGAAAGCCCCCGGCGGGACGTGTGGTTTCTGGAGCGGAGTGAAATCATGGCATTGAAGCTCCCGGATGGTTCCCACGAAACATTTCCTCCCGGCCAAGGCCGGCCTGTGTGGCATCCGAGCAAGCTCCGCCCGCGTGGCGGACGAGGTGCCCCTGCTCGCGTGAATGGCGGGGACGCGGGCACTGCAAACCCGTCGCACCGGCATCCCCGCGGGTACCCCACCGAAAACTCTTCGAACCTTGGACGCGCATGAGGTGGCTCAGTTGGCGGTGGCCTTCTTGTTGCAGTACGTGGTCACCTGGTCCGCCATGGTCCGCTGCCAGGTGACCACCCGGTTCTTGAGGCTGGAATCGAACCCACTCTCGGCCCAGAGCACGTAGTTGCTCATGAACATGTACATGCTCCACGTAACACTGGCCTGGTTCACGGAGCCGACCTTGTACACGTTCGGTGGACCGGACATGAAAATCTCGTAGGCGGCCTGGAGGTCCTGGCCCGCCCGGCGCGGCGGCGACGGGCTCATGAACAACCGGCCGCGCCACATGCCCTCGTCGTAAACAAAGGACGGGCACATCAGATAGGGCGAGGCGTTGGTCACCACCGTCACATCCTGCAACACCTGCCGGACCTGCAACCGGCCGCCCTGGTTTCCGGTGTCGCCGTGGAGCCCGAGCACCGAGCGGACGAAGTAGAAGCCGCTGAAGGGATTGGACGGCAGCGCCACGTGGTTGTTGGTGTCGTCCAGCGAGAACCGCCCGAGGCCGGTCGAGTTGTTGTTCAGGATTACTTGGGTGAACAGCGGCCGCAGGTTGATCCGGTGGACGAGGAGGTCTTCCCAATCCCCGCCCCAAGTCCATCCCGCTGGCTGCGTGCCGTCCGGGGTGTCCCACAGCAACCCGAAGACGGTGGCCGCGTTGGTGCCCGGATTGGCCAGCACGGACGGCAGGGGATCGCCCATGCTGGAAACCAGCAGCAACCGCAGTCCGGTCAGGTTCGTCGCGCCGTAGATTCCCTGCACGTAGGGCAGGTTGGCGACGGTGTTCGTCCCGATCCGGAACGCCGGGTCCACCAGCAGCAACCGCGGCTGGCCGCGCGCGTTGGTCGCCACCGTATGCACCGGCCAGCCGATCTGATCCGCCACCTCGGTGAAGACCGCGGCCGGATTGGGAATCCGGCGCTGATTGAGGATGTATTCACGCAAGCCCCCGGCAAGAGTGCCCAAGGCATCGGCCTCCACCCGGCGCATCTGCTCGTCAAGCTGCCGCAACAACGCCGGGGTCAGCGACGCCGCCAGGATGGCGATGACGGTCAGCACGCCCAGAATCTCGATCAGGGAATAAGCCCGTGGACCGCGATTGGCGTCGGCGGCGAGCTGGCCTGCCGCCGCCCCTGCGTCAGACGAACCCGCCATCCGTCCCGTCGGCGTGGCTCGGTCAAGGGTGAGCGGGTGGATTCTCATGGCGGTTTCGGGGTGGAGTGGAGGTCAGTTCGCGCTCGCCTTCTTGTTGCAGTACGTGCTTACTTCCGCCTCCATCGCGGCTTGGGAGGGCGCCAGCACGGTGGTCTTGAAGGTCGGGTCAAACCCGAGCTCGGTCCAGCGGACGTAGTTGCTCATGAATTCCCACATCCGCCGGGTCAACGTCTCCTTCGTCACCGAGCCCACGTGGTACACGTTGGCCGGGCCGGACATGAAAATCTGGAACGCACCCTGCAGGTCCTCGCCGCCGTGCTTCTGCCCGGAAGTGCCCATGAACAACCGGCCACGCCAGATGCCCCGCTCGTACACGAAGGACGGACAAAGGTAGTATGGCGCGGAATTGGTCACCGTCGTCACGTCCTGCAACACCTGGCGGGATTGCAACTCGGCCCGGCCGTCCGAGGTGACCTGGTCGCTGTGCAGGCCGAGCATCGTGCGGACGAAGTAGAAGCTGCTGAACGGATTGGACGGCAGCGCCACGTGGTTGTTGGTGTTGTCCACCGAGAACCGGCCCATCTGGGGCGAGGCGTTGTTCAGGATCACCTGGGTGAAGTACGGCAGCAGACTCAGTCGGTGCACGAGGATGTCCTGCCAGTCTCCGCCCCAGGCCCAGCCTTCGGGCTCCGTGCCTTCCGGCGCGTTCCAGAGCATCTCGAAGACCGCCGCCGCGTCGCTGCCCGGATTGGCCAGGATTTCCGGCAGTTCCTCCCCCAGGCTGGTCACGAACATGAACCGCGTGCCGGCCAGATTCGTCGCTCCATAAACGCCCTGCACGTACGGCAACGTGGCTGCGGTGTTGGTGCCCACCCGCAGACCTGGATCCACTAGGAACAGCCGGGGCCGGCCACGGGCGTTGAAGGCCACGTTCTGCACCGGCCAGCCGATCTGACCCGCTATGT
The DNA here is from genome assembly GCA_964568145.1 of uncultured Verrucomicrobiota bacterium. Classification (GTDB taxonomy): domain Bacteria; phylum Verrucomicrobiota; class Verrucomicrobiia; order Limisphaerales; family J093; genus DSVZ01. The sequence goes on from CAZMOZ010000033.1 coordinate 42,301, forward strand.
TGGTGAAGACCGTGACCGCACTGGGAATCCGCCGCTGATTGAGCATGTATTCCCGCAACCCCGCGGTGATCGTGGTCAGGGCGTCGGCTTCCTGCCGGCGCGCCCGCACGCCGATGTCCCGCATCAGCGCCGGGGCCAGCGCCCCCGCCAGGATGGCCATCACGGCCAGCACTCCGATGATCTGGATCAGCGAAAAGGCGCGCTGCCCAACGGGAAGGCGCCCGGCCTCCGCCGGCCCCTGGGGACCGCGGACGCCTCGACCGCCCGGGCCGGCGCACCGCCGGCCATCGTCCGATTGGTGGTTCTTCCGCGCTGGTTCTGCGGGCCGAAGAGGCTGCGGCGAGGTGCCGCAGGCGGTGTAGTGTTGAGCCTGCGGCTCGACCTCGGCGCACCGCGCCGACACTACAAGAGTCGCCCCTCGCTGAGGGGCGACACCATCCGGTCTCTGAGCCAGAGGCCGGTTGAGAGGCCGGCTACCTGGCTCGCCGCCGCCAGCGACCGGGGCGGCCGCGTTCCCTCTTTTCAGTGACGCCGCCGCTCCGCCAGCCAACCATGCCGGCCCTTGGCGGGCATCGCAGTCAGGAAGTTGTCGCGGGCGCACGCGCATGACGGTCACTGGATGAGCAGGTCGCTCGAATAGTCGGCCAGGCCAGTGGCACCGGCGCTGGACTGTTCGTAACCGGGGATATGCGGCCAGGGCGGGCCGCCGTAGAAGTAGTCCAGCGACCACTGGCCGAAGCAGTACAGGAACTGGTACATGGCATCCACCACCCACTGCTGGGTGGAATAGCGCCGGGTGCCGTTGGGTGGCGCCGGCGCGGCCAGGAACCGGTCCACCATCTCACCAAACCACCCGAGGTTGCGGTTCGGGCCGTAGCGCAGGTAGCGCGTCCAGCGGCCGTTCTCGAAGGTGTAGCTGGCGTCCTCGATCAGGTACTCCCGCGCCTGGAGGGTGTTGTCGCTGTAATGGAAGTTCACCACCGTGCCGTTCAGGAACCACATCTCGCGGCGGCTGTTGGACGCGATGGTCGTGAGGGTGTTGGTGGTTTCAATCGAGTACGGCGCGAGCCGCCAGTTGTCCACGTTCTCCAGGATCAACCGCCGGAACAACGCCCCCACCTCCAGGCGTTGCAGCGTGAGATCCTCCGGGCTTCCGTTCCAAACGCTGCGCAGGAAGGCCGGCACGCCGCCGCTCATCGTGTTCCAGGCCTGGTCAAACTGCGTCTGGGTGGGCGCGGTGATGGCCGGATTGGGCAGCGGCGCGCCCACGCTCGAAATCACCAGCACCCGCACCCGCGTGGGCTGCACGACGCTGCCGGCGGCGGTCTGGGTGAACGGCAGCGTGTTGGTGGCGGTCGCCCCCACCGCGCAGCCCGGGTCCGACCAGAACCACCGCGCGTTGCCCTGGGCGGTGTGGGTCACGCGGTTCAACGCCACGGCCAGGTCCGCCGCCACCACGCCGGGCAGGTTCGCGGCGGTGGGAATGACCTTGGTGCGGATGACGTTCCGCTCGAGGCCGCCTGCCAGCGTGGCCAGGGAAGTCCGTTCCGCCTCGCGTGCCGCCAGGCGCATCTTTTCGATGATGTTTTCCGTCACGATGGCCCCGAGCACGGCCAGCACGGCCAGCACGCCGACCACCTCGATGATCGAGAAGCCGCGCGCGCGCTTGGGAATCGGGAATCGTGTTTGCATGGTTGGCCTCCGTTATTTGTTGATCGCCCCCACCATCCCCAGGATCGGCAGGAACACCGCCAGCGCCACAAACCCCACCACCACCACCAGGAACAGGATCAAGGCCGGCTCCGCCACGCTGAAGATGCGTTTGATCTGGCGGGGCACGACCAGGTTGTAGTACTCGGCCACGTTCTCGAGCGCGTGGTCGAGCTGCCCGGTGTTCTCGCCCATCACCACCATCCGGTGCAGCAGCCCGGGAAACACCGCATACGGCTTCATCGCGCCACTGATGCTCTCGCCCTGTTCGAGCTTGGCGGCCACCTCCCGGATGCAATCCCCCAGCCACACGCTGCCCACCAGGCCGGCGGTGAGCTTCATCGCCTCCACCACGTTCACCCCCGAGCGGTACAGGATGGCCAGGTTCCGGGAGAACCGCGAAATCGTCAGCATGTGGTTCAGGCTGCCGAACAGCGGCAACCGGAACTTCACCTTGTCCACCCACACCGCGAAACCGTGCGAGAGCCGCCGCCCCACCGTCAGCGCGAGCGGCCCGCCGATGAGCAGCAGCATCCACACCCACCAGGTGCTCTTGGCCACGTCGCTCACCGCGAACACGATCCGCGTGGGCAGCGGCAGCGCCACCTTCACCGCCGTGAGCAGGACGACAAACCGCGGCACCACGAACGTGAACAGGATCAGCACGAAGGCGATCACCACCAGCAGCACGATGGCCGGGTAGATCGTGGCCTGCCGCACGTCCGCGATGATCTGCTCCTGCCACTCGAGGTAGCGGCGCAGCTCCATGAACGAGTCCGGCAGGCTGCCGCTTTCCTCGCCCGCCTCCACCAGGCTCACGAACTGGTGCGAGAACGCCCCGTGCTGCGCCATCGCCTCGTGCAACTGCTGGCCCGCCTCCACGTCCTTGCGCATCGTCTCCAGCAGCCCGCGGAAGGCCTTGTTCTCGCAGTCCTCCGCCGCCACCTTCAGCGCCGTCACCATCGGGATGCCCACCTTGAGCTGGAAGCTCATCAACACGCAGAAGTTGATGAGTTCGCGCCGGGAGGGCCGCACCACCCGCCGGGCGGCCTTCGCCATGGACAGGTTTTCGCGTTCTTCCCGGACCTCGGCCAGCCAGTAGCCCGCGGCGCGCAACCGCGCCTCCATCTCCTCCTCGTTCATCGCCAGCATGCGCCCCGAGACGCTCCGTCCCGAGTTGTCCACGCCGCGATATTGGTAGGTCTTCATGGTCGGTGAGGGCTATTTCACGCAGGTGACGTGCAGGACTTCATCCAGGGTGGTTTCCCCCGCCAGCGCCCGGCGCAGGCCGTCCTCGAAGAGCGTCTTCATGCCGCCCTCGCGGGCCAGCCGGCTGTACTCGGGCGCCCCGGCCCGGCGCGTGATGGGGTCGTGGAAGCGCTCGTCCAGCATCATCAGCTCGAAGATGGCCAGGCGGCCGCGGTACCCGCTGTTCTTGCAGGCCGGGCAGCCCCGCCCCTTCCACAAGAGCGGCGGCGCGTCGCCGGGCACCGGCACGCCCAGGCGCGCGAACACCTGCTCCGGCCGCGACACCGGCTCCTTGCACCGCTCGCAGATGCGCCGCACCAGCCGTTGCGCCAGCACGCCGATCAGCGACTCCGGCAGCAGGAACGGCTCCACGCCCATGTCCACCAGCCGCGGGATGGCCCCCGGCGCGTCGTTCGTGTGCAGCGTGGTGAACACCAGGTGCCCCGTCAGCGCCGCCCGCACCATCAACTGCGCCGTCTCCGTGTCCCGCGTCTCGCCCACCAGGATGATGTCCGGGTCCTGCCGCAGCAGCGTCCGCAGCCCCGCGCTGAACGTCAGCCCGATCTCTTCCTTGATCTGCGTCTGCCGGATGCCCGGCATCCGGAACTCCACCGGATCCTCCAGCGTGAACGTGCTCACGTCGCTGCCCGACACCTCCCGCAGCACCGCGTACAACGTCGTGGATTTGCCGCTGCCGGTCGGCCCGGTCACGATCAACACCCCGTGCGGCCGGTCCATCGCCGCGCGCAGTTGCTTCTCGACCTCCGGCGCCATGCCCAGGGCGGAGACCGACAGCGCCTGCGCCCCGCTGTTCAGGATGCGCACCACCACGTTCTCCCCGAAAGTCACCGGCAGGCTCGAGACCCGCAGGTTGATCTGCCGCCGCCCCACATAGACCGTGGCCCGGCCGTCCTGCGGCAGACGCGACTCCGCCACGTCCATGTCCGCCAGAATTTTCACCCGCGTCGTCACCGCCGAGAGCAGCGACTTGGGGATGAGCACGTCCGGGAACAGCGCGCCGTCAATGCGCACCCGGATGCGCAGCATCTTCTCCTCCGGCTCGAAGTGGATGTCGCTCGCGCCGATGGTCACCGCGCGGGAGATGATCTGGTTCACCAGCCGGATGATCGGCGCGTCGTCCTGGCTGGCGGCCGCCAGGTCCACCTCCTCCTTGGTCGCCAGTTGCGCGTGGTCGGCGTTCTCCTCGATGATCGCGTCAATCGAGTGCTGGATGCTCTCCCCGCCCTGCTGGAGGCTGTCCAGGTACGCCAGGATGTCCTGCTCGGTGGTGGTGGCCACCTCCACGTGCAGGCCGGTAATCTGCTGGAGCGTGTCAATGGCCCGGATGTCCATCGGGTCGGCCATCGCGATGGTGATCGAGCCGTTCATGCGCGAGAGCGGCAACGCGCGGAACTTGCGGCACAGATCCAGCGGCACCAGATCGAGCGCCGCCTGGTCAATCACCTGCCGGTTGATGTCCACCAGCGTGGCCTGGGCCTCCTCGGCCATCACACGGGAAAGCTTGTCCGGCGACACCAGCGCCAGATCGGTGAGCACCCGCGCCAGGCTGCCGCCGCGCTGACGCTGCTCGCGGTACGCCAGCTCCAACTGCGCCGCCGTGAGCAGCCCGCGCTGCACCAGCCGCTCCCCCAACCCGGCCTGGCCGGGCGACGGCGGAACGACGGGCACACTGGACAGGGCGGCGATCATGGGCAGTCAGTGCGGAGATGCGAAACAGCCGGGAGACGGCCATCCTGGTAGCGGCAGCCATCCTGGCTGCCGTGGAGGGCGGCCTCCGGCCGCCCGGACGCAATCCCGGCATACCCAACCCGTCTTGCCCGGCCGGCCAAGGCCCGCCGGGCTGGAAGCCCGGCTCCACAGCGGGCAGGGATGCCTGCTGCTACGGCCGGCGGGTAGCGGCAGCCATCCTGGCTGCCGTGGAGGGCGGCCTCCGGCCGCCCGGAGGTGATCCCGGCATACCCAACCCGTTTTGCCAAGCCAGCCAAGGTCCGCCGGGCAGGATGCCCGGCTCTACAGCAGGCAAGGATGCCTGCTGCTACGGCCGGCGGGTAGCGGCAGCCATCCTGG
>CAZMOZ010000034.1:0-46640 GCA_964568145.1 uncultured Verrucomicrobiota bacterium
TGGGGCGAGGATTCGGCGCAAGACCCACTCCAACAATGAGGGCATCATGAACGAACGCCACGCCATCTTTGCCCGGATTCGGGAAGCCTTGCGGGTGCCGGCGGTCCGACCGGGAGTACACGGTGCACCCCACCAAGCGCCGGGTGGCGCGAAGGCAGGGCTCGACAGAGTCTCGCCCCACCAAGAAGGGTTCGAATCAGTTTCGCCCCGCCAGCCCGACCGGAACTTCGCCCGCTGGTTGCCGCGGGCGGCCGACGGCTTCGAGGAGCGGGTGGCCGCGTTTGCCGCCGTATCCCAGGAGTTGCGCACGAATTTCCGGTTGCTCGCCAGTGCGGCGGAGGCGCAAGCCGTGCTCGCCAGCCTGCGCGATGCCGAAGGCTGGCGGCGCGTTGCCACCCACGCCGGACCCTTGTCCCAACCGGCGGCGGAAGCGCTCGACCTGCCGGGGCTCTGGACCGATGGCGGTTACGACAAGCACGCGCTCGAGCAATGCGACGCAGGCCTCACCGAATGCGACGCGCTGGTGGCACAGACTGGCAGCGTGCTGGTCACCAGCGCCAGCGCGGGCGGGCGGGCGTTGTCCGTGCTGCCGCCGCATCACGTGGTGCTGGCCCGGCGCGAACAGTTGGTCGCCGACCTGCCCGCCGCCTTCCGGCTGCTTCAGGAAAAGTACGGCACGAACTACCCCAGCATGATTTCGTTCATCACCGGCCCGAGCCGGACCGGCGACATCGAACGCATTCTCGTGCTCGGCGCCCACGGACCGAAGAAACTGACGGTGCTTTGCTGGTGACTGTCCGGAAAACCACCCGGAAGCTTGTCCGGACCGAGCCGGCGATTCCGCGGCGCCTCCCAGCCGTCGCGGTCACGGCAATGCGAGATGCCCCAACGCGAGCAGGCCGTAGAACGTGTATTCGGCGTCCAGATGGTCGTCCGCCCAGTGGCCGTGAAAGCCGCCCAGCCCCGACCAGAGCGAATCCAGGAAATCCAGACACCGCTCGCGCAGGTCGCCCGGCAGCCGGCGGTCCATCGCGGCCAGCGCGTGCAGGGTGGTGGCGGTGGACAGCAGATCCGGCAGGGGCGCGCCGGGCACGGCCAGAAACCCGCCTTGCGGGTGCGCCTGCGCCAGCAGCCAGTCACCGATGCGCGGGTTCACCGGCAGCCCCAGGTGGCGGATGAGCGTGACGGCCCCGGCGGTGGCGTTGGTTGCGCCCACGCGGGCGTTCGGGACGTTGCTCCAAGCGCCGTCGGGCGTTTCGAGCCGCTTCAAGGATTGCGCCAGCTTGAGCGGCTGCGGCGGCGTGTGGCCGAGGTCCTCGTAAGCGCCGAGCGCCACAAACGCGCCGTAGGCCGTGCCGTGCGGCCGGCTGGCGTCGCCTTCATAGCCGCCGTCGGGCTTGCGGAACGACTCGAGGCGCGCGAGCAGCGCGCGGTCCAGGCCGGGCGGCAGGCGCTTCAAGCCCACCGCCGCCCAGCAGCGGGCCAGCGCGGAGAGATGGACGAAGTCGAGCCCGGCGCCATCGCCAAAGCCGCGCAAAAATTCCTCCACTTGATTGGCCGGAATCTCCGTGTCCAGCGCCTGCAGGCCGGCGAGCGTGAAGATCGTGTAATAAAGGTCCGGCCGTCCGTCGCGGTCCTGGCCGCCGCCGGCGGGCGTGAGCTGGCGGTGGAAGAACTCGCGGACGCGCTCTGTGGACTCGCCCAGCAGCCGGGGCGCGAGGCGGGCAACTTGGAGGAGCTGCAGGCGGAGGCTCAAGGCGGGGAAAGGTGTGAGGTGAATGGTGAATGGTGATTCGTGAAAAGGGGGCACGAATCACGAGTCACGTTTCAAGCCTCGCGGATGCGCTTCACTTCGTCGCGACCAGCTCAAGGCCTCGCGCGGCGTTGAACCTCCGCTGCTCCTTGCACCAGCCCTTGATCTCAACGTCGTTGAAGATCTTGCCGATGACGCGGCGGAGCAGGCCCTTGAGGTTCTGGTTATCGAGGTCGCGCAGCGAGCGGATGGCCTCCTCCTTGTAGGTTTCCAGGAGCACCTTGGCGCGCTCGTCGGCCTTGAGCTCGGTGTAGAGCGCTTCGATCTGCGCCGGCGTCACGCCGTCCGGCCATTGCCGCCGCCAGACCGAGGCGAGCAGTTCCTTCTGGGCATCTTTGGCCTTTTCGTGCGCCACGGCGAGCAACAGGCTGGGGCGCAGGCCGGCGATGTCGTTGGTCTCGCCGCTCGCGCCCAGGTCGCTGAGGTCGTCGCGAATCTGGTAGGCGATGCCGAGCGCCTCGCTGTACCGGGCCAGCACGCCGTCCATCTCCTGGTGCTGCTCGACGCCGGCGTAGAGCGCGCCCAGCCGCAGGGCCACCTCGAAGGCCGGCGCGGTCTTGCGGCGGAAGATGTCTAGCACCTCACCGGAGCGGAGCGGCTGGGGCTGGCGGGCCCAGCACAATTCCGCGCCCTGGCCCTGGCAGAGCTGGCGCTGGCCATGCGCCGCCACGCGCACCATGCGGGCGCGCTGCGCGGCGGAGACTTCGCTGGCGGCCAGCAGGCGGTAGCCTTCGCCAATGAGCAGGTCGCCCACGTTCAGCGCCACCGCCAGGCCGTGCTCGGCGTGCAGCGTCTTCGCCCCGTAACGCTCGGTGTCGTTGTCCTCGATGTCGTCGTGGATCAGCGAGGCCTTGTGGAAGCACTCGACGGCGACCGCGACCTTCTTGAGATCGTCGGGCAGCGGCCCGCCGGGGTCGGCGCGCAGGGCCTGGTAGGCCGCGGAGGTGAGGAACGGCCGCCAGCGCTTGCCCGCGCGCATGAGCCAGTCGCGCGCGATCTTCTCCGTCTCGCCTTCGGGCGGATCCATGACGAGGTCCAGCGAGGCGGGCGTGAACCAGAAATCCACCTCGTCCCGCAGTGCGCCCAAGTCGAGGCGGCGGGTGCGGTCGTCGCGGGTGAGGTGGATGTATTCCCACACCCAGTCGAGGTCCACGGTGGTGTCAATGCAGTCGTCCTGCAGGAGCGGGATGGCCACGCCGGGGATGGCCGCGGCTTCCATGTACGGAAACGCGCGCTCGAGCACGCTCAGGCAGCTCACGCCCACGATCGCGTCAATCTTCCCGGTCTGGATGATGGACATGACGATGGCGCTGCCCTCGGCCACGAGCACGGCGTAGCCCAGTTGCTCCGCCTCGACGGTGAGGTCCTGGAGGGTGCACAGCCCGCACTGCTTGCAGAGCAGGCCGAACTCGTCGAACGGCGCGGGGCATTTGGACTCGACGCGGAGGCACTTGGGCAGCAGCAACAGCCGGCGCTCGAATGGCACGGCGGCGACCGCCTCGCGCCACATTTCGTTGTTGAGCAGGACACCAATGTAATCCCGGTAAACCGGATCGCAGCCCAGCGAGGCGACCACGCGGTCGGCGTGCTCCTTCAACTGGTCCAGCGGCAGCGGCGGCACGGGATTGAATTCGGCCACGTAGCTGCGCACGAACTGCAGAATGCGGCTCCGCTCGAAGACGGTCTGTGGGATGTTCGCCTTGGGCGGGCGGAACCGCTGCTGGACGGCGTGCCGCGGGACGGCGACCGGGCTGAACAAGCCGGCGGGTTGGACAGTGGACGTTTGCATGGCAGGAATCGTCGGGTGGTGCGCACGGCGGTCTCAGCCGCCGCAGCGGGGTGTGCCGGAGACCGCCGGCGTGGCGTCGGCCGGCTCCGGCAGGGAATTCAATTCGCGGGCCTGGCGCGCTGCGTCGTGGGTGACGTGGCGGTAGGCGTTGAAGTCGTTGAACCAGTATTTTTTCAGCAGCCGGTACAGCCAGTGCTGTTCCGGGATTTCCTCGCCGGGAAGCCACTGGCTGAACCGCGGCGTCATCGCCTCCAGCTCGGCCATCGCCGTGCCGCGCGCGGTGGTGTCGCGGGCGCCGTGCTTCACGACCAGTTCTTTCACCAGGTCGGGGCGTTCCAGCACGACGCAGCCGCGCGTGTGCCGGGCGCTCAACTCCCGGAAATCCTTGAGGAACGCGCTGGTTCGCATGGCTTCAAAGACGCCGCGCGGGTCGTGGATGGTTTCGACGGCGAACTGGATGATCGGGCAGGGCTCGATGTCGCCGCGCGGCCCGACGTGGTGGCTGAGGCCGGTGGTCATCGGGCAGAGCGCCCGGCCGTCATGATCGTAGTAGGCGTCAATGATGACGATGGGCAGCTTCGCGCGCATCTCGACGATGAAGCGGCGCACGCGCAGAAGCTGCTCCGCGCTGAGGGCGAGCTGGAAGTTCGGCAGCGGGCCCACCGGGCGGTACCCGTAATACCAGACGTAATGCACGCCACGGCGGATGAGTTCGCGCAGCCAGGTCTCGGTGAGCAACTCGTCAATGTTTGACCGGCAGACGCTGGTGGCCACACCGGTGAGGAGCCCGGCCCGGCGGCAATGCTCGAGGCCGCGCAGCGTGCGGTTGAACACGTCCTTCCGGCCGCGGCGCTCGTCGCTGGTGATCTCGCGGCCCTCGATGCTGATGAGCGGCGTGGCGTTGCCGAGTTCGCGCAGCCGCCGCGCGACCTTCTCGGTGATGAGCTGGCCGTTGGTGAAGACCTGGAAATAGCAGTCGGGATGCGCCGCCAGCAGGTCCAGCAGACGCGGATGCAGGAACGGCTCGCCGCCGAGGATGCCGAAGAACGCGTTCCCGTGCCGCCGGGCGTCGGCAATGGTGCGGTTGAGCGTGTCGAGGTCCAGGGCGTCCTTCGCCTCGACGTCCACCCAGCAGCCCTGGCAGCGGAGGTTGCAGGTGTTGAGGATCGAGAGGTACAGGAACGGCGGGAAATACTCGCCGCGCCGGATGCGCCGCTTGAACTTCTCGACCGACACCAGCCCCTTCACGCCGAAGTTCCAGGCAAACTTCCAGATCAGCCGCGGGGCGGCGGTGCGCAACGTGCGAAAGGCCAGAGTGGGAAGCATGGCGCTATGGGGATGGATTGGACCGCAGGACCGCCGTCCGCTCGTAAATGCGCTCAAACGGAATTGCCACACCCAGGCAATCCAGTCTCAGGGTGGCATCGCGTCCTTCGAGCACCTGCTTGTGCCACCCCGTCTCCGCGCGGTGCAGCACCGTCACCTTCGGTTTGTCCTGTTCCACCAGGACATAGGCTTGCACGGTCGGAATCTGGCGGTAAGCGATGGCCTTTTCGCGTGTGTCCGTGCGCTCCGTCTCGGGCGACAGCACCTCAATGATGACCGTGGGCCGCTCGCGGTAGAACTTCGCGTTGTCGCCGGGATCGCAGACGACCATCACATCCGGGTAATAAAACGCCTCGGCAAACGCCGGCGGGATTCTTACCTTCATGTCCATCGCAAAGGGCTCGCAAGGTCCGCTCCGCAAGCGCTCCCGCAATTCGCCACAGAGGTTGGCCGTGATCCGGTTGTGGTCATCGCTCGCCCCTGCCATCGCATAGACGTGGCCGTCCACGTACTCGTGCCGGATTTCGGCGACGCGTTCGCCTTCGAGGTATTCTACCGGGGTGATGTGCTCGACCGGTTGTGCGGCGGTGTTCATGGGTGATCTCAACTCGTCTGGCGCGCGGCGAGCGCCGCCTGCGCCTTTGCCCTGGCCTCCTCTGCCCGGCGCAGGATTTCCTCGGGCGGGGGCAGGCTCATCAGCACCTCCGGCGGGATGTCACCGGCGCTGGCCAGTTTCGTGAGGCAGTTCCGGCGCTCCTGCAAGGCCGTCTTTTCGTCGCGCTCCTTGCTGAAACGCGCTTTGGTCTGATCGCTCCGCTGGCGCAGCAGCGCGTAAATGTCCCCGCCCAGCAGCGCCGAGATGTCCACCTTCATCTTCTCGCGGCGCAGGTCCGTGTCCGTCACCGCGTCGCCGTTGATCGGGCCGCTCTTGTACTTCGGGAACATGATGGCCGCCTCGGGACAGACGCGCGAGCAGGCCGGGCAGTTGGTTTTGCAGTGGTCGCTGTGCTGCACCTGGATGCGCGCCCGCTCGTCCACGCCATAGACGCCGAACAGGCAGAAGCTCAGACACTGCATGCAGTTGGTGCAGCGGTCGTAGTCAATCACCGGAAACCACGGCTTCCACTCGCCGGGTTTGAACGCCTGCGTCTCCGCGCGGGCGGCCTCGACCAGTTCCGCAACGCGGTCCGCGCTGGAATCGCCGAGGTCGCAAAACCGCAGCGCCACCGCGCCCGCGGCGTCTTCGGCCTGCGGCGCCCGGCCGCCGGCAAAACGGCCCAGCACCAGCAGGGCCGTGCGGTCGTGAGGGGCGACCCGCCCGCCGCCGGTCGCGCGGGTCACGCTGTAACCGCGTTCCAGCAGCGCGGTGATCGCGGCGAAGCGGTCCGGCGCGGCCAGCGGCAGCGCGCCGTCGCCTTCGTACAGCACGACGCGGAGGGTGGTCTGTTCTTTCAGCGTCATGGCGGGTTTCAGGTCTGGACGGACGCGGGCTGCGGCGCGTCGGCGGCCGGCGCCTTGTCCGGCGGCAGGTTGGGCGTCACCCCGGTGTTGAACAGGGCGGCGACGACCGCCTCGGCCGACGCCACGCGCATGTTCAGCACTTCGGTGGACTCCGGCGGGAGCGGGCTCGCGGCCGCGGCGAACAGCCACTTCACGGCGCGCGGATAACAGGCCGCAATCTTGACACGGCCGCCCGCCGCCAGTTGGCGCAGCGCCGGGTCCTGGCGCGCCGACATTTCGCACAGGTCGGCCACGGCGTCGAAGGCCAGGCCGGACTCGCACAACTTGCGCAGCACGGCCGCCTTGACCTCCGGCGGCACGATCTGCGCGTACGTGCAGTTGCAGAACAAAATGCGGGGCGGACTGCTCATGCGGGCTTCCGTTGGTCGCTCATCTGGCGCGGCTGTTCAAGGTGGATCATCCCGGCAAAGGTAAACTTAACCCGCCAGGCTGGCGAGCCGGTGCGTCGGCTGCGGCCGGCCCGGCCGGAAATGCTCGGCGTGCTCGAGCCGCAGCGACAACCCCGGTTGCGCCCGGCCCACGTCCGCCAGCGCCCGGGTCACGGCGGCGTGGAGCGTTTCGGGCGCCGTTTCAGCGCGGCAGTTGATGATGAGCTGCCCGCCGCGGATGGGCCCCGGCAGTTCCAAACCCAACTCCGGCACAAAGTCGTTCCGGACCAGGTTGACGACGGCGAGATCGCCCAGGCCCTCGTCGGGACTGAGCGTCATCTTGAGGTGCGCGATCTCGGCGTGCTCCGCGTCCAGCAGCGCCTGAATCCGCCGGGCGAGCGCGCGGAGCGTGGCGTTGCCGTCAAATTCGCCGGCGGCGCTCAATTCCACCGTGCCGTTGAGCCAGCCCAGCCGCGCCTCGCCCTCCGCGTAAACGTCGTAGTCCACCGCCATCGCCTGGCGCGCGCGCGCCTCGCCGGACTCGATCCGTGCGAACCACGGCTCCAGGCCGTCGCCGCGGCGTGCGGACACGCCGAGGATTTCGACGTCGGGGAATTCCTCCGCCAGCCGGTCGCGAAGCCGGGCGAACTGCTCGTCGTCCAGCAGGTCACGCTTGTTGATGACGATGCAGTCGGCTTCCTCGAGCTGCTTGCGATAGATGTAAAGCACCTTGTCGGAGAACCGCCCGCCGGCGTCCAAGCCGAACACGCGCCGGGCGCGGATCGGATCCACCAGCACGCTCAGGGGCGCGAGCGTGAAGTTGTCGCCGTACAGGCGCCGCAGCGGATAGGTCACGGTCGCCACCAAGTCGGTGCAACTGCCCACCGGCTCGGCGATGAGCATGTCCGGCCGCGTCGCCGCGGTGAGTTTGCGGGCCGCCTCGACGAGCGAGTTGAACCGGCAGCAAAAACAGCCGCCGGGGATTTCCTCCGTGGCGAAGCCTTTCACCCGCAGCAGCGCGGTGTCCACCAGGTCGTTGCCCTGGTCGTTGGTGATCAGGCCCACGCGCCGGCCCCGGGCGGTGAGGCGTTGCGCCAGCCGCACCACGGCGGTGGTTTTGCCCGCGCCGAGAAAACCGCCGATCATGATGTAGCACGCGCGGGCGGGCTGCGGGCGGCGGACTGCGGACTGCAAAACGGCGTCAGTCATTCGTTGGCTTCGGTCTGTTGCTTCGCCAGCAAGCGATCAATGGTCTGGTCCAAGATGTCGCGATACGCGTAAACATCAAGGCACTGCGGGTCCGGATCCCCGCTGACCTGGTACAGCCAGCCGCGGCCGTAGGGGTCGCGCGCGACCAGCTCGAGATCCTGCTTCAACTCCGGGTTCTCGCCCGCAAACCGGCCGCTCGCGATGCAGTAAAGGTCCGAGATCGCCTTGAAGCCTTCGATCCAGCCGACCACGTCGCCCGGTTGGACCGGCGTGCCGGGCGCGGGTTCAAAACCGACGTCCACAATTTCGCCCAGCATCCGCGTGGCAAAGCGCGTCAGGCCCACGCGCCAGGTCTGGTCGTCCTGCCGCGCGATCCACGCATGCCCCGCGCTGTAGCGGTAATCCAGCGGCAACTGCGTGGCGAAGTGCGACCGCTTGTAGTGGAGCGTGGAAGCTGACGCTGGAGGCGTCATCGCAGGCGGACCGGTTCGCCGCACACCCCGCGAGTCCAATGAAAAGTCGCGCCGGCTGGTCCCCCGGCCATCCCGCGAACTCTCCGTGCCGGGGCGGGACGCGCGCCGCGGGCGGAGCTCTTCAATGTCTCGGGCGTCATGCTACGCCGGACGGTGTGGCGCGCGGCGGCCTTTGGCAAGTCCGCAACCGATAGAACTCGAAAAAAACCCGCCGCCGGTGGCAGCCTCGGGCGCGTTGCATGGTGTATTTCGATCACAACGCCACCGCCCCTGTGAGCGCCCGCGCCCGGGCCGCGTGGCTCGACGCCGTCGAACGCTTCCCCGGCAACCCGTCGAGCCCGCATCGGCTCGGCGCCCGCGCGGAGGCGGCCTTGGACGGCGCGCGCGAACGGCTGGCGCGGATGCTGGGCTGCGCGGCCCAGGACCTGGTCTGGACCTCCGGCGCCTCGGAGTCGGCCAACACGGTGTTTCATCATTGCGCCCGGCGACTGGACGCGGCGGCGGAGGTCTGGATTTCCGCCGTCGAGCACCCGTGCGCGCGGGAGGCAGCGCGGCATTTTTTCGGCGCCCGGCTGCGGCTCCTGCCGGTGAGGCGCGGCGGCATGGTGGACCTGGACTGGCTGGCGGCGGCCTTGCGGCGCCAGCGCCCGGGGCTGATCGCGCTCATGGCGGCGAACAACGAGACCGGCGTCCTCCAGCCCTGGCGCGAAGCGGCCCGCCTGTGCCGCGAACACGCGGTGCCGTTCTTCTGCGACGCCGTGCAATGGATCGGCAAACTGCCCGCGCACGGCCTGGGCGAATGCGACTTCGTCAGCGGCAGCGCGCACAAATTCGGCGGACCGAAGGGCGTCGGGTTTCTGAAATGTCCGGCCGGCGGCCTGCTCGAACCGCTCATCCGCGGCGGACCGCAGGAAGACCGGCGGCGCGCCGGCACGGAGAACGTGCCGGGCGTGCTGGCGCTGCTGGCGGCGCTCGAGGAGCGCGAAACCGCGCTGGCCACCGGCGGAGCGGATTCGCGCGCGACCTGGCGCGACGAGTTCGAGCGTGCCCTGCCCGCCCGGCTGCCGGGCGCCAGCGTGATAGGCGCCGGCGAGCCCCGGCTGTGGAACACCGTGTCCGCGCTGATGCCCAACACGGACTGCCGCCAGCGCTGGGTAGTAAAACTCGACAAGGCCGGCTATGCGGTCTCCACCGGTTCCGCGTGTTCGAGCGGCAAGGAATCGCCTTCGCATGTGCTGCTGGCGATGGGGTATTCGCCGGAGGAGGCCGGGCGGGTGCTGCGCTTCAGCAGCGGCTGGGAAACCCCACGCGAGCACTGGCGTGAATTGCTGGAGGCGCTGGAGAAGGTTCATGCGGAACTCTCCCGGACCGCCGGGCGGGAAACAGGAAGCGAGGAATGAGAAATGACGCGTGAACCGCTGCAGCAAGCCGCGGGCGAAACGGCGACACGCGCCGTTTCGCCGTTTCGCCGTTTCGCCGATCCACAACTCGCCGCCCGCGAGCAGGCGGTCGCGGCGTTGCTGGCCGAACGGACGGCCGCCGGCCACTGGATCGGCGAGCTGTCCAGCAGCGCACTGTCCACGGCCACGGCCGTGTGCGCGTTGGCGGTCTGGACCCGGCAGGGCGGCCCGGCGACCGTGGAGCATTCGCGGTTGATGGACCGCGGCCTGCGCTGGCTGGCGGCGCACGCCAACGCCGACGGCGGTTGGGGCGACACCGACCGCAGTTTCAGCAACATCAGCACCACCACGCTGGTCTGGGCGGCGTTCGGCGCGGCGCCCGGAGCGGTCACGCAATACGCCGCGGTCATGGACCGCGCGGAGGCCTGGCTGGCGCAGCGGGCCGGCGGTCTCGCGCCGGAATCGCTGGCGGCCGCCATCGCCGCGCGCTACGGCAAAGACCGCACGTTCTCGGTGCCGATCCTGACGATGTGCGCGCTGGCCGGGCGGCTTGGCGCGCCCGAACAGGCGTGGCGGCTGGTGCGCCAACTGCCTTTCGAGCTGGCCGCGCTGCCGCATCAGCTTTACGGCGCGCTGCGCCTGCCGGTGGTCAGTTACGCGCTGCCGGCGCTGATCGCCATCGGCCAGGCGCAGCATCACTTCCGCCCGACGCGCAATCCTCTGGTCCGCTGGATTCGCCACCTGGCGCGCCACCGCACGCTGGAAATCCTCGCCGCGAGCCAGCCGCCCAACGGCGGTTTTCTCGAGGCCACGCCGTTGACCAGCTTTGTCACAATGAGCCTGGCCGGCATGGGGCTGGTCGAACATCCGGTGACGCGGCGCGGCGTCGAATTTCTGGTCCGGTCTGCGCGCGCCGACGGAAGCTGGCCGATTGACACCGACCTCGCGACGTGGGTGACGACGCTTTCGGTCAACGCGCTGCTGCCCGGCACGGAACCGCCCGAGGCCGACTGCCGGCAAATCCTGGACTGGCTGCTGCGCCAGCAGCGCCGCGTCGAGCACCCGTACACGCACGCCGCGCCGGGCGGCTGGTCCTGGACCCACCTGCCGGGCGGCGTGCCGGACGCGGACGACACGGCGGGCGCGCTGCTGGCCTTGCGGGCGTTGAAGCCGCGGCCGGACGCGGAGACGGCGCGCGCGGCGGCGGCAGGCATCGGCTGGCTGCTGCGGTTGCAGAATCGCGACGGCGGCATTCCCACGTTTTGCCGCGGCTGGGGCGCGTTGCCGTTCGACCGCAGCAGTCCCGATTTGACCGCGCACGCGCTGCGCGCCTGGCTGGCGTGGCGCGGAGATGTCCCCGCAAAGTTGCAGCGCCGGCTCGCCACCGCCGCGCCGCGCGCGGTCCGGTATCTCGCGATAACGCAGCGCGCCGACGGCGCGTGGCTGCCGCTGTGGTTCGGCCACCAGGAATCACCCGACGACGAAAACCCGCTTTACGGCACGGCGCGCGTGCTCTCCGCGCTGGCCGAGGCGGAACGCGCCGGGATGACCGGCGTCCGCCCCTTGATCGAGCGCGCGGCGAGCTGGCTGGTGGGCTGGCAGAACGACGATGGCGGCTGGAGCGGCGCGCGGTGTGCGAAATCCTCCGTGGAGGAAACCGCGCTGGCCGTGGAAGCCCTGGCGGCTTTGCCGGAGCTGACCGGGTCCGCGCCGGCGCAAGCCGCGCTGGAACGCGGAGCCGCGTGGCTGCTGGAACACGTGACGGACGGCCGGTGGCGCGAGGCGTCCCCGATCGGTTTTTATTTCGCGCGGCTGTGGTACTACGAGCGGCTCTATCCGCTGATCTTCACCGTCGCCGCGCTGAATCGCGTGGCGAACCGGCAAACGACCGGTTGAGTCATGCTGGCGACGGCATCGGCGGGCGGCTTGTACGCCCGTCGTGCGAGGCAAGTCCGCGTAACCGGTTAAAAGCGTGAAAGGGCAAATAGCGCCCGCGGCGCAGTCCGTTTGACCATGCACCCACTTGAACCCGAAAACCGGATTCGAGCCGGATTGGAATCCGGCACTACGAGCAATTTCAGTTTTCGGGTTTAACTTGTTCAACCCCACCGGCAAATCACGAGGCAGATTTGCGCCCGGCGCGTCGCCGACCTACAGTCTGTCTCGATTCATGGCCTGGCCATGCCCGACGAACCAACCACCCGCAATCCGCGCGGCGTGCCTCGCACCCCGGGGTCCGGTGACGTTGCCCCGCCCGCACCCATGAGCGCCGCGCCAACGCTGGATTTGCGGAACCGGATCGCGGCCTTGCGCCAGCAGCGCCGGTGGCTGCCCAGCCTGGCGGCGCTGGGGTCCACCTTCATCCTGCTCGCGATGTCTTTCTGGCTGCTGCGGTCGGAAAGCGTGTGGTGGGCCGGGATGCTGGGCTTCGTCTTGAACGGGTTGATGCAGTACCGCCTGGTGCTCGCCGCGCACGAGGCCACGCACAAAACGCTGCTGCAACCCGTCTGGCTCAACGAGGCGGTCGGCCTGTTCTGCGCCTCGCTGGTGGGGGTGTCGCTGTTCAACTACCGCCGCGCCCACCTCGAGCATCACAAGGCACCGCAGAGCATCCAGGACGACATTGACGGCTACATCTACCGGCCGTTGCTGAAGGCCCCGCCCGGCTGGCCGCGGCTGCTGCTGCTGTTCACCGGCAATTACCGCGACATCCTTACCAAGCTGCGCCGGAAGTTTTTCGGCGACGGCGACCTGCCCGGCACGCATTCGCTGGCTGGCGCGGCCAGGCCCGGTTCCGGCCAGGTGTTCGCGCAGATAGCTCCGCTAATGGCGGCCCAGATCGGTCTGCTGGCCTTGTTCACCTGGCGGATCGGGGTCTGGGCTTACCTCGTCTTCTGGCTGGCGCCGCTGTTGGTCATCGCCCTGCAACTTGATCGGACGCGGACCTTCCTCGAACACGGCTACGCTTACTTCTTCCCCCCGCCGCCCGAGCCGGATCTTTCGAAGGCGCCCCAAAGCACGATAGATGTGGAGACGAATTTCCTGGAGCGATACCTGTTCGCCCCCTTCGGCTTCAGCGACCACCAGGCGCACCACGCGCAACTGACGGTGCCGTTCTACAACCTGCCCGCTCTCCGCCGATTGCTTGCGGAACACCAGCCTGGCTACGTCCGGCGCGTCCGGGCTTCGTACTTCACCATCCTCGCGCGGATGCTCCACGCGCCGTTGCCGGCGGAGGCGAGCGTCCCCGCCGCCGGCGGAACCCTGCAGCCCTCGCCCGCGTCGTGAGTTGTCTGATCTGTGGCGGCGACCGTTTTCAACCGGTCGTCCGCGCCCCCGATTTCGAGTACCGCTGCCAGTCGGGCGAGTGGACTTTGGTGGAATGCCTGGCCTGCGGCCATGTCCAACTGGACCCGTTGCCGGCGGTCGAGGATGTGGCGGCGCTTTACCCCGCGTCGTATTACACGGTCAATCCCCGGTCGCCCATCTACATGGAAGGACCGGTGGTGGAGGCGAAGATGGAGCGCGACGCCCGCCACCTGCGCCAGCTTCTCGGCGCGCGGACGGTGCATTCGATCGTGGACATCGGCGGCGGCAACCTGACCCGGCTCGTCAAGCTGCGCGAGGTATTCCAGCAAGATTCGCCCACGCCGGTCGCGGCCACGTGCCTGGACCTGCAATTCAACGCCGCGGTGCTGGAACAGGCCGGGAAGGCAGACATCCGCTGCGTGACCGGCAACGTGGAAACCGACCTGAGCCCGCTCGAGGACGAAGCCCATGACCTCATCGTCCTGCGCCAGCTCCTGGAGCATCTGCGCGATCCGCGCGCCGCGTTGCACCAGATTCACCGCAAGCTCGCCCCCGGCGGGGTGCTGGTGATTGACACGCCCAACCGCGGCGGCTGGGACTACCGGCTGTTCAAACGCCGGTACTGGGGCGGCTACCACATTCCGCGCCATTTCCACCTGTTCGACCTGGCCTCGCTGGCCCGGCTGCTGCGCGAAACCGGCTACGTCCTCGAACGCCAGGAATGCACGCCTTCCATCGCGTTCTGGATCATCAGCTTCCGAAACGCGCTGGCTCTCAATTCGATCGCGCGTGGCCGGTCGTGGTGGGAGTTCCTGAACCTGCGGAACCTGCCGGTGGTCGGCGCCTTTTACGTCCTCGATCTTCTGTGGTCCAAGCTCGGCGGCCAGACCTCAAACCAGTTCGTCCTGGCCAGCGGGCGGGCTGGCAACCGCTACGCTGCGGGATTATAGTATTGCGCATGCTTGATGCGGATTTTCACAAGCCATTGACCCAACAACGCCAGCCAGTCCAGTGAACATGAAACACCTGCCCCTCCTCCTTGGCGCGGTTCTCGCCGGGCTCCTGCCGCGTGGCATGGCCCAGGGAACCGCCTTCACCTATCAAGGGCAACTCAGCACCGGCGGCCAGCCCGCCAACAGCAGCCACGACCTGCGCGCCATCGTGTATGACGCGGAGGTGGGCGGCTCCCAGATCGGGCCCATTGTGACCAACCTGGCCGTGCCCATGACCGGCGGCTTTTTCACGACGCAGTTCGACTTCGGGCCCGGCGTATTCAGCGGTCCCGCCCGCTGGCTCGAGTTGGGCTTGCGGACGGCGGGCGGCGGGGCCTTCACCACGCTTTCACCCCGCCAGCCGCTGGCTGCCGCGCCGTACGCGCTTTACGCCGTGACGCCAGCCGGCCCCAAAGGGGACAAAGGCGACCCCGGTCCGCAAGGACCCGCCGGCCCCCCGGGGCCCAAAGGCGACAAGGGCGACACCGGCCCTGCGGGTCCGATCGGCCCGCAAGGTCCGCCCGGGTCGGCCGACGCCTGGAGCCGCACCGGCAACGCCGGCACCAATCCCTTGAACAATTTCATCGGCACGACCGATGCCAGCGCCTTCGTGATCCGGGCCGGCAACCAACAGGTCTTCCGCCTGGAAGGTCAGACGAGCGGCATCCGCATCATCGGCGGGCGCAACAACTCCGTGGATGGCGGTTCCACGAACTCCGCCGTGTTGAGCGGCCGGGAGAATGTGATCGCCCCCGCGGCGCACGAAACCGTGATCGCGGGCGGCCTGGATAACATCATCGCCCGTGACCAGCGTTCCGCCTTCATCGGCGGCGGCGCGCGGAACGAAATCCAGCAGGACAACCAACACGCCGTGATCGTCGGCGGTCGCGACAACCGCATCGGCACGAACACGGTGATCAGCCTCGTGGTGGGGGGCGGGGAGAATCGGATCGCGAACAACGTGGACGGCGGCCTCATGGTCGGCGGTTTCCGCAACGACATCCTCGGCTCACCCAATCCCAATCGCCGCGCGATCGCGCCGGTCCTGATCGGCGGCTCCGACAACGAGATCGGCCGCGAAAGCAGTTGGACCGTGATCCTGGGCGGCGACAACAACCGCATCGGCACCAACTGCGCCAGCGCCGTCGTGCTGGGCGGGACGAACAACATCATCGCTGACAATGCGGCCTTCTCGCTGGCGGCCGGCCGGCGCTCCCGGGTGAATCACCAGGGCGCGATGGTCTTCGCCGACAGCCAGAACGCCAGCTTCGCTTCCGCCGGCGAGAACACCTTTAACATCCGCGCCGCGGGTGGGGTCCATCTGAACGGCGACACCTCGCAGTTCTTCGGCTCGACCACCCGGCAGATGATCAACTTGTGGGGAACCAGCTACGGCATCGGCGTGCAGTCTTTCACGCACTACGCCCGCACTGACGCCAACGGCAGTTTCTCCTGGTTCCGGGGCGGGACACATTCGAACAACGCCAATTCGCCCGGCACTGGTGGCGTCGAGATGATGCGGCTGAACTCCGGCGGCCTGCGCGTCAACGGCACCTTCGTCAGCGCCTCGGACCGCACCCGCAAGGAGAACTTTCAGCCCGTGGACCCGGCGGCCATCCTCGAAAAGGTCGCCGCCCTGCCGATCAGCGAATGGAACTACAAGGACGATCCGGCGTCCCGGCACGTCGGCCCGATGGCCCAGGATTTCCATGCCGCGTTCGGCGTGGGCCCGGACGACCAACACATCGCCACCGTGGACGCGGACGGCGTGGCGCTGGCGGCCATCCAGGGCCTCAACCGGAAGGCCGAGGAACAAGCCGCCGCGTTGCGGGAACGCGACGAGCGCATCGCCAGGTTGGAAGCCGAACTAGCCGAGGTGAAGAACCTGGTGCGCCGGGCGCTGCACACGGCCAACCCGACCACGCCATGAACCGAACAGCATTGCCCGCGCTCTTGCCGGGCGCCTGCGGCGGGCTTCGCCTGGCCATCCTGGGCGGACTGGCGCTGGCCGGCGCATTGCTCGAGGCCGATCCGTTGACGGGCGGTTCCTACGTGCTGGTGGGTGCGCCGGCCACCGGCGGCACCTCGCAAGGCGGCGGCTTTGCCGTCACCGGCTACGTGGCCGCGGCCGGCGCCGGCACCTCCAGCGGCGGGCAGTTCGACCTGACCTGCGGCCTGATCGGGGTGTACGCGCTGCCGGACGGCGACGTGGCCTTGCAGGCGGAACTCACCATCCAGGGCAACGTGCGCCTCTGGTGGCCGGCGGATGCCGCGGGTTACCAGCTCGAGTTCACCACCGCGCTGGGGCCGGGTGCGATCTGGCAGGCGGTCCAACCCGCGCCAGTCGGCAACGAATACGTGACCGGCCCGAGCCAGCCCGCGCGCTTCTTCCGCCTGCGCCGGCCGTAAGGGTTGCCCGGCAGCCGGCCTCCGGCTCAGAGGCCGGAAAGCGCGCCCTTGAGCGCGGGGGGAACCACCCACGGTGCCGGGCTGGAGCCCGGCGCTACGGCTGGCTGCAAACCGGCGCTACGGCCTCAACCTGCCCCGGCAAGGAACTGAGTTGCGCGCCGGTCCGGCTGCCTCACGCCATCTCCAGCACGGCCTGGACGAGCTTGTTGATGCCGGCTTCGGCCTCGGTGATGCGGTTGGCCAGCATGTAGGCTGGCGTGCTCACGATCTTCAGGCGGCGGTCCACGACGATGTTGTGGACCGTGCAATTCACGTGCTGGCCGCCGCCTTTCTGGAGCGCCTGCGCGGTGCCAGCGTCGGTGCCGATGGTGAATTCGAGCTTCTCGACGCCGAAAAGCCTGGCCGCGATGGCGGGCGCGATGCACACAAAGCCCAGCGGCTTGCCCAGCTTGTGCGCCTCCCGCAACACACGGGCGACCTCCGGGTTGACGGCAAAGTCCGGCCCGACCAGCGCGAAGGTGCAGAGGTTTTTTGCCGCGCCGAACCCGCCGGGCAGGATGAAGGCGTCCACCTCCGCCGGCTTGAGCCGGCTCAGCGGGATGATGTTGCCGCGGGCGATGCGGGCGGACTCGACCAGCACGTTGCGCGTCTCGCCCGGCACGGGCTGGCGGGTGAGGTGGTTCACGACGTGGTGCTGCGGCACGTCCGGCGCGGCGCAGAGGATCTGCGCGTTCGCGCGGTCCAGCGCGAGCAGGACCAGCACGGATTCATGGATCTCGGCGCCGTCGAAGACGCCACAGCCGGAGAGGATGACAGCGACTTTTTTCATGGGGCAACGGTAAGGCCGGCCGCGTCGCCGAAGCAAGCCGCCGCCACGGCTGGCGGGCTTCAAGCGCGCCGGCAATCAACCGGTGATGTGGCGCGAGCAACCCGGCCTGGAACGAGGTCGGGGGTGACGAAAAAGGCACGGAGAAAGGTGCGGTGTTCAGAGTCTTCGGGCCTGGCCAGGCAGCGCTCCGACGGGGAACGATTCGCGCTCCCGCGTGTTCCGCAGAGCCCGGCCTCAGCGCCAAGCCAGCGCGTCGCGGCTTACTTCGCCGCCGCGTCAAGGCGCTTCACCCGGATGTTCCGGTACCGGACGAATTGCTTGGTCAAGTCGCCACCGCCATGGACTTGCAGCGCGATGCGGCCGGTGTCCGGCAGGTGTTTCTGGGTGTCGCTCCACTCCATGATCTTCACGCCGTTGATCCAGGTGGTGAGGGTGGGAGGATTGCCCACGATGCGGGCGCGCAGTTCGTTCCACTGGCCGTGACGCCAGAAGTATTTCCAGGCGTCGGGCAGGACGGGCAGCGGCACGGCGGCGTCCGGCCGCAGCCGGATGCGGTCGGGCGCGCCATCGAAGTTGTAATTGCTCGCTCCGAAGCCGCCTAGGCCCTCGCCATAAATGCCCATGAGATTGCCGCGGCCGTGGTAGTCAATCATCGCCTGGTAGGCCCGGCCGTCCTCGGTGCCGCGCAGGAACAGGCCGCTGTCCGGGCCGAAGTCGTTGTTCATCTCCAGCGCCACCTCGAAGTCGCCGAACTCCTGGTCGGTGAGAATGATCCCGCCATTGCCGGGGATGTCTTGGCTGCCGATGATGGCGCCGTCTTGGACCACCCACTTGCCGCCGGTCTGGTTGCCGCTGGCCCGGCTGTGGCCGGTCTTGGCGCTGACGTGCCAGCCGGCAAGGGACTGGCCGTCGAACAGGCTGACGAACTCCTGGGCGGTGGCCGTGGCGGCCCAGACCCAGCCCAGCACAGCGGCGCCCAGCCCGAGGCGGAAACGAAAGGTGGTATTCATGGGCGGAAGCGTTGCGCGTCCGATGGCAACAAGCAAGGCCGGGCGTGCGGGGCGGGTGGCCGAACTTCCACTGGCGCGCGGGCCAGCGATGAATAATTTGAGGCGGCGGGTGGTCAATCCGGCAGGGTCGCGATAAGCTGGGCTGTCCCGGCGGAACAACAAGGCTGGTAAGCCCGCCCCGGCGACCCGTGAACAGACATGAAACTGACGGTGAAACGGTGTCCAACGCGGCTGCGGGCAACCCCGTCGGTTGCCCGGTGAAGCCTCGCGCACCGGAAGGGGCCAGCCGCCCCGCAAACCTGCTTATCTACATTCTTTTATGAAAGCGTCCGCGCCACTCCTGGGTTCCCTCGCCTTGACGGCGGCCATCGTGCTGATGGGCTGGACCGGTTGCCGCAGCGGCACCACGGAAAAACCAGAACCCCTGCCGGCGCTCAAGCCGGTGAACAGCCCTGTGCCGGCGACGGCCTACGCGGCGGTGACACCGCCGCCGGCAACCAACCCCGCCGTAGCCACGACACCCACGACCGCCACCGCCAGCCCCGGAGCCCCGGCTTCCCCGCCAGCCTCACCGATGACTGAACCACCCGCGAAGCCGTCAGGCGCCAGCGACGCCGCGCCCACAGCCAAGGTTCCCCCGCAGCCGCCCGAACTGACGCCCGGCGTCCAGGCAGTGGTGGACATGGTGCATTCGCAGGTGGAGACCGCCGTGTTGCTGGAGTACGTCAAGAACTCGACCCAGACATTCGAGCTGGATTCGGACGACATCGTTTATCTGAAGGACATCGGGGTGCCGGACGAAGTGGTGACGGCCATGCTCAAGCGCACCTCGGAACTGCAGGCTCCGCCAGCGGCAGGCGAGACGGAAAACGCGCCGCCTGCTCCGGCTGCTGAAGCCGCGGCCGCCGCGCCCGCTCCGGCGCCACAGTCCACTTACGACAACACCGTCACCGCGACGGCCCCGGCCCCGCCGCCGTCCGCCCCGGTCACCGAGAACTATTTCTACAGCTCACTCTCGCCGTACGGGACCTGGCTGTACATCGAGCCGTACGGCTGGTGCTGGCAACCCACCGTGGCGGTGGCGGACCGCTCGTGGCGGCCGTACCTGCACGGCGGGCGCTGGGTGTACACCACGGCCGGTTGGTACTGGCAGTCTTACTATTCGTGGGGCTGGGCGCCGTTCCACTACGGCAACTGGTTCGTCAGCCCGGCCTGCGGCTGGGTGTGGGTGCCGGGTTGCACCTGGGGGCCGGCGTGGGTCACGTGGCGCTACTCGGACGCTTACTGCGGCTGGGCGCCCCTGCCGCCCGGTTGCGTGTGGACGCCGGGAATCGGGCTGACGTACTGGGGCAGTGGCGTGTCCTTCAGTTTCGGCTTCAGCCTGGGCTGGAACAGCTATGCCTTCTGCGGCTGGAATGACTGGTGGCGCCCCTATCCGTACCGCTACTGCCTGCCGCCTTACCGCGCCGCGGTCGTGTACAACCAGACCACGATCATCAACAACTACTACATAGACAAAAGCCACAACACGATCATCAACGAAGGCGTGCCGCCCAACGCCATGCCGGCGCACGTGCGGAAGGAATTGCGCAAGGTCGAACTGGCCGACGTGCCGGCGGCTGGCAACTCCCGCAACCTGCGCCCGGAACGCACCGCCCCGGACGGCTCGAAGCTCGCCGTCTATCGCCCGCAGGTTCCGCCCGACCTCAAGGTCGCGTCTGCCCGGCCCGGCGCGGCGCCGTACCGGCCAGTGCGGAGTCGGAGCGAATCGCCCACGCTGACCCGCGGCAACTTCGCGCCGGAGCGGAACCTCACCACGGCGCCGTCCCGCATGGAACGGCCGGAGTCCGGCCTCCCCCGGCCGCCGCAGCGCGCCACCGCGCCGGGCCGGAGCGAAAGTCCCGCCCGCGCTGAAGTGCCGGGCCGCGCCCCGTCTGCCAGTGTGCCCAGCCGGACCACACCGGAGCGGACACCGGCAGCAACTGTGCCCGGCCGCACCGCGCCGGAGCGAACGCCGGCGGTGACGGTTCCGTCCCGAACCGAACCTCGTGCGGCGCAGCCGGGCGCGCCGAGCCGCACCGAACCGCGGGTGCAAGGTACGCCCACACCCTCCCGCACCTTCAATCCCGGCTGGGCGACGCCGTCACGGCGAGCTGAACCGTCGGCGGCCACCGTTCCCGACCGAAGCACGGCGCCGGCGGGCGCGCCGGTTGCGCCCGGCCGCAGTGGGTCGCGGCAGTTGGAAACACAGCCGGCCCAACCGCCCACAGGGCGGGCGCCGTTGAGCGTCCCGCCCTCACGATACCAAGCCGTGCCCGGGGCGCCGCCGTCCCGCGGCGAGGCGTGGCCTGCTTTGCCGGGCGCCAATTCCGCGCCGCGCTACGCGCCGCCTTCGCGCGTGCCGGCGCCTGAATACCGAAGCGGCAGCCCGTCCGGGCCGCGCATTTCGGGCGCACCACCCGCCCGGACGCCCATCCCGAGCGCACCGGGCATTTCACCTGGCCGTTCGGCCCCGTCGTCGCCGCCTGGGTTCAGTCAACCGGCCGCGCCGCGCGGCTTCAGCAGCCCACCTGCCGTATCGTCGCCGCCGGCGCGTTCGTCGGGCGCGGGCAACGCGCCAAGCTTTGGTGGCGAGTCCGGCGGCCGCCCGGCTCCGGCCGGCCCGGCGCCGTCGCGGAGTTTCCGGCCGCAGTGACGGTCTGACGCCTGCGCGCATGAGCCGCGACCTCTTGCCGCGCCGAAACGGAAGGTTGTTTTGGGGACGCGGAGTTCGCGGGCGCGGGGTGTCGGCGGTGGGGTGTCTGCGCCAAGCTGGAAAACCGAAAGCTGAAATCCGAGCCAGACTTGTTCGTGTCGCTGCGGCCGTTCGACCCGCGTCAAACAGGGCCAAATGGCCCGAGGCGTTGTACGAACCGTGCCGCAGACACCATTTTTAACCTTTCACACTTTTAACCAACCACCCATTCAACCCATCACGCGCGCCCTGACAGGATGAAACTCCTCCTCGCCCTTGCCACCGCCGGTCTGCTGGCTGCGGCCCCTGACCGGTCCGCCGAGGCCGCGGCATCGCCCACCGTGCTGTACTACACCGGTTTCGAGGCGGCGGAAGGCTACGACGCGTCCAAGAGTCTGCGCGGTCAGAAAGGCTGGCTCGGCGAGGGTTCCGGTGGCAACGGTGTGGTCACGAACTTCTTCGAAGGCCAGGGCCAGCAGGCCTTCGTGGGCTACGCGCCGCCCGCGCCCAAGGACGACGTCTTGAGCCTCTGGCGGCCGTTCAACGCGCCCGCGCCCGCGCCGGAGCGGCCGGTCTGGAAGTTTTCCGTCTGGATGCAGATCGTGGACTCGACCAACGGCCAGTACGACGACTTCCGCTGGAGCGCCTACAATACCGAGGGCCGGCGGCTGTTCACGCTCGACTTCGACAACGCCGCCACCGAGATCAACTTCCTGCTCGATGACGACAAGGGTTTCCGCTCCACCGGCTTCACCTTCAGCACCGAGGTCATCTACCTGCTTGAAATCTGGATGAACTTCGCCCGGAACAACTGGCAGGCGGTGATGAACGGCCAGGTGGTCGTGGATGCCCAGCCCATCACCACGACAGGCGCAAAGCTGGACCTCTCAGACATCGGCGCCGTCTGGGCCCTGCGCACCAAGGGCCAGCCCGGCGACAACTACCTGCTCTTCGACGACTACCAGCTCACCCTCGAGCCCACCGACCACATCCCCGCCACGATCGAGTTGGCGGGGCTGAACCAGCAGGGCGAGTTCGAACTGTATCTCCACGCCGAGCGCAACCGGACCTTCGCGCTGGACGTAAGCGCGGACCTGAAGGACTGGGTGCCGCTCGCCACCAACCGGCTGGCCGAAGGCTACTGGTTCTTCACCGACACCACCGCGCCGGGCTACCCGATCAGCTTCTACCGGGCGCGCGAGGTCGTGCCGTGAAGTTGAAAGGTAGCCTCGCCCGTCAGGCCGGGCAGTTTGAGGCCGGTTGATCCGACGGAGGCGGAAATCAGCACTGGGAGCGCCGGCATCCCTACCGGCCATTCCCCCAGTCAGGCCACGCCGGCGGAGAGGCCGGCGCATCCGGTTGACAGACGGGTTGGTTCAACCCAAAGCCAAACTTGGGCCGGATGGGAATCCGGCGTTACAGGCAACAACGGTTTTCCGGTTCCGTCACCGCACCACCTCGAAGGCGTAGCCCTTCAGGTACTCCGTCTCCGGGATGGCCGGCAGCACGGGATGGTCGGGCGACTGGGTGAACACCGCCACGCGCCGCAACACCCGCCGCGCGTCGAACGCCGCGGACAGGATCACGTCCTGGAACGTCACGGCGTCCACGTGGTGCGAGCAGCAGAACGTGGCCAGCAGCCCGCCAGGCTTGAGCAGCTTGAGCGCGCGCAGATGGATTTCCTTGTAGCCGCGCAGCGCGTCACCCACCGCCGAGCGCGTGCGCGTGAACGACGGCGGGTCGAGGATGATGGCGTCGAACGGCGCGATGAGCTGCTCGTGCGGGCCGCGTGCCGTGCGGGCCTTGAACCAGTCGAAGACGTTCGTGGCCTCGAACGAGCAGCGGTCCGCCAGGCCGTTGGCCCCGGCGTGACGCCGCGCCGCCGCCAGCGCCTCCTCGCTTTGGTCCAGAAAATGAACGCGTCCCGCGCCGGCCCGGGCCGCAGCCAGACCGAAGCCGCCCACGAAGCTGAAGGCGTCCAGCACCTGCGCGTCGGGGATGCGGCGGATCAGGTCCGCCACGCGCGCGTGGTTTTCCTGCTGGTCGAGGTACAGGCCAGTCTTGTGGCCGCCCAGCAGGTCCACGCTGTAGCGCAGGCCGTTCAGGGAGACGGTCACTTCGCCGCTCAGTTCGCCGGCCAGCAGGCCGTGCTGTTCGGGCAAACCCTCGAAGCGGCGGCCGGAGGTGTCGTTGCGCTCAATGATTGCCCGTGGCGCGAGCACCCGCTGGAGCACCTCCACGAGCAGCGGCTTGCGCAGGTCCATGCTCAGCGAGGAGGTCTGCAACACCAGCACGTCCGCGTACTGGTCCACGATCAGGCCGCTGAGCTGGTCGCTCTCGGCGTTGACGATCCGGAAGGCCGTCGCGTCCGGCAGGTACTTGCGGCGCAGGGCCAGCGCCTCGCGGACGCGCCGCTCGAAGAAGGCGGTGTCCAGCGGCTCCCGCGCGGTCGAGAGCACGCGCACGCGCAGCTTGGACCGGGAATTGTAGAAGCCCACGCCGAGGAACCGCTGGCGGTGGTCCTTCACCTGCACCACATCGCCGTCGTTCGCCGGCCTGGTGAGGCGCAGGATGGCGCCCTCGTAAATCCAGGGATGCCCCGCGACGACGCGGTCGGCCTCGCCAGGTCGGAGCAGCACGGTGGTCAGCGACAGTTCCGGGACGGACATGATGTAAGCAGGTGTTGCCGGCGGGCCAGCCCACCGGAAGCGACAGCTTACCCCGCGCCCCGCGCCGGGCGAAAGCGCGATCTGGCCGGGCGACTGCGGCGTGGTAGCCGGCCTCCGGTCCCAAGGCCGGAAAACCTCAGGTGGCCGGCGTCTCGCTGAGCGCCGGTTTTGTCGCCTCTCAGCGAGGGGCGACCCACCCGCGAGGAGCGATCCGCAGGTGCGGAGGACTGCTGCTACTGCGCCGCCCGTTGAACTCCCGCGCGCGGCGTGGTACTCCAACGCCATGCAAGACGCCCCGCCCCTGACCCGCCGCGCTTTTCTGCAACGCTCCACCCTGGCCGCCGCCGTGCCCGTGATCGCGCCGGCGCGCGTCTGGGGCGCCAACGACCGCCTCAACGTCGCCGCCATTGGCGCCGGCGGCCGCGGCGCGGACGACCTCGACGGCTTCAAGACGGAGAACATCATCGCGCTGTGCGACGTGGATTCGCGCAACGCCGCCGCCAGCTTCGCGAAGCACCCCGGTGCCGCGCGCTACCAGGATTTCCGCGTGATGCTCGAAAAGGAGAAGAGCGTGGACGCGGTGATCGTGGCCACGCCGGACCACACCCACGCGGTGGCCACGATGGCGGCCTTGAAACTCGGCAGGCACGTCTATTGCGAGAAGCCGCTGACGCGGACGGTCTTCGAGGCGCGGCAGGTGGCCCGCGCGGCGCGCGAGGCGAAGGTCGCCACCCAGATGGGCAACCAAGGCATGGCGTTCGAGGGCAACCGCCTCATCAAAGAATGGCTCGCGGACGGCGCCATCGGCCCGGTGCGCGAGGTCCACGTCTGGTCCGACCGCCCGACGCACCGCGGCAAGCTGCCCTTCTGGTGGCCGCAAGGCCTCGAACGCCCCCAGGACACGCCGCCTGTGCCGGACACACTCGACTGGGACCTCTGGCTGGGCCCCGCACCCTGGCGGCCGTACCACCCGGCCTACGTGCCGTTTCGCTGGCGCGGCTGGTGGGACTTCGGCTCGGGCGGGCTGGGCGACATGGGCATTCACAACCTCGCGCCGGTGTTCGACGCCTTGCAGCTTGGCCCGCCGTTGAGCGTTCACGCCAGTTCCACGCCGGTCTTCCCGGAGACCGTGCCGCACGCCTGCCTAGTCCACTACGAGTTCGCCGCCCGCGGCAACCAGCCGCCGGTGAAGGTGCATTGGTACGACGGCGGCCTGCTGCCTGCCCGGCCCGAGGAATTGGAGCCGGACCGCGACCTTGATCCCGAGGACGGCATCCTGTTCGTGGGCGAGCGCGGCCAGATGCTGGTCGAAGGCTGGGGCGGCGAGCGGCCGCGCCTGATCCCGGAGGCGCGCAACAAGGAGTACCGCCGGCCGGCGAAGTCGCTGCCGCGCTCGGCGGGGCACTACGAGGAGTTCATCCAGGCGTGCAAGACCGGTTCGCCCACGGCGGCGGACTTCCGTTTCGCCGGGCCGCTCACCGAGGCGGTGCTGCTGGGCATGGTGGCGGTGCGCTTTGGCGGCCAGCGGCTCGAGTGGGACCCGGTAAACCTCAAGGTCACGAACGAGCCCGAGGCCAACAAGCACCTCCACTACGAATACCGGGCGGGATGGACGGTTTGAACGGGACCATTCAAGGCAAGCACGAATGCAACCAGCGCGGGAGAACCGCAACCCAAGGCCGGGCTTGAAGGCGCTTCCCCCTCACCCTGGCCCCCACCCCAGGGGAGAGGGGGAAACGTGCGCCGTCTCCCGCGAAAACCCGCGGCGGGGCTGGCAAGACGCGCTTCCTTGCGGCCAGCCTCTTGGTTGCGGTGCCTGCCGCGCTGGGTTCCTTGGCGTTCATTCGTGGTTTTCGTTGGCCGCCTTCCGGCTGAACCAAACCGCGCCCGGAGATGCGCCCGCTCGCTGACCTGCGTTCCGCCCGCGCCGGCCCGCCGGCCGTGTACTGGCTGATTCCGCTGGTGGTGGCCGTGCTGCGGGCGATTCCGTTTCTGGCCACGCGCCTGGCCGCGCCGCCGCCGGACTCGTTCTACCCGCCTTTCGGCTACAACCCGATTGACGGCCTGGCTTACGTGGGCTTCATCCGCCAGGCCGCCGAGACCGGCGACTGGCTGCTGGTTAACGCCCACACCACGCTGCCGCAGGACGGCCGCTACTTTCTGCCGCTGTTCAGCCTGCTGGGCTGGCTCTGCCGGCTCACCGGGCTCAGCCCGTTCACGGCCCTGGAGCTGGCCCGCATTCCCCTGATCTTCGCCTTCTTCGCGGTGTTCTGGCGCTTCGCCGGCGACTTCCTGCCTGACCGGCGTCAACGGCTGCTGGCGGCGCTGCTGACCGCCTTTGCCGGCGGCGTGGAATTCCTGGCGCACGCCACGCTGAACTGGTGGCCGGCCCGCTGGCATCGCCCGCTCTTCGAGACGATTTCGGACGACTACGGCTGGAGCGTCTTTGCGGCGCTGTTCAATCCGCTGTGGGTCGCCGGCCTCACGCTCGCGCTGCTGGCCTTGCGTCCGGTCTTGAAGCCAGGGCCCGGCCTTCGCCGCGCCGCTGGCAACCCCGCTTCGGACTTTGAACAGCGGGCTTCGGACTTCCCTCACGACAGTGTTGCGGACGACCTCATCCGCGGAACTCCGGCGCCCGCGCTGAAGCCAGCTTCCAGCCCGGCTTGGCGCGCTGCTGCGCGGGTGGCGGGCTGGACCGCCGCCACGTATCTGGTTCATCCGTACTCCGGGCTGGGAGTCCTGGCCATCAGCGGCGCGGTGTTGCTGATGCGGGTGCTGTCCCGCGCCGGACGCGCCGAGGCCCTCCGCCTGGCGCCCGGATTGGCGTTGGCGCTGACGGTCATTGCCGGCTTTTCCGCCTGGCAGCATCAGGATGCCGTGTTCCACGCCACGGCGCGTGGACTGTTCGGCCCGCACGGCCTGTCCGTGCTGTGGTATCCGCTGACACTGGGCGCGATGGGCGGGCTGGCGGCCCTGGGGGCCTGGGAACGCGGGCGGGCGGGGGTGCCCGGCACGCGCGAACTGCTGGTCTGGGTCGGCGTGGCCGCGCTGTTGCACTGGTCGCCGTGGACCAGCGGCTATCACTTCGTGTACCTGCTGCCGCTGCCGTTGTGCCTGCTGGCGGCGCCGGCGCTGGACGCGCTGCTGCGGGTCTTCGCGGACGACGCCGCGCCCATGCGGCGGCAGTTTGGCGCGGCGGTGGTCGTGGCCCTGGCCTTCCAATCCGCACCGGCGGTGACGTGGCGCACCACACGCCTGACCCTGGCCCGCCCCTTTCCGGCGCCAGTGCGGGAGGCGATGCAGGCCCTGGCCGGCGAGCCGGCGGCGCGCGTGTACGCCTCGCCCCACCTGGGCCTCATCGTGCCGGCGTACACCGCGCATCGCGTGGTGGTGGGCCACTGGTTTCTGACGCCCCAGCACGCGGCGAAACAGGCGCGCTACAACGCCCTGATGGCCGGGCAGGTGCCGCCGGAGGACTTTCTGGCCGAACTGCGCCGGGAAGCGGTGCGTTACGTCCTGCTGCCGCCCCGCGCGCGGGTCGAAGTCGTGGAGGCGTTGACCGCCGTCGCGCGGCAGGTCGAGACCTTTGGAGACTACCGCCTGTTCCGGCTGCCCTGAGCGGGAGCGCGCTGGGTCGTCAACCGGGAACGGGCAGCCCATCCTCCTGGAGCGCCAGGGTGTACCCCTCGACCGCCTCCTTGATGTTTTGGATGGCCTCCTTGCGCGTGGTTCCCTGCGACACGCAACCCGGCAGGCTGGGGCACTCGGCGGCCCCGTAGCCATCTTCGCCGGGACGAATCAGAACTTGCCTCCCAGTTGCGCGCTGTGAACAGCTAGCTACCGGGCCAAGGTGCGCTCTACGATCCGTGGCCTGCTGGTCTCCCCGCCCGGCCGACCAGGTGAACTCAATCCGGCGGGAGGCCATCCGCTTCCAGCCCGAAACCGACGTCGGGCCAGCGGGGCGAATTACGCTAATGCCAGCTTCGATTTTCGGGTTTGACGGGCGTCGCGGCCCGGATGGTTGGCCCGCCCTTCACTTCACCAGCCTTCGGACGAACTGCTCCATCCGGTCCAGGCCTTTCTGGATGTTGGCCATGCTGGTGGCGTAGCTGAGGCGGATGTAGTCGTCCGCGCCGAAGGCGATGCCCGGCACGGCGGCCACCTTTTCCTCCTCGAGCAGCCGGGCGCAGAACTCGGTGCTCTTGAGGCCGGTCCGCGCGATGTTCGGGAAGAGGTAGAACGCGCCGCGGGCGTTCACGCAGCTCACGCCGGGCATGGCGTTGAGCCGCTGGTGGGCGTAGGAGCGGCGCTTGGCGTATTCGGCCAGCCAGACCTTGAGGTGGTCCTGCGGGCCGGTGAGCGCGGCCACGGCGCCCTTCTGGGCGAAGGAGGTTGGGTTGCTGGTGCTGTGGCTCTGGATGGCGTCCACGGCCCTGGCCACCGGCTCGGGCGCGGCCAGAAAGCCCAGCCGCCAGCCGGTCATGCTCCACGCCTTGGCGAAGCCGTGGACGATGATGGTGTGGGCGTAATGCTCCGGGCTGAAGCTGGCCATGCTCTGGTGGACCGCGCCATCGTACAGCAGGTGCTCGTAAATCTCGTCGCTCATGATGAGCACATCGCGCGCGAGGCAGACCTCGCCCAGTGCCTTGAGCTCGGCCGGAGTGTACACGGTGCCGGTGGGATTGCTGGGGGAGTTCACCACCACCAGCCGGGTGCGGTCGGTGATGGCCGCGCGCAACCGCTCCGGAGTGAGCTTGAACTCGGTGGCGTCGGTGGTCTCGACGATCACCGGCCGGGCGCCGGCCAGCTTGACCATCTCCGGGTAGCTCAGCCAGTAGGGCGAGGGGATGATGACCTCGTCGCCGGCCTGGCAGGTGGCCATGATGACGTTGAAGCAGGAGTGTTTGCCGCCGCAGGAGACGATGATCTGGGACGGCTTGTAGGCGACGCCGTTCTCGCGCTTGAACTTGTCGGCGATGGCTTGGCGCAGCTCGGGGATGCCGCTGCTGGGGGTGTACTTGGTGAAGCCGTCGTCCAGCGCCTTCTTGGCGGCGTCCTTGATGTGC
This sequence comes from uncultured Verrucomicrobiota bacterium, assembly GCA_964568145.1. Classification (GTDB taxonomy): domain Bacteria; phylum Verrucomicrobiota; class Verrucomicrobiia; order Limisphaerales; family J093; genus DSVZ01. Next base: position 28,918 of record CAZMOZ010000034.1, read on the forward strand.
TGCGGGGTGTCGAAGTCCGGCTCGCCGGCGCCGAAGCCGACCACGTCGAGGCCCTCGGCTTTCATCTGCTTGGCCTTGGCGTCAATGGCGAGGGTCAGGGACGGCGAAAGCGAGGCGGCCTGGTGGGAGATGCGGTAGTTCATGGTTTTGGCGGGGTGAGGGTAAGACCGGCGCGCGCCGGCGCAAGGGGGAAGTGCGGGAGATGCCGGATGCCGGATGCCGGACTTCGGATTTCGGCCGCGGGCGGGTCGCGAGCGCCGCAGACCTCGTTTTGTCACGCGCCGGGACGCGGGCAGGTTTGGGGCAGTTGAGTCAATGAAGTGGAAGAGTGCTTGTGAAAACGTCGGTCAAACAATGGGTCGCCCCAGGCGGGCTGTGCGTGGCGCTGGCGGCGGTGCCGCTGTTGACGGGCTGCGTGGCCGTGGCCGTGGTGGGCGGGGCGGCGGCCGGCGCGGGCACGGTGGCCTGGTCAGGGGCGCCTTGCAGGCGAATCTTGACGCCCCGCTGACCCGCTGTGCCACCGCGGTCAACCAGGCCGTGGCGAGGCTCCTGTTGAAGAAAACCTCCGAAACCACCGGCGGCGGGGAAGTCACGATCAAGGCCCGCGATGGCCAGGACCGCGGCATCACCCTCGGTCTGGAGAAGCTGACGGAGAACGCGACCAAGATCGAAATCCGCGTCGGCACGTTCGGCGACCGGGTCTATTCGCAGCGCATCCTCGATGAGGTGAAGCGGGCCTTGAATGGCCAGGGCTGAAGGCCGAGGGTCAAAATCCGAAATCCGAAATCCGAAGTCCGAAGTCCAAAGCCGCAGGCCCAAGTCCCGAGTTCAAAGTCCCGAGTTCAAAGTCCCAGGTCTCCAGTTCACAGTCCGGGTCCCGGCTGGAAGTTCGAGACAACGAACCACGAACAAAGAATCAAGACAGCGGGTTCGACAGGAGTCTTGCGCCACCGGTGCGGCCGACGGCCGCGAAAACCGAAATCCGAAATTCGAAGGCTGAAGGCGCGGATCGAAAACGACGGAGCCGGGCGGCTAGGCGCTTTCGCGGTAGCACACCGCGGCTTGTCGCATGGAATCCACGTTCAGGTGCAATGATCCCAGGGATTCCGTTCCGTCCACGTCCACCACCCACAGGCCGTCGGCTAGGCTGGCCGCCGAGGGGATCAGGCTTGGGAGCAGATTCGGCTGTTGCAGGATCAGGGGCTCGTTGAAGACATGACCGTCCCGTCCCGGGGTGATGGCCAGGTAGAGCATGTCCATCTCGACCAGGTCGTTGAAGAAATGGGTGCCGAGCGAGACGTCGGGGATGAGACCCGCATGCATGAGGGCGAGTTCGCAGATCACGCTGGCGGTGTTGATCTCGGCGAAGGAGACGGGCACGCCGAGCGAGGGCATGGAAGTGCCCCAGCGGCCCGGGCCCACCAGCATGATGGTCTTGGCGCGGCCCGGCGATTCGAGGTGGGTGAGCCGGCCGATGGTGCGCGCCACCGAGTAGCGCTTGCTCATGCCCAACTGGCTGTACACAGCCGGCACGACGTAGATCAGCCGTTCGATGGTCGTGGCCAGGCTGTGGCCCACGATGGGTCCGCGCGATTGGAAGAGCAGTTCGCCGGGCTCGATCTGTTCGGGCAGGCTCACGCGGCTCGCGCTGCCGCCGACCTTCACCTGGAACGGCCGGCACTGGACCAGGTTGATCCGGAAGCGGCCGTCCGGCGTGAAGTTCGCGGTGAACTCGATGTCCACCGGGCTGTCGTAAGCGCTTTGCAGGGTGCGACAAAGCTCGCGCATCGTGGGGGCGAATTCGGTCTCGCTCAGCAACCGCTCGAAGGACAGCCGGGCGGCGGAAACACCCGGTTGTACCGAGGCCGGGGTTGAACCTGCGTTGTTGTCGTCCTCCGCCACGAACAGGCCGACGCGGTCGGCCGGCAGGAATGGCGCCACGGCCGCGAAGTCGCGGCTGACCAGTTGGTTGGCCTGCAGGTCGAGCACGTCCACCCGGCGCTGGGTGAAGCCGCGGCCTTCGGCGGACCGGGCTTCGGGCCGCTTGAGCGGGGCGTTGAGCGCGACGAGCCGGGTGTAGTCGTCGTCGGCGCGGTCCACGGCCCGGGTGCCCAGGCCGAAGACCAGCCGCAGCACGCCCGCGCGGGGGTCAATGTCCTCCTCCCAGACAAACGGGTTGAACGAAAAGCCGACGCCGGCAATCTGCGGGAAGAACAACGAGCCGTACATCTCGCCGGAGACGCGCTGGATCAGCAGCGCCATCTGCTCGTCCTGGTCCAGCAGCCCGTGGTGCTGGCGGTAGCGCAGGCCCTCCTCGCTCATGGCGCTGGCGTACACGAGGCGGACGGCGTTCGTGAAGGCGGAAAGGCGTTCCTCGGGGGAGCCCTGGTTGGCGCAGAACACGCTCTGGTACTTGCCGGAAAAGGCGTTGCCGTAGTTGTCCTCCAAGAGGCTGCTCGAGCGCACGATGAGCGGCGACTGGCCGAAGTACTCGAGCATCTCGGCGAATTGTTCCTGGATGAACTCCGGAAACGCACCCTGGAGAATCCTCTGCCGGGCCTCCTGCGCGCGCTGGAGATAGAGGTTGAAGTCCTTCTGTCGCCGGCGCAGCCACCAGCAGCCGTTCTGGACGAGGTAGGTGTAGAAGACGTCCGACCCGACGTAAAACGAATCGTGGCTTTCCAGCAGATCCGCCCAGCGCGGATCGGAGCGCTGGAGGATCGCCCGCGCCAGGAGCATGCCCAGCGATTTGCCGCCGATTCGCCCGGTGCCGATCATGCGTTGCATGATTTCCACCAGCGTCTCCAGATCGAAATACGCGCGGGCCAGCGCCTGGAAGCGGTCGTCGCCGGACACCACCATCTTGAGCAGGCGCTCGAAGAGTTCGCTGGTGTCGGCGGCCAGCGGTTCCCCGGTCGCCAGCGCGTTGACGGCCTGCTGGGCCTCATGGAACGTGCGCAGCCAGACCCCGGGACGATGGATGCTGAACTCCAGCCAGGGCTTGGGCACGGCGCGCAGGATGTCCGCGATGGTGGCGCTGTTGGTCACCGGCCGGAACCGGTCGCCCTCCAGCCGGTGCAGCAGGTACAGCGTGGGCGTGTGCCGCTGCCAGACCTTCATCGGGTAGATGAAGAACTCGCCCTGCTTGCGGAACACCTCGATCACCACCTGCGCGGTCTTGTTGATGCTTTCCGTCGCGTGGAACGAATGCTCGTTCTTCAGCAGCGCGAAGTAGGCGACCGTGTCCAGCTCGTACAGGTACGGGCAGGTGATCAGGAAGAAGTTGCCCAGCATGCGGTCGCTGTACCAGTCCGCCGCCAGGTCCGAGAGGCAGTCGAAGACGTAAAAGACCCCCACCCCCGCCCGTTCGATGACATCGAGGATCTCGGTCAGAAACCGCTCGAAGCCCGCGCCGGGGTCCAGCTCGTACACCTCCACGCCGTCGCTGGCGTCGAGCAGCGGCGCGTGCCGGGCAAACCGGAAGTAGATCAACCGCTGACCCAGCCGCCGGGCCTCGGCGCACAACGGCCCGATCACCGGGAGGTAGTCCTCGATGCTGTCCACCTCCCAGACCACGTTGTCACCGCCGCGGAGCCCTTGCAGGACCTCGTCCAGGCTGGGCATCCCCGTGCTTACGAAGGCATTCCGTTCCATGCGTGTTAGTTCCCCGCCGGGCCGCCCACCCCTCCCGTCCCTGGCCGGCCGGCTGCGGGGAACGTCGGATTCAAGCAGGCGGCGCGGAGGCAGCAAAGCAAATGTCGCAACTCCGCGATGGACGCGCGGGCCCGGCTGGCTTAGGAATAGCGCCCGCCGTGACGGTGGTCTTTGGTGAAACAGCCCGCCGCCATCCCCGCAGCTCGCATCAGACGAGCGTGGAGCTGGCGGAAATCCGTTTTGTTTCACTGATGAAACGCTCCGTCCGCCAGCCACCGAAACGGCCAAGTCCGAACACACCTCAACGCCTCGCTACATGGAACTGATCCAAGCCACGCTCGACATCGTCCGCAAACGCAACCCCAGTGAACCGGAATTCATCCAGGCCGCCACCGAGGTGCTCACCTCGATCACGCCCGTCATCCAGCGCCACAAGAAATACGCCCAGGGCAAAATCCTGGAGCGGATCGTGGAGCCGGAGCGGGCCGTGATCTTTCGGGTGCCCTGGCAGGACGACAAAGGCCAGTTCCATATCAACCGGGGCTTCCGCATCCAGATGAACAGCGCCATCGGACCCTACAAAGGCGGCCTGCGCTTCCACCCCACCGTCAACCTGGGCATCCTCAAGTTCCTGGCCTTCGAGCAGGTCTTCAAAAACTCCCTCACCACGCTGCCGATGGGCGGCGGCAAGGGCGGCTCGGACTTCGACCCCAAGGGCAAGTCCGATCACGAGGTCATGCGCTTCTGCCAGAGCTTCATGACGGAGCTGTGGCGCCACGTCGGGCCGGACACCGACGTGCCCGCCGGCGACATCGGCGTGGGCGGCCGCGAGATTGGCTTCCTGTTCGGCCAGTACAAGCGCCTCGCCAACGAGTTCACCGGCGTGCTCACCGGCAAGGGCTTGAACTGGGGCGGGTCGCTCATCCGGCCGGAGGCCACGGGCTACGGCTGCGTCTATTTCGCGCAGGAAATGCTCAAGACGCGCGGCGAGACGCTCGAAGGCAAGATTTGCACCGTGTCCGGCTCCGGCAACGCCGCCCAGTACACCGTCGAGAAGCTCCTCCAGGTGGGCGCGCGGCCGGTGACAATGTCCGACTCGAACGGCTTCATCTACGACAAGAACGGCATTGATGCCGCGAAGCTGGCCTGGATCATGGACCTCAAGAACACCCGCCGCGGGCGGATCAAGGAGTACGCGGACGAGTACGGCGTGCAGTACGTCGAAGGCAGCCGGCCGTGGTTTCTCGACTGCGACTGCGCGTTTCCGTGCGCCACCCAGAACGAGATCAACGGCGAGGAGGCCCGCCGGCTCATCCAGGGCGGCTGCCGCCTCGTCGCGGAAGCGGCCAACATGCCTTCGGAGCCGGACGCCATCGAGCAGTTCCTGGCCGCCGGCATCCTCTTCGGGCCGGGCAAGGCCGCCAACGCCGGCGGCGTGGCCACTTCCGGGCTGGAGATGACCCAGAACTCGATGCGCATGCCGTGGACGCGCGAGGAGGTGGACAAGCGCCTTCAGCACATCATGAAGACGATCCACGAGAACGCCTTCAACACCGCCGCCGAATACGGCCAGCCCGGCAACCTGGTCGTCGGCGCCAACATCGCCGGCTTCGTCAAGGTGGCCGACGCCATGCTGGACCAGGGCCTCGTCTGAGTTTCACCCGCGCCGCGCCAGGCTTTAGGCAAATGTCTGATGCCTCCACCCGTGCGCAAGGCGGCGGCCCGTCGGCGGGATCGCCGCAGTTCACCACCACCCACTGGTCGGTCATTTTCGAGGCGGCAAATCCGGAGTCGCCGGGCAGCGTGGACGCCTTTGCCCGGCTGTACCGCGATTACTGGTATCCGCTGTACGCCTACGTGCGGCGGCGCGGACGCAGCCCGCACGAGGCGGAGGATTTGACACAGGATTTCTTTGTCGCGCTGCTCGAACACGAGCGCCTGCGCGGCTTGGAGCGCGGCGGGGGGCGGTTCCGGTCGTTTTTGCTCAAGGCGCTCCACAACTTCCTCGCGAATGAATGGGATCGCGCCGCCGCCCGCAAACGGGGCGGCGGCCATGCTTGGGTGCCGCTCGACGAGGTGGACGCGGAATCGCTGTTCCTGGCGGACGCCACGGCTGAATCGCCCGAATGCGCGTTTGACCGGCACTGGGCCTACGCGGTCATCGCTCTGGCCTTGCGCCGCCTGGAAGGCGAAGCGCGCACGGCGGGCAAGGCGCTCCTCTTCGAGCGGCTGCGACCGCACCTGCAAGGCGACCGGAACGGGCGGCCTTACGCCGAAATCGGCGCGGAACTGGGCATGACGGAAGGCGCGGTGAAGGTGGCGGTTCACCGCCTCCGCCAACGCTACGGCGAACTCCTGCGCGCCGAAGTAGCCCGGACGGTGGGCGACGAGGCGGAGGTCTCCGGGGAACTCCGCCACCTCATCGCGATCGTGTCCGGCTGAGGCCCGATTCGCGTAACCTGGCCCCCGCTTTTGCTTTGGAATGGATTCAGATGACCGCCGCCAGCCTGAACGAATACGCCACCGTCGAGCACGCGCTGAAGTACCTCGCACGTGCCGACCGCATCCCGCACCGAACTGAGGGCGAAGGCGTGTTGCTTGAATTCGTTCCCCCCAAGGTTCGGAGAATCTTGGACCTTGGCACGGGAGACGGCCGGTTGCTCGCGTTGCTGCGGATCGGCCGGCCGGACGCCGAAGGGGTGGCGCTGGACTTCTCGCCCACGATGCTCGAATCCGCCCGCGAACGCTTTCGCGGTGACGACCGAGTTCGGGTCATCGAGCATAACCTCGAAACGTCGCTGCCGGATCTCGGCCGGTTCGACGCCATCGTATCGAGCTTCGCCATCCACCACGTCCCCGATGTCCGCAAGCGCGCGCTCTACGCCGAAATCCACGCGGCGCTGACGCCCGGCGGCGTGTTCTGCAACCTGGAGCACGTCGCTCCCGGCAGCCCCGAGTTGCACGAACGGTTCCTGAGCGCGCTCGGGATCGCGGCGACCGACGAAGATCCATCCAACCGATGCGCCCCGGTGGAGCTCCAACTCCAGTGGCTGCGCGAAATGGGCTTCGAGGACGTGGACTGCCATTGGAAGTGGCTCGAACTGGCGTTGTTCGGCGGCACGAAACGACCATGACGAACCGCATCTGTCCCGACTGCGGCCGGCCGCTGCCCGCGAACGCGCCCGCTGGACTCTGCCCGGCGTGCGTTCTGCGGTTGGCCGAGCCGGCTCTCACGTCCCAAACGGACCGGAGCGAAGAAACCTCCGCCGCCACCGCTGCCGACCTGCCCCCGCCTGATGCCGGGCACTCAGACACGCGCATCGGCCCCTACAAGCTGCTTGAGATCATCGGCGAAGGCGGCTTCGGCACGGTGTGGATGGCCGAACAACAGCAGCCGGTGCGCCGCAAGGTCGCCCTCAAGATCATCAAGCTGGGCATGGACACGCGCCAGGTCGTCGCCCGGTTCGAGGCCGAGCGGCAGGCGCTGGCCCTCATGGACCACCCGAACGTCGCGCGGGTGTTCGACGCCGGCGCGACCGACGCCGGCCGGCCGTACTTCGTGATGGAACTCGTGCATGGCGTGCCCATCACCGAGTTCTGCGATGCCCGCCAGCTCAGCACCCACGAGCGGATCGAGATCTTCATCCCCGTCTGCCAGGCCATCCAGCACGCCCACCAGAAAGGCGTCATCCACCGCGACCTCAAGCCCTCGAACCTCCTCGTCACCGAACAGGACGGGCGCGCAGTGCCCAAGATCATTGATTTCGGCGTGGCCAAGGCCATCGAAGAACCACTCACGGACAAAACCCTGTTCACGCGGTTCCACCAGTTTCTCGGCACGCCGGCCTACATGAGCCCGGAGCAGGCGGGCTTGGGCGGGTTGGACGTGGACACACGCAGCGACATCTACTCGCTGGGCGTGCTGCTCTACGAACTGCTCACAGGCCAGCCGCCGTTGGACCCACGCCCACTGCGCGACGCCCGCCATGAGGCGGTGCTGAAAACCATCCGCGAAGTCGAGCCACCCAAGCCGTCCACCCGGCTGAGCGCGCTCAAGCGCGAGGCCCTGACAACCGTGGCGGCGCGGCGGCGGGAAGACCCGCGGCGCCTGCCGCGGCTGGTGCGCGGTGAACTGGACTGGATCGTGATGAAGTGTCTGGAGAAGGACCGGTCGCGGCGTTACGAGACGGTCAACGGCCTGGCGGCCGACCTGCGCCGGTATTTGGAAAACGAACCCATCGCCGCGCGACCACCAAGCGCGCTCTATCGGTTTCGGAAACTGGCGCGGCGGAACAAGCTGGCCCTCGCGGCGGTGGGGGCGGTTCTGGCCGCTTTGATAGCGGGTCTGATCACCACGACCTGGCAGGCGAAGCGCGCCAAGCGCCACCTCGAGCAGGCGCGCCTCAACGCCTACGTTTCCGAGGTTGGCGTTGCCCACCAAGCCCTGAAGGAGAACAACCTGGCTCACGCCCTTCAACTGCTGGGCCGCCACGAGCCCAAGGAAGATCAAGCCGACCTGCGCGGCTTCGAGTGGCGCTACCTCTGGCAACAATGCCGCAGCGAACCCATGGCTGAGTTTCGCGATGAAGGCGCCAACGCGATCGAGTTCTCCCCGGACGGACGCTGGTTCGCTTACGGCGGATGGAGCAAAGTGACTATCCGCGACGCGGTGTCGTACCGGGTCGTCACCAACCTCCCGACCTCCGCGACCAGCCTTTCGTGCTCCGCCGACGGGCGCTTGCTGGCCACTGCCAATGGGGAGAGCGCGATCGTGTGGGACACCGCCACCTGGCAAAAGGTGCGGCAGCTCCCCGGCGCGGCCGTGGCCGTGCTCTTCTCGCCCGACGGATCCTGGCTCGTCACAGGCCAGACCAACGAGAAGCGCCTCGTGCTCTGGGAGCGCGGAACCTGGAAACGGCTGGCCGCCTGCCGCAACACCCCCGACGTGCGAAACCACGTGCCCAACGGACTCGCGTTCTCACCCGACGGCACGGTGTTGACCACTTTGTGGATAGATACCGCGGACGACGCGATCGGGTTGCGATTCTGGCTAGCCCCGTCCATGGCTCCCCTCGACGGCTGGGTTGCGGGCCGGAAGCTGGGCGCCTGTGCCGCCTTTGACGCCGCGGCGAACCACCTCCTCACCGGCACGTGGGACGGCCGGTTGCAGGTTTGGAACCTTGCGGGGGGGGCGCCCAGGCTGCTCGAGGAGCACCGCGAACACTCGACCCATGTCACCCGCATCGCCGCTTCGCCGGCCGGGAACGTGATCGCCACGGTGGGCGAGGACCAGACTTTGAACCTGTGGGAACGCGCGACCTACCGCCATCGGGCAAAGGTCCACGCGCACACGAATCAGATCTACGGTCTGGCGGTGTCGCCGGACGGCCGAATCGTCGTAACCGGCAGCGTCCTGGACGGCGTAACGCGAGTCTGGCGTACGGACCAGACCGAGGTGCTCGACCAGCCGACCGTGGGCAGTGTGATTGCCGGTTTCACCGCGGACAGCCGCTCCCTCGTACTCGGTCCTCGCAACGCTGACAGTCGCTGGCAGGTTATCGGCCCCGCGACCAGAACGGTCGCAGTCGCGACGAACCTGGCCCTCCCGGGGGATCTCTTGAACAAGCCGTTTGATGTGTTCGGCGACAAACCAGTCGGCGTCTTGGGGCGCTCTGGGGGCGTTCTGGAGTTGTGGGATCTTGCCGCCGGCACTTTGATCACCCGCTGGCAGGCGGAAACCAACCCGATTCGCGTCGTTGCCTTTTCGCCGGACGGGCGGCAGGTGGCTACCGGAAGTGCCGCCGGGGACATCAAGATCTGGGACGTTTCCTCGCGGGCGGAAGTAGCGTCGTTTCGGTCGGCGGTCGGGCGGGCCACGGCGCTGGCCTATTCCCGCGACGGCACGAAGCTCGCGGCAGCCGTCGGCTGGGGGGCGTCCAAGGTTTCGCTTTGGGACGTCGCCAACAGCCGACTCCTGCCATTTCCCGCCGATCACGGCTGGATCTCTTGGCTCGAGTTTTCGCCCGATCGGCGGCTTATCGCGGCAGCGGATCTGGATGGCGACGTGGAGTTGTGGGATTCGACCTCGGGAGCGATCGTCGCGGAGCTCAAGGGCCATGTGATGGGCGTCTTGCGCGCCAGTTTCATTCCTCCGGATGGGAAGACCCTTGTGACCGGCGGGATGGATGGTCGGGTGAAGCTCTGGAATTTGGCGACGTTCCAGGAAATCCTCACACTTTCGATTCCATTGGGCACGGCACTCCGCTCGCTCTACGTGGCTCCGGACGGATCCACGTTCGCCGTCGGCTACATGGGCTTGCCGGGTCATTACATCCGATTCTACCCGGCGCCTTCCCTGAGCGAAGTCAACGCTCGGGAGAGCATCTTGGGCGTGGCGCGGTAGGTGTCAGGCAGGCAAAGAGGTGCAGTTACTCTGTAACCTTTCACCGGAACCTCTTTGGAAAGGAGTGGAAGGCGGTCTGCACGACGCAGGCCGCCACCAAACAAAAACAACAACATCCGATCCAAACATGAAACCGACCGCAACACACAACCGCGCCGGCCTCCTCACCGGTATCACCATGGCGCTGCTCATCACTGCCTCTGGAGCACTCCATGCCGGGGGCAATGCCGGGCGGGTGCCCATGAAGGCCGCTGTCACCGGCAAATTTGACTGGAGCATTGTTCCGCCCAACCTCGGGCCTTACATCATTGCTGGCACAGACGGCGATCTTTACCTCCGGAATTTGCCCCTCGTGGGAACCCTCGCCCTGACGGGCACCGGGGTCTCGCTCGACCCGGCGAGCACAAAGATCAGTGTGCAATTGAGCGGCGAGCTTGATCCGGTCACCTTCAGCGGACCTTTGTGGGGGCCGGTCGTCCTGACTGCCACGATTGATGGCGCCAAGACGATCATCTTCGAGGGGAGTTCCACAGCGGACACGGTGGGGTTGGTCAGTACTGGCAAAGCGAGCTTGATCGGCCGCGGTCCGTTTGAGGGGAGCAAACTCGAATTCACCTTCGAGGAGATCGGTCCGGGCAACAGCGATACGTACACGTTTAAGGGGTTTCTGTCGCCCGCCCCGCGCCGCTGACGCTGGATATTCACGGCGTGGACATGATGACAAACCGACTCACCGGCAGCGTCAAAGCCATGAAGAGAATCCACAAACCAACCAGCGCGAGACGGCGCATGCCTGGGCTGGCCCGCGCGCTGGGGATGCTGGCAACCGCAAGTACATTCAATGCCGCGGCCCAACCCGTCTTGGAGGCGCCGTTCACGCAAATCACCACCGGCCCAGTGGTCGCCGAATCCTCGATGTGGACCACGCCCGCCTGGGGTGACTATGACAACGATGGCTGGCTCGACCTGTTCGTCGCGACGATCAGCAGCGGCAGCCGCAACGCACTTTTCCGCAACAACCAGGATGGCTCGTTCTCTAAAGTAGCCACCGGCCCGGTCGTCACGGAGGCGTCGCCAGGAACCTACGGCGCCGCGTGGGCCGATTACGACAACGACGGCTGGCTGGATTTGCTGGTCTCCAGCGCCAATCGGACCTTCCAGCCGTCGCGATTGTACCGCAACACCGGCAGCGGTTCCTTCGTCCGCATGGGGGCCGCTGATGTGGGTTCCCTGGCCACGGATGCCGCGCATGCGTTCGGTGTGGCTTGGGCGGACTACGACCACGACGGGTTCCTCGACCTCTTCGTCGCCAATGGCCCCACGGATATCCCGCAAGCGGACTTCCTGTTCCATAACGAACGCAACGGGCGATTTGCCCGGGTGACAAACGCCATCACCACGCCCGAGTTGGCCACGGCCCATGGCGGTTGGGCCGACTTCGACGGCGACGGGCAGATGGACCTGCTCGTCGCTCAACTCGCGGCCGGCAACGAGTTGTATCGCACTGATGACCAGGGGCAATTCATCGATGTCACCGGACACTTGCCTCCCTCAGACACGATTGCCGCAAGCGTCGGAGTGGCGCGGGGAGACTACGACAACGATGGCGACCTGGACGTGGTGATCATCAACATGGGATGGCAGGGGCCGATCGTCCGGAACTGGTTCTATCGCAACCAAGGTGACGGCAGTTTCGAGCCGGTTACGACTGGCCTCATCGCCGAGGACGAGGAACACTTTGCCAGCGGCTCGTGGGTGGACTACGACAACGACGGGTGGCTGGACCTGTTCGTGACTGTCCTGGGACCGGGAACCTCCTCGTCCGACCCGCGCGTGTTCAACCGTCTCTATCACAACCAGGGCGACGGAACCTTCGCCCTTGTGACCGCCGGCAGTCTCGTCACGAAGACGGGCAACGCGGGCGGCGCCGCCTGGGGCGATTATGATAATGACGGCTTCCCGGATGTGTGCGTGGCCTACGGGACTGTCTTCTCATCTCAGCGCAACGCGCTCTTTCGGAACAACGGCAACGCGAACAATTGGGTCAAAGTCCGGTGCGTCGGCACCGATTCCAACCGCTCAGCCATCGGGGCCAAAGTGCGCGTCAAGGCGAAGATCGGTGGAAAGAACCTCTGGCAGATGCGGCAGATCGGGTGCGACCAGGACTGGGTGGCGTTCAACAGCCTCGACGCCGTGATCGGTCTGGGCGATGCGCCCGTCATCGACACACTGCGCGTCGAATGGCCGTCGGGAAAGGTGCAGGAGTTACACAATGTGCCGGCAAAACAAACGCTCATCCTCGTCGAGCGGACAGAACTGGCGATTGCCCCTGGCAGCGCAGGTGCTTTCAATCTCACGCTCACAGGCCCGCGCCAGCAACGCTACCGCCTGGAAACCTCTCCTGACCTGCTGAGCTGGTCCACACTAGCCTCGATCACGATCACGAACGCAAACCGCACAGCCACCTACGCCCACACTCCGGCGAGCGGCGATGCCGGACTGTTCTTCCGTGCCACCCCGGAGTAAGCGGGGTTTGCCGAAGCCTTAGCACCCGGCCTTCCAGGCGGTCCGCAGTCGCCCCAGTTTCCATCATCATGCCGAAATCCTGTAACCTTCTGCCGGAATTGCTTTGGAAAGGAGTTGAAGGCGGTCCGCACGACGTGGGTCGCCGCCGAACAAAGACAAAACAACAACCGAACCAAGTCATGAAAACGATCCGCACCTTGCTTCATAAGCTCAAACACACGACGCTGCTCACCCTGGCTCTGGGCGCGCTCGCGCTGACCACGCCCACGGCCTACGCGGGCAACCAGGTTCCCTTCCGTTTAACTTGGGCTGCGGACATCACGATCTCGCCGCTTGCCCCGCCATTCGTCGCCGTCTCCGGCCTGGGCGCCGGACAGGCGCTGCTTCTTGGCGCGATAGCCGCCCAATCCATCTCGGAAACCGTCAACCTCGACACCGGCGAGGGCATTGCCGCCTACCGTTTCACCGCTGCCAACGGCGACGACGTGCTGGTCACCTTCGTGTTTGTGGCGATACCTTCCGGCCCAGCCACGTACGACATCCAGGGCGTCTGGCAGGTCACCGGCGGGACAGGTCGTTTCGACGGCGCCTCCGGGTCCGGCACTTACACCGGGCTGGTCGAGTTCTCCGATCCGGTGAATGCCGTCGGCCACTTCGAAGCCTCGGGAAGCATCTCCTCGCCGGGGAGCCTGAAGTAACCCAGCGTCACGTGAGTATGCGCTAATCAGAACCCCGACAGACCAGCGAACACGAATCAGCATCCAACCATGAAGACGCATCCAAGCGCAGAGGTGATTGGACAGCAGCGAGACCTTCGGTGGTGGTCACTCGCTGCCGGGGTCGGCCTCACTCTTTCGAGCCTCGTGCTCGCCACGCCGCCGCTGGACCCGATCTGCGGAGCGCCGAGCAGCCAGCAACGGGTGCTTGCCCTCCGCGCCGAGCGACTGGCGGCCCAAGCGCGGCGGAGCGGCGTCCGCCTCCACGGACCGGACGTTCCGGCGAGGCTTTCGATCGAGCGCGTAGAGTCGCCGGGCTATCGCCAGTTTATCTTCCAAGGCTCGGCGGGTAGGACCTATGAGTTGGAGGCTACTGGCAACCTGGCTTCGTCGCAGTGGTCGTGTGGTTGACATTTAGAATGGGCGATCAAGGCACGGGCTGGGGCGACCGCAACGCATCGTTTGGGGAAACCCCGGCCGAATTTTTCCGGCTGCGGAGCGCGCCGGCGGATGCGCCCGCCGAAACGGTGTCGAACTTTCGCCTGCTCGACGCGCAGGGCATAGCCCGCGACTTGTTTTACCACACTCACCTGGACGGCATCGCGGTTGTTGCCGCCGGGACGAACCTGGCACAGATAGAACCCTTGGCACAGGAGATTGCTCATTTGGCCCAGCTCTACGTTGGCCAAGTGGAGACGTGGATATTGCTCTCCGACCCGGCTCCGGTCCGCGGCAACGTGCTGTCCCAGGCCAAAGCCCTTGGGCTGGCAAGGTTCCCGTGCTGTTGGATCCGCATGGCCTCGCAGCCCAGTCGGTGGGCTTGACGCGGGCGGGCGAGGTCGCGCTCATCCGCGCGCCCGACTTCACTGTCGCGTATCGCGGCCCGGTGAACCTTTTTCCGTACGATCCGATCAGCGAGTCGTTGCTTGAGGCGGCCGTGGTTGGCCTGGTTTCCCTCACGCCCCCTACGTACCTCCGCGTGCCAGCCCCCGGCGCGCCGTTGACGCACACCGCCGAGCCGACTCCGGATTACGCCCGGGACATCGCGCCGGTGCTTTACGACCATTGCGCCAAGTGCCACCGGCCAGACGGGGTGGCGCCGTTCGCGCTGACGAACTACTCCGTCGCCGCCGAATGGGCGCCCACGATCAAGCACGCGCTCCTGTCCGGCCAGATGCCGCCCTGGCACGCCGACCCCGAATACGGCCGTTTCAGCAACGATCTGTCGCTGCCGGGCCATTTGAAATCCGCGCTGGTGCGCTGGATTGACGCCGGCGCGCCGCGCGGCGAGGGCGGCGATCCCCTGGCCGACTTGCCGCCGCCGCCGGCCTTCGACCGCTGGCCGGACGAATTGGGCGAACCCGACGCGCTCGTCACCATCCCGGTCCAACCGATCAAGGCCACCGGCTCGGAGCCGTACCGGTACATCTTTGCGCACACCCCCAACACGTCCAATGTCTGGCTCAAGGCCGCGATCGTCCGCCCGTCCAACTACCGGGTCGTCCACCACTACATGGTCTGGAAGGGCCACATCGGCAACCACGGCATGGCCAGTTCCACCTATGAGCTGCAGATCGCCGAGTTCGTGCCAGGCCACAAGCCGTTCCGGCTTCCGCCGGACGCAGGCATCCTGCTCGCCGCGTCCAACAAGATCACCTTCAACCTCCACTACACGCCCATCGGGGTGGAGACCAACGATCAGCCCACGCTGGCGCTCTGGTATCACGAGGCCAAGCCCGCGCGGACGTGGGTCTCCCAGGCCACCCCGCTCAACAACACCTTCTCCATTCCGCCCCGGGCGCGCGACCACGCGGTGTCGGCCGAGTGGACGGCGCCGAGGCAGTTCACGTTGTACCGAATGAACCCGCACATGCACCTGCGCGGCAAGCGGGCGAAGTTCGAGGCCTTCTACCCCAATGGCAACCGCGAGGTGCTTCTCTCCGTGCCGGACTACGACTTCAACTGGCAGATCGGTTACGCGCTGGCGGAACCCAAGGTGCTGCCGGCCGGCACGCGGCTGGTGTTCAGCGGCGCGTTCGACAACTCGCCGCAAAACCTGGCGAACCCCGATCCCGATGCCCGCGTGACCTGGGGCGACCAGTCGGACATGGAAATGTTCGCCGGGTTCATTGATTACACGCAGTAGCCCCGCCGGCGCCGCGCCGCACAACTTAATCAATCAGTTCTGACGCCGCGGCCGGAAGCCCGCCCGCTCGAGTCCGCGGCAATGTTTCATTTCGCATCAAGCGCTGCCAGACGCGTCCCGTGCCGTGGTTTTCCGCCATGATCAGGATCGGACCCTGGACAATGCCCAGCACCTCCGGGTCCCACCAGCCGGCGGTGAGGTTGAAGGCGTCGCGGAACCCGTACGGCGTCCAGAGCCGCTCTCGGTGGGCGTCATAAAAGTGCCGCGGCGCCGGCAGGCAGACCTCCGGCGCGAAAGGCAGCGAGCCGCCCGCCGCGCCGGGCTGGCAAAATCCGTTTGACCAGTCCCGGCGCGGCGGGTTTACTCGCGCCCGCCGTGAATCTCCCGGCCATCGCCATTGAACTGGTGCGCGTCGTCGTAAGCGACTGACGCGGCCGGAGGCTTTGGTTGAAGCGCTCGCAGGTCGCCCGTCGTTCCCACCGGAACGCGGGTTTTTCGTTTTCGGGACCGACCCTGGGACCGGGCGCGGCAGACAGCAAACAACACACACACCTATGCGACACACCATCTCCGTGCTGGTGGAAAACAAGTTCGGCGTGCTGACCCGCGTGGCGGGGCTGTTCAGCGGCCGCGGCTTCAACATTGACTCCCTTAACGTCGCACCCACGCACGACCCTACCGTCTCGCGCATGACCATCGTCACTCGCGGCGACGACAAGACCGTGGACCAGATCGTCAAGCAGCTTGAGAAGCTCGTGGACACGATCGAAGTCATTGACTTCCGCGAAGGCGAGTACGTGGACCGCGAACTGGTGCTGGTCAAGGTGGGCGTCAACTCCGCCTCGCGCGCCGAGGTCATGCAGATCACCGACATCTTCCGCGCGAAGATCATTGATGTGCAGCCCAAGAGCCTGACCATCGAGATCACCGGCGACGAGAACAAGGTCGAGAAGTTCGTCGAGCTGATGCGCGCCTTTGGCATCCTCGAACTGACCCGCACCGGCCGCGTGGCGCTGCCGCGAAAATAGGCGCGCCGCCGCCGCCGGGATGATGGCTCTTGGTCGCGGCTGGCTTGGGTGAAGTATTCCCGCCATGAACTCCAAAGCTGCCATGCTTTCGCGCCGCCGGTTCGTTCGGCAAACCAGCCTGGCCGGTCTGGCCCTGGCGGTTCAGCCGGCGCGGGCGGTGGAATCACCGGCGCCGTTGCGGGCGGCCATCATCGGCCAAACCGGCGGCGGCGATTACGGTCACGGCTACGACCGCATCTTCACCGACCTCGAAGGCGTGGACGTCGTGGCTGTGGCGGACCCGGACGAGGCGGGCCGGGCCGAGGCCCAAAAGCGCTCGGGGGCCGCGCGCGACTACGCGGATTACCGGCAGATGCTCGCGCGGGAGAAGCCGGACCTCGTGAGCATCGCCTTCCGCCATCCGCGCCGCCACGCGGAGGTGGCGCTCGCCGTCCTCGAGGCGGGCGCGCACCTGTTCATCGAAAAGCCGCTCACTGAGACGCTCGCCGACGCCGACCGCATCGTGGCTACGGCGGAACAACGCGGCGCCCGGGTCGTCGTCGCCCACAACCGCCGCTACGATGCCGCGTTTCAGCGGGCGCGGGCGCTGCTGGCCGAGGGCTTCATCGGCCGGGTGCGCGAGGTTCACGTGCACGGCAAGCAGGACAGCCGGTCCGGCGGCGAAGACCTGATGGTGCTCGGCACGCACGACTTCGACTGCTTGCGCTGGTGCTTCGGCGACCCGCTCTGGTGCTCCGCCACGGTGCTCCAGTCAGGCCGGCAGGCCACGCTCGCCGATGTCCGCGAAGGCCGCGAGCCGATCCGCGTGCTGGGGGACACGATCCGCGCGCAGTTTGGCTTTCCCGGCAACCTCGCGGCCACGTGGGAATCGGTGCGCGCGGATAATGGCTGGAACCAGCCCCAGGGCCCGCGCGAGCATTGGGCGTTCGAAATCCTCGGCACGCGGCGCGTCCTGGCGTACCAGTCCGGCGCCGGCTTCGCCTTTCTTGATTCGCCGTATCTGCTCCACCCGGCCAACGACATGAAATGGCACCCCTTGCCGGTTCCGCCGGACGCACCCACGCCACCGCACCCGCGCCACATGGGCCAGGACCTGGTCAACGCGGTGCGGACCGGCGCCGCGCCGTTGTGCTCGGTCCGGGATGGCCGCTGGGCGGTGGAGATGGTGGCGGCAGTGTACCGCGCCCACCTGAGCGGCAGGCGGGTCGAGCTGCCGCTGGCGGACCGCACTGATCCGCTGGAAGCGGGAT
>CAZMOZ010000035.1:0-44994 GCA_964568145.1 uncultured Verrucomicrobiota bacterium
GCGGTTCACTCCGCAACCGCTGCAGGAAATCCTCGTAAACCACGTCCCGGAGATCCGCGTATTCGAGTTGGATGGCCGGGCCGGCGCAATAGCGGTACACGATTCGGTGGCCGCCCATGCGCAAGCGGTAAAAGCCGTCCAGCGGCGCCACCAAGGCCTTGGTGTTGGCTTCGGCTCCCTGGGCCAGGGTGCGGCAAGGCCAGGCGCACGCGCCGCCGCGTTTCCGGCGACAGCCCCCGCAGCCAGCTTTGGACCTGCTCAGAGGCCGAGATTTTCATCCCCCATGTCCAGTTCCCGATACGACGCCGTTCCGGCCTTGGCCGCGCGCAGGACCGCCAGCGCGTTTGGATTGCCCAGAAGGTCCAAGGTCTCCTTGATGGCCTCGTAATCCCCGATCGGCAATGCGACAAAAACCGGATCTTCCCGCCTGGCAATGATGAACGCCTGCTTTTTCCGGCAGAGCCTGGGCAGGTTCTTCTGAGCCTGGGAGATTTGATACGTATCAGCCATGACTTTCTTACTTATTTCCACCGCGGCGCCTGCTGTCAAGGCCGTCCCCTCTGCCCGGACGGCTGAAGACGCTCTCGCGGTCGGTGGCCATGGTTTGCGGCTGCGGTTATCCTGCTGACTTGTCCCGTCTTTGCGGGAATGCGAAATCCTTTTCCCTCGCACACGGTTCAACGCAGCCCGGCGACCAGCCATCCGGCAAGCTCCGCCAGCAACTCCCCGGCGTCCGCACAATGCGTCGGCGCAGTTTGCGGCGCCACCAGCCCGAAGCCGTCGCCGTACGCGGGGCCGTTCACCACGCAGAGGTCCGTGCCGGTTTGCGCGAGTTGCTCCGCGCCGGCCGCGAGCGCGCTCGCGCGGTCGCCGTCCACCTCGTACTTCCAGCCCGCCAGCCAGGCCCGCGGAAACCACCCGCGCAGGCGGGCGAGCAGCTTGGGCGTGGGCACCAGCTCCGCGAGCAGCACGCCCGCCCGGGTGGACAACTTGCCCGCGCGCACCTCGGTCAGCCGGCCGTCCGACTCACGACGCCAGACCGGACCAAACGCGAAGTCGCTCACGGCGGCGGCGTGGAAGACCGCGTCCACGGTCGCGCCGGCCAGCGCCTGGAATCGTTCGCCCAGGCTGGCGGTGGTGGTAAAGGGTTCCACGCGCACGGACGCGTCTGCGGGCGCGGGCCAGGTGGCGGATTCGCCGCGGAGCAAGATCACCTCATGGCCGGCGTGGGCGAGGTGGACGGCCAGTTCAGCGCCCAGCCGACCGGTGGAGAAATTCGTGAGCCGCCGCACTTGATCCAGCGGCTCAAACGTCGGCCCGGCGGTCACCACGCAGCGCATCGGGTGGATAGTACCGCTGCCAGCGGTCGGCGCGCAAAAAAGTTTGAAACTTACCGCCGACAGGCCGGGTACTCGCCATGTCGGGCGACCGTCGCCCGTCGGAAACACAATCTCAAAACCACAGAAGCACCATGAAGAATCGGATTCGCACCTCCCTGGCGCTGGTTGCCTGCGCCACTTCGTTTGCCTTCGTCACCCTGGCCGCCGAAAGCCCAGCCGGCTTGGTGGACTTTGGCAAATTCACCCCGCCCGCCAGCGGCGGACAATTCGTGGAGGTGAACATCAAAGGCAACCTGCTGGCCATGGCCGCCAAGCTGGTCGGCCGCGAGGAGCCCGACCTCGCCGAACTGATCCGCGGCGTCCAGGGCGTGCGCGTGAACGTCGTCGGCCTCGACGACGGCAACCGCGAGGAAGTCAAGGAGCGCCTGGTGCGCGTGCGCGGCGAACTCGAGGCCCAGGGATGGGAACGCGTGGTGACCGCGAAAAGCGGCACGGAAGACGTGGCGGTGTTTCTCAAGACCCGTGGCGAGGAGGCGGTGGAAGGCCTCGCCGTGACCGTGCTGCAAGGCGACCGCGAGGCTCTGTTCGTGAACGTCGTCGGCGACATCCGGCCGGAGAAGTTGGTCGAACTGGGCGAACGCCTGGGCGTCGAGCCGTTGAAGGAGGCCGGGCTCAAGGCTCGCAAGGCGAACAACTAACCCCTGCCACGCGCCCGCGCCACGACCATGAACTCCCACCGGATTGCCGCGAATTCCCGTGCTCCCGACCAACCCCGGCACGGTGCCGCGTTGACCTTCGCCTTGCTGCTGGGACTGGTCGCGACGGGTGCCGGCGGTTGCTCGGGCGGCCTTTCCGAGGCGCAGGCCGTGCAGGACGCTTTGGTGAATGGGCTGCCCGGCGAATGGCAGACGCGCATTCAGGTCAGCGTCGGGCCGGCGTTGTTCGGCCTGGCGCGGGCTGGCGTGGCGCTGGCGGACATCGAGCCCGAGGCCAGGACGGCCATCCGCTCGGTGCGCGGCTGCAAGGTGAGCATCCACCAGTTCGTCGGCGATAAGGCCGACCGGGCGGCCATGCTGGCGGGCGCGGACCGGACGATGAACGAGCGCGGCTGGGAACGCGTGGTGGGCGTGCTTGACCGCGACGAACTGGTGGCCGTGTACGCCCCGTCCGGTGAACTCACCACGCGGCGTCTGCCCTTGTGCGTGATGGTGTTTGACGGCCGCGAACTCGTGGTGGTGAGCGCCCTGGGCAATGCGGAGCCGCTGGCGGAACTGGCCTTCGCCGAATTGCGTCGCGCGCAAGGCCAGGCCGGGAAGCACCGCTGGTTCACCGCCGGCGCGTCCGGGTCTGCTAGGTGGGCCGGTCGGTAAATCCGGCCCGCCCACGGCCAGGTCCAGGCTGGTAGTCCACGGCAAGAGACGGTGACTCTTCGGCAAGAAAAGTGTTTCGACGGGTGGGTCGGAAACTGATTTTGCCGGCATGAAGCTCAAGCAGGTCTTCGTCGCCCTCGCTTTCCTCGGGCTGGCGGCCCTCAGCCCATCTCTGTCTGCGGCAAGCCAGGCGTTGCTGGGCTGGAACGACCTGGGCATGCATTGCATGGACGCCGACTTCTCGGTGTTCTCGCTCCTGCCACCGTACAACACCATCCACGCGCAGTTGATCGTTCAAGGCCGGCTCGTCACCGCCGCCGGCAATGTCCGTGTCACCTACGAGGCGGTGGCCGACGTGGCGGGGTCCGCCAACCGGACCAGCGCGACGAAGACCGATTTCTGGCAGCACGCGAAGGCGCTGTACCTGCCGGTGGACGCATCTGACCTGGCGCCGGACATGGGCCTCGCCGGCTTCGCCATGCCCGGCGCGGCCAACACGCCGCAGGCACTGCGGTTTGACGCCGCAGAAGGCTGGTTCAGCGCCGAGGGCATCCCCATCACGCCGTTCGACGACACCGGCCACCGCAACACGTATCCCATGATGCGGCTCGTGGCCCGGGACACGATCACCGGCAACGTGCTGGCCAGCGCCGACATCGTGTTGCCGGTGTCGGACGAAATGGACTGCCGCGCCTGTCACACCTCGGGCACGGTGGCCCTGCCGGGCGCCGGTTGGGCATGGGACTGCGATCCGCAGCACGATTACCGTTGGAACATCCTCCAGGTCCATGACGAGCTGAACCTGGGTTCGCCGAATTACCTCAAGGCCCTCAAGGCGGCGGGCTATGAAACCACCGGCTTGCGCGCGACATCACAGCAGGGCACGCCCATCCTGTGCGCCCGCTGCCACGCTTCGAACGCCCTGCCCGGCACCGGACAGCCGGGCATCCCGCCGCTGACCCAGGCCATTCATTCGTGGCACGCCGAGATCACCGACCCGGACACTGGCAAGCCATTGAAGGATGACACCACGCGCGCGGCTTGTTACCGCTGCCATCCCGGCTCGGAAACCCGGTGCCTGCGTGGCGCGATGGGCAGCGCGGTGGCGGCCGACGGCGCGCGCGCCATGGACTGCCAGTCCTGCCACGGCGGCTTGGACAAGGTCGGCGCGGCCGGGCGCCGCGGCTGGCTGGACGAGCCCGCCTGCCAGAACTGCCACACTGGCACCGCCGTGAACAACAGCGGCGCCATCCGCTTCACCACCGCCTTTGACAACACCGGCCATCTCCGCGCCGCGGCGGACCCGACCTTCGCCACGGACGCAAACGTGCCCGTGGCCGGCGCCTCGTTGTTCCGCTTTTCGCGCGGGCACGGCGGCTTGTACTGCCCGGCCTGCCACGGCTCCACGCACGCCGAGTTCCCCAGCACCGAGGCGAACGACAACGTGTACAGCCAGAAGCTCCAGGGCCACGCGGGCATGATCGCCGAATGCGCCACCTGCCACACCGCGCTGCCCACCGCTGCCGCGGGCGGCCCGCACGGCTTGCACCCGATCGGCTCGTCGTGGATCAGCGGGCACAAGAACCCCGGCAAAACTTCGAGCAACTGTCGGCCTTGCCACGGCGCCGACCTCCGCGGCACGGTGCTGTCGCGCACGCTGGCGGACCGCACCTTCAGCGCCTTCGGCACCAAGAACTGGTGGCGCGGCTTCCAAGTCGGTTGCTACAACTGCCATCGCGGCCCCGCCAGCGACGACGCCAACTCGAACCGCCCGGCGGTGGTCAGCAACGCGTCCTTGAACGCGGTCGCCGGCCAGCCCGCCACGGTGCAACTCAACGCCACCGACGCGGACAACAATCCGCTGACCTTGCGCATCGTTTCTCAGCCACGGCACGGCACTGTGGCCTTGGACGGCCGCGCGGCCACGTACCATCCCGAGCCGGATTTCGTCGGCTCCGACTCGTTCACCTTTGCGGCCTGGGATGGCTCGACGGACTCGAACCTTGGCACGGTGAGCCTCACTGTTGCGGCCAGCGATTGCGCGCTGACGCTGCGCGCCACCGCTCCGACTGAACTGGAGACCGGCGTGAGCGCGCCGTTCCGGGCCGCGACCCGGCGCACCGGGTGCGATTCGCTGGTCAGTTACGAATGGAGTTGGAGTGATGGCGCCCCGACCAGCCAGGGCGCGGCAGTGTGCCGCAGCTTCGCTGCCGCCGGCACTTACCAATGGCAGCTCACCGTCACCGCTGGCGCGAAAACGGAAACGGCCACCGGCACCGTGGCGGTCAAAACCGTGCCCGGATCTGACGTGACGCTCACCGCGACCCGCAGCGGCGCGGATTTGCAAATCGCCTGGCCGGTTACGGCAACGGGCTACCAGTGGGAAACGACACCGAGCCTGCGCGCGCCTGCGTGGCAGCCGGCCGGGCTGACGCCGGTCATCGCCAACGGCCGGTTCGTGGTCACCGTGCCCGCCACCGCGAGCGAGCAGTACTTCCGGCTCCGCAAAGGGCCTTGAGCCGGCGGGCGCGCCGGGCGATAACGCCCGCGATGTCCGACCCCACCGCGCACTACCGGGGCGCCGCCGGCCGCCATTACCACGAGGTGAAACGCGGCGTGCCGGAGGCGGCGCTGCCGTGGGTGGCCCGCCTGCGCGCGGCGAAGTTTCAGATTTACGTCCAACCCGGCGACACGGTGTTCGAATACGGCGTGGGCGCGGGCTGGAATCTGGCGGCACTCCGGGCCGCACGGCGGGTGGGCTTCGATGTCGCGGGCTTCCTGCGTGGCGAGGTCGAGCGCCAGGGCATTGAATTCGTCGCCGACACGGCGGCCTTGCCCGCCGGGCTGGCGGACGTGGTGCTTTGCCATCACACGCTGGAACATGTCTTGTCGCCGGCTGGCGCACTGGACGAAATGCGGCGCCTGCTCAAGCCCGGCGGCCGCCTGCTGCTCCGGGTGCCGTATGAAAAAGAGCGCCGCTACCGCCGCTTCGAGCCGGCGGAGCCGAACCACCACCTGTTCTCCTGGAACGTCCAGACGCTCGCCAACCTCGTCACCGACTGCGGCTTCGCCGTTACCCACGCCGCGCTGGCGCGCTACGGCTACGACCGCTTTGCCGCCGTGTGGGCGCAGCGGCTCCGGCTGGGCGAGCCGGGCTTCCGCCTGCTGCGCCGGCTGTTGATCGTGGTGCGGCCGCTTTGGGAGGTGACCTTGGCCGCGCTCGTTCGGTGAGGGGCATTCACTCTGTAGGGGAAACTATTGAGTTCGCCTTGACGCGTCTCTTTCAGATGGCGAAATGGGGCCGCACCTATGATCCGACGTGCGCTCCTTTCCGTCTTTGACAAGACCGGGCTCCTGGACCTCGCCCGCGTGCTGGCCGACCGGGGCGTGGAAATCCTTTCCACCGGCGGCACGGCGCGGGCGTTGCGGCTGGCAGACCTGCCGGTAACCGAACTGGGCGATTTCACCGGCTTTCCCGAAATGCTCGACGGCCGGGTGAAGACGCTCCATCCCAGGGTTCACGGCGGCCTGCTTTACATCCGCGGCAACGTCGAACACGAGGCCGCCGCCGCCCGGCATAACCTCAAGCCGATTGATCTCGTGGTGGTGAATCTCTATCCGTTCGAGGCCACGGTCGCGAAGCCGGGCGTGAGCCTGCACGAGGTCGTCGAGAACATTGACATCGGCGGCCCCGCCATGCTCCGCAGCGCGGCGAAGAACCACGAGTTTGTCACCGTGGTCACCGACCCCGCCGATTACGCCGAGGTGGCAGGGCAGATCCGCGCTGGCGGCGACACCACCCTCGAGCTGCGCCGGCGGCTCGCGGCCAAGGTGTACGCCCGCACGGCCGCGTACGACTCGGCCATCGCGGCGCATCTGCCGGCATTCTTCGCGGCGGCCGAAGGCCGGTCCGCGCCGGCGGCGGCGCCTGCCGCGCTGAGCCTTCTGGCGCCGCTGGCGCAACCGCTGCGGTACGGTGAAAACCCCCACCAGGCCGCGGCGTTGTACGGCCGGTTCCCGGAGTATTTCCGCCAGCTCCACGGCAAGGAGCTTTCGTACAACAACATCCTCGACCTCACCGCCGCGGCCGCGCTGCTCGCCGAGTTCGCCGGCGACCCGCCCACGCTCGCGATCCTCAAGCACACCAACCCCTGCGGCGTCGGCCAGGGCGCGAGCCTGCGCGAGGCCTGGGACAAGGCCTTTGCCACGGACCGCCAGGCGCCGTTCGGCGGCATCATCGCCGTCAACCGGGCGCTTGACGCCGCCTGCGCCGAGGCCATCGCCGAGATTTTCAGCGAAGTCATCGTGGCGCCGGACTTCACGGCCGAGGCCCTGGCCATCCTGCAAAAAAAGAAAAACCTGCGGCTGCTGCGATTGCTGCGCGACCTGCAACCCGCGGCAGGCTGGGACATCCGCAGCGTGGGCGCGGACTCGTTTTTGTGGCAGGAGCGCGACGCGAAGACGATCGGCGCCGCGGACTTGAAGGTGGTCACGCAACGCCCGCCCACCGAAGCCGAACAGCGCGCGATGCTCTTCGGCTGGCGCGTCGTGAAACACGTCAAGTCCAACGCCATCGTCTATGCCGCGGCCGACCGCACGCTCGGCATCGGCGCGGGCCAGATGAGCCGCGTGGACGCCAGCCGCATCGCCGTCTGGAAAGGGCGCGAGGCCGGCACATTGCCGCCGCCAAGCGCCAAGCCCGTCACGGAATGCGTGGTGTGCAGCGATGCGTTCTTCCCGTTCCCGGACGGGCTCATCGCGGCCGCCGAGGCGGGCGCCACCGCGGCCATCCAGCCGGGCGGCTCGGTGCGCGACGCTGAAATCATCGCCGCCGCAGATGAGCGCGGCATGGCCATGGCATTCACGGGCGTCCGGCACTTCCGGCATTGAGCCGGGCTGAGAAACCCGGGAGCGTCGCAACTGGCTCCCGGCCCAACCAGGCTACGCTGGCGAGGTCGCCGGTGGTGCGCATCTCAGTTTCCAGTTTCACGCGGGCAGCATCGCCGGCCGTGGTGGCGGCCGGCTTCCAGCCCGGCGGCACGCGCGGCAACCGGCGGGAGGTGTTTGCCGTCGTAGATTCCGGGCGGCAGGATGCCGCCCTTTGCGGCAGCCAGGGATGGCTGCCGCTACCCCCCGACGCGCCCGGCCGTTTCCACCGGCTGCAAAAAGTGAGATGTGCCCACGTCCGCGCCGCTTCGCACCGCCGCGTTGCGCCGCCGTGACGCGGCCTTAAACTCGCGGCGTTGTGGCAAAAACTCCCCGCCAGTCCCCGCGCCCGCGCGCCGGCACCCGACCCCGGTCTTCACCGCCCGCGTTGGTCGTGGCCCTGGCGCTGGCGCTGGGCGCGCTGGGGTTGTGGGCCTGGCTGCGCCAATCCAGCTCCGCCGCACCGCCCCGGCCGACGACCGCAGGCAGCCCGCCGGTCATTCCCGACCAGGCCGCCACCTACGCGGAGTACGCGGGTTCGGCCAGTTGCCGGGAGTGCCACGAGGAGGCGTTCGCGCTCTGGGAGAAATCCAATCACGGCCTGGCGGAGCGGCCGCTGAACCTCGAGCTCGACCGCCGCGCGTTTGATCCGCCGCGTTCGTTCCAGCACGGCTCGCAGCAAACCCGCGTGTGGCTCGAGGGCACGAACTTTCTGGTGTCGGCCCGCGGGCTTTCGGGCAGCAACGAAACGCACGCCGCGGTGCGCGTGATCGGCCACGACCCGTTGCGGCAGTTTCTGGTGAGCTTCCCCGGCGGCCGCCTGCAGACGCTGGAGGCCAGTTACGACCCGCATTGCGACGAGTGGTTCAACGTGTACGGCGCCGAAGACCGCCAGCCCGGCGAGTGGGGGCATTGGACCGGCCGCGGCATGAACTGGAATCACATGTGTGCCGGCTGCCACAACGTGCGCGTCCGCAAAAACTACGACCCGGCCACCGACACCTACCGCACCGCGTGGGTGGAGCAGGGCGTGGGCTGCGAGTCCTGCCACGGCCCGTTGCGGCGGCACGTCGAATGGCGGAAGCAGTATCCGGACAAGTCGCTGCCGGACCCCACGCTGACGGCGGTGTCCACGAACCAGATGCTCGCGGCGTGCGCTGGCTGCCACGCGCGGCGCTCGGAACTCACCGGCGATTTCGCCGTTGGCGACGGCTTCTTCGACCATCACTCGCTGGTGATCGTGGACGAGTCGGACCTCTATTATCCGGACGGCCAGGTGCGCGACGAGAACTACGAGTACGCGGCGTTTCTCGGCAGCCGCATGGCGCACGCGGGCGTGGTCTGCCAGGACTGCCACGACCCGCACTCGATGAAGACGCGGCTGCCGGGCAACTGGCTGTGCCAGCGCTGTCACAACGGCAGCTACGCGGGCGCGCCGGTCATCGAGCCCGTCAGCCACAGCCGCCACAAGGTGTTCGGCTACGACACCAACGGCGTGCCGCGCGAGGTGGACCTGCTGGCCTACAACCCGCGCCAGATTGCCGAGACCGGCGGCGAATGCGCGGGCTGCCACATGCCGGTCACCACGTACATGCAACGGCATCCCCGGCACGACCACGGCTTCACCATCCCCGACCCGCTGCTCACCCGTGAACGGGGCATTCCCAACGCCTGCAACCGCTGCCATGCCGACAAGTCCGTGGACTGGGCCATCGAGTACACCGACCAATGGTACGGCGCCAAAATGGAACGGCCGTCACGTGCGCGGACCCGGGTCATCGCCGCCGCCCGCGCCGGCGACTTGTCGGCACGCGGGCCGCTGCTCGGGTTGCTGAACACCGAGACCAACGCCTACTGGCAGGCCGTGGCGACCGGTTTGCTCGGCCAGTGGCTGGGCGAAGCGCCGGTGACCGCGGCTTTGCGCGCGCGGCTGGAGCACGAGCATCCACTGGTGCGCGAACGCGCGGTGCGCGCGCTGGAGCCGCAGGCGGCGGCGGACCGTGGCATCGCCGCCGCCCTGGCGGGGCGGCTCGAAGACCCGGTGCGCGCGGTGCGCCTGGCCGCCGCCTGGGCGTTGCGCGACCGCCTGGAGCTGGATTCGCGCGCCGGCCGGGAGTTGCGACACATGCTCGCGCTGAACGCCGACCAGCCCGGCGGCCAGATGCAAACCGCCGCCTTTGAGGCCGCGCGCGGTCAATTGGACCGCGCCCTGGCCGGGTACACCCGCGCGGTGGCGTGGGACCCACATTCGCCGCCGATCCGGCACGATTACGCCGTGGCCTTGAGCCAGGCCGGCCGCGCGCGTGAGGCGCTGGAACAGTTGCAGACGGCCTGTCGCCTGGCCCCGCGCGAGGCCGGGTACGCCTTCAAGCTGGGGCTGGCCTGGAGCGAACTGGGCGACCTGCGCGAAGCCGCGACGGCGTTGGAGCGCGCGGTGCAACTCGATCCCCGGCATGCCCGCGCCTGGTACAACCTGGGTCTGGCGCGCCACGCGCTGGGCCGGCCCGAGGACGCGCTGGCGGCGTTGCGCACCGCCGAAAGCGCCGCCCCGGCCGACGCGCGCGTCCCGTACGCACGCGCGACCATCCTGGCCCGGCTGGGCCGGGTGGAGGAGGCCCGGGCCGCCGCCGCCCGGGCGTTGGAACTGGACCGCACGTTCAAGGCCGCTCGCGAGTTGCTGTCCAGCCTTCAACCTGAAAACCGAAGTTGGCCGTAGCGTAGTGCGTCCCGCCCGCCCAACTTCGGTTTTCGGGTTTCAACGCTGAAGTCTGCCCGAACGGAAAAGGACAAGCCCGTTTATGGCGAGCCGGCTGCCAGCTTTCACGGGTTCTCGCGACGCAGGCTCGTGACGCTGAGCACGCCGCAGAGCAGCACGGCCAGGAACAGAATCGGATGTGTCTGGATGACGAAGTCGAATTTCGCCTGCACCAGGCAGCCGCCCAGGCCGATCAGCAGGCACGCGCCCAGATACCAGGGCAGCCGCAGCCCGCCCCGGTAAAACGCGGGGATCAGCGCCGCAGCCAGGAGCAGATACACCAAGGCCGAGCCCAGCCCGCCGTAGGTGAACCGGATTTCCTGATGGTCGTCATGCGCGTGCCAGGCGTCGGTGGCGCGCGCGTCCCCGAGATAAACCTTGTACAGATTGGCGAAGGTTCCGGGACCGGCACCCCAGACGGACGGAAAGCGGGCCATCATCCGTCGGGTGTCTTCGTAGTAGCGCGTCCGGCCACCGAAGCCGGCTGCCGCCCAGAGCAGCGGCGAGACGCGGTTGGGTCGCACGCTTAACAGCGGCTTCGGATCCGACTGCTCCCAAGCATCCGGGGATTTCAACCGCCGCCCAGCGGAGACAGCCGCCGACGCGGTTGCGGAAAGGGCTTTCACCTCCTCGGCGTGGTACGGGCGGTCCAGCACAGTGACCACCTCAATGCGTCGCCGGATGATGGGATTGCCTTCGCCGCGGGCAATCCACAGGTGCTGCGCGGCGAATCGTGGCGGCCAGGCGAAGCCCGCCTTGCCCAGCCGGCCGGCGAGGCTCACCGGGGCGCCGTCCACGTACAGGGTCGAGTTGGTGTGGCGCTGCACCAGGACGACTTCCACCCGGCGGCCCGGCCTGGTCAGGGCCAGGTTGGTGCCGCGCAATTCCAGATAACGCTCCCGCGCCGGTTCGGCGAAGCGCACGCCCACCACGCCTTCGCCCAGCAGCCGCAAGAGCACGGTGTTCGGACTGTCGCCAAAGGTCTGGCTGCTTTGCGAAAGCCCGGCGACGTTGACGGGCCTGCGACCCCACGGCTCCGGCACGACGAACGCGCACCGCAGTGTGAACTCGCTCAGCCCCGCCGTGGTGCCGGTCGCAAACACGCGGAACTCGCGGAACAGCCGGTTGGCCAGGGGCTCCCAGGCCGCTGCCAATCCCAAACCAAGGCCCGCCGGCACCAGCAGCAGCGGAGCGATCACGCGCCAGCCCCGGCCCCACGTGCTGGCAATCAACACCGGCAGGCAGGCCAGCATCACCGCGCAGGCGATGAGGCTGCCGCCGCGGCTGGTGGTCACAAACGGCGCGGCCATCATGAGCACCAGACACGGCAGCAGCACCAGGGCCGGTGAGGTGGTCAGCCGATGCCACGGCCGGCCGGAATCCGCCGCCCGCAGGTAATGGACGTGCCACAGGCCCAGGCAGACCGGCCAGAGCAGGTTGAGGTACTGCGCTCCGTTGTTGCGGTACCAGAACGGGCCGAAGAAGCCGCCCTGCCGCGTGGGATGATCGGCGAGCCAGAGCACCCGGGCGGGCTGGTCCAGCACACTGATCATGCCCACCAGCGCCACCGCCGCCCCGCTCAGACAGCAAACCCACAGCAGCCGTTCCAGGCGCAGCGGCACAACGTGCGGCGAAGGTCGC
Source organism: uncultured Verrucomicrobiota bacterium (assembly GCA_964568145.1). GTDB lineage: Bacteria > Verrucomicrobiota > Verrucomicrobiia > Limisphaerales > J093 > DSVZ01. The sequence continues at coordinate 12,033 of CAZMOZ010000035.1, forward strand.
GAGACCACGTCGCCTTCAATGCGGCTGGCCACCATCGCCGCACGTTCGCGATGCCACCAGCCACGTTCCTTCGCCGAAAGCTGAGTGAGCCAGTCGCGCGCGGCCCAGAACGCGCCGGCCAGCCCGAGACAGGTCCAGAAATGAAACCACGTGGAGTTCCCGTCGAAACTGTGCGGCAGCCAGGGGATGTAGCCCGGCCGCTCGATCAGGCGCAGCGTGGCGAGATCCACCACCGCGCGCGCGTTGATCGCGCTCACCAGGGACCAGAGCAGCAAAACTGCGGTGAGAGCCGCCAGCACCCGGCCGGGCCCGGCCGGTCGCCTCCCGTCCCAGCGCGGCGGGGTGTAGCCCCAAAGCCGACGCGCGCCCGCCTTCGCCATCAGCAGCAGCCAGAGCGCATAACCGGCGGCGTTCATGGTCCAGACCGACCAGGCCGGCCAACCGCCCAGCGCCCAGGGAGAGAATACAACCATCGCGAGGAGCAGCGTGCCCGAAGCCGTGTCCGCAAAGCGATGAAGTCCGAGTTCCCGACGACGATCCTGCGCCGCACTCGCCCCGGAAGCTGCCCGGGGCATTCGTACTGCGGAGTTGGCCAAGCTTGGCTCGTCGGCAGCCATTGGCAGGCCATTTAGCCAGCGCGCCCAGGATTCAACAAGCCCGCACCAGCCAGCCCGCCGGGCGGTAGCGCCGGCAGAATCTGCATGACGCCGGGTCGGGCCGCCCGATAGGGTCGGCCGACTTTCGCATGAGCAAGCGCGGTGTTTTGCTGGTCAACCTCGGGTCGCCCGACTCGCCGTCGGTGCCGGACGTGCGCCGGTACTTGCGGGAGTTTCTCATGGACGCCCGCGTGCTGGACGCCCCGTGGCCGGTCCGGTTTGCCGTGGTGCATTTCGCCATCCTGCCCAAACGCCCGCGCGAGTCCGCCGAGGCCTACCACAAGATCTGGACCCCCGAGGGCTCGCCGCTGATCGTCACCAGCCGGCGGGTCCAGCAGGCGTTGCAGGCGCGGCTGCCGGCGCCGGTCGAGCTGGCCATGCGCTACCAAAACCCGTCCATCCCGGCCGCGGTGCGCCACCTGGCCGGCCGCGGCGTGGACGAGTGCCTGCTCATCCCGCTCTTCCCGCATTACGCGATGTCGAGCTACGAAACGGCCGTGGTGCGCGTGCAGGAAGAGGTGGTCCGCCAGCGCCGGGCCCTGCGGCTCCATGTCCAGCCGCCGTACTTTGAACATCCGGATTACATCGCCGCGCTGGTCGAGTCCGCCGCGCCGCACCTCGAGGGGAACTGGGACCACCTGTTGTTCAGTTTTCACGGCGTCCCGGAGCGGCACCTGCGCAAATCGGACCCCACCGGCGCGCATTGCCTGCGGGTGCCGGACTGCTGCCAGACGCCCAGCCCGGCCCACGCCCGGTGCTATCGCGCCCAATGCTTCCGCACCGTGGCGGCGTTCGCGCGCGCCGCGTCGCTGCCCGCGGACCGCTACTCGGTTTCCTTCCAGTCCCGCCTGGGCCGCGATCCGTGGCTGAAGCCGTACACGGACCTCGAATTGCAGCGGCTCGCCCACGCGGGCGTGAAGCGGCTGCTGGTCATCTGCCCGGCCTTCGTGTCCGACTGCCTCGAAACGATCGAGGAAATCCGGCTGCGCGGCGGCGAAACCTTCCGGGCCGCCGGCGGTGAGACGCTCACCCAGATTCCGTGCCTCAACGAACACCCGCGCTGGGTGGCCGCCCTCGAGAGCATGATCCGCCGCTTTCTGGACGGCCGGCCGGATACGGCGACGACCTGAGCCCGCGACGTGGGGCAAGGTCGAAATCGGAAGTCCGAAGTCCAAGGTCGGAGACCGAAACCAAGCACCAAGTCCCAAACACCAAGGACCTATTCCGCATTCCGCATTCGGAAATGCCAGGGTTGGACGGCGTCTCGCCCCACCATGTCAAGGCCTGAGGCCGGGAAACCGGGAGGCGCTGCGCGCAACTGGCCGGAAACCAAGGCTTGCCGTGGTCAGATGGTCGCCATAAGGTTCGCTGCGTTGCCGGCCATGCGCTCCCAGACCCGCAGCCTCGGCACGTCCGCCCTGTTCATCGGCGCGGCGTTTGGGCTCATTCCCCTGCTCAGTTCGTGCGTCTCGGTGGACCGCACCGTGGCCGCGCCGCCGATGATCGAGGGCGCCACCTTCGTCGGCAACGCCGCCTGCGCGGACTGCCACACGAACATCACCCGCATCTTCGCCGGCAGCCCGCACGGCCGCTACCATCGTGACGACGTGAGGATGGCCGGGCTGACCGGCTGCGAGTCCTGCCACGGCCCGGGCAGCAAACACGTGGCGGCGGCCGGCGCGCGGCAGTTCATCTTCAATCCGGGGCGCGATCCCGCGGCGTGTTTCACCTGTCACCTCGAAACCCACGTCGAGTTCAACCTGCCGCAGCGGCATCCGGTGATCGAAGGCCGGATGAACTGCGCGCAGTGCCACGATCCACACGGGCCCGACCTCATGAAACCCGCGGGCGGCCTGGCGATGGCGCGGCTCAACGAAAGCTGCGCGCAATGCCACCGCGACCAGGCCCGGCCGTTTGTCTTCGAGCACGAGGCGCTGCGCGAAGGCTGTGTGGCATGCCACCAACCCCACGGTTCCATCGCCCCAAAGCTGCTGGCCCAGCGGGACGCGAACCTGTGCCTGAAGTGCCACGCCCAGGTCCAGCAACCCGGCGCGGTGATGATCGGCAAGATGGACCACGCGCAGTTGCTGCGGCTGGGCGCGTGCTGGAGCGCCGGCTGCCACACGGCGGTGCATGGCTCAAACATCCATCCGAAGATGCTGTACTGATCATGCGCGGCGCGGCGTCCATGCCTCGTCTTTGCGCCGGCCGCTGGCCGGTGGGCGCGCTGCTGGCGCTCGCCTGGAGCGCCGGCGCGGCGGAGGTGGACGTCAGCCGCCTCCCGCCGCCCGCGGCCGCGGAGGTGGCTTACGACCGCGACGTACGTCCCATCTTCGAGACGTCGTGTTTTCGCTGCCATTCCGGCGAACGCCCCCGCAGCCGTTTCAATCTGGCAGACCGCGACGCCGCCTTGAAAGGCGGCGCGCTCGGCGTGGCCATCGTGCCGGGCGATAGCGCCCGCAGTCCGTTGATCCATTACGTGGCCCGGCTGGTTGAGGACCTGGAGATGCCGCCGGCCGGCAAAGGCGACCCGCTCACGCCGGAGCAGGTGGCGCTGCTGCGCGCGTGGATTGACCAGGGCGCGAAGTACCCGGAGTCGGCCGTCGCCGGCCGCGTGGTGCGGAGCCTGAGCGCGACGCCGGCCTTTGCGTGGGTGTCGGTGAGCGGCAACGCGGCCCGGTTCCGCGAGCACACCTGGCTGCCGGACGAGGCTTCCGGCGGCTTCCCGCGGATTGCGTGGCAGGAACCGGTCGGCAAGGACGGCCGGTTCACCGCGGAATCGCGCGTGCTGTTCGGCGCCGAGGATTACGAGGTGAAGCTGAGCTACGACCAGCGGGACGCCGGCTTTCTCCGGGGCGGTTACGCGCAGTACCGGCGGTGGTTCGACGACACGGGCGGCTACTACCCGCCTTTCGACACGCCCGCGTTCAGCCTGGGCCGCGACCTGCATCTCGACGTCGGCCGCGCGTGGTTCGAGGCCGGGCTGGTCAGGCCGGACTGGCCGCGGCTGACGCTGGGCTACGAGTACCAGTTCCGGGAGGGCGAGCGGTCCACGCTGCAATGGGGACCGGTCCTCGATCCCGCCACGTTCGAACTGCGCTCGCTCTACCCGGCCGCGAAGGCCGTGGACGAGGAGGTGCACGTGATCCGGTTCGACTTCCAGCACACCTTCTGGGGCGTGGAGATGCAGGACCGTTTCCGCGGCGAGTTCACGGACCTGCGTTCCAGCCACGCCAACGTTGACAACTTCACGCTGGGCGGCGCGCTGCCGGACAGCGTGACGCGCTACCGCGAGGGCTTCCAGTATTTCGAAGGCGCGAACACGCTGCGGCTGGAAAAGCCGGTGAAGAACTGGCTGCTCCTGAGCGCGGGCTACCTGTATTCGAACCTCGACGGCGACGCGAGCTTCAGCAGCGAAACCTTCATCCCGGCCGACCCCTCGCTGGGGCCGTTCGTGGGCGACGTGGCGCAGGAAATCATTCTCCGCCGCGCGGCGCACGTCTTCAACGCGAACAGCCAGTTCGGGCCGTGGCAGGCGCTCACGCTCTCGGCCGGCGTGCAGGCGGACTGGAGCCGGCAGGAAGGCTTCGGCCACGCGAGCCTCAGCGGCCTGCCGTCCCAACTGGACGCCAACCTGGACCGCTTCGCGCTGGCGGAGCATTTCGGCCTGCGCTTCACGCGCATCCCGTTCACGGTGCTCCACGCCGAGGCGCGCCTGCAGCAGGAGGATTACGGCCAGTTCGAGCAGCAGACGATCAGCGACGACTTCGACGAGGCCCGGGATTTCCTGCGCGATACCGACGCCAGCGCGGATCTGTGGGACGTGCGCGCCGGGGTCACGGTCTCGCCCTGGACGAAGCTGGCCTTCGACGCCGGCTACCGCCACCGGCTGAACGACACCGACTACACCCACACACGGGACTCCGACTTGTCCGGGTTCCCCGGCAACGGCTACCCGGCGTTCATCCGCACGCGGGACATCGGCACAGACGAGATCGACGCCCGCCTGGTCTGGCGCACCGCCCGCTGGCTCAAGACCAGCCTTAAGTACCAGCACGTCAGCACCCGCCTCGACACCCGCACCGACGATGTGACGGACCCGTTCAACGGCGCGGTCCTGCCCGGCGGCTGGCTGCGGTCTGGAGACCACCGTGCGGACGTATACAGCCTCAACGCCACGCTCACGCCCTGGCGGCGGCTGATATGGAACACCACCTTTTCGGTGAGCGACGCCGAGACCACGACCGGCCTCGACACCGCGTCCGTCGCGCCGTACGAAGGCCAGATTTACACGCTGCTGACCAGCCTGACGTGCGCGCTGGACAACCAGACCGACCTGACCGCGAGCTACGCGTTCTCGAAGGCGGATTACGCCCAGGACAATTTCGCTGACGGTCTGCCGCTCGGCATCAACTACGACCGCCACAGCCTGCTGGCCGGCGTGAAGCGCCAGTTCAAGCACGGCCTCACCGCGAGCTTGCAGTACGGCTTCTTCCTGTACGACGAACCCACGCTGGGCGGCGCGGCGGACTACACCGCGCACGGCATCTTCGCCTGGTTCACGAAGCGTTTCGAGTAGCGGCGCCGCGTTTCGCCAGTCCACCCGAAAAGCAAACCAGCGCCCGGGGTCGCGAAAACCCGCGGGCGCCGGAGCTTGGTTGGGTCAGGCGGGGAAAACGCTTCGGAACTCAATTCCGCGTCGCGGGGTCAGGGCTTCAACTCCAGCTTGATCCGCCAGAAGCGCTGGTTGCCGGCCTGGGGCAGCGTGACCACGTCCGTGAACCGGAGCGTCTGCAGACCGGCGCCCGCCGGGGTGGTTTCGCTCAAGGTGCCGGTCTGCGGTCCGGCGTAGGTCACGTCGCCGGCGGCTTCCATCTGCACCACCAGCTTGGGATCGTCGCTGCGCACCGTGGCCCAGAGGTTGATTTCGCCGCCGGCTCCAAAGGCGGGCAGTACGCTGGCGGGCGCGTCCGGGGCGCGCGGATTCAGTCGCAAGGCGTATTCCGCCAGGTTGGGCAGGCCGTCGTTGTCGGCGTCCACCAGCGCGCCGGCGTGGTCCGCCTCGGCCGGGAGGTTGAAGTGCAGCGCCTGCCAGCCCGCAAAGCTGGCGGCCACTATCAGCGTGTACGTCTGGTCCGCGGACTTCGCGGGCGAGCCGTTGTCGGTCACCCGGAGGGTCACCGTGAATTCGCCGGACGTCAGGTCGGGCGGCGTCCCGGAAACCAGGCCGGCGGCCGACACGTTCAGCCAGTCGGGTCCGGCCACTTTCGAGAAGGTGAGCGTGCCCTTCTCGGGGTCGGTGGCCGTGGCGGTGTACTGGTAAGGCTCGCCCTGGAAGGCCGTCGTCACCGGGGCGGAGGTGAACTGCGGCGGCTGGTTTTCCGGGGCGGGCTTGCTGTTCGGATTGCCGGGATTGGTGGGCACCCAGCCGGGGATCACGGTGAAATCGCCTTCGGGATCGCCCAGCTCCACCCCGTTGCTGAAGGTGTCGCCGTCGGAGTCGGCCGCGGCGAGAGTCGCGCTCCAAAATGGCCGGTTGGCGCCGCCGGTGATGGCCTGCACCGCCAGGCCGAAGGAGTTGCGCGGGCCGCCGCCCGCCGGACTCACGTGACAGGCCGCGCAGCCGATCCGGCTGCCATTGGGAATCTGGGCGACGCGAAAATCGCGGGCCGCCGCCGGGAGGCTCAGGCACGTCAGCGCCCCCAGAAGCGCGATTGCCTGACAGGCATTGGGCAGGGTTTTCATAAGCATGGCGCAGAAAGTGTGTAAGGTTTTGCCACTTCGCAAGTACGAATCCGGCGTCTCCACCCGGCGGCTCAGCCGCAGCAGGACCGGCGGCCGCGGGTGTCGAGTTTGAGCGGGCAGCAGGCGGGGCAGAAGCCGGCCGGGCCGGTGACCAGCGGAATCAGGCCCAGCAGGCCCCAGGAACTGCCAGCCAGCCAGCCAAAGCCGATCAACGCCAGCCCGAGGAGGACTCGAGCCGAACGGTCGGGGGTTCCAAGATTTCGTTTCATGGTCGTGTCTTTGTCAGTTCACGGACCATGAAACCGCGGTTTGCCCGCGCCTTCGGTGACTAAGTCACCCAAGCCCGGCGGTCCGCCGCAGCGCCTCCACCGCGCGGAGGGTCACGGCGCCGCGTCCGGGCCGCACCCAGCCGGCGCGCGTCCAACGCTCCAGGACGCGGCTCACCGCCTCGCGGGCGCTGGCCAGCTCGTCCGCCAGCGCCTGGTGCGTCACCGCCACCCGGACCGGCGCATGGCCGGCGCGGGCCAGCAGGCACGCGGCCAGCCGGGCGTCGAGCCGGTGAAAGGCGCGTTCTTCGAGCCGCGCCAGCACGGCCCCCAGGCGCCGGGCCAGCAGTTGGAAGACCAGTTGCCGCCAGTAGCGCTCGCGGTCCACCCAGCCGCGGAACACCGCCTCGGGCACCAGCCAGCCGGCGCAATCCGCCTCGACGATGGCCGCGGCCGGGAACGTGGTGCCGCCGAGGATGCTGGCCGCGGTCAGCACACAGGCTTCGTCGGGCCGGACCCGGTACAGCGTGATTTCGCGGCCATCCGTGCCCACCAGATAGACCCGCACGCAGCCTGTTTCGAGGAAACTCATCCCCGTGCAACGCTGGCCGAGCAGCAGCAACTGCCGGCCGGCGGGCAGGCGGAACCGGCTGGCGGCGCCGGCGAATTCCGTCCGGGCCGCGACCGGCGCCTCCGCGAGAAACGCAGGCAGGTGAAGCGGCGTGGACATGGCCATGAACGGGTGGTTGCGCCAGCAGTTCAGGCTCCAGCCGGCGCCGGGTTGCGCGGCAAGGGCGGGAAATAACGCTCGTAGGCCGCCCGGATGTGCCGGCGGTACCGGGCCACGGCGGCCAGGAAATCCTCGGCCGTGGCAAAGCCGCACCTCACGGCCACGCGGTATTGCGGCGCGGGATCGTCGGGCAGTTCGGCTTCGCCCTCGTAACTCCAGCGACGCAGAATGCCCTCGACGCGGCGCAGCCGGCGGTAGTTCTCGAGCAAGGCGACCGCTGTGTCGCCGGGCAACGCGCCTTCGGCTTGGGCGCGCAGCAGCGCCAGCAGCGTGTTCGGCTCCCGCCAGCCACGCTCCAGACAGAGCGCCTGGGAGAGAAACTCCGCGTCCACCAGGCCGCCCACGCCGGTCTTGAAGGCCAGGTGATCCTTGCCCGCGCGGGTGCGCTCCTTTTCGATGCGCCGCCGCATGTGCGCGACCTGCCGCTTCCAGTCCGGCGTGTACGCGGCGACGGGCGGCGTCGCCCAGCTGAAGTCCGTGAGTTCACGCACCAGTTCCAGGAACCGGCCGCCCAGCGCGGGGTCGCCGGCCACGGGACGGCAACGCGTCAGGGCCTGGATTTCCCAAAGCTGGGCGCGCCGCCGGTAATAGTCCGCGTATGCACGGAGCGAATTGACCAGCAGGCCCTTTTCGCCGTCCGGCCGCAGCCGGGCGTCCAGCTTGAACGCCACGCCATGCTCGGTGGGGCTGCTGATCAGATCGAGCAACGTCACTGCCACGCGCTGCAACGCCGGAAGCCGGCGCGCCGCGTCGTCCGCCACGAACACCACGTCGAGGTCCGAGCCGTAGATCAACTCGCCGCCGCCCAGCTTGCCGAGGCCGATGATCGCCAGCGGGCAGGACTTGAAACGGCAGCGCCGCAACGCCGCCTCCAGCGCGTACTGGAGGCACGCCTCGGCCAGCGCGGTCAGCTCGCGGAGGTTTTGCTCAAAGTCGGCCAGCCCCAGGATGTCGCGCAGTCCCAGCCGCATGAACTCGGTTTCATGGTAGCGCCGGATCCACAGCCGCTGGTCGGCGTCGCCCGCGCCGAGCCGGAGATCCGCCAGCGTGCGGGCGGCGGTTTTGATCTCGCGCAGGCGGCCGCTTTGCTCGAGGTCGTCCACCAGGTCGGGCGTGCGGATCGCGGTGTTGGCGAGAAACTCCGAGCGGTCAAACAGCAGCAGCAGCAGCTCGAACAGCGTCGGCTGCGCCATCCAGGTCTCGAACAACAGGGCCCGCGCGCCGTACGCGCTCACGAAGCTGTCCAGCCGCGCCAGCACGCGGTCGGGATCGGACAGCCACCTCGCTTTCGGATCGCCGTCCGGCCCGGCGGCGGCGCGGCGTTGCTCGAGGTCGTCGCGGCGCGGGCACAACGCCAGGAAGCGCCCCAGCAAGCGACGGGCGGCCTGCTCCGTGCGGGCGGGCACGTGGCCGAAGCCCGGTCCATGCACAAACGCGGTGGCCAGCCGGAACGCCTGCTCGGGGTCGCGAAACGAGTGCGCCGCGAAATGCGCCTTCCAGCAGGCTTCGTGGCCTTCGAGGTCCGGCAGCGCCGGCCCGGCCGCGGCGGCGGCGCTGACCCGGCTTTCTTCGGGCGCGAAGACCCGTTCATAAATGGCGCGGACGCTCTGGCGGTGCCGTTGCAGCGTGGCCTCGAATTCCTGGAGCGACCCGCAGCCCATCAACCGCGCCAGCCGCTCGCGGGCCGCGCGTTCGGTGGGCAGCACGTGCGTCTGCAGGTTGCTTTCCATCTGCAGCCGGTGTTCCACGTCCCGCAGAAACTCGTAGGCGCGGATCAGGGCCTCGGCGTCTTCGTGGGAGAGCAGGTGGTAGTCGGCCAGCTTGCGCAGCGCCGGGACCGTTTGCGGCAGGGCGATGAACGGCTGCCGCCCGGCGTGCAGGACCTGCCGTGTCTGGACGATGAATTCGATCTCACGGATGCCGCCCCGGCCCAGCTTCACGTTCCGGTCCTCGTCGCTGGCGCGCACCACCTCGGTTTCCAGCCGCCGCTTCATGGCGGCGACCTCCTCGAGCGCGTCCGGCCCCAGCAGGCGCGGAAACCGGAACGGCCCGATCATTTCCAGGAACTCGTGCGCGAGGCTGGCGTCGCCCGCCACGCCGCGCGCCTTGATGAGCATGAGCCGCTCCCAGGTCTGCCCGTATTGGGCGTAGTAGTTTTCGTAGCTCTCGAGCGAGCGCGCCAGCGGCCCGGCCCGGCCCTCCGGGCGCAGCCGCAGGTCAATGCGGTACAGCGTGCCCTCCGGCGCCGCGCGGCTGACTTCCGCAATGAAGGCCTCGCCCAGGCGGCGGAAGAACTCGTGGTTCGGCAGACCCTTGCCGGCCTGGCTGCCCGGCCGGGGCGGCTCCTTGAACGCGAACCCCTCGTCGCTATAAACGAACAGCACGTCCACGTCCGAGCTGTAATTCAGCTCCTGCCCGCCCAGCTTGCCCATGCCCAGCACGCAAAAGCGCGTGGGCAGCCAGCGGCCTTCGGGCGGCTGCTCGTGCGGCGTGCCGAAGCGCGCGGTCAATTGGGCCCAGCACACGCGGTACACCGCGGCCAGGCACACGTCGGCCAGGTCGGAAAGCTCGCGTGTGATCTCGCCCGTCCGGCCGAGACGCCCAAGGTCGCGCGCGGCGATGCGGACCAGCTCGCGCTGCTGGAAGCAACGCAACTGCGCCAGCGCCCCGGCGGGATCCCGCGCCGCCAGCGCGGGCTTGAGCCAGCCCTCGACCTCCCGCCGCAGGCCCGCCTCGGTACGCGGCTGGCGGAGGCCTTCCACGTCGAGCAGGCGGGGCAGCCAGCCGGGATTGCGGGCCAGCCATTCGCCGAGCACCTGGGAGCCGCTGAACAGCGCGGCCAGCACGCGCGTGGCCTCGGGCGGGGCATCCTTCAAGATGGCGCCGGCGCCCGCCTCCAGCAGCCGCGCGTGAAACTGCCGGGCCCGCGCCGGGTCCGCGCACCCCGCAAAGGCTTCCCGCCAGACAGGGGATTGCACGCGCCCAGTATTGGGGCACGCGTGACTGGTTAAAAGCGTGAAAGGACAAAAGCCGGCGCTCGGGCGCACCTCAGTTTCCTGCCGGTCCTGCCTTCACACGGTGGAGCAAGACGCCGTCGAGCCCCGCAAGCAGCGGGGTGCGGACGGCCACGGCCACAGGCGGGGGCGCCTGTCGCGGTTTGTTCCCGGCCGGCAAGCCCTCCGTTGCGCGGCAGCGCACCCGACGTTACGCTCCGGGCATGGCAACGTTGACCATCACCTTGCCGACTCAGCGGACGCAGACCGCCTTCAACCTGCGCCGCTGGGAGGAACTGCTGGCGGACGCCGGGCTGGCCAGGTTCGAGGGTCGCATCGAGACCGACCGCCACGGCCAACATCCTCATGGCCCCCATCCGCTTCACGACATGGAAGTTTCCAGTCGAAAATCGCCTATCTGCTGCACAGCCTGATGCCGCACGGCCGGGTGCTGACCGAATGCCCGATCTCGACCGCAGACGGCGGGAAGGCGGCCGAGGTGGCCTGGGCCTCGCCGGAAGTCATGCGCGACCTGGGCAACCGGGGATGCTTTTCGCGCGCCCCGGAGCTGTGCGTGGAGGTGCTTTCGCCCGGAAACACCGGGGCGGAGATGATGGAAAAGGTTGCGCTCTACTTTGATGCCGGCGCGCGTGAAGTCTGGCTGTGTGACGACTCGGGCGACATGAAGTTCCTGGCTTCCGCGACGGGCCGGCCGCTCAAACAATCCCGCCTGTGTCCGCAGTTTCCCCGCCGGGTGGAACTGCGCTGAAAGCCGGATCGCCATACCGGCGGCTGCACCCGCAGTCCGTGCCGGCGATTCCCCAATGCCTCCGTAGTCGTAGCGCGTCGCGTCCCTTTCCGCCGGACGTTCCGTAAAACGCACCGCATCCACCGGCGACGGGTTCACACCGGGCTTCAACACGAAAGCCGGAGCTGGGCAGGCGGGCCGCACTGCGCTACAGCCAACTCCGGTTTTCGGGTTCAAATCGTCATCGCGTGGCGCCTTTCGGTGGGTTGGGGCAGGTAGGCGTCGAACCGCATCGCGATGATCCGCACCAGCAGCCGGCCGATGTCGGTCACGACCAGGCGCGAATCGCCCAGCTCCACCAACCCGTCCGCCGCGAGGTCGTCCAGCGAGGCCAGTTCCTTCGCGAAGTACTCGCGGAAGTCCACGCCCAGCCGCGCGGACATCGTGTCGAAGTCCACCCCCAGATTGCACATGATCTGCATGATGACCTCGCGGCGGAGGCGGTCGTCGTCGTTCAGCGTGTAGCCGCGCGCGCAGGGCAGTTCGCCGGCGTCCACCTTCGCGTAATAGGCCGGCAGGTCCTTGAGGTTCTGCCAGTACGTGTCCGGTGTCTGCGAGATCGAGGACATGCCGAAGGCGTAGATGTCCGCGCCGCCGCGGGTGCTGTAGCCCTGGAAATTGCGCTGGAGCGTGCCGGCGCGCTGGGCCACGGCCAGCTCGTCCGTGGGCCGCGCAAAATGGTCCATGCCGATGTACACGTAGCCGGCGTCGGCGAGCTTCTCGATGGTGAGTTTGAGGAGCTGGAACTTCACCTCCGGCGTCGGCAGCACGCGCGCCTGAACGATCTTCTGCGCGGGCTTCATCCAAGGCACGTGCGCGTAGCTGAACACGGCGAAGCGGTCTGGGTGCAGCGCGAGGATTTCGTCCAGCGTGCGTTCGAACGTGCCCGGGGTCTGGAACGGCAGGCCATAGATGAGGTCAATGTTCAGCGAGCTGAAGCCGGTCTCGCGCACCCACTCGACGGCCTGGCGGGTGACCTCCAGCGGCTGGATGCGGTGCACGGCCTTCTGCACCTCGGGGTTGTTGTCCTGCACGCCCATCGAGGCGCGGTTGAAGCCGACCTCGCGCAACGCCACGAGATGGTCGCGCGTGAGCCGGCGCGGGTCCACCTCGACGCCCGCCTCGATGTCCGGCGCGAAGGTGAAGTACTGGCGGATCAATTCGCCCAGCCGGCGCAGGTGGTCGGGTTTGCAGAACGTCGGCGAGCCGCCACCAAAGTGGAGCTGCACGGCGCGCCGCCGCGGATTCAGCAGCGGCTTGAGCGCAGCCATCTCCCGGCCGAGGTACTCGACGTAGGTGGCGCTCTTCGCGTAGTCGGCGGTGATGACCGTGGTGCAGCCGCAGAACCAGCAGAGCGTCTCGCAAAACGGCAGGTGGAAATACAGCGAGAGGTCGCGCGGCGTTTCGTTGTTGCGGCGGATGCTGGCGCGGACCTCCTCCACGCCGACCGCGTCGGTGAACTTGGTGGCGGGCGGGTACGACGTGTACCGCGGGCCGGGCACGTTGTACTTCTTGACGAGGTCAAGGTTGACGTTCAGTCGGGGCATGGGGGAAGAGACAGCGGCCTGGGACTGGGTGCGAGGTGCGGGGTACGAGGCGTCTGCGTCCGGCATCTGGCATCCGGTATCCGCCTTTGAGACTGCACTCCGTCGGCCTCATTTGAACTCCTTCACCGTCCGGACCAGCGCCTCGAGGCACTCCAGCCTGGCCTGCGGCGGCACGCCGTGGCCCAGGTTGCAGATGTGCCCCGGCCGGCCGTTCATGGACTTCAGCAAATCGCTGGTGGCGCGGGCCACGGTCGCGGCGTCGGTGGTCAGCAGCGCGGGATCGAGGTTGCCTTGCACCGCGAGGGACGCCGGCAACCGGTCCGCCACCTCGCGCAACGGCACGGTGCAATCCACGCCCAGCACCATGGCGCCCAGCGCCGCCAGCCGGTCCCAGCGGTCGTTGACGCCCTTGGCGAAGACGATCACCGGCGCGTCGTCCCGGAGTTCCGCCACGATGTCCCGCAGCCAGCGGCCGGACAGTTCGTCGAAATCCGCCGGCGGCGCCATGCCGCCGAGCGTGTCGAAAAGCTGCACGGCGTCCGCGCCCGCCGCGACTTGGAGCTTGAGGTAATCCACGATGCCGGCCGCGAGCTTCTCGGCCAGCCGGCCGTACAGCCGCGGGTCCTCGCGGAACAGCGTGAGGGCTTTGGTGAACTGCGGCGTGCTGCCGCCTTCGACCATGAAGTTGGCCAGCGTCCACGGCGACCCAGCAAAGCCCAGCAGCGCCGTGTCGTTGCCGAGTTCGGCGCGCGTCAGCCGCAAGGCCTCGGCCACGTAAGCGAGCCGTTCCGGCACGCCGCGCGGGTCGAGCCGGTCCACGTGGTAGCCGTACTCGATTGTCCAGTCCATCTTGATGCCCTCGCCGTTGGTGAAGCGGTACGGCTGGCCGAGCGCCTCGGCGATCACGAGGATGTCGCTGAAAATGATCGCGGCGTCGAAGCCGAACCGCCGGATCGGCTGGAGCGTAACCTCGGCGGCGAGCGCAGGTGTCTGGACCAGTTGCAGAAACGAGTACCGCTCCTTGAGCGCGCGGTATTCGGGCAGACAGCGGCCCGCCTGGCGCATCAGCCAGACGGGCGGACGGTCCAGCGGCTCGCAGCGACAGGCAGCCAAGAAACGCTTGCGCGCGGTCAGCGCGGGCGGCGCGGCCGCCGGGCGGCTGGCGGTGTGACAAACGCTGTTCACTCGATGGAGGATAGGCAGGTTTGGCGTCGAGGCAACCGTGCAGGCGCGGCGGGCAGGCGAAGGGATCGTCGAGCTTTTGTGCCGGTCCGGCCTTGATGCGGCGGGGCGAGACTCCGTCGAGACCTGCTGTTGGGGCACGGGGTTCGGGGTGCGAGGCGCGGGGATCGTGGAAAGCGGAAGCCAGATGCCGGATTTCGGGCCCCGGATTTTCGCAGCGGGGCAAGCCTCTGTCGAACCCGACCCTCCGAAACGCCGGGTTGGTTCGTGGTTTGTTGTTTGTTGTCCGTGGTTGCTCCCCTGGGTCGTTACCGCCGGCCGCAATGGGCAAGTTGCCCGTTCCACCCAAAGGCATTTCTCTGACACGCCCTTGAAAGCCCTTACCCCAGTTCGGCAATGGCCGCCAGCAGCCGGTTGCGAATCTCCTGCTGGCGCGCGGCGGACATGATTTTGCCGCCGTCGGCGTCGGTCACATAAAACGCGTCCTCCGCCACGCCGTGGGACGTGTTGATCTTGGCCAGGGAAATGTCCACGCCCAGCGCGGCCAGACCGGCGGCCAGCGAGGCCAGCAAGCCCAGCCGGTCCTCGGTCTCGATCTCGACCACCGTCCGGGTGGCGCTGGCCTGGTTGTCGAACGCAATCCGCGTGGGCACGCGCTCGGCCCGGGCCCCCGTCGTCCGGCGTCCGCGGGCCCGGCGGAGGAGTTCGGCCAGGCTCAGTTCCCCCGTCAGGGCCTGCCGCGCGAGGCCTGCAAACGATTCGAGCGCCCGCTCGCTGGCGGGAGCGCCGGTCGCGGGGTCGGCCGCGTAAAACCGGTCCAGCACCAGGTTGTCGGAGCGGGTGTAGATCTCCGCGCTGAGGATGTTCAGGTCGGCGGCGGTCAGCGCGCCGGCGAGGCCCGCAAAGAGGCCGGAATGATCCCACGCGCAGACCCGCACCACCGAGCAGCCGCGCGCCGGTTGCGCCTCGGCGCGGATGGCTGGAGCCAGCGGCGGCAGGTCGCCGCGCACCTGGGCGGCCAGGAATTCGTGGACCACCCCGAGGTCGGCCAGCACTTCGGCCAGGCTGAGGTGCTGGAAGTAGCTTTCCGGCAGCCCGGTGAAATGGGCCTCGATCTCGTCCGGCGCGAGCGCGGGCGGACGGGCCTCCCGCACTGCGGCCAGCAGTTCGTCCCGGCGGACCGCCCCGGCCGGGGCGATGGCGCCGGCCAGGTGTTGCTCGGTGCGGGCGTGGAGCATCAGCAGAAGCTGGTCCTTGAAGGCGTTCCACAGCGTGTCGCTGGTGCCCAGCGAATCCGCCAGCGTCAACAAGGTGAGCATGTGCAGCTTCTCCGCGTCGCCCACCAGCCGGGCAAAACCCTCCACCACGGCCGGGTCGTCCAGGTCGCGCTTCTGCGAAAGCGCGACCATCGCCAGATGATGCCGCACCAGGAAGACCACCTGCCCGGCGGCGGGTGGGTCCAGCCGCAGCCAGCGCACCACGCTCGCGGCCAGGCGCGCCCCGCTTTCGGCGTGGTCGTGGTCCCCGCCCTTGCCGGCGTCGTGCAGCAGCAGCGCCAGGTACAGGAGTTCGGGGCGGGGGACTTTGCGGAAGATGGCCGTGTACGGCGCGCAGCCCGGCAGGCGTTCCTCCCAGATGGCGTCCAGCTTGTCCAGGCACACCAGTGTGTGCTCGTCCGCGGTGAACTGGTGGAAGAACTCGTGTTGCACCAGGCCGGTGAGGCGGCCGAAGGCGGGCACCAGCGCGGCGAGCAAACCGGTCTCATGCATCGGCCGCAGCGTGGCGCCCACGCGGCCGCGGTGCTTGAACAGCTCGAGAAACATCTCACGCACCTGCGGATCGGCCCGGAACTCCCGGGTTACCAGGTGCGTGTGGTTGCGGATCAGATGCACCAGCTCCGGATGCAGCCGGAGCCCGCGGCTCTGGGCGTGGGAAAAGGCCCGCACCAGCCGGTGCGGCTGCTCGCGGAAAATCCGGTCCGACGCCGCAAGCACCGCGCCGTCCACAAACTTGAAGCCGTCCACCGTTTCGGCGGCGCGCTGGCGGCCTTCGCGCCACAGATGCCGCAGGCGCGGCAGCCGGCCGGGTTGCGGGTGCAGCGCCAGCCGTTCCTCCAGCGTGCGCGTGAGTTCGTGGATGGTCCGCACGTGCCGGTAATAGGCCTGCATGAGCCGCTCGAGCCGGACGCGCGGCGAGCCACGGGTGAAGCCCATCGCGCGTGCGACCAGCGGCTGCACGCTCTTGGTGAGCACGTCGTTGGCTCGCCCGGCGCGGTAATGCAGGTCGTTGCGCACGCGCAGCAGGAACTCGTACGCCGCGTCGAGCGCGGCCTGCTCGCGTGGCGTGATGAGCCCGCGCCCGGCCAGCTCGCCCGTGGTGCGCGCGCGGTACCGGAAGAACGCCACCCACAGCAGGTTCTGGTAGTCGCGCAAGCCGCCGCTGCCGTTCTTCACGTTCGGCTCCTGGAGAAACGGGGTGTTGCCGAACCGCTCGCGCCGTCCGGCTTGGTCCTTGACGCGCTGCTCGATGTAGGCGTCTTCGCAGCCCTTCACCGCGCCGGCCAGCAGCCACTTTCGCATCGCCTCGAACAGCCGCTCGTCGCCGCAGACCCGCCGGGCCTCGAGCAGCGAAGTCATCGAGCGCAAATCCTCCCGGGCGGCCTCGACGCACTGGGCCGGCGCGCGCACCAGCGGCTGGACCTTTGGGAAGACGTTGAACAGCCAGGCGCCTTCCATCAGTTCCATGAACGGCGGGCGCGGCGCGGCGTGGACGTCCGCGTGGTCGTGCAGAAACATCACGTCCACGTCGCTGTGCGGGCTGAGTTCCGCGCGGCCGTAGCCGCCCAGCGCCACCACGGCGAACGGCGGCGGCGGGTTGCCGGCGTAGGCGGGCAGCGCCAGCACCGCCCGCAGCGCGTACTCAAACACCAGGTCCACTGCCAGCGCGCGGGCCTGGCAGACCTCCCGGCCGCCGGCGCCCTTGTTGTGCGCCAGGCGGATGCGCATGGCCTGGCGCCGCAGAAACCGTTGGTAGCGATCGATCTCTGCTGCCGGATGCCGCCCGGGGGGTAAGTCCAGTTGAGCTTCCGCCTCGGCGCGGATGGCTGCGAGCAGCTTGGACATGTCGGGCGGAAGTTGACCCCTGCCCGCGGGTGGCGCAAGCATCCGGCGCGCGCTCCCGCGGCCTGCGTCAGGCCGGCCGGCCGTTCGCGGCGGATGAAAGGCATCCGGTGAACGCGCGCCGAACGCCAGATGTCCGAGCACGCAAGACCATTATGACTACGCCCCAACAGGAAGCCGTCCTGACCTTGTGCCTGCTCGCTGCCTTCGCGGACGGCGGCCAAAGCGAACTCGAACGCGCCGAGCTGAAGCGCATCGCCGCCACCCTGCCAGACGGCGCGGTGCATCCCGCCACGCTTTATCAGCGGGTGCTGCTGCGGCAGGTCACGCCGGCGGCGGCGGCAGCCGCGCTCCAGACGCCTGAGCTGCGCCAGCTCGCGTACGAAATGGCCGTGTGCGTCTGCGAAGCCGACGACGTCTTGAACGCGGCCGAGAAAGCCTTCCTCGCGGACTTGCGCCGGGAACTCCGCCTCGAAGCCCCGCTGGCCGCGAACATCGAACAAACCGCCGAAAGCCTGACCACTACGCCGCTGGCGGAGGCCGACGTCGTGCCGCCAGTCACGGCCGGCGCGCCGGCCGCCGCCGACGCCGAACTGGACGCGCTGATCTTGAAATATGCGATCCTGGCCGGGGCGCTGGAGTTGATGCCCGAAAGCCTGGCCACGATGGCCATCATTCCGCTGCAGATGAAGCTCGTGTACACCATCGGCAAGCGCCATGGCTTCACCTTGGACCGCGGGCACATCAAGGAACTGCTGGCCGCGGCGGGCCTCGGCCTCACCTCGCAGGTCGTGGAAGGGTACGCGCGCAAGCTGATCGGCGGCTTGCTGGGCCGGGCCGGCGCCGGGTGGCTGAAGGGCCTGGGCCGGCAGGCGGCCGGCTCGGCGATGTCCTTCGCCAGCACGTACGCGCTGGGGCACCTCGCCCGACGCTACTACGCCGGCGGCCGGTCGCTTTCAGCGGTCCAACTGCGCGAGCTGTTTGGCAGTCTAACCGACCAAGCTCGCGCGCTGCACGGGCGTTACGCCGGCCAGATCGAGCAGCAGGCCAGTCAGATCAAGCTTCCCCAACTCGTGCCGCTCTTGAAGAGCGTCTAGCCTGGAAACCGGCGCCCGGTTACTTCAAGCGTAAGCCTCGGTTGGCCGGGCTCAGATTAGCTTCGTCTTGCCCGGCACGGCCATCGGCGCGATGGGCAGTTTCATGTCCCACGAGAGGTTGTCGGGCACCAGCTTCTCCTTTGAATTGAGCGCCTGCTCCCACGAAACTTCCTGACCGGTGTAGGCCGCCATGCGGCCCATGATCGCCGCCAGCGTGCTCTGCGTCATCCAGACGCCGTCGTTGATCGGCTTGCCGGAGCGGATCGAGGCGAACAGTTCGTTGTGCTCGTTCTGGTACATGTCGCCCGGCTCGCCGCGGTAGCGCCACGTCTCGGCGCCCCGGATCACGGGCGCGCCGCGGATCGTGCCGAGGCCCTTCTCGCCCATCAGGTAGTCCGAGTTGTCGCTCGCGCACTGGGCGATCTGCCGCTGCGCCATGGTCGCCCGCACGCCGTTCTCCCACTCGTAGAACACGTCAATGTGGTCGTAGATATTGCCTTCGTTGTTCGGGATCTGCCGCCCGCCGGTGGCCACACAGCGAACCGGCGGCTGGTCCCTCATCGCCCAGAGAATCTTGTCCACGCTGTGGCAGGCCTGCTCCACCAGGCCGTCGCCACACGTCCAGACGAAGTTGTACCAGTTGCGGACCTGCCACTCGACGTCGCCCATGCCCGCGGGTCGGGTACTGGCGGGCGGCATCGGCTTGACCGGGCTCGTCAGGTAGGTCGCGTGGATGGCGCGCACCTCGCCGATCGCGCCGTCGTGAATGCGTTTGTAGAACTCGCGCCGCGCGGTGTCGTAGCGCCAGCAAAAGCCGGCCACCAGCGCGAGGCCCTTCTGTTTCGCGGCTGCTGCGGACGCCATCACCGAACGCACCCCGGTGGCATCGGTGGCCATCGGCTTCTCGCAGAAGATGTGTTTGCCCGCGTCCACGGCCGCCTTGAGATGTGCGGGCCGGAAGCCGGGCGGCGCACAGAGCAGGACGACGTCCACGCCGCTATCGATCACTTTCTGGAAGTTGTCGAGGCCCGGGAACATGCGGCCGGAATCCACCTGCACGCGGCTCTGCATGGCGGGGTTTCGCTTGAGCTCGTTCACCGCTCCCGCGCAGGCGTCGGCAAACACGTCGCCGACGGCCGTGAGGATCGCACCCTTGTCGGCGTTGAGCGCCTGGGCCGCGGCGCCCCGGCCCCGGCCGCCGCAGCCGATCAGGCCGACCTTCAGCGGCGGCGGCTCGGCGCCGAGCAGGGCCGGCGCGAGCCCGGAGGCGAGCACGCCGGCGGCGGCAACGGAGGAGGTTTTGAGAAAGTCGCGACGCGAGGCGACGGCAACGGATTCGGGAGTCGAGTTCATGACGGTGGCGATCTGTTGGCGGCAGTTAAGGCCAGGGGCGAGGACAGGTCAAGCCACGGCATTGGGCTGGCATCAGCGGCGCGACGGTTTGACCCTTTGCCCGCGTCAGGTAGTTTGCGCGCTGTTTCGAGTCAGGGTTTCTGGCGCTTTTCGCGGCGCTTGGCTTCGATGCCGTGGACCCGTTCATCGCCAGCGGCAAAGTGCTGTTCACCACAGCCGGCACCGACGCCCGCCAGCTTGAGCGGCAAACTGCCGCTCACCTGGAGGCGTCACTCGGCTATCGTGTCGATACCTTCGTGCGCACAGCGGGGGAAGTCGCCGCCTTCGGCCGGTCGAAGATGTTCCCGGAGCAGGACCGGCCGGGCGTCACGATGCATGTGTGCTTTTGGCACGAACCGCTGCCGCGGGAGGCGGCACGGAAGTTCGCGGCGGCGCGCACGACGGGGAACGAGTTCCGCGTGCGCGGCCGGGAATTTTACTGGCTGCGCTGCGGGCGGGTGAGCGACTCCAAGGTCTGGTCACTGCCAGCGATCCAGGCGCTGGAGCTGCCGACCTCGACCCTGCGCAACCTGACCCGCATCCGGAAATGCGTCGCGCAGCACCGGCGACCCCGGGTTGAAGCCGCAAGCAGCCTGCGTAGCGCCCTCGCGAAGCGCGGCGCGACTGTTCGCCGCAGCCGGGGCGTGCGGGACGTTGGCCGTTGCGTCCGGTGCCTTCCGCGTGTACTGAAGCCAGCATGCAACTCAAATTCGACTGGTTGATCGTCTTGGAGAACCTGCGCCGTGGGATCATGGTCACGGACGTGACCCTGGACCGGCCCGACGGGCCGCGGATCATTTACGTGAACCGCGCCTGGCTCAAGATGACGGGCTACGACCGCGACGAAGTGGGCGGCAAAACCCCGCGCATCCTTCAAGGCCCGAGCACCGATCGGGCCGTCGTCAGCTCGCTGAAGCAGAAGCTGCTGAACCGCGAGGTGTTTCACGGCCAGACGTGGAACTACCGGAAGAACGGCGAGCCGTTCCTCATGAACTGGTACTGCTACGCCATCTACGGCGGCGGCGGCCGGCCCCTTTATTATGTGGCCGAACAGGAGGACGTGACGGAGCTCGAGGGCCTGCGGCTCAAGCAGCGCCTGCTCGCGAATCCGCATGACGTCGAAGCGCAGCGGTTCTTCGGCGTCCTGGACGAGTGGAAAGCCTCGCGGAAGCGGACGCTGTGAGTCACCACGGGAACCGCACGGTGGTCAAACCCGCCGCCAGACTGATCCTGGTCACCGGCGCCACCGGCTATGTGGGCGGGCGTCTGGTGCCGCGGCTGCTGGCGGCCGGGCAGCGGGTGCGCTGCCTCGTGCGCGATCCCGCGCGGCTCCAGGGACGGTCCTGGCTCGACCAGGTGGAACTGGCGTGGGGTGACGTGCTGGATCCCGGCTCGCTGACCGAAACGATGCGGGACGTGGGCACGGTGTATTACCTCGTCCACAGCCTCGGTGGCGGCGGCGATTTCCCGGAACGGGACATCCTGGCCGCGCGGCATTGCGGCGAGGCTGCCCGCCGGGCCGGCGTGGAGCGAATCATCTACCTCGGCGGGCTGGGAGATCCGGCGGCGGAACTCTCGGTCCACCTGCGGTCGCGCCAGGAAACGGGCGCCGCCCTGCGCGAAGCCGGCGTGCCCGTCACGGAGTTTCGCGCGGCGGTAATCGTCGGCTCCGGCAGCCTCTCCTTCGAGATGATCCGTTACCTGACCGAGCGTCTGCCCGTGATGATCTGCCCCCGGTGGGTTTTCACCCGCATCCAGCCCATCGCCATCCGCAACGTGCTCGACTACCTTCAGGCCGCGCTCGCGGTGCCGGAAAGCGCCGGTCGCACGCTCGAGATTGGCGGCGCCGACGTGCTCACCTACGCCGGTATGATGCAGGGGTATGCGCGAGCCCGCGGCCTGCGGCGTTGGCTCATCGCGGTGCCGGTTCTGACCCCGCGGCTCTCGTCCTACTGGGTGCATCTGGTGACGCCCATTCCCGCCAACATCGCCCAACCGCTCATCCGCGGCCTGGGCAATGAAGTCGTGGTGCGCAACGCCGAGGCGCTCCAGCTCTTCCCCGGCATCCGGCCGGTGGACTACGCCACCGCCGTCCGGCTCGCCCTCGGAAAACTGGAAGCGGGCGGGGTGGAGACGGCCTGGAGCGACGCCCTCACGTCCAGCCAGGGCGCCCGCACGCCGGTGGCGCTGCTCGACAGCGAAGGCCTGATCCGCGAATGCCGCCGGCGCATGGTGGACGCTCCGCCCGCCGCGGTGTACCGGAGTTTCGCCCGCCTCGGCGGCGCGCGCGGCTGGCTCTTTCTGGACTGGGCCTGGCAACTGCGGGGCTTGGTGGACCGGCTTTGCGGCGGCGTGGGCATGCGCCGCGGCCGGCGCGACCCCGAGGACCTGCGGCCGGGCGACCCGCTGGACTTCTGGCGCGTGGAGGCGGTCGAGCCGGGGCGGTTGATCCGTCTGCGGGCCGAAATGAAGGTGCCGGGCCGGGCGTGGCTGGAATTCAGAGCCGAACCGCAGGCCAACGGGCGCACACTGCTTCAGCAGACGGCGTTCTTCGAGCCGAAGGGCTTGGCCGGACTGGCCTACTGGTACGCGTTGTACCCGCTCCACAGCCTGATCTTCAGCGGCCTGATCCGGCGTCTGGCCCGGGAGGCGTCGCGCTGAACGCGCCAGCGGGTGGGCCGGACGGCGTCAATTCTACCTGCACGCGGGCATCCTTTCCGTCTCCAATCTCATCGTCAGCGGGCACATCTACGGCTCCGGCAACATCACTTGCTATAACGCGCAGGTCAGCGCCGTGCTGTCGCCGGCCTCGGCCAGCGGGCCTTTCGGACGCCTCCAAATCCACAGTGTCGGCACGCGCAGCATCGGCCCCACCAACCGAATCGTCCTCGCACCCGAGACCGTCTTCGAGGTGGACCTCGGCGCGCCGGGAACGACCAACGATTTCTTCGACATCGCGGCGGCGGCGAAGAGCGCCTCACCGGTCATCGCCGGCCGGATCAACGTCCGTGCCCTGACTGGCTTTGGCCCCGGC
This sequence comes from uncultured Verrucomicrobiota bacterium, assembly GCA_964568145.1. Lineage (GTDB taxonomy): Bacteria > Verrucomicrobiota > Verrucomicrobiia > Limisphaerales > J093 > DSVZ01. The sequence continues at coordinate 34,662 of CAZMOZ010000035.1, forward strand.
GTGTTTCCGTTCTACCAGTATTGCTGCGGCAACACCGTCAGCCACAACCTGCGTTTCGGCGATGTGCCACCCGGCTACCGTTTCGCGCTGGCCACCAACACCACCGCCCGCGTCTTATCGATCGTGGTCACGCGGCCCGAGACACGTACCGCCACCCTGCGCCGGGGAACTCAGGGGGAAATGGCCCTCGACATCGCCACGCTGGCCGGCTTGCCCTATCGCGTGGAATACACCGACGCCCTTCCGGGGCAGCCCTGGCAGCTCCTGACCAACTTCACCGGCGATGGACAAGTCCTCGCGCTGCCGCTGGAGCGTACCACGCCCAGTCGCTTGTTCCGCATCACCGAAGGGCCTTAGCCCGGCGGGCGCTGGTTCGGCGATGGCCAATCCACCTTGCCACGCGCCCCGACCGCCCCTCCCGACGAAATCGCCCGTTCCAGCCCCGGTCGTGCCGCCGAGGTCAACGCTTCATTGGCAACCGCGACCGCGCCGGCTATCCTCCGCCGCATGAATATCTCTGGTTTTCGAGCCCGATTCGTCCTGCCGCTCGTGACAGGCTGGTTGCTGGCTGGCTTGGTGATCGCCCAGGAGACCGCGGAGAAGACGCCGCAGGAGGTCCTCGGCAGCGCGGTGGGCAGGCTGATGACGCTCATCGAACCGCCGGCGGGCGCGGCACCCAGGACGCTGACGACCACGCTGCGAATCGTCGAGGCCGAGGGCCTGGGCAAGGATCTCGCCGGCCGTGGCGCCCAGATTGCGCTTCAGGCGCCGGACCGGCTGGCAGTCACGGTCGAGATCGAAGGCCGCGAGCTCCAACTGGGCCGCAACGGCCAGGAGTTGTGGCTCTTCGCGCCGGGCAAGAAGTTCGGCGTAATCGGCCTGCCGGATGTGCCGCGCTTCCGCACGCGGCCGGACAGCGTGGACTGCACGCCGCTGCCGCCGTTCAAGCTGCCGGTGCCGCGCGAGCAGTTGCTGTTGCTGCCGCTGATGATGCAGCTCGAGGCGCTGCCGGCCGAGACGGTGGGCGAGGTCCGCTGCCACGTGATCCGCGGCACGCCGCAGCCGCAGGCGATCGAGGCGCTGAAGATTCCCAAGGGCGAGTTCAAGCTCTGGGTGCGCGAAACCGATTCCCTGCCCGCGCGACTGAGTCTGACGGACCAGCGCGGCCGCCGGCTGGTGCTGGAAGCGCAGGACCTGGCGCTGCGGGAACCGTGGCCGGCGCACGCCTGGCGCCTGCAAGGCGCGAACCTGTTTACCATCGAGAAGGTCGCCCGCGCCCATCTCGAGCGGTTCATTCCCGCCGCGATGTCGTTGCTCAACCTGCGCGTGCCGCCGCTCGGGCCGGCGACCGGCGAGAAGCGCCTGCTGGCCACCGAAGGCGCCGGCCGCCTGGAGGAGCACGACGGCACGAAGGTGCTGTTCCTCAAGGGCTCGCCTGAGGACATGGGCCGCCAGCATGGCGTGCTCATGCGCCGCCAGGTGCGCGACCTGGTGGACAAGATCCTTTACGGCGTGGGCGTGGGCAGCTCGTTCGAGAAAGGCCGGTGGTTCTTCGGCGAAATCGAGGACGCCCAGGCCCGCCTAGCGCCGTTCATTGACGAGCGTTACCTCCGCGAAATGGACGCGCTGGCGCTGGCGGCGAACCTCGACCGGGAGGAGGTGCGGCTGGCGAACTTCTTCCCGGAGCTGTTCCACTGCAGCGGCTTCGCCGTGTACGGCCGGGCCACCGTGGACGGCCGCCTGTACCACGGCCGCATCCTGGATTACCTGCGCGGCGTCGGCCTGGAGCCCAACGCCGTGGTCATCGTCCACCAGCCCGATTACGGCCACGCCTGGGTGAACGTCAGCTACGGCGGCTTCATCGGCTCGGTCACAGCCATGAACGAAAAGCGCATCTCGATCGGCGAAATGGGCGGCCGCGGCGAAGGCCATTGGGACGGCAAGCCAATGGCGCAGCTCGTCCGGGAGGTCATGGAAAAGGCGTCCACGCTGGACGAGGCGGTGGAGATCATGCGCCGCGGGCCGCGCACCTGCGAGTACTACTACGTGATCGCCGACGGCAACACGAAGCGCGCGGCGGGCATCGCCGCGACGCCGGACACGTTCGAGGTGGTGAAGCCCGGCGAGGCGCATCCGCGGCTGCCGCACGCCATCGCGGACGCGGTGTTGCTGAGCGCGGGCGACCGCTACGAGAAACTGGTCGAGCGCGTGCGGGCGGGGCACGGCAAGCTGGACGCCGGGGCCGCGCGCCGGCTCATGGACCGGCCGGTGGCGATGAACTCGAACATCCATTCCGTGCTCTTCGCGCCGGAGACGCTGGATTTCTGGGTGGCCAACGCGGACTCGCAGAACGTGGCCAGCCACGCCCGCTACACGCATTACAACCTCGCGGAACTCCTGCGGGGCGCCGCGCCGCCCGCCACCGCCCGCCGCTGAACCATGTCGCCGGACTGGCCCAAGTTGCTGCGCGTGGCCCGGGAGGAGGTGCGCGGCACGCAGCGCCGCCTGCCGCGCGCGCTGCGGCCCCACGCCGAGGGCCTGCCGGTCAGCTACGAGCCGCACCCCAACGAGGCGATTCTCGCCGACGGCTGGGAGCCGGACCTGCTCGGGCTGTTTGTGGGCAAGGCCTATGACGAGGAGGCCGGCGGCTTTGCCGACGTGCCGCCGCAAATCCTGCTCTTCCTCGAAAACCTCTGGGAATTCGCCGAAGGCGAGGAGGCGGCGTACCGAGAGGAAGTCCGCACCACCTACCTTCACGAACTGGGCCATTACCTCGGCCTGGACGAACTGGACCTCGAGGAACGCGGGCTGGACTGAACCCGCCGCCTCGACTTGCCCATGCCCACCGCCCGCCATCCCCGCCTCGCGTCCCGCCTGACCGTCAGTCTCATGACCGCGCAGACCGTTTGCCCGCCCGCCGTCGCCGAAGCAGTTCCCGCGAAGCCCACCGCGCAAGCGGTCGTGGACGGCGCGGTGCGCAGCACCCTGGACCGTTTCACCGCGCCACCGCTCAAGCCGGACGAGCTGGCCGTGACGTTGGTGGACCTGACCGGCCCCGGCGCGCCGGACCGCGGCAGTTATCGTGGCGACGTGCCCATCTACCCGGCCAGTGTGGTCAAGCTGTTCTACCTCCTTGCTGCCCATCGCTGGCTCGAGGACGGCCGGCTTGCGGACACCCCGGAGTTGCGCCGCGCGTTGAGCGACACGATCGTGCTCTCGTACAACGAGGCCACCCATTACGTCGTGGACCTGCTCACCGGCACCACCAGCGGACCGGAGCTGCAGGAAGCCGAACTGTGGGCGTGGTTCGACAAACGGAATGCCGTCAACCGCTACCTGGCATCGCTCGGCTACATGGGCCTCAACGTCAACAAGAAGCCGTGGTGCGAAGGCCCGTACGGCCGCGAGAGCCAGGCCATCCGTGCCTTCGAGCCGAAGCGCAACCTGCTGACCACCGACGCCACGGCGCGGCTGCTGGTCGAGATCGTCACCGGCCAGGCCGTCAACGCGCGGCGCTCCGCGGAAATGCTCGCGCTGCTGAAGCGCGATCCCGCCGCCACCGCCGACCCGGACGACCAGGCGAAGTTCAGCGGACCCGCGCTGCCGGCGGGCGCGAAGCTGTGGTCCAAGGCCAGCTGGACCAGCGAGACGCGCCACGACGCGATCTACGTGGAACTGCCCGACGGGCGGAAGTTCGTGCTGGTGGTGTTCACGCTCGGCCACGCGAACGGACGCGGCATCATCCACTCCGTCGTGCGGGCGGTGGCGGCGGGATTGCCCGCGCCGGCTGGGGAGCCGCCGGGCCGCTGAGCGACGCACGCGCGACGGCTGGCTGAACCGGCTTGGGAACTTGTCACCGGACGACGCTCCTCACATTGCGGATGGCGCGGGTTCCTTCTCGATGGCCGCGATGTGAAGCCCGCTGAGGGTCACGCCACTGCCGTCATCGAACCTGGCCACCACCCGGCTGCCGCGGGGGATTGATGCCAGCGTGGTCCGCGCTCGGCACGCGATACCGGTGACCGCTGCTGGTCACGATGACAAACGGTTCGAACGGGCGGGCGGCCAGATGCTGACGAACGTCTTCGATCATTTCGGAGTCAAGTTGCGCCGCGTCGTGTCGCGGCGCAACCCGGAGGGGTCGAGCGCCCGGCTTGAAGCGGGCCCGCCGCCCGGTGCGGAAGCGTGGATCCGCCTTTCCCGCGGCTGCGACCTGCCTGCGCACAAAATGCCATCGCCAAGTCAAGGGTTAGCTGATCCCGGTCATCGTCAACAGCGGCGGGATGTGCGGCACATCGTCGTCGCCCACGACGATCACCGTGTTCTTGCCGAGCGAAATGCGGTAGCGGTCAGCAACCTCATACTCCCGTCCGTCCGTCATTTTGATGACGAATGGTATGCCCTCTTCGATTGCGGTCTGAATCCGGCCACTTGCCACAGCCCTGCCGCAACGCTGCCTAAGACGCCACCGTTACCTGGTGCGCGGCAAACGGGGCTCATCCCAGCTTCCACGGCTGGCGGTACTCGCGGCTGAGCAGCTTGCTGGCCTCCGGGTCGCCGACGATGACTTCCCGCTTCGGGTCCCACTTGAGCTTCCGGCCCACGAGCAGAGCGATCAGGCCCAGATGGCCGGGAACGGCCGAGTGGTGCGCCGCCTCGACCGGCGTGATGGTCGGCTGGCGCGACTTCACGCAGTCCAGGAAGTTCCGCATGTGGTCGCGCGAATGGTACACCTTCACCTTGCGCAGGTTCTCCGGCAGGCGGGAGATGTCCTTGAGGTCCTCGTTCGAGCAGTCGAATCCGCCGCGGTCCACCCACACCCAGCCGTCGGTGCCGATCCATTTCGTGCCGCCGCGGATGTCGCCGTGGCCGCCGGCGATGGTCATGACCACGCCCTCGGCGTAGGTGCAGGTGATGCGGTACTTCGTGCAGGTGTTCCAGACGGCGTCCTTGGGCGGGAACTCCCCCTGGCCCTCGACCTCGACCGGACCGATGTCGTCGAAGCCCAGCCCCCAGTGCGCGATGTCGCAATGGTGCCCGATCCAGTCCAGGAGCTGGCCGCCGCCCACGTTGTAGTTCCAGCGCCAGTTCATGTAGACGCGCGTCTTCACGTACGGCTCCATCGCCGAAGGGCCCAGCCACAGGTCGTAATCGAGTTCGGGCGGCGGTGCGGACACGGCGAGGTCCCAGCCGGGGCTGGACGGCGTGAGCTGGGCAAGGCTCCTGGGCGCGCCGGGCACGTTGGCGAGCTTCTTCAGCAATTCCGGCGCGGTGCCGGCGAAGTCATGGTGACCGCTGGGCAGGCCGACTTCGACGCGGGTCACCCTGCCGATCAGGCCGTTCTGCACGATCTCGACCGCCTTGTGGAAGTTCTCCACCGAGCGTTGCCACGAGCCGGTCTGCCAGATGCGCTGGTGCTTCCGCACCGCCTGCACGATGGCCTGCTGCTCGGCGATGGTGCGGGCGAGCGGCTTCTCGCCGTAGATGTCCTTGCCGTTCTGCGCGGCCTGGATGGCGGTGAGCGCGTGCCAGGTGTCCGGCAGGGCGAGCATCACGGCGTCAATGTCCTTCCGCGCCATCAACTCGCGGTAGTCGTGGCAGGCCTTGCAGTCCTGGTTGCCGTACTTGCCGTTGATGGCGTTGACCGCGGCCTCGAGGTGCTTCTTGTCCACATCACAGGCGGCGACCACCTGGCAATCCTTGTGGTTCAGGAAGGCGCCGGTGTTGCCAGGCCCCTGCATGCCCCAGCCGACCACGCCCATCGTGATGCGCTCCGACGGCGCGACCGCGCCCTCGCCGCCAAGCACGCTGGCGGGAATGATCGTTGGCGCGGCGAGCGCGGCGGTGGTGGCGGTGAGGAACCGGCGGCGGGTGATTCTGCTGGCTGAGAAAGTCGTTTTCATGCGGCGCAGCATGCAACGGGGCCGCCGGGTTTTCGAGCGGAAAAGTGGGAACAGCGCGGGTCCGCGCACCAATCGCCGTGGCGTTCCGCGCTGGACGCCCCTAAACTGCGCGGCGTCCGGATGTCCAGCGCCAGCGAATTCCTCGAATGCCTGCGCCGCGACGGCTGGGTGCGCAGCCCGCGCGCGCGGCTCACGCCCTTGAGCGGCGGCGTGTCGAGCGAGATCTACCTGGTCGAGGACGACGCGGACCGCTTTGTGGTCAAGCGCGCCCTGCCCAAGCTGAAGGTCCGCGACGACTGGTTCGCCGACGTGAGCCGCAACGCCAGCGAGCGCGCGTACCTGGAGTGCGTCGGACGCCTCCTGCCGGGCATCGTGCCGCGGGTGCGGTTCGCCAACACCGGGGCCGGCTACTTCGGCATGGAGTATCTCGGCGACGGCTTCGCGAACTGGAAGCAACTGCTGCTGCGAGGCGTGTTCGAGGTCCGGCACGCCCGGCGGGCCGGGCAGGTGCTGGGGGAAATCCACCGCCGGACCGCCGGCGACGCGGAGTTGCGCCGGCGCTTCGACACAACGGCGAACTTTCACCAACTGCGCACCGCGCCGTACCTGCTCACCACGGGCGAGCGCCAGCCCGCGCTGCGCGAGTTTTTCGTCTCCGAGGCGCGGCGCCTGGAAGCCACACGCGAATGCCTCGTCCACGGTGACTTCAGTCCGAAGAACATCCTGCTCGCGGCGGAGCGCCTGGTGGCGCTGGATTGCGAGGTGGCGTGGTACGGCGACCCGGCTTTCGACGCGGCCTTTCTGCTCAACCACCTTTTTCTCAAACGGCTCCATCACGCGCCGCTCGGCGGCGGGCTGCGGGAGCTGATCGGCGAATTCTGGCGCGGCTACCTCGCCGCGCGACCCGCGCCCGGCGAAGGCTGGGAGCGCCGCGTCGTGAACCTGCTGCTCCTGCTGCTGCTCGCGCGCGTGGACGGCAAGTCGCCGGTCGAGTACCTCGACCCGCCACGGGCGCAGTTCGTCCGCGACTTTGTCCGGGAGCGCCTGCCCGCCGGCGCGGGCGATCTGCGCGCGCTGGTGGACGCCTGGTTTGCGCGGACCCAGACCTTTGCCGCCCCGGCCCAACGACCATGAAGATTGACTCCGTCCATGCCTGGCAGATTTACGACTCGCGCGGCTTTCCGACCGTGGAGGCCGAGGTCACGCTCGCCAACGGCGCGCGCGGTCGCGGGATCGCGCCGTCGGGCGCGTCCACCGGCCAGTTCGAGGCGTGGGAACTACGCGACGGCGACCTGCGGCGCTTCCGCGGCAAGTCCGTCTTCAAGGCCATTGCCCACATCGAAGGCGAAATCGCCCGGGCGCTGCGCGGCCGCAACGCGGATGAGCAACGCGCCATTGACGGGACGTTGATTCAGCTCGACGGCACGCCCAACAAAAGCCGGCTTGGCGCCAACGCGGTGCTGCCGGTCTCGATGGCCGTGGCCCGGGCGGCGGCCGCCGCGGGCGGCGAGCCGCTCCACGCGTATCTCGGCAAAGGCCGCGGCACGCTGTTGCCGGTGCCGGAAATCCAGATCATCGGCGGCGGCGCGCACGCGAACTGGCGGACGGACGTGCAGGACTACCTCTTGATCGCCGTGGGCGCGCGCAGCTTCGGTGAGGTGCTGGAGATCACGCACAACGTCTATCACGCCGCCGGCGACCTTTTCCGCGAGCGCGGCCAGTACTTCGGCGTGGCAGACGAGGGCGGTTACTGGCCGGAGTTTGAAACCAACGAACAGCCGCTGGCCCTGCTGGTCGAAGCCATCGAACGCGCCGGCTATCTGCCCGGCCGCGACGCCGCCCTTGCGCTGGACATCGCCGCCAGCGACCTGTTCGACGGGGCGACGCGCCGGTACCGCTTCAAACTCGAAGGACGCGCGTTCACCGCGGACGAGTTCATCGGCTTGATGGAAGACTGGTGCGCACGCTACCCGATCGTCTCCCTTGAAGACCCGCTGGCCGACACCGACTGGGACGGCTGGGCGCGGATCACGCGGTTGCTCGGCGCACGCGTACAACTCGTCGGCGACGACCTGTTCACGACCAATGCCGCGCGCATCCAGTCCGGCCTCGAGCGGCGCGTGGCCAACGCCGTGCTCATCAAGCTGAACCAGATCGGCACGGTCACGGAGACGCTGGACGCCATCCGGCTCACGCAGAGCGCGGGCTGGCAGCCCATCGTGTCCGCGCGGTCGGGCGAAACCGAGGACGCGTTCATCTCGCACCTGGCCGTGGCCACCAACGCGGGCCAGCTCAAGGTGGGCTCGTTCGCCCGCAGCGAGCGCCTGGTGAAGTGGAACGAGGTGCTGCGCATCGAGCGCGACCTGGGCGCGCGGGCGAGGTTTGCGGGATTCCAGCCGCCAGCCGGGTGGGTCGCCTCTCGCTGAGAGACGACACATGCCGGGGCGGATGATTCTTCCAATCTTGGGTAGGGTTGCGCTGCGGCGCAGTCAGGCCACAGACGTGAACGTCCGCGTCCCGGTGACCGACCGGGAAGGTTCTTTGTCTCGCCGGAACTTCCCTTGGGTCTTCCGCTTGTACCCCGTGCGGACCGCACGCAGCCTGCCACCGGTCCACAGTTACTTCGGCCCCCGCTGCTCCGCAGCCAAAACTGATTATTTTGACGCACGGTCGGTGCCGCCGTCGAGAACTTTGTCGCTGGACAAGAGAAGCATTCACCATGAATCCCGCCACTCGAGCCACGCCCGGTTCGGTAGTAGGAATCAGACATCGCCTGCTGGTACAGCCGCCTGCTCGAGCCGGTCGCGGATCATCTTGAGGATGACGAACGACTCGCGCTCGCGTTCCTCCAGCGTGGCGACGATGTAGGTGATCGTCTCCTGGTAGGATGGGATGAAGATCTTCGAGAGCGCGTTGCAGCGGCGCTGGGTCTTGCGAAGCTCGCGCGCGAGGCGCAGGACAGCGTTCTCCAATTCCGCCAGTTCCGCCAGCAACGGGAGCGCCTCGGCGAACCGGCGCATCGCCACGTCAGTGCTGGCCGAGGTGCCGCCGAGGCCGAACTGCGGGCCGGCCGGCTCGATCTTTACCAGCACGCGCGGAATCTTCAGGCCCATCAGGTGCTGGCCAGTGACCTCCGCCTGATGATCGATCCGCACGCCACCCGCGGCGCGGTCGAGCGCGTCGGAGCCGATGTCGAGCGTCGCCTCGCGCAGGGCGGCGTAAGCACGCTTCATGGCGTCGGCGACGCGTTGCTCCGCCTCGCGAGCGCGATTGAGGCGGCTCATCAATTCGAGGATGAGGATCTGGCGCTTCTGCTCCAGCAGGTCGTAGCCTTCCTCCGCGAACGCGACCTGCCGCTTCAGCGAAAGCAGGCTCGACTTGGTCGGTGGAACGTTCAACTTGGCCATGGCGTCAACCTTTCCGGTAATGCTGCGCCAGCAGCGCGTCGTTGACGCGGTGGAGTTCCTCGCGCGGCAGCAGCGAGAGCACGTCCCAGCCAAGTTCGAGTGTGGTCTCGATGCTGCAGTTTTCGTACTCGCCCTGGTTTAGGAACCGAGTCTCGAACGCTTCGCCGAACTTCAGGTATTGCTTGTCGAGCGTGCTGAGTTCCTCCTCGCCGATGACGTCGGCCAGCGCGCGCACGCGCTTGACGTAGGCGTAACAGGCGAAGAGCTGGCTCGCCAGAGCCGGGTGATCGTCGCGTGTGTAGCCCTTGCCGACGCCGTCCTTCATCAGGCGCGAGAGGCTCGGCAGGCCGGCGATGGGTGGATAGACGCCACGCTGAAACAGGTCGCGGTCGAGCACGATCTGGCCCTCGGTGATGTAGCCGGTCAAGTCGGGCACGGGATGGCTGATGTCGTCGGCGGGCATTGTCAGGATGGCCATCTGTGTGATCGAGCCGGACGAGCCTTCGATGCGGCCGGCGCGTTCGTAGATACTTGCGAGGTCGGAGTAAAGGTAGCCGGGATAACCCTTGCGGCCGGGAATCTCGCCGCGCGCGGTGCCGACTTCGCGCAGGCTCTCGCAGTAGTTGGTCATGTCCGTCAGCAGGATGAGCACGTGCTGGCCGCAGTCGAACGCGAGATGCTCGGCCACCGTCAGCGCGACACGCGGTGTCAGCAGCCGCTCGACGCTCGGCGCGTCGGCCAGCGAGAAGAACATCGCCACGCGGGCCAGCGCGCCGGATTCCTGGAAGTTGCGGATGAAGAACTCCGCCACGTCGTGCTTCACGCCCATCGCCGCGAAGACGATCGAGAACTCGACCTTTTCCTCCGGCAGCCGCACCTGCCGGACGATCTGAGCCGACACGCGGTCGTGGGGCAGGCCGTTGCCCGAGAAGATCGGCAGCTTCTGGCCGCGCACGAGCGCGTTCATCCTTGAGGTGCTCCCCGAAGTCTAGACAAATCTTCGGGTGATTTAGAGTGGTGGCA
>CAZMOZ010000036.1:0-40692 GCA_964568145.1 uncultured Verrucomicrobiota bacterium
CGCCTGCAACGCGAACTGGCGGCCTGGCGGGAACGCGTGGGGGCGCAAATGCCGGCGCCCAATCCCGACTACGATTCAGCGCGCGACTCCTGGCGCTGAACGAATCGCCACGTGGACGGGCTTCGGTCCGGGGCTGCCCGGCGCCATCGCCCTGGCGCTCACGCAGCGTCGCGAAATGCGGCTGTCTGCTGCCGCTTTCCCCCGATGATCACCTCGCCGCCGACTTCCGCTGAAACCGAAATCCGAAGCTGGGCAGGCGGCACACACCGCGCCACGGTCAACTTCGGCTTTCGGGCTGAAACCAGCGTTTCGCGCCTCCGAAGCAAATAAGAGAAAAGCGAGGACCGGCGACCGGCCCTCGCGTGTAAGTCGTTGAAACGATTGGTTACTGGGCGTTGCCCCGCGGTTGTCCGCCGCCCGCCCCCTGGCCCTGACCCTGGCCGCCCCCGCGCCGTTCACCCGCGCCGCCCGGCCGTTCCTGGCGCAGCTTCTGCCACTTCTCGTACTGCTCCGTGGTGAGAATCTCCTTCATCTTCTTGTCGTTCTCCTCGCGGAGGGCGCGCATCTTTTCGCGGCGCTGTTCCTGCGTCAGGCTCGTGTCCTGGCGCAGCTTGGCCATCTGCTCCATCTGCGCCTTCTGGTGCGCCTCGACCTTCTGCTTCTGCGCCTCGGTCAGCTTGAGTTCCTCGGTCAGGCGCTTGAGCCACTCTTCGCTGCCGCGGCCCATGCCGGGACCGCGTTCACCCGCGGGAGGCGGCCCCGCCCGCCGGGGCGCCTGGCCGGCCGGCCGCTCCTCGGCGGCGAAAGCCAGTGGCCCGCACACGAGGGCCGCACCCAGTCCCATCACACTCAACCATCGCATCTGTTTCATATCTGCTGTTTGTCTCCTCTTTTGGTTTCACTGCGTGTTCCGCAACGCCGGGACCAGACGAAGTCGTGCGGGCGCGGGTTACACGCTGGTTTCGCTGTGGTGCCCTGCTTTCCAAATGCGGAATGCGAAATTGGTCTGAGGTTCGAGGTCCGGGGTTCGTTGAAAGCGGATGCCGGAAGCTGGCCTTCGACCTTCGACTTCCGACCTTCGACCATCCGGTGGGGCGAGACTCCGTCGAGCCCTGCAATCTCCGGAGCGAGGAAGTTCACGCAGGTGGACGGATCACCCGCGCGCCGGCCACCGGCGGAGCCGCTGGTACTGCCGGCCATCGAAATGCCTTTCCGCCACGCTCCGTGTGAATTCGGTTTGCCCGGTCCGGTTGGGCCGGGTATGACTCGCCCATTCCATGAAAGCCAGACTTCGCATCTTGTCCCTCGCTTTGCTGGCGGCCTGCGCCTTGAACCCGCAGCCCGCGTCGGCCGCGTCGCCACCGAGTCCACCCTGGCGCGGCGTCCACCTGATGGCGCCGGACGCCCGCCAATTGCCGCTGGTGCGGCGCGCCGTGGCCGAGCGGCTCGCGCCGCTGGGCGTGAACCTGATCGTCTTCGAGATCAACTACCGTTTCGCCTGGAAGTCGCATCCCGAACTGGCCCAGTCGGGCGCCTTGACGCGCGAGCAGGCGCGGGAGTTCGCCGCCGTGTGCCGCAGCAACCACATCCGGCTGATCCCGCTGTTCAACTGCCTCGGCCACCAATCGTGGGCGAAGCAGACCGCGCCGTTGCTCGCGAAGTACCCCGAGTTCGACGAGACGCCGCGGATTCCGCCGGACAACCCGGGCATTTACTGCCGCAGTTGGTGCCCGCAGCACCCGCGGGTCAACACGGTGATCTTCGCGCTTTTGGACGAGTTGCTCGAGGCCTTCGCGGCTGACGCCTTGCACGTGGGCATGGACGAGGTGTTTCTGATCGGCCACGAGCAGTGCGAACGCTGCCGCGGCCAGGATCCGGCGAAGCTGTTCGCGCGGGCGGTGAACGACTACCACCGTCGCCTCGTCGGCGAGCGTCGCGTGGAAATGTTGATGTGGGGCGACCGCCTGCTGGACGACGCGACCATGAAGTACGGGGAATGGGAGGCGAGCCGCAACGGAACCGCGCCCGCCGTCGAACTCATCCCGAAGGACATCATCATCTGCGACTGGCATTACGAGCCGCGCGCCGAGTACCCCTCGGTGCCGTTCTTCCAGGAACGCGGCTTCCGCGTGCTGCCCTCAAGCTGGCGCAACCGCGACGCCGCGCTGGCGCTGCTCGATTACGCCCGCGCCCAAAATCACGGTCGCGTGGTCGGACACCTGTGCACCACCTGGGTCGGCGCGGATCAGATCGCGCGCGTGCTGCTGGACGAAGGCGAATCCGCGGGCGAGCAGCCCCGGCAGGTGGTGGAAGCCCTGAAGGCCTGCCTCGCGCGCCTGGCGGCTGAACCCGCCAAGGCGCGGGACTGAGGCTGGGGGGAAGTCACACCACGAATGGACACGAATCCACACGAATAGGGAACGGTAGAAATCACTCGCCGCTTGTCTCCGCGCGAGACGGCGGGCCAGTTTGTTGGCGGCACACCAAACCATGCCAACCCAAACCAGATTTGGGACAGGTAATTTGCGCAACAAACCCGCGGGTCCTTGTCCCCGGGCCGGGCGGGGGCCGCAAAGAGGCGCTGAAGGCGTGGAAGGCTCCGGTCCTTGAGGCCTTTGCGCTCTTTGCGCCTTTTTGCGGCCATCCCCTCGGATTGCGGCTTCGCCGTGCGGGTTCATTCGTGTGGATTCGTGTCCATTCGTGGTTGCTGTTTGCAGGCTTTCCGCCCTGGCCAGCCCGCTTTCCCGTTTGACGCGCGGGCGGGGTTGGCGTGAACTGGCCCCGCCAAAATCCTGAAGATTCGCATCAAATCATGAAAACGAAACTTTCCCGCCGCACCGCCCTGAAGGCGACCGCCACCTCGGCCGTCGCGCTTGCCAGCGCCTCGCTCGCCCGCCGGCTGGAGGCCGCCGATGCCGCCGCCGGCGGCGCGCTCAAGGGCCGGATCAACCACTCGGTCTGCAAATGGTGCTACGGCAAGATTCCGCTCGAGGAGTTCTGCCAGGCCGCCAGACAGATCGGCCTCCAGTCGGTCGAATTGCTCACCGTGGACGATTTTCCGACGCTGAAAAAGCACGGCCTCGTTTGCGCCATGGTCAGCGGCGTGCCGGGCGGCATTTCCAGCGGCCTGAACCGCGTCGAAAACCACGACAAGATCGTGAAGTTTTTCGAGGAAACCGCCCCCAAGGTGGCCGCCGCCGGGTTCAAGAACATCATCTGCTTCTCCGGCGACCGGAAGGGCATGTCCGACGAGGAAGGCCTGGAAAACTGCGCCCAGGGCCTGAAGCGCATCGCGCCCATCTGCGAAAGGTACAACGTCGTGGCGGTGATGGAGCTGCTTAACAGCAAGATTGACCACCGCGACTACATGTGCGACCGCACGGCCTGGGGCGTCGCGCTGTGCAAACGCGTCGGCTCGGAGCACTTCAAGCTCCTATACGACATCTACCACATGCAGATCATGGAGGGTGACGTGATCCGCACCATCCGGGGCGACACCGCCAAGGGCATCGAGGCGGCCGCGCCGTATATCGCCCATTACCACACGGGCGGCGTGCCGGGTCGGAGCGAGATAGACGAGACCCAGGAGTTGTACTACCCGGCCATCATGCGGGCGATCGTGGAGACGGGTTTTAAGGGCTTCGTGGCACAGGAATTCATCCCGAAGCGGGATCCGCTCACCTCGCTTAAGCAAGGCGTCCAGATTTGCGACGTTTGAGGCGGAAATCCGCGGCGGAAAAACCTGCTGGGGTGGTGGCTGGGGGCGGAATTGAACCGCCGACACAAGGATTTTCAGTCCTCTGCTCTACCAACTGAGCTACCCAGCCGGGCAGGCGTGGACAGCATCAAACCGCCTTCCGCCCCATTTGGCAAGGGGCCAGATGGCGCGGTCTCGCGCGCGGCGGCATGTTTCCCGTGCTTGAACCCGAACTACTGGGCTGGCTGGGGAGGCACGAGTGGGGGGACGGGCAACTTGCCCGTTCCGCGCGGCAACATACCGCACGGCCTCCCCGGTGCCGCAGGCACGCTTGGTGCGTCCGCCCCACGCGCGGCCGGGGGCCGTTTCACCCCGGCAAATCAAGTTTTTTAGGTTGAAGCGCCAGGGGTGCCGGCTTGACACCAACGACAGCGATTCGCCACGACAGGGCAACGGAAAGGAGGAGCGAGCGACGCTGCTGTCCCCGCTGGCCCGCACCAGTGCTTCTGCCCGCCCGTCGTGTCCATTGAACCCGGAAACCGAAGTTGGGCAGGCGGGGGCACTGCGTTACGGCCAACTTCGGTTTACGGGTTGAGGCCACCGGGTCGCCTTTTGGGCGGCATTGAGTGGTCGGCCGTTGGCACTGCGCCCCCAAACGCGCACGCCTGCAAGGGCAATCATTTGGAGGGCGGACTGGCCCAGCATCAAGGCGATTTTGAGCATGTTTTTTTTGCCCAAACACCACTTTTTTCTTGCCGGAAGAAACGCGGGGCGGCATAAGGACACCAGTTCCATCTCATGTGTTTGCCCGGCAGTACGGTTCGTAGGGTGAATCCCCACGTCTTGGTCGGGCAGTGAGGTGGGCGTAGAAACCAGAACAAAACTACCAACCTATGGGCAGCAAGTACATCAGCACAATTGCCTTGGGAATGGGCGCCCTCGCCTTGGGGGCGTACCTGGCAAAGGCGGCCGCCCCGCCCAGCCCGCAGGGCGTCATCACCGCCAGGGCCTTCCTAGACATCGGCGGTGGCGTCACCGTCGCCGACCTCACCAGCAGCGCCAAATTCCCCAACAACCCGGACATCGTCGCCTACCCCGGCTACTTCGAGTACCCGTTCTCGGGCGACATCAACACGCCGCCACCGGGCGACGTGTACAACAATTACGGCACCCAGATCATCGGCTACTTCTACCCGCCGGCCACCGGTGATTACGTCTTCTACCTGGCGGCTGACGATGGTTCAAATCTGTACCTGAGCACCGACGCCGACCCGGCCAACAAAAAGCTCATCGCCCAAGAGACGGGCTGGAGCCCGGTGCGCGCGTTCACCACCATCGGGGGCGGCAGCACGGTGGAGGCCAAGAACTCCCAGACCTTCACCGGCACCGAGTGGCCCACCAAAGACCCCGCGAATGGCGGGGCACGGATCACCCTCCAGGCCAACCGTGCGTACTACATTGAGGCGCTATCCAAGGAAGGCGGCGGCGGGGACAACCTGGCCGTGGCCGTGCAGGACCCCAACTTCGTGATTGACGCCAGTCTGCCCATCCCCGGCCAGTACCTCTCCAGCTTCGACAAGACCAGCGGCCCGTTGACCATTGTCACCCAGCCGCAGAGCCAGACGGTGGACGAAGGCACCCCGGTGAGCTTCAGCGTGGGGGTTGACGGCACCCCGCCCTACACCTACCAGTGGCGGCGCAACGGAGCTGACATCACCGACGCCACCAACGAGGTGTACAGCATCGCCTTTGCGTCCTTCGCGGACAGCGGGGCCAAGTACAGCGTGGTGGTGACCGGGGCGCAGGGCACGGCCACCAGCGCCGAGGCCACACTCACGGTCAACAAAGACACGACGCCGCCCACGCTGGTGGCGGCTTACGGCGGCAGCGACTTCACGTCGGTCAGGGTCGAGTTTTCCGAGCGGGTGGACACCGCCAGCGCGACGGCCACCGGCAACTATTCGATCAGCGGGGGCATCAGCGTGAGCGGCGCGGCCATGATCAATGACAGCACCGTGCGGCTCACCACCGCCCGTCAGACCGGCGGCCAGAAGTACACCCTCACCGTCAACAACGTGAAGGACATGGCGGCCACGCCCAACACCATCGCGGCCAACTCGAGCGTCCAGTTCAACAGCGCGGTGTTCAAAAGCGGGCTGGTGGCTTGGGAGCGGTATGACGGGGCTGGCAGCATTACGCAGTTTATTGACGACATCGCCAACAACGCGCTGCCGCCACCCAACGTGAACTGGACCACCAGCCTGTTTGAGTCCGGGCGCGGGCTGGCGGACAACTACCGGGGCCGGGGCTACGCGTGGTTCAAACCGCCGCAGAACGGCAACTACGTGTTCATCATGACAGTGGACGACAACGCGCGGCTGTTTTTGAGCACGGACGACAATCCGGCCAACAAGAAGGCGATCGCGGCGGAGGCGAGCTGGAGCAACAACCGCGAGTGGAGTTCCGCCACCGACGAGCAGCGCTCCGACACCTACGCGGAGACCGAATGGCCGACGTTCAACATCATCACCCTCCAGGCCAACCGGACCTACTACATGGAGGCCCTGTGGCAGGAAGGCGGGGGCGGTGACGGCTGCGAGGTCACCTACATCATGGAAGGCGACGCCACCCCGGCGAACGGCACGGTGTCAGCGATGAGCGGCGAGCGGGTGGGCATCTATGTGGACCCGGCCGCCCTGCCGCCGGTGATCACCGATCCCACAGGCATGGCCGCTGTCACGCTGGACGCGGGCGCGACCCACTCCCTGACGATCACGGCCGAAGGCGCCACGTCTTATCAGTGGCAACTCAACGGCCGGGACATCCCGGGCGCCACCAGCGCCAGCTACACGATCGCCAACGCGAAGGCCACCCACACCGGTCAGTACTGGTGCTTTGCCAGCAACAAAAACGGCTCGGTGCGCAGCCCGGCGGTCAACGTGCTGGTCAAGGCCACCGGCGTGTTCGCCATTGAGGCCGAGGATTTCGACTTCGATGGCGGGCAAACCCTCCCCGAGGCCAGCGTCATGCCGTACCTTGGCGCCGCTTACGCCGGCTTGGGCGCCATTCACGGCGTGGATTACCTGAGCAACAACGGCACCGACAGTCCGGTGTACCGTGGCGGAACCGTCCTTGAGGCGGGAACCGCTGCCCCGATGGCCCAGGAGGGCGCGGGCAGCCAGTTCTCGATGACCCGCATGGGCGAGTGGGAAATGACCACCAACTACAAGATCGGCTGGATTGACGGCGGTGACTGGGGCAACTACACCCGCACCTTCCCGACCCCGGCCAAGCAGTACTGGGTCTTCGCCGCCCAGTCCTACGACGGCTTCGGCCCGAACCAGTTGAACAGCAACTTGGGCATCGTGACTGCCGGCGTGGGCACGGCCAACCAGACCGTCCAGACCCTCGGACGCTTCAACTCCGTGGGCACCGGCGGCTGGAGCCGCAACAACTTGGTTGCCCTGACAGACGACTCGAACGCAATCAAGACCGTCGAAATCGGCGGCAAGAACACCATCCGCTGGAACTACAGCAGCGGTGACGTGGACTACCTGGTGTTCGTGCCCGCGACCGAGGACGTCCAACCCACGCTCCAGGGCATCAGCCGGAACGCCCAGGGCCAGGTTGTGATCCAGTACACCGGCGTGCTGCAAGGCGCCGACGTGGTCACCGGTCCGTACACCGATGTGACCGGGGCAACCAGCCCATACACAACCGCGCCTTCGGCCGCCCAGCGGTACTTCCGCTCGCGCGCGCCGTAAGTGAACCAGCAAATCCCGACAACACGAGAGACCGGGGCAACCCGGTCTCTTTCTGTTTCTGAGTGAGGCCATTGACTGAGGCCAGAAAGGAATCGGGAAAGCCGCAAGGCTGAAAGCTGAAATCCAAATCCGAAGCGCCGGGTCCCAGCCCGCAATCAAAGACACGGAGGCGTGGCGGGGAACCGAAAACCCAGAACCCATAAACCTCACTCCGCCGGCATTGGATTTCGGATTTCGGACTTCGCCCGGGCGTCAAGCCGGGGCGCCTGCCAGAAGCCGCTTGCCGGCGCGGGCGGTCATTCGGAGACTGCGCCGCGTGTTGTTCCGGAAGGTTGCCCTCCTCGGCGTCGGTCTGCTGGGCGGTTCGCTCGGCCTGGCGTTGCGCCATCGTGGCCTGGCCGGCGGCGTCCACGGCCACGTCCGCCGCGAAGCTGCAGTCGCGGAATGCCTGGCCGCCGGGGCGGTGGACGCGGCCGGCACCGACCTGGAGGCGATGGTTCGCGACGCCGACCTGCTGGTCTTCTGCACGCCGCTGGGCCAGATGCGCGCGCTGGCCGAACGGGTTGTTCCGTTCATCCGTCCCGGCACGCTGGCCACCGACGTGGGCAGTGTGAAGTCCGGTGTGGTGCGCGAACTCGAACCGCTGTTCGCCGCGGCGGGCGGCCGTTTCGTGGGCAGCCACCCCATGGCTGGGTCCGAGCAAACCGGCGTCGCCGCGGCCCGCGCCAGCTTGTTCACCGGCGCCGTGTGTGTGGTCACGCCCACGCCGGCCAGCGCGCCCGCCGCGGTCGAGCGCATTGAGCAACTCTGGCGGGCGCTTGAAGCCCGCGTGCTGCGGCTGAGCCCGGAGGCGCATGACGAACTGGTCGCGCGCAGCAGCCACCTGCCCCAGGCCCTGGCCACGGTGCTCGCCAACCTCGTGCTGGATCCCGCCGCGCCGCGCGAGCAGGCGCAACTGTGCGCCGGCGGTTTTCGCGACGGCACGCGTATCGCCTCCGGCTCGCCCGAGATGTGGCGGGACATCTTCCTCGCCAACCGCGCCCCGGTCACCCGCGCGCTCGACGCATGCGTCCGCGCGCTGGGCCAGTTGCGCCACGCCATCGAGGCCGGCGACGCCGAGGCGCTGGCCGCCATTCTGACCTCCGCCCGCCAGCGTCGGCAGGCCTGGCTCAAGCCCGCGGACACCAGTCCTTCCGAGTAAATGCGCCGCGCGAACGCCATGTCCCTGCCTGACTTGATTGAAATCGTGCCTCCCGCGCCGGCGGTGCAGGCCGAGATCACGGTGCCCGGCTCGAAAAGCATCACCAACCGCGCGCTCGTGCTGGCGGCGCTGGCGGCGGGCGAAACCGAGTTGCGCGGCGCGCTGTGGAGCGAGGACACCGAGATCATGGTCGAGTGCCTGCGCGAACTCGGGTTCCTGGTCACGGTGGCCCCCGACCCCGCCGAACCGGGCAACCGCGTCCTGACCGTGTACGGCCAGGGCGGCCGGGTGCCGCGCGGCGGCACGGCGGCGCAACCGCTGGAACTCTTCGTCGGCAACGCCGGCACGGCGGCGCGGTTCCTGGCCGCGATGGTCTGCCTGGGCGAGGGCGCGTACCGGCTGCGGGGCGTGCCGCGCATGCATGAGCGGCCGCAGGCGGGGCTGTTCGCCGCCTTGCGCGAACTGGGCTGCCGCGTCGAATCGCCGAACGACCGGTTGCCGGCGGTGATTCACGGCACCGGCCCGCAGCCGGGCGCCTACCGGGTGAGCGTGGCTGAAAGTTCGCAGTTCGCCTCGGCGTTGCTGTTGTGCGCGCGCGCCGGCCGTTGGGAAATCGCAGTCACCGGTGACAACGCCGGGGAATTGCCGTACGTGGAGATGACCCGACAGTTGGTGGCCGCGTTTCCCGCCGAAGGCGGCCGGTTCGACATCGAGGCGGACGCCTCGAGCGGCAGCTATTTCCTGGCGGCGGACTGGCTGCTGGGCGGCGCGGGCCGGGTGCGTGTCGCGCGCTGGCCGGCGTCCGGCTGGCAGGTGGACGCGCGGTTTCCGCGCTTTCTGCCCCTGCCTGACACGGTGTCGCGGGCGCGCGATCTGGGCGACAGCATTCTGACCGCGATGGTGCTGGCGCCGTTCGCGGAGCGGCCGGTGCGGTTCACCGACCTCGGCCGGCTGCGTGTGCAGGAATGCGAGCGCGTGGCGGCCATGCGAACCGAACTGACCCGCTGCGGCGCGCGGGTCGTCGAGGAGGCGGACACCCTGACCGTCTTTCCGGCCGCTGCTGGCCTTCACGGCAACGAGATCGAGACCTACCAGGACCACCGCGTGGCCATGAGCTTCGCGATTCTGGGATTGAAGGTGCCGGGGATCAAAATCAAGAATCCGCCCTGCGTGCGCAAGACGTTCCCAAGCTTCTTCCAGAAACTGGCCGCCCCTCCGCCCCGCGGCTTGGGCGTGGAATTGCGCGACCCGGCCACGGGCCGCCGGCTCGGGTGGGAGGAGTTGGCCGGGAGCTGACCCAGGCCAGACGCACCATGCCAGCCTCCACTTCGTCACGCCACGCCCCGCCGCCCCGCACCGGCCGGGCGCCGGGTCTGAAGAAACCCATTGTCATTGCGATTGATGGCCCCAGCGCCAGCGGCAAGAGCACCAATGCCAGGCTCGTGGCCCGGGCGCTGAACTTCGCCTACGTGGACACCGGCGCCATGTACCGCACGCTGGCCTGGTATTGCCTGCAACGCGGCGTGGACGTCCACGATCCCAAGGCGGTCTGCGCCGTCCTGCGCCACTGGAAGACGCGGCTCGCGTGCGTGGACAACCACGTGCGCCTGCTGGTCAATGGCTATTATCCGGAAAAGGAAATCCGCACCGCCGAAACCAGCGCGGCGGTGCCGCTGGTCGCCGCCGTCCCCAAGGTGCGCGAATGGATGGTGAAAACCCAGCGCGCCTGCGCGCAGTTCGGCGACCTGGTCATGGAGGGCCGCGACATCGGCACGCATGTGTTTCCGGAGACCGATTTCAAATTCTATCTCGACGCCTCGCTGGACGAGCGCACGCGCCGGCGCCAGGCGGACGGGGTGCAGGAAGACCTGGCCCAGCGCGACCGCCGCGACAGCCAGCGCAAGGCGGCGCCCTTGATGATCCCGCTGGGCGCGGTGGTGGTGAACAATTCGGGCCAGACGCCGCAGCAGACCAGCGAGTTCATCCTGGCCGAAATCCGCCGCCGGCTCGCCGCCCGGCGTTGAGCCGGACCGCCCGCTCCGCTGGTCATGAACCTGAGCTACTTCGCCGGCTGGTGTGTGTTCCGGTCGCTGTTTCGGGTGGTGTTCCGCGCCCGTTTTTACGGCGCGGAGCAGGTCCCGGCGTCCGGCCCGGTCATCCTCGCGGCCAACCACGCCAGCTTCATGGACCCGCCGCTCATCGGCGCGGGCCTGCGACGCCAGGTCCACTTTCTGGCGAGGAACACCCTGTTCAACCAACTGCCGCTGGGCGCGGTGCTGCGGTCGTGGGAGGTCGTGCCGGTGGACCGGGACGGCGCGGGTGCCGCCGGCCTGAAGGCTATTCTCGACCGCCTGCTGGCGGGCGGCGTCATTTTGTTGTTCCCGGAAGGCACGCGCACCCATGACGGTCAACTCCAGCCCGCGCGCGCCGGCATCGGGCTGATCGTCATCAAGTCCGATTGCCCGGTGGTGCCGGTGCGGGTCTTCGGCACGTACGAGGCGTACGGCCGGCATCGGCGCGTGCCCCGGCTGCTCCCCGTGACGGTCAAGTATGGCGCGCCGCTGGACTTCGCCGCCCGGCGGGCCGAGGCGCGAGCCTGCGCGAAGCAACGCCTCAAGGCGCTCTACCAGGAAGTCGCGGACGAAATCCTGGCCCGGATCGCCGCCCTCCAGCCCTGCCGCGACCTCCACCAGTTTCCCGGCTGATTTACGGAATGTCCGCGGGTGGGCTGGAGGATGCTCCACCCGCCTGAACCTGGCCAAGCTGCAACGATTCAGTTAGGTGTGGGGATCGCGCCCGCCCCGGGCGCATCCAACCGGCGCCCGCGCCGGTAGGCTCGGCGACGCGGGCGATCACCGCATCGTGACCAAGACACATCCCCGCAAAAGTGGTTGGTGAGGCGCCAACTGCAGCGCCCGAGGCAGGCGCGATCCCCAGCGCTGAAGCGCTTCGTTTTGGGCTTGCCTTGCGGTCCGGGGTCGGTACAACTGCCAGCGGATTTCAGGCGCGGGCGACCGCGAAGTTCTTTGAAGCGCCGGACAGTGACTTTGCCCTGCCATTGCGCGTGCTTAGAAACTATGTCCTTGAACCGTAAGCTCGAAATATCGGAATCCGGACTTCGGTTGGTCGCCGACAGGCCTTGACTGGAAGTCGAAAGCCTCCGATGGGATTCCACCTGTTTCTCACAAGTTCAAAGGAACTGTGACACACGGCATTGTGGCGGGGCTTTTCTTTGCGGGCGGTCGTCGGGTTGCACCCGGCGGCCGCTTTTTCGTTTGGGCCCGGCCACACGCCCCGGTAAATTCCGGCCATGGCAGTGGATGACCTGTTTGCTCCGGCGATGACGGCCCCCGCGCCGGAATCGCCGGCTGCGGGGTCGGCCCCAGAACCGGCCCGCAGCGCCGCCCCGCTCGCCGCTCGCATGCGGCCGCGCGACCTCGGCGAGTTCGCGGGCCAGGCACACCTGCTGGCCCCCGGCCAGTTGCTCCGCCGCGCGATCGAAGCGGACCGCATCCAGTCGCTGATCCTTTATGGCCCGCCCGGCACGGGCAAAACGTCGCTGGCGCAGATCATCGCGCGACAGACCCGCTCTCGGTTTGTGCGGCTCAGCGGGGTCGAATCCAACGTGGCCGACCTGCGCCGCGAGCTGGCGACCGCCGCCAACCGTCTCGCCAACACCGGCCAGCCCACCATCCTGTTCATTGACGAAATCCACCGCTTCAACAAGGCCCAGCAGGACGTGCTGTTGCCGGACGTGGAAAGCGGCGTGGTGCGGCTGATCGGCGCCACCACCCACAACCCGTTCTTCTTCGTCAACTCCCCGCTGGTTTCGCGCTCGCAAGTCTTCGAACTGCGCCCGCTGGGCGAAGACGAGCTCGAGGCCTTGCTGCGCCGCGCGCTGGCCGACACCGAGCGCGGGCTGGGCCACATCCCGGTCGTGGCGGACGACGACGCCTTGCGCCATCTGGCCCGCGTGGCCGACGGCGACGCCCGCAAGGCGCTCAACGCCCTCGAGATCGCGGTGCTCACCACGCCCCGCGACGCCGACGGCCGGGTGCGGATCACACGCGACGTGGCCGAGCAAAGCATCCAGAAGAAGGCCGTGGTGTACGACGGCGACGGCGACGCGCATTACGACACCATCTCGGCGTTCATCAAATCCATGCGGGGCAGCGACGCCGACGCCACGCTCTACTGGCTGGCCAAGATGATCCATGCCGGCGAAGATCCGCGGTTCATCGCGCGGCGGATGGTGATTTGCGCGGCCGAGGACGTGGGCCTGGCCGATCCGATGGCGCTGGTGCTGGCGCAGGCCGCCGTGCAGTCGGCGGAATTCATCGGCTGGCCCGAAGCGCGGATTCCGCTGGCCGAGGCCGCGATCTACATCGCCACCGCCCCGAAGAGCAACAGCAGCATCGTGGCGATTGACGCCGCGCTCGAGGACGTGCGCAGCGGGCGCACGCTGCCGGTGCCGGAGCACCTGCGCGACGCCCATTACGCGGGCGCCCGGCGGTTGGGCCACGGCGAAGGCTACGCGTACGCGCACGATCACCCCGGCCATTTTGTGGTCCAGGATTACCTCGGCGCCGCCAGGCGTTACTACGAGCCAACCGACCAGGGCGTGGAGCGGAAGATCAAGGAACGCGTCGACAAGTGGCGCCAGCAGTTCGCCGCCGCCCGCGCGGCGAAACCGTCCCCGCCGGAATCCCCACCCGGCGCATGACCCCCACCCTGCTCGAAGCCAAGGCGGCCTTGCGGCGCCAAGTGCGGAGCTGGTTGCGCGACCGGACGCCCGCGGAACGGACGCAAGCTTCCGCCGCCGCGGTGGCCTTGCTGCTGGCGCGACCGGAATGGCAGGCGGCGCGCAGCGTCCTGCTGTTCGCGCCGTTGCCGGACGAGCTGGATCTGTGGCCGCTGGCGGCACACGCGCTCAAGCAAGGCCGCCGGCTGGCGCTGCCCCGCTTTGATCCGGCGGTCCGGGCCTATCACGTGGCGGAGGTGACCCGGCTGGAACGCGACGTGCGGGCGGGGGCGTTTGGGATTCGCGAACCGGCGCCGCAGTGTCCGGTCCTTCCATTGAACCAACTGGACTTGCTGCTGGTGCCTGGCTTATGCTTCGACCTCGCGGGCCGGCGATTGGGTCGGGGCAAAGGCTACTACGACCGCTTGCTGGGCCCGCCTCGCGGAACCGCCTGTGGCGTGGCGTGGGACCAGCAGGTGCTGGCCAGCGTGCCCGCCGGGGCGGCGGATCAGATGGTGGACTGCATTTTGACGCCGACACGCTGGCTCGCGGCGGCGCGGCGATGATGACGACATGATTTTGCTGGCGAGTGTGGACTGGCTCGTGGCGGGCGTCTGCCTGGGTGGCGGCTTCCTGGGCTCCCTTCTTTTGTGGCGCCTGCTGGACCGGCGGGCCGGACGGGCCGTGGCGGACCGCGAGCGGGAATTGCTCGAACAGGCCCGGCGCGAGGCCGAAACCCTTCAACGCGAGGCCCGGGTTGCCGCCGAGGAGCAAAGCCTGCAGCGCCGCCGCCAGGTCGAGGAGGAAGTCATCGCCCGCCGCGCCGAACTGGAGAAGGCCGATGCGCGCCTGGCCCAGCGCGAGACGGTGATCCAGCTTCAAAGCCAGACGCTCGCCGAACGGGAACGCGCCCTGGCCGAGGCCCGCGCGGCGCTTGCCGAACGCGAGACCCGGATCGCCGCCCTGCGCGAGGAAGCCGAGGCCCTGCTCGTCCGCCGGCGGGAGGCGCTCGCCGCCGCCGCTCACCTCACCGAAAGCGAGGCGCGCGCCACGTTGTTGCGCGAAATCGAGCAGGAAGCCCAGCGCGACGCCGCCGACCTCACCCGGCACATTCTGGAAAGCGCCCGGGCCCGGGCCGAGGAACAGGCCCGGCGGATCATCGCCCTGGCCATTCAGCGCTACGCCGGCGAGCACGCCGGCGAGACCACCACCTCGGCGGTGTCGCTGAACGGCCATGACATCAAGGGCCGCATCATCGGCCGCGAAGGCCGCAACATCCGCGCCTTCGAGTCGCTCACCGGGGTGACGGTGCTCATTGACGACACCCCCGGCACGGTGCTGCTTTCCGGCTTCGACCCTGTGCGCCGCGAGGTGGCGCGCCAGGCCATGGAACGGCTCATCGCCGACGGCCGCATTCATCCAGGCCGGATCGAAGAGGTCGTCAAGAAGGTCAACGAGGAGATGGAGGAGACCATTGTCCGCGCCGGCGAGGAAGCGGTCTTCAAGGTGGGCCTGCCGCCCATGCATCCCGAGATCGTGAAGCTCCTCGGTCGGCTGCGTTTCCGCCAGAGCTTCTCGCAAAACATCCTCGACCACTCGATCGAAGTCGCCCAGCTCGCCGGCATGATGGCCGCGGAACTGGGCACGGATGTCACCCTGACCCGCCGCGCCGGGCTGTTGCACGACATCGGCAAGGCGGTGAACCACGAGATGGAAGGCTCGCACGCCGCCATCGGCGCCGAACTGGCGCGGCGCTACGGCGAAAGCGCGGACGTGGCGCAGGCCATCGCCGCGCATCACGACGAGCTGCCGCACAACGGCATCCTGGGCCTGCTGGTGGCGGCGGCCGATGCCATCAGCGCCTCCCGGCCCGGCGCCCGCTCCGAATCCATGACCACCTACCTGCAACGGCTGGAGGACCTCGAACGCATCGGCGCCGGCTTCGAGGGGGTGGAGAAGTGTTATGCCGTGCAGGCCGGGCGGGAGGTGCGGGTGATCGTCAAGCCGGACGCAGTGGACGACGCGGCAGCGTTTGCGCTGGCCCGCAACATCGCGCGCAAGATCGAGGCGGACCTGCTTTACCCCGGCCAGATTCGCGTGACCGTGGTGCGTGAAACGCGCTGCATCGAATTCGCCAAGTAACGGCCACGGGGCCGTCAAGGCTGTCCGGTGGCCGACGCCGGCGATTCCACCGGGCGCTTCCTGAAAATCACCAGATGCTGCCGCGGCAGCGTCGTTACCGTTTGCACCCATTCCAGCGGGTGTGCCGCGGCTTCCCGGCGGATTTGTGTCTCGGTCATCTTGTGCAGTGGCATGATGGGCACGGCCGGATCCTCCGCGCGGTACTCGACGAACGCCACGCGCCCGCCGGGCTTCAGGGCCGCGCAGATCGCGGTCAGCATTTCGTGTGGCCAGGCGAACTCGTGGTACACGTCCACCATCAACGCCAGGTCCACGCTGGCGCGCGGCAGCTTGGGGTCTTGCTCGCCGCCCAGCACCATCAGCACATTGCTGACACCGCGGTTGGCCAGGTTTGCTTTCAGCCGATCAAGCATCTCCGGCTGGATATCTACCGCGTAAACCCGGCCCGCCGGCCCCACCGCCCGCGCCAGCCGCCAGGTGAAGTAGCCGCTGCCCGCGCCGATGTCCGCCACCACCTGGCCGGGCGCGAGCGCCAGCGCGGCGATGACTTCCTGCGGCGCCTCTTCCGCCTCGCGTTCGGGACGTTCCAGCCAGTCGGCGCCGGGATGGCCCATCACCTGGGCGATCTCGCGGCCGAAATAGAACCTGCCGATGCCGTCCGGGCTGGCTGCGGCGTGGTGCTCGTAGTGCGAAACCGGCGGCACGACCGGTTCGGCCGCCGGCAGCCAGCCAGCGGTCCAAACCGTCCAGAAAACCAGCCAGACTCCACGCCACCGGCTGGGCGGACGGGCGAAGGTGGTCAGGCGCGGGGCGGGGCGGCTCACGGTTTTTCCACCGCCCGGATGCGGGGCCAGAGCGGCTTCAGATCGGCGTCGGCCAGCGCCATGCAGACCACCTCGCGGGCCTCGCGGGCCACGGCCAGCGCGCGCTGGAAGAGCATCCAGGCCTCGTCCAGCCGGCCCATCTGGGCGGCGTAACAGGCGAGGTTGTAGGCCACAATCTGGCTCTGGGGAAAACGATCCAGCGCGGGGCGCAGCACCTCCCAGGCGCGTTCCAGACCGCCGCCCGGCACACGTCGCAAGGCGTAGGCGCGATGAACCCAGCCGAATTCCCGGCCGGGTGCCCGTTCGATCAATTCCGCCGCCACCGCCGCCGCGCGGGTCCAGTCGCACCGCTCGGCATGGATTCCCCATTCGAGCTCGAGCACGCAGGGGCAGCGACGCGAAACGTCCCCCAGCCGTTCCACCTCCTCGAGCGCCGAAGCCGGATCGCCCAGCATGAGCCAGCCAACGGCGGCCTCGTAATGATAGTGATCGGGATGCGGCAGTTGATCCACGCCGCAAATTAGAGCCCCCCACCCCTCCGGGCAAACCGGCGCGGTCCGGTCCGGCTCCGGCTACTTCTTGGGATCGAGATTCTGCTTGAGCGCGTCCGCCGGGAGTTTCGAAGCCACGCCGTCCGGCGGCACTTCGACACCGCTTACCCAGACCAGCGCGTTGAGGATCACCTTGCGGAAGTTGTCGTCGCCCCAGTTGTCGTGGAAATGGCCGCCGGTGAACCCAAACGCCCGGCGTCCGCCCCGCTCGCTCACCCACATCATGGTCTCGTCGCGGCCTTTGGCGGCTTGGATGTGCGGGTATGGTCCGGCAGGCCACACATACGGACCATCGCGCACCTGGTCGGACGGCCGGGCCACAAGGATCGGCGTGATGTCCGCGAGGCCGTCCCGCCAGCGCAGGTTGAAGTACCATTCGTCCTTGATCGAAAACGGCCGCAGCCCGCGTGTGACCGGGTGGACCGGGAACTTCTGGAAATCCGGGCTCCAGATTGGATTGCACGAATACTGGTGCTCGTAATGGCCGCCCACCCAGTCGAGGAATTCCCTCCCGCCGTTGTCCTTGGGCACCTCGCAGGCGTAGTGCATGACACCAAAGCCGGCGCCGTTTTCGATGAGCCGCCCGAGCAGCTTCAGGCGCTCGCCTTGAATGGCCGGGTGGCCGCCGCCGCCATCGGCGTAAATCACCACTGCGGCCGCGCCTTCAAAGGCGGTGTCGCTCGCGGGCCAGCCGTTGGTGTGCACGGCAACCTTCAGGCCGGGATAGCCCGCCAGACATTGCTGAAGCAGCAGGCAACCGGCGCGGAATTCATGCATGCCCGGCGGGTGGCTGGGCTTGCCGGCGATGAGGACCAGTTTCTTGTCTGCGGCCAAGCCGTTAAGCCCGGTCGAAACGGCGGCGGCAAACGCCAGCGTGCGGAGAAGTCGGGTCATGTGTTGCGAGGTTCTCGGAGTGGCTTTGGATCTGCGATTCAAGTCGGCGTGCGTGGAATGGCCATCTGTCCTGCCGGGGCTTGCTTGCGCGAGGTCCGGTTGGGCGGGCCATAGACCACGCCGGCGACTTCTTGGGGATCGAGCACCCAGACCCTGCCTGTGGGCAGGAAGAGCACAAGCCGCTGGCTGTCCGGCGAGAACAGCAGGTGATCGCCGCTCGCCACCGGGACCGTCGCGCCGCTGGTTGGGTGCGGGGTGCGGGGGCGGAACGGGGTGCGGTCCCGCAGGTCTTTGATTTGCTCGATGGTCATGGGCTGAACCCGGTGTCAGCGCCCTTTCGGATCCAGGTTGGCTTTGAGCAGCTCCGGTGTCACCGCGGACTCGACGCCGTCAGCCGGCACGTCCGCGCGCGCCATCCACACGATGGCGTTGAGGACGACCTTGCGGAAATCATCGTTGCCCCAGTTTTTGTGGAAATGGCCGCCGGTGAAGCCGAAGCCGCGGCCGCCGTCTGGCCGTTCGAACACCCACATCACGTGCTGCGGCTCCTTGCGCTCCTTGACCGCCGCGCGCACATGCGGGTTGCCGCTGTGCGGGCCGTCCGGCCGGCTGAGGGTGCTCTCCGGAGGCAGCGCGCTGAGGATGGGCGTGACGCCTTTGAAGCCTTCTGGGAAGCGCATGTGGTAATACCACTCGTCCTGCGCGCCGAACGGCTTCACGCCGCGGGTCACCGGATGCTGCGGCAGGTTCTTGAACTCGGCAAACCAGTGCGGGTTCACCGACCAGTGCGTCTCGAAGTAGCCGCCGATCCACTGAAGGAACTCCGGGCCGCCTTTGTCTTTGGGCACCTCCACAGCGTAGTGCAGGCAGCCAATCCCCGTGCCGTTCTTCACCTGTTCGCCGATGATCTGGAGGTGGTCGCCCTGCACAAACGGATGTCCGCCGCCACCGTCGCAGTAGATCAGGATGGCGTCCGCGTTGTCGTAGGCGGTCGGGTCCTTCGGCCAGCCGTTGAGGTAAGCCGCGGTGAGAATGCCGGGATGGCCCTGCAGGCACTGGTTGAGCAACAGGATGCCGGCGTTGTGCTCGTGCTCGCCCGGACCGTGGCTGGGCGTACCGGCCGTGAGTACAATCTTCTTCTTGTCCGCCAGTTTGACCCGCTTGAGCTCGATGTCCTTGAACTGAACCGTCATGGGCGGGCCGACGTGGATTTGCAGCGCCAACACGCCCGAGCGGCTCGCCTTCGCGGCGTGCTCATCGGTCACGTCCACCGTCTGCTGGCCGTTGATGAAATGCTGGAGATGGTTGCCGCGGGCCACGATCACGTAGTCGTTCCAATCCTCGTGTTTGATCTTCGCCTGGATGTCCTCGGATTTACCCAGCGTGCCGGTGACCTCGATCTTCGGCTTGTTGGCGTCGGCGGGATCGGCGGTGATCCGCACCTTCTGCCCGCGCTGGGCCAGGATGCCGCGCCCGCGTTCTTCATAAAGGATGCCGCTGTAGGTCTTGCCCGCCTCGAAATCCGCCTGGTAGCCGCCGACAATCGGTCCGAACTTGCCCGGGTCCTGCACCGCGCTGCGGTACTGAATGCCCGAGTTGCCGCCGACGATGCGGTACTTCAGCCGCAACTCGAAGTCGTCCAGCACGCCGTTGGTCCAGACCAGGAAGGTGTTGTGGGTGAGCTTGGGGTCATCCTTGGTGACGCCGGTGATGGCGCCGTCGCGGACCGACCACAACTCGGGATTGCCCTGCCAGCCGGACAGGTCCTTGCCGTTGAAGATCGGTTTGAAGCCGGCCTCGGCGGCGGCCAGCGTGGCGGTGGCGGTCAACAGACCGGCCAGAAGGGTGGGGCGGATCGAGGCGGATTTCATGGGGGTGTTGGATCGGTGTTGCACGGCGAGCATGTCGTCGAGGGTATGGACGCCGGGGCGGGAATGCAAATTCGCTTGTGCGTGGCCGGCGCCGCGGCCTGTCCGGCCGCGGCACCGCCGGTTTCACGTTCAGCCGGATGGCGACGCCATCAACTGCGGAATGACTTCCGGCGCGGTCAGGCAAGGTCCGTTGCAGGCTTCCGCGTGACGGGAGGTTGGTTCCGCCGGAAAGGGTTTTGGGGGGTAACCGGGCTTGCCGGGGTGGAGCCCGGGAATTCAAGGAAGCTGAAGTTGGAGCGAGCGAAGGGATTCGAACCCTCGACATCAACCTTGGCAAGGTTGCGCTCTACCAGGCTGAGCTACGCTCGCATCCTTCCAACGCGGCCAACCCTAGGTGCCAGGCGGGGGATTGCAAGTCCGGATTTCGCCACGGCAAGCCGCGGCACGCTTCTCAGTTTTGTGCCGGCCCGGCTTTGACGCAGTGGGGCACGACTCCGTCGAGCCCTGACTTTTGGGGCTGCGGCCATCAGGCCGAGGCTCTTGCGGGCGGGTCGCCCGCGGCACGGCCCAGGCGAGGTCGTCCGGGCCACTACGGTCCGCACGCCGCCGGCACGAAATTGTGGTGCGCCCCAAGCTGCGACGCGAGACTGCCCGCCGCGGCACCCGGCGTTCGGTTTGCCAAGACGCGGGTTGTGCCGGATACTTGCCGCCTGAGTCCCGGGGCAGCCTCGCCCCACTGAGCGCTTGGTTTCTCGTTTATGGTCAACGACGCGATCTTCACGCCAGACGGCTTGGGCCGGCCGGAACCGCATCGGTGTGGTTTCCGCACCGCTCGGGTTGCCGCCCAGAACCTGCTAACCGCCGTCGCACTCATGGGCACACTGATTTTCCCGGCTCACCCCTCGCTGGCTGCGCCCGTCCGGCCCGCCGACGACTGGCCCAGCTTCCGCGGCTCCCCGGCGCTTCTGGGCCTGGCGGCGGGCACGCTCCCCGACAAGCCCGCCAGGCTGTGGTCATTCAAGACGGACGGACCCGTGAAGTCCTCGGCCGCCATCGTGGCCGGCAAGGTCTTCGTCGGCTCGGACGACGGGCACCTTTACGCGCTGAACCTGGCGGACGGCCGGAGGCTCTGGGCCTTCAAGACGGAGGGCCCCATCGAGTCTTCGCCGCTGGTGCTCGACGGCCGGGTCTTTTTTGGCAGCAGCGACGCGTTCGTGTACGCCCTCGACGCCGCGAGCGGACAGCTCGCGTGGAAATTCGAGACCGGCGACAAGATCCTCGGCGCGCCGAACTGGGTGAAATCGCCGCGCGGGGACGCGAACTGGGTGCTGGTGGGCAGCTACGACTTCAAGCTGTACGCGCTCGACGCCGCCACCGGCCGGACCAACTGGACTTACGAAACAGACAACTACATCAACGGCTCCCCGGCGGTGGCGGAAGGCCGGACCGTGTTCGGCGGCTGCGACGCGATCCTGCACGTGATCGGCCTCGCGGACGGACGGAAGCTCAAGGAAATCGAGGCCGGCGCGTACGTTGCGGGCTCGGTGGCGTTGGAGGGCCACCGCGCCTACTTCGGCCATTACGGCAACGAGTTTCAATGCGTGGACCTCGACAAGGGCGAGCGGGTCTGGACTTTCAAGGACCGCAACTTCCCGTTCTTCTCCTCGCCGGCCGTGAAGGCGGACCGGGTGATCTTTGGCGGGCGCGACAAGCGGCTGCACTGCGTGAACAAGGCGGACGGCCGGCCGCTCTGGGCCTTCACCACGCGTGGCAAGGTGGACAGTTCGCCCGTGGTGGTGGGCGACAAGGTGGTCGTCGGTTCGGACGACGGCCGGCTGTACATTGTGTCGCTGGCGGACGGCCGGGAAGTCTGGCACTACGAGATCGGCGAGGCGGTGACGGCTTCGCCGGCGGTGGCCGGCGGCAAAATCGTCATCGGCAGCGAGGATGGAAGTGTGTATTGTTTCGGGGCCGGTCAGAAGCCATGAAGCCGTCGGTGCCCGATTTCGATGCCGTGGTCGAACAAGGAAACGCCCTGCAAGAACGCCTGGACGACGGCGGGCTTGTAGCCGTGGGCGGGACAGCCGCCGCGCTGCACTGCGGACACCGCTTTTCGTTGGATGTGGATTTCGTCACCCCCCAGATGCGCGAGCGGTACGAGGGGTTTCTCGAGCGACTGGAGACGTGGCCGGGCTGGCAAACCAACCGACGCACTGCGCCTGTGCTCATCTTGGGCGAACGCGCAGGGATCGAACTGGGCGTGCGTCAACTCCGCCACCGTGACCGGCTCGAAACGGAGCGGGTCCAGGGATTGCGCGTGCCGACTGCCGCCGAAATGCTGCGGATCAAGGCCTTTCTCCTGGCAGAACGGCGGGCCACGCGAGACTACCTTGATGTGGCGGCCTTGAGCCGGAAATTGGGCTTCGAAGAATCGCTGCGTGCGCTGGCTTGCCTGTCTGATCTGTATCCGGCGCTGGGAAGAGTGACCGCGGCGACGGCCTTCGCGGAGGCTTGCGAAGCCGCGCCGGCCGATCGGCATCTTGTGGAATTGACCAGCTACCGCGGCCTTCGGGCGCCTTTCACGCAATGGGATGAGGTGGCAGCCACGGTCCAGAAGTTGGGCCGCGCGGTGCTGAAGCGGGAACTCAGCGGCCAGGCGGGCAAAAGCAACCCATGAACTTCGACCGCAGCACCACCTCGCCTTCCCCGCTGCGCTGGCTGAACGTCATCGAACGTGGCGGCACGGACGACTGGCGGGATTTATATCGGCGCTGCCGCGACCGTGAATTCGCCGGCCAAGTTGCGGAGCTGCTCGCCCTGAGCGATCCGGACATGTTGCCGTCCGCGCGGCTGTGGCGGTTCTTGCTGGTGGACTTGCATCCGGACCTCAAAGACCATCTGCCCGCCGACAGTCCGGCGGAAACCACCGAACCCACATGAGCACGCGCAAACCCACCCTCTGGCGCGGGAAACTCGCGGACGACAAAGGCCTGCCCAAAGTCGTCACGATCACCGGCAAGCTGCGCCAAAGCTGGGGCGCGGGTACCTGCGCCATCCCGGCCCCACGCGAGGTGGACGCGCTGATCCGCCGCGTGCCCAAGGGCAGACTGACCACGATCAACCTGCTTCGTGCCGCCATTGCGAAGCAGCACGGCGCGACCATCGGCTGCCCGATCACTACTGGCATCTTCACTTGGATTGCCGCCCATGCCGCCGCCGAGGACGAGGCGGACGGCAGGAAACGGGTCACACCCTGGTGGCGCGTGCTCAAGGAAGGCGGCAAACTGAATCCCAAGTTCCCCGGCGGCGTCGAGGAGCAGGTGAAGCGACTGCGCGCGGAAGGCCACGAGATTCTGCCCGGCAAAGGCAGGCAGCCGCCGAAGGTGGCGGGGCATGAAGCGAAGCTTGCCAGGCTTCCAACCGCCTGACCGGAGGGTGTTCGAATCCGCCCGGACGTCCGGCTCGCGCGCCGCCGCTGCCGTGTGGCGGGTTGACCGGCCAACAGGATGCGGTTCATTGCAGGGCTGATTCGTCCGAAACTGACATGAGCACAGCAACAGGTACAGCACCGCCGCCGGTTGCCAAACCACCGCTGGAAAAGGCGACCACCGCCGGCAATTATTTCGTCTCGAATTACCCGCCGTTCGCCTTCTGGAAACCGGAATTCGTGCCGGAGTTCCTGGCCGCTCTCGATCGCCCGCCAAAGGCCGGAACGAGCGCGACGACGATCCAGGGTGAGGCGGACAAGCATGCGGCCTCCGGTGTCCGGCATCCGAGCGCCACCGCCCTGCCCCCGCTCGGTGTTTACGTCCACATTCCGTTTTGCCGGAAGCGCTGCCACTTCTGCTACTTCAAGGTTTACACCGACAAGGATTCACAGGAGATCCGCGCCTACCTGGACGCGCTGCTCCAGGAGCTGACGATCTACGCCGGCAAGCCCTTTGTGGGCGGGCGCAAGCCGAGCTTTGTTTATTTCGGCGGCGGCACGCCCAGCTACCTCAGCGTGGACCAGCTCCGCTTCCTCACCGACGGCATGAAGCGCCTGCTGCCGTGGGACGAGGTCGAGGAGGTCACCTTCGAGTGCGAGCCGGGCACGCTCACCGATCACAAGCTCAAGGCCATCCGCGAACTGGGCGTCACCCGGTTGAGCCTGGGCATCGAGCACTTCGACGACCACATCCTCGAGATCAACGGCCGCGCGCATCGCTCGAAGGAGATCGCCCGCGCGTACGCCTACGCCCGCGAGGTCGGCTTCCCGCAGATCAACATTGACCTCATCGCCGGCATGGTCGAGGAGACCGAGGAAAAGTGGCGCCTGGCCGTGGCGAAGACGCTCGAGCTCGCGCCCGATTCGGTCACGATTTACCAGATGGAAATCCCGTACAACACGACCCTCTACCAGCGCATGAAGGCCGAGGGCCGGCTGGTGGCGCCCGTGGCCGACTGGGACACCAAGCGCCGCTGGGTGGAATACGCCTTCGGCGAGTTCGAGCGCGCCGGCTACACCGTGGCCAGCGCCTACACGGTGGTGAAGGACAAGGCCCGCACGCGCTTCGTGTACCGCGACTATCTCTGGGCCGGGGCGGACCTGGTGAGCGTCGGCGTGGCCAGCTTCGGGCATATCGGCGGCACGCATTACCAGAACTACCACGACTTTGACACGTACTTGGCGCCGCTGCGCGAAGGCCGGCTGTCGGTGTATCGCGCGCTGACGCCCACGCCTGAGGAGCGGTACATCCGCGAGTTCATCCTCCAGCTCAAGCTGGGCAGCGTGAGCGCGGAGTATTTCCGGCGGAAATTCGGCGAGGACTCGCGGGTGAAGTTCGCCGAGCCACTGGCGCGGCTCCAGGCCCAGGGCTTTCTGGAAAACGGCGGCGACCGCATCGCCATCACCCGCCCGGGCCTGCTCCAGGTGGACCGGCTGCTGCACGAGTTCTTCAAGCCGGAGCACAACACCGGGCGGTATGCGTGAGCCACCCTGCGGCCAACACCTGACTGCGCCACCGGAGAAACCGGCAGCAACGGGCTGCACACTCGACTCGGCTGGCAAACTGGCGCACCCTCGGCCTTTGAACGCATGATCAAGCGCATCGTCGTTGAGAACTTCAAGAGCTTCAAGAGGGTGGACCTGAAGCTGGGGCGGTTGAACCTGTTCGTTGGTACGAACGCCAGCGG
Source organism: uncultured Verrucomicrobiota bacterium (assembly GCA_964568145.1). GTDB lineage: Bacteria > Verrucomicrobiota > Verrucomicrobiia > Limisphaerales > J093 > DSVZ01. The sequence goes on from CAZMOZ010000036.1 coordinate 24,861, forward strand.
CAAATCGAACTTCTTCGACGCGCTGCGAATTCTTCAGGGCATCGGCAATGGCTTTACCCTGCTGGAGGTTCTGGATGGCAAACCCCGCAGCGCCACCAGCGAGGTATGGGAGGCCGTACGCGGCGGGAGCGCCAAGGCGTCTCTGGCGACCGGGCCTGGCCAGGACTGCTTGGTCTTTGAGTTGGCGGGCCGGTTCGACAATGACGCTGGAAAACCGTGGGAGTATCGCATCGAGTTTCTGGCCCGCGAAGGCCGGCTCCGCAATGAAAAGCTCGTGCTCAACGGCAAGTCTATTTTCGATTCTTCGCCTGTTTGGAACGACCCCCATGGTCCGGTTTTCAAGGTGTGTTACTACCGCGGCAAACCGGGGCAACCTCCTGCCATGCCGTTTGAGATTAATCGCCCTGTGCTCACCCAGATGGCGCGGGGCGGAAACGGCAGGTGGAGCAAGGCCCACGCGGAAGCTGCCGAGCGGCTGGCGCGTTTGCTGGCCGACATGCAACGGATAGATCCCAGTCCGTCGGTGCTCCGCAGCTATTCCCAAGCGCACGAAATTCGGCGGATGGGCGAGCACGGGGAGAATTTCGCGGCGCTCATCCGCTCGCTCTGCGCCGACCCCAAAACCAAGGAGGCCTACTTGAGCTGGCTGCGCGAACTGCGTCCTCACGAGGTGGATGACGTCGCTACACTCAGCGGGGCGGTCGGCGAACCCCTCTTCATGCTCAAGGAAGGCGGGCGCGAATTTCCGGCGCCGGTGCTCTCGGACGGAACGCTTCGGTTTGCCGCCATCACCGCCGCGCTGTTTCAACCGGACCTACCGGCGGTGATGACCATTGAGGAAATCGAAAATGGCATCCATGCCAGCCGGTTGCGATTGCTGGTGGAGTTGTTGCGCAGTCGCTCGGCGCAAAAAACAATCCAGATCATGGCGACGACGCACTCGCCCATCGTGCTGGCGTGGCTGAAGCCGCCAGAATACGAGCAAACCTTCTTCTGCAAGCGCGACGAAACCAGTGGGGAGTCACGAATCTGCCCGCTGACTGCGATACCGCACTTCACCGAAACCATCCGCAAGCAGCCGATCAGCGACCTGTTCGCCGAGGGCTGGCTGGAAGCGGCGCTATGAGCCTTCGGGTGCTGGTCATTCCCGAAGACCCGACCTACAACGGCTACATCCTCAAGCCGTTGGTCGAGCGGATGCTGGCAGAAATCGGCAGGGCCAACGCTCGCGTGACCATTTTGACCAACCCGAAGCTTGGCGGCTACGAGCAAGCAGTGCGGGCGATTCGTGCCGAATTACCGGACCGTTACAAACATCTGGATCTGTGGCTGTTCCTGCCAGATGCTGACCAAGCACGGAATCTGAAAGCGCTGGAAGCTGACTTGGCAGGGAAAAGCGTACGTCTGCTTTGCTGCGCGGCTATGCCTGAGGTAGAGGCGTGGCTGTTGGCCGGTCATCGCGATCGCATCAACGCTGGTTGGACTGACATTCGGAAGCATCCACGACTCAAGGAGGACGTGTTCGAGCCGTTCCTGCGGGCGCATGGCGATCCGCGCAGCGCCGGCGGCGGACGCGAAATACTTATGCGCCAAACACTTTCCAACTATCGCGGGCTGCTTCAGGTTTGCCCCGAACTCGCCGAACTAGAACACCGGCTTCGCGAGGCAGTGGACTAGAAAGAGGGCTCACTCCGCTCGCAGCCCCCCATGAGAACGACCTGCTTTTGTGCCCTGCTCTGCTGCGTCCTGATTGTGAGGTCAAACGACGCCGCTGCGGCCCCCACCCACTTCTACGTCTCTGCCGCGGGCTCCAATGCCAATCCCGGCACGGCCGCGCAGCCGTTCGCCTCGCTTGAGGCCGCTCGCGACGCCGTTCGCCGCCTCAAGCAGGCCGGCCCCCTGCCCCCGGGCGGCGTCACCATCTGGCTGCACGGCGGCGACTACGTCCGCTCCAATGCCCTCGAACTGACCGCCGCCGATTCCGGCTCCCCTGGAGCGCCCATCGTCTGGCGCGGTGTCCCGGGCGAGACGCCCCGCCTGTTGGGCGGGTGCCGGTTGACCGGCTTCACCCCGGTGACCGACCCCGGCGTGCTGGCCCGGTTGGATGAAAAGGCCCGGGGCGCCGTCCGGCAATGCGACCTGCGCGCCGCCGGCATCCCCCAATTTGGCGAGCTGCGCTCGCGCGGGTTCGGTCGGGCCACCACGACCGCCCACAACGAGTTGTTCTTTGGCGGCCGGCCCCTGACGCTCGCCCGCTGGCCCAACGAGGGCGAGTTCGCCCGCATCGCCGGTTTCCCGGAGACCACGGCCCGGGGCGACGACCACGGCGGCAAGATTGGTGCGCTGGAAAGCGGCTTCACCTACGCCGGCGACCGCCCCCGGCACTGGCGCGAGCCGCGCGACCTGTGGGTGCACGGTTACTGGGCGTGGGACTGGGCGAACTCTTACGAGCGCGTGGCGTCACTGGACCTGGACCAACGCCTGGTGAAAACCGCTCCGCCGCACGGCTTGTACGGCTTCCGCGCGGGCCAGCGGTTTTACTTCCTGAACGTGCTCGAGGAGCTCGACCAGCCCGGCGAGTGGTACCTGGATCGTGAATCTGGCTTGCTGTTCCTCTGGCCGCCGGCGCCGCTGCCCGGGCCGGGCGCGACGGACGGACCGCCCGTCGAGGTGCTCTTGTCCGTGCTGGACCAGCCGCTGCTCCGGCTGCACGAAGTGTCCCACGTGACCTTCCGCGGCTTGACCTTCGAGGCCACCCGCGCGAGCGCGGTGGAAATCACCGGCGGTGCCAGCAACCGCATTGCCGGCTGCGTGCTGCGGAACCTCGGCAACTGGGGCGTGCAGGTGCGCGGCGGCCGCGGCCACGGCGTGGTGGGCTGTGACATTTTCGACACGGGCGACGGCGGCGTGGACTTCCAAGGTGGCGACCGCCAGACCCTTGAGCCGGCCGGGCACTACGTCGAAAACTGCCACTTCGCCCGCCAGGGCCGCTGGTCCAAATGTTACGTGCCGGCCGTGCATCTGGTGGGCGTGGGCCTGCGCGCGGCGCACAATCTGATCCACGACCACCCGCACTGCGCGATTCTCTTCGGGGGCAACGACCACACGATCGAGTTCAACGAAATCCACCACATCGCGCTGGAGACCGGCGACGTGGGCGCCATTTACACCGGGCGCGACTACACCTACCGCGGCAACCGGATTCGCCACAACTTCATCCACCACACCGGCGGCGTGGGCATGGGCTCGATGGGCGTGTACATGGACGACTGCGTGAGCGGCACCGAGATTTACGGCAACATCTTCTTCAAGGTGCAGCGCGCGACATTTCTGGGTGGCGGCCGCGACCACCAGGTGGTCAACAACATCTTCGTGGACTGCAACCACGCGGTGGAACTCGACGGCCGCGGCCTGGACAAGTCACCGGTCTGGCGGGGCATGGTGGATCAGACGATGCGCCAACGCCTCGCCGAAGTGCCGTTGAACCTGTACCGCGAACGCTATCCGGCTTTGAAAACCCTCGAGGCGCATTACGGCCCGTCCGGCGGCCCGGCCATTACTGGCGAGGCGTTCAAAGGCGTGCCGCCGGAAGGCAACGTCGTGGCCCGGAACGTTTGCGTGGGCAAATGGCTGAACGTGTACTGGCACGCCCGGCCGGAGCTGCTGCGGCTGGAGGGCAATCTCACCAACGCGGTCTCCTGCTTCGCCCGGCTGCCCGGAGACGACGCGCGGGCCACGGACTTCGCGCTGACGCCGGATTCGCCGGCGTGGAAACTGGGCTTCGAGCGGATTCCCGCGGAGACGATCGGCTTGCGCGAAGACGAATTTCGCCCGACGTCGCGGCGTCAGACGCAATCAAAACGATGACGCCGCCCGCGCCAGCCCCGCTCAGCACCCGCGGCGAAGCCGACCCCGCGCAGCGGCTGGCCTATCCGCTGGATGAATTCTACGCGCGCGAGGGCGTCGCGCTGCCGCCCCTCCAGGTCCTCCCCGACGAGGCGGTGCCGGAGCCGTACCGCACGCTGCTGGTGCATGACAACGACATGACGCCGACGCTGGAGGCTTTTTACCGCAGCGACATTCACATCGAGGTGTGGGGCCGCGAACGGCGCGGCGACCTGTACTTCCGCGAGGTGGTGCTGCGGCTGGACCGCGATCTGCGGCCGGTCGAGTTCGGGGCGAACAGGATCAACCTCGCGCTGTTCGAGCCGGCCGTGCGGCGCCTGATCCTGGACGAGTACCTGCCGCTCGGCCACATCCTCAAGATGTGCCAGGTGCCGCACCATGGCCATCCGCTGGGCTACCTGCGGGTGGAGTCCGACGCGCTGATGAACCGAGCGTTCCGGCTTTCCGGCCGGCACATCCTCTTTGGCCGCCGCAACACCATCCGGGACCCGCGCGGCCGTGCGCTGTCGGAGATCGTCGAGATTCTGCCGCCGGTCTGAGCGCCCGGTTACTTGCGGCCCGGCCGGCCTCCGCTACGTTGCCGGGCGAAACTACGAGTACGTATGAAGGCAAACGACCGGTGCGACGTTCTGGTGATCGGCGGCGGCCCCGCGGGGGGGAGCGCGGCGGCCATTCTGGCGGAGTACGGACATGACGTGCGGGTGCTCGAACGCGACAAATTCCCGCGCTACCACATCGGTGAATCGCTGATCCCCTTCACCTACCACCCGCTCGAGCGGCTGGGGTTCATCCCCAAGATGCGGGCGTCGCATTTCCAGAAGAAGTACAGCGTGGTGTTCGTGCAGCCGGACGGCCGGGCCTCGCAGCCCTTTTACTTCTTCAAACGGTACGACAAGGACACGGTGGCCCAGACCTGGCAGGTCTTGCGCAGCGAGTTCGACCAGATGCTCCTGGACCACGCCCGCGCGCGCGGCGCCCGGGTGAGCGAGGAAACCGAGGTGACCGAACTGCTGCGCGAGGACGGCCGCGTGGTTGGCGCGCGGGCGCGGCGCAAAGATGGTTCGCAGGCCGAGTACCGCGCCGCGATCACGCTGGATTGCACCGGCAAGGAGAGCTACGCGGCAGTCCGCCACGGCTGGCGCGTGCGCGACCCGTACCTGAACAAGGTCGCGGTCTGGACCTACTACCAGGGTTCGAAGCGCGAAACCGGCATTGACGAAGGCCAGACCACGGTGGCCTTCGTGCCGCAGAAAGGCTGGTTCTGGCACATCCCGCAGCACAACGACAGGGTGAGCGTGGGCGTGGTCGCGGAGGGCAAGTACCTGACCCGCGGCGGCGTGAAGGACCCGAAGGCCATTTTCGAGCGCGAGGTCCACGAGAACCTGTGGATCAAGGACCACCTGTCCGTCGGCCGGCAGGTCGGCCCGTACTACGCCACCAGCGAGTACACGCACCACTCGCGGCATTGCTACGCGGACGGGTTGCTGCTGGTGGGCGACGCGTTTTGCTTCCTCGATCCGGTGTTCAGCAGCGGGCTGATGCTCGCCCTGAAAAGCGGCGTCCTGGCCGGCGACTGCGTTCACGAGGCGCTGATCGCACGCGATTTCTCCCCGGAACGCTTCGCGGCTTACGGCGCGACCCTGCGCCAGGGCATCGAGAACATGCGCAAGCTGGTCTATGCCTTTTACAACCCCGACTTCAGCTTCAAGCAGGTGATTGACAAGTACCCCGACGCGACCGGCGACATCACCGACTGTCTCAGCGGCGACGTGAACAAGGACCTGTCGGGGCTGTGGGCGAAGATCCGCGAGTTTGCGCCGCTGCCGGATGAACTGCCGCTGGGCGGACCGCTGGCGTCGGCGAAGCCCGAGCCCGTGCCGGCCTGAGCGCGGGGCGGTGTCGCGCCCGCGGCGGTTTCAGCCGCGATACACACAGCGAGCGGTGCAGGTCTCGGCCACGACCACCTCGGTCAGGAGTGGCAGGCGCGGCTGGAGGCGCTCCCAAATCCAGCGGGCGATGTTTTCGCTGGTCGGATTCTCCAGGCCGGGCACTTCGTTCAGGTAACGGTGGTCGAGCTGTTCCCAGAGCGGCTTGAAGGCGCTCGTAATGTCCGCGTAATCCATCAGCCAGCCCAGCCTTTCGTCGCATTCGCCGGCCACCGCGATCTCCGCCTGGAAGCTGTGGCCGTGCAGGCGGCGGCACTTGTGCGACTCCGGCAGGTGCGGCAGCAGGTGCGCGGCTTCGAACTGGAACGTTTTTCGAAGTTCAATTCGCATGTTGTGCGGGCAGCAATCGAAGTCGGGTCACCAGCGCGCCGGCAGTTCCCAGTCCGTCCAGCGCACCAGATCGCCCAGCGCGGGCCGGCCGTCGTGGCGCCAGGCCGGCGGCGGATTCTGCATGCGGCCCAGCGGGCAGATGCGCGGCACGCCCCAGCGGGCGAGGCGCAGCGCCAGCGCCTGTTCCCGCGTGCCAGTGGCGGCCAGGCCCACCGTGGACACCTGGTTGCGGAAGACGTCCACGCCTTCCAGCGCCTCCTCCACCCCGGACACGGCCTTGACGTGGATGAAGCGGTTCAAGCACGAGGGATGCAGGCGCGGGACGTTTTCAAACACCACCGTCCAAGCCGTCGAATCCGCGCTGCACCACATCTGGGTGTCCCGCGAATGCGCCGCGCGCACGCCGTAAAACGCCCGCCGCGCGGCGATGGCCGCCGCCTCGGCCACCGGCAACGGTCCGCGGGGCTGGCCGGCCTCCAGGCGCTCCAGTTCGCCCGCCAGCGCCTCGGCGAAGCGTTCCGGCGGATTGCGCCCGCCGGCTTCGACGTAGATGGCGTGCGGCGAGAGGCAGCCAAGCTGGTTCCAAGCCGCCACGTCGCGCGCGGCGGCCGCGACCGCGCCGGGCAGGGCGTGATTCGACAGAACTTCCTGCGCCACGTAGCCGAAGCTCAGCCGGTGTCCGTAACCCAGAAAGCGGACGCCCGGCGGCATCCGCCGGTGCAGCGCGGCCAGCGTGTCGTCGCCGCCCATGGCCAGCACGCAGTCAGCCTGCGCCCACAAGGCGTCTTCCAGCGGCTCCGTGCCGCCCGGCCATTCCGCGATCTCGAGGCAGGCCGCCAGCTTGGCCTCGACCTCGCGCAGCGAATGCGCGAACAGGCGCGGTAGCAGCGAGGTGCCGGAGGCGCATTTCATGAACTGCGCGGACCGCGTCAGCAACCCCAGGATCAGGCTCATCAAGGCCGGATTCGGCAGGCGGCCGGCGGTGACATGCGCCAGCAGCTCCGGGCCGTGGGCCAGCGCCATCCGGTCCGCCCGCGACTCCGCCTCGTTGGGGGTCAGTTCGTCCAGCCGCTGCGGATGCGCGAGATCCTGCGCGACCAGCGCCCGCAGGTTTTCGCGCGTGAGCGAGGCGAAGAAGTCGTCCAGCCCGGCCGCCAGCGTCGGCGCAGAGAAACTCAGAACCTCCGGACCGCGCTCAAGCGCCACGCGGCGGAACGGATTCGCGGGATCCAGCCAGTCTTCGGCCACGGCGGCGATGGCCTCGATGAGGTCCGCGGTCGTGCGCCCGGCCAGGTAGCGGCGCCGGTTCGCCTTCAACGTCACGCAGGCGTCGGTGACCATGGCCGGCGTCACCACCGCGCGGTCCGGCAGTTCGGCGAGAAAGTAGGACGGCAGATTCATGGTCAGGCGGCGAGGAGCGAGCAGCCACGCGCCTCGGCCAGCGAAGCGCGGCCCAGCAGTTCGAAGCCGCCGCTGCGGCGCAGCGCGAGGTCTTCCGTTTGAACGGCCAGCACCGAGCGCACGTTGGCCAGGTCGTACACCCGCAACAGCCCCGCCTCACCTTCCGGAACCTCGCGGCCGGTCTCGGGCGACACCACCACGGCGCGCGCCCAGGGCGGGAATTGGAACCGCCGGGGCGCGGTGCCGCCGGCCACGCCATCGTAAGCCTGCGACGCCAGCTCACACATGCCGTACTCGCCGACGATATACGCGGCCGGCACACCCAGGCGGCGCGTGAGCTGGGCGTGCAATTCGGTCCGCGGCATCGTCCGCGAGCGGCCTTTGTAGCCGCCGGTCTCCATCACGCGCGAGCCGGGCGGCAACCGCAGCGTCGAACCCGTTGCGGCGAGATGGTCCAGCAGATGCACAAACGAGAAGGCCGTGCCGAACAGGCAGACCGGCGTTTGCGCGGCGGTGTTCGACTCCAGCTCCGTCCGCAACGCGTCCGCCTCCAGTTTCCAAGCGCCATCCGGTCCAAGCCGGCCAAACCAGCGAGTCTGGCCGTCGCCGAAGCGGTCGGCCACGAAATCGCCCATGCAGGCCAGCGACGAGTGCGGCGCCTGGCCAGCCGGGGGTGTGAGCATGACAAACCGGAAACGCGCCCCGGCGTCTTCACCGGCTTCCGGCAGCAGGTGGCGTTGGAACCAGATTTGCGCCGAGGTCGCGTACAAGGCGAGCGAGGCGGCGTCGTGGAACACCCGGCTGGGAAGGTGTTGCGTGGTGCCGCTCGAATGAAACATCCGCTCCCGCCGGTCGGGCGCCAGGCTGGTGAACTCGAACTCCTTGAAGGCTGCGGTAGGCACCGCGGGGATGTCCCGGCTGTCCGTCACGGTGGCGGGCGTGCGGCCTTGGTGGACGGCCAGCGCGCGGTAAGCCGGCACCGCCTTGAATTGCGTCGCAAACAGCTCGCGCGCGAGCGCGGCGTAGCGGTCTCCGGCCGGCGGGAGGCAGGTCGGCAGTGAGGACGCGAGCATGAACTCGCGGAGGCGGGCCGTCAGACTGGCAAAAGGATCGTGCGACATGCGGTTTTGGTTCCGTCGGAAACGACGCGGGCTGGTTCACCGCCACAGCCCGAAGAGAAATTAACCAACGCGTGCCGCGACCTGCAAGGTCCAGCCTCGACTTGGTGGGGCGAGACTCCGTCGAGCCCTGACTTTCGGGGTTGCGGTCGGCAGCACGCAGTCCCCCGCGCGGGTGCTGGAGCGGCCCGCTCAGGCCAGGGCCTCGCGATACCGGCCGGCCACAAACTCCCAGTTGATGGTAGCGAAGAATGCCGCGACGTAATCGGCCCGACGGTTCTGATATTTCAAGTAGTACGCGTGCTCCCACACGTCGAGGCCCAGCAGCGGTACGCGCCCCTGGCTAAGCGGCGAATCCTGGTTCGGCAGGCTTTCGATGCGCAGCGTCCTGCCGTCGAGGGTGAGCCAGGCCCAGCCGCTGCCGAAGACGCCCATCGCGGCCTGGGTGAACTGCTTTTGGAAACCGTCGAGCCCGCCAAACTGCTTCTCGATCGCCTTCGCCAGTTCGCCGGTCGGCGCTGCGGCGCCTTTCTTGAGCGAGAGCCAGAACAGGCTGTGGTTGGCGTGGCCGCCGCCGTGGTTGCGCACGGCGGTGCGCACGTCTTCCGGCAGCGCGTTGAGCCGGCGCAGCAGAGCCTCGATTGGCTGCGACGCCAGATCGGTCCGCCCCGCCACCGCCTTGTTCAAGCCGGCGACGTACGCGGCGTGGTGCTTGCCGTGGTGGATCTCCATCGTCTGCGCGTCAATGGCGGGCTCGAGGGCGTCCACCGGGTAAGGCAGCGACGGCAAGGTAAACGGCCCAGCGGGGGCCGCAGGCGGGGCGGGCGGAGCGTTTTGGGCCAGCGTGTTCAACCCGGCTCCCAGTCCGGCCAGTGTGGCCGAGGTTAGCGCGGTTTGTTTCAAGGCGGTGCGACGATTGATCATGGGCGTGTGCAGGGACATCCGATTGCTGATAGAAAATAGCCGGGTTCAATCCCGGTGCAACCAGTGGCCAGGACACTCACGCCGGCGGACCGTCCCCCTCCTCGCCTAACACACGCGCGACCATGGCCGAGACGCGTCGCCCGGAAGCGCGGAACTTAAGCTGGTTCCGGTAAAAGCCGCCGCGCAGCCGGTTGTTGCTCTCGAACGCGCCCATCGCGGCGTGGACCTCGCTCCAACTGCGCGCGTTGCCGACGCGTTCCAGAAACTCGAAATCCATCCGGAAATGATCGGGATGCAGCAACAGGATGAACGGGCGCAGCAGGCGCACCCGCCACGGCAGCGCCTTGCGGGTCGCGCGCCGCACGAATTCCTCCGGCACGCACCCGTAGTGCTTGCAGAAAGCATCGCGAAAAGACGTGGACCAACCACCCATTTCCGCCGCAACGTGCTTCAAAAAGGGCCGGGCCTCAAGCAGGAAATCCATCTGGCCGAATGGCTCGTGCGGGCCGTACAAGTCAATTGAATGGCGTGACTGTGGCGGGTTATCAGCCCCGGCCCATGGGCGTGGCGCTCGGATCGCCCGGCGGCCAGACCAGGGCGCGCAGGCCGGGCTGGAAACGGCGCAAGACCTCCACGCCTTCGGCTCCGAGCACCAGCAGCGCCGTGGACAAGGCGTCCGACTCGGTGGCCTCGGGCAGGGCCACGGCGGCCAGCGCCGCGCGTTGCACCGGTTCGCCGGTGCGGGGATCGAGCACGTGCCCCAACTCGCTTCCGCCACGGACCAGCGTGCGCCCCCACACGGCGGACACGCCCAGCGAAGCATCCTCCAGCGTGAACTCGGCCAGCGCGCGCTCGGGCGTTTCGGGATCGTTCTCGGACGTCTGCGCGGCGGCCTGCGGCTCCGGGATGGCCACTTTCCACGGGCGTCCGTCCGGCATCCGGCCCAGGCCGTACACGCTGCTGGTACCGCCATGAATCAGCGCGCTGGCCACGCCGGCTTCGCGCACCACCTCGACGGCGCAATCCACAGCGTAGCCCTTGCCAATCGCGCCCAGATCGAGCCGCAGGCCGGCCCGGAGAAAACGCACGCGACGGGTCGCCGGATCCAGCTCCACCTTGTCCATGCCCACGATGGCGCGGACGGCAGCCACGTCGGCGGGCGCGGGCTCCGGAGCGTCTGGTGTCCGAAAGCCCCAGAGCCGCATCAGCGGTTCGATGGTGGGATCGAACGCACCGCCGCTGGCCGCCCAGAGTTCGCGCACACGTTCCAGCAGGCGGAAGACCGGCGGGCTGACCTGGACGGGCTGGTCCGCGGCGTGGCGGTTCAGGCGCGCCACCTCGCTGGTTTCACGGAACAGGCTGAGCTGGGCTTCGAGCCGTTCGATCTCGTCCAGCGCCTCCTCGCCAGCGGCCCGCAAGGCCGTTTCCCGCTCGCCGTGCAGCAGCAGCTCGAAGCGCGTGTTCATCGTGTGGCGGGCGAGGAGGACGGTTTTCATCGGGACACGCCAAATGAAAAAGGCTTCGCGGTTCAACCGCGAAGCCTGAAGTCATGCCGGGAAGCCGGCTCAGGACGGTTTCAACACGCCGTAGTTCGCCGGTTCCACCTTCCGGCCCGAGCCATCGGTGATGGTCCGGGTCTTTTCGTCGAAGTGGCAGGTGATGCCCATGCGGTCGGCCATTTCGCCCAGCGAGACCACGGTCTGCACGCGCACGGCCAGTTCAATGTCCGCGTTGGGCGTCTTGCCGGAGCGGATGCACGCGAGCCAGTTGGACTGATGCACGCCAATGTCCTCGACCGGCTCGAGGTTGGGATGGCGCTCGGGGTCCACCTCGTCGGTGAACGGCCGCTCGGGCTTGAGCTCGACGGTGTTGCCGCCGATGTACAGCGTGGCGACGTGGCCGCGGATAATGTCGGGCAGACCCTGCTCGTTCACCGAGGAACTGCACACCATGAGGCTGTAGCCGCTCGGGAACTCGGCGATGAGTGTGAGGCACTCCGGCACGTCGCGGATCGGGGTGCCGGGGGTGTTTTTGTCGGTGAGAATCTTCTTGGTGCCGAGCGCGGCGACGCGCACCGGGAACTCGGGGTTGCCGGTGGCCAGCAGCAGCGGATGCAGACGGTGCGGGAAGAGGTCGCCCAGCAATCCCGCGCAGTACGGATAGTACTTGCGCCAGCGGAAGAAATGGTCGGCGTTGAAGTCCGGGCGCGTCTTGATGTTCGGCCCCAGCCATTCGTTCCAATTGACGCTGTCGGGCTTGAGGTCCGGCTCGATGGTGTAGTTCCACTCGCCTTTCGGGCTGTTGCGCATGTACGAGCCCTGCCCGAGCACCAGCGGCCCGATCTTGCCTTCCCGGACCAGTTCTGCGGCCTTGTGCCACTTGGCGTCCGAGCAACCTTGGGAGCCGACCTGGAAGACCTTGCCGGTGGCCTTGACCGTGTCCCAGACTTCCCACGCCTCGGGCAGGTAGCGGGACATCGGCTTCTCCACGTAGATGTGCTTGCCGGCTTTCATCGCGTCAATGGCCACGCGGGCGTGCCAGTGGTCCACGGTGGCGCAGATGATGGCGTCGAGGTCTTTGCTCTCCAGCAGCTTCCGGTAATCGTCGTACAGCTTCACGTCGCCGCCGATCTTGGCCTTGGCCAGTTCGCGACGCTTTTCCCAGAGGTCGCAGATCGCGGCGAGCGCCACGTTGTTCTTGTCGGCGTTGGCCTTCATCTTGTCCACGTGAAGCTGGCCTTGCGGGCCCACCCCCACGAAGCCCACCACGATGCGGTCGTTGGCGCCGATCACCCGGCCGGTGGACGGCGCGGCGCCCTGGCCGTAAACGGGTGTCTTGAAAAGCTGGGTGGAAGCCGCCGCCGCCGCCGTGGCCGCCGCCGCTGACTTGAGGAAACTCCGCCGGGTCTGCACGCCGGCCGGAGCCTGGGACTGGTGTTTATGCATAAATCAATTTGCTACGCGATGATGCGTACTTGGACGCAGCCTACTTGGGGTCTGTTCATCGTCAACCGCGAATGCCGGCGCCGCCCGCGAAGCCGGGCCGGGCGCTGCCGTTACTTCAAATTCGGGTCCGGGATGAACACCTCCTGGCCGGGCAACAGGCGGTTCGGGTTCAGGTTGGGATTGGCCTTCGCGATGTCGTCCACGGTGACCTTTACACCACTCCGCGCGTAGGCTTGGGCGATGGCGCTGAGAGTGTCCCCCGGCTTGATTGTGTAGGTGTAGCCTTTCGCGGGACCGGCGGGCGGCGTGTCCTTGGGCGCCGGCCGGGAAGGCTCGCGGGGCGGCGGAACGACGGGCGTCTGCGCGAGCTTTTTGATTTCCTCCAGGATCAAGCGCTTGTCGTCTTCGCGCTTGCGGTCGAGTTCGCGGATCGCCTCGGCCAGCCTGCGCAACTCGTCGCGCGAGGCGAAACGGTCGCCCAGCTTGTCACTCGCGCGAAGGCTTTCCTCACGCACCGCGTGCAATTCGTCGTTCAGGGCGGCGACGCGCTTTTGCACGGCCGCCTGCGAGGCGAGCAGGTCCTCGACCAAACCGTTGAGCCGCTGCAAGCGCTCCTGGACCTCCGGCGGCACGTCGGCCCCGGCCACGAGCGCAACCAGGCAGGCCACGGCGGTCAGCGCGCAACACCGGGCAAACGCCCGTCCGGGAAGCTTCAAAACACGATTCATGACGGCGAACCTAGGAATGGGCTCCCGGCCCCGCAAGCGGGAATCTCCCGGCTGGGTTTGGAACTTGTACACAGCCGGACAGATGCCGGCTGTGTGCAACTGCAACCGGCGGGCGGTTCGCGTGTGTCGCCGCCGCCGACGCGGCTTTCCGCGCCACAACCACGGGCGAGGTGCCCGTTGAACTGGCACAGGCGGGTCGCCTGTCTCACTGCCGCCCGCTCCGGGTCGCGCTGCAGCGTAGTACCGCTGGGATGGAAAGCCCCACCCGACTGGTGAGGTGCCGTTACATCCGGCCGCGCTGGAGCGGCGACTTCGCGCTTGCCCGGTCCTGGCTGGCGGCGCGAAATGCAGGCCGTGCATGTTTCCCTGGGAGAATTCCGGTCACCCTTGGCCTTGCCAAGCCGGGACGCGCGCCGGCCGGGCCGGCTGATGCTGGCCGTCTGGCTGCTGGCCCTGGCGGTTGTGTCCGGTCTGGCGCAGCCGCCCGCGCCCTTGGTGCTTTACGACGACGAGGAGGAAACCGAGGAGGAGGCGCGGATGCCCTTTGGGGAGAAAGTCGCCCGGCGCGCCTGCACGATGTGCCACTTCTTTGTCGAGCCGAACATGCTGACGAAGAAGAACTGGGCGGAACAGATTCTGCCGCGCATGTCCGTGCGGCTGGGCGTGGCCAGGCCGGACTTCAGCAGCTCGCCGGAGGGCGACTTGATCCGCGCCCGCAAGATTTACACGGACAAGCCGCTGGTGCCGGTGGAATGGTGGCCGGCCATCGAGCAGTACTACATGCAGAACGCGCCGGAAAAGCCCCTGCCCCAAGATCCCCGGCCGGAAATCCAGATCGGCCTGCCGGGCTTCCGCACCGAACCGCCGCGCTTCCGCACGCCTGATCCGTCCACCACGATGGTCAAAGCGAGCCCGGGACGCCGGCAGATCTTCGCCGGCGACGACCAGCTCAAGGCGCTGTTCGTCCTGAACACCAACGGCGCCTTCGTGTCCCGACTGGACGCGGGCAACGTGCCGGTGGACCTGGTGGAAACCGAGGCCGGCATTTACGTAACCTGCGTGGGCAGCTTCCTGCCGTCGGAAATCCACCGGGCCGAACTGCTGTTCTTCCCCAGACAAGGCGAGGACTTCGGCGAGCGCCGGGTGATTCTCAAGGAGCTGCCCCGCGCCGTGCAGGCGGAGTTTGCCGATTTCAACGGCGACGGCCGGCGGGATTTCGCGCTGTGCATGTTTGGCAACCTGACCGGCCGGTTCTCGTGGTTCGAGAGTCTCGGCCAGGATCAGTACCGCGAGCACGTGCTCTCGCGCGAGACCGGCGCCATGTACTGCGCGGCGCGCGATTTCGACGGCGACGGCAAGACGGACCTGGCCGTGCTGTTCGCCCAGCACCTCGAGTCGCTGATCGTGATGTACGGCGATGGTCGGGGGAATTTCAGCGGGGACAGCGTGTTCCAGAAGCCGCCGGTGTACGGCTACTCGTTCATGGAGGCCGTGGATTTCAACGGCGACGGCCGGCTGGATTTCGTGGTGACCAACGGGGACAACGGCGAGTACGAAAGCCCCACCAAGAAGTATCACGGCGTCTGGCTGTACCTGGCCAAAGGGCCGAAGGAATACGAGGAGAAGTTCCTGTTCCCGCTCAACGGCGCCTACCGCGCGCTGGCCCGGGACTTCGACGGCGACGGCGACCTAGACATCGCCGTGAACTCGTACTTCCCGGACTACGTGAAGTCCCCGCGCGAATGCTTCGTGCTGCTGCAAAACCAGGGCGGGCTCAAGTTCGCGCCGTTCACCTTCCGCGAATGCATCTCGGGCCGCTGGCTGGTGATGGACGCGGGCGATGTGGACGGCGACGGCGACCTGGACATCGTGCTCGGCTCGTACATTCACGGCCCCGCGCCGGCGCCGGTGTTCTTGATGAACATCTGGGAACGCCAGGGACCTTCCGTCCAGATCCTCCGCAACACGCTCAAAGACCCGCCCGGCTCGTAACCGCCGCCGGCCGGCTTCACAAAAGACCCCGCCCGGCAAGGGCCGGGGCTGCGAGGTTTTGCGAAGCAGCGGGCGCGCTCAGGCCACGGTGACCTCCGCGCAGCGGTACACGTCCTGGATGGCGTTGAGCAGGGCCACGCCTTCCCGGAGCGGACGCTGGAAGGCCTTGCGGCCGGAGATGAGCCCCATGCCGCCGGCGCGCTTGTTGATCACGGCGGTGGCCACGGCGGCTTCCACGTCACCCGCGCCTCTCGACTCGCCGCCGGAGTTGATGAGGCCCGCGCGGCCCATGTAGCAGTTGGCGACCTGGTAGCGGCAGAGGTCAATCGGGTGGTCGCTGCACAGGTCGGTGTAGATGCGCTTGTCGAACTTGCCGTAGCTCGAGCCGCCCAGGTTCAAGGCTTCGTAGCCGCCGTTGTTCTCGGGCAGCTTCTGCTTGATGATGTCCGCTTGGATGGTCACGCCCAGGTGGTTCGCCTGGCCGGTGAGGTCGGCCGACACGTGGTAGTCGGTGGTCTTGCCATCGGCGCTCTTGACCTTGA
>CAZMOZ010000037.1:0-40440 GCA_964568145.1 uncultured Verrucomicrobiota bacterium
GCACTTCCTTCACACGGAAGGGGTCGCAGGTTCAAGTCCTGCAGCGCGCACCATTCTCCCCTCGCGGACTTCCCTGGACAATCGGTAGAGGTGACCACCCACCAGGAGTTTGCGCGTCGGGCGGAACCGGTCCGCGAAGGCGTCCTTGCCCCGACGCTGTTCACCAGATGCGCGCCGCGGGCCAGGCAGGCGCGGACGGTGAAGGTGACCTCGCCGCCCGGCCGTGTGGCTCACGCGCCGGGCCGCCAGTCGAGCACGCGGAGCTGGAGGCGGCGCTGGCCGCGGAATTCGCGCACTTGCGGCACCACCGCCAGGTCGAACCGGCCGTCCGGCCACGGCTTGCCCCCGCCACCCCACCAGACCGCCTCGACCATCCGCCCACCCTGGCTGACCCAGAACTTGGCGTGCTGTTCCTCCCGGCCCAGCTTTTGCGGCGCGCGCCGGTGCGTGACGCCCGCCACGAGCAGTTGCACCGGTGGATTTTCCTGGCCGAACGGCTGGAGCCGCTCGATCTCGTCAAGGCCGGTCTCGGTCAGGGCTTCGAGCGACACCGCCGCGTCCAACCGCAGCAAGGGCTGGAGCTGCTCGGGCCTGAGGATCTGGCGGGCCAGATGGTTGAGCCGCTGGCGCAAGGCGTTGATCTGGTCGGGCCGCACTGTGAGGCCGGCGGCCATGGCGTGCCCGCCGTGGCGCACCAGCAGGTCGTCGCACCGGCGCAAGGCCGCCGCGAGGTCGAAGCCTTCGATGCTGCGGCCGCTGCCCCGCCACTCGTGACCGTCGCCGCCGAGGATGATGGTGGGCCGGTAAAATTCCTGCAGGACGCGCGAAGCCACGATGCCCACCACGCCCACGTGCCAGAGAAGCTGACCTTCCACGATCACGAAGTCGGTCGCCGGGTCGAACCGGGCCCGCACGGCGCCAATGACTTCCTCGGCGATGCCGCGCTCGAGGTTCTGGCGCTCGGTGTTGCGCGCGTCCAGCGACCGGGCCAACGCCAGCGCGCGCGTCGGGTCGGTGGCCAGCAGCAGGTCCAGCGCCTCGGTGGCGTCTTCCAGCCGGCCGGCGGCGTTGAGGCGCGGGGCCAGCAGGAAGCCCACCTCGTACGGCCGGATGTCGCCCGCGATGCCCGCGACTTCGATCAGCGCGCGGATGCCCGGCCGGGCGCGGGCGTTGAGGCATTGGAGGCCGGCGGTCACCAGGCGCCGGTTTTCGCCGGTCAACGGCACCAAGTCGGCGATGGTGCCCAGCGCCACGAGGTCCAGCATCGGTTTGAGGTCGAAGCGCGCCGCCCCGGAGTGGCCCCGGGCGCGGCCGTGCTTGAGCACGCCGTGGGCGAGCTTGAAGGCAAGTCCCACCGAGCAAAGCTCGCGGAAACCTTCGGTGCCGGCGGGGCCCAGTTGGGGATTGACCAGGGCCCGCGCCGCGGGCGGCGGATGCGCGACCTGGTGGTGGTCCAGCACGATCACGTCCACGCCCTGCGAATTGAGCCAGGCGATGGTTTCCACAGCAGTGGAGCCGCAGTCCACGGCCAGCAGAAGCTTCACCGGGAAGCGTTGAAGGCAGTTGGCCACCGCGTCGCGGGTGAGGCCGTAACCCTCGTCGAGGCGGTGCGGAAGATACGGCTCGATGCGCCAGCCCAGCGGGCGGAGGACTTCGAGCAAGAGCGCGGTGGCGCTCACACCGTCCACGTCGTAATCGCCGAAGATGGCGACCGGTTCACCGGCATCGCGCGCGCCCCACAGACGCTCGACCGCGACGGTGAGGTTCGGAATCCGGCCCGGGTCGGCGAGGTGTTTGAGGCGGGGATTCAGGAAGTCGGCCGCCTGGGCGGGGTCGTGCATGCCGCGGTTTACCAAGCATTGGGCCAGCAAGGGGGAAATGCGCAGCCTGGCCTCGAGTTGCGAGGCCAGCAATGGCTGGGCCGGGGCGACTTGCCAGCGGTACTTCATCTCTTGGACGCCTGACGCCGGGCGCTGTCCGGCACGGAACAGCCGGAGGTTAGGTCAACTTCGACACCTAGGCGAGCGCGGAGCCGCGCGAGCGGCAGAAATATTTGTTCGGAATCCGTAATTGAGCCGGATGGGAATCCGGCGCCACCGGCTGCCTCGGTTTTCGGGATTTGCCGCGCGGTCTGTTCCGGTACCAGCGTGAGCCTGGAACCACCCCCGGGATGCGGGGCGCTTCCAGCCAACGCCGGGGGCGGGTCGCCCGCTTCGCCTACACCGCGGGCGGTGGTGGCAGCACTTCGGGGTCGGAGCGGCAGGCGCGTTTGCGCCGGACGGCCAGGAGCGAGGCCGCCACCGAAGCCAGGATGACCACCGCCACCACGGTGAGGGAAATCGTGATCGGGATCTTGACCCAGTCCACGATCAGCATCTTGAAACCGATGAACACCAGCACCAGCGACAGGCCGTACTTGAGGTAGCAGCAATAGGCCATCGCCCCGGCCAGGACGAAGTACAGCGAGCGCAGGCCGAGGATGGCGAAGACGTTCGACGTGAAAACGATGAACGGCTTCTGCGTCACCGCGAAGATGGCGGGGATCGAATCCAGCGCGAAGATCAGGTCGGTCGTTTCCACCATCAAGAGCACCAGCACCAGCGGCGTGGCAATCCGGCGGCCGTTCTCCCAGGTGATGAATTTCTGGCCGTCGTAGTTCTGGCTGAACCGGAAGAAACGGCGCGCGAGGCGCAGGACGGGATTGCGCTCGATGTCCACCTCTTCGTCGGCCATCACGAGCATTTTGATGCCGGTGAGCACGAGAAAGACGCCGAAGAGGTACAGCGTCCAGTGGTAGGCGGCGATGAGCTCCGCCCCCAGCCAGATCATCAGGCCGCGCATGATGAGCGCGCCCATGATGCCCCAGAACAACACCCGGTGCTGGAACTCGAGGGGCACCCGGAAGTAGCTGAAGATCACGGCGATCACGAACACGTTGTCCATCGAGAGCGACAACTCGATGATGTAGCCGGTGACGAACTCCAGCGCCTCCTCCTTGCCCCGCACCGGCACCAGCGACCACGCGAACACCATCGCCATGACGAACAGAAAAGCCGTCCAGGCCAGGGCCTCGCGGAAGCGGATCGGCCGGGCCTTGCGGTGCAACACCCCCAGGTCAAACGCCAGAAACACCAGCACCGCCAGCACAAACGTCGCGTAATGCCACCACTGGATTTCGGTCAGCGCAAGCATCAGAGAGGCGAGCTTAACCCGCTTCCGTTCAAACTCAAAGTTTTTGGCCCCGGCAATCCAGCCCGGCCACACCCGGCATTGCCCCAAGTCGTTCAGCCGGTTAGCTTGCCGGCATGACCTCGCGCGAGCGCATCCTGGCCGCCCTCGAACGCCGGCCGGTGGACCGCGTGCCGGTGGACTTCGGTGGCACCCGGCAATCCGGCATCGCCGCGGCGGCCTACCACGCCTTGCGCGAACATCTCGGCCTGCGCGGGCGGCGGCCGGTGCGGGTCTTCGACCTGTTCCAGATGCTGGCGGAGGTCGAGCAGGACGTGGTCGACCGCTTCGGCGCCGATTGTGTGGGCCTGTACCGGCCGGAAGTCGCGTTCGGCATCCGCAACGAAGGCTGGAAACCATGGACCCTGTTCGACGGCACCCCGGTGGAGGTTCCCGGCGGCTTCAACCCGGAAACCGAGCCGAACGGCGACCTCGTGCTGCGCCGCCGCGGCGAGGTGATCGCCCGCATGCCGCGCGACGGCTTTTACTTCGACCGCATGGAGAAGTACCCCGGGGCCGCGCATCCCAACCTCGAAACCTGGGAGCCGCCGCGCCTGGACGCCGCCACGCTCGAGCATTACCACCGCCAGGCGGAGGCGCTGTTCACCGGCACGGACAAGGCCGTCGTTGCGCCGCTGGGCCCGCCGTATGAGCTGTTTTACGGCCTCGGCCAGGGCGGCTTCGAGGATTGGATGCTCACCTTCGCCGCGGAGCCGGAATACGTCCGCGGCCTGTACGCGAAGCTGGTGGACGCCTGGCTCGCGAACCTCCAGGCCTTCCACGCGGCCGTGGGCGAGCGCGTCCAAGTGCTGCAAATCTGCGACGACTTCGGCACGCAGCGCGCGCCGTTTCTGTCCGAGCGCTTGTTTCGCGACCTGGTCCAGCCGGCCTACGCGCGCGGGCTGGCGTGGGTGCATGCCCACACGCGCTGGAAGGTGATGCTGCACTCGGACGGCGCCATCTACCCACTGCTGCCGGCCATCATCGAAATGGGCGTGGACATCCTCAACCCGGTGCAGACCCGGGCCGCCGGCATGGAGGCGCGCCGGCTCAAGGACACGTTCGGCCAGCAACTCGTCATCTGGGGCGGCTCCTGCGATCCACAGACCACGCTGGCCTTTGGCACGCCGGCGGACGTGGCGGGCGAGGCGCGGGCCAACCTGGAGGTGTTCACGCGCGGCGGGGGGTACGTGTTTGCGCCGGTACACAACATCCAGGCCAAGGTGCCGCCGGCAAACATCGTGGCTTTGTTCGCCGCCGCCCGCGACTTCCCCGTGCCAGCCTGAAGCGCGGCGTGACCGGCGACGCAGACCGGGATGCGCCACCGGAATTGGATCGGGAACGAACCGTGAACTTGAAAAACGCCATTGAAGAGCCGCAAAGCGATGCAACAGGCGCGACGAAATCGAGCCCGCGACGGAATCGTTGGCGTGGCCGGATTCACCCACCGGGCGAAACGCAGACGACTTCCCCGCAGCTTCCCGCTCATTGCTGTTGCGCCTCTTGTGCCTTTTTGCGGCCCACCCAATTGCGCAACCCGACATGAAAACCACCACACGTCGCGAATTCTCGAAGACCGTCGCCCTCGCCACCGCTGGCGCCGCCTTGAGCCGGTCCCGCGTGCTCGGTGCCAACGACCGCGTGCGGCTCGGTTTCATCGGCCTGGGCAACCGCGGCGACCAGGTGCTCGACGCCTTCCTCGCCCAGCCGGACGCGCAAATCGTCGCGCTGTGCGACCTGTACCAGCCGTACCTGGACTTTGCGGCCGGCAAGGTCGGCGGCCAGCCGGCGCAGTTCAAGGATTACCGCCGCCTGCTGGATCTGCCAGACGTGGACGCGGTGGTGATCAGCACCCCGGACCACTGGCACGCGCTGCAGACCATCCACACCGCGCAGGCGGGCAAGGACATCTACGTCGAGAAGCCGCTGTCGCTGCGCGTCGCCGAAGGGCGGCGGATGGTCGAGGTGGTCGAGCAGCACCGGCGCGTCTGTCAGGTGGGCATTCACCGGCGCTCGGCGCCGTTTTGTCGCGAGGCGGCGGACTTGGTCCGCTCTGGCGCGTTGGGCAGGATCACCGTGGCCCGCGCGTTCCACGTGCAAAACGAGTGGCCCAAAGGCATCGGCAACCCGCCCGACGCCGATCCGCCGGCGGACCTCGACTGGGAGGCCTGGCTGGGGCCGGCGCCGCGCCGGCCGTACAACCCGAACCGCACATTCTACCGCTTCCGGTGGTTTTACGATTACAGCGGCGGCCAGGTGACCAACTTCGGTGTCCACCACCTGGACTTCATCCACTGGGCGCTGGGGCAAATCGCGCCGCGCGCGGTGACGGCGCTGGGCGGCCGGTTCGCGGGCATGGAGGACAACCGCGAAATCCCCGACACGCTCGAAGCCGTCTGGCATTACCCCGGCGATACGCTGGTCACGTTCTCGCAGTTCAACGCCACCGCCGCGCCGTGGAGCCTGCCCGGCTGCGAAATCGAGCTGCGCGGCACCCGGGGCACCTTGTACCTCTTCGGCAACCGCTACGAAGTCGTGCCCGACGCGATCACGCCGAACGAGTTTCCCGCCCGCCGGCCCGACCGCCGCGAGTACGAGCGCGGGTGGCGTCGCGGCGAGAAGCCCTTGATCGCGCCGCGCACAGGCAGCGGCGACGCGGACACCGCCCGCCACGCCCGCAACTTCCTCGACTGCGTGAAGAGCCGCGCGCGGTGCAACTGCGACCTCGAGACCGGTCACCGCAGCACTACAACGACGCTGCTGGCCAACATCGCGCATCAGACGCGGGCCGTGCTGGATTGGGACGCGCAGGCGGAGCGCTTCACCAACCACGAGGCGGCAAACCGGCTCCTGAGCTACGCGTACCGCCCGCCGTACCGGCTGCCGTGAGCGGCGAGCCCGTTTGCGGTCTCGGGCAAGCGGCCAGCGGCGGAGCGACGCGTTTGGCCTTCGTTCGCTTTGCGTGCTTCGCGCGACAAGGATTGCAGGGCCCGACAGGAGTCTCGCCCCACCGAGTGGCAAAATCCGAAAACCGAAATCCGAGCACCTCGCACCCCGCGCCTCGCACCTCTTTCTGGCATCCGGCGTCCGCCTGCCACCCACCACGAACCCCCGATTGAGCCGTGGCTTGCCTTGGACACGTCGCTGCCGGCAAGGTGAAGCCATGAAGTTGCGCAAGTTTCTGTCGTTGGCGGCAGCCATGTCCCTCGCGGGTGCCGCATCCGCGGGTGAAGCACGCTCGCTGGCCGAACAGCTCGGCTACAAGCCCGCCGACCGCCTGCTAATCATCAATGGCGACGACGCCGGCATGTGCCACGCCGCGAACGCCGGCACGATCGAGTCCCTGGAAAAAGGCCTGATGACCTCGGCCACAGTCATGGTGCCGTGTCCGTGGTTTCCGGCGCTGGCCGATTACGCGCGGCGGAATCCGCATCTGGAGTTCGGCGTCCACCTGACGCACACGTCGGAGTGGAAATTCTATCGCTGGGGACCGGTCGCACCGCGCGACCAGGTGCCTGGGCTGGTGGACGTGGAAGGTTATCTCTGGCGATCGGTGCCGGAGGTGTACGCGCACGCCACGCCGGAGGAGGCGTTGATCGAAGGTCGCGCGCAAATCCGCAAGGCCCTGGCCGCCGGCATTGATGTGACGCACCTCGATTCCCACATGGGCACGCTGCAACTCGACGTGCGCTTCGTGGAGGTGTACCGGAAGCTTGCGGTGGAGTTCGATCTGCCGGTGCGGATGGCGTCGCAGGCCACGCTGGAGAAGTTCGGTCAGCCGCAACTGCGCGCGCAGTTCGCCGCCCAGAGTCTCGTTTTCCCCGACGACTTCATCTACGAGGAACTCCAAGACGAGCCCCAGGACGTGAAGGGCTTCTGGGTGCGGGTGCTCCGGAACCTCAAGCCCGGCGTGACCGAGCTGTACATCCACGCCGCCAAACCCACCGAGGAACTCCAGGCCATCACGGGCAGTTGGAAGACCCGCGGCGAGGAGTTCGCGACCTTCACGCACGATCCCGAGGTGCGGCGGACGATCGAGGACCTGGGGATCATCCGCATCGGTTACCGGCCGCTGCGCGAGTTGCAGCGCGCCAAACGCAAGGCCGCCACGCGCTGAACCGTGAGCGAACCGGGTTTCAACGCTCCAGACATGACCGGCCAGGCGGGATTTGGAGGAGGCGAGGGCGGAAATCCGAAACCCGAAATCCGAAATCCGAAGGTGGCGGGGTTCGACGGGGTATCGCATCACCAAAGTCAGCCCCACGAAGTCCTGACGGGCGGAGGTTGGAAGCGCCGGTTGAGCGGCGGGGTGCTGGCATTCATCGGTTTTCTGCTCTCGCCGCTGTCGTGGTGGAACGACCTGTTCGTGAACATCCCGCTGGCGCTGGGCGCCGCGTGGGGCGTCGCGCTGCTCTGGCCGGCCGCGTTCGACGCCGCCTTCATCGCGGCTTACTGGCTGACGAACGTGCTGGGCGTGGTGCTGCTTTCCCGCGGCGCAAAGGAAATGCTCGCGGGCAAACCCAGCCTGTACTCGCGTCGCGAACTCCTCAAGGACCTGGCCATCGCCCTGCTTTACACGGCGTTGATCGTGGCGCTGCTCAAGCTCGGCTGGCTGCGGCCGGTGCAGGACTACTTCCCAACCGGGGCGCCCGGTTGAACCAGCACGGGAAAACAAAAAGGGAGCCGGTTTGCGGCTCCCCTGTACGAAACTGCAACTGCTGCCAGCTACCGGCTCACCCAGCGGCTCAACCCCACCAAGGCGAGAACAGCCAGCCCCAGCGAGGGCAGCGTGGCGCCACTGTCCGGAACCGGGACGGCCCAGACTTGGACGGAAATGACCGTGGCCAGCACAGCCAGAGTAATCAGGGTTCTCATAAGTTGCAGGCGTTTCGCACGCCAGCTCAAGGCTTAGCACGCTTGGTGCCAAACTCAGCCAAAGCTCTTACTCGCTGTCAGCCAATCGGTTGAGAAAGCTGCGCTTGCGCACTTCCTGTGTTGGTTGTAAGGCTGGCCGACGGTTTTCGGCGCGCCTGGTCTGGGATTCTATACAAAATTTTGAAAACCAATGATTTGAGCCGTGACTGGTACTGTAGCGAATTCCGACGGTGTTGTGTCCTTGCCGACTTCCAGGGGCCGTGACCGGCTCGCTTCTGTGTGACCCGTTCCCAGCCATGGAGAACACCCACGTTTGACACCCCCCGCCGCCCACTTACCCTGCGGTTCCGATGTCGAAAGCGGTTTCAGCGCCGGTCATCCGCCTGCGCGGCGTCCGGCACAACAACCTCAAGGGCTTTGACCTCGATCTCCCGCAAAACCGGCTGATCGTTGTCACCGGCCTGAGCGGGTCGGGGAAGAGTTCGCTCGCGTTCGACACCCTCTTCGCCGAAGGCCAGCGGCGCTACATCGAGACCTTCTCGCCGTATGCGCGCCAGTTCTTCGACCGCATGGACAAGCCGCGCGTGGACAGCATCGAGGGCATCCCGCCGGCCATTGCCATCGAGCAGCGCCACGCCGTCCGCACCACGCGCTCCACCGTGGGCACGATGACCGAGATCTGCGACTATCTGAAGGTGCTCTGGCCGCATCTGGCGCAGCTCCATTGCCGCGGCTGCGGTCGGCCGGTGCGCCAGGACACGCCGCAGGCGGTGTGGCGGCAGGTAATGGCGGAGGCCGGAGGCCGGAGGCCGGAGAGCGGACACCTGATGCGGGACGCCGGAGGGCGGATGCCGGACGAGGAAAGTTCGGCGGGAGCGAAACCGCTCTCCGCGACCGGGCTTGGAAGCGAATCGAATCGCCTTCCCCCCCACCCTTTGGAAGAGTCGGCAGCAGAGCCTGCGCCTTCCGCCAACCGTGGCGGTGACTTGCCTCCAACAGCAGCGAGCGGCGTTCCCTCTCCTTGGGGAGAGGGCCAGGGTGAGGGGAAAAGATACGGTGCCAAACGAGCTGACCTCGAAGCGCTCGTGACCTTCAACGTGCCGCTGTCGGCGAAGCTGTCGCTCGCGGAATCGCTCGCGCTCGTGGCGAAACAAGGCTATCAGCGGCTGCTCGTCGAAGGCGAAGTCGTCCGCCTCGAAGACGCCGAAGCACGCCTGGCCGCCACGCCACGTCCGGCCTCCAGTCCGGGGCATCTCACCGTGGTTCAAGACCGCCTCCGCCTGGTTCCCACGAACCGCGCGCGGTTCATCGAGGCCTGCGAGCAGGCGTACCACTTCGGCCACGGGAAGCTGACCGTCTGGCAGGTCGGCGCGGCGGGGGACGGCCAGCATTTCGCGATCCGCAATCCGCGGTTCTTCTCCAACCACCTGCACTGCGCGGACTGCGACCTCGAGTACCGCGAGCCCACGCCAGCGCTGTTCAGCTTCAACCACCCGGTCGGCGCGTGCCCGGCCTGCAAGGGCTTTGGCCGGATCATCAGCATTGACTACGACCTCGCCGTCCCCGACCGCTCGCTCACGCTGGCCGGGGGCGCGGTGCGGCCGTGGCGGAGCGGCTTCAGCGCCGAGTGCCAGGCCGATCTGGCGAAATTCTGCCGCGCGCGGGGCGTGCCGATGAACGTGCCGTTCCGCGAACTCCCCGCCGGGCACCAGCGCTGGGTGATCGAAGGCGACCCGGATTACGGCGTGGACGAGGAGCACGAGTGGCCGCGCGCCTGGTACGGCATCAAGGGCTATTTCCGCTGGCTCGAATCCAAGGCTTACAAGATGCACGTGCGCGTGCTGCTCTCGCGCTACCGGGCCTACACAACCTGCCCGGAATGCGGCGGGCGACGGCTGAAGCCGGAGGCGCTGCTCTGGCGGCTGAGGGTTGAGAATGAAGGAACGAAGAGGGCTGACGCGCCTCCATTCTCCATCCTCCACCCTCCACCCTCGCTGACGCTCGCCGACTTTTACGCCCTGCCCATCGCTCACGCCTTGGCCGTCATCGAGCAACTTGCCGCGCGCGCCTCCCACCCGGGGCAACCGGCATCCGGCATCCGGCCTCTGGCATCGTCGCTTCAGACCGCGCTCGAGGAAGTCCGCGCCCGGCTTGGGTACCTCGTCGAGGCCGGCCTCGGTTATCTCACGCTGGACCGGCCCACCCGCACGCTCAGCGGCGGCGAAACCGAGCGCGTGAACCTGACGACCTGCCTCGGCTCGCGCCTGGTGAACACGCTGTTCGTCCTCGACGAGCCCAGCGTGGGCCTGCACCCGCGCGACACCGGCCGGCTGATCCGCATTCTCGAACGGCTCCGCGATGCCGGCAACACGGTCGTGGTGGTCGAGCACGAGGCCAGCGTGATGCGCGCCGCGGATCAGATCGTTGATCTCGGCCCGGGCCACGGCGAGACGGGCGGGCGGGTGGTCTTCCAAGGCACGTTCGCGGAGCTTCAGCGCTGCCCCGAGTCGCTCACCGGACACTACTTGAGCGGCAGGCGACGGATTGAAATCCCGTCGCGACGACCGGTCGCAAGTCCGAAGTCCGAAGTCCGAAGTCCGCAAGAAATCCGAAATCCAAACCCAGAAACCCGAAGTGGCCGGGGGGATCGTGCTTCTTCGGATTTCGGATTTCGGACTTCGGATTTGCCGTGGCTTCGCCTCGACCACGCCATGCGCCACAACCTCCGGGACCTTTCGCTCGCCATTCCGCTCGGCCGTTTCGTGTGCGTGACCGGCGTCAGCGGCTCCGGCAAGTCCACGCTCATCCGCGAGGTGCTGTTCCCGGCGCTCCGGGACCGGCTGGGTGGCGGCGGCGAACTCGCGCCCGCCGGGGAGCGCCTGGACGACGCGGGCGACACCGGCGACGAAGCCGACAAGTCCAGGGCTGCCGCGGACAGCGGCGTGGAGCTCGCCGGCTGGGAGGCGCTCGGCCGCGTCGTCATGGTGGACCAGGCGCCGCTGGGCCGGACGCCGCGGTCCAATCCGGCGGTGTACATCGGCGCGTTTGACGACATCCGCGAGTTGTTCGCCGCCAGCGAGGCCGCCCGGCAACGCGGCTTGAACGCCAGCGCCTTCAGCTTCAACTCCGCGCAAGGCCAGTGCGAGCGCTGCCGCGGCGCCGGCTTCGAGAAGATCGAGATGCAGTTCCTCAGCGACGTGTTCATCCGTTGCCCCGACTGCGACGGCCGACGGTATCGGGAGCATGTTCTGGCAGTGCGAATCCAGGGGGCAGAAGCAGGGAATCAGGAGCGAGCAGTTGGAAGAGAGAAGTCAGAAGTCGGAAGGCGGAAGAGAGGTAACAGAGCGCTCGCGGCCGGCGCTCGCCCCCCGCCCCTCGCCCCTCACCCCTCGCCGGGCTGGTCCATCGCCGATGTGCTGGACGCGACCGCCGAGGACGTGTGCGCCTGGCTGGCGGGCTTTGGCGAATCGCGGCCGGCCCGGCGCGCGGCGGCACAGCTCCAAGTCTTGTTCGACGTGGGTCTCGGCTACCTCCGGTTGGGCCAGCCGATCAACACGCTGTCCGGCGGCGAAAGCCAGCGGCTCAAGCTGGCGGCGCACCTCGCCGAAAGCAGCGCCGGCGTCCCGCCTGCCCCCCCCTCCCCCACGTCCGACAGCCGGGACGGTTGCGCCACGCTGTTTCTCTTCGACGAGCCCACGACCGGCCTGCACTTCGAGGACGTGCGCGTGCTGCTCCAAGTGTTCCAACGGCTGGTGGACGCCGGGCATTCGATCATCGTCATCGAGCACAACCTCGAGGTGATCAAATGCGCCGACTGGGTGATTGACCTTGGCCCCGAGGCCGGCGACGAAGGCGGACGTCTGGTGGTGGCGGGCGCGCCGGAAGCCGTGGCCGCCTGCGCGGTCAGCCACACCGGCCAGGCGCTGCGAGAACTGGGCCTCGCCACGCAGGCGGCAATGGCTGGTTGAGCCAACGCCGGCCGGGGAAACTCGTAGTGGCGCGGGCGACCTCGCCCGTGGCAGTCCAGCGGGCGCCCGGCCCGCAGGGGTGAGCCTCTGGTATTTGATGGGATGTCCACAGCGCGGGACGCGAGGCGCGTCCCGGAATTTTCGCGGGCGACTCACCCGCGCCACTACGGGCTGCCGGTCTCGCCGAGGAGGTCATTCACCAGGCGCGGCACGTATTCCTTGAGACGATCCGGGATGCCTGGCGCGGTCGTGGGCAGTTCGCGCACGGCCGGCAGCACCGCCCGCGCCTTCGGCCCCAAGTTGTCGAGCGTGTTCAGGGCTTCGATGGCGATGAACTGGTTGCGCGCCTCCAGTTTCGCCAGGCGGATCAAGATCAGCAGCGCGGCCTCGCGGTCCGCGTCCCCGCCGAATTGCCCCAGCGCCTCTGCCGCCGCGGTCGCCACGGACGGCGACTCGTCTTCCAGCCGTTTGAGCAGTTCGCCGCGCGCCTCGGTCACCGCGGTTTCGCCGCGAATCCGGTGGCCCAGCACCGCCCAGTAGCGCACGCCGGGTTCGGGATCGTTCAACCAGCCGGCCAGCTTGGCAGTGGCAGCCGGGTCGGGCGACGACGCGGCTTCGGCGGCGGCAAGAATGCGTTCGAGCGGGTAGCGGCCCGGGTCCTGTCCGAACGTGTACGGCGGCTGGTCGCTCCGCCGGCGCTCGCGCTCGGCCTCGGGCAGGAAACCCAGGTCGCGCACGGCCAGGACATGTTCCTGCAACGCGGCGCGGAGCCGGACGAGCGTTTCCCGGTGCGCAGGCGAGGCGGCCAGGTTGATCACTTCGTCCGGGTCGTTTTGCAGGTCGTACAACTCCTCCGGTGCGCGCGGCTGCCAGAATTGAGCCTGGGCCGGCGCCAGCTTGCCTTCGTCGAACAGCCGCTTCCAAACCCGCGTGGTCGGCGTCTCGAACATGTACGCCACGTGCTGGCCATGGGGCAGATGCGGCAGGTAATTGCGCAGGTAAACATGGCGGCCGTCGGTGACGCTCCGCACCAGGTCGTAGCGTTCGTCCATGCGCCCGCGCTGACCAAAGCTGAAGCGCGGCGCGGGGCGGGCGTGGACGCCCATGAAGGCCGTGCCTTGCATCCACGGTGGCGGCTTCACGCCGGCCAGGCTGAGCAGCGTCGGCGCGAGGTCCACGAAGTTCACCAGCCGGTCCGACCGGCCGCCGGGCTGGTATTCGGGTGGCGCGAGGTGGCGCCATTTTTCCGGCACGTACACGATCAACGGCACATGCAGGCCGGAGTTGTACACGAACCGCTTGCACCGCGGCAGGCCGGGGCCGTGGTCGCCGTAGAAGAACACGATCGTGTCCTCCGTGAAGCCGGCGTCGGCCAGTTCGCGCAGGTTCTTCCCGGCCAGCGCGTCCATCTCGGTGACCTTGTCGTAGTACTGCGCCCAGTCGCGCCGCACCTCGGGTGTGTCCGGGTGGTACGCCGGCACGCGGACCTTCGCCGGGTCGTGGACCGGCTGATGCGGGCGCGCGCGGACTTGGCTTTCGTGGGTGACGGTGTGGTTGAAGATGGCGAAGAACGGCCGGCCGGCGGGGCGGTTCGTCCAGTGCGCGCGGCGGGAGGATTCATCCCAGACCGGCCCGGGCTTGATGAGGTTGTAATCCTCCTTCTCGTTGTTGGTGCAGTAATAGCCGGCCTCGCGCATGAACTGCGGGTACATCTTCAACCCGGTCGGCAGCGGCACCAGGCTGCGCATGTGCTCGGAGCCGGTGGCGGTGGGATACACGCCGGCGATGATCGCGGTGCGGGCCGGCGCGCAGACCGGCGCGGCCGACCAGACGCGCGTGTAGATCATGCCCCGGGCGGCCAGGCGGTCGAGGTTCGGCGTGGTGGCGTAGGCGTCGCCGTAACAGCCCAGGTGCGGCCCGGTGTCCTCGCAGGTGATCCACAGGATGTTCGGCCGCGCGGGCGGCGGCTCACCAGCCAGGCAAACCGCCGTGGCCATCAGAGCCAGGAGCACAAGCATCCAGCGTTTCATGGAACCAGGCGCGTGACGCATCGCAGTATGGCGGTTCAACTGCCGGGCCGGCAACCTGAAATCCAGGCGCGCGACGCGCGTGGCGCATCTCAATTTCTTGCCGGCAGCGAGCGGACCGCAGTGGCCAGGCGACCTCGCCTAGGCCGTGTCGCGGGCGACCCGCCTGCGAGGACTACAGCTTGCCGACCGCAGCCCCGGAAAGGCAGGGCTCGACAGGGTCTCGCCCCACCCCGTCAAGGCCGGACGGCACAAAAGTGAGATGCGCCCTGACACACGAGGCGGGATGGATGCAGGTTTGAAGCCCGCACCGCCCGGCCTGCACCACCCCGCCCAACGCGGACCGTGCGCATGAATCCGGAGCGCCGGCGCGCTGGCACACTGGAGACTTGGCGGCCGGGCCGGGCGGACTTACGGTGCGCGCATGATCAGGCCCGCGCTCCGAAGATTGGTTGGCGTTTTCTGCCCGTTGTTCCTGGCCGCCTTTACTTCGGCCGCCGCCCCGCCCCGGGCCCTTCCGCCCGGCGAACTGCCCCGCGACTCACGCTTCCAGCCGCTCAAGGACCTGGACGGCTACTTTCCGTTCACGCCGCCCGCATCGAAGGAGGCTTGGGAGCGCCGCGCCGAGCGGGTGCGCCGGCGCATCCTGGTGTCACAAGGCCTCTGGCCGCTGCCCACGAAGGCGCCGCTGAACGCGGTCATCCACGGCCGCATCGAGCGCGACGAGTACACGGTCGAAAAGGTCTATTTCGAAAGCGCGCCCGGCTTCTTCGTGACCGGGAACCTGTACCGGCCGCGGCACGTGGCCGGCAAGGTGCCCGGCGTGCTCTTTGCCCACGGCCACTGGCAGGACGCGCGCCTGGCGATGGCGTCGGAAGACGAGTTGCGGCAGGAGATCGCCACCGGGCAGGAGCGTTTCGAGCAGGGTGGCCGCAGCCGCTTTCAGTCCATGTGCGTCCAGCTTGCGCGGATGGGTTGCGTGGTCTGGCAGTGGGACATGCTGGGCGATTCGGACGCGCGGCAGCTTTCGCGCGAGCTGGTCCACGGCTTCGCGAAGCAGCGCCCCGAGATGGCCACCGCGGAGGACTGGGGCCTGTTCAGCCCGCAGGCCGAGCTGCATCTCCAGAGCGCAATGGGCCTCCAGACCTGGAACTCGATCCGCTCGCTCGATTTCCTGCTCAGCCTGCCGGAGGTGGACCCCGCGCGCGTGGCCATGACCGGCGCCAGCGGCGGCGGCACGCAGACGATGATCCTGGCGGCCATTGACGACCGCGTGAAGCTCTCGTTCCCTGCCGTGATGGTGAGCACCGCCATGCAGGGCGGCTGCACCTGCGAGAACGCCTGCCTGCTGCGGGTGGACACCGGCAACGTCGAGTTCGCCGCGCTGTTCACGCCCCAGCCGCAGGGCCTGACCACGGCCAACGACTGGACGCGGGAGATGGCCACGAAAGGCTTCCCTGAGTTGAAGCAGCTTTACGCCCTGCTGGGCGCGCCCGACAACGTGATGCTCCACCGCGGCGAGCATTTCCCGCACAACTACAACGCCGTCTCGCGCTCGGCCTTTTACACCTGGCTGAACCGGCACTTCCGGCTCGGCTTCAAGGCGCCGGTGATCGAGCGCGACTACGCGCCGCTGGGCCGCGAGCAGCTCACCGTCTGGAACGACCAGCATCCGGCGCCGCCCGGCGGACCGGAGTTCGAGCGCGGCCTGTTGCGCATGTGGCACGAGGATTCGCAGGAACAACTCCGGGAAGCCGCGGAATCGGCGGCCGGCCGACGCCAGATCCTGGCGCCGGCGGTGGAAATTCTCGTCGGCCGCACGCTGGCGGACGCCGGCGACGTGGTGTTCAACATGACCCAGACCACGATCACGAGCGGCGCGCCGTGGAGCTACATGTCCGGCCTGGTCATCAACCAGACCCACGATGAGCGGCCGGTCGTCACGCTCATCACGCCGACCAACCGCATGGGCCGGACCGTGCTCTGGCTGGCCCGCGACGGCAAGGCGGGCCTGTTTGGCGCGGACGGCCAGCCGTTGCCGGCGGTGCAGCCGTTGCTGCGGGCCGGCTGGACGGTCTGCGGCGCGGACCTGTTCCTGCAAGGCGAGTTTCTCACCAACGGCGTGTCGGTGACCGGGACGCGCCGCGTGAAAAACCCGCGCGAGGCCGCCGCGTACACCTTCGGCTACAACCACACGCTCTTCGCCCAGCGCGTCCATGACGTGCTGACCGTGCTCGCCTTCCTTGGCAAGGGCGACAAGCCGGACCGGATCGGCGCCGTGGCGCTGGACGGGGAGACGGGACCGATCCTGGCCGCGGCCCTGGCGGTGGCGGGCGGGACGGTCAAGGACGCGGCTGTTGACATCGGTGGTTTCCGCTTTGCGGACGTGACCGCGATTCACAGCCCGGCGTTTCTGCCCGGCGGCGCGAAGTACCTCGACGTGCCCGGGCTGCTCGCGGCCGCGCCATCCGGCAACCTGCTGCTGGCCGATCGCGCCGAAGGCTGGGGCCTGGTCGAACGCGCGTATGGCGGCACACCAGGCACCACGTTGGCCCGGCTGGAGGCCGAGCCCGATCAACGGCCGGCGCGGGTGGTGGAGTGGTTGCTCAAATTGCCGTGAGCGCGCTGGAACCTGAGCGCCGAAGCCGGCCGCGGCGCGCAAGCGCCGCGCGTGCGGGTGGGCTCCCCAATTGGCTTTCCCGCTCCGGCGGGGTTGCTCTGGCTGCCGGTCCGTCCATGGAGTATGTTCCACCGCATGCCACCAAACCTGTCAGTGCTGGTCGTGGCGCTGGTGCTGGGCACCGCGTGCAGCCCGCGCGGAAGCGCCCCTTCCTCGATGGCCGCCGAACCTGACTATGCCGCGCTGCGGCGCGAGATGGTGCGGACGCAGCTTGCGCCGCCGGCCCGCGACGTTACCGACGCCCGCGTGCTGGCGGCGATGGGCAAGGTGCCGCGGCACGAGTTCGTGCCCGCGAATCTCCGGGACGAGGCGTACGCCGACCGCCCGCTGCCCATCGGCCACGGGCAGACCATTTCGCAGCCGTACATCGTGGCGTTCATGACCGAGCAGTTGCGGCCGAAACCGACCGACAAGGTGCTGGAGATCGGCACCGGCTCCGGGTACCAGGCGGCGGTGCTGGCCGAGTTGGTGGCGGCGGTGTACACCATCGAAATCGTCGAGCCGCTCGCCCGGCGGGCGATGGCCGACCTGGCCCGGCTCGGTTACACGAACGTCTGGGTGCGGGCCGGCGACGGCTACCAGGGCTGGCCCGAGGCCGCGCCGTTCGACGCCATCATCGTGACCTGCGCGCCAGAGCATGTGCCGCAGCCGCTGGTGGATCAGTTGAAGGAAGGCGGCCGGATGGTCATCCCGGTGGGGCCGATCGGCGCGCAGGAGCTTTATCTGCTCGAAAAACGGGCGGGCGCAGTGCAGCGGCGCGCGGTGCTCCCGGTCCGCTTCGTGCCCATGACCGGCCAGGCTGCGCGCTGAGACGCAGCGTTGGCCCTGCTGCGGAATTCACCGGGATCGGATGCGCGGGTGCGTTCCGGCTCCGTCACTTTATGACCCGTGAAACCCGGACAGCCAACACCGTCCTGCTCGTCAACCGCGAAGGCATGGGCGACGCCGAGCCGGCCCTGCGCCTGCGTCTGCTGCGCAACTACCTCGCGCTGCTCCTCGAGAACCGCACGCTGCCCCGCGCGGTGTGCTTTTACGCGGAGGCGGTGCGGCTGGTGGTCGCCGGCTCGCCGCTGCTGGACGTGCTCCAGGACCTCGAAGCCGGCGGCGCGCTGCTGATCAGTTGCAGCACCTGCCTGAACCACCTCGGGCTCGCCGACCAAGTGCGGGTGGGCATCGTGGGCGGTATGCACGACATTGTGGCCGCGCAATGGGCGGCGGAGAAGGTCATCACACTCTGAAGCGGCAAAGCATTCTGGCCCGCCAAACACGCCAAATCACGCCAAGGAGGAACTCCGCAGAGGAGAGCCCATCTGCGCGGAATTTTTCGCGAGACTTGTTTGGTGCCGGCTGATCCTGGCGTACTTGACGTGTTTGGCGGGCATTCCTTTCGGACTTGTGCCAAGCCGGGGCGAGGCGGTTGAACCGGGGAAACGCACCCGCTGCGAATGCTGTGGCGGGCGATTCGCCCGCCCCATCTGACGCGGCGGATGGCGGCGAAAGTTATTCACAAAGCCACGCCCCCCAGCGGAGCGAGCCTGCCTGGCCAGTCCGCCAAAGCACTTGCGGCGGCCAAGCCTGGGTCTTTTGTTCACAAGATATTCACAAGATTTTGATGGTTAACAAGTTGTGCTGAAAAAGTCGTTGACTCCACAGGTGATTCACTTACTTTCAATGCAGTTCATTGAAAGAACCGTGTGCGCCGGTGGAGATCGCAAGAATGAAACCGGCGTGCCGAGGATGATCCCGGGTGACCGGGGAAAGGCCGTGTCTGGCTGGGAGGCGCGGCCCCAGTGAAGACCGGACCGCGAGGTCCGGGGATAGCTGGCATGATTCACCAGTTCCTCTGGCGGCGTTCGTGCGCCGTCAGTGACGCGAACCAGGAACTGCGCGGCAAGGGGTGATGAGAAACCACCCCGAGCCGGGTCAAGTACCGCCGGTTGGTTTCGGACCGCCGGGAATCGCAGTCACCCAGAGGGTGCATGGCTGCTACTGCGTGCCAGCACGGTGCGGACGACTCTGGCGGCTCCGCAATACGATTCCGCCAAACGAAAGACGCCGAAAGGCGGGACAAAGTGAGCGCCCGCGCCGGGGAGAACATCAAGCACGGCAACGCTTGGGGCCCTCCCGAAACGCCGGCGATGCCTCAATCGGCACCGCTGGCCTGCGAACGAAAGGCAGCCTGAGAGGTAAGAGGTCAGACCCGTGGCTCCGGGCCAACGCACCGCCACCCGCGGTGGCCGTCCCGGAGCAAACGGCGGAGACGCGAAAACGGGCTCGCGGACGTGTCTCCGCTTGGTCCGCCAGGCCGGTGGCGCAACCACCAGTCGGGGCGGGCTCAGAGGCCTCACTCGAGAATTCAGCGACCGCAAGGCGCTGGACGGCCCTGCTATGAGGCCGACAACTCCGCCAGCCGCGGAGAATGGCGTCGGGAAGCCGGCAGCCCTTTGGTGGCGCCTAATGCCGGCAAGCGGGAAAGAGAGCGTGGCGAACTCCCACCCCCACTTTGCCCCCGCCGGGCCGCGAGGCTCGGCGGGGACATTGTTTTTTACCCCGAAAACCGAAGCTGGCCGTAGCGCAGTGCGTCCCGCCGGCCCAAGTTCGATTTTCGGACTGATACGAACCAACCCCCGATTGGCAGTGCCGGCATCCTAGCCGGCAGGGCCAGCAGAGCTCGCCAAGCCGGCCCGATTGCCGGCGCTCCCAGCGACGGCACATCTCCCGAAAGAAACAAAAGCCCCGCCGGGATTTCCAGCGGGGCCTGGCAAAGGGTGCCTGGAGCCGTGGCGGCCGGACGCGGCCGGTTTACGGCAGCACCTTCACGCGCAGGTTGCGGAAAGCCACCGCGCCGTGATCGCCTTGGAGCAGGAAGGGCCCGGGCTCGTTCACGTTGTTGTCCAACTGGCCGCCGGTGGGCCGTTCGAGCGTGGCGTTGTCCATGATCTTCACGCCGTTGAGGGTCACCGTGGCCTTGTTGCCGACCAGCGTGGCCTCGACCGTCTGCCACTCACCGGCCTTCTTCGACGCCATCCTGGCCGGGGCGACCAGGCTGTAAAACGAGCCGTTGCTGGTGTTGGATGGCTGGGTGGCGTCGCCGTCATCGAGGATCTGGATTTCGTACCGGCCGCGGAGGTAAAAGCCGCTGTTTGCGCCCTTGGGCACCATGTACTCGTAGCGGACCGTGAAGTTCTTGAACTTCTCCTCGGACACCAGGTCGGTGCCGTGGCCGCCCTCCGGCACCGTGTTCACGAGCATGCGGTTTTGGGCGCTCCAGGATTTCGTGCCGTCGGAATTGCGCAGGCGCCAGCCGGTCAGGTCCTTGCCGTTGAACAGGGGCTTGAAGCCCTGCGCGGCCTCCTCGGGACTGACCGTGTACTCCAGGCTGTGCGGCTTGCCCTCGCCGGGCTTGAGGCCGAGCGCCCACTGGATGCCGCCGAGAATGTGCTGCTGGTAGGCCTTGGAGACTTCCGGTGAGTTGGCGCGCCGGCCGCTGCCGTCCTTCCATTCCGCGTCCCATACGTCCTCGCGGTGGCCAAGCGCGGTGTAAAACACCCGGCCCTTGCCGTACTCCTTGCACCAGGAAATCGGGAAGTCGCCGGGGAAGCCTTTGTTGGGGTGCTTGTCCAGCGACAGCAGGCCGCGGACGTTTTCGCGTTTGAAGTTCTTGTGGAGGTAAATCTCGTCGAACAGGACGAAGTTTTCCCCGAAATGCGCGTTGGCCGGATGTTGCGGATCCTCGTTGCTGCAACTGACCTTCACCTGCTCGTGGTGGGTCAGGAACTCGCCGCCCAGCATTTCGATGAACGGCGGGTAACCGTGGTACGTGTCGCTGCACGAATGCATCCCCACGAAAGCCTTACCCGACTTGATCCAGTTCAGGAAGAACTCCTTGTCCGGGATGGCCAGGTCGCCGGTGGTGTTCGCGAAGATCACGCCGTCGAACTCCTGGAGGTTCTCGGGCGACATCTTCTGGCGCACCTCGGCGTCATCCTTGCCGTCCGGGCCGCCGCGCACGTACTCGACGGTGTACGTCTGGGAATCGGCGCCCAGCATGGCCAGGACCTTTTCGGCCACGGGGATGGAGCTGTGCCGGAAGCCCTTGGTGGCGGTGACCACCAGCAGTTTCTTGGGGGCCGCCCAGGCGGGGACGGCCAGGGCCGCCACGATCACGGCGGGCAGCGCAACGCGCCGCCAGGAGGAGAAGAACGATGGTTTCATGGTTTGTTGATGTGTCTCGGCAATCGCGTTCCCAACCGACGCTGGGCCGCGGGACGGCATTCATTCAAGGCCCAAAGCCGCCGCCCGGCAAGCAGCCTTCGCGCGTTGCCTGGCCTCGCTTGTCGCCTCACACCGGACAGCCGGTCCCACGCTGCCTGCCGGGGAAAGGCGATCAACCCGCACGGCGACCCGAGGGGCGAGTTCCGCGTGCTCCAAACTCCTTTCAGCCGCGGACGCGGACGTCCGCGCTCCAAGACGAGGCGACCCCTCTCCGCAGAACAAAACTGGTAGCCCGGCGCTGTGGTCTGCGGAACGATCGGGAGCGGCGGCCGCAACTTGCCGGAAGCCGCAAACTGCGGTTCAGCTATCGGGCGGAAGCTTCCAGCACCAAAACCCAGTCGCTTTCGCCCGCAGCGTTCTTCCCGGGCGGGGTGAATTCATGCCGGTCGTGGTTGGCGAACGGCGAGCCCGCCACCGGCTGCAACACGCCCGCCGTCGGATCAAACCAGCGCGCCGTCACCGGACTGCGCAACCGGGCCAGGTCCACGGTGATCGTCCGCGGCGTGGGCAGATAAACCACGCCGCAACTGCCGTCCTCGGCCCGCGCCGCGGTGACGTAATCGGCCTGCTTCCACGCGCCGAAGCCGGCGGTGACGAATTCATGCTTCACGTCCGGCGCCAGCCTCCACCACGCGATCGTTTGCAGGCCGCGCAGCAAGTGCGGCGCCTCGCGGGTGGAGCGGACCTGCATGGTTTCGCGCCAGTTTGGTTCCCAGCGCCACAGCCGCGTGCCGGCGCAGTAGCCGCAAGCCCCGGACAACACGCCCCACCAGGCATTGCGACGGATGCGGAATGGCGTCCACAGGTCGCCGGCCTGCGCGTCGGGCAGCAGGTGGATCGCGTTGGGTTCGGCCTCGTAGCCGGTCTCGCCGAAGAGCACCGGCCGCACGGGATTCGCCCGTTGGTATTCCGGCAGCACGTGCAGGTACGCCGCGCCGTAGGTGTAGGCCATGTTCACGTCCAGCCAGGCGTCGTCGTGGAAGTGCGCGGCGCTGGCGAACTCGTGCGCGAGATGCGCGGTCTGGAGCTGGTGCGGCGCGTGGCGCTCGACGGCCGCCGCCAGTTCGCGCGTGCAGGCGGTCAGGCGCGCGTCAGGAATGCGGTCGCCCACGTGCATCCACAGCAGGTTGGGGAAGCGTGCGAACCGTTTCGCGAGAAACTCGCCGTACACGCGGCAGTTCTGGGGCGTGACGTGATGCAGCCACAGACCGTCACCCGCGCCGAACCAGATCGAGTTGTGGATGACGAACAGGCCGCGCTGCCGCGCCTCCTCCATGATCTGCCCGGCGTAGTTCCAGTAGGCCTCGACCGGCCGGGTGATGTTCGAGGGCGATTCAAACGCGCCGTTGCCGTACCCGTCCACCGACGGGATGCGGCTGTCGTCGAGCAGTTCCAGGAAGAGTGTGTTGAAACCCCGGGCAACGCGGTCGTCCATGAGCATCCGCGCGTCTTCGAGCTTCAGTTTCTGGATGAACCACGGCGTGTCGCCCATCACGAAGAACGGCCGGCCCGCCTGGTCCTCGAGGTAACGCCGGTTCGCGCTGACCTTGAGCGGGAAGGCGGCCCGGGCCTCGGCGGCGGCGAGTGGCGGGGCCAGAACGGCGGCGCACAACGTGGCAACCAGCAGACGTCGCATGTGAGTTCAGGATTTGGCTTCCAGCAACAGCACCCAGTCTTCCGCATCCGGGGCGGGCGGCGAGGTCCATTCACCCGCCGGGGCCTTGAACGCCGGCTTCCGAAACGTCCCCGCGCGCGGATTGAACCAGCGCGCGCGGTACTCGCCGGAGGCCAGGTTCACTGTCACGGCGCCGCCTTGCGGCAGGTAGATCACGTAGCGCCGGCCCGGCTCCGCCAGGCAAACCGGCTGCGGATGCAGCACGGGCACGGGCGGCGCGGCGTCGGGTTTGCTGACGGGCGCGGCGCGCTTCGGCTCCGGCGGCAGGCGGAGCAGGTCGGATCGCGGCTCGAGCTTCCACCAGTCGAAGCCCTCGAAAAACCGACGCAGATGGCCGTAGCCGATGAGCATGGTCATGGTGTCGTCGCCGCGGCCGTTGATCCAGCCGCCGCCGGTGTCCAGGCCCGCGCCGGTGCCGGTGTTCGCGCGCTCGCCGGTGGTCTGGTAGCCGCCGGCCATCGTCATTTCCCACGCCAAGCGACGCCGGGTGTCGGCCGTGCGCGACGGCCAGAGCCGTGCCTGACCCCACGGATACGGGTAGTGATCCTCATAGCCGTACTCCTCGTTGACCTGCGGCATCGGGCGGCCGGCGGCGAGTTGTTCGTGGCGGTTGTTCAACATGAAGCGGTACCCGCCGTGCTCGTCCCAGCTTTGAAACATGGCGAAGTCCGCCCACGGCTCGGCGCGGAACGGAAACTTGCCGTGGCCATGCACGCTGGCCAGGTGGTCGTACGGATCGCATTCCTTCGGGAACGCGCCCATGCGGCTCACCCACGCCTCGTCGCGAAAGAGGTGGTACTCGTTGGCCACGTCCCACATCACGTTGGCGAAGGCGCCGAAGCGCGCCGCCACGTACCGGTAGTAGCGCCGCTCGTCCTCCCCGCCCATCCGCGCCTTGCCAAACGGGTCCACGCCCCGGTCCGCCCCGTCCACGTTGAAAATCACCGAGACGATCACGTCGCGCTCGCGCGCCCGCCGCAACAGCCGCTCGGCCTTCTGGAAGAACGCCACGTTGAAACGCGTCACGTCGAAGCCCGGATCCTCCTGGTTGTCCGGCCGCGCCGCCACCCACGGCTCCATCTTGAACGCGAAGTTATCCGTCGGCCGGACCAGCGGTTCGTTCCAGCGCGTGCCGTCCTTCGTGCGGCCGCAGATGGCCACGCGCAGGCGGTTCACCCCAAGCCGGGCCAGCCGGTCCACCGACTGGGCGATCGTGGCGTCGTCCCAGGCGAGAATTTGGTAGGTGGTGGTGCCGTTCCAGAACCAGTGCCGCCCGGTGCCTTCGCGGATGAAATGGAACGGATGCGCCGGATCCACCCGAACCAGGCCGGGCCGGTTGCCCCGGCGCGCGCTGAACGTGCCGGTGTGCTCCAGCGTTTCGCCGCCCTGCCGGAACGTCACCGTGTAGCGGTGCGCACCGGGCAGCGACGTCATGAAGCGAATCCGGAACACGCGGCCATCCGGCGAGTCACAGAAGC
This sequence comes from uncultured Verrucomicrobiota bacterium, assembly GCA_964568145.1. GTDB lineage: Bacteria > Verrucomicrobiota > Verrucomicrobiia > Limisphaerales > J093 > DSVZ01. The sequence continues at coordinate 24,207 of CAZMOZ010000037.1, forward strand.
CATCCACCTTGAGCGGCGCGGTGCCGGCCGGGCCGAACTCGCCGGTCAGCGTGGCGTCGGTGAAGGGATTGCCGGCTGGCGGCGCGTCCAGGTGCAGTGTGACCTCGACAAAATCGAAGCACTCGACGCGGCGGGCGGATTGTTCGAAACGCGGCGCGGCGATGGCAGTCACCGTCAGCAGGCAAAGCAGGGCCGGGGCATGTTTCACGAGGTCCCGATTGGGCCACAAAGCCAGCCCCGCGGCAACGGGCGTTTCGGCGGAAGCACCCCGGGCTCATCCCGGTTTCTTGCCGGCCCGGCTTTGACGCGGTGGGGTGAGACTCTGTCGAATCATACCGTGTTGGTTCGTGGTTCGTGAACTGTGGGGCCAGGACTGCGGACTTGGAACTTGGGACTTGGAACTTGGCAGCCGCAGGTCGCGTCGGCGGGCGGAGTTCCACGACGCTCCGCATTCGGGGCGCGGACGTTCCCGGCCACAACAGTGGGCCGGGTGCCCGCGTCACCGCTAGTCGCCAGTTCGCGGCGGACAAAGCAAACGGTCCGTCGCGCGGTCGGCCAGGAACCCGGCCAAGATCTGGCTGACATCGTGCCTCCGCACCAGAACTGATTCTGCCTTGGGGACGCGCTTCAAAGTGATCCGGTTCCCAGTTCACCTCTTGTTTCAAGCTGCTCCGGCTCCGACATCCCGGGGTGATTGAAACTTTAATTTCGCCCGGCTGCCGCCTCGCTGCTGCGGCTGATTGCGCCGGTGGTGTTGCTCTGCGCCGGCCTTCGCGGCAGCGCCGCGGAGCTGGTGATTGATGTCTTCTCCGGTCTGCCGAACCCGACACTGACGCTGGCGGAATCCGCGGTGACGCACGTCCAGAGCAAACTCGACGAGGCCAGCCCCGCGCCAGCCCAAGACCCGGTCACCGTGTTCCCGGCCCGGCTGGGCTACCGCAGCGTGGTGATCCTCCACTGGCCCGCCAGCCAGACGACCGATTCGGTCCTCCGCATCCGTGGACAGGACATTCTTGAAACCCGCGGGACGGAGCAGCACTGGTTCCGCGCGCCGGACGTCAGCCTCGAGCCATATCTGGTGGACCTGGCGCACCAAAAGGGGGCAATCAACGCGGAGTTGTACGACCAAATCCGCCTCGACATTGCGGGGCGGTTTGGTCAGCCCGAACCGCCGGAGCCATTCCGAGTCATGTACGCATTCGACGTGTGGGCCGGCCGCACGAAGTGTCCGCTACGAGCGGCCCGTGACCAACTGGGTGCCGGACTTGCCGCCTTGGGTGTGACCAGCTTCCTGCGGCGCGACGACGGCGTCTGGTCCAATGGTCGGAAGTCGAGCGACTACATTTTCGAGCCTGCCGACGCACCGGGCATGCAGGTGCGCCTCCGGATTTGGGAAGGCCCGGACATCACCGACGCCCACCGGGCGATGTTGAACGACTTCGCAAACTCCGCGGCACCCCAGCCTTTCCCGCTTGGCTCCACGCTGGGCATGGACATCGGCGACCGCTGTTACCCGGGCTGGGGCGCAGTGGGCGATTCGATCAATTTCGTCCGCAACAACGTGTTCGCCTCGCTTGCGGCCCCCGGCCACCCGGTGCTCGGCCTGGCCGGGAAACTGGACGGCGAACTGGCGGTCCGCAGCTTCACGGGACCGGTCTTGCTCCAAGCCGGGATCAGCGAGCGGGCGTTCCATGTCTCTGTGCCGACAGCTCCGGGCAAAACTTATGTGATTGAATCCAACGACGCGCTGGGGGACACGAACTGGACCCGTTTTCCGCCGTTCGCCGGCGACGGCACGATCCGGCGGGTGGCGGTTCCGGCCGGGTCCACCCGGCAGTTCTTCCGGCTGCGGGTCGAGTGATCCCGCGAACCGCTATTGGCTGGGGAGCGCACGCGCCCGCGCGTGCAATTTTCCGCGCCCTCGCGGAAAACCAATCTGCCATGAGTCAGTTCAGCCCCGCAGTGCTGGATGGCCAGAGCGTTGGACACGACGCACAGCCGACCGCCTTTTTCCGGTCAATCCACGTTGCCGCCGGGCGCGAAGGCCGGCGAGAGCAGGCGGCCGGGCCAGATCGCGTCGGCGTGAGGAAGACCGGCGCAGGCCGCGGGCGGCGGCGGGCGGTACTCGAAGCGAAAACGTGTCGGCGGCCAGCGGTTTGTGAGATTCTGCAAAGGCCGGGCGGACGCCAGACGGTCGGCGCCGGCCGCGTCCACCGGCACAATCCACCAGGCGGAGTTCGTGAGGCTGATGCTGGTGCGGTGCGACTCGTCCGGCTTGAGCAAAATCACATTCGTGGGCGACGGCGCGGGCGGCGGGAGGTCCGCGCCGACCCACCGCCAGGCGTTGGTGCCCCAGCGCAGGTCCGGCACGAGCGCGAAGGAACGGCCCTCGGGCAGCGCCACGATGGCGAGGTTCGTGTCGCTGGCGTTGCGCAAGCTGAGCGTGGCGGCCACCACGACTTCGTTTTGCTGCCAGGTCGGGGCGGAGCCGGCTGCCCGCTGCTGGCGCTGGAGTTCGAGCCCGATTTCCAGCGGGCCACGGCGATGGCCCTTGAGCACCGCCAGCCCGCCGGGGCCGACCGCCACCCGCATTTCCAGCGGCGCGCGGCTGGTCGTGCCGGCCTGGCTGCGTTCCAGTGCCAGCGCCTCGCCCTGCTCCATGAAATAGGCCTCGAGGCCGTAGCGGACGCGCGCCAGTCCTTCGGTGAGCGACTCCAGCCGGCCGCGAAGGTACAGGCCTTGCGCGGGCTTGCGATCGGTCAGGTGGCCCAGCACGGCCACGTCGCCCTCGCCCGGCTTGAGCACGACGAACACCGGTGTGTCCGGCGGCAGCAGGCTTTGCTCGAAGCCACCCCAGACGCCGCGCGACCGCCAGCGCCGGCCGGACTCCGCCGGCGGATTCGCCATCGCCGCCGCCAGACCGTCGCGGCAAAAGTCCCGCGGCACGGTGGAGATGTCGTAGTTCAGGCGCACGTAATCGCCGCGCATCACGTCGCGCGGGTCCACCGGCGCGGTGCGGAGGTGGATGACCCGGCCGAAGTGGAGCGTCCATTCGCGCGGCGCGGCCATGAAGAGCAGGACCGCGAGTTGCAGCGCGAGCGCGGCGAACACCCAAGGCGTTTTCATGATGGGCCACCTTTCGCCGCCTCGAGCCGCTTCTTCGTGCGGGTGTATTGCAGGCCGGTGGCGAACAGGCCGGCGCCCACCAGCAGAAACACCAGCCCGCGCGCGGCCAAGCTTTCAAACAGATCGAAGTACCGCGCCGCGGCCAGCGCCACGAACATCAACGCGCCGCCCAGCGCGGGCTGCAGCCGGCCATCGCGGCAGCCGCGCGCCATCCAGGCCACCGCCAGCAGGAGGAACAGCAGGTTGAAGAGGCCCGCCGCCAGCCAGTCCGAGCGCTCCAGCGGCACGTAGGCGAACGCCACGGTCATCGCGGCGGCAAGCGGCGCCACCGCGTCCTCGTAATGCCCGGCGGGCGTTTGCGGACCCGGCGCTTTCGCAGCCCGGCCGGCGACCACCGCGGCCCAAGCCGCGACCGCCAGCACCAGCGGCGTCCACAGGCACGCGTACCAAGTGTAGTCGCGGCCGGACACACGGTATTCCTGGTAGCCCAGCAGTTCGTGGGTCAGGCCCTGGAAGCTCAGCAGATACACAGGAAACAGGACCTGCGCCCAGCCCAGCGCGGGCCAGACCCACGCCGCTTCCCGGAACCAGCCGGTCTGCCGCGCGAGCGCGCCGACCGCGACAAACGTCGCGCCCAGGCCCAGGGCCGTGCGCAGCACCAGGTCGCCCCGCACCGCGCCGGCGTTGATCAACGCCGCCACGCCGGTCGCGGCCAGCGTGACGAACAGGAGCAACACCGATTCCCGCCGCCACGCCAGCGTGCCGAGGATGGCCAGGAGGAACAGCGGCGCCCAGAACACCGGCGCGTCGAAGCCGACGGCCTCGCTGCCACTCCAGATCGCCAGCACCACCGCCGCCAGCAGGCCTTGCAGGGTGGAAGGCAGCGCCCACGCCAGGGCCAGCGCGCCCAGCCCCCAGAACAGGAAGCCGTTCGGAAAGTGCTCCTCGATGTGGTATATCTGCGCGATCAGCCAGATGGCCGCGCCGTACATCATCGTGCCCAGCAGGCACAGCACCTCGCCCAGCGCGCGCAACCGGTCGGCCTGGCGCAACCGCCACACGCCCGCGCCATGCGCGGCGACGAGGGCGGCGAAGATGACGGCCAGCTTCACGCCCCGCGGCAGGGCGTCCCAGTTGTAGGCAAAGAGCAGGATGACCCCGAGGCCGACGATCACCGCGCCCAGCCCGGAGAAGACCAGCATGGCCCACGGCAGGCCGGCCGCGGGCTCCGGGTAAAGCGCCCGGATGCGCGCGGCCTGCTCGGCGGACACCACCCCCTGGCCGACCCAGACGTCGGTCTGGTCCCGCAACCAGCGAATTTGTTTGCTCACGTCGCCAACCTCCGGGCAGCCGGCTCCTCGCGCGGGTCTTGGGATGGCAAGGATTTGGGCTGACTGAACACAGATTATTTGGCGGGGGCGGTGAATCCAAGCTGGAAATGGCCGCCAAGAAGCGGTGGCAGCGCGGTGTTCGCAGCGAGGACGGAGGCGCAGATTTGAAATCTGAAATCTGATATCCGAAACCTAAGTCCGAAGTCCGAAGTGGGAACCAGGTTTGGAGGTCGCGCGAAGGCCGCGAAGGCGGCGAAGCGCTTCGCCTCATCTGTGGCGGGAAAAGAGCATGGTCCTTCGCAGACTGGGCGGCCTGCCGCGAACGATCACCGGGCTTGGCGGCGCGTCAATCGCCACTCGTCAATCGTCAATTGAAGTGCCGGGCTCGACGGAGACTCGCCCCACCGGGGAGGGTTGAAGGTCGAAGGCTGGCATCTGGTACCCGGCATCCGCTTTCCCCGAACCACGAACCAATAACAACAGACCTTTGAGCGTGCCCTCGAGGCTGACCCGGCAAAACGGCCGAAATGCTCAGCGGCCGGTCTTCTTCCGGTTCCTGGCGGGCGCGCGGAATTCGGCGATCAGCCAGGCGATCAACATCGGCCCGGCGCACATCAGCAGGCCGATGGGCATGGCAAAGATGCTCCAGAATTGGTCGCTCGTCATAAATGCCTCGCCAGTGTGCCCGCGAAACGCCGCTTGTAAAGTCGCGGCAGGACATCCCGCTGCCCGAGCGCATCACACTTTTTGCAGCGGTGGAAACAGCCGGACGCCGTCGGGGGGTGGCGGCAGCCATCCCTGGCGGCCGTAAGGGCGGCATCCTGCCGCCCGGAACCCGCCTGGGAAAACACCGTCCTCGCCACCGGGCTCCGCCGGGCTGGAAGCCTGCCGCTACCGCAGCGGGCGGGACGCCCGCGGCACGGTCACAGGCGAGGTCGCCTGAGCTACTACGGCCCGGCCGCTGTCTGCACAAAATTGAGCTACGCCCCGTTTGCACGGCGGCAGGTTGCCGCCTGGAACGGCCGGGCTGGCCTTTCACCAGGTTCAGACCGCCTCGCTCCGCCTTACCGCGCGCCGGGGGCGAGAAACCGCTGGGTTCCTCGCGTCTCGAAACGAAACTCCAGCACGCGGCCCTCCGGCCGTTGGCCAGGAGCCTCGCTGACGGCTTCGGCCACGGCGGGAGCCCATTGCTGGAGGTCGGTGGACTCGCGCCAGAGCAACTCGGCGTCCGTGGCGGTGACCAGCGGTTCGAGCGCCAGCGTCAGGCTGCCGGGCGTGGCGCTGTAATGGCATTGCACCGGGTCCGCGTTGGGCACCAGCGGTGGCAGGCCGAGCAGGTATTCGAGCCGGTTGGGCAGACGGTCGCCGTCGGGATCGGCTTCGGCCGAACTGACCGCCGCCGTGAACAGGTCGGGAGTGTGGAAGGCCAGGCGCCGCCACGCCTCGAAGGACGTGCCGCGGGTACGCGCGATGGTGACCGTGTACGGGTCGGGCGAACTGGCGCGGGCGTCCACCCACACGGCCACGGCGGGCGCGCCGAAGTTCAGCGCCGGCACGACGCCCTGGTAGTCGCCCACCATGCGCCCGCCGGGCGTGAGCGGCGCGCGGTTCAGATCGGACGACGCCGTGCTCAGGCGCAGGTTCGGCAGCCAGGTGTCGCCGCCATCAAAGGATTCCGCGAGGTAAAGGTCCGCCCACCGGCCGCTGCCGTCGTCGTGGCGCTTGTCGTAGAAGATGACCGTGACGTGCTGGCCGTCCGGGCTGGCGGCGATGGCGGCGTTGAAGACCGAGCGGTTGCCGGGCGTGTCGTTGATGGCGCGCGGCGTGGTCCAGGTTTCGCCGCGGTCACGCGACCGTGTGAAGAAGATGACCGGCCGCTGGCCCTGCCGGCCCTGATAGGCCACGTAAAGCACGCCCAGGTGGCGGTCCGCCGCAGCGCTGGGCAGGAACGCGCCATCGCGCGCCACCGCGTCCGCGTGCAACAACACGGGCGTGATCACGCGACGCGGGCCGAAGGTCACGCCGCCGTCGGGCGAATGCGCCACTTCGATCTGGTTGCCCGTGGCGCCGGCGAAGTTCCAATACACCACCGCCAGCGAGCCGTCCGGCAGAAAGACCGGCTGCGAGCCCTGGCAGTTGGGTGGGCTGATGATCCGCGGCTCACTCCAGGACTCGCCCCGGTCGTCGCTCAGCGTGACGGCGATCGGAGTGACGGTGGCGTCCGGGTCCGAGGAGTCAAAGCGGGTGAAGGTCACCGCGATCCGGCCGGCTGCGGGACTGGCGGCGAAGGTATTGACCGCCATCCAGTTTTTGTCGAGCAGCACGTCGGGATTCGTGGTGGCCGCGGCCACAAGCGGTCGGCTGAACGTCGCCCCACCGTCGTCCGAGCGGCTGACCACGATGGTGCTGCGCAGCCGGCCGCCGCTGGACCGCAATGCGAGCGTGTTCAGGTAAAGGCGCCCCTCAAGGTCCACGCCGGCCACGGGATCGGACGCCCGGTCGAACTCGCCGTCCCCGCCGGTGATGACCAAGTGCGGAATCAGCGCGCGACGCCACGTTTGCCCGCCGTCGTGGCTGACGGCATAGCCGCAGTTCACCGCGCCGCCGTCCTCGAACCGGCCTTCTTGAAACGTGGCCACGATCAGGTTGGTGTCGGTGACCGACCGCGCGACATGCGGCTCGGCTTGCGCGCGACGCGTCGCCGGCAACGCCGGGGGATCCTCGCCAAGCCTCAGGTTAGGACCCACCTTCGGGTCCAGCGCCGCCAGGCTGGGCGCGGCCCGGGCGGGACGCGGCGGTGCTGATTCGGCGGGTTGAAGCCACTCAGTGCCCGCGAACCACAGAGCGTAACCACCGCTGGAAAGCCGGCCGGCCGCGGCTTTGACACCCGGCGGCGGCTCGGCGCTGAAAAGAACCGAGCACGCGAGCGCAAGGCAGGTCCACGCCGCAAGGCGCCGGCCGGTTTGCCCGCGCGAGCTTGACTGCGCAAACCGAGGCTCCGCGGGCGAGGTCGCCCGCGCCGATGCGAAGTTCGGTCTTCGGAATGAGGCTACGCCGTTCACGCGGTCAGAGCCCGGCGAAGGCGGCCTTCATCCGCTCGAGCCAGCCGGGGACCTCGGCCTGGGGATTGGCCTCCTCGAACTCGAGCGCCACGTAGCCCTGGTAATTGGCGTCGCGCAGCACCTGGATGGAGCGGTGCAGGTCGGTGGGCTGCTTTGCCCGGCCGGGGCGGCTGATGGCCACTTTCAACTGCGCGTTCACCGCGTACGGCGCCAGCCGCGCCATTTCCGCGTACGGGTCAGCGTCGCTGTAGAAATTGCCGCTGTCCAGGTTCACGCCGACCCACGGCGACTTCACGGCGGTCACGATCTCGAGCAGGTCGTCCACCTGGGCCACAATGCCGCCGTGGTTTTCCAGGCCAAGCCAGACGCCTTTCGTGCCGGCGTACTCGCCGCATTCCTCCAGCGCGCGGATGCACTGGCGTCTGGCGGCGGCCTTGTCCAGCCCCTTGGCCTCGCCGGCGAAGACCCGGATGTGCGGTGCGCCCAGCGCGGCGGCGTGGTCCACCCAGGTTTTCACGTGCGCGATCTGCCGGTCGCGCTCCGGGCCGTCCGGCAGGGCGAAGTTGTTGCCCACCGCCGTGCCGCTGATGTCCAGCCCGCGCAGATGCGCGTGGCGTTTGAGGCTGACCAGCAGGTCGGGACCGAAATCCTTCGGGAAGTAATAGCTCGTCAGCTCCGCGCCGTCGCAGCCGTGATCGGCGCAATAGTCCAGAAACGCCGGCAGGGTCAGGCGCCGGGCGGGATCGGCGGCGTTGAACTGGTCGCGGAAGGAGTAGGCGGCGAGGCTGAGCTTGAGCCGGCAGCGGCCGGGGCGCCGGAGGGGCTCCAGCGCGCGGAGCGTGGCCTGCGGCAGACCGGCCAGCACGGCGGCGCGCAGGAATTCCCGGCGGGAAGTGGCGGAAAGCATGTTCATGCTGGACGGGATTCAACCCGCGCCCGCGCGGCGTTGAAAGCGGAAAGCACGCGGGCTGAGCGCATCTCACTGTTTTGCAGCCGGTGAAAGCGGCCAAACGTCGCCGTGGGTAGCGGCGGCTATCCCTGGCTGCCGTAAAGGGCGGCATCTTGCCGCCCGGAACCCGTGTCCGACGCGCCGCTCGCTGGGCTTCACGCGCACCCCCCACCGGGCCGGAGGCCCGGCTCCACAGCCGGGCTGGAAGCCCGCCGCCACCCCGGCAGGCGATGCTGCCTGCACGAAATTGAGATGCGCCCGCGCGGGCCTCGGACAGCCGTTGCGGGCGGACCCAACCGGGCCGGAAGACCGCGCCTTGACACCGGTGGGGCCGCGCCTAGCGTTTGAGTCGTTGCGGGGAGCCCAATCCGCCGCGGTGGCGGCGCGAAGGCTGAGAGGGCGACGCGAGGCGTTGCCGACCCGTTGAACCTGTCCGGGTAATGCCGGCGAAGGGACGGCAACGCCTTCACCGGCTCCCGGCTGCGCAGACCACGCCGGCCCCTGACCGGCAACAGCGAGCAGACCATGAGCACCAAGTCCGATGTCCAGGCGCCGCACAGCGGCGCGCCGCTGCCTCGGAGCCGCCGCGTGTACGTCGCGGGCCGGTTCCACAGCGATGTTCGCGTCCCCATGCGGGAAATCCGGCTCAGCCCCACCCGGCTGGCCGGCGGCCGGATCGAAATCAACGAGCCGGTGCGCGTGTACGACACCAGCGGGCCGTGGGGCGATCCGGATTTCAAAGGCGACGTGACCCAGGGCCTGCCACCGCTGCGCCGCGACTGGATTCTGCGCCGCGGCGATGTGGAGGAATATGACGGCCGGCCCGTCCGGCCGATTGATGACGGTTACCTTTCCGAACAGCATCGCGGGCTGGCGCGCACAAAGCGGCAGGACGAACCCTCCTTTCGCCTCGAAGGCTTGACCGCGCCGCGTCGCAAACCGCTCCGTGCCAAGCCCGGCAAAGTCGTCACGCAACTGGCCTACGCCCGCGCCGGCATCATCACGCCCGAGATGGAATTCATCGCCATCCGCGAGAGTCTTGGAATCTCAAATCTCAAATCTCAAATCTCAGATTTATCGGGTGACCTCCTCCGCAACGACCTGAACAAGCAACATGCCGGCAGCGCCCAGTTTTCACGCGTCACGCATCACGCATCACGCGATTCCGATTCAACGATTCAACGATTCAACGATTTCACGCCTTCGGTTTTCCACCGCTTCCCCCAGCGCATCCCGCGCGAAATCACCCCCGAATTCGTCCGCTCCGAGGTCGCCGCCGGCCGCGCCATCATCCCGAACAACATCAATCACCCCGAGTCCGAGCCGATGATCATCGGGCGCAACTTCCTCGTGAAGATCAACGCCAACATCGGCAACAGCGCCGTCGCGTCCAGCATCGAGGAGGAAGTCGAGAAAATGCGCTGGGCCACCAAGTGGGGCGCGGACACCGTCATGGACCTCTCCACCGGCAAGAACATCCACGCCACGCGCGAATGGATTCTCCGCAACTCCCCCGTGCCCATCGGCACAGTGCCGATCTATCAGGCGCTCGAAAAAGTCGGCGGCAAAGCCGAGGACCTCACCTGGGAACTCTTCCGCGACACCCTCATCGAACAAGCCGAGCAAGGCGTGGATTACTTCACCATTCACGCCGGCGTGCTGCTGCGCTTCGTGCCGCTCACCGCGAACCGCATGACCGGCATCGTCTCGCGCGGCGGCAGCATCATGGCCAAATGGTGTCTCGCGCATCACCAGGAGAATTTCCTCTACACCCACTGGGACGACATCTGCGACATCATGGCCGCCTACGACGTCGCGTTCAGCATCGGCGACGGCCTGCGTCCCGGCTCGATTGCCGACGCCAACGACGAAGCGCAATTCGGCGAACTCAAAGTGCAGGGCGAACTCACCACGCGCGCCTGGGCCAAAGGCGTGCAAGTCATGAACGAAGGCCCGGGCCACGTGCCCATGCACATGATCGAGGAAAACATGGCCAAGCAACTCGAATGGTGCGGCGAAGCGCCGTTCTACACGCTCGGCCCGCTCACCACCGACATCGCCCCCGGCTACGACCACATCACCAGCGGCATCGGCGCAGCGATGATTGGCTGGTATGGCTGCGCGATGCTCTGCTACGTCACGCCCAAGGAACACCTCGGCCTGCCGAACAAGAAAGACGTGAAAGACGGCGTCATCGCCTACAAGATCGCCGCGCACGCCGCCGACCTGGCGAAAGGCCATCCCGGCGCGCAATACCGCGACAACGCGTTGAGCAAGGCGCGCTTTGAATTCCGCTGGGAAGATCAATTCAACCTCAGCCTCGACCCCGTCACCGCGCGCGAATTCCACGACGAAACCCTGCCGCAGGAAGGCGCAAAGACCGCCCACTTTTGCTCCATGTGCGGCCCGCACTTCTGCTCGATGAAAATCACCGAAGACGTCCGCAAATACGCCGCCGAACAAGGCATCGCCGAGGAAGAAGCGTTGAAAAAGGGCATGGAAGAAAAGTCCCGCGAGTTCGTCGAGAAAGGGGCAGAGGTTTACAGCCAAGCCTGAACCGGGCATCATCGCGCCATGACCGCCGAACAATTCCACAAGCATCTTCAGGCGCACGCGGAGTCGTTCGCCAAGGCGGTTGCGACGAATGAAGGCGAGTGGATCATCAAGGGGTTCATTGATGTCTATCGACGCATCTACACCATCTCGGTGGACACCAAGATTGTGTCGAAGGTCTTGGAGCTTCTCCTGTTCCCGATGTTTGTTGAGTTCGCCAGGAAACACCGGCTCGAAATCGAACTGTGTCCGCAGCAGAACTTTTATCCCGACCTGACGTTCACGCATCCGCGCTCGAAGCGGCGCTTTGCCGTGGACATCAAGAGCACCTACCGCACGAGCGAGGCCGAGGTGAACGGCATGACGCTCGGCGCGTTCACCGGCTACTTCCGCAATCGCGACAGCAGCAAGAACACGCTCTATCCCTACAGCCAGTATGCCGCGCACTTCGTTGTGGGCGTCATCTACTCCAAGTGCGACGACGTGGCCGACGAGCGTAAGCAGTTCACCCTCGACGACCTGCCGAAGATTCCATCCGTCATCCGTGACTTCCGTTTTTTCGCCCAGCCCAAGTTTCGCATCGCCGCCGCCCGTCCCGGCAGCGGAAACACCAAAAACATCGGCTCAGTCACGGCGATTGAAGAACTCGTTCAAGGCGCAGGCCCGTTCGCCGCGCTCGGCGAGGAAGTCTATGACGACTACTGGATGTTCTACCTCACGCGCGACATGGCGGAGGCGCTCGGCACAAAGCGCCCCTACACGAACCTCAAGACCTACCTCGAATACAAAAAGCGCGGAATCGCTACGCTTCAGGCCCACGCGAAGGCCATCGCCAAACTGCCCGAAGACGAACCCGCAACCGAGGAGGACGAGCCATGAACCGTCCGCCACTCGTGCCGCCGCTGAAATGCCAGGGCATCAAGACCAAGCTCGTTCCCGCGATTCGGAAGATTGCCGGGAGTCGGCAATTCTCACGATGGGTAGAGCCGTTTTGCGGCTCGTGCGTCGTCGCTCTGAACGTCCAGCCGAAGAAGGCGCTGCTATGCGACGCCAACCCGCACATCATCCGGCTCTATCAGGACATTCAGCAGGGCCACATGACGCCGACGTGTGTGAAAGCGTTCCTGACGGACGAAGGCGAAAAGCTCAAGGCACAGGGCGAGCCTTACTACTACGTCGTCCGGGAGCGGTTCAATGCGACGCCCAACTCGCTGGATTTCCTGTTCCTCAACCGCTCCTGCTTCAACGGCGTCATGCGTTTCAACCGCAGCGGCAGGTTCAACGTGCCCTACTGTCACAAGCCGGAGCGGTTCGCCCAGGCCTACGTCACGAAGATTACAAATCAGGTTCGGCAAATCGCGCAGGTCGTCGGCGCGGCGGACTGGACGTTCGAGGTTCGCGACTTCCGCGACACGCTGGCCGCGACGAAACGTAGCGACTTCGTGTATGTCGATCCACCCTACGCCGGGCGGCATGTGGATTACTTCAACTCGTGGTCGGATGCGGACGAGGACGCTCTCGCGGCCCGGCTCAGTTCCATCCCGTGCGATTTCGTGCTCTCGACCTGGCACAGCAACGAGTTCCGCACCAACGCCGCCATCGAGCGCAGTTGGAGCAAGCCCGGCTTCAGCATCCTGACCCGCGAACATTTCTACCATGTCGGCTCGTCCGAGGACTTGCGGCATCCGATGGTGGAAGCCCTCATCGCCAACTTCCCGCTGGCCGTAGATGAACCCACGCATCGTCCGGCGGAACAGGCATCGCTCTTTGCGTTGGAAACCAGCCCATGAAAGTTCCTGCTTCTGATCGAAGAACCTCGGGTTGCACCTCCGCAATTCGTCGCTTGGTGTGCAAATGATCCGTCGCATCAACAAGCTCAAGAATGTCGGCTGCTTTGCGGAACTGAAATCGCAGGGCGGAACTCAAGGCGACTTCGCAAAACTGAACGTCATCTACGCGCCAAATGCTGCTGGAAAAACGACGCTTTGCGATGTGTTCCGATCGCTGGGCACCGGCGATCCAGCCTACGTGGTGGGGCGCAAACGTCTGGGATCAACGACCGCAATCGAGATCGAAATGCTGCTTGACGGCATGCCACCAACGCCAAAGGCGATTTTTCAAAACGGTGCTTGGGCATTAGAACCGGCGGGAACTGGTTCTCCGTCCGTGATGGTCTATGACGACCGTTTCGTTGCGGACAATGTCCTCATCGGCCAGTTCGTGGCGGTGGAGCAACGGCGGAATCTCTACGGCCTTGCCCTGGGTTCGCAAGGACGGTTGTTGAAAGATCGGGTTGACCGTGCCGAACAAGATCTCAGCAACGCGACAAGCGCGCTAAACTCTGCGCGATCCGCGCTGATGCCGCTCATGCCGGCTGGCTGGACGCCTGATACCTTCCGCCCTTTGCAAAAAGACGACTCGATTGACCAAAAGATTAAGGCAACGTCCGACGAACTCGAGGCCGCAAAACGAGCCAAGCAAAACGCTGATTCGATCCGACAACGCAAAGCCCTTGGCATCACTGCTCCCCCAGCGATCCCGGACGGCTTATCTGAGGCGCTGAACGCGTCGCTGGATGAGGCAACCTTGCAAGCAGAGGTGCAGGTTCGAGAGCACTTGCAGCGGCACAGCCATAACCTCGGCTTGGACTGGGCAGGGCAAGGGCACAAAGGACAGTCTGGCACGACCTGCCCATACTGCGGCCAAGAAATGGAAGGACTTCAGATTCTGACCGCCTACCGGGCATTCTTTTCAGGCGTGCTCCAAGAGCAGCAGGCCACACTGCGCCGAATCTCGGAGGCAACCGAAGCGGCCTTCGGATCGGTAGCCCGACAGCAACTGGAGCAGCTTCTTGTTGCTCATACGACCGAAAGGGATTGGTGGCGGGATGCTGGTGGTGCTCCGTTCGAGTTGCCTGCTTGTCCGAGTTTGGAGCGCATTCGCGCGGGGATGGAGGCGGTTCATCAAGCAGTCAGGGATGCCATTCAACGGAAGCAGGCGCTGCCGGGCACGAAGGTTCAACTGAATGATGCCGAACAAGAGTCCCTTGCTAAATGGACGGAGATTTCTTCCTCGCTTTCAAACTACATGGCGGCGCTCGCTCCAATAAGCGCGGCCATTGCGGAACGCCAGCGCGCAGCTGGCACGGTGGACATCGCCGCGCTTGAAAAGCGGCTGGAGCAGTTGCTCATTCTGAAGAAGCGCCACGAACCACAGGTTGTTGCGGCGTTTGACGCGTTTGACGCTGCTGCGGCCAACAAGTCCAGAAAGGAGAAGGAAAAGGCGGCAGCGAACCAGGCTTTGCGCGAGCAGTCGGAAGAAATCCTCAAAGAGTATGGAGGCCGAATCAATGACCTTCTGAAACTTTTCCAGGTGGACTTCCGGCTCATTAGCACTGGCGTCAATTTCCTGGGTGGCCCGCCTGCTGGCGAACTTGCGGTTGAAATTCACGGCACGCGGGTTAGCACTTCTCTTGACGACGCGCGCAACCCATCGCGTCCGTCGCTCGCGAATACCCTGAGTGGTGGCGACCGTAGCGCCCTGGGGCTGGCCTACTTCATCGCCGTTGCCGAACGCGATCCAAACATCGCCAACACCGTCGTAATTATCGACGATCCCTTTCACAGTCAGGACCGTAGCCGCCGTGGTCGCACTATCGAGTGCGTGCATCGAGTCGCGTCTGCCAGCAAACAGTGCTTCGTCCTTTCTCATGAACTTGATTTTGCCAGAGAGGCCGCCTGTCTTGCGGGCGTTCAGGTTCACACCTTCACGCTTGATCCGATGGCAGACCATTCGGTTTTGCAAGCGGGTGATCTGCCTGCTTTGCCGAGCCGCACATACGAACGCGATTACGCGAAGCTGACGGCGTTCTTGGCCGCACCGCAGAAGTTCTCCACACAACTCAAAGACGTTGCCCGGTCTATTCGCCAAACACTCGAAGCCTACTTGCGGACAAAATTTCCCCAGGCTTGGGAGAAGAACGATTGGTTGGGCGATATGATCCGGAAGATTGGGCAGGCGCAGCCCGGCGATCCGCTGCATCATGCGGCCCATCTCGTTGCAGACCTGACTCAAGTGAACAATTGGGGAAAGCGGTATTATCACGGCGAAACAGATGGCTCTGACGCAGGCGAAGTGGATGCGAGGGAGTTGAAAGGATACGTCGAGCAAACCATAAAAATCATCTCGTGCTGACACGACTTAGATTCCTTGAGAAGCGATGAAAACCCTCGACCGCCAAAAGCTGGATGTCGTCAACCAGACGCGGAGCAACCTCTTCGGCTGGCGCGGCCAGTTCACGCCGGAGTTCTTCGCGTAGCCATGCCAGCCAGATCACCCACCATCTACGTCATCGCGGGCTGCAACGGTGCGGGCAAGACCACCTTCGCCAGGGAGTTTCTGCCCAAAGAAGTGAAGTGCCTTCGCTTCTTCAACGCCGACGAAATTGCCCGTGGACTTTCGCCGCTCAAGCCGAGCGCCGGCGCGATTCGGGCTGGCCGATTCTTGCTGGAACAGGTGGACGAGTGCCTGCGTCGCCGCGAGACGTTCGCGCTGGAGAGCACCTTGAGCGGAAAGACCTACATTCGGCTTTTCCGCCGGGCGTTGCGCAGCGGTTACGAAATCGAACTGCACTACCTCTGGCTTTCCAGTCCCGCACAAGCGGTGGCCCGTGTCCGGCAGCGCGTCAAGCTCGGTGGGCACGGTGTTCCGGCGACCGACATCCGTCGCCGGTTCAAGCGCAGCCTCGTTCACCTGCTCGACGATTACCTTCCCCTGGCAACGCGCTGGGCCGTGTGGGACAACCGTGGCCTTCCGGCAAAACGGCTCGCCATTTCCTCCCAGCATGATATTGAAGCAGTGCGAAAGTTGATTGCTGTATGAGAAAAAACGGACACACGCCCAAGGCAGCGAAAACTCCCGCGTTTGCCGCTCGCGCGGAACGCGCCTTGCGCCGCGCCGCCCGCAACGTAAAAACTCAAAACCGGGCCTTCAAACTTCCTGTAATCGTCTGGCAGGACGGCAAGGTGGTAGAGAAGCCTGCATGAGCCTCAGGATTGGCGACGGCCTGCGTCCCGGCTCGATCGCCGACGCCAGCGAGTCCTTGCGGACGGCCACCAGGCAATTCGGCGAACTCGAAGTGCAGGGTGAACTCACCCGGCGCGCGTGGGCCAAAGGCGTGCAAGTGATGAACGAAGGCCCGGGCCACGTGCCCA
>CAZMOZ010000038.1:0-38991 GCA_964568145.1 uncultured Verrucomicrobiota bacterium
AGAGGAAGCTGTTGGTATAGACGCCCACCTGGATCTCGTTGGTCCGGCGCTGGGCGGCGTCGTAGGCCCAAGTGGTGATCTTGCCAATCTGATTGGTGTAGCGGGTCGCCTCGGCCTGGCCGAGCGTGTAGCTCCAGTACTCCTTGCCACCGTCAGGCTGGCTGCGGACCAGCAGGCGGCCCAAGGTATCGTACTGGTTGGTGAACCAGACGCCGGCGGCGTTGGTCGAAGCGATCACCCGGTCACGCAGGTCGTAGCCAAAGCCCTCAACCCGGCCCAGGGCGTTGCTGCGGGCGAGCAACCGGCCGAGGTTGTCATAGGCGTTGGTCAGCTTCATCAGCGCGTCCTCGCGGACCTGAAGGCGGCCCAGCCGATCGTACCGGTTGGTGACGCTGGTGTTGTCGGGCAGGGTGAGCCGGATGAGGTTCCCTTGGTAGTCGTACTCAAACGCGGTGGTTTCTGGGGATCCGGTATTGGACGCCCGCACCACAGCGGTGGGCGAGCCGCAGCCGCAATAGGTGAGGGTGGTTTCGGTGCCCCAACCGCCGGGTGTGGTCGTCGAAGGTTCCACCAGCTTTTCGGTCTGGCGCAGCCGGTTGGGGATGGTGCGCCAGTAATTGTTCAACCGGTCCTTGAACGAGACCCGGTCCAGAATCGGCAGCGTGGCGCCGGAGCTGTTGAACCCGGTGTACGGAGGCAGGGAGTAATAATGAATCTCCGTCGTCCCGTCGGGATACGCGGTCTGGCTCAAACGGCCCAGGAAGTCGTAAGTGAACGTGCGGGTGAGGCCGTTCGGATCCGTGTGGGTCCGCGGGTAGCCGTTGAGCCAGGTATAGCTGTTGGTGCGGAGCGGGCTCCCGGCGATCGAGTCCACCACCGTGGCCAGGCGCTTGGTGGTGCCACTGTAGGTGTAGGTGGAGAGCAGGCCGGCGTGGGTCAGTTTCGTGGTCAGCCGCCGGAAGGCGTCGTACTCGAAGGTGGTGACCTCGCCCACGGCATTGGTCATGTACTTGATTTGATCCGGGTAGGTCGGGTGGAGGCCGTAACCGAAAATCAGTTCGCTGTACGGGCCTTTCTGCTCCACCAGCAGCAAGTGATCAATGGTCTGGTTGCCGCTGCCGGTGGCGTAGCGGAAGGTGTTGGTCCGGGAGGTCACCGCGCCGCCTTGCACCCAGCGCTCGATCTCGCGGGTTTTCATGCCGCGGTGGTTGCGTTCGAAGAAGCGGTAGTGGGTGGTGCCGTCGGGCATGCGCCGGACGAGAACCGCCGGCAGGCTGTTGGTGCCGGCGTAAGCGGTGTAGGGGTAGTATTCACCGGACAGGCTGGGGTCTTTGCCCGCGTAGTCATAAAACACCGGCTGGGCCTCCGTGGCGCCATCAGCCGAAGGTGGCAGGAGCCAACTCAGGGAGCGCAAGGCCCGGAACGAGTTCGTATCCAGCGTGATGAGCCAATGTTTGGTCCGGCTCAGACGATAATCGGCCGCAGTGAAGTTGTGAAAGTTCGTGGTCGAAAGCAGGGCGGTCTGCTGGCGGTTCCAGTGGTGGCTGTTGCGCTGGTCGCGGATCAAGTCGAGCGACTGCACCGGAGGGTCGCCGGGCGCATAAACGGGAATCTGATCGGGTGCAAAGGCGGGCGGAATGATCCCCGCAAACTCGCTCACCGGCTGCTCCCACCAGTCGTAGCTGTTGTCGTAGAACAGGTAAAGCTGACGGCTGTTGTCCGGCTCGGTGATCTGGACCGCGCGGTCCACCCCCGGGCAACTCAGCGGCAGCGGCTCCCACAGCCAGCACCCCCCGGCATCGTAATGGGCAAACCGGGTGAGGCCGTAAGGGGTCTGCAACTGCGTCACCCACCAGGTCGAAAAGTCGTAGCCGAATGAACTGACGAGCCCAACCGCATCGGTGATGCCCGCCAGATACGGGGAGGCCCCCTGATAACCATACTGGAAGGTTACTGACCGGGAATCCGGGCCTCGCACTTCCGTGATGAGGTAGGGATCGTTGAGATCTTGGTAAAGAAACTGGAACTGGGCACCATCGGCGGTCGTGATGTGCCGAAGCCGGGTGCTCGAAGCGCCCTGATACGCCGGTTCGTAGGTGAACGTCAGGGCTTGACCGGTGGCATCCTTGCGCTCGGCCAGCCACAGACCGTACGGTTGCCCGGCCACTTCCGCGTACCGCTCGACGGAGCCGTTCCGGAAGTAAACCTCAATTTGGGTCACCCGGCCGCTTACCACGGTTCGCACCGCCCACAAGCCCATGAAATATTCAGTTTCGGAGATCGTGGCGCCTGCCAGGAATTGGAGCTGATATTGAAAGCCATTGCCCCAGTGCAGGATGAAGGTGCCAGCGTTGGTTCCCCCTACTTGCGCCGGATAACCATCTATCCACGACAGCAGATCGCTGGCCCAGCCGCCGGCGAAATGGCTTTGAGAGCCGGTGGGCGGCACGTAGCGCTGCCGCCACTGCAGGTTGAGCACGAAGTCCGGGCCCCAAGCGGTCTCGTAATGCATCGGGATGTCCCGGATTTCCAAGTTGATGTTCGGCTCATGGACCCGCCAGGTAGCCAGGCCGCATTCGTTGGTGCCGCTGCCCGTGCCGGCCCCGCCCGCGCCGGCTTCGCAGCATTCCGGCGGACTGCACTCCGGGCCGCTGGCATCGTCCATTGCCTGGGGGTAGCCCTTGCCGAAAACTTGCGCGGCTTCACCAGGCGCCAGCCCGCGCCAACCCGCGGGGAGCCCAACGCTGGCGGGAATGAGAAAATACCCGCTGGCTTCGGCTTCCAGTGTTGCCGCGTCCACCCAAAGCGAGGCGCCGAACGTGGGATCCTGGACCAGCAGGCCGCCGTTCCTTTCCGCCACGACCGCCGCGTAATGATTCTCATTCCAATGCACCACTGCGGGGATGACCAAGGGCGTGCCCGGCGGCCGGAAAGCCGCCGCGAAGCCCAGATGGTGCTGGCTGGAGAGCCCCTCCAAGTCCGCCAGCGAAAATCCGGTCACCGGCGAGGGGGTCTGATGCAGTGCGCCGATGGACTGCCCGCTCCCTTGTCGGCTGGCGTTGAAAAGCGCGATTGGTCCGCACCGGTACGCGATCTCGGGCTTCCGGAGCATGTGCATGAACGCTTCCTGCGTCCGCACCCAAAGCTGGGCGGAAGCCGGGTCGGAGAAAGTCCGCCCTTGTTGCGAGCGAAACAGCACATCCAGCTCCTCCACCCGGCCCAAGCTTGCCAGGAGTGAAGCAAGCTGCGGCAGCACCCGGTCGCCCAGATACCTGCCGTTTCCCTCCGCGTGCTGCGCGCACTCCTCCCAGGCGGCGCGCCAGTGCTCCAAGGCCAGCGAATAACGGCCGGTGGCGCGGTAAAAAATCCCCAACTCCGCCCGGAAGCCGGCCACCAGCGGTGAATCCGGCAGCTCTGCGAGATAGTTCTCCATCCAGGCCGCCAGGCCGGCGGTAAACTCCCTTGCTTGAAGGGGGTTCTGTGCCACTCCATCCCGGTACTCCTTCACTGCCAGGAGCACTTCGGCTGCTTCCGTCAGCGCTTCATCCGAACTGGACAGCGGAACCACAGGCTGATGGAACGGCGGCAGGGTCAGCCACCCCGGCGGGATGGCCTGCACAAAAGCTTCTGCCGCGTCCCGCGGGGGGGGCGGCTATGGTGCGGAAAATCAGAAGGGAACCCACAGGCAACAGCCAGAATATGCGCGCTCGCAACATACGGTCGTTGGATTGAACGTTGTAATTTTCTACTGTTAACGATTAATTTATCTCAGATGATTAAACGAGGGCCGGCGCGATGTCAAACGTTCTTCTGGGAAACTCGCGGCGAAAGTGCGCAAAACCGTGAATTGAACCGACTGACCAACCAGACCGCCTTGCTCATCGAAGCCACCCAGGACGCCTGACGCGATGCCTGCGGACGAGAGCCCGCCGGGCAAGATGTCCGGCTCATAGCAGGCAGGGATGGCTGCTGCAACGGTCAGAAGACTCCGCCGGGCTGGAAGCCTGCCGCCGCCGGCCGCCACTAACGCGCCCGCCACTGCGGTTTCCCCGCCGCCGTCTTCTCCGTAAGCCGCCTGGCCGGTGGCGGTCGCCCTGTGGCTGCGGTCGTCAGACCGCGGCGGTGTTCCCGTTTCGGAGGGCGACGTTCCACAACGCCCGGCATTTGGAACGCGGACGGCCACGTCCGTGGCAAGGCGGGAGTTTGGGGCTCGTATAACTCGCCCCTCCAGGAGTTGGCTCCCGCTGGAACTGATCAGCCGCCCGTAGGGGTCGTACCGGTAGCTGGCCACCAGCGCCTGGCTGCTGTTGACCAGGCAGGTGATGTTCCCGCCGCCGCCGCCGAAGCCAAGTTCGGTCGGATACACTCGGAACCGTAAGTGCCGCCGCGATTCACGAAGCCGCCACGCCCGCCATGGCCGCCCCCGCCGCCATCTTCGCCGCCCCCGGCCCGGAGCCGATGTTACGAAGCGGCTGCCCGCTGTCCGAGGCGGCGTAGCCGTGTCCGTCGGCGGGGATGCGGCCGCCGGATTCGACGACCTGTTCGCCCACGGTCATCCGGCAGCCTTCGCCGGCCCATTCCTCTTTGACCGGCAGCAACGTGTTCTTCCCGCCGAGAATCAGCGTGGCGCCGTTCAGCACGTGCAAGGTTCCGGGCACGTCCACCAGCGATCCTCCGCCAAGGGTCACGACGGCGTTGCTGGCGAGCGTCAGGTGGGGGAAGGTGAATTGGGTGTCATCGAGTAATGTAAAGCCGTTGGCCAGCGTCGTCGTGGCGGGGGAGGAATCGGAAGAAGCCGTCCGTACGCGCTGAGGCTGACCTTGGCTTTTCATAACCCGAAGGGTTGGCAGTACGGTTTGGGTTCGCGCAAACCCGCCCAGTCCAGACGTTCCAACACGTCACACCGGCCCCGGGTTACTAATAGATATTCTCCAAATTGTGACTGCCAAGACAAGCCAATTCCCCGACGACGCAGCTTGGTTTCTTGCAGTCATCCCCGGCGGTCGAGGTAACCGCGGCTTGCGCTGCCAATCAGGGAAACGAGCCAGACGTGCCGCGCTCAACGCCCTTTCCGGAATTGGCGTTGCGCCCGGCGCGCGCCGGCAAACCGTGCTTGCCGCCGGTGCCGGTCCGGTGCTACACAACGCCCGTCAGCCTTCGCCAGCTTCCATAACCCGGATTGACCCGGCGTGGCGCGGGCGGAGATCCTGGCCTCACGCAAATGAGCCGAAGCCTGAACGGAGCCTTCTCATGAACACCTGCATCAACCGCCGTTGTTTCCTCCACCGCGCCGGCCTGGGCGTGGCCGCCCTGGGCGCCGCGTTTCCCTTCGCCGGAACCGTCTTCCGGGCCGCCGCCACGCCCGCCGCGCCGCCGACCCCGCGCACTCGCGTCGGCAAGGTCTATCTCGGTCATCCGCATCCCGGCTGGCCGATGGCGTCGGTGGACCTCGAGGCGGAAATCCGGCGCTTCGAGAATTACTTCGCCAAACTGGCGCCGGAGCTGGCGGACGTGGACTTCGTGGACGCCGGCCTGGTGCGCACGAACGAACAGCTCGCCGCCACGAAGGAGAAGTTCCAGGACGTGGACGGCATCCTGGCCATCCACGTGACCATGGGCACCGGGCCGCACATCAAGGCGCTGCTCGAGACCGGCCGGCCGTTGATGGTCTTCTTCATGCCGTACAGCGGCCACGAGTGGCACATCATCGCCGGGCTTCAGCGCGAAGGGAAACTCATCGAGGCGCTGCCCAGCAGCGATTACCGCGACCTCGCCGTGGCAGTGCGGCCGTTCCGCGCCCTGCGGCGGCTGCGCGAGTCGCGCGTCCTGCACATCAGCCAGGGCCCGGCCGACCCGATGTACTGCGAGGCTGTCCGAGGCAGGTTCGGCACCGAAATCGTCTCGCTGGGCCTGCCCGATCTGGAACAGGCCTACCAGGCCGCGGACACCGCGGCCGTCACGGCCGAAGCCGACCGTTGGATGGGTGAGGCCGAGAAAATCGTCGAGCCCACCCGCGAGGAGATCGTCAAGGGCTCGCGCATGTCGGTGGCCTTGCAGGAAATGCTGGCCCGGCACCAGGCGATCGCCGTGACCATGAACTGCCTGGGCATGGGGCTGGTGGATCGCGGCATGGGCTACCCGTGCCTGGGATTCGTGCGGCTGAACAACGCCGGCCAGTGCGGCGTGTGCGAGGCGGACCTCAAGTCCACCCTGACCCAGCTCATCTTCCTGCACCTGGTCGGCAAGCCGGGCTTTGTGACCGATCCGCTGTTCGATTACGCCACCAGCGCGATCATCCACGCGCATTGCGTTGCCGCCACCCAGATGGAAGGACCGGGCAGCCCGGCGTCGCCGTACGTCATCCGCAGCCACCTCGAGGACAACAAGGGCGTGTCCCTCCAGGTCCGGCTGCCCGTCGGCCAGAAGGTCTCGATGGCGCGGCTGATCGGCACCGACCTGATGCTGTTCGCGACGGGCGACGCGGTGGACAGCCCGTTCGAGGAGCGCGCCTGCCGCACCAAGCTGACCATGCGCGTGGCCAACCCGGACCGCTTCCTCGAAAACTGGTCCTGCGGCCTGCACCGGGTGGTGTTCTACGGCGACCACACGCGGGACTTGCGCCGGTTCTGCCGGTTCGCGGGCATCCGGATCCTGCGCGAAGGCGAGGAGGACCTCCGCAACGTGCCAGGACTCGAGTGGGAAACTTACGTGCACGCGTGAGGCGTCGGGAAGAAGCGAAGGTTGACCTGCGGCAACCGTAAGTCGGAACGCCACGCCACGCGCGCTCACTGCGAGGATCAGCGGCAGAGTGCTCCGCCTCAAGCGGGCTTCACCCGCCGACTTTTGGCCCTGGCGGCCAACTGCGTGACCGCGTCCAGTGGGTGGTGGAACTTCGGCCAGACCGGTTCTTCAAGGTCAAAGCCAGGATAGCGGGCCGTGAAATCGACTTCGGCAAGCGCGGCGCATAGCGGCCTGGCGGGCACGAACAGGTCGGATTTGCGGGTTTGCAGTTCGTTCGCGGGCGCCTGCAGGTCGTGGGTTCTCACCGACGGCCAGCCCAGGCGGATCAACTCCGCCTTGAGCACTTTCTCCAGCACCTCCGCCAGCTTGCTTGCTCCGGCACATCGCGTAAGCCAGTTCCTGCGTGGCGAGCAACCGCCAGCCCGCGAGGTCCGCCTCGGCCAGGTGGAGCCAGTCGGCGGGGTTGCTGGAGGCAGTTTTCCGTGGCAAGCAGCACTCCCTCCTTGCTGACCGTGTCAAAGAAGAAGTCCCCCACCGCTTCCTTCTCCCGCAGCCGGGTGGGCGTGATGGGGATCAGGGTCAACGAGGGCCGCGGCCAGATGTGACAGATGGCTTCGCGAAACTGCCGCGCCGCCTCCAACTGCCGTTCGGCGCCGTCAGCCACCAGGCACAGGTCCACGTCGCTGTCGGGGCGCGCTTCGCCCCGGGCGTGCGAGCCGAACAGGATGACCCGCCGCAGAGGCAGGGCGGCGTGCATCGCTTCCAGGCACAGCCGCAACACCTCACGCTGCGGGGCGAGCGCGCTTTTTTTTCGCCTCGCTTCCGGCGGCGATTCCCGCTACGGGTGACGTCCGAAATTATGTCCATGAACATCACCTTCCGCCTCGCTGCCGGCGGTTTGCTGGCCGGCGCCCTGTTCCTCACCGCCTGTTCGTCCACCAGCGGCTCCCGCGCCGCCGGACAGGTCTTCAACGGCCGCGATCTCAACGGCTGGACCTGCCGCCTGGCCAAGCCCGACGTGCCAATGGACGCGGTCTGGTCGGTCCGGGACGGCCTCCTGATCTGCAAAGGCGAGCCGCTGGGCTACCTAGCCACGACGCGGGAGTTCACCAACGTCCGCGTGGTGGCCGAGTGGCGCTGGGCGCCCGGCACCAAGCCGGGCAACAGCGGCGTGCTGCTGCGCATCAACGGCGAGCCGCGCGCCCTGCCGCGCTGCCTCGAAGCCCAGCTCCAGAGCGGCAACGCCGGCGACCTGCTCGGCCTGCACGGCATGGGCATCAGCGGTGACCCGACGCGGGTCCGCAAGATCGCCGGGCATGAACTGGCCGGCGACATCACCATCGTTGGCAAGAAGGCGGCTCTCGAAAACCCGCCCGGCGAGTGGAACCGTTACGAAATCGAGTTGCGCGGCGGTTCGTTCAAGGCCTGGGTGAACGGCACCCTGGCCAACGAGGCCACGGACTGCGAGGTGGTCGCCGGCCCGGTGGGCTTCCAGTCCGAAGGCGGCGAAATCCATTTCCGCAAGCTCGAGGTGACGGCGCTGCAGTGAGGCTTGCGGTGGCGGCGGGCTTCCGGTCCGGTAGATCGGAGCCGGCGATGCAGCGCCCACAGGTCACCCCGCGGGTGGGTCGCCCCACGCTGAGGGGCGACAGCTCCCGGCCTCTGAGCCAGAGACCGGCTGCCTGACTGCATGCGGCAGGAGGCACCCTCCGTGCAGCCAACGATGACTGTCGTTGCCGCGCCCCGCAGCAAGCGCAGACCGGAGTTGCGCGGCAAGCACGACGGTTGGAAGCTGCGCGGCGTGACTGAGCCAGCCCGCAAAACGCCCCGCGACAGCGCGGTCGAGGCCCGCTACCTCGTCCTGCCCCAGCACGCGAACGACCTCGGCATCGCCTTTGGCGGCACCATCATGTCCTGGGTGGACATGGTGGCGGCGATGGCCGCGCAACGGCATTGCGGGCGCAAGGTGGTGACCGTGAGCATTGACCGGATGTCGTTCCTCGCGCCCTGCCACATCGGCGACCACGTCTTGCTGCGTGCGTCGGTGAATTACGTCGGCCACACCTCGATGGAGGTGGGCGTGCAGGTGTTGCGGGAGAATCCGTACAGCGGGGGGCGCGTGCGGGCGACCACGGCCTATCTCACGTTCGTGGCGCTGGACGAGCGCGAGAAGCCCACGCCGATTCCGCCGTTGTATCCGGAAACGCCCGACGAGGTGCGACGTTTCGAGAACGCGAAGCTCCGTGTCGCCGCGCGCAAGGAACTGCTCGCCCGGCTGCGCGTGGGCGGCGGGGGCGGGTAACTGAGCGGCGTTTGGCCGGCCGCCGGCCGGCCGCCGTTACAGCGCCACCATGCGGTAGAAATTGACCCGTTCGGCGGCCGGCGGCAGCACCCAGAACTCCAGATCGCCGGTCGTGGACGGGACGACGTTGGTCACCACTTCCCAGCCGCCCGCGCCCAGGGCCGGGCGGGCTTCCAGCCGGTAGGCGCGGCCGGTCACTCCGTTGAACGTCAGGTAAAGCCGGCCGTTCGCGAAGCGCGCGGCCAGAATCCGCACCGTGAATTCGGCCGGGCTGGTGCCGGCCTCGTACTCGCGGCGGTTGCCCAGTCCGTCGCCATCCGGGTCGCCGTCGGCGCCGTGGACGCCCTGCGCCGTGTCCGGATCAAGGCCGTGGGCCAGTTCCCAGTCATCGGGCAACCCGTCGCCGTCGCCATCCGCGCCCGGCAGCGGCGCGGGGCGTCCCGGCGTGGGCCGCGTGGCGCGCCAGTTCAACGGTTCGTTGCCGTACTGGTTGGACGCGATGCGATGCAGCGCCAGCCCGGTGCCAGCGGCGCCCACCGGCCACGGCAGTGAGGGCCGGTAGTGGACGGCTTCAACCAGCAATTGCGGCACAAAACCGGCGTCCGGGTGTGGCGGCAGTTGCGGCGGGTCGGGCCGGAAGAGCGCCAGCCGTTCGCCTTCGTTTGCCAGCCGCCCGCTGAACGGTCCGAAGACCGGCACCGTGTCCGGCACCTGGTAGCGTGCGCGGAAGGCAGCCAGCGCTGTCGCGTTGGTGGTTGGATTGAAGCCCACCAGCACCGCGTAGCCGCCCGCGGGCAGCGTGACGCCCGGGGCAAACGCGAACCGGATGCCGTCCGCAAGCTGCCAGGTGTTCGCGGCGTGGTCCGGGTCGTACAAGGTCGCGGCCGATGCGCCCGGATTGTGGAGTTCCACGTACTCATCCTCGGGCAACTCGACCGCCACGCCGCCCTGCTGGGTGGACGGCTGGAACATGATTTCCGAGATGACCACCGGCCCGATGAGCGGCTGGGCGTTGGGCAGGCCGCGGCCTTGGCGGAACTGCGCCACACTGGTGGGCTGGTCCACGCCAAACGTTCGCGCGCTGAGCGGCACGAAGTCCACACCCTGGCTCGTGGCAAAGCGCCCCAAGGACACGCCGTTCGCGGCGGCGCCGAACCGGGCAAAGGCGCGGTAGCCGGTGAACTCGCCGGCCGCGTCGGTGGCCGAGAGGTACACCTCGTCACCGTGGGCCGAGTTGAGGGTGAACGCCGCGTCGCCCAGTTCCGGCGCGTTGAACTGGCCCTCGTAAAAGACGCGGTAGGCGCCCGCAGGCAGGACCGTGCCGGCCGGGATGCGGTACTTGTGCCAGCGTTCGCGGCTGTTGCTCAAGTACCAGCCGCCAAGGTCCACCGAAGTCGGGCCGGGGTTGTACAGTTCGACGGCGTCTTCAAGCGGCGGGTCGGTGTGCGTGAGCACTTCGTTGATGACCACCGATGCCTGCGGCAGGTAATTGGCGGTGCCCGGCGACGCGGTGTCCGGGAAGCGCACGATTTCCGCGGCGCCGTCCGGGAAGCGGCCTTCGCTGACCTCCGCCGCCTGCACCAGCAGGTCCACCGAATCCACCGTGCTGCTGTCCGGGCCGTAAAGGCGCAAGGTTTCACCGAGGCCATCGAGCTGGAAGCCCAGATGCTCGGGGCCCTTGTTCGTGTTGCCGTCGGCCAGCCACACCACGTGGCCGCGCGCGGCGATGAAGGTCAGCGGGCGGATCACGTGGTTGGTCTGGCCGGCCAGCGACGGATCGTCGCTCAGGCGGAAGCGGCCCAGGTCCACCGGCAACGGCTCCGGGTTGAAGACCTCCACCCAGTCGTCGCCGGCCGTGACCGCGAGCCATTCGTTGAGGCGCACCACATTGGGGTTGCCCAGCGCGGCGGGGGCGGTGTTCGTCGCGCCGGGCGTGGGCGCGGTCAGCAACTGCCACGTGCCGTCGCGCCGACCGATGGTCTGGTCGGCGAGCGTGAAGCCGAATTCCACCGAGTCCAGCAACCGCTCGTACGGATCGAACAAATACACGCCCGCGCCGTTGTCGTTGATGTCCTCGCCGGTGTTCAGCGGGGCCCGGGACGTGGTGGAGGCCGGCTCAGCGCCGTTGCAGTCCACCACCAGATAGCCGCGCGCCGGGATGGTGACGCCGCTGGGGAACACCCACTCGCCCGGCCGGAAGCCGCCCACGCTGAGGCTGTAGCCCGCGAGGTTGACGGGGCTCGAGTCGAGGTTCACCAGCTCGATCCAGTCCGCCGTGTCCTCGGCGCCGGGCCGGCGGTACTTGTAGGCCTGGGCGAACACTTCATTGATGAGCAGGGTCGTGTTGGTGACGAGATAATTCGGCGCGCCGGGGCTGGCCGAGCCAAAGAACGCAGTGAACATGCCGGTGCCGTCGGGCAGCAGGCCGTAGGACACGCCTTCGAGGGCGTTCCGGTAAGGGAGGCGCTGCAGCTCGTTGCCGCTGGTGTCGTACAACACCAGCGTGTCGCCGGCGACGGGGAGGTTGAAGTCGAGATGGTCCGGTCCCGGGTTGCCGTCCGCCTTGAGCACGCCGAAGCCGCCTGGTCCCACAAAGGACAACGAGGTGATTTGCTGGAGCGCGTTGCTGGTGCCGACCCAGAGCCCGTGCAGCGCCACGGGCAGCCGGGAGTCGAGGTTGAAGAACTCGATCCAGTCGTCCCCGCCCGCCGGCGCGTTGGCCAGAAACTCGTTGATCACGACGCTGGTCGCCGCGGCCAGCGCGGCCGCTTCGTTGGCGGCCAGCGGCGTGGGTTCGGTGAGGTGCCAGGTCGCGGCCGCACCCGCGCGGCCCACGCTAAAGCCGTCGGGCTGGAGGCCGTAGGTCACGGCGTCCACCCGCCGGCCTTGCGCGTCCGCCAGCAACAACGTCTCGCCCGAGCGCTTGAGGCCGAAACCGCTGTGCAGACCGGGTGGCGAAGTGCGGGTGTCGCACCACACCCGCAGGTAGGCACCGGCGGCCAGGAGGGTGTTGGCCGGGAACGTGAAGTGGTTGGTGTCGTCGCCGCTGAAGCGCCAGCCGGCCAGGTTCGCGGCGGTGGCGCCGGCGTTGAACAGCTCGACCCAGTCCGGGTTTTGGTTGTCGGTGCCGACGGCGAACACTTCGTTCAACCGCACAACGGGCAGCGCGGGGGTGGAGTTGGGCGCGCCGGGCGTGCCGCCCGTGACAGCACTGGCGTGCCAGTTGGCCGGATCGTCCGGGTCGCCGGCGGGATCGGTAACCTCGAGTGAGTACCCCGCGCCGTCAGCCTCCGGCGGCCAGGCGGCTTCGTCGTCGTACTCGACCGAGGCGACCAGGCAGCCGGCGCGGCCGTAAAGCGCGAGCCGTTCGCCGCCGTTGCTGAGCGCGCCCCTGAACCAGCCGGCCACGGTCACGCCGGGGTACCGGGCGGCGAAGGCGTTGGTGTTGGCGTCGCTGGCCAGCACCAGCCGCGCGCCGGCCACGAGCGGCGGGAACGGCTCGGGAAACCGGAAGTCAATCCCTTCAAAGGTGAAGCCGCTCAGGTCCACCGGCACGCCGCCGATGTTGGCGAGTTCAATGAATTCGTAGGCGTCGCCACCGGGCGGATTGTACATGATCTCGGTGAGGCGCACCGGCAGGCCGAGCGTCTCGATCTGGAAGGCGGCCTCGGTGAGGGCGCTCCACTCCGCGCCGTCCAGCGAACGGGCCTTGAGGACCACGTCATGGGTGAGGAGCAGCGGCCGTGCGGAGTCGTAGGCGCGGGCGTCGGGCGCGACGGCGCCGGTGAACATGACGCGGGGGTCGGCGCCGTTGGTGGTGAAGTAGATGATGCCCTGGAGGTTGCTCAGCGTGAGCGCGAAGCCGGCGGGCGCGCGGCCGGCCGGCAGGTTCAAGACCGGCGCGTTGCTCGAGGCCATGAGTCCAGCCCGGTAGAAATGGTCCAGCACGTAGCGCCGCCGCTGCGGAATCCACGTGGTGCCGATGCGGTCGCTGAAGCCGCTGATCGTGCCGTTGAGCCGCGCCTTGATCGTGTCGTACCGCGCCCGAATGCGCGCGTCGGTGAGCGCGCCGTTGTTGAAGAAATGGCGGTGGACGCGGTCGGCGAACAGCAGCTTGAACTCCGGGATGCGCTTGAGGGAGTTGAACAGCCGGGCGATGTCGGCCGAGCCCCACGGCGGCGAGGTGGTGGAAAGCTGGTTGTTGATCGTGTTCCAGGAGGGCGTGTGGCCTTGCAGGCCGAAGGCCCACTCGGCGTCCCAGACATAAAACCGGAACGGCGCGCCCGGCGCGCGCTCGCGGGCCACGCGCCAGTTGTTGTGCGGCCAGTCGTCGTTGTCCGCGTAGATCAGCGGGCAGAGGTAGTCCACGAAGTTGGTTAGGTCCAACCGCCGGGCCAGCTCGAGGTAGTGGGCGGCGTTGGTGAGGTTCATCGTGGCGGCGTAGTTGCGCAGGCTGTTCCAGGCGGTGGCATCGCCCTCGCGGACCTCACCGCCCTGGGCGATGATGTCCCAGCGCTCGCCGCCGCCGTGGTAGGCGCGCAGGAAGTCCACATCAATGCGCTCGCAGGGGTTGTAGTAGCCCTTGTACACACCGTTGAGGAAGAGGTTCACAAACGTGCCCACCCCCGCGGGCTGCCCCACGTCCCGCGCCAGGCCGCGCACGACTTCGTCGGTGATGAACGGGTTGGAAGGGTCGTTCATGCCGGCGCGCAGCACGATCGTGTCGAACGACTCCTGCGTGGTGTCCGGGAACAGGCGGCGGTTGAGCCGGCCCTGGCCGTACTCGCCGCGAAAGTACAGGCGGAAGGAGTACTTGTTGAACGGCAACTGGCCGGACTTGTAGTTGTACTGGCCGCGCACGTAATCGCCGCCCTGCACGCGCAGGCCGCAATCCACCTGGAACCCGCCGTTGTCCGCCGGGTCAATCCACTCGACCGAGACCGGCCGCTCCCAGGCCGCGCCGCGGTAGCGCGGGTTGGGCGGCTCCATGATGCCTTTCGAGCCGTACAGATTGTTTGAGGCGGTGACCAGGCTCAGCGCCGGCAGCCGCAGCCGCTGCGCGGTGATGTTCATCAGGTACGTGTGCGTGGTGATGCGCGACGGCAGGGCGTTGGTCTTGAACGCCGCGGCGCGCACCATCCGGGTGGCGGTCAGGGCGATCGGCTCCCGGTACGCAAAGCCGTTGGTCAGCGACGGCGGGCTGCCGTTGGTCGTGTACAGGATCGTGGCGCTCGGCGTGGGACAGTACAGCGAGAGGTTGAACGGCCGGCTGAAAAAGCCGCGCGGCACGCTGAAATGCACCTCCGCCACGGCCGAGGTGATGGTGCTGGCGCCGTTGCGCGCGCCGGGCGTGCCTGGCAGGAAATATCGCCACGCGTCGTCCCCGCGCTCGCGACCGTACGAATGGTCCGGTCCTTGCACCGGGTACTCCACGTCGCTGACGGCCACGCGCGGCAGCTCCGGGCTGAAGAGCCCTAGGTAGCCGCCGTTCGGGTTCAGTTTGAAATTCGTGTGCAATCGCCCGCCGGGCGCGGTGGGAGCGCGGTCCTTGCCGGAAGCGAACACGATCAAATACCCGCCGGCCGGCAGGCTCACCGCGGGCAGCACCCACTTGCCCGGCTCGTCGCGCTCGTTGCTAAGCGACCAGCCGAGCAGGTTCACGGGGCCGGCGCCGGCGTTGAACAGTTCGATCCAGTCCTCCGGGTCGGCCTCCTCGTCCCGGTAGGCCGTGAAGTTCTCGGCCATGAACTCCGTGATCCGCACATCCGGCGGAACCGCCTGCGGGTCCACCGTGTACTCCCAACCGCCGCCGCTGAACGGATGCGGCACCAGCGAATCGCTGGTGATGCCGTGACCAGTCCGCCACGTCACCTGCGCCGTGCCGGGGCCGGCGGCCACCGCCGGAAACTCGAACAAGTACGGCCCCGCGCTGATGCCTGTCACGTTCGTGGCGGCCGTGCCGTTGACCCGCAGATCGCCCGCGTCCACGCCCAGCACCGGCTTGTCGAAGGTCACCTCGATTTGCGTCAACGACCGCACCGAGAGCCCCGCCGGCGGCTGGCGGAACACCACCGACGGCCCCTCCGGGTCCAGCAACTCATACATCCACGACGACCCGGCCGCCGCGGGATCGAACGGCTGCGGCGGGTTTTCCAAGTCCTGGATCGTGTGGAACGTGCTCCACCGGATTTGCACGGGCCCGTAAGCGGGCTGGGGAAAGCCGAACGTGAAGGTTTTGCCATCGCCGGTCACGTCGGTGGCCGGCTGGTCGTTGATGAGAAAATGCTCCGCCGCCACGCCGGTGACCGGCTTGCTGAAGGTCACGGTGATCTGGCTCAAGCCCGCGAGCGGCCCCGGCTCGGGCGCGACCGCCACCACGGTGGGCGGACCGGAGACCGACAGCAGGGCGTTCAGGCCGGCGTCGAAGACCAGATCGCTGCTGCCGGCGCTGACGTTGAAGACCTGGATGGCGAGCGTGTTCGCGCCGGCCACCAGCACCTGCGCGGGGTTGGCGATGGGAAAGACCTGCCAGGTCACCGGCTCGGGCGCGTTCTCACCGGCCGTGGCCGTGTTGAACGGCTCGGTGGCCGGCGGCCGCAGCGACGCGACCGGCTTGCCGTTGATCCACGCCAGGAAGCCGTCGTCGCAGACCGCCGCCAGTTCGAGCGCCTCGACCTGGGCGGGGTTGTTCACAGTGAACGTCCGCCGCAGGTACAGCGTCGTGTAGCTGTTCTGCATGTCGTTCAACGGCGTGCCCGACTCGTAGCCGGGTTCGCCGTAGGCGAACGGCGCGGTCCCGTCCAGCCAGCCGCCTTCGACAAAACCGGTGAGCCGCCAGGCCGGGAGGTCGGCGGGCGAGGGCTCCTGCGTGCCCTTGAAGTAACGCCAGGCGCCGCTGGTGGACACCAGCGCGGACGGTTCTTGGGCGGGGGCGGGCAGGTTACCGGCCAGGGCCAGCAACAGCGGTAACAGGCGTCGCTTCATGGACGTAATGCGGCTGACGGTAGTCATTGTCCAGTGCCGTTCAAGCAACGTTTGTGCCGGAAACGGGGTATCTCGGTTTCTGGCAGGCTTGAACTTCAAGGAAGGCCGCCCTCCGGCTTTTGACGCGCAGCCGGCTTTCACGCGCCTGGCGCCGCCTCTTCGGTCCCAAGTGCAGTTTCATTCCCTCGCCTCCATTCCTTTGCCAAGTTTGATCCTGAGCCCGCCCCCCGGATCGCGAACTTCCGGCCTTGACGGGGTGGGCGAGACTCCGTCGAGCCCTGCTTGACGGAACTGCGGTCATCAGAGCACGTTCCCCGCAGGCGGGTCACCTGTGGCACGGCCCCAGGCGAGGTCGCCTGGGCCACTACGGGCCGTCTGCTGCCGGCACGAAACCGAGCTGCGCTTCCGTCGCGCCGCACCCCGATTTCGGCGTTGCGGGCCGGGCTGGCTTGGCTAGTTTGCGACGGCCCCAAACGCCACCACCGACCGGCGTGCGGGGCGTGAGCATGGTTGATTTGGAGTCAAAGGCCCGCGAACTGATCCAGACGCTCGGCGCCCGCGCGGCGTTCGCGCAATGGATGGCGGCCAACGACGCGCGGATTCGCGGGCCGGACCTCGACAACGGCCGGGCCCTCGCGGCCGAGCGCACCGCCATCTACACCGCCGCCGCCGGCCTGTGGGCGGAGCGCGAGCGGGCGGCCTTCGGCTACGACCGGCCCTTTGCCGTTGTGGCCATCGGCGGCACCGGCCGCGGCGAAATGGCGCCCTGCTCGGACAACGACTTCGCCTTCCTCTTCGACGACGCCATCGAGGGCAACGCCTTCCTCAAGCACCTGCAGGAACAGGTGGTGCAATCCGACCGGTTCGAGCGCGAGCACGGCTTCGCCTGCCAGGCCTTCCCGTTCAACCTCGAGGACGTGCCCACGCTGGACGGCAAGCAGTTGAACGCCTTCCTCGACCTGCGGCCGGTGTACGACCCGCACGGGCTGGGCGCCGTCTTCCGCGAACGCATCCAGGCGACGTGCGACACCTTCGAGCACTTCCTGCACGTGCGCGGCTTCTGGAAGGACCGCTGGGAAAAGGCGGCCGACGAATGTGAGCGGCTGGACAGCTTCGACATCAAGAACGACGGCCTGCGCCTGTTCCTGGCCGGCATCTGGACGCTGGCCGGCAAGCGTTTCCAGCACAGCGCCGAAATCTACGCCACGCTCGACGATCCGCGGGATCTCGCCGCCTACGATTTCCTGATGCGCATCCGCGCGTTTGTCCACCTCTGCCAGCGGGGCCGGCACCGGCCGTTGGGCGGCGGCAACCACCCGGAGGACGTGCTGCACTTCGAGGATTTCCTCGCGCTGGGCGATCTGCTCGGGCCGGAGGCCGGGGACCGCGAGCGTTTCGAGTTCGCCAACGAAGTGCGCGCGCGGCTGCTGTCGGCCCGCCGGCGCGTGGCCCGGTTCGCCAAGGGGGTCATCCAGCGCGAACTCAAGCAAGGCCGGCCGGTGGCGCCGGGCCATCCCATCGTGCTCGGCCTGGGCGGGCTCAGCCACACCGCGGCGCACCTCTGCCAGACCCCGCGTGAGAAAAGCCGCGCGGCGCTCGGCCTGCTGCTGGCCTCGCAACACTACGGCATGCCGATTGACCCGACCGAGTTGCAGACCACCTTCCGCAACGCCGGCGACTGGCTGGAGCCCGTGCCGGAGCTGGCGGCGCTCTTTTACGAGCGGCGCGGCAGCCTGGCGCAGTCCTTCGCGTTCCTGTCTCAGATTGACAGCGCGGAGGAACGGCTGTTCCCCGGCTACGCGCGGTTCGAGGCCTCGCTCGACGGCCGGGTGATGAACGAGCGAAAGCTGCTCCGCAGCGCGCTCGAGCGGGAGAAGCTGGCGGCGCTGGAGCGCTTCATCGAGGAAGGCCGGCAGCTTGCCGCCAGCACGATCTCGACCCGCGCCGACCGCCCGCTGACCATCGGCGAGTTGATGCGCCTGGAGGCCACCCAGCTCGACGCCGAGCACCTCGCCGCCGTGCGCCTGGCGCTCAAGACCAAGCGCCTGCCCTGGATGCCCGAGGACGAGGCGCTGCGCGCCGACGAGACGCGCCCGCTGCACGAGCGCTTCTCCAGCGGCATGTCCGGCATCCCGCTCTCCCAGTACTACGGGCGGTATCACACGTTGTGCGACTTCACGCCGGAGACGCTGCGCATCGTGGAATTCCTGCAACTGCACCGCCGCGAGTTCAAGGACCGCTCCGAGTCCGGCCTGAACACCGACGACAAGGTGCGGGAACTGGTGGCCTTGTGCGGCGACGAAAACCTCCTGCGCGCGCTGCTGGTGTTCACCGGCGCCGACCGCGCGGAATGGGAATCGGACCGGAGCGATCCCGCCCGCTGGTTCAACACGCGCGAACTGTACGACAAGGCGATGAAACGCTTCCGGCCCGGCCTCGACCCCCAGGCGGCGCTGGGCGCGGCCGGCTACTCGCCGCAGGAGCGCGACATCATCGCGGACTTCGGCGACGCCTTCTTCGGCGGCAGTTACCGCCTGTACATCGGCCGGTTCGGGTCGCACCTGCTCCGCCTGGCGGCCCGGCCCGACGACACCCCGCCCAAGGTGGTGGTGCTCCGCGACGGCACCTCGGTGATCGTGGGCGTGGCGGCGCGCGACTATCCCGGCCTGGCGGCCACCATCACCGGCTCGCTCTGGAGCCAGGGCATCGCGTTGCAGCAGGCGCATTTGTTCTCGGCCACGAACCACCACCTGGCGCTGGATTTCTTCCACGTCGCGCCCGACTCGCGCGGCCTGCCGCCCGATCTGGCCCGCACCGTCGAGCAGGCCATCATGACCCGCCGGCACATCGCGGCCGAGGACGAGGCCCACCTGCCGCCCGCGCCGGGCGAGAAATCGCTCACCGAGCGGAGCGCCGGCCTGTACCGGCTGCACTGTGAGACGGCGAACGGCCCGGACGGCCTGCTGTACGCGCTCACGTACAAGGTGTTCCGGCACCTGCGCGGCAACATCTACGGCCTCGAAGCGCGCACCGTGAAGGGCCGCACCTTTGTGAACGTGCATCACAACCTGCCGGCTGATCTCCCGCTCGAGCAAGCCCGCGCCATCGTCCGCGAGCGGTTTTGAGGCGGCAGGTCAACGCATTCCGGTGGGGGTGAGACTCCGTCGAGCCCTGTTGCCTTGGTACGAGGTTCGGGGTGCGAGGTGCGGGGTTTCTGGTTCTTGGTTCCTGGTTTCTTGCTTTCGACTTTCGACTTTCGACCTTCGACTCAGAAGTGTGGACTTGGGACTTCGGACTTCGGACTTCGAATATCATCTCGGTGGAACAGGGCTTCGTCGAGCCCTGACTCCGCCTCACCCCGCGTGTCAGCGCGCTCCCGGTCCCGCGTAGCCGGGGCCGCGGACGACCCGGCCCGGCCTGGCGCCGGTGTGGACGCCGGCGCGCAGCACCTGCACGCCGTTCACAAACACGTGCTCGACGCCGGTCGCCAACTGGTGCGGGCGCCCATACGTGGCGTGGTCGCGGATCGCCGCCGCGTCGAAGATCACCACGTCCGCGTAATGCCCCGGCTGGAGCAGGCCGCGCCGGTCCAGGCGCAGGTTCGCAGCCGGCAGCGACGTGAGCCGGCGCACCGCCTCCTCCAACGGCATCAGTTGCGCGTCGCGCACGTAATGGCCGAGGAACCGCGCAAAGTTGCCGTACGCGCGCGGATGCGTGCTGGCCTTCAGGAAGACGCCTTGGGGCGCGAGCGAGGCGGCGTCCGACCCCAGGCTCACCCAGGGTTTCTGGAGTTGCTTGCGCAGGTTTTCCTCGGACATGAGGAAGTACACCGTCTCCACGCGGCTGCCGTCTTCGATCACCAAGTCCATGGCCGTGTCGGCCGGCGGGCGTCCGCGCATCCGCGCGACTTCCGCCAGCGTCTTACCGGTGAGCGGCTTCAAGGCCTCGCTGCGAAAGCCGGTGAGCAGGATGTTCGTGGGCGAGCCCGCGAGGTGGAAGAAGTTTTCCCAGGTCGTGGCCGGGACGTTCATTTCCTGCCGCACGCGCGCGCGGATGGCCGGCTGGCGCAGGCGCGCGACCCAGGCTTGAAACCCGCCTTCCTGCACCCACGGCGGCATCGCGGCGTCCAGGCCGGTGGCGGCGGCGGTGTAGCAGTACATGTCCGCCGTGACCGGCAGGCCGGCGGCGCGGGCGGTCTCGATGCGCGCCAGGGCGGCGTCCAGCTTGGGCCAGTTCGCCCGGCCGGCGGCCTTCAAGTGGTAAATCTCGCCGCGGACCCGCGCCGCGCGGACGACGGACAGGAATTCGTCCAGCGCCTCCAGCAGGCGGGCGCCTTCGCTGCGGATGTGCGAGATGTACAATCCGCCGTGCCCGCCGGCGACGCGGGCCAGCGCCGCCAGCTCGTCTGTACGCGCGTAAAACGCCGGCGCGTAGATGAGCGCGGACGACAGGCCCAGCGCGCCTTCGCGCATGGCGTGGCGCACCAGCGCCTTCATGCGCTCGAGTTCGGCGGCGGTCGGGGCGCGGTTGGCGTAGCCGATTTCATGCACGCGCACGGTGGTGGCGCCGACAAACGACGCCACGTTGCAGGACACGCCCTGCCGGACCAGGTGGTCGAGGTACTCGCCCAGCGTGGTCCAGGCGACATCATACTTGAGGTCGCCCTGCCGGGCGACGAGGTCGCGCTGCATGGCCGCGTTCAACGGGCCCATGGACATGCCTTCGCCGAGCACTTCGAGCGTGACGCCCTGGCGGATGTCGCTCAGCGACCGGCCGTCCACGAGGAGGCTTTCGTTCGCCCAACTGAGCATGTTGACGAAGCCCGGCGCCACGGCCAGGCCGGTGGCGTCAATCTCCAGCCGGGCCTGCGCGTTGGTGAGCCGGCCGAGCGCGACGATCTGGTCGCCGGCCAGCGCCACGTCCGCGACCACCGGCGGGCGGCCGCTGCCGTCGTACACGGTGCCGTTGCGGATCAGGACATCCAGCGTTGCAGCCTGAAGCGCGCCGGTGGTCAGGAGGAAGAACAGGATGCGCCCAAGCCCCAGCGAGGGCTCGTGCGAGAATGGATTTCGGATCGGATGATTCATGGTGAAGTCAGGTCCGCGCGGAGTCCACCCCGTCCGGCTGCCAGAGCCAGCGGCCTTCCATGCCGCCGGCGACGACCAGCGTCTGGCCCGTGACGTGGCCGGCGAGGCGGTCCGAGGCCAGGTACACCACGGCGTGGGCGACGTCCTCCGGCCGGGCGAGCTTGGGCAGCGCCATCGTGGCCACCACGCGCCGGACGGCGGTGGCGTCTTTCAGCTTGTAAGCCGTGCGCGGGACGACCGTCCAGCCGGGGCAGACGCAGTTCACCCGGCCGCCGGAATGATCCGCGGCGGGCGGCGCCAGGCGGGCGATTTCGTTCTTCAGCGTGCGGGTCAGGCCGAAGGCCAGCGCGGCCTTGGCGGCGGCGTAATCCGCGTGGCCGGCCTCGCCAAAGACCGCCGCGGTGGAGCCGATGAAGATGAGGTTGCCCCGGCGCTGGCGGGCCACGAGGCGGAAGAACTCGCGGGCGCACAGAAAGGCGCTGGTGAGCACGGCGTCCAGCGTGGCGCGCCATTGCCGCAAGGGCAGGTCGGGCAGGGCAACGTTGCGGTTTTCCCAGGCGCCGGCGTTGGCCACCAGCACGTCCACGCGGCCGAAGCGCCGCACCGCGCGGTCGAACAGGCGCTTCACCGCGGCCTCGCGCCGGAGATCGGCCCGGACCGGCAGGCATTCCACCGAAGCCAGTTCGCGGGCGAGCGCGCGGGTGCGGTCTGGGTGGCGATGGGCGTGCAGGACCAGCCGCGCGCCTTCCGCGGCAAAGGCCCGGGCCAGGGCCGAACCGATGCCGCCCGAAGCGCCGGTGACGAGCACCACTTTGCCCGCGAGGTCGGCTTGCATCGCTCGGGAGTGTTCCGGGAAGCCGCCGCCGGGTCCAGTCAAAGCCCACGTTGCCGGCAGGATCCGTAGTCCGATCAGCCTTCTGGCAACTCGAGCGTCGCGGCCATTCACACCGGGCCGTTGAATCACGACACCGCGCGTCCCGATTTCGCAGCGGTCGTGCGTTTGGCGCCGGCCTTGCCGCCGCCGGTACTTTGGTTCCATTTGCCCGGAGCGCCCGGCGTGCGATGTTGAGCGCACTTATGAAAACACAAGTCGAACTGATGCCCACCGAACTCCAAACCCTCAAGGCCCGCCAGAAGGCCACCTGGGAAAGCGGCGACTACGGGCAGGTCGCGAAATTCATCCAGTCCACCGCCGAGGAGTTCATGGCCCGGATCCCGTTGCGCCCCGGCATGAGCGTGCTGGACGCCGCCTGCGGCACGGGCAACCTGGCCATCCTAGCCGCGCAACGCGGCTGCCGCGTCGCCGGCCTGGACATCGCGGCGAACCTCCTGGCCCAGGCGCGCGAACGGGCGCGCCGGGAGGGGCTGGACATCACCTTCACCGAGGGCGACGTGGAGGCGATGCCGTACGAGGACGGCAGCTTCGACGCTGTGGTGAGCATGTACGGCGTGATGTTCGCGCCGCGGCCGGACCGGGTGGTGAGCGAGTTGTACCGGGTGACCAAACCCGGCGGGTTGATCGCCCTGGCCAACTGGACGCCGCAGGGCTTCATCGGAAAGATGTTCGCCGTCTTCGCGCGGTACGTGCCGCCGCCGGCCGGGCTGCCCTCGCCGTTGTTGTGGGGCGACGAGGCCGCGGTGCGCGGCCGGTTCAACGGCGCGGCCGAGGACCTGCGCCTGACCCGCCGCGTGGCGCGGATGCGGTTTCCGTTTGGCCCGGCGGAGAAGGTGGATTTCTTCCGGCGCTATTACGGTCCGACCCAGCGCGCCTTCCAGACGCTTGATCCCGCCGGGCAGGAAAAGTTGCGCAACGACCTGCTCGAGCTGGAAACCCGGCACAATGTCTCGCCGGCGCTGGGCGAGACGGACACGCCGGCGGAGTACCTGGAAATCCACGTTCGCCTCGCGGCGGCGGAGCCGTAAACCAGCGTCCGGCCGCCAGCCCGAACCTGTGCCGCGGAAACAGCCGCGTGTCCGGGAAGCCACCAATCCCAAAAAAGTTGTCCTGGACGCCGCCGCCGGTTCGTCGTACTGGTGACATTGCTCAGAAGATAAACGAAACATGGCCATGAAAACGCAAGATAAACGAGTCGTTCAGGCGTATCTGATGTTCAACGGGAAATGCGAGGAAGCGGTGGAGTTCTACCGGCGGGCGCTGGGCGCCGAGATGCAGATGCTGATGCGTTACCGCGAAAGCCCCGAGCCGCCGCCGCCCGGCGCGGTCCCGGACGGCTGGGACAACAAGGTGATGCACACCAGCTTTCGCATTGGCGAGACCGTCGTGATGGCCTCGGACGGCTGCGATGACCGGCAGGGCTTCGCGGGCTTCTTCCTCTCGCTATCCGTGCCCACCGAGGCGCAGGCGGACCAGGCGTTCGCCGCGCTGGTGGAGGGCGGTCAGGTGTGCATGCCACTGGGCAAGACGTTCTGGTCGCCGCGCTTCGGAATGCTGACCGACCGTTTCGGCGTCGGCTGGATGATCAACGTGGTGCCGCCGGACCAGCAGTGAGCGCACAGCCCGTCCAGGGCATCCTGGTATGCGCAAGAAACTCCTCATCAGCCTGGGCGTGCTGGCCGCGCTCATCCTTGTCTTCGTCATCGTCGTGGCGCTGCAGCCCGCCGACTTCCGGGTCAGCCGCGGCGCCACGATGTCCGCGCCGGCTGCGGCCATCTTCCCGCACGTGAACGATCTGAAGAAATGGGAAACGTGGTCGCCTTGGGCCGGGCTCGACCCGGACGCGAAGTACGCCTTCCAAGGACCGGCGGCCGGGCAGGGGGCGGCGATGACTTGGGACGGCAACAGCCAGGTCGGAGCGGGCAAACTGGCCATCATCGAGAGCCGGCCGAACGAACTGGTCCGCTACCGGCTTGATTTCTACAAGCCGATGGCCGGCACGAGCGAGGCCGAGTTCAGCTTCGCGCCAGAAGGTGGTCAGACCCGGGTCACCTGGACCATGACCGGGAAGAACAACTTCATCGCCAAGGCCATGTGCCTGTTCATGGACTTGGACCAGATGGTCGGCGGGCAGTTCGAGAAGGGACTGGCGTCGCTCCGGGCCATCGCCGAAGCCGCGTCAAAGCCCTGAGACCGTCCGCCGCGGCTTATTCCGATCCGCCATGAGCCAGACCTTCGTTGACATCGGCCTGTCGCTGGACGGCTTCCTGGCCGGGCCCAACGCGCGCCCGGGCAATCCGCTGGGCGACGGCGGCTTGGCGATTCACGACTGGATGTTCCAACAGGCGGCGTTCCGTCAGAGACTCGGCCTGGCCGGCGGCGCCACCGGGCCGGACAACGACCTCGTCGAGGCCGTCTTTGCCCGCGCGGGCGCGTACGTGATGGGCCGCCGAATGTTCGACGAGGGCGAAGTTGGCTGGCCGGCGAATCCGCCGTTTCACGCGCCCGTGTTTGTGGTGACGCGCCAGGCGCGCGAGCCGTGGGTGCGCGAAGGGGGCACCACGTTCCATTTTGTCACCGATGGCCTCGCCAGCGCGCTGCGCCAGGCCCGCGACGCCGCCGGCGGCAAGGACGTCCGCATCAGCGGCGGCGCGGATGTCATCCGTCAGTGTCTCCGGGCCGGGGTCGTGGACGAGATCACGATTCACCTTGCGCCCTTGCTGCTCGGCGCGGGCGTGCGCTTGTTCTACACACTGGACGGCGGCGTCCTCGGGCTGGAGCCGGTGGCCGTCCGCCATTCGCCGGCCGTCACCCATCTGACCTATCGCGTCGTGCGGTGAATCCGAACCCCTTTTTCCCGCCATGAGTCAAACCCCGTCCACCCCGGCCAACCGCGAACTCGTTCTCACGCGCGACCTCGACGTCGCGCCGGAGCGCCTGTTCCGAACGTGGATCCAGCGTCTGCCCGAGTGGTGGGCGCCGCGGCCGTGGACCACGCCCGTCTGTGAAATGGATCTGCGCGTCGGCGGCGTGTTGCGCACCGTGATG
The DNA here is from genome assembly GCA_964568145.1 of uncultured Verrucomicrobiota bacterium. Taxonomy (GTDB): domain Bacteria; phylum Verrucomicrobiota; class Verrucomicrobiia; order Limisphaerales; family J093; genus DSVZ01. The sequence goes on from CAZMOZ010000038.1 coordinate 25,058, forward strand.
CGTGCGCCTGACGGCCGGGAGTTCCCGACTTCGGGCGTGTTCCTCGAAATCGTCCCGAACCGCCGCATCGTCTTCACCGACGCCTACGACGCCGGCTGGGTGCCGGGCGCGAACCCGTTTTTCACCGCCGTCGTCACGTTCGACCCGCTGGCCGGCGGCGGCACGCGCTACACCGCGCGGGCCCGGCACTGGACCGGGGAGGACTGCCGCAAACACGAGGCGATGGGCTTCCCCACCGGCTGGAGCCAGGTGCTCGATCAACTCGTGGCGCTGGCGAAGCAGGCTTGACCAACAGAAAGGTGACCATGCAACGCATCACTCCGTTTCTCTGGTTCGACACCCAGGCCGGGGAGGCGGCGAAGTTTTACGTCGCCATTTTCGAGAACTCCCGGATCACCCGGGTCACGCGCTACGACGACGCCGGCGCCCGGGCCAGCGGCCGGCCCGCCGGCTCGGTGATGACCGTGGCCTTCGAGCTGGCCGGGCAGGAGTTCGTCGCCTTGAACGGCGGGCCGGTGTTCAAGTTCAACGAGTCCATCTCCTTCGTCGTGCATTGCGCGACGCAGGCCGAGGTGGACCGTTACTGGCAGGCGCTGTCCGCCGGCGGCCAGGAGGTGCAGTGCGGCTGGCTCAAGGACAAGTTCGGCGTGTCGTGGCAGGTCATGCCGACGATTTTCGACGGGCTGTTGAGCGGCGACGACGCCGCGCGAGCGCAGCGCGTGATGCAGGCCATGCTGCAGATGCTGAAGCCCGACATCCAGAGGCTGCAGGAGGCCGCCGCCCGGTCATGACAGCGACAAGACCAAAACCCGGCCGGAGCGCAAGACCGTCCGCCGGCGCCGGCTCGCCCGCCACCCGACGCGGCTGACCGGCCCGGGCAAGCGACGCGGGACCGCCAGCGCCGCGTGCGGCCAGACGACTTATGGAAACCAAACCCGGTTCAACCCAGGCGAAGTCGCCCGAAGCGCCGGATTCTCCTCCCGCTCAACCCCGGCTTGCGGGTTCAAACAAGCTGCGCCGGGCCGGCTACATCCTCACCGCGCTGCCCGCGCCGCTGCTGGTCATGAGCGCGGTGATGAAGTTCCTGAAGCCCGAGGACGTGGTGAAAGGCTTCGCGCACTTGGGCCTGCCGGAGAAGCTGGCCGTCGGGCTCGGCGTCCTGGAACTCGCGTGCCTCGTCCTCTACCTGATTCCACGCACGGCGGTGCTCGGGGCGATTCTGCTGACCGGTTATCTCGGCGGGGCCACCTTCGCGCATTTGCGCGTGGGCGATCCGTTCTTCATGCCGGTCGTGCTCGGCATGATCGTGTGGGGCGGTCTGTTTCTGCGCGAAGCCCGCCTGCGCGCCCTGATCCCGTTGCAGCGGGCCTGACTTGCGCCGGGACCGCGCGCCCCAATCCCTTTGCTGGCCGACTTGAACCCGAAACCCAAAACCCAGGACAAAACCATGAACTACGTTGACGGATTCGTGATTCCCCTGCCCCAGAAGAACCTGGCGGCCTACCGGCGCCTGGCCCGCTCGGCGGCGAAGATCTGGATGGAGCACGGCGCGCTCGAATATCGCGAGTGCGTCGGGGACGACCTCGAAACCAAGTTCGGCCTGCCGTTCCCGAAACGCGCGGGGGTGAAGCCGGGCGAGACGGTGGTGTTCGCCTACATCGTGTACAAGTCCCGCGCGCATCGCGACCGGGTGAACAAGAAGGTCATGGCCGACCCGCGTATCAAGGGCATGTGCGATGCAACCGGGATGCCTTTCGACGAGCGGCGCATGAGCTACGGCGGCTTCAGAACCATCGTGGCGGCGTGAATTCCGGCGGCGTGGCGCCCTCGCGGCGGCGGAATGGGCAAAGGCAAGATCGCCGGCACGCAAGCTGGTTGTTCTGAGCGCGAGCGCTCGTTGGTCGTAGCGGTGAAGTGAATCGAAATTGGCATGGAGAGATACAGTCCTGCACATTCGCAACGACATCCGAATACCTGCAGCTCTACCGCGGCAGGACTGGGACGCGGGGCTGCCCCACGACGAATTGCAGCGGCTGATGGAACAGGTGACGGCCTGGCACGACGGGCTGGTGAAGCAAGGCCGCGTCAAGGCCGGCCAGGCCCTGGGCCGGCGGGGCGCGCTCGTGTACGGCGCGAATGGACACGGCGTCATGGACGGCCCGTTCGTGGAGTCCCAGGAGGCGGTGGGCGGCTACTTGATTCTGCGCGTCGCGAGCCTCGCCGAGGCCACCGCCATCGCGAGGTCCTCGCCGACCCTGCCCCACGGCATCACCATCGAAGTGCGGCCGTTGCTGGACGAATGCCCGGTCTTCGCCCGCGCGCGCCAGCGCCTGAACGAGGCGAGATTTGAACCAGCACTTTCACCTTCAACCCCCAGATTCCATGAGCGCTGAAAAATCCGATTACCTCCTGCTCTTCCGCGGCACCGGCTGGGACCGGGACCTCTCGCCTGGCCAGATCCAGCAGGTCGTGACCGACTGGTACGCGTGGTTCGAGCGCCTCAAGCGCGAGGGCAAATGCTCCGGCGGCCATCCCCTGCGGAAGACCGGCAAGCTCGTCTCGGGCAAGAACGGTCGCACCGTGGCCGACGGTCCGTTCGCCGAATCGAAGGAAGCCATCGGCGGCTACTTCTAGCTGCACGTCGCGGACGAGGCGGAAGCCATCGCCATCGCGCGGCATTGCCCCGGCCTCGAGTACGGCGCCGTGGTGGAGGTCCGGCCGGTCGCCGAGATGTGCTCCGTGCGGGCGCGCGCGGAGAACGGCGGCGTGATCACGGCCGACCTCCACCGCGCGACCGTGGCCGGCCGGTGAGCGAAGTCCTGGAACACGCGGCGCCGCCGGGGGGCCGACGGCATTGACCGGCTGGCGGAACAGCTCTTCCGCCACGAGGCGGGCAAGCTCGTCTCGCTCCTGACCGGCTTGTTCGGTCTCGACCGCCTGCAGCTTGCCGAGGACGTCGTGCAAGAGGCGCTTTTGAAGGCGCTGCAGACCTGGCCTTACTACGGCGTGCCCCGCAACCCCGCCCCCTGGCTGACGCAAACGGCCAAGAACCTCGCGCTCGACGTGCTCCGCCGCGAGCGGCTCTTTGCCGACAAGCAGCCGCGGATCATTGCCTGCCTCCTGGAGTGGGCCGGCTCGGGCGATCTCGAGGATTCGCCCGCGTTCGCCAATGAGATCAAGGACCGGCGGCTGCAGCTCATGTTTGCCTGCTGCCACCCGCTCCTCCCGCGGGACGCGCAGGCGGCGCTGGCGCTCAAGACGCTGTGCGGCTTCAGCCCGGCGGAAATCGCCCGCGCCTTTCTCACCAGTGAGGCCGCCATCGCCAAGCGGCTCGTGCGCGCCCGCCAGCGGATTCGCGAGCTGCACCTTCCGTTCGAGATTCCTTCCGGCGAGGCATCCGCCGTGCGGCTCGACGGCGTGCTGCAGACGCTCTACCTCCTGTTCAACGAGGGCTACAAGGCCTCGCGCGGCGACAGCCTGGTGCGGGAGGAACTGTGCCGCGAAGCCATCCGCCTCACCCACAGCCTAGTCGCGCATCCCGTGGGCCACCGGCCGCGCGTGCACGCGCTGCTCGCGCTCATGCTACTCAACGCCGCGCGGTTCGCGACGCGCACCGACGCCGCGGGCGGCGTCCTTCGCCTGCGGGATCAGGACCGGTCGCGCTGGGATCGGCGGCTGATCGCGGAGGGGATGTTCCACCTCGCGCAGTCGGCGGCGGGCGGGGAGGTCAGCGAGTATCATCTCCAGGCCGGCATCGCTGCCGCCACTGCGCGGCGGCCGATTACGCCTCCACCGACTGGCCGCGCATTCTCGAACTTTACGACCGGCTGGTGGAGCTGGACCCCTCGCCGATCGTGGCGTTGAACCGGGCCGTGGCGCTGGCGCACGTGCACGGGCCGCGCGCCGGCATCGAAGCCGTGCGGCGCATCGCCGGCCAGCCGATGCTCGAGTCGTACTACCTGCTCCACGCCGTGCTGGCCGACTTCGAGTCGCAGTTGCGGGATCATCAGGCCGCCGCGAAACACCTGCGCAGGGCGCTCGACCTCGCGGAACTCAGGGCCGAACGCGCCTTGCTGTCGCGCCGGCTCCAGGAACTCGAAGCCGCGCTGCCAGCCCCCGCAGGTGGAACGTGACCGCCCGGGCGCGGTGTGTCGGGCCGCGCGATCCCGTCCGCCAGGTCTTACCGGAAAACCACGCTCGCGGCGGCGTCCTCGCGGTACGTGGTCTCGCGCCCCGGCGACCACTCGCCGTCCTTCAGGTGCTCGGTCTTCACCCGGTACGTCCCGTCCGGGCGCAACTCGAAGCGGCCGCGCACTTCCGCGACGCCGCCCGCGGCGCCCGTGACGACTTCGCGCGTGTGGATGGCACCGTCCTTGAACGTCATGGCGCCTGTGGTCCGGAAGCCAGCGGTGGTGAAATAGTGGCAGGTCACCGCCTGCTTCGGCTCGTCCCAGATGACGATGGACTCGCCGCCGTAAGCGCCGTCGTTGATCGAGTGCAGGATGCGGACGGCTTTTCCATTCAACGCGCGCTCCCAGCGCGCCACGTCAACGACCGGCCGGTCCGGCCCGGACACCTTGAGTTCCCCCTTCCAGGTCTTGCCCAGCCAGGGACGCAAGGGCTCCAGATGCGGGTCCAGAGAAGTCGTGTCAGCGGCGGCCAGGTTGAAGGCCAGGCCCGCCACGCTCAGGAGTGTCAGCAAACCGCGCGTCAGTTTCATGGTTCGGTTTATGGTTGTTCAGCGCGCGACGCAGGCGGTCTGCGCCGCGCTCAGGATTGGGTGAACACTTGTCTGCCAGTTGTGAAGAGCCCGAGGTTCGGACAGGCAAACCGCCGCCTCAGGCCTTTTCGATCGGCACCGCAACCAGGTTGCCGTACTCGGTCCAGCTCCCGTCGTAATTCATCACGGTTTTGAAGCCGAGCAGGTATTTCAGGACAAACCAGGTGTGGCTGGAACGCTCGCCAATGCGGCAGTAGGCGATGGTGTCCTTGTCGGGGTCCACGCCTTTCTGGTCCACGTAGATGGCGCGCAGTTCGTCGGCGCTCTTGAAGGTGCCGTCCGGCGCGACCGCCAGGCTCCACGGCACGCTCCTGGCGCCGGGGATGTGGCCGCCGCGCTGCGCGGTCTCGGTCATGCCCGGCGGGGCGATGACCTTGCCGGTGAACTCGTCGGGGCTGCGCACGTCCACCAGGTTCCATTTCCCGCCCTGCTGCGCCTGGAGCACCTGCGGGAGGTAGGCGCGCAGTTCGGGATGCTTTTCGGCGACCTTGTAGTCCACGGGCGTGACCTGGGGCGCCTCGGTGACGAGCGGCTTGTCGGGCTCGTTCAGCCATTTCACGCGCCCGCCGTTCATGAGGCGCACGTCGCGATGGCCGTAGATTTTGAAGAGCCAGAAGCCGTAGGCGGCGAACCAGTTGTTGTTGTCGCCGTACAGCACGACCGTGTCCGCCGGCGAAATGCCGGCGCCGCCCACCAGACGCTCGAAGGCCTCCTGGGCGATGATGTCGCGGCGGACTGGATCCTGGAGCTGGGTCTGCCAGTTGAAGCCGACGGCGCCGGGGATGTGCCCGGCTTCGTAGGCCTTGGTGTCCACGTCCACTTCGACGAGTTTGATGCCGGGCCGGCCGAGATTGGCCTTGACCCAGTCGGTGTCCACCAACACTTCGGGATGCGCGTAGGTTGCCATGGTTGCTTTCCTTTCTTGGGGGTTTCAGGGGTTGGTCCCGGCCGCAAGGCCGGGGATGTGTTTGGTCATGTTCGAGACGTACTTGAATATGCTGTCGGGGAAGATCATGACGCCGAAGCCCGGCCCGCCGCGCGCGAGCACCCGCAACGCGCCCTCGAGGATCAGCCCGGAACTCGGCCCCGCGAACAAGCCTTCGGTCTGGCACAGCTCGAGCGCGCGGGTGTAGGCGAGGCGGAAGTCAATCTCGAGGATTTCGTCAATGAGCGACGGGTCGAAGAGCTTCGTGGCCGAAAGCTGGTGGACGTTGCGCAGGCCGGGCACGTCGTGGCCTTCGGTGGGCTGGACGGCGATGACCTTGACGCCGGGGTTCTTCCCGCGGAGGAACCGGCTGGTGCCGGTGACCGTGCCGCAGGTGCCGAGCGAGACGAACAGGTGCGTGATCCGGCCCCCGGTCTGGCGCCAGATCTCCGGGCCGGTGGTGCGCTGGTGGGCCTCGATGTTGCGCTGGTTTTCGTACTGGTTGGGCATGGCGTACCGCGCGCTCTGGGCCCGGGCGTGGGTCTTGGCGAGGTTGATCGAGCCGTCGCCCAGACCCGGCGCGGGGCACAGCTCGTCGGACACCACGTCGAGTTCCGCGCCGGCGATCTTGAGGAGGATTTTCTTCTCGAGCGGCACCTTGTTGGGCACAACCACCCGGACGTGATGACCCCGGGCGCGCGCCATGCCGGCCAGGCTGATGCCGGTATTGCCGGAGGTGGGCTCGACGATGCCGCGGCCGTTGCCGATTTCGCCCCGTTCCTCGAGGTCGCGCAGCATGAACCACGCGGCGCGGTCCTTGACCGAGCCGAAGGGGTTCATCCACTCCAGCTTGGCGTAGAGCGTGAAGTCGGGCGCCGGGTTGAGGCGGTTGATGCGGACCAGCGGCGAGGGGTTGCGCTCGTCGGGCAGCATTTCGAACACATCGTTGTAAACGCGGGTTTGGTGGTTCATGGACTCACCCGGGCATGGCCGGCAAAGTTTAGACCGCCGAGCCGGGGTTGACAAATTCACGGGCCGGCTTGGCGCGGCTTGGGGGTGCATCTCACTTGTTGCAGCCGATCTAAACGGCCAGACGCCGCCCGGAATCCGCGTCGGACACGCCGCCCGCAGGTACCGCTCGCACACCCCCGCCGGGGACTGCGGGCGCGGGGGATAGGTTTCTCCTGCCGGCTGGTTTCGGTTCCGACCGTGGCGGTGGCCTCGGGCTGTTCCTTCAGGCCAGTTCCCGTTTGGCGAAGACCTTGAGCGCCGCCGAGGCGAATTCGGCCAGCCGCGCATCGTAGGCGTCGTACGCCTGGCGGAGATCCGAATCCACAATGAAGTCGCCGTGCCCGGCGTAAGATTCACGCGTGGGCGTCCAGAACTGACGCAACCACTCGTAGTGACGACGGATGATCGCCTGCACCTCGGCTGAATCGGCGGGGCGTGCCCGGTTCAATGCCCGCACGAGATCCCGGCAGATCGCGTCGAAGCCGGCGCCCGCTTTCGCCCAGTCGCTCCTGGTCCAGTTCTTCACGCGGGCCCGGGATTGGGCAAGGCTTTCCTGCATGGCCCCGCCGTAGCGGTCCGCGAGGTATTGCTCGCGTTTCGCCTGTTCCTCGGGATCGAAGCCCGCAAACAATTCCTGACTTTTCATGGTCCTGGTTCCTTTCAGATGCGCGATGGTGCGGTCAATGGTCCGGATCAGCTTCCGGGTGTGGGCCAGGTTTTTCCGCAGGACCCGGCGGTGCGATTCCAGCGCCGCGAGATTGTCGAAGTCGCGCCGGCGCAGCAGGGTCTTGATCTGCTTCAACGCGAAGCCCAGCTCCCGGTAAAACAGGATTTGCTGGAGCGTCAGCAACTGCGCCTCCTCGTAGAAGCGGTACCCGTTCGCGCCCACGTACGCGGGCTTCAGCAGGCCCACTTCATCGTAGAAATGAAACGTGCGCACGCTCACGCCCGACATCGCGGCCACCTGCTTGACCGTGTAAGCCATCGTCGCTGCCTGGCCGGCATCACCATGATGCCGGCGCTCGAAGACAGCCTCGGGGATGACGCAACGTGAGGGTCAACAGTTTTTTCCGGTTCGCTACCAGCTTGCCCGGACCCGGAACCAGCGTTCCGGCGCGGCGTCGCCCGGCGCGTTGGTGCAGGCCAGGGTGCCGTGGAAACCGCCCGGGTAAACCAGATTAGTGACGTGACTCCAGGACGAACCAGCCGTGAGGTTCGTCGTCGTCTCGACGGCGTACGTCAGGCCGGCGACGGCGTGCCAGGAAAGCACTGCCTGCCGTTCCGCGGTCAGGGCCAGGTTCAGCGCGGGCGCCGGGCTCAGCAACAACGTCACTGCCCCGGAGGCGCCGCCCACCACCACTTCATCGCCCGGCGTGGGCAGCAAATCCGCCGTATGCACCGCATACAGCGCGTTCGTGTCCCGCCACAGCACCGAGCCGTGCCATGGGTTGGTCGTTTGCTGAACCACATAGACGGACCCGGACGCGTCCACGCCGAGAATTTCTGCGGCGGGCGGCGCGGGAAACACCTGGCCAATGGCCACGTCGAGCATGTTGTTGAGCGCTTCGTTCGTGTTCACACCGGTGAACAGGATGCCCACCGTGAGCGGGTTGGCGCCGTTGTGGCGGGACATCATGATCCGGTCCGAGTAGCGCGTGCCGTACACGATCTCGTTCCCCGGGCTTTCCGGGTCCACCTCGCCGATCTTGACGACCCAGCCGGCGTGGCCGCGTCGCCCCAGAGGGTCCGTTTCGGCCACGGACTGGGTCCGCCCGCGGCGGGCGGGGTGATTTCGCAGGCCGGCCCCATTTCCGTGACGACGATGATTTCATCGCCGTCGTGATCCGGGTTGGAATCGCCGATGCCGCGTCCATCCCCACCTCGGCGTAGTAAACCTCGCTTCCATTCCAGGCACCATCGGTCTCGCTGTGGACGGTGCCGGCGCTGAAATCGAAACCATGCTCGGCGATCGAGAATATCTCCTGACCGGCATGGGCGCGGTCGCAATCGCCGACTTCCGCGCCCCAGGAAGTCGCCACCAGACCCACCAGGTCCAGGATGATCTGATTGGTCCAGCCTGTGGCGGGCGCGTGGTACACGGCCACAACCTGGTCCAGGAAACTCAACACGATCTCCCGGCCGGCACGCGCCGCGAGCACATCGCCGACGTTCAGGCTGACCCACATCGCCGGGTCTTGCCACGGCACCGTGGAACCGCCCCGGTAAGTGAAGATCGTGTTCGTCGTCCAGCCGGATGGGTCGGGAATCAGCTCAACCAGTGAGCCATCCGCCAGCAGACAGGCCAGCTCATTACCCGGGTGAAGCGGGTCGAAATCTCCGGAGGTGATCGCGGCGACGCATGGCGCCCGGGTGACGTTGGCGTCGGTTCAACCGATCGGACCCGGGTGAAGTATGTCGGTCGCCAGGTGATGGTCGGGCACGGCGCTGACCAAGAACACGGTCCCGGAGGTGTTGGCGGTCCGCAACGGCTTGATCGCTTGGTATGCCGGCGAGTGGTACCACTGCCGCGCCCGTTCCAGATCGGGGAATTCGATCAGCACGAGATCACCGGTCCAGGTCCCCTCCACCGTCTCGTAAGGACCCCCATGAATCCGAAACCTTCCCGACCACGGTTTGAGGGTTTCATCAATTCGCTCGAGATACTCGCGAATCTCCGGACCGAACCGGGTCTCCCGGATGATGGCCACCGCGTACGCAACCGTCTTCATGTTCTCGGATTACCCGTCGCTTGAACTTGTTTCCCCGTAAGGCATCCCCCGGCCGGTTTCCGCGTAAGCCTTGAGATCAGCTCGCGGCCGAGGTCGCGATTTGCCGGTATGATCATCCTTTCGTGGCGAACATCGCCTGCACGCGGCGTTGGAGTTCATCCGGCGCGACGTCCTCCTTGTGCGTGGCCACCCACCAGAGATGGCCGAACGGGTCCTCAATCTGGCCGGAGCGGTCGCCGTAGAACTGGTCCATGACCGGTTTGCGCTCCCTGGCGCCGGCGGCCAGCGCCCGCTGGAAGATTGCGTCCACGTCCTCCACCTACAGGTGGATGCTGACGGGCGAGCCGCCGAGCGTCGCGGGCGACTTCCCGCCGTACTCGGGGAATTCATCCGACAGCATGATGATCGAGTCGCCGAGACGGATTTCCGCGTGGCCGAGCCGGCCATCGGGCATCGTCAATCTGAACATTTCCATCGCGCCGAAGGTTTTCTGGTAGAACTCCAGCGCTGGACGGCGTTCTTGATCGCCAGGTAGGGCGTCACGGTGTGGTATCCGACAGGGATGGGTTTTGTGCTCATGGATGTTGCTCCTTTCTCAGGGTTTGTTTTTTCGTTCAGGCAAGTGAAGGGACCGCCTCCAGCGGTGCGGCGGGTCCGGTCTCCGGGGCAGCGGCGGCCGGCTGATGCCGGGCCGCGATGAGGGAGTAGAACACCGGCACGACAAACAGCGTGAACAGCGTGCCCACCGCCATGCTCGCCACCAGCACGATCCCGATGCTGTTGCGGGCCTCCGCCTCGGGGCCGCTCACCAGCACCAGCGGGAAGTGTCCAAACGCCGTCGCCGCCGAGGTCATCAGCACTGGCCGCAACCGCGTCAACGACGCCTCGCGCAGCGCGGCCAGCTTGTCGAGCCTGCGCGCGGTCCACCTCCATCTGGGAAATGACGCGGTTCTGCGCCGCGCCTTGCACGCGCGTGAGCAGCGTCTCGGCCAGCGCGGCCTGCGCCTCGAGCGCCCGCAGTTCAGCTTCCTCGACCGAGACATCCAGCGCCACCAGCCCGACTTCCGCTATTCGACTGCATAAGTGAAGATTTTTCGTGGTATTCGTTTCGTAAGTTGTTGGCTGTGTGGCTGAGGGTTTTCAAAACGCGCTGTAGTGCAGACCAACCCTCTTTTTCTTTGCGTGGGCCTGTGCATAATCCAGCCTCAGAATGTTTCTCAAAGCGAGCACGCGCTTCAAAGACGGCAAGGAGCATCACTACTGAAGCCTGGTCGAAAACCGCCGCGTTGATGGCGGACGCAAGGTAGTTCAACGGCACGTGCTTTACCTGGGCGAAATCAACTCCTCCCAACAGGCCGCTTGGCGCAAGACGATTGAGGTCTTTGAAACCGGTTCCACCAGGACTCGCACCGTGGCGATCTTTCCCGAGGAGCGTTCTCCCGCAGTCGATGATGACAGCATCGTCCGCATCCGCCTGGATCAATTGGAGCTACGCCGCCCCCGGCAATGGGGCGCCTGCTGGCTGACCAATGGGCTCTACCAGAAGCTCGGGCTGGACAACTTCTGGAGCGAGCAACTGCCGGCCAGCCGCAAAGGCACCCGCTGGGATCACGTGCTCCAAACGCTGGTCAGCCACCGGCTCATCGATCCGGGCAGCGAATGGCGTCTGCACCGGGAATGGTTCGACAAGAGCGCGATGGCCGATCTGCTCGGCGCCGATTACCGCCTGGCGGCCGACGACACGCTCTATCGTTGTCTGGATCAATTGACCGAACACAAGGCCGCTCTCTTCTCGCATTTGCAGGAGCGCTGGAAGGATCTGTTTGCCGCGCGCTTTGACGTGTTGCTCTACGACCTGGCCACCACGTATTTCGAAAGTGATCCGCCCTTTGCCGAAGGGGACAAACGCCGGTTCGGCTACAGCCGCGACAAGCGCTTTGATTGCGTGCAGGGGGTCATTGCGCTGGTGGTCACGCCGGAAGGCTTTCCGCTCGGCTACGAAGGGCTGCCGGGAAACACGCTCGACAAGAAGACGCTCAGTTCAGCGCTGGCTTCAATTGAAAAGCAATATGGCAAGGCGCGCCGGGTGTGGGTGATGGACCGGGGCATTCCCACGGAGGAAACGCTTGAGCAAATGCGCCGGAGCGATCCGCCGGTCAATTACCTTGTGGGCACGCCCAAGGGCAGATTGAGCAAACTGGAGGCCGCGCTGACGGAGCTTCCCTGGCAGACAGTCCGGGAGGGCATCACCGTCAAACTGCTGCCGCAGGACGGGGAGTGCTACGTGCTTGCGCAGAGCGCGTCGCGGATCGGCAAGGAGCGCGCGATGCGCCGGCGCCAGCTCAAGCAATTATGGAAGCGCCTGCCGGAACTGCGTCAGATGAAGCTCAAGCGAGCTGACCTGCTGATGAAACTCGGCGCCGCCCGGCAGCAATGGCCCAGCGCCTGGCGCCTGGTCGCGCTGCGCATTCCCCAAAAGGACGAAGACATCAACGAGCAGACCTTCACGCGGCGCTTGCGCAAAGCCAAGCTGCGGCAAGTGCACCGGCGCGAAGGGCGTTACCTGCTGTGCACCAACCTGACGGAAGAGGATCCGGTCAAGCTCTGGGAATATTACCTCCAACTCACGCAGGTCGAGGAAGCGTTCAAGAACCTCAAGTGTGATCTGTCATTGCGTCCGGTATATCACCAGAGAAAAGATCGGATGGAACCGCACATATTCGTGTCGTTCCTGGCGTATTGCCTGCACGTGACATTGCGCCGATGGCTGCGTGACCTGGCGCCTGGCCTCACACCGCGAACCGTGTTGGAGAAATTTGCGGCCGTGCAGATGATTGATGTGCATCTGCCGACAACCGAAGGACGGCACGTGATCCTGCCGCGCTACACCCAACCGGAGAAAGAACTCCAGGTGTTGCTCGATCAGTTGAAACTGACCCTGCCGGATCAGCCGCCGCCGAGGATTACCACATCGGGCAAACTGGCCGAATGATCGCCTGTGGGGCAGACCTTTGGGATCGCCGGTTTGATTACCAGCCACTTATGCCATCACCCCGCCCCGAATAGCGGAAGTCGGGCCAGGACGGTGCCGCGCCCGACGATCTGGCCGGGCGTGAGCGCCACGTGTCGGACCGTGCCGGGCAGTTCATTGCGGAGCGTGGAAGCGGGCGAATATTATCCCAGCCTGCCCACGCTGGCGCGCCTGCGCGCCGCGCTCCGCTGCGATTGGAACGAACTGTTTGCGGGTTGCGAGAAGGTTTGAGGGCATTGCATCGGGCGGGTCGCCCGATGCGGCAGGCGGGACGCCCCGCCGTTCTTGAAATCACTTGCCGCCGTTCGCAGCCTTCGCCTTGTCGAAAAGGCTGTCCACGGTTTCTCCGGAGAACAACTCGTCGCGCAGTTTCAGGTAGTCGCCTTGGCCAATTTGCCACGAGGAAAGCAGCCGCACGACTTTGGACGCAGACAGCCGCTCCATCAGCACTTCGACCGCCTCGGCGGCGGTCGCGGATCCGTTTTGGACCGTCACACTTTGCGGCGTTGGATGGGCAGGTTGGCCAGTGGGTGGCCGGAGCGTTTCTCGCGCTTCCGCAAATCGGCAAAAAGGCGATGCACGTCGTGGCCGCGCGCAGCGGAGAGTTTGTCTTTGATGCGCCAGATTTCTTGGAGCACCAAGTCGCCGCCACTGGTGGCCGGTGATTCTTTTGTCGTTTTCATTGTGTCATACTCCGAGGAGTTCCTCCGGCGTGTAAATCTCCGGAAGGGTGTAGCCTTGCTTCGCGACGAGCTTGCGCAGCCGTCCGACGATGGCGGCGTTGGCGATGTGTCGGCAATTCCATGTGAGCAATATATCCATTCCGTAGGCGGTGGCGAGCGCCTCAATGTCCGACGTCGAAATCAACAGGGGGAGGCCGGCCATGAGTTCGAGGCGGCGTTCCGCCATCGCGCGTTCGCCGTCGGCGATTTCATCGAGGACGACTTGCGAGGTGTAAAGTTCGTGCTTCTCGCGCTGCAAATCCCACCAGTCGCGGGTGAGTTGCTGACGCGCGGCTTGCAAGAGGTCGCGGGCCGGGCGCGCAACAACGTAGCTCGGTATCGTGCTTTCGATGTAGATGCGCATGGTGAATTCTGTCTTTGTTGCGGAGTGTTCGGCGGGTCGCCGAACACGACAGGCGAGTCGCCTGTGCTACCCTTTCGCGTAAAGCTCGCTGCCTTTCTCGGTGAACTCGCGGGATTTTTCTTCCATGCCCTTTTCCAACGCTTCTTCCTCGGCGATGCCTTGTTCGGCGGCGTATTTGCGGACGTCTTCGGTGATCTTCATCGAGCAGAAGTGCGGGCCGCACATGGAGCAGAAGTGCGCGGTCTTTGCGCCTTCCTGCGGCAGGGTTTCGTCGTGGAATTCGCGCGCGGTGACGGGGTCGAGGCTGAGGTTGAATTGATCTTCCCAGCGGAATTCAAAGCGCGCCTTGCTCAACGCGTTGTCGCGGTATTG
>CAZMOZ010000039.1:0-38882 GCA_964568145.1 uncultured Verrucomicrobiota bacterium
CCGGAAGCGCTGGCGCAAGCGGCCACAGTTTTATTGAAAACGCTCTAGGCCAGAGGCCGGCTGCCCGAACGTCCGGGGTTTCGTGAACCTTCCCGGACCGGCGGGCAATTAGGATTGGTTCGGCTGATGTCAAAAATTAAGTCAATCCTTGACAACCCCGTAGTCAGAGCTTAACAGATATGCGGCATCGGCCTGAGCCCGGCTGACAGGCACGACCCGGACCTTCCAGCAACCCATGCGCTGTCCCAGTTGTGGCACGGAGGCACCCGACCACGCGGTCTCCTGTACCTCGTGCGGCGGGGTGCTGGGTCATGCCTGCGTCGCCTGCGGGTTCCTGAACCCGGCCGCCGCCCGGTTCTGCGGCGGTTGCGGCCAGCGCCTTGACAAGGCGACGGCCGAGGCCGGCCAGAGTCCCGTTTTCCCCGCCGCGTCCTCAACGGCGCGGGCGGCTGAATCCGGTCGCGCCGAGCGCCGGCAGTTGACAGTGCTGTTTGCCGACCTCATGGAGTCCACGGCGCTTTCCGAACAGTTGGATCCCGAGGTGTTGCGGCGCGTGCTCCGCGCCTACCAGGAGGCCTGCGTCGAGGAAACGCGGCGCTGGGAAGGCTATCTCGCCCAGTACCTTGGCGACGGCGTGCTGATCTTCTTCGGCTACCCGGTGGCGCACGAAGACGGCGCCCGCCGCGCGGTGCGGACCGCCCTGGGCATTCTCAGCCGGCTGGAAGCGATCAACCGGGCCTTCCACCCCGAACTCGGCTTGGAACTTGGCGTGCGCATCGGCCTGCACACCGGCACGGTAGTGGTCGAACACGTCGTCGGCGAAGGTCTGCAAACGCCGATGGCCACTGGCGAGACCCCCAACATCGCCGCGCGGGTCCAGGCCCTGGCCACGCGCAACACCGCGGTGCTCACCGCCGACACCTACCGGCTGGTCGCGCCGTTCGTGAGCTGCGCGGATCTTGGTCCGCACGCGCTCAAAGGCCTGGCGCGTCCGGTGCGGTTGTACCAGTTGCTGGGCGAGTCCGGCGCCACCACGCGCAAGGACGCCGCCGCCGGCGGGCTCACGCCGCTGGTGGGCCGGCAATCCGAACTGGCCCGGTTGGAGGAACTCTGGCGGGACGCGGTTGCGGGCCGGCCCCGGTGGGTGCTGCTTTCCGGCGAGCCGGGCATCGGCAAATCGCGGCTGGTCGAGACCCTCGTGCGAAGCATTGATCTCGCGGAGACGCCGGTGCTGGATTGCCAGTGCTCGGCGTACCGGCAAAACAGCGCGTTTGCGCCCATCACGGAAATGATCGTGCGGCGGCTGGGCCTGGCCGATCCCGAACCCCTGGAATCGCGGCTGGCCCGGCTGGAGTCGCGCCTGACGGCCCACGGTCTGCCGGCGGCCGAAACCGTGCCGCTGCTGGCGCCGTTGCTCGATCTGCCGGTCGGCGAACGTTACCCCGGCTTGGAACTCACGCCGCCGCGACGCCGCCAAAAGACCCTCGAAGCCCTCACGGCGTGGTTGCTGGCCGCGGCGTGCCAGCGGCCGGTGCTCTTCGTGGTCGAAGACCTCCACTGGGCGGACCCTTCCACGTTGGAACTGCTGGGGTTGATTCTCCAAACCACCGGCCCGCATCGCCTCCTCACCGTGTTGACGTGCCGGCCGGAGTTCCAGCCATCGTGGCCCGTCGGCGAGCAGGGTCGCGTGTGGACGCTCGGCCGGCTCGAGGACGACGAGGTGGTCCGGCTGGTCACGGAGGTCGCCAGCGGCCAGCCGCTGCCCCTGCCGGTGTTGCGCGAGATCGTGGAGCGCACCGATGGCGTGCCGCTGTTTGTCGAGGAACTGACCAAGATGATCCTCGAATCCGACCTGGTGGAAAAGGTCGGCGGCGAGGTCCGGCTGCGGCGCGCGTTGCCGCGCCAGGCGATTCCCGTGACCATCCAGGATTCGTTGATGGCGCGGCTCGACCGCCTCGGCACGGCCAAGCCGCTGGCCCAATGGGGCGCGGTGCTGGGCCGGGTGTTCCGGCAGGACGTACTCGAGGCCGTGGCAGGGCCGGCGTCGGCGGACATCGCCCGCGACCTCGACCGGCTGGTGACGGCCGGGCTGCTGGCGCGCACCGGCACGGGCACGCCGGCCACGTATGTCTTCAAGCACGCGCTGGTGCAGGACGCGGCGTACCAGTCGCTGCTCAAGGCCACGCGGCGCGAGCAACACCGGCGGGTGGGGGAGACGCTCGAGCGGCAGTTTCCCGACGTGGCGGCCACGCAACCGGAGTTGCTCGCGCACCATTTCACCGAGGCGGGCGAACCGCTGCCGGCGATCACGCATGGGTACCGGGCGGGCGAAGCGGCACTGGCGCGCTCCGCAAACCAGGAAGCCGCCAGCCATTTCCGCCGCGGCCTGGAACTCCTGGCCGGGCTGCCCGCGTCGCCGGAATTGGTGCCGCTGGAACTCAAGTACCAGCTCGCGCTGGGCAACGTGATCCTGGCGTTGCAGGGCTACGCCGCGCCGGAGGTCGGCCGGACCTTCGGCCGCGCACGGGAGCTGTGTCTCCAGTTGGGCGCGCTGCCGCAGCTTGGGCCGGCCGTCTATGGCCTCTGGGCGTACAGCATTGTCCGCTGCGAGTACGACAACTCGACCGCGCTCGCCGGGCAGTTGATGAAGATGGCGCGCGAAACGGGCGACCCCGAACTCGAGCTCGAGGCCGAGGCCGCCGCGGGCATCAACTGCTTCTGGGCGCAGGCCGATCTTTCGCAGGCGCGCCGCCACCTCGAACGCGCCATCGCCCTTTACGACCGCGAGCGCCACCGCGCGCACGCGCTGATCTACGGCCAGGACCCCGGCGTGATCGTCACGGCGCACCTGGTCTGGACGCTGTACATCCAGGGCCACCCCGAACAGGCGATGGCACGCGTGGCGGACTTGCGCCGGCTTTCGCGCGCCCGCGGCCACGCCTACAGCATCGGCTACGCGCTGGCGTGGGAGAACACGCTGTGGTTTCTGGCCCGCCGGGCGCAGGCGGCGCTGCGGGCCAGCGCGGAAGCCAGCGAGTTTTGCGCCGAACACGGCTTTCCGCTGTGGCAGATCGTGGCGAGCTATGTCGGCGCCTGGGCGCGCGCGGTCCGCGGCGGAAGACCGGGCGCCGCCCATGAAATCCGGCAGGTGCTGGCCGCCTGGCAGGCCACCGGCGCCACGGTTTCGCAGGCGTACCAGACCAGCGTGCTGGCCGAGGTGCATCGCCTGCGAGGCGACGTGACCGCCGGGCTGCAGGCGATTGATGAGGCGCTCGCGCTGACGCAGTCCTGCGGCGACCGCTGGTATCGGCCGGAACTCCTGCGGATGCGCGGCGAGCTGTTGCTGGCGCAGGCGGAAGACCGGGGCGAAGCCGCGGAGCGGTGTTTGCGCGAAAGCCTCGACCTGGCGCGCGCGATGGGCGCGCGCATGTGGGAGCTGCGCGCCGCCGTGAGCCTGGGCCAGCTCTGGTTCCGGCAGGACCGGGCTGATGAAGCCCGCCGCCTGCTGGAAAGCGTCCGCGCCGGATTCACCGAAGGTTTCGCCGAACCGGAATTCGAGGCGGCCGGCCGGTTGCTGGCCGGCGCGGAAGCTTTGCCTGCCGCCCCATGAACATGCCCATCCCCAAGACGACCCTTTCGCTGCTCTGTGCCGCGTTCTTCCGCGCGCTCGCCGGGCGCCTGGCCGCCGCCTTCGGCTTCACGCCGCACCGCCGGGCGGAACGGTTCACGCCCGACCCCGCGCTGCGGCAGGTGCTCGAGCAGATGCGGTTCGAGGCTGATCCGCTGGCCGACCAGACGGTGCAGCGGCTGTTCCAAAACGGCAGCCGCGGCATCGCGGGCGCGAACGAACTGCTCAGCCACCTGATCCGCAACGAGCCCGTGCCCGAGAACCTCGTGCCGGAGCGGCAAGGCCAGGAGGCGCTGGCGGCCTTGCGCGAGTACCTGAAGCAATGCCAGACGCTGCCGCCTTGGGCGGACCGGGCGTTGATTGACCGGGCGGGCGCGCTTTTCGCCGAACACGGGATGCTCGCGTTCTCGGTGCTGGGTTGCGCCAGCCTGCCGGTGGGCTACGCCGCGCCCGAGGCGGCGAAGGTGCTGGGCTTCACCCAGCAACTCACCGAGCATGCGCAGCGTAGGCTCACCGAGACCGCGACGTTCCTGATTGACGTGATGTCCAAGGGCGGGCTGGAGCCCGGCGGGCGCGGTTTGCAGGACATCGTGCGCGTGCGCCTGATGCACGCCGCCATCCGGCATCTGTTGCTGCAGCCGCCGGAGACGAGTCCGCCGGCTGAAGGCCGCCGGGAATTCGGGCACGTGCTGGCCGCCGCGCCGTGGGATGTCCAGCAACACGGCCAGCCGATCCACCAGGTGGTAATGTCCGCCACGATCCTGTGCTTTTCGTTTGTGGCGCTGCGCAGCGTGCGCCAGATGGGGCTGCGTCCCGCGCCAGAGGACGAACACGCCTTCCTGCACGCGTGGAACGTGGTGGGGCACCTCATGGGCGTGCGCGACGAACTCCTGCTGCCACGCCCGGAGACCTACGCCGCGGCGGAGAAGCTCTTCAACCACATCTGGCAGCGCTTCCGCGCGCGCCAGCCGTACCAGGACGGCATCCAGCTCACGGCGGCGTTGTTGCAGTACCTGGAACGACCGTTGCAGGGACTGCCGCATCCCCTGCCCCACCTGCCGCGCATCCTGATGCGCGACTTGATCGGACCGGGCCTCACCCGCATCTTGGGAGTGGAACTGGGTTTCTGGGACGAGGTGCTGCTGGGCATTGCGGTGCGGGGTGTGCGGGAACTCGACCACCTGGGCGACGCGATTTATGAACGGCTGCCCCAGTCCCGGCTGGCGGCGGAGTTCCTGTTCCGCCGGATGGTCCAGGCGCTCGAAGGCGCCCCCCGCGGCGGCAACCGCCCGCCGTTCCAAATCCCGGATCACCTGGCGGACAAATGGCGCCTGCGGCCGACGAGCCGCCGCGCGCACGGCGCCGTATGATGCGGAATGTCCGCGATGAAGATCAACGCCGACGACATCGTGCGGTACTACGACACGCTCGAGCTGGATTACCGCTACATGTGGAACCTCGGGCGGAACGTGGCGATGCACTTCGGCTACTGGGACGCCGCCACACGGAGCTTCACCGACGCCCTCGAACGCGAAAACGCCGTGCTGGCCGAGATCGCACAGGTGAGCCGCGCGGACCGCGTGCTCGACGCCGGCTGCGGGATCGGCGGCAGTTCCATCTACCTGGCCCGGCGCTTCGGCTGCCGCGTGACCGGCATCACGATCAGCGACAAACAGGTGCGCACCGCGCGGCGCCTGGCCCGGCGCGGCGGCGTGGCGCATCTGACCGGGTTCGCGCGCATGGATTACCAGCGGACCGGTTTCGCGGACGCGAGCTTCGACGTGGTGTGGGCGATCGAGAGCGTGTGCCACGCGCCGGACAAGGCCGCGTTCGCCCGCGAAATGCATCGGGTGCTCACGCCGGGCGGGCGGCTCGTGGTGGCGGATGGCTTCGCCGCGCGCGAGCGGTTCGACGCCGCCGGCCAGTCGCTCATGCGCCGCTGGCTGCGTGGCTGGTGCGTGGAGGCGCTGGCGACGGTCGAGGGCTTTTCGCGGAATCTGGCCGGGGCGGGCTTCGCGGACATCCGGTTCATGGACGCTACGCAAAACGTGCTGCCGTCCTCGCAGCGTCTGTACACCTATTCCCGGCCGATCCTGTGGCTCGCCTGGGTGCTGCGGCGATGCGGGCCCGGTCTGCGCACACGCGCGCTGAACATCGTGGCCGCGCATGGCCAGTACCTGGCGTTGACCGGCGGCCTCTGGCGGTACGGGATCGTCTCGGCCCGCAAGCCGGCCCCAGGATGAAGCGCCGGCCTTCAGCCTGCGGCGGTGGGATAAGATCGAATCGCCTTCAAGCTGCTACGCTGGCGCAGTCGCGCCCGGCCGGTTGGCGGCCAGGCGCGTCCACGCAGTTGGCCGCCTCCTTTTGACTTTATGCGCCACACCCTCCTCGCCCTGGCTGGCATGACCGCCGCCGCGCCCGCCTTGGGCGTCGCCTTCCGCGTGCCGGATCAGGACGCCCGCGCCATCGCGCGCGGCAACGCCTTCACCGCCACGGCGGACAATCCCTCCGCCATCTACTACAACCCGGCCGGGATCGCGTTTCTCGAAGGCACCCAGTTCCGCGCCAGCGCGTATCCCATCCTCCTCGAGGTGGAGCACGACGCGCCGGACGGCACCCGCACCACCACGCAGGACAAGCTGCAAGGCGTGGCGCAGCTTTACGTCACGTCCACGCCCGAACGCGGCGCCTTTGCCTGGGGCGTGGGCCTGTACACGCCTTACGGGCTGGGGACGACGTGGCCGGACGACGCGCCCTTCCGTGCGCTCGGCACCAAGGCGGAGTTGATGTACCTCGCGCTCAACCCGGTTGTGGCGTGGCGGCCGCTGCCCACGCTGGCCGTCGCCGCCGGCCCGAGCGTGGACTTCGGCAAGGCGGACCTCCGGCAAAGCATCGGCCCCAGCCCGGCCGACCAGCTCAACTTCACCGGCACGGACTTCGGCCTCGCGGCCACTGCCGGCGTGATGTGGCGGCCGCACGCGAAGCATTCCTTCGGCGTCAGCTACCGCAGTCCGGGCGAAATGACCTTCGATGGCGAGGCTGAATTCGCCCTGGGCGGCACGCGCTTCGAGCAGGACGCCACCTACCACCTGAGCCTGCCGCAACACGTCATCGTGGGGTGGTCGTTCCGGCCCACGCCGGCCTGGAACTTCGAGGTGAACGTGGACTGGACGGATTGGAACGTGGTGGACACGGCCATGCTGGGCCTGCCAGGCGGCGACGCGGAGGTGATCTTCGACTGGGAGTCCGGCTTCATGTACGAGATCGGCGTGACGCGCACCTTTGCCAGCGGCCTGGCCTTGAGCGCGGGCTACTGGTACGGCGAGGAGACCGTGCCCGACGCGCGCTACAAGCCGATCGTGCCGGACGTGGCCCTGCAGGTGTTCTCGGCCGGCGTGGCCTGGAAGTGGGGTGCTTGGGAACTCGAGGCGGTGTACCAGCTTGGCTGGGGCCCAACCCGCTCCGTGACCGGCAGCGAAGGCGGTCTGGCCGACGGCGACTTCACTTACCTCAGCCACGCGCTGAGCCTGGCGGCGGGGCGGAAGTTCTGAACGCGAAAACCGAAATTGGCCGTAGTGCAGCGCGTCCCGCCTGCCAACTTCGGTTTTTTCGGGTTGAATCCGAATCCCCGGCTGGCTGGCGAGCGCACGCGCCCCGCGTGCGGTTTTCCGCGGCTTCGCGGAAAACGAATCCCCAAAGATCCGGCCGGGATGTTTCCGCGCGCAATTCGCGTCCGGTGTTTCCGACCCGGCGCTTCAGCCAAACAGCGTGCCGGCCGGCTGGTCCGCCCCAAGCATCCGCCCGCCGATGTAGAACCGCTCGAACTGCCCGCCACGCCAGCGCCGCACGCGGTACAGCGTGGCAAAGGTGAACCGCGGCGCCGCGCCGCCCTGGCCGCCCACCAGTTCGCCGCCGCGCCGCACGTTGTCCATCATCCAGGCCGGCAGGACCACGTGGTACGGGTTGCGCCGGACTTCGCCCACGTGGAACGACAGCGCCGCGACCATGTCGGCCAGGTCCGCCTCGCTGGACTCGACCATCGCGTTGGGATCGTCGCACTGGCCCCAAAACTCCGTCTCCACGGTGAAACACTCGAGGGCGGGTCCCAGCCGGCGCAGCGCGTCCGCCACCAGCCAGTGAACGCCCACGTGCGTGCTGTTCCAGTCGCGGTCATGCGGGAAGAGGATCACTTGCGGGCGCTCCGCCGCGAGAATGTCGGCGATGACCCGCACCATGCCGGCCCAGAACTGCGGATCCCGCTCGCGCGTGGCGGGATTCACCCGTTCGAGGCCGGCCGGGGCGGTTTGCAGCAGGCCGAAGCCGAGGAAGTCGCAGGCCTTCCGCAACTCGGCCAGCCGCGCGGCCTGCCGGGCCTTGTTACTGCCCAGGGTCACGGCCACGTTCACCACGCGATGACCGGACTCGCGCATCAGCCGTAACGCCAGCGCGCTGACGATGCATTCGTCATCGGGGTGGGGCGAAAAGATCAGGACCTTCGGGGCGTCAGGCGCGGGGGCGGGACGCGGAAGCGGCTCGAAGGAACCCAGCGGCAGATGCGCGCCCAAGGCGCCGAGACTGACGAAGTTGTGAACGTAAAGGCGGTACGGGTGCATGGCGTGTGTTGCGGAGCCAGCAAAAGTCCAACCGCCCGGCCGCCGCAAGCGCAAACTGGCGTCCGCCGCGCACAAGTCGGCATCCGTGCTGGGCAGCAGGCGCGGGGCGTGACCGCCGGGTTGGCTTGGGCGGTTCACGATGCCGTCGCGGGAAGAAGGCCGACCGGCGGATCCTCGGACGATAAAGAACGCGCCGAAGTAAGGTTGGAAAGGTACCGGGAAGGTACCACCAATGGGAATGTCCATTTATGCCATAGTTCTTGCAGTTGAACCATAACTGCCGGAAAACCATAAAAGCTGTCGGAAAGACTTACAGGACTATGTCTTGTAGTTAAGACTCTACTGAGCAATGAGTTGAGCAAAATCTAGAACTCCCAAGACCACTGTATCTGTCGTCGGAACTGACACTTTCTGCGCTTCGCCAAACTGGCCGGAGCGTCGGGTTTATACTCAACGACTTTAGGTTCAGAAGCTTGGGAAGACTGCTGGTAAATGGCACGCGTCCAGCTTTACCAACGTAGAGAATTTGCGGCCAAGGTGGCTGAGGTTTTGAAACGCAGGAAGAAAGGACAGATCATGAGAAGGCAACATACATGGGCGGGATTGGCGGTGGGGATGCTGGGGTTAGCCCTGGCTCAAGGAGTTAACGCGCTAGACATCACCATTGCGGATCCGCATCGCGACAAGCTTTTTGACGGAACCAAAACGGGGCCGGCGCTACCTGAAAACAATCGGGTGGAGTGGAATGCCCTCGCAGGGCAGACATGGGACTTGGAGCAATTCGACGTAAGTGGCTCGAAGCTCGCCATGACCGGCGGGTTCAATTATCTGACCGGGAAAGGAGCCGGCGTGAGCTTCGTAGTGCCGATGGGTGATATTTTCGTGTATATCGGCCAAGTTCCGTACTCCATCCCGGATGGTCCTGAAGACCATAATGGCCCGTGGGTTGGCGCTGGCGCTTGGGATTACGTCATCGCTTTCGAGCGCCAAGCTGGCACACTCTTGGAGTCAAACATCAAGGAGACCAGTTCGGGTAGTGGGAAGGTCAATTACGCCATTGTGAACAGCGGTACCATCGCCCTGACCCAAGGAACGGGCACGCTTAACACTGGTCTGCCGTGGAGGTACAACGACACCGTCACCTACAACAAGATGGCAGATTACTCGACTTCCACCGACGCGGAGGGCAAGCATTACAGCCTGTCGAATATTGACCTCAGCCCGATTCTGGCCGCAGCCGCAGGACAGCCCGTTTACCTGCATGCCACGTTTCGCTGCGGCAATGATGTGATGTGGGGTCAAGTCCCAGTCCCCGATGGCGGCCTCACCGTGACCCTGCTGGGCATGGGCCTGGTTGGTCTGGGTTTTGTGGCCCGGCGCCGCAGCTAGACCGTTTTTCGCGCAGTACCTAGACGTGTTGTTTCAAGAACCGCCGGCCAGCGCCGGCGGTTCTTTTTGTTTTTCAGATCGAATGGAGCAGCCGCGACCCGGCGGCACAAGTCGTTCTGGCCAGGTCATCAGCATCCGCCTTGAGCCAGGCTGGCTTGGAAGGCCATCCAGTCTTCGAGCGTGTCCACGTCCGCCAGTTCGCGGAGCAAGGCGGTCCGCAGCCGCAGTTCGCGGGCGCGTTGCCGGGTAAAGGCGAACACCGCGTCAGTGCTCCACGGGATTTCGTGAAACAAGGCGGGCTGCGGCTGGCTCAAGCCGATCAGCCAGTAGCCGCCGTCAAGGGCCGGGCCCAGCACGAGATCGGCGTCGTCGAGGGTGTGCCAGGCGGCGCGGATGTCGCTCGCGGTCACCGCCGGGCAGTCCGAGCCGATCAAGACCACACGCCGCGCGCCATCGGCAAACGCCTCGGCAAACGCGCGCTCGAGCCTCGTGCCCAGGTCGCCCTCGCCTTGCGGCCGCGCGTGCCTGCCGGGTTGCAGCCAGGGCTGGATTTCCGCCAGCGCATCGTCCGGCGCGAACCGCAGCTCTACGCCGGGTAGTTCACGCACGTTGGCCAGCACGCGTTCCGTCAGCGCGCGGTAAGCCGTGGCCGCGGCTGCGGCGCCGAGCGTCGTCGCCAGCCGGGTTTTCACCTGGCCCGGCCGCGGCGCTTTGACGAACACCACCAGCCGTTCGTCACCACCCGCGCCGTGACCTGTTTCAGCGGCCATCGCTGATGTTCAGCACCGCCTCGCGGGGCACCTCGAAGTCGCGGCCGGCGACGCGGATTTGCGGCTCGCCCCAGCCGTGGAAGACCCGCACCTGGCCGGAGCGGCTGACCGGCCGGCCGTCGAGGCTGCGCAGCGTGAACAGCACCGGCGCGTGGTAACGCCGGCCGGCCCAAGCCAGGGCGTGGAAGGCTACAAAGCGCGGCGATTCGACGAGGAAGCCGAACGGCGGCAATTCGACCTCGCCGCCCGGCGCCGATTTCACGCGCGCCACGCCGCCGCCGGCATTCACGGTCACCGTCACGGCTTCCCGGCCGGTGCCGAAAACGCTGCGCTGCAGCTTGCGGTCGGCCGACAGGAACTGGTGTCCGGTCATCGCCATCCGCGCGGTGAGTTCGTTCAGCGGCGAGAGCACCTCATGGGTGTTCTTCACAAACCGGTCGTACGGATGCAGGCCGGCGGTCCAGCCGCCGTCGCCCCGCACAAAGACCGCCGGGTCGGGCCGGGCGTCCAGCGGCGTGTCCACGGGCCGAAAGCGGATGCGGTCGCCCAGGAACGCGATCCGGCCCACCACGTACCGGCGCTCGCCGTCATGCGGGCCGGGCAGTTCCGCGCGCTGGCCGGTGGCCGGATCGAACAGGCCCATGCGGATGTCGAAGGCGCCTTTCAGCCAGGCCGGCACTTCGCGCCCGAAGGTGCCGAACTCCATCATGCCCACGTTCCATTGCGTGGCCGGCGTGTCCGGCTCGTGGTCGTCCTGGAAGGCGATCTGGCCGTCCGGCGTGGTGTAATGGACGAACACGCGCCAGTTCTTCGCCGGCACGCGGCGCACGTGCCAGCGGTAGCTGATGAAGAAGCGGTTCGGGCCGGCTGGCTCGAATTCACCAATGGCGGGCAGCACGTCCTCCTCGCCGGCGGGCGCTTGCCGCCAGTACAGATGCGGCGGCACGTCGTGGTAGTGCAGCGGCCGGCCGTAAAGGAGGTGGTCCAGCACGTAGTCCGCGGCCTGGCGGATGTCGTAGCCGTACTTGCCGTACATGGCGATGCAGTCGCGGTACACGATCTCGAACAACGGCACCACCACGCCGCCGACCTTCGCCTCGAGACCGGTGTCGTGGAAATGCCGGCCGCTGACACCGGTCAGGCCCTCGAAGAAGTCGCTGTGCGGGATGGCCCATTCACGGCCGCACTCGCTGCCGAAGATGCCAAACAGGTCGCGCGCGTAATCCGAGATCGCCTGTTTCCAGTACATGTCGTCGTGGCGGGACAGCGGATGTCGCGGGTCGGAGCATTCCACGAGCCCCGCCGCGTAAGTGGTGTCAATGAAGTACGCGTCCGCGCCGGTGAGCTTCAGCACCGCCGGGAGGTTTTGCGGGCGTTGCGCCAGGCCCACGGCCATCTTTGAGCAGGTGAGGTAGGCGCGCCCGCCGGCCCAGTGCCCGCCTTTCACGAGCGAGCCGTCGCGGTTCTTCATGATGAGATTTTCGTCCCAGGACGGCGAATCGCGGTAGATGTCCTGGTAATTGTCGTGCAGGCCGAACACGTAACCCAGCGCGCGGATGCGGCGGGAACAATCGGCGAAGGCCGCGTCGCCGCCGCATTCGGGCGCAGCCGGCAGGATGTCCGGATGCTGGTTGTCGTAGCCGCGATGAATCCAGCCGCCCATGAGGAACAGGATCTTGTCGAGCTGGAGGTCGCGTTTGAGGTGCTCGGCCACCTGCGCCGCCTCGTCGAAGGTCCAGTTCACGGTCACGCGCTCCTCGCGGGTGCTGTCCTCGTTCATGCGGCGGTCGAGCACGCTCCAGAGCTTGTAGTTCGAGGCGCCGAAGAGCTTCGCCCGCTCCGGGTGGCCGGCCAGCTTCGCGTCCCAGGGCACCCACCAGCCTTCGCGCCGGGCGACCTCGCGGTACGCCCGGCCGATGGTCACGTGATCGCCACGGCCCAAAAACGCGACGCTGAACCGCCGGGCCGAGCCTGGAAGGACCAGGCTGGACGACACGATCTGGCTGCGCGCGAAGCCTGGCTGGTTCGTGAGCACGCTGTTCACCTCGGCGGTGATGTACGGGTCGCGCCAGTGAATCAGCGCCGCCGCGCCCTGTTTCACCACCCCCAGCATGGCCATGTGGCAGCCTTCGTAGGCGTACGTGTTGAAGCCGTGCTGAAAGGCCTTGCCGCTGTCCGCCAGGATGAACAGGCCCTGCCGCACCGGCACCACCACGCCGCCCTGGTCGGTGTCGCCGACCGCGAGCGCGTGGTCCAGCAGCCGCAGGCTGCGCGTCGCCAGGCCGCGCGTCGCGTCGCAGGCGAACTCAAGCGTCCGGCCGTCGCTGGCGGCGCGGATTTCCACGCGCAGCCACAGGTCGGGCCGATCCGCCGCCGGCTGGAAGGTCAGTTCCAGTGCCTGGCGGGTGAGGCGGGCCGAGCAACGGTCCAGCGCGGCCGTGAACGTCCGGCCGTCCACGCTGAACTCGCCCGCGCCGAACCGCGCCTGAAACGGATTCGAGCGCCAGACCACGCCGGCCGCGCGGTCCAGAATCGTGTACGCGCCGGTGTTGGTGGACACGGCGAGCTCGACCGCGCGCGTGCGCAGGATCACCTCGCCCGCGGCGGCGAACGCGGGCACGGTCAACAGCAGGCCAAGGAACGCGCCCGCGAGGCGGAGGCTGGGGCGCAGAGCCGGGAGCGGGGTTTGCATGGTCGAGAATCAAGCGCCACACCGGCGCGGCCCTGTTTTTGCCGGCGGCAACCCGGACTCACAAGCCAAATGCGCCGGGAGCCGCGGTTGACTGCCATCAAGGCATGCGGGATCGTTGCGCGTACCCTGCCGCCATGAACGAGAATCCTTTGATGCTGCCGGACCAGGCCTCGGTGCTGAGCCTGGCCGGGGAAACGCACTTCGCGCCCCACGGGATCGTCAGCCGCACGCTGCTGCGCACGCCGCAAGGCCGGCTGGTGCTGTTCGGCTTCGACGCCGGCCAGGAGTTGACCGAACACACCTCGCCGCACTATGCGCTGGTGCAGGTGCTCACCGGCCGTTGCGAGTGGAAGCTGGGCGGGGAGACGCGCCCATTGCAGGCGGGCGACCTGCTGTACATGCCGCCGCACCTGCCGCACGCAGTGAAGGCGACCGAGCGTTTTTCCATGCTGCTCACGCTCATCAAGACCGGGACGCCGGCTGATTGAAAGCGCGGCGCGCGGTTGCGCGAAGTCAACCTGCCGGCCGGGCTGACTTCGCCGCCTTAGCGGTCTTCGCGCGAAAGCTGGTTCCCACGCACACGCGACGTCACCAGCGGCGGCGCCACCGGCCGTAGAGCCAGAGTAACAGCAATGCCGCGGCGGCGCCCGCCGTGTCAATCAGCACGTCCACCGGGTTCCCAAATCGTGACGGCACGAAGGCCTGGTGAACTTCGTCCGTCACCGCGTACGCGGCGCAGACGAGCAACGCGCCGCCGGCGCGCGCCCACGACCATTCGCGCGGCAGCGGGCGGAACGAACCGTTCAGAGCCGCCAACAACAGCCCGGCCAGCAACCCGTATTCGCCAGCGTGGGCGCACTTGCGGGTGAAAAGCACGATCCGGCCCACGCTGTCCTCTGAAATACCGGGCACCAGCCAGCGCAGGAACGGCGCGAGAAAGCGCGAGGTACGGCTTTCGGCCAGCAGGCCGGTCGAGCCGAGGTAGATCAGCGCCATCCAGGTCGCGGCGGGCAGCCAGTACAGCCAGCGGCGGAGCGCGCGCATCGCGCGAGGGAAGCGAATCGCCCGCGCGGGCGCAAGCGCCGGCATTGGCAGCCGGCCACTGGCTCGGAGGTCGCGCTTTTCGTTTGCCGCGGCCGGCGGCTTCAGGCATTTCCAAGGCCATGTTAGCCCGCGTCTGCTCCGCGGCGGTCAACGGCATCGAAGCCTACCCCGTCGAGGTCGAAGTAAACGCCGGCTGGGGCGACACCGTGGTGGTGATCGTGGGCCTGCCGGACGCCGCGGTGAAGGAATCGCGCGACCGCGTCAGCACCGCGCTGACCAACTCCGGCTTCAAGTTCCCGATGGGCCGCACCACCATCAACCTCGCCCCCGCGGACGTGCGCAAGGAAGGCCCGAGCTTCGACCTCCCCATCGCCCTGGGCATGATCGCCGCCAGCGAGCAGATGAACGGGGACGCGCTCGACCAGTTCTTCGTCGTGGGCGAACTCGCGCTCACCGGCGCCGTGCGCCCGGTCAAGGGCGTGCTGCCGATCGCCCTGCGCGCCCGCGCCGAGGGCAAGGCCGGCGTGCTCGTGCCCGCGGACAACGCCGCCGAAGCCGCGGTCGTGGCCGGCCTCAACGTCATGCCCATCCAGAACCTCCGCGAGGCGGTGAGCTTCCTGGAAGGCGAAACGACCCTCCCGCCCACCCGTGTGGACGTGCGCGCGCTGTTCGACCAGCCCGCCGAGGACGAACTCGACTTCGCGGACGTGAAGGGCCAGGAGTCGGTCAAGCGCGCCCTCGAGATCGCCGCCGCCGGCGGGCACAACGTGCTGCTCATTGGTCCACCGGGCACGGGCAAATCCATGCTCGCCAAGCGCCTGCCCACCATCCTGCCGCCCTTGACGCTCGAGGAGGCGCTCGAAACCAGCAAGGTCCACAGCATCGTGGGCCTGCTCCAGCCGGGACAGGCGCTGGTCACGCGCCGGCCGTTCCGCGCGCCGCACCACACCGCCAGCGACGCCGGGTTGCTGGGCGGCAACATCAACCCCACGCCCGGCGAAATCTCGCTCGCCCATCACGGCGTGCTCTTCCTGGACGAGCTGCCCGAGTTCAAGCGCAGCGTGCTCGAAACCCTGCGCCAGCCGCTCGAGGAAGGCCACGTCACCATCTCGCGCGCCGCCGGCACGATGACCTTCCCGGCGGCGTTCATGCTCGTGGCGGCCATGAACCCCACGCCCGACGGCAAGATGCCCGGCGAGTCGCGCTGTTCGCCGCGCGAAATCCAGGCCTACCTGGGCCGCGTCTCCGGGCCGCTGCTCGACCGCATTGACCTGCACGTCGAGGTGCCGGCGGTGAAGTTCCGCGACATCACCGCCGCGGCGCCGGGCGAACCCTCGGCCCGCATCCGCGAACGCGTGGTGGCCGCGCGCCAGCGGCAACACGAGCGCTTCCGCGGCCGGCCGCGGCTGACCTGCAACGCCCGCATGAGCAGCCGTGAGCTCAAGCAGTTTTGCGCGCTGGACGAGCCCACCCTCGAGCTGCTGAAGATGGCGCTGACCGAGCTGAACCTGAGCGCGCGCGCCTACGACCGCATCCTGAAGGTGGCCCGCACCATCGCCGACCTCGCCGGCAGCGAGCGCCTCACTGGCGAACACGTGAGCGAAGCCATCCAGTTCCGCTCGCTCGACCGGCAGATCTGGGGCTGAACGCCGGCCGGACGAACCGCCAGGACGCCAGACGCGCTAACAAGCGGCTGTTTCGGATGCCGGATGCCGGAGAAAGGTGCGAGACCCGAGGCGCGGGGTGCGAGGTGTTCGGATTGCGGATTTCTCGGCCGCAGCCGCGTCGGTGGGGCGAGACTCCGTCGAGCCCTGCGTTCTTCATCGCGCGAAGGTCGCGAAGAGGGCGACGAACTGGCTGTGCGGCAGCACGCCCGGGCATGGCAGGGACCTGAATCCGAAAACCGAAGTTGGGCAGGCGGGACGCACAGCGCTACAGCCTACTTCGGTTTTCGGGGTTGAATCCCGCGGTTGCCAGAAAGAGGTCGCGGCGGCAATTTTCAGCCCATCACACTGCGCATTGTGCATACCACTCGCCGCCCATGAAAAATCTCCCCGTTGCTTTCGCCGGCCTGGCCGCCGGCCTGGCCCTGCTCGGGCCCGCAAACCCGCCCCTCGCCGCGCAGGACCCGCCGGTGTTCCCGTTCGTGCTGCCGTGGGACGACGCCTCGCCCGGCATCGCCGACATGAGCGGTCTGCTCGATCCGCCGGCTGGTCGGCACGGCTTCATTCAGGTGAGCGCCGACGGCCATTTCCAGGCGGGCGGCCGGCGCATCCGGTTCTTCGGCGTGAACCTGAGTTTCGCCGGCGGCATGCCCACGCACGCGGACGCGCCGAAGATCGCCGGGCGGCTGGCGAAGTTCGGCGTGAACGTCGTCCGCTTCCACCACCTGGACACCGGCGCCTGGCCCAACGGCATCCGCGACACCGCGGTGCCCGGCTCGGGCGGGCTGCATCCCGAGGCGCTGGACCGGCTGGGCTTCTTCCTGGCGCGGCTCAAGGAGCGCGGCATCTACGCGAACATCAACCTGCTCGTCGGCCAGCCGTTCAACGCCGCCGACGGCCTGCCCGTCGAGATCGAGCCGCTGGACTGGAAGGACCGCCACCTGGTCGGCTTCTTCGACGCCCGGCAGCTCGAGCTCCAGAAGGATTACGCGCGCCGGCTGCTGACCTGGAAGAACCCGCACACCGGCCTGACGTTGGCCGCGGACCCCGCCGTGGCGTTCGTCGAGATCAACAACGAGCAGGGTCTGGTCCACGGCTGGCTGGGCGGGAATGTGGACCGCCTGCCGGAGGTCTTTCTCGCCGACCTGCGCCGGCAGTGGAACGACTGGCTCAAGGCCCGGCACGGCGACACCGCGAAACTGCGCGCGGCCTGGCAGGCCGGCGAGGAACGGCCCGGCCCGCAGTTGCTGCGCAACGCCGGCTTCGGCCTGGAGTTGCAGAACTGGCGGATCGAGCAGCATCAAGGCGCGACGCTCGAAGCCGCGGCCGAAGACGCCACGCCGCCTGGGACGCGGAACATCGTGGCCGCCGGAAAGGCGGTGCGCCTGCGCGTGACCAGGCCGGGCGCGGAAGGCTGGCATCTCCAGTTCCAGCAGGCCGGGCTCAAGCTCGCCAGCGGCCGGCCGTACACGGTGCAGTTCTGGGCGAAGGCCGACGCGCCGCGCGCGATCAACGTCAGTGTGAGCCAGGCGCACGACCCGTGGCGGAACCTCGGCTTGAACGCGTCGCCCCGGCTCAGCCCCGAGTGGCGCGAGTTCCGGCACGTCTTCAACGCCGCGCAAAGCGACGACAACGCGCGGCTGAGCTTCGCGGACCTGGGCGGCGAGGGCGCCACGGTCTGGCTGGCCGGGCTGTCGTTCAGGGCCGGCGGCGTAATGGGACTGCTGCCCGCCGAAGACCTCGCGACGGCCAGCGTGCCGTTGTTCACGCGCGACCGTTCCGGCGAGCGCACGCCGGACGCGCAGCGCGACTGGATGCGGTTCCTGTTCGCCACCGAGGAGCGGTACTGGCAGACGCTGTACCGGTTCTTGAAGGACGATTTGAACGTGCGCGTGCCCATCACCGGCACGATCGCCGGCTGCAGTCCGGTGAACCTCCAGGCGCAGTTGGACTGGGTGGACACGCACAGCTACTGGCAGCATCCGCGCTGGACCGGCCGCGACTGGGACGCCGAGAACTGGATCGTGGAAAACCGCCCGCTGGTGAACGAGCGCGGCGGCACCGTGGCCGGGCTGGCCTTGCGGCGCGTGCTCGGCAAGCCGCACGCCTGCACCGAGTACAACCACCCCGCGCCGAACACGTATTCGAGCGAGGGCTTCCTGCTGCTCGCCGCCTACGCCGCGCTCCAGGACTGGGACGCCATCTACGTGTACAGCTACGCCCACAGCCGCGGCCAGGGCTGGGACAGCCGCAAGATCAACGGTTTCTTCGACGTTGACCAGCACCCGACCAAGATGGCGACGCTGCCCGCCGCGGTGGCCATGTTTCTGCGCGGCGACGTGCGGGCGGCGGAAAAGCTCGTCACCGCCGCGCTGCCGCGCGAGCGCGAGGTGGACCTGATGCGCGCCGCGCGCAACTGGGACCTCGTCCACGCCGGGCACGTGGGCGTGCCGCGCGAGGCGGCGCTGCTCCACCGCGTGGCGTTGCTGATGGAAGGCGTGGCCGCGCCGGCCGGGGTGTTCACGCCCGAGCCCGCCGCCATCAAGGGGAACGTGCTCACCGCCGACACCGGCGAACTGACCTGGGACTTGAGCGCGGCCAACCGCGGCGTGGTGGTCGTGAACACCGCGCGCTCGAAGGCCGTGATCGGCTACGGCGGCGGGCGGCGGTTCGAGCTGGGGCCGGTCATCCTCGAGCCCGCGCAAGGCCTGCAGGACGGCTGGAGCGCCCTCACCCTCACCGAGCGGGAGCCGGGGAGCTGGCTGGTGACGGCCACGGGTTACGCGGAGAACACGGGCATGAAGTGGAAAAACCCGGAACGCTCCAGCGTGGGCCGCGACTGGGGCGAGGCGCCGTCACGCGTCGAAGGCGTGGTGGCCCGGCTCACGTGGAAGGCCGCTCCGGACCAGATTCAGGCTTGGGCGCTCGACGAGCGCGGCCAGCGCCGCGAACCGGTGCCCGTCAAACCCGCGCCGGGCGGCCAGGCTGGCGCGTTGCTCCAGCTCGGCCCGCAATGGCGGACGCTGTGGTACGAGGTGGAGGCGAAGCCGTAGCCTTTGGGCAGGAAGTCAGTTCGACCACGAATGGACGCGAATTGACATGAACAAGCGGCGCGTGCGTGTTAGAGCGATTTAACTAACTCTGTGGCCGCGTGGGGAGCGCGGGCTTGAGCCCGCTTCACCGTGCGCGGGCAGACGGGCGTGGAAGCGGCGTGAACCCCGCGCGCCGGAAGCGCGGTCGCAAGCGGCCACTATTTTATTGAAAACGCTCTAGAACTGCCACTTCGAGAAGTTTCCGCATACACACAAATTCCCGGGCCATGGAACTCATTTAACGATTCACCCATTTAACCCGAAAACCGAAGTTGGGCAGGCGGGATGCACCACGCCGCTGCCAGCTTCGGTTTTCGGATTTTAACGGCTTCCGACTGCGGCTCCGTCCCCGAACTTCGGGATCAGGCTTCAGTCAAACCACTCGTCCGCCGGATCGAACGCCGGGATGGGGATGTTCAGGATGCGCAGCCGGCCGAAGGCGCGGTGGCGGCAACCGGGCTGGATCAACACTGCCGAGAGCGGCCGCAGCGGAAACCGCTCGCCGTCCAGTTCGATCTCCCCCTCGCCGTCAAGCACCACGTAGATTTCGGTCATCCGGCGGTGGTAATGCACGCGCGCGTCGGCGTGGATGTCGGTGAGGTGGACGCTGGCGGGCGCGCCGGGCACGTCGCCAAACGCGCGGCGCGCCTCGCCACACGGGCAGGCGAGTCCCGGTAGCGCGTCGAGCTGGGCCAGGGCAAAGCGTCGGGCGGGCGGCGAGGACGAGTTCATGGACTTCTCTAGGCCGGCAGCGTTGGAATCCCAAGCCGAAACTCGAGACCGGGAGTTGGGAAATCAGGAAGGCAGGAAAGGTGAAGCCGGCCGCCGGGCCGGGCTTCCAGCCCGGGGACACGGCGAGAAAGCCCAAACTCAGAAACTCAGAAAGGGGTGGTGGGTAGTGGGCTGGAATCAGGCATCGGATAGCCGGCCCCTGGCTCAGGGGTCGGACCTGTCGCCCCTCAGCGAGGGGCGACCTGCTTCGGATTTGGGTAGCCGGCCGCTGGCTCAGCGGCCGGTTCTGTCGCCCCTCGGCGAAGGGCGACCTGCTTCGGATTTGGGTAGCCGGCCGCTGGCTCAGCGGCCGGTTCTGTCGCCCCTCGGCGAAGGGCGACCTACCCCCGCTGGCGGCGTCCGGCCGTTTCCACCGGCGGCAAAAAGCGAGATGCCCACTGTTCCTCGCGAACGCCAAAACAGGGCTTGCCAACTCAATCGCCCCGCGGCTACTTTCCGGGCTCTTTGCCTGCCGCTCGGAGCGGCGGGCGCGGCATGCCGGCCAGCCATTGTCTGACCGGCCCCAGTTGTTATGGTCAAGATTCGCTTGAAACGCCTCGGGGCGAAGAACACCCCGGCCTATCGCATTGTTGTGGCGGACGCGCGCAGCCCGCGCGACGGCCGGTTCATCGAGGAGATCGGCTCGTACGCGCCGCTGCAGAAAGGCCAGGATTTCACCATCAAACTGGACCGGGCGGAGTACTGGCTGGGCAAGGGCGCCCAGCCCACGGAAACGGTGGCGAGCTTCATCCGCCAGGCCCGGAAGCAGGCCGCCGCCAAGTAACCGGCCCCCCGCGTTGCCCATGCAAGCGTGGCTCGAGTTTGTGGTCAGACGGCTGGTCAGCCAGCCGGACGCGGTCATGGTCACACCCGTGGCCCGCGGCGGGACCACGCACTACGAGCTGCGGGTGGCCCCGGCCGACGTGGGCAAGCTGGTGGGCAAGCACGGCGCCACCATCAAGGCGCTGCGCACGCTGCTCCAGGTGGGCAGTGTCAAGCAAGGCTGCCGTTGCACGGTGGACATCGTCGAGGACACCCCGGCGGCCTGAGGTGCGGCGGGTCCGCCGGGCGCCGGCGGCCGGCGGGCCGACGCGGCGGGTATGAAGATTGACGTGCTGACGCTCTTTCCCGCGATGTTCGCGGGGCCGCTCGACGAGAGCATCATCCGGCGGGCGCGCGACCGCGGATTGCTGGAGCTGCGCCTGCACAACCTGCGGGACTGGACGCACGACCGGCACCGCACCGTGGACGACCGGCCGTTTGGCGGTGGTCCCGGCATGTTGATGAAGCCGGAACCGATCTTTGAAGCCGTCGAGAGTCTGCGCGGCCCGGACACGCGCTGCATTTTATTGGGCCCGGCCGGCCGGCGTTTTGACCAGGTCACGGCTCGCGAACTCGCCGCCCTGCCGCATCTGCTGCTGATTTGCGGCAGTTACGAGGGCGTGGACGAGCGCGTCCGGGAGTTTCTGGTGGACGACGAACTGTCCCTTGGCGACTACGTGCTGACCAACGGGGCGTTGCCGGCGATGGTGGTGATTGACGCCGTCACGCGGCTGCTGCCGGGGGTGTTGGGCGACGACGCCAGCGCCGGGGATGAATCGTTCAGCCACGGCCGGCTGGAGTATCCGCAGTACACGCGGCCGGCGGACTACCGGGGGCTGAAGGTGCCGGAGGTGTTGGTCTCCGGCCACCACGCGGCCATCGCGCGCTGGCGGGCGGAGCAGGCCCGGCTGCGCACGCTGCAGCGGCGACCGGACCTCGCGGTGGGCGGCGGTGAGAACAAACAGGACAGTTGAAATTATGAACCAGGCATTGCTGAACAAGATTGAGGCGGCGTACCTCCGCAAGGACCCGCTCCGCTTTAACGTGGGCGACACTGTACGGGTGCACACCAAGGTCATCGAAGGCGACAAGGAACGCATCCAGGTGTTCACCGGTCTGGTCATCGGCCGGCGGGGCCACGGCCTCAACGAAACCTTCACGGTGCGCCGGATCAGCTTCGGCGAGGGCGTCGAGCGCGTGTTTCCCGTCCATTCCCGCCGCATCGAAAAGATTGAAATCGAGCGCGAAGGCGCCGTCCGCCGAGCCAAACTCACCTATCTGCGCAAGCGCGTCGGCAAGGGCGCCCTCGCCGTCCGGGAAAAAGGGCGCCGCGGCTCCGCCATCGACGCCCTGGCGGAACCGCCGGCCGAGGCCACGGCGGCGGCCAACGACACCGCCCCGGCGACCGCCCCGTAAGGCTGCCCGGCTATTCGCCTGGCGGGCCTGCACGTTGCGGCTGCAAATTCCGGGCTGATTCGCGGACGTGCCTTCCAAGCCTGCCAGCCCACCGGGCGACCGGTTCCACTTCGAGCGCCAGCTCCGTCGTGCCGGCGCCCGCTCGGTGGCTGGCGTGGATGAGGCGGGACGCGGGCCGCTGGCGGGTCCGGTGGTGGCCGCAGCCGTCATCCTGCCCGGCGCGTGGATCGAGCGCGGCCTTCCCGCGGAACTCGCCGGGCTGAACGACTCCAAACAACTGAGCGCGGCTCAGCGCGATCGTTTCTTCGCGCGCCTCACCGTCGAAGCTGCGCTGAGCTTCGCCATCGCCAGCGTCGAACCCGCCGACATTGACCGGTTGAACATCCTGCGGGCCACCCACCAGGCCATGGCCCGGGCGCTCCAAGGTCTCCTGCCTCAACCCGACCACATCCTCGTGGACGGCCTGCCGGTGCCGATGCTGGCCGGCCCGCAGACCGCGCTCGTCCAGGGCGACGCCCGCAGTTACTCGATCGCGGCCGCGAGCGTGCTGGCCAAGGTCAGCCGCGACCGCCGGATGCTCGAGTACGACCGCGCATATCCGGCTTATGGCTTTGCGCGGCACAAGGGCTATCCCACGCCGGAGCATCTGGAGCAATTGCGCCGGCACGGCCCCTGCCCGATCCACCGGCGCAGCTTCCTGCCGGTACGGCATTGCCAGGGTGAGTTGCTCTGACACGATCCGGAGATTCCGCGGGCACGATTGCCCGCGCCTCTACGGGCCCGGCTTTCGGGTTGAAATCCCGGCGCCGTCGCGCCGAAAGTTCCGCGCGTGAGGGCGCTGATCAGCGGGTGGTGGCGGAAATGGCGGGCGGTTTGGAGCGGCTCCGCGCAGCCCGAGCATTTGCGTCGCGGCCGCCTGGGCGAGCGCGCCGCGCGCCGGCACCTGCGCCGGCTGGGGCTGAAGTTCCTCACGGCCAACTTCCGCTCGCCGCGCGGCGAGATTGACCTGGTGTTCCGCGACGGCGACTGCCTGGTGTTCGTGGAGGTGAAAACGCGTTCCTCGGAGGACTGGACCCGGCCGGCCGCCGCGGTGGACGCCGGCAAGCGCCGCCGGCTTTCGCTCGCCGCGCTGGACTACCTCAAACGGCTGGGCAACCCGCCGGTGAGCGTGCGTTTCGACATCGTGGAAGTCCTGCTCGAAGCCGGCACCGTGCGGGAAGTCCGGCATCTGCCCAACACCTTTGCGCTCGCCGCGCCGTACCGGTACGGTTGACCCGTGCCGGAACTGCCCGAAGTCGAAGTGCTGGTGCGCCACCTCGCGCCGCTGCTCATGGGTCGGCGCATCCGCGGCGTGGAGGTCCGTCGCGAGCGGGTGATCCAGCCGGAGACCGCGGAGACGTTTGCCCGCGCGTTGACCGGCGCGCGGTTCACCAGCCTGACGCGGCGCGGCAAGTACCTTGTGTTTGGCCTGCGCGCGCCGGGCGCCGGATACGAATTTCCTTTGATCGGACACCTGGGCATGACGGGGCGAATGTACCTGCAGCCGGCCCGTGCGGCACTGCCCCGGCATTGCGCGGCGGTGCTGGACCTCGGCCGGCACCGGTTCGTGTTTGAAGACACGCGGTACTTCGGCCGACTGAGCCTGTCGGCGGACGCGCTGGACGGCCTAGGCCCGGAGCCGCTGAGCAAGGATTTCACGCCCGCCACGCTGGCCACGGGGCTGCGCCGCTCGCGGCAGGCCATCAAGGTCAAGCTGCTCGACCAGCGCGTGGTGGCCGGCGTGGGCAACATTTACGCCAGCGAGGCGCTGTTTCGCGCGCGCATCTCGCCAAGGCGGCCTGCCAGCCGCCTGCAACCCGTCGAGGTGCGGCGGTTGCGCGCCGCGATCCGCACCGTGCTGGCGGAGGCCATCCGCTTTGGCAGCACCGTACCGCTGGATTGTTCGGGCGCCGCGGGTGGCGACGGTTTGTTCTATTACGGACAGGCGGCCGGCACGACGGACTACTACGAGGAACGCCTGGCGGTGTACGATCGCGCGGGCCTGCCATGCCGGCGTTGCGGCGCGGCGGTGCGACGGCTGGTGCAGGCGGCACGCAGCACGTTCTACTGTCCGCGCTGCCAGTGTGGTTGAAGCCAAGAACCGAGGTTGAGCCGCATGAGAATCCGGCGCTGCGGGCAACCCCGGCTTTCGGGATGAAGCCGCGGCGGCTCAGCCGCGCCGGTTCGCCCGCCACAGCAGCCACGCGCCGACGACGTTGAAGAGCAGGTTCGGGACCCAGAGCAGCAATTCGGGGTGGCGTTCGGACCGGGTTTCCCAAGCCTGGGCCAGGATCAGGAAGCTGTGGTACACGGCCACCAAGCCCAGCGCGATGCCGAAGCCCACGCTGGTTTCGCGCCGGTGCGCGCGCACCGCGAGCGGAATGCCCACCAGCGTGAAACCGATGCAGGCAAACGAGAACGCCGCCTGCCGGTGCATCTGCACCTTCACCGGCGTGAGGTCGAGGCCCAGCC
Source organism: uncultured Verrucomicrobiota bacterium (assembly GCA_964568145.1). Classification (GTDB taxonomy): domain Bacteria; phylum Verrucomicrobiota; class Verrucomicrobiia; order Limisphaerales; family J093; genus DSVZ01. The sequence continues at coordinate 24,413 of CAZMOZ010000039.1, forward strand.
GGCGGTTTTCGTAGTACGTGTTCAGCAACTGGCCGAGGGTCATGTCGGACAGGGGCGTGGCCTTCATGCGGGGCTCAGCCAGGTTCACCGGGATGGGCAGCACCGTGGCGCCGAGGTGCGCCGGCTGCCAGGAGGCGACGTTGATCGCCTCGACCTCGGGCATTTCGAGAAGGATTTCCTGCGCGTTCGTGTCCACCGTAAGCGTGGCGCTGTCGGCCTTCAGAATTGTGGCCACGCGCGGGATGTTCGTCATGCCCGGCGGGAGGCCGGCCGGCCAGGGCAGCGGTTCGGCGGCGTCGGGCGGCGGCGCGTTGGTGTCCAACTGGTACACGACCAGGTTTTTGAGGCGGGCGCCGTCGGCCTTGCCCACGTAGATGATGTAGCCGGGAAAGGAGCGGACGAACTGGTTTTCGGCGAGCAGGGCGGTGGGACGCTGCACGCCGAGCCGGAACAGAAGTTCCTTGTAGGCCATGCGGCAATGCGGGCCGAGCTGCATGTTGAACCACGCGCTGAAGCCGCTGAGCACCACACTCAGCAGCAGGATGGGCGTGGCCAGCGCGAGCAGGCTGATGCCGCTGGCGCGGGCGGCGGTGAGCTCCTGATCGGCGCTGAAGCGGCCGAAGACCAGCAGCGTGGCGGTGAGCAGGCCCATGGGCAGCGCGAACACCAGCACGAAGGGGATGAGGTAGCCCAGCGCCTGGAGGGCGGCGCCCAGCGGCAGCGCCTGGTTGACGATCAACTCGAGGATTTCGCGCAGCAGGTTGGCCAGCAGCAGCACGAAGGTGAACACCGCCACGGTGAGCACCAGCGAGGCGACGACCTGCCGCGTCAGATACCAGTGGAGCGTTCTCATGCGCGCCGGGGGTGGCGGCGGGGCCCGCGCCCGCGGTCACCCCACCCCGCGAGGCGTCAACCATGCCCTCGCGCCGTGGCCGCTTCCTCGGCCGCCTCGCGTTCGCGGTCCTTGCGGGCCCAGTAGCGCGCCACCAGCACGGAGGCTTCGTAGAGGAATTGCAGCGGCAGGGCCATCAGCACCATGGTCAGCGGGTCGCCCGACGGCGTGACCACGGCGGACAGGGTCAGGTTGCCCACGATGAAATAGGCGCGGTAGTTCGCCAGCATCTCGTGATCCACCAGGCCGATCTTCACCAACGTCAGGATCACCAGCGGCAGTTGAAAGCTCAGCCCCATGCCGAGCATGAACTTGCAGACAAAGCTGATGTAATCCTCCGCGCGCCATTCATCCGCGCCGAAGCCCATCCATTGCGAGAACTGCACCGAGGCCATGAGGGCCACCTGCACGATCACCAGATAACAGAAGGCCACGCCCAGAATGAAGAGCACACTGCCCATGCCGGCGATGCGGTACAGAAAGGCCTTCTCCTTCACCTTGAGCGCGGGCAGCACGAACTGGCCGATGAAGAAGATCACGAACGGCGAGGAGATCACCAGCCCGCCGTACAACGCCAGCTTGAGCGCGACCATGAAGGCGCTGATGGGGCCGTAGTTTTTCAGCACGACCAGGTTCGCCTCCGTCCGGTCCGGAGCCCGGTTGGTCTGGATGGACAGGGCCAGCATCAGCCGGTCGCCCAGCGGCGTGGGCACCAGCTCGAGGGCGCTGACCCGGTTGGAGTCCACGGTGGACGGCAGATGCACCGAACCGAGTTGCACGCGGCCGACCTCGTTCGTGCCCAGGAGCAGCGGCACCCGCTGCTGCGACGCCGGCAGCATGCGCTGGGCGTGGTTCAGCGGCCAGGTGAGAAAGGTCACCAGCCGGTTGCCAGCCACCAGGCACACCAGCATGCCCAGCAAAATCGAGACCACCACCTTGAGCAGCGTCCACCGCAGGTCTTCCAGGTGATCCAGAAAGGGTTTCACCGGCCCACCGCCTTCCTTTTCGTCCTCTTCATCGGTGTCAACCTGTGTGGGTCGCGGTGCCGTCGTGATCGCAGCGGCGGGTGTGTTTTCGGCGGGTTCGGCAACTGCCGGGGAAGCCCCGCCTTGGACGACGGGCTCCGCGGCGGAGGTGGAATCGGTGTAACCGCTTTCCATCGCGGCTGGCGGTGTGTAAACTGAGTCGTTCGGCGGGACGCTGGCGGCGGCCGCCGCCGCCACCATCAAAGCCCCCGGAGCCTGGGGCTCGGACGGTGATTCTCCGACCGGGTTGGCCAGCCCGGTTTCCACCCGCACTGCGGGACCGGCGGTGTCGGGTGGCGGGTAGCCAGCGGTGCTTTCGTTTTCAGGCAGTAACGAAGCGCCAGCCGGAGTGTCGGGGGTGGTTACGGCTGGCTCATTCTCCACGCCGGCGTCGGGTAATGCCAGCGCGGCTGGCGAGCCATCGCCGGGATTGGGGCGTCCTTGCGGAGCCTCATTCGCCATGGCGGGGCAGCGAGGTTGGCCGTCGCTAGCTGTTGACGCCGGAGGTCGGCTCCGCGGCGCGGGCCTGGGTGGGCGGCGGGGTGGGACGCGGCGGTTCTTCCTCCACCGCGCGCTGAAGTTCGTCCTGCACGTCGCGCGAGGCGCGCTTGAACTCGTTGATGCCCTTGCCCAAGCCTTTGGCGAGTTCGGGAAGCTTCTTGGCGCCAAAGAGCAGCAGCAAGACCAGGAGGATGCCGACGATTTCCGGCCAGCCCAAGAAGGCCAGCAAACTGGATTCAATTCCGTTCATTCAAGCAAAGAGTACGCTTTCCACCGCACGAAACAAGAGACAATTCCACGCCGCGCCGTTCAATCGGTCTGGCGCGTCTTATTTCTGTGGGAGCAACAGGATGAATTCGCCGCGGCGGTTCTTCGCCCAAGCTTCCTCATTATGGCCGGGGTCCACAGGGCGGTCCTCGCCCCAACTGCGGGTGCGGATGCGTTCGCCGCCGATGCCCCGGCCAATGAGGTGCTCGCGGAGCGCCAGCGCGCGGCGTTCGCCCAGCGCCCGGTTGTATTCCTCGGTGCCGCGCTCGTCGCAGTGGCCGTCAATGAGCAGCTTGTGGTCCGGCTTGAGCTTGAGCTGGTCGGCCACGGAGTCGGCCTTGGGCTGCTCGGTGCTCTTCACCACCGAGCTGTCGAAATCAAAGTACACCGTGGCGGTGGCGAAGGCGTTCGGGTCCATGAGCATGCCTTCGAAGGTCTCCAGATCCCCCTGGGCGAAGCCCTCCGGGGTCTTGAGCGTCTCACTGGTGACGCCGCCCTGGCCGGTGGCACCCACGCCGGTCTCCGGCACCGCGCCGCCCGGGCCGATGGGGCCGGGCCCGGGCCCGGGTCCGGGCGCCCGGACGGTGCGGGCGGGGATGGGCGTGGTGCCCTTGGGCGCCTTCTTGCAGCCCACTCCGCCGAGAGTCAAAACCGCGGCGATCAGCAGGAAGTTGAACAAAACGGAACGTTTCATGTTGGTTGCCTTGTTAAAGCGGATCTATCGGGCCCACGCGGGCTGCGAATTGTTGCCAGAAATCTGAACGGCATCCTTGATTTGTTTGGTGGGCACGTCAAGCAAAGACAGGACGCGCCGGCCGTTCACGCGGCGGGTGAACATCAGGGTGCGCGAGTTGGGCGCCCAGCAGGGGTCCTCCCCGGCCGTGTACAGCTTGGCGTCGCCGCCGGCGGCCGGCACCACGCAAATCTCGAAGTTCCGCATCTGTGCCGTGAAGGCGATCCACTTGCCGTCTGGCGACCAGTCCGGCTCGGACGGGTTGGCCACGCCGGCGATGGACAGGCGCTTCAACGTCCCGCCGCCGGCCGGCATGGCGGCCAGCACGCGGCGGCCGTCCATGCGGGTGGCCACGCAGATTGTCCGGCCGTCGGGCGACCAGGTGGGCGAGGACTCGTCTTCGCGGGTGCGGGTGAGCTGCCGCACGTTGCTCCCATCGGCGTCTGCCAAGTACAAGTCCGGGCTGCCGCCCTTGCTGAGGATCATGGCCACGCGCCGGCCGTCCGGCGACACGGCGGGGGTGATGTTTGAGCCGGTGTACCGGGCGAAGATCTGCCGCGTGCCGGAGCCGAGGTCGTGCCAGACGATGTCGGCGTTGCCGAACTTGTAGGTCACGTAATACAGCTTGCGCTGGCCGGGCACCCACGCCGGCGCGGCCACCACGGAACCATCCTGCGTCACAGCGGTCGCGCCGAAGCCGTCGTAGTCCGCCACGTAAATCTCGCTGCTCTGGCCGCGAGCGACCTTGAAGGCGATTTTGGTGCGGGCGATGCCTTTCATCCCGGTCACCGCCTCCACCACATCGTCCGCCAGGGCGTGCGCCTGCGCCCGCAGGGAGCCGCCGCTATAGGCCTTGGCGAACCTCACCGCCTTGCTGATGTTGTCGGTCAACCGGCCCTCCACCTGCGAGCTGTTGCCGCCGCGCAGGGTGAACTGCGCCGCCGCATCGTCCACGACCTTGAAGCCCACCACGTACAGGTCAAACTCCAGCACCCGCGCCACCTCGCCGTTGAAACCCGCCAGGGCGATGGGAATCGGCTTCTGCGTGGGCTCCGCGTACTCCGTGATCTTGATGGTTTCGGCGGGCCGCGCCGCGGGCAACAGCGCCGCGAGCGCCAGTCCGGCCCAGGTGGATCGTGTCATGAACAAACGCATGGTCATCCGGCCCCCGGTCGGGATTCGAGGTTGAATTCGATCAGAAACTCGCGCTGGTCGTCCGTGGCCCCCTCCGGGAACGGCCGGCCGATGGTGCGCACGCGGTCGAGCGTCACCCGCACCGAGCGGTCCAGCGCCTCGTTGCCCGAACGGCGCTTGATTTCGCTCACCAGCACGTCGCCGTTGCGGGCGATCACCACGCGCGCGATCACGGACAGGCTGCGGTCGCCGGTCTCGCGGGGTTTGTGCGGCGCCCACGCCTGGCGGTAAATGAGGTCCACGTAGCTGGTGTAACTCGCGTAGGTGGCGCCGCCGGTGCCCGGCACGCTCACGCTGGTGCTGCTGGACAACGTGCGGCTGAGGTTGCCCACCGCGCTGGCGAACTGGCTCTGGCGCGCCTGCGCCAGCCGCGCCGCCTCGGCTTCCGCCCGCCGGCGGTCGTCCGCCTCCGCGCGGGCGCGGTCCGTCTCCGCCTTCGTCGTCGAGCGCTCCACCGGCTTCAGGTTGACTTCGATCTGGCGCTTCGGCGCAGGCGCCGGTTTTTCGCCGGTGGGCGAGGTTTTCGGCGGTTCGGGCGCTTTTTCGATGCGTCTCGGCGCCTCGACGCGCTTGGGCTCCGGCTGTTTGGGCGGCGGCTGGACGGGCGGCAGGGCAATCGGCTGGCTGGGGGCCGGCGGCGGACTGGCGGGTGGCGTGCCCCCGCCCATCACCGGCGCGTCCACCAGCACGTCGGGAACGAAGTTCAGCAACTGGACCACCTCGGTCTCGACCGGCTTGGGCGCGGTGAACCCGGAACTCAACGCCAGCAGGAACAGCAGGCCGGTGTGCGCGACCAGCGAGGCGGCGAGGCATTCGCGTTGCAGGCGGGTCATCGTCGGGACGCCGGCTCGGTGGCCAGCGACAGGCGGGTGATGTTGTTGCGCGTGAGCCGGTCAATCAGCGGGTAGAAGTGCCGCGCCTGGCTTTCCTGGTCGGCGCGGATGCGGACAACCAGTTCGGGGTTGGCCCGGTATTCACGCACCAGCATCTGCTCGATCTGGTCCAGCGTGAAGAGGTTGGTGCCGATGAGGTACTGGCCCAGCTTGTTCACGTCCACATTGCGGATGTTCTCCCGCGCGACCTTCTGCACGGCCCGGCCGCCTTCGGGCAGGCGCAGTTCGATGCTGTTTTCAAGCAACGGTGTGGTGATCACGAAGATGATCAGCAGTACGAAGGCCAGGTCCAGCAGCGGCGTGATGTTGATGTCGCTGAGCGTGACCAGCGCGTTGCGTTGGGAAAAGCGGCGCATGGCGACGCGGCCGGCCGGCGGCTAGCCGTTGTCCTCCTCCTTGAGGTATTCGGTCTCCATTTGCGAGACCAGCTCCTGCGCGAAATTGTCCAGTTCGACCGTCAGGACGCGCAGATTGTGCACCAGCCAGTTGTACCCGAACATCGAGGGAATGGCCACCAGCAGCCCTGCGACGGTGGTGATGAGGGCGCCCGAAACGCCGGGCGCCATCGCCGTCAAATCGGCCCGGCCGCCCGCCGCCGCAGACTGGGCGATGCCGCTGAATGCGCTCATCACGCCCCACACCGTGCCCAGCAGGCCGAGAAACGGCGAGCCGCTGACCGCGATGGCCAGCATGATGAGGCCGGACTCGAGCTTGAGCGCCTGCCGGGCCACGGCGCCTTCCAGGGTGCGCTTGACGTGCTCCATGGACGTGAGCGAGACGCACGATCGTCGGCCGCCTTCCACGGTGCGCAAGCGCGCGTCCAGTTCCTGGCACCCGGCCAGGTACACCGCGAAAAGCGGGCAGCCGTCCACCTGCACGCGGCGGTCGTAAATGCCGAAGACGCTCTTGAGCGAGCGGTACTCGGCGTCGAAATACCCGTTGAGCCGGCGGGCGCGGCGCATTTCCACCGCCTTGGTGGCCATGACCGACCACGCCAGGATCGAGAAGAGGATGAGCAGGACGATGATCGCCTTGCCCTCCAGCGTCGCCTGGTCCCAGACGTAAAGGAGGTCCAGTTGGTGCGTGCGTGCAAAAAATGCGGCCGAATGACTCATCACCTGTCCCGGCGCCACGCGCCGGTCGGTTCATGGTTAACGGCTGGGCGCGGTCGGGTCAAAGGCTTTCCCGCGAATGCGAACCGCGCCTTGTCCAATGCTTGTTCACGCCAGACCGCGAGTCCCCGGAACGGCGCCGGCGCTCCGGCGGCGGGCCGGCGTTTTTGAAGCTCAGCCGGCCTGCCCGTCGGCCTCCAGTTCCACCCATTGCCGGGTTTCGGCTGAGCGGACGGCGGCGTCCATCACCGCCTGCACCCGCGCGCCGTCGTGGAAGCTGGGCCGGCACGGACGCTGGTTGCGGATGGCGTCCACAAACTCGAAGGCCTGGTCGTAGCGGAAGGTGACCAGCGGATCGCCCGCGCCGGGGTCGCGCCGCGAGCCGGGCCAGGTCCAGAACTCGCGGGGCACGGGCACCACCTCCAGCCCTGGCCCGCCGGCCCGGCCCATCTGCAGTTCGTTCCATTTGCTGGTGAAGAACACTGCGCTGGCCTGGCTGCCGTTGAGTTCCACGTAATCCAGGCTGCGCCAGCTTTCGTTGCGGCCGCTCGCCAGCTTGCTGCTTTCCAGCACGCCGGTGGCGCCGTTGGCAAATTCGGCGAGGATCGCCACCCAGTCGTCGGTGTCGTTGGGCGCGCCGTCGCGCAGCGGCGTGAAGTTTTTTAAGTTCGCCACCAGCCGGCGCACCGGACCCACCAGCAGATGGGCGAAGTCAATCCGGTGCGAGAGCATGTCGCCCAGTTCGCCGGTGCCGGCCAGCTTGCGCACCTGCCGCCAGCCGAGATTGCGCGTGCTCCAGTCCTGCAGCCGGCAGGAGCGGTAATGGCGGACCTCGCCCAGGACGCCGCGCTGCGTCAGCGACGCCAGATAGCGCATCGCCGGCACGAACCGATACGTGTAAGCGGTCATGTGCCGCACTCCGGCGCGGTCGGCGGCCTCCGCCATGCCGCGGGCCTCGGTGGCGGTCAGGGCCAGCGGCTTTTCGCAGAGCACGTGCTTGCCGGCGGCGATGGCCGCATGCGCGATGGGCGCGTGGGTGAAGTTGGGCGTGGCGATGACCACCGCGTCCACGTCGTCGCGGGTGACGATTTCCTCGAACCGCGTCGAAGCCACGGCCACGCTGGTCTGTTGCCGGGCGCGTTCGAGCGTGGCCGGGTCCGAGTCGCAAAGCGCGGTGACCCGGGTCTCCGGGCACAGGGCGAGTCCGGGCAGGTGGTTTTGCAGCGTAATGCCGCCGCAGCCGATCAGGGCGACGCGGATGGGATGCATGGGTCTTGGCGCAAGCCGGGACGGAGACTACAGCCCGGGCCGCGCCGCCGCAATCCCGCTTGGGGGAGTGCCGAAATCCAAAGGTCAAGACGGGGCAAATGGCGGCCTCCGGTTGTCCAGCTAACCGGAGGCCGCACGCGGAAGGTGATTCGGGCAGCAGACGCCAAGGAGGTGGGGGTGGGGAACCCCGCTGAAGAAACGTACCGCCACCCGAATCAAAAATAATGGGGCAAAATATCGGACCGCGCCAAGTTTGTGTCAATACCCCATGCTGAGAGAATTTGTTTTTCTTGTAACGCCAGTCCGACGTGATGGGGTGGGGCGAGACTCCGTCGCGCCCCGCCTTTCGGGGCTGCGGTCGTCAGGCCGTGGTCACCGCGGGCGGGTCGCCCGCGGCGCGGCCCAGGCGAGGTCGCCTGGGTCATTCCGGCCCGCCTGCCGCCGGCAAGGCGTTTCGGGCCGCCGGCTCACCGTTCCGCCGGCACCAGACGGTAGCTTACGAAGGCCAGTTCGCGGCTCTCCGGCGACCACGACGGCACGTTGATCGTGCCCTGCCCGCCAAAGAGCCGGGCCAGTTCCCGCGGCGGGCCGCCCGCCACGGCCAGCACACGCAAGCGCACGTCGTGGTTGGCCGGATGACCTTTCACCCCTTTCGCGTAGCTCAGGAACACGATCCACTTCCCGTCCGGTGATGGGTGAGGGAACCAGTTGTTCCACTCGTCATCAGTCACCGGTTCCTGCTCGCTGCCGTCCGGGTGCATGCGCCAGATTTGCATCGAACCGGTCCGCTCGGAGTTGAAGTAAATCCACCGGCCGTCCGGCGAATAATCAGGGCCGTCATCGAGGCCCGGCGCGTTGGTCAGGCGCCGCTCGGCCCCGCCCGACACCGGAACCGTGTAAATGTCATACTCGCCGCCCCGCTCGGCGCAGTAGGCCAGCGTGGTGCCGTCCGGCGACCAGCCGTGCCAGTACGATGGCCCGAGTGCGGTCACGCGCCGGGGCGTGCCGCCCGCGGCCGGCAGCACGTAGATGAGCGATTTGCCGTCCCCTTGCGACTGGTCGCTGATGGCCATTTGCGTGCCGTCCGGCGAGTAACCGTGGTCGTTGTTGCAGCGCACGGCAAAGCCGGTGTCGTGCAGGACCGGGTCGCCTCCGCCAGCCGGCATGCGATACAGGCGCCCCTCGCGGTTGAAAAGCAGGGTGCGGCCGTCCGGCGACCAGTTCGGCGCCTCGAAATGCGTCGCCGCGTCGAGCACCGCACGGCGGTCCAGCGAGGCGAGGTTCACGATCTCCAGCGTGCTGTGCAGCACCAGCCGGACCGAGGGATCGGGCGGGCGCGCCGTCAATTCCACATTCGTGAACTCCGCGGTCTCCAGCCGGGTGTCGTCGTGCGCGCACACCCCCAGCCCGACCAGGAACGGCTCTTTGAAACGCAGCCGGTACGCGCCGCCCGCCGGGCGCCACGCCCCGCCGGCGCGGGCCACGGACATCCAGAACGTGTCACCGTGCTTGTCCAGCCGCAGCCGTTGCGGCGCACGGAACAACGACTGGATTTCGCGCGTGGGCCCGCCTTGCTCCGCGCGGAATTGCAGCGACGCCAGGCCGTCGCCGTGCTGCACGGCGTCCACATAGGGCGCGGAGAGGTCCACGTGCTGGCGGATCATGAGGACGGCCTTGCGATGCGGATCGCCGCCGGGCGCGGGCCAGCGGATGTCCGCCTGGAACGTGAAATCGCCGGCCAGCGGTTTCCACACGAAGTGAAAGGCGTCGTTGGTACCCCACATGTTGGCGCCGCCGCCGCTGATCTGGTAACGGCTCGAGGCCGCGTCGAACACCACCCGCCCCGCGTGGCTCACCGCGCCGATGTCGCGACTCGCCAAGAACTGGCCCGGCGAGCCGGCGCTGGCCCCAGCGGTCCGCGCCGTTGGGTTGACAAAACAGGCCAGGAAGGCGGCCAGCGCCAGACCAGCAACCGTTGAACTCGAGAACCGAAATTCGTGGTGACGACGGCGGCTTCGCCCGCCGAACTTCGGTTTTTTGGCTGAAGACAAACCCGGGGAAGACATGGGCAAGCATTTGGCCGGGCCGGCTCGAAACGCAAACGCTTTTGCGCCGCGCATCGGGGCGGCGCGGAACTCGCCCTCCGAAACCCTCGGCGGGGCGACCGCCGCGAGACCCAGACTGCCTTGCCATAAATCTCGGACGCGCCGTCCGTGGCTCGATGGCCGGGCGTCGTGGAATTCCACCCGCCGAAAGCGGAGCACCGCCACCCAGCCCGCTTGCGCCTCTCCTCGCCGACCGGCTACAACTGCGCCGCGCGGATGGTCCCGAGCACCTTTACATGAAAGCCCTGGTCACCGGCGGCGCCGGCTTCATCGGTTGCCACCTCGCCGAGGCGCTCTGCCGGCGCGGCGTGAAGACCGTCATTCTCGACGACCTCAGCACGGGCTCGTTGGCCAATCTCGCCTGGCGTGGGCCGGGCGACGACATCGAGTTCCTCCCCGGCAGCGTGACCGACGCCGCGGTGGTGCGCCGCGCCGTGGCCGGATGCGACTGGGTCTTTCACCACGCCGCGCTGGTATCGGTGCCGCAATCCATCGCCCAGCCAGTGGAGAGCCATCGCCGCAATGTCTTGGGCACGCTTGAAATGCTCACGGCGGCGCGGGACGCCGGCGTCCGCCGCCTGGTCTTCGCATCGTCCTCGGCGGTTTACGGCGACAACGATGCGCCGCGCAAAGACGAGTCGCAGCCGGCCCGGCCGCTCTCGCCGTACGGCCTGCAGAAACTGACCGGCGAAAATTACGCCCGGCTCTTCCAAGCGCTGTTCGGACTCGAAACGGTGAGTCTGCGGTACTTCAACGTCTTTGGCCCGCGCCAGTCGGCAAGTTCGCCGTACTCGGGGGTGATCGCCCGCTTTTGCCAGGCCTTCCTGGCGGGCGAGGCGCCGGTCATTTTCGGCGACGGCCGGCAGTCGCGCGACTTCGTGTTTGTCGCGAACGTGGTCGCCGCCAACCTGGCCGCCGCGGAAGCCCCCGCCGAACGCGCGGCAGGCCGCGCGTTCAACATCGGCACCGGCGAAAGCCGCTCGCTCCTGGACCTGGTGGCGGTCCTGCAACGGCTCACCGGCCGGCGCCTGGAACCGCGTTTTGAGCCGGCGCGACCGGGCGACATCCTGCATTCCTGCCCGGACATCAGCGCGGCGCGGGCGGCCCTGGGTTATCGGGAGGAAGTGACCTGGGAGGAAGGCCTGGCGCGCACGCTGGATTTTTATTCCGAAAACCGAAGTTGAGCCGGATGGGAATCCGGCGCCACGGATGACTCCGGCTTTCGGGCTCAGCGCACCCGGTCCAAGACCATCAGGCCGAGGACCGCCGGCAGGTAGATCACCGAGGCGAGGAACAGCCAGCGGGCGTGAGCCAGTTCCAGCCGCCGGGCAAACCACACGGCCAGGCCCAGCAAGACCACGCCCAATGCGAACGCCCCCGCCAGATACGCCGCGCCCGCCAGGCCGAGCACAAACGGGCTCAGGCTCACCGTCAGCAGGCCCAGCGCGTGGCCGATGCTTTGCAGGCCGGTGCGTTCGCCTTCCGGGTCCACCACCGGCAGCATTTGCAGTCCGGCACGGGCGTAGTCGTCGCGGTACAGCCAGGCGATGGCCATGAAGTGCGGGATCTGCCAGAAGAACTGCAGCGCAAACAACGCCCAGCCGCCGGCCGAGACCCCGCCCGTCGCCGCCGCCCAGCCGATCAAGGGCGGCAGCGCGCCCGGCACCGCGCCGACGATGGTGTTGAGCGTGGAGACGCGCTTCAGCGGCGTGTACACGCAGAGGTACAGCGCCAGGGTGAGCGCGCCCAGCGCCGCGGCCGGGAGTGTGGTCAGCAGCGCGAGCCAGGCAAGCCCCAGCACGGAGCTGACGCCGCCGAACACCAGCGCCGTGGCCGGCGTGATCCGGCCGGATGGCAGGGGGCGGTCCTGGGTGCGCAGCATCAAGGCATCGAGGTCGCGCTCGAGGAATTGGTTGAGCGCCGCCGCGCCCGCCGCCAACAGGCCCGTGCCCACCAGCGTGTGCAGCCAGCGCACCCCGTCCACCGGGCCGGGCGAGCCCATGTAAAAGCCGACGGCGGTGGTCAGCAGCACGAGCGAAGTCAGCCGGGCCTTCACCAGATCAGCCCACGCCGCCGCGGTGGATTTGCCGGCGGACCTGGCGGCCACTGCGGGGGTCCTGACAGTGGGATTCATCGGGCCGGAACTTCAGGCGGTGGCGGTCAAGGCCGGTGATGCGGTCCCGGGGTTCCGGGAAATGCGCTGCGCGGCCTCGGCTTCCTGCGGTTGACGGCGCCAGGCCCCGAGACAGAGCAGTCCCCCCACCACCAGCGTCAGCGACCCCACTGCCACGTGCGCGGTGGCGATGTCCGCCGCTTTGTTGGTCCAGACCGTGACCGCACCCAGCGCGAATTGGACCAGCACCAGGGCCAGCCAGACCGCCGCGCCGCGCCGGATGGGATGGCCCGCGGGCAGAAGCCGCCGGGCGCGCGCCGCGGCCAGGGCGATGGCAGCCAGCACCGCGCCCGCGCCCGCGCGATGGGTCATGTGCAGCACCACGTCGGTGGCGTTAATGGGGTGAACGGCGCGGATTTCGACGCGTTGCTGGTTGTAGCGCGCGATCGCCTCCGCATTGAGGCGCGGCCAGACCCGGCCGTACGCGAGCGGGAAATCCGGCACCGCCAGGCCGGCGTGGCGATGGCGCATCGTGGCGCCCAGGACGAGTTGGACCAGGACCAGCGCTGTCGCAATCAGCAACACACGCCGAATGACGGCGGGCGTGGGCGACCCGGTCCATTGCCGCCCGCGGGGCGAACTCAACCACGCAATGACCGCCAGGAGCACCAGAAACGACTGCGCCAGCACGCCGTGTAACACGCCGATTTCGTCCGCGAGCCAGACCACGCGCAGACCGCCCAGCACGCCTTGCAGAATGACGGCGGCCAGGGCGGTAACGCCGAGCCAGCGCAAGGCGCCGGGATTTCGGAAATGCCGGTGAAGACCCCAGCCCATGACCGGCAGGGCCAGCGCGGCCAGGCCCACATAAACGGGCATCTGCCGGACCCCCAGCAGGGCGACAGCCAAAATCATGGCCACCAGGCCGGTTCCGCGCAGCCAGCCGCGGGTTTCGCGAGCCCACAACCAGCCGGCCAGGATGGCGGTCAACAGCCCCACGCCGGCCGCCACGAGCCGATGGGTGTGTTCGTAAAAAATGCCGCCGACCCAGTGCGAGACCGGAAACAGAAACAGGTTGTACCCGTAAGTGTTCGGCCAGTCCGGCACGGCCATGCCGGCGCCCTTGCTGGTCACGAGCCCGCCAATGCAGATGAGCCCCAGCGTGGCGCCAGCAGTGAGCCAGGCAAAGCGAGTCAGCCAAGGACGGGGAACAACGCGTTCCGACATGGGACGAAACTAGGCGCGGGCGCGGCAAAATCAAAAGCCGCTGCGACCACCAGGGCCGCAGCGGGCTGAGATGATTTCAAATCGGCGCCGCGGGAAGTGCCGCGCCGGCGGCGGTTATTGCTTGGCCTCCAGCGTGAAGTTCACTTCCTTCTTGTCCGTGTCGGCGACGGTGATCTGCTGCGACGCCTCGCCAGCCTTCAGGTGGTAGGCCACCAGCGTGTACGTGCCGGCCGGCAGGTCCCCGGGCAGCTTGAACTTGCCGTCCTTGTCCGTGACCGCCCACCACTGGTGATCCATCACGCCCACATAAGCGAACATCCACGGATGCACGTCGCACTTGAAGCGCACCAGCACCTCGCGGCTGGGGAAGGTCTTCTCGGTGACCATGCCCTGCACGGGCTGGCCGATGTTGAACTCCTTGTTCCCGGGCACCTTCGGCGTGGCATGCACGTTGTGCATCAGCGGGTCGGAGTTCTTGATCTTGAAAGGCTGGTTGGTCCGCACGCCCATGACGTACGGCTCGTAAATGCAGTTGACCTGGTCAAGCACCGGCGTGTCCGTGGGCGGCTTGGAACCGGCCGGGACTTCCTTAATGTACACGAAGACGTTCGCCAGCCCGCCGTCGGGCGAAACCACATGATGGCGCGTGAATGCGTCCGTGGTGTGCAGCTTGCCGCAGGTGGCGTCGAATTCGATTTTCTTTTCCGGCGGCGGCGTGCCTTTGAGGGTCACCCGGCCGCTGATGTCCGCGCCCGAAAGCGGGAGCGTGGCGGCGGCCAACACCGCGCCGGTCATGGCAATGTGTCGCTTCATGTCAGTTCCTCGATTCAGTCAGTTCTCGTCGCAAAACAGGGCGGCAACGTAGCAGCCATGCACCCCTGGGGCAAGGGATTTGGACCGGCGGAAGGGCTGTGGGCGCTGACCGGCACTTGTCAACGGCGGCGGCGGCCATGTTATCGGCGGTCCTCCAGCCCATGCAGCCGCCCGAGAACCTGCTGTCCGCGCTGGCCGGTCCGGCCGGCTTCCGCACCACGCACTGAAGCGTGGCGCGGGCGGCCGGGCGCTCGGACTCCGCGGCCGCGCGCGCGGCGCTGGAGCAGTTGTGCCGCGCGTACTGGTATCCGTTGTATGCGTTTGTG
>CAZMOZ010000040.1:0-35901 GCA_964568145.1 uncultured Verrucomicrobiota bacterium
GGCGCCGGGGGCTGGCGTGGGCGGCGGCACTGCTGCTTCCGCTGACGCGGGCGGTGGGGGTGTTCGCGGTGCTGCCGATTGCCTGGTACGCCGCGTGGGCGCTGCTGGCGGCGCCGGTGCTGGGCTGGGGGTGCTATCTGGCGCTGATGGCTTACTGGACGGGCAACTCGTTCGAGGGGTTTGCGGCGCAGAAACACTGGGGCGTGCACTCGGTGGGGAACCTGGTGAACGTGCCCAAGTGCGTGCTCGGCTTCTTCTCGCCCACCCAGTGGCACGAGTTCACCGGGTCGCTGCTGGACCGGGGCGTGTTCGTGCTGGTGCTGTACACGCTGCCGGTGCTCTGGCGGTTGGACAAGGGCCTGCTGGTGTGGACGTACTGGCTGGGCATCCTGCCGGCGATGAGCGGCACCTTCACCAGCTACACGCGCTTTGCCGCGTGCGCGTTTCCGGTGTTCCTCGCGCTGGCCGCCTTTTTCAACGCGCCGCGCGCCGCGCGGAACGCGGAACGGGACGCAGGCAGCGCGGAAGGCGGAGCGCGGAACGCGGAGCCAACTCCCTCGCCTCTCGCCACTGGCCCCTCGTCCCTCCTTCCCTGGCTGAAAGGGTTGCTGCTGGCGGTCTTGGCGGCGATGCATATCGTGCTGATGTGGCGGCATGTGAACTTTCGCTGGGCGGGGTGAGGGGGAACCGAAGTGAGAAGTGAGAAGCGGGTTGTGGCTATGAAGACAAAACCAACACCGCGGGCGCGATGGCAGTCGGCCCGCCGGGGCGCGGACGCTCCCGGTCGGCGGAGGGGCGGGAGCACGGACGCGACGCAGTCCCGCCTTGCCGCGGCACCGAGCCGAAATCCGAAGGCCGAAAACCGAAACCCTCAGTCCCGGGTAGCAGTGCGAACGTGGGCCGCCGGTCTCCGGGTTCCGACCTCCGCCTTCCCCGCATCCCAGACCGCGCACCCCGGACCGGATCTCCCTTCCGCCCTCCGCGCGCCACGCGCCGCGTTCACTCTGGTCGAACTCCTGGTGGTCCTGGCGATCATCGGCATTCTGGCAGGGCTGCTGCTGCCGGCGTTGTCGGCGGCCAAGGGGCGGGCACGGACCGCGCGGTGCACGGCGAACT
The DNA here is from genome assembly GCA_964568145.1 of uncultured Verrucomicrobiota bacterium. GTDB lineage: Bacteria > Verrucomicrobiota > Verrucomicrobiia > Limisphaerales > J093 > DSVZ01. The sequence continues at coordinate 1,117 of CAZMOZ010000040.1, forward strand.
TCCAGCAGTTCGCCTTGGCGTTGCCGCTCTACGCCCAAGACCATGACGACCACCTCCCGCCGAATGCCGACGGCCGCGCCGAGGCCCTGGGCGCCCAATGGGTCGAGGGCTGGCTGGGCCTGCCCGGCCCGGATTGCACGAACACACTGTTCCTCCAGCAGAGCCTGCTGGCGCCCTACCTGGGCGGCGAGGTGTCGCTCTGGCGCTGTCCCGCCGCCCGGAGTGTGACCGTGGCGGGGCTCACCCAGCCGCGCGTGCGCACCGTTTCCCTGAACTGCTTCCTCGGCTCGCCCGTGCAAAGCCCGGCGGCGGCGACGTACCGCCGGCTGGGCGAACTCCCACGGCCCAGCCAGACCTTCACCTTCCTGGACGAGCGCGAGCAGACCATCAACGACGGCAGCTTCGCGCTGCAATGGGACTTCGCCCCCTCCACGCCGGCGGCCTGGATGCTGCGGGACAAGCCGGGCACGCGCCCTCGCCGCGGAGCGGTGCTGGCCTTTGCCGATGGACACCTGGAGACCCACCGCTGGCGGGACCCGCGCACGCTCGATCCGCCCCGCGACGACGCGCCCACGCCCAATAACCCCGACGTGCTCTGCCTCCAGGCCCGCGCCACCGAGCGACCCGGGATGACCCCCTGACGGCCTTTTCACTCAACCTCCGACTCTCAAAGCTCAACGTTGCTCGCCCCCCTTCTCTCTCCTTTCGCCTTGTCCCCGCACCTCTTCCCATGACGCGCGTCTTCCACCCTCCCGCGCTGGCGCCCCAGCTCCGGCAGTTCCTCAAGTTCTGCCTGGTGGGCGGGAGCGGCGTGGGGGTGGACAGGGCGGTGCTGCACGGCCTGGGGGCGGGGCCGGGCCGGCCGGCGGGGCTGGGCAAGCTGGTGGCCGCCCAGACCGCGCTGCTGCACAACTTCCTCGGGAACGAGGTGGGGACCTTTCGTGGGCCCAAAACCCCAGCCCGGCCGCCGGGGCGTGCGGGGACGTCTGGGGCGTTTCGAGGCCATCTGCGTGGGCGGCCCAAGGCTGGCGGTGCTGAGCCTGCACGGGCTTCATGCCGGGCTGGGATTGAACCTGCACCTGGCCAACCTGCTGGCCATCGGGCTGGCCACGGCCTGGAACTTCGGACTCAACGCCCGCTTCACCTGGCGGCGCGCGCCCCGACCCGGCGGCCCGCCCGGGTGAGCCGCGCGAAGTTCGCAGCCGCCGGACATGCCAGCCAGGCCGCCCGCGCTCAACTCGAAAACCGAAGCGGACCTTAGCGCAGCGCGTCCCGCCTGCCCTACTTCGGTTTTCGGGCTCAAACCACGCGGAGTCGCCGCCGTTTCAAGAGCAGCCACACCGCCGCCGCAAAGACGAGCAGCGAGGAGGTGCGTGGCTCGGGAATGGCGGGCACGGTGGTCGGGTCCGCCGGGTGCAAACCGTGGCGGTCGTACTGCTCCTGCGTTTCCAGCACCACCGCGCCGCTGGCCGGGGTCACGAGCTGGTAGGCAGCAGCCAGGCGGACGGCCGCGTCGGTGTTCTTCGCGGCATGCAGGCGCCGGGCTTCCGTCGCCGCCCAAAGCCGCGCCAGGTGCGGGCTGACCTCACGCAGTCCCGGCTCCGCCGCCGGCTGCTCACCGACATGCTCGAGTTCGAGCCGCAGCGTGGCCTGATCCGCGGACCAGCCTTGGAACAAATGCCGCAGATCCTCCGCCACGCCGTCCCGGCGGGCCACGGACTGGACGGCCGGGACGCCGTCGAGTTGCTCGAGAACGCGGTTGGGGCCGGGCTTCGTCTGCACCGAGAACAGCCGGGGACCGCGCGGCCGGCGGCCAAACGCCTGTGTCAACGCTTCGGCCGAGGACAGCAGCACCGGCTGCGTCGCGTGGACCCAGACGATTGCCGCGTCCGGCTTTTCGGCCGCGAGTTCCCACGCGCGCGTCAGTGCCGGGAGGTTGTCGCGACCACCGGCGGCCCGCAGGGCGGCGACCCGCGACCGGAGCGCGGCCCGCCGGGCGTCGTCGAGCATCGTCGCTTCCGCCAGCACGATCGGTTCATCGCCGGCCAGCACCAAAGCAATTTCCGCAGTGGCTGGCAGGTCGTCCAAGGCGGCGGCGACGTCCGGCAAGGCCGGCGCCATTGACCGCGAGCTGTCCAGGACCAGCACCACGCGCGAAGGCTGGAAAGGCCGCGCCGTGGTGAAGGTGCCCGCGACATAGCCGCCCCGGCCGGAGCGCGAGTCGGCCGTCCACACGCGGTTCACCCCGGCCGGGCGGGCCACGCGCACCTGGCAGACGCCGTTGGCGAGCGCGTCTTCCCGCACCTGGCCGCGGGCGGCCGCGAAGTCGGGCCGGGGTTGCTCGGCGTGCAGCTCCGGGCCGAACGGCCGCAGCTCGCCGGGACCTTCGACCCACAGCGCGTGGCGGAAGTCTTCCGCGATGGTGAAGTTGCGCTCGACGAAGCACGGCCAGCGCAGCGTCGCGGCATCGGCGGCGGTGAGCGGCAAGGGCGCGGTGATGCCCAGGCGCACGCGCATCAGCCCGCCGTCGGCCGGGACCGGAAAGCACTGCATCAAGACGCGGTCCGGCCCGGCGGTGGTCACGAGCACGGGATCGCGGCGCTGCCGGATGGCCACTTCCTGGTAGGCCTGGCGGGTTTGGGCGCGCCCGGCAAACGCCGCCTCGCGTTCCTCGCCGTTGACCCAGAGCGTCAGTCGCGAGACGACCCCGCCCGGCGGCAACAGGATTTGCGCGCGCGCCTCGCGGGCCTGCCCGGAGCTGTTCTTGAATTCGAGAGTCCATTCCCAGTACCCGACCGCCGCATCCGGCTCGACCACCGCGTCCAGCCGGGAGGCGTGCAGGCCGAGACCCTTGACCCGGCCGCCGACGCGCTCGCCGCCCTGGTCGTTGTCCCAAGTCCACTCGTCCAGCGCGGCGAAGGCGCCGCGGGCCGTGCGCACGCGCGGGGCCGGCACCGCGTTGAACGGCGTGCCGGTGACCCGGTAATAAACCTCGCGCGCGCGCTCCGGCGTGACGCGCGGGCCGCCGGTGATCAGCCAGGCGACCAGGTCCATCTCCTGGGCGCCGCGCGTGCGGCCGTAGCATTCGCGCAGCAGGATGTCGGTGTCGCCCAGCGCGCGCAGCCAGGCGACCCCGCGCTGCTGCTCGGCCGCCATATCGGACACCGCCAGCCGCAAGGCCGAGCGGGTGATCCACGACGGTGCCTCGGCCAGCGCGACCGCCAGCACCGCCAGCGCGAGCCCGCGCCAGAAGCCGGGGAGCGAGGCGTCCAGGCCCGCGCCCAGCCGGCGCAGGTGGTTTCGGATGAACACGGTGGCCACGACCGCCAGGAGCGGGCTGAGCGGCAGCAGGCCCCAGCCCCAAAAGACCACGGTCAGCAGCCCGGGCAGCAGCAGCGGCAGAAACAGCACGGCGTAGAACAGCGCGATGCCGAAGGCGAAGGCATTGGCCCACCCCAGCGCGGTCCGGCGCCGCGCGTCGTGGCGGAGGATGGTGTTCAAGGCGACGCCGTTAGCCGCCGGGACAAAGGCCGCCAGCAGGACGTGCCAGATCGTTGGCATCGGGTCGAAGAATGTGGCGGCGCACATGCCGGTGGTCAGCTCGATGAGCAGCGTCAACGCCGGCAACACCACGCCCAGCAGCGCCAGCCACAGCGAGGGCTTGCGCGGCGGGCCGGACGCGAGACTGACCGGCGCCGACGCGGGCTCCGGTACGGGCTCCGGCGGCCCGAACCGGGTCAGCAAGCGGCGGACATCCTCCGCCGTCAGCGTTTGCAGTCCTTGAGTGGTGGCCTCGTGCTCGACGTGGCGGCGCAGGTCTTCCAGCACTTCGAGGGCGTCCGCGCCGGACGCGGCGAGGTCCGGGCGCGGGCGCGCGACAAAGCGGTCCCATTCCGCGCGGGCGGCGGGTGTCCAGGTGATCATGGGCGGCCTCCAAGGTTGCGGTCGCGCGTGGCGACGGCGTTGAGTTTCTCCAAATATGCCCTCATCAAAACCAGCGCCCGGCGGCCTTCCTCGGTGAGCGCGTAATATTTCCGGGCCGGACCCTCCGGCGATTCCTCGAGCCGGGTGCGCACCAGGCCCTGCACCCGCAGCCGCGAGAGCAGCGGGTACAGCGTGCCTTCCGTGACGCCCATGCCCGGCAGGCCCACGAGGTGTTTGACCAGTTCGTAGCCGTATTGTTCGCGCTCGGCGAGCGCCTGGAGCACGCACAGGTCGAGCAGGCCTTTGCGCACCTGCACGGTCCAGTTGTCGAAGTAGTCGTTCATGCCGGCGGCGGTGCGGGGGAGGTGACGGCCGGTCGTGACTGCACCGCCAGCCAGAAGGCCACGCCGGCGGCGATTGGCAAGGACGCCAGCGCAAACGCCGCGGTGCCCGGCTCGCGCCCTGCCGGGTCCAGGTAGAAGAACTGGCAAACCAGGTTCAGCGTGGCCAGCCCGACCAGCACAGTCGCCGCCGGCCAGAACCGGCGCAAGCGCCGCATGGCTAGCGCCGCCAGGCCGAACACGATCACAAACGTGGGCGCGTAAATGAACAGGGCCAGAGCCAGCGTCAGATCGTTGCGCGACCGCACGATCAGTCCGAGCGACCAGGCCGCGACCAAGGCGAAACCAACAAAGGGCGCGGCCTCGGTGTGCCAACGGGCATTTGCACCGGCCTTGTGAAGGCGTCGCCAGTGCGCCAGCGCCAGCAGCCAGGCCAGCAAAAAGCCATTGCCGCCCATCAGACCCAGGTTGCGCCAGTAGTCCGCGTGCGGCCGGGAGCCGGCAATTGCGGCGCGATCCGGTGCCGCGTGTTCCGAGTCGAGCCACTGAATCGCGCCGAGGCCGGCCAGGATCACCGCCAGCGGCAGCCACCAGCCCAGGACAGCGTCCCGGCCGGCCAGGGCCTGGAGGGGAGTTGTCAGCGCGGGTCGCACGGACATGTCAGCGCGATGGGTCACTCGCGGGAATCAACGCGGCTTCGCGGCTTCGCCGGCCCCGGTCAGCGTGTCGTCCGGCACGGGACGCGCGACCTGTTTTTCGCCGCGATCGGGAAATTCCTTCACCAGCGCCGAGCCGTCCGGCTGGAAGACCCAAAACTGGGTGGCGCGGTGGTTCGGATTCGCCAGCGAAATCAAAAAGACGCCGTTGCCAACAAGCTGGAACTCGCCGCGCAAACCCTGCAAGGCGGCGTCCGAGGCTTTCACCCCGGTGGCGACGCCGTTGGTCACGCGCAGATTCAGCCAGCGCACCGGGCCGTGCGCCTGGAGGTTCAGCGCGTAATGGCCGGCGGGCGGCGCGCGCAGCGCCAGCACGTCCAGCCGGGCGGGCGTGGGCTCGCGCGCGGGCGACGGGTCAGGCGGCGCGGCGAGTAAAGCAGTCAACGTGGTGATCGCCAGGACGACGGGGAGACGCCGGATAGCAATCCAAGAGTGGGACGCGGGTTTCATGTCGGGAATCATATTGCCAAGTACCATGCAATGCATAGTATAAGTCCGCCGGCGTGTCAAGTGCCGTGTTCGCGCGAATGCGCAGGCGGCGGCGGCGCGCGTGACTGGTTAGGCGCATGTGAATGGTTGCATGGGTGAAAGGTTAAATGGCCCGTAGCGGAACTCGGTTGAAGCCTCAGCAGCCGGTCGGCGGTGCTGGGGGCGAAAGGCGGGGTGTCGAACCTCGCCGTGTGGCCGGGCTATTGGCCGTCTGGCGCCGGTGGCGAAGACGGGCGGGCGGGCTTGGGCTGGTAACGCGAGTCGTCGGGCGGCGCGTCCGGGATGGGCTTGGTCATCTCTTCCCAAGCCTGCTGGAGGGGTGTTTTGGGCACCTCGGCGAACGGGCTGGGATCGCTGTCACGTCGCCGCCGAGGTGTGGCAGAGCCGGGACGTGGAACCGGAGGCGGATTCTCTGGCGGGAGCGGCAAAGGGATGCCCGTCCGCACCGCCTCGAGTGCCTCCATGCAGGTGCGATGGAATAGTCTGGGGTGGGGAAGGAATCGAAGTGAGTACCAAGTCCCGCTGTTGCCCACGACTACTACGGTCCCGTAGCCAAGCAGCCGGCCCAGCCAGGACCGGATGAGTAAGACCGTTTCGATGTGCGTCAGGGCGAGTTCGCCTTTGATCTGCAAAAACCAGCCGGTGTGGAAGGTGGCCCGTCGTGTGGTTACGGAATACAATGTGTCGTCATAAGCCACCATCCGCGAGATGAAGCACACCAGCCCGGGCAGAATCAGCATTAGCATCAGCCCCCGGAGACCCCAGGTAACTGGTGGCAGGCTATCGGTACCGAAGAAGGAATGGTTCCGGCGCAGCAGGAAGATGTATAGCAGGGCTAGAAGTATCGCGACAGCGGGCATCACGAAGACACCCCAATGAAGTCGTTGCGACAGAAGCAGCCGCTCGGGCGGCAGACTGGAACCGGTTGCCATGTTCATACCCCTGACTGGTCCAGAGTGTGGCGATGCGATTTCGAGCGAGAGCATCCCAGCAAGCCACCGAGTCTGCAACCCTTTGCTTGGTTCCGATGACTGGTTGGGCGCATCCCACCTTTGCGCCGGTTCGGCCTTGGCGTGGTGGGGCGAGACTCCTTCGAGCCCTGACTTTTCGGGATTGCAGTCGCCAGATTGCAGACCCCGCGGGTGGGTCGCCCGCGGCACGACCACAGGCGGGATCGCCTGTGCCACTACGGCCAGTCTGCTGCGGGCACGAAATCGAGGTGCGTCCCCGGCCCGGCACCGCAGGTTTCAGCGTTGACTCGCGCGGCCCGCTCAGTTGGATTACCCGCATGGATACACGCGTGACCAGTTCTTCCGTCCGTCGCTCCCGTCCAGTGTCCGCGTTTTGGCGCGGCGTGGCCGCTTTGCTGGCCCTGGCGCCGGTGGCGCTCGCGGACGTGCGCCTGCCCGGCCTGTTCAGCCACCAGATGGTGTTGCAGCAGGATTTGCCCGTCCCGGTCTGGGGCTGGGCCGACGACGGCGAGGAGGTGACCGTGCAGTTCCGCGACCAGCGGGTCAGCACGGTGGCCCAGAACGGCCGGTGGACCGTGCGGCTGGCGCCCATGAAGGCCAGCTCCTCCGGCGACGTGCTCGTCGTGCGCGGCAGGAACCTGGTCCTGGTCCGCGACGTCCTGGTGGGCGAGGTGTGGATTTGCAGCGGGCAATCGAACATGGAATGGCCGCTCTCGCGGTCGTTCGAGCCGGCCGGCGACATCGCCGCGTCCGCGAATCCGCACATCCGGCTGTTCACGGTGCCGAAGCTCCGCACCACCGAGCCGGTGGACGACGTGAAGGCGGAGTGGAAGCCGTGCGGACCGGACACGGTGAAGGATTTCTCGGCGGTGGCGTACTACTTCGGCCGCGCGCTTCAGCGCACCCGCAACGTGCCGGTGGGCCTCATCCACACGTCCTGGGGTGGGTCGCCGGCCGAGGTCTGGATGAGCAAGACCGCGCTGACGGTGGACCCGGATTACCGGCGGGAAATCTGGGACGCCTATCCGGCTGCGGAGCAGCGTTACAAGGAAGTGCTCGCGAAGTGGGAAAAGGAAAAGGGCGAAGCCGAGGCGGCGGGGAGGAAGTTTGAGCAGCCCCGCCCCTGGCAGCCGTGGCGGCCCGCCGAGTTGTACAACGGCATGATCGCCCCGCTGATCCCGTTCGCGATCAGCGGCGCCATCTGGTACCAGGGCGAGTCCAACGCCGGTCGCGCCTGGCAATACCGGCGGTTGTTCCCCGACATGATCCTCAACTGGCGCCGCGACTGGGCGCAGGGCGACTTCCCGTTCATCGCCGTCCAGCTCGCGCCGTGGGACAAGAACCGCAACCGCAGCCTGGAGGAGATCACCGCCGAGCCGGGCGACAGCGACTGGGCGGAGTTGCGCGAAGCGCAAATGCACGCCACCAAGGTGTTGCCCAACGTCGGCCTGGCGATCATCACCGACGCCGGCGACAAGGACGACATCCACCCGACGCGCAAGGCGATCGTGGGCGAGCGCCTCGCCCTGGCGGCGCGCGTCATCGCGTACGGCGAGCCGTTCGCGGGCCTCAGCCCGATGTTCCGCTCGGTGAGCTTCTCCGGTGACCGGGCGACAATCGAGTTCGACAACGTGGGCAAAGGCCTCGTTGCGCGGGACGGCGACGTGAAAGGCTTCGCCATCGCCGGTCCGGACCGCAAATTCATCTGGGCGGAGGCGCGCATTGTCGGCAAGGACAAGGTGGTGGTGCGCAGCCCGCGGGTGGCCCAGCCGGTGGCGGTGCGCTTTGGCTGGGCGGATTATCCGGTGGTGAACCTGTTCAGCGAGGCCGGGCTGCCCGCCTCGCCGTTTCGCACGGATGATTTCCCGATGGTCACCGCGCCGAAAAACTGAACCCGCGTTGCCGGGCCGGAGGTTGACACCCGACGCGCCCACTTCTAGCTTCGTTCGCAACAAGCAATATGGCCGAGACCAATCCTCCAGTTCCGCCGCCGGGCGGCGCGCCGCCGAAGGCATCTGAAAGCGCCAAAATCCAGCCCAAGAAGGAGACGGTGCGCATCAGCCTGCCGCCCAAGCCGAGCGCGGCGCCCACGATCAAGATTCCCAAGCCCGCGGCGCCCACGCCGGCTGTGACCGCCGCCGCCGCGCCCACCGCCGGACCGGCTCCCGCCGCCGCGCCCACCGCCGGACCGGCTCCCACCGCCACAGCCGCCGCCGTGCCGGTCCAGGCCGCCGCGCCCGCCGCACCGGCCGCGCGCCCGCCAGCGGCCCCGGCCGGCGCTCCCAAGGCTGCCGCACCGGCCGCCCGGCCAGCGCCTGTGGCCGCGGCTGCCGCCGGACCAACCCAGTTGGACACCATCCTGGCAGTGGTGGCCATCGTGGCCGTTGTCGCCGGACTGGTGCGGGTCGTCCTGATGGGCTTTGCCACCAGCGGCACCGGTCTCTGAGTTTCGCATCCGGCAATTTTTCGCGCTGCCCATGGCCGCTCCGAACATTCTCACGCTCACGGAACAGAACTTCGCCGCGCAAGTGCTCCAATCGCCGCTGCCGGTCTTGGTGGACTTTTGGGCTGAATGGTGCGGCCCCTGCCGCATGATCGCGCCGGTCTTGGATGAACTGGCCGCCGAATACGACGGTCGGGTGCGGCTGGGCAAGGTGAACGTGGACGAAAACGACAACCTCGCCGCCGAATACCGCATCACCGGCATTCCCACGCTGCTGCTCTTCAAGAACGGGCGCGTCGAAGACACCCTGGTGGGACTCAAGAGCAAGCGCGATCTCAAGCAAAGCTTGGACCAGGTGCTCAGCGGAAGCTGAGCGGTCTGGCGCTACAAGGTGGGTCGCCCCTCACTGAGGGGCGAGATTTTGGCCTCTGAGCCAGAGGCCGGCCACCTGATCTCCTTTACCGGCGGTTCAAGGCGTCGGAGAAGCCGGCAGGAACGTCACGGCGAGCGACCGTCCGGCGGCCTGGGCGTCGGCCAGCACGAGTTCCAGTTCGCGCTTCAGCGGATCATCCCACTTGGCCGAAAGCTCCAGCAGCGCGCCGCCATCCGGCGGCGTCCAGGCCGCTGGCAACGGCAGCGGCAAACCCGCGAGCGTTGTTGTGACTGGCGGCGATGGAGGAGTGGGCGGCCGCCGGGCATGCCAGATTGCCAGGACCAGCGCAAAGGCGGCCGCGGCGGCCACCGGTTTCAGCCACAGCGGTACCGGGACACGGTGCCTGCGTTGCGGCATCGCAGTCGTCAAGCGGTTCAGCGTTCGCATGACCAGACGGGGTGGGGGAGCCATTCGCGCGCTGGCGGCGTCGGCCCGAAGTTGATCGCCCAAGGCGAATTCCGCTTGGAGCTCGCGCTGGCAACGATCGCAGCGCGCGGCGTGGCGGCGGCACCAGCGCGGCGGGCTTTCACCTGCGTCGCGCGCGGCTGAAGTCAGCACTTGAACAAGTCGGCACAACATGGCGGGTTCAGGTTGCCGGAGGTTGAGGTTCGGATTCCGCGGCGCGCAGTTCGCTCAGCAACGCCCGGCGCGCGCGGTGGAGAAGCACTTTCACGCACAGCGCGTTCGTCCGCATCACAGTGGCCACCTCGGCGGCGGTGAAGCCTTCGCCGTAGTACAGCCACAGCACTTCGTGGTAGCGCGGATGCAGGCGCCGGACGGTGCGCCAGAGTTGCGCGTGGTCGTCCCGGGTGGCGGAAGCCTCGGCCGGATCGGGCGCGTCGGGCGCGGGCACGCCGTCGGGCAAGGACTCCACCGGGCGCAGCGCGCGCAGGTGATTCAGGGCGCTGCGGCGGGCGATGGTGAACAGCCAGGGCAGGAACGGCCGCGCGGGATTGTAGCGGTCCAGCGCGCGGTGGGCTTTCACGAAGGTTTCCTGTGCGAGGTCTTCCGCGTCTTGCGCGTGGCCGATGAGACGGTACAGGAAGTTGAGCAGCCGGTTGGTGGAAGCGCGCACCAACGCGGCGAAGGCGGCCTCGTCGCCGGCTTGCGCGCGGCCGGCCAGCGCGGCCAGGTCGTCACTCGTTGTTGGGGCCGCGTCAGCCACGCCCGCCGCCGCCGGCACCGCAGACCGGGGAGTCCAGGCGGCGGCGGCCGGCTCCGGCGGGGCGCAGAACTGGCCCGTGAGCGTCACGGTGTGGATTGGTTCTGGCTGCGTTTGCGACGTTCCTCTTCGGCGATTTTAGCCGCCACCTCCGCGGCGGGTAAAGTCAGGTTCAAGACAAGCTGGCGGTCGTTGGCGCCGACCCGCAGGCCGCTGATCAGCCTCTGCAAATCCACATTCTCGATCTGGCTCAGCGACACCAAAGCCAGCATGCCTTGGACGACCTGCTGCATCTGCTGGGCGGTTTCGGCCGACTTCGCGTTCAGCGTGAGGCTGGCCTGCACCTGCCCGGCCGTCTCGCCAAGGGTGAAGCGCAAACCTTCGGCCATTTTCAGGACCCACGCCTTGGGTGGCACCGGGGCGGCGTCGCTGAAACCCTCGGCCGCGATGAGCAGAAAATTGTCCCGGCTGGCTGCGGCGAAGGCGGCGAATCCCGGCGCGGTGTCGAGATTGAGGGCGCCGCCGACCAAAACCGAGCGGGCCTTGAGGGCGGTGCGGCGGGCCTTGCCCACCACGACCGGCGCGCCCGGCTGGAGGGCGATGTACAAGTCCTCTTTGATGCAGTACAGCGGCTGCGGGCCGTCTTCCAGTCGTTGCAGATCACCGTCTTCCGCCCGGCCGAGCGCCGCCTGTTTCTGGAGCGCGGCTTCAAAGCCCGCGGCGAGGTCCAGGTCCGTGTCAATCAGCATCACGCCGCGCAGCCGCTCGGGACCGCCATACTCGGCGCCATACAGGGTGAGCGAGCGGATGCGGCGCCAGTCGAAGTCAAAGTTGAGCTCGCGCTTCAACCGGGTGGCGGCCTCCGCGAATTGGGGCTCCAGGGCCTCGCGGGCGAGCGTCTGCCCGACCGAAGTGGCGAGCAAGGTTTCCACGTCCAGGTGCAACACCCAGCGGGCATCGGCGGCGATGTGGGCGGTTTGGAGCGGACCGGCGAGGGCGGTGGCCGTCAGGGCCAGTCCCAGCGGCAGAATCTTCAAGGCATTCATGAGCGTACGGTGCATTGTTTCGGTTTCGCGGACCAGAGCACTCGCTCCGGTCTGCACCTGCTCGATTCACCGCGCCGGGGCGCTGGGTTACACCCGGCGGCTCAAATGCCTTGCGGTTGACCCGCCGGCGCGCGCAAACCACGTCCGGTTTGGGCGCGGCTCAGGGCGCGTTGCCGGCCAGCAGGCCCGAGACAATGGCCTCGAGTTCCTCGCCTTCGAGGAAGCCCTGGAGTTGCCGCAGCCGGGTGGGATGCCGCATCTTGCGCAGCGCCTTCGCCTCGATCTGCCGGATGCGCTCGCGGGTGACCTTGAACTGCTTGCCCACCTCCTCGAGCGTGCGGCTGTAGCCGTCGGCCAGGCCGAAGCGCAGCTCGAGCACCTTGCGCTCGCGCTCGGTCAGGCTGTCCAGCACGTCGTTCAGCTTGTCCTTGAGCAGGCTGTAGCTGGTCATGTCGGACGGGTTCTCCGCCGACTTGTCCTCGATGAAATCGCCGAAGTTGGTGTCGTCGCTGTCGCCGACCGGGCTTTGCAGCGAGATGGGCTGTTGGGCCATCTTGAGCACGGCGCGCACGCGGTCCACCGGCATCTGCATCTCGTCGGCGATCTCCTCCGGGGTGGGCTCGCGGCCGTAATCCTGGAGGAGCTGCTTCTGCACCCGCATGAGCTTGTTGATGGTCTCGATCATGTGCACCGGGATGCGGATGGTGCGGGCCTGGTCGGCGATCGAGCGGGTGATGGCCTGGCGGATCCACCAGGTGGCGTAGGTGGAGAACTTGTAGCCTCGGCGGTACTCGAACTTCTCCACCGCCTTCATCAGGCCCATGTTGCCCTCTTGGATGAGGTCGAGGAAGGACAGGCCGCGGTTGGTGTATTTCTTGGCGATGGAGATCACCAGCCGGAGGTTCGCCTCCACCATCTCGGTCTTGGCCCGGTGGGCCCTCTTGGTGAAGTGCTGGAGTTGTTGGTACGCCGCCAGGTAATCTTGGTACGGCATCCGCACGAATTCCTCAAGCGCCCGGATCTTCTGCCATTCCGAGTCCACGATCTGCTGGATCTGCGGGGTCTTGCGTTGCTGCTCCAGCTCGTGAATGGTCCGCAGTCCCGTCTGAATTTTGTCGTGGATGTTGTCCGCCACCAGCGCCATCTCCTCGATGACCTTCTGCTTGTAGTAAAACTTCGAGAACGTGGCCTGGAGCCGGGCGTCCACCTTGCGGAACTCGGCGAGGAGCTTCTCCCGGCGGGTCTTGTTGGCCTCGCGCAGCCAGGCGGCGTACCGGGCGTCCACTTCCCGGTCCACGGCGCGCACGTCCTTGACCAACTTGCGTAAGGCGCGAAGGTGGTTGTCCCGGCTTTCGATCTTCTTGTCCAGAATCACGCGGTCGAACCGTTCCTTGGGCGGCTCGGAAATGAGCTTCTCCGCCAGGGCGATGTGCTCCTTGCCCGAGAAGCCGAAGCTGTAAATGATGCGCTTGACCTCGTTCTCGTTGTCCTCGATGCGCTTGGAGATTTCCACCTCCTGTTCGCGGGTGAGCAACGGCACCTGACCCATCTGCTTCAAATACATCCGGACGGGGTCGTCGAGGATGTCCAGCCGGGCCTTCTCGTCCTCCTCCTCGGGCTCCGGTTGCTTGACGCGGTCCACCTCCGCCTGGTCCACGATCTCGATCTCGAGGCTGCGGAGCTTGGAATAGACCTCATCCAAGTCCTCCGACGCGATGACGTTGTCGGGAATGATGTCGTTGATGTCGCTGTAAGTCAGGTAACCCTGCTCCTGCGCCAGGCGGACCAGTTCCTTAATCTTCTCGGTGAGGTCCACGCCGGACTGGGTGTGCATCTCCGGGCTGGCGCCGCCGGGGGCGGTGGGGGTGACGGGCGCGCCCGGAGCGCCCGGAGCGCTCGCGACCGGCGCTTCCGTGGTCGCCGGAGCGGCGGTGCCCGGCTGGACTTGCGGAGCGGGCGGGGTGGGGGCTGGTGGGACTGCTGCGGGCTTGTCCGATTGCGTCCCGGAAACCTCCACTGAACGCGCGGCCGCTGGCTTCGCCTTGGCGGCGGCCTTGGGCTTCCTGTGCCTGGTGGGTGAGCCCCCCCGCTGAGACTGGTGTTTTTGAACCGGCTTCGTGACTTTCTTTTTGGACATACTAGGCGACACGCCCGAACCCGCCCATTGGGCGGCGAAAACGTAGCCGCGCAATATCCGTGGCGCCGGTGGCTTCGTCAAGGACGAGTCCGCAAACCGGAAGGCTTGGCGTATCTCGCTTTTGTGCCGGCTTTAACAAGGTGGGGCGAGCCTCCGCCGAACCCTGACCTGCCTTAGCTGCGGCCGTCAGACTGCGGCCATTGGGACGGGCCGCCTGCCCCGCTGGCGACACCGGCGATTCGCCGGCGCCACTTCCTGAACGCGGTTCTCAAGCTCAGCCGGTCCGCTCCCGCCGGCGGAAGGCGCCGGAACACCATTCCTTGACAGTGTTTTGAGCCATCACCCGCCAGCCCTGCGCGGCGTAGGCCGCGTGCACCTGCTCGAACTCCGCCGCCAGGATGCCCGCCAGCACCAGCGTGCCGCCCGGCGCCACGCGTGTGGTGATCCGCTCCCGTTCGGCCAGCAGCAGGTCGGCCAGGAGATTGGCGCAAACGACATCGAAGCGGCGGCTCGGAACGCGCGGCAGCCGGCGCAAGTCGCGCTGCGCGGATTTAAGCCGGGCGGCGACGCCGTTGAGCGCGGCGTTTGCGCGAGCCACGCGCACCGCCTCGGGGTCAAAGTCGAAGGCCTCGACCGGCGCGTAACCCAGCCTGGCCGCGGCGATGGCCAGAATCCCCGAGCCGGTCCCGATGTCGAGCAACGAGCGGGGCTTGCCAGACGGGCCGCCGTCGCGGGCGGGGGCAAGGCGAACCACCTGTTCCAGGCAGAAAGCTGTGGTGGGATGCCGCCCGGTGCCGAAGCTCAGCCCGGGATCGAGCAACACCACCGCCTGGCCGGGACGCGGCGCGCGGCGGCTCCAGGTGGGTTTCACCAGCAGCCGGCCGGCGAGGTCGAGCGGCTTGATGTGCCGTTTGCAGGCCTCCACCCAGTCCCGGCGCGGCAGCGTAACCGCCTTGATCCGGGTGCGTCCGAGCGGCACGCCGTCCGCGCGCAGCCTGCCCAACCCCCGCGCCAGCCATGCCTGCCGGGCCGCGCTGAATTCGCGGGCCGATTTCAGGAAGACGCTGACTTCGGTGAAGAGCGTGTCGTCGTCGGTGTACAGCGCCGGGGCTTGCGCGAAGAGCCGTTCCACCAGCGCGGCCGCGGGTTCCTCGGCCTCGACCGGCACGGTGACCGTGACCTTGAGCAGGTCGCCGGGTTTCAGGCGGGCCGCCGCCATGGGGTGAAGTTGAGCAACTGGACTTCCGGTCGGCCGGGGCGGTGGTCCACCACTGTGATGCTGGCGTAATCCACCTCGAAATGCGCCATTTTCGGCAGCGGCAGGTCGAGCAAGTGCGCCAGCGCCATGCGGATCACCCCGCCGTGGCAGACCACCGCCACGGTCTTGCCGGGGTGCAGCGCCAGCATTTCGTCCAGGCAACCGGCCACGCGCCGCCGGTACGCGGGGATGGGTTCGGCCTCGGGGATGCCGCCCGCCTCCAACTCGTGCAACCAGTCGTACGCGCTCTTGCCAAACCGCTCGCGCACCTCGTCCCAGGTGAACCCGGTCCACGCGCCGAAGTCCACTTCGCGCAGGCCGTCGAGGGTGATGGGCCGGTAGCCGTTCGAGGCGACCAGCGGCGCGAGCGTGCGCTGGGCGCGCTTCATCGGGCTGGCGTACACGGCGTCGAAATGCGTCCCGCGCAGATGCGCCGCGACCGCCTCGGCCTGCTCGATCCCGAAGGGCGAGAGGTCAATGTCCAGCCGGCCGCCGAAGACCTTCTGGTAGCGTTCTTCGACTTCGCCGTGACGGATGAAATAGAATTGGGTGGGCCGGGGTTTGCTCATCGTGGGAAACTGGCGGATCAAGCCGCCGCGATGGCTGCGGCCTGGGCTACGAGGAGTTGCTGGATGCCCTGACGGCCGAGGGCCAGCAATTCGCCGAGTTGAGTGTCGGTGAAGGTGCCTTTCTCGCCGGTGCCCTGGACCTCGACGAACGCGCCCCGGGCGGTCATCACCAGGTTGAAGTCCACCTCGGCCCCGGCGTCCTCGGCGTAGTTCAAGTCCAATGCCGGCTGGCCGTTGACCAGGCCCACGCTCACGGCGGCGACGGCGGTCTGGACGGGATCGGCCTCCAGTTTGCCGGCGGCGCGAAGCTGCCGCACGGCCAGCGCCAGCGCCACGTACGCGCCGGTGATGGAGGCGGTGCGTGTGCCGCCGTCGGCCTGCAGGACGTCGCAATCCACCCAGAGCGTGCGCGGGCCGAGCTTTTCGAGGTCCACAGCCGCGCGCATGGCCCGGCCGATGAGGCGCTGGATTTCTTGCGAACGGCCGTCGAGCCGGCCTTTGGAGATGTCGCGCGGCTTCCGGTCGAGCGTCGAGTACGGCAGCATCGAGTACTCGGCGGTGAGCCAGCCACCGACGACGCCCTGTTCCTTCATCCAGCGCGGCACGACCTCCTCGACCGTCACGGCGCAGATCACGCGGGTGTTGCCCCACTCGATGAGCGTTGAGCCCGCGGCGTGCGGCGCGATGCCGTTCTGGAACCGCAGCGGGCGAAGCTGGTCGGCGCGGCGGCCATCGGGGCGCGCGGCGGTGGCGGTGGTTGAAGCGTCTTCCACGCGGCGAGGCTAGGCCATGGCCGGCCGGCCGGGCAACAGCGGAGCGGGGGTTGAAGAGGTTAAAAGGGTGAAAAGGTGAAAGGTCAAAGGGTGAAAGTGAGCTCTGCCTTGGCGCCCATTTAACCATTCACTTTTTCACCTTTTCACTTATTAACCAATTATTTGCAGCTCAACGGCCCCATTCCTGCGCCTGCCACCAAGCCCCGAGTTCGTCCGCGCCAAAGTCCGCCAGCACGCGGCCGTCCGCCTCGATGACCGGCGCCAGCGACTGGCCGGAGAGCCGGCGCATCTCCTCGAAATGGCGCGGGTCGGCATGGACGTCCAGCCGTTCGTAGGCGACGCCGCGGGCTTTGAGCCAGGCCTCGGCCTCACGGCACCACGGACACCAGGTTTTGACGAAGAGACGGACGCGCTGCGGTTTCATGCTGTTGCGGCGGGCAGGGTAGGCTGGCGGGCATCGTCGTCAAACCGCTGTTCCAGTCCCCGCCTGCGCAGGAAGGCCGCGAGTTCATCGAACGGAACGTCCGGCGGCACGCCGAGAAAGACCGGTTTGCCCTGCCTGGGCAGCAACGCCAGGATGGCGAAGTCCGGCCGGCGGTTGATCCAGAAGCCGTGCTGTGCCTCCCAGCGGCGGAAGGACTTTCCATTGGCCCGGGAGATCCACTTGTCGGTCAACTGGACGTGCGCGGACAGCGGACCGGTTTGCAGCCAGACCGCCAACCGGAGCAACGCCGGGATCCCCAGCGTTGCCAACACCGCCATGCCCCAGCGGAACGGCTCGCCCGCAAGGCGGTCGCGCAGCCAGGAGCCCAGGAAAATCAGAACTGGCGTGGCGGCCAGCAGGGCGATCAGCACCGGCGAGCGGAGTCTCCGCCATTCGGCCTGCCACCTCAGCTTGCGAAACGCCCGCGGCTCCGCCCACTGGAATCGCCTCGGCCCGCCTCGCAAACGCTCCGGAAAAAAAGGTTCGGCGCGGATGCTCATGGCTCCGTCAGCACGGTGTCGTCATGTTCGTAAGCCGGCGCGCAGCAGCACAGCAAGCGTAGCGGCTCGGCGCCGGTGTTCCACAGCTTGTGGCGCTGGCCCGGAGGGATGGCAATGGCGTCGCCCGGCCGCACGTCGCGTTCCTCGCCTTCGATCCGCACCCGGCCCGTGCCGTGGGTGATGTAGTAAATCTCCTCGGCGCGGACGTGGTAATGCCCCTGCGTGGCGCCGCCCACCGGCAGCCGCGCCTCCGCCAGGCTTTGGTGGCGGATGACCGAGTTGCGGTGCGCCAGCAACTCGCGGATTTCCGAGCCGTCCTTGGTGATGAAGGCCGGGACTTCGGCGAGGTTCTTCACGTCCATGCTGGCCGAAGACTGGCGCGGGCGGCCGGGGACGACAAACCAAAATGTTGTCCGGCCGGGGTGCGCCTGGCTGGGAAGATCCGCTTGAACTGCGGAAGGGCGCGGCGGATACCGCGACCGAGGCGGTCAAATAGTGAATCGTTGCATGAGTAAAATGGCCGATGAAATCCGCGCGGCCGTTCATGGGGGTGGCGCCGACTGGACATCGGTTTGCGCGGCGGGCGCCGGCAAACCCGGCCGGGTGCGGAGCAGGTAGGCGATGCCCAAGGCCAGGCCCACCAGACTGAGCAGCCACATGGGCGGCAGCCACGCGTGGCTGCGGTTGATGTTCAGCCCGCGGGCCAGACCCATGAACGACACGTGCGTGGCCACCAGCAGCAGCGTGGCCAACGACCCCCACCAGCGCCGCCGCGGCGTGAGCCCCGGCCGCGACAGCAGATAAATGCTCCCCACGGCCAGCGCGCCAAACAGGAAGATGGTCTCGCCGTTGAAGCTCAGCCGCTCGCCGGCGTAGAACTCGCGAAAGTAGGCCGGCTGCAACAGCGCCAGGGACAGCGGCACATGCGCCCAGACGCCGAAAAGCCCGGCCCGGAACCAAGAGGCCGGCTCCAGCCCGCAACGCTGATCCCGCTCCCGCCGGCACTGCTCGCGAAAGGCCAGGACGAAGCAAAACGCCGCGGCCATGGAAATCCCCTTGTTCAGAATAAACGCCGGCAGATTTTCGAGATTCTGCGGAGCGAACACTCCGTAACGCACCACGGCGTACACCAGGGCCAAACCGTAGCAGATTAAGAATGCGGTCACGGGTTCAGCAGATCGGGGGCTGTTGCAGGCCATTCCGGCGCGGAGCGGCAATTGCCCGGGAGCGTTTCCGGGTGAAGCGGCCGGTTGTGGTCCAGTCAGGGCAGGTCGGTCGAACCCATCAGGTAGCGGTCGCACTCGCGGGCGGCGCCGCGGCCTTCGTTGAAGGCCCACACCACCAGACTCTGCCCGCGCCGGCAGTCGCCGGCGGCGAAGACGCCTTTCAAGCTGGTCTGGAAGTGGCCGTGCTCGGCCTTGATGTTGGTGCGGGTGTCGCGCTCGACGCCGAGCTGGTCCAGCAGCGACTGCTCGGGTCCGAGGAACCCCATCGCCAGCAGGACGAGCTGCGCCGGCCGTTCCCGCTCCGAGCCCGGAACCTCTTTCGGCACGAAACGGCCCTGCGAGTCCTTTTCCCAGGTGATCTCGACGGTGCGCACGCCGGCCACATGGCCGGCGGAGTCGCCGAGGAATTTCTTCACCGTGGTGAGGTACACACGCGGGTCGGCGCCGAACAGGGCCGCGGCTTCCTCCTGGCCGTAATCCAGCCGATACACCTTGGGCCATTCGGGCCAGGGGTTGTCCGGCGCGCGCTCCCGCGGCGGGCGGGGCAGGATTTCGAGCTGGACCAGGCTGCGGCAGCCCTGGCGCAAGACGGTGCCACAGCAGTCCGTGCCGGTGTCGCCGCCGCCGATCACGACCACGTCCTTGCCGGCGGCGTCAATGTAGCCGCCGTTGCGGCGGGCATCGAGCAGGCTGCGGGTGTTGGCCGTGAGGTAATCCATCGCGAAGTAGATGCCCTTCAGGTCGCGGCCTTCGACAGGGAGGTCGCGCGGCCGGGTGGCGCCGGTGCACAGGATGACGGCGTCGTAGTTGGCCAGCAGCCGGCGCGGATCGTAGTTCACGCCCACCTCGGTGCGGGTGACGAAGTTCACGCCCTCGGCGGCGAGTTGATCCACGCGGCGCTGCACGAGGGCCTTGTCGAGCTTCATGTTCGGGATGCCGTACATGAGCAGCCCGCCCACGCGGTCCGCGCGCTCGAAGACGGTGACGTCGTGGCCGGCGCGGTTGAGCTGGGCGGCGGCGCACAAGCCGGCAGGACCGGAGCCGACGACGGCGACGCGCTTGTCTGTACGGACCTCGGGCGGATGCGGCTGGACGAGCCCGCGCGCCCAGGCGTGGTCAATGATGCTGCACTCGATTTCCTTGATGGTGACGGGCTCGGCGACCAGGCCGGCGTTGCAGGAGCCTTCGCACGGTGCGGGACAGACGCGGCCGGTGAACTCGGGGAAGTTGTTCGTCCTGTGCAGGCGTTCGAGCGCCTCGTCCCACAGGCCACGGTACACCAGGTCGTTCCACTCGGGGATGAGGTTGTTGATCGGGCAGCCGGACGCCATGCCGCTGAGGATGCGGCCGGTGTGGCAGAACGGCGTGCCGCAATCCATGCAGCGCGCCGCCTGGTCGCGCAGCCGCGACTCGTCCGCGTGGAGGTGGAACTCGTTCCAGTCTTTGATGCGTTCGAGGGCGGGGCGGTCAAGCGGCAGCTCGCGCAGGTAATCCAGGAAGCCGGTGGGTTTGCCCATGCAGTGTTGGTTGGTAATCGCGGAAAGTGTCGTCAGGTCCGGGTGAGGACAACTCACCCGCCGCCGACGCGCGCCAGGTCGCGGGCGTT
Organism: uncultured Verrucomicrobiota bacterium; assembly: GCA_964568145.1. Taxonomy (GTDB): domain Bacteria; phylum Verrucomicrobiota; class Verrucomicrobiia; order Limisphaerales; family J093; genus DSVZ01. Next base: position 21,195 of record CAZMOZ010000040.1, read on the forward strand.
TTCCTCGAACGCGGCCATCCAGGCCTCATCGCCGCTGAGGCCGGCGTCGGCCACGCGTTGGAAGGCCAGGAGCATGCGCCGGTAGTCCTTGGGCAGCACCTTGACGAAGCGCGGCGCATACTCGTCCCAGAGCACCAGAATCTTCAAGGCGCGCTGGCTGCGGGTGTACTCGGCGTGGCGCTGGATGAGGCCGCGCACGGATTCGATCTCCCCGCGGTCGGTCAGCGCCTCCAAGCCGACCATCTGCTGGTTGCAGCGACGGGCGAAGTCGCCGGCCTCGTCGAGCACGTAGGCGATGCCGCCGGACATGCCGGCCGCGAAGTTGCGTCCGGTGGGCCCGAGGACCACCACGCGGCCGCCGGTCATGTACTCGCAGCCGTGGTCGCCCACCGCCTCGACGACCGCGTTGAGGCCACTGTTGCGGACGCAGAACCGCTCGCCCGCCATGCCGCGGATGAAGGCCTCGCCGCTGGTCGCGCCGTAGAAGGCGACGTTGCCGATGATGATGTTCTCCTCCGGCACAAACGTGGCGCCCGCCGGCGGGTACACGATGATCCGGCCGCCAGAAAGGCCCTTGCCCAGGTAGTCGTTGGCGTCGCCCTCGAGGATGAGCGTCATGCCTTTCGGGATGAACGCGCCGAAGCTCTGGCCCGCCGAGCCCTTGAAGTGCAGGCGCACCGTGTCGTCCGGCAGGCCGTCCGGCCCGTGGCGGCGGGTGATCTCGCTGCCGGTGAGCGTGCCCACCACGCGATGGACGTTGCGGATGGCCAGGTCCGCGCGGACCCGGTCGCCGCGTTCGATGGCGGGCTGGCAGAGTTTGAGCAACTGGGTCTTGTCCAGCGATTCCCCGAGGCCGTGATCTTGCGGCTGCTGGCAGTAACGGCCGACGGAGGCCGGGGCTTCCGGCTGGTAGAGCAGGTTCGAGAGGTCCAGCCCGCGGGCCTTCCAGTGATCCACCGCCCGGCGGGCTTCGAGCACGTCCGTGCGGCCGATCATCTCGTTGAGGGTGCGGAAGCCGAGCCGGGCCATCCATTCGCGGACTTCCTGGGCCACGAAGCGCATGAAGTTGACCACGTGCTCGGGTTGGCCCATGAAGTTCTTGCGGAGCCGCGGGTCCTGCGTGGCCACGCCCACCGGGCAGGTGTTCAGGTGGCAGACGCGCATCATGATGCAGCCCATGCTGACCAGCGCCCCGGTGGCGAAGCCGAATTCCTCCGCCCCCAGCAGCGCGGCGATAACCACGTCCCGGCCGGTCTTCAACTGGCCGTCCGTCTCCACCACGATGCGGCTGCGGAGGTTGTTCAGCACGAGCGTCTGGTGGGTCTCGGCCAGGCCCAGCTCCCACGGCAGGCCCGCGTGCTTGATGCTGGTGAGCGGCGAGGCGCCGGTGCCACCGTCATGGCCGCTGATGAGCACCACGTCCGCGTGGGCCTTGGCGACGCCGGCGGCGACGGTGCCGACGCCGACCTCGGCCACGAGCTTGACGCTGACGCGGGCGTTTTCGTTGGCGTTCTTGAGGTCGTGGATCAACTCGGCCAGGTCTTCGATCGAGTAGATGTCATGGTGCGGCGGCGGCGAGATCAGGCCGACGCCAGGCGTTGAGTGCCGGACCTTCGCGATCCACGGGTACACCTTCTGGCCGGGCAACTGGCCGCCTTCGCCGGGCTTGGCGCCCTGGGCCATCTTGATCTGCAGCTCCCGGGCGTTGACGAGGTAATAGCTCGTCACGCCGAAGCGGCCGGAGGCGACTTGCTTGATGGCCGAGTTCTTCGAGTCGCCGAGTTCGTTGCGCCAGACGTAGCGTTCCGGGTCCTCGCCGCCCTCGCCGGTGTTGCTCTTGCCGCCGATGCGGTTCATGGCGATGGCCAGCGTTTCATGGGCTTCCTGGCTGATCGAGCCGTAGCTCATGGCGCCGGACTTGAAGCGTTTGAGGATGGCCTCGACGGGCTCGACCTCCTCGATGGGCACGGGCGCGCGCGGCTTGAAATCCAGCAGGCTGCGCAGCGTGGACATGTTCCGCGAGCACTCGTTCACGGCGCTGGCGTACCGCTGGTAAGCTTCGTAGCTCCCGGAGCGCACGGCCGTCTGGAGGGCGTGGATCGTGTCCGGGTTGAACAGGTGGAACTCGCCGTCCTGGCGCCACTGGTACTGGCCGCCGGGGTCGAGCACCGCGCCGTTCACGGGCCGGGGCGGGAAGCCCTGCCGGTGCCGGCGGATTGCCTCCTCGGCGATCACGTCCAGGCCCACGCCCTCGACCCGCGACGGCGTCCAGGTGAAATACTTGTCCACCACGGAATGGTGCAGGCCCACGGCCTCGAAAATCTGCGCGCCGCGGTAGCTCTGGATAGTGGAGATGCCCATCTTGGAGCAGACCTTCACCACGCCCTTGACTGCGGCCTTCGCAAAGTTCTTGCAGGCGGTCTTGTGATCCACGCCCTTAAGCAGGCCCTCGCGGATGAGGTCGTCCAGGGTCTCAAATGCCAGGTACGGGTTGATGGCGCTGCAACCGTACCCGATCAACAGCGAGAAATGGTGGACCTCCCGCGGTTCGCCCGATTCGAGCACCAGGCTGACCCGCGTGCGGGTGCCGGTGCGGATCAGGTGGTGATGCAGGCCGGACACGGCAAGCAGGGCGGGGATGGGCGCGTTTTCGGTGTCCACGCCGCGGTCGGAAAGGATGAGGATGTTCACGCCTTCGGCGATGGCTTTGTCCGCGCGGGTGTAGAGCGCGCTCGTGGCGCGTTCGAGGCCCAGGCCGCCCTCGGCCGGATTGAACAGGATGGGCAACGTGAACGGCTTGAAACCGCCCTGGGTGACCTGACGGATCTTCGCCAGTTCCTCGTTGGTGAGGATCGGGTTCTTGAGGTGAATGCGCCGGCAATGCTCGGGCCGCGGGTTCAGCAGGTCGCCTTCGGCGCCCAGGTTGGTGTCCGTGGCGGTGACGATTTCCTCGCGGATGCAGTCAATGGGCGGGTTGGTGACCTGCGCGAAGAGCTGCTTGAAATAGTCGTAAAGCAGACGCGGGCGGTCGGACAGTGCCGCCAGTGGCGCGTCGTTGCCCATCGAGCCCACGGCTTCGACGCCGTCGCGGGCCATCGGCAGCATGAGCAGCCGGAGATCCTCGAAGGTGTACCCGAACGCCTGCTGGCGCTGAAGCACGGTGCGGTGATCCGACTCCGGCACGCCGGACGGCTCGGGCAGGTGGGCCAGTTCCACCATGTGTTGGGTGAGCCATTGCCGGTACGGGTGCGCGGAGGCGATGTGGCGTTTGATCTCCTCGTCGGCAATGATCCGCCCCTCCTCGGTGTCCACCAGGAACATGCGCCCCGGCTGGAGCCGTCCTTTCTGGAGCACCCGCTCGGGCGCGATGTCCAGCACGCCGACTTCCGAGGCCATGACCACCAGGTCGTCCTTGGTCACGTAATACCGCGAAGGTCGGAGGCCGTTGCGGTCCAGCACCGCGCCGATGCGCACGCCGTCCGTGAAGGCGATCGAGGCCGGCCCGTCCCACGGCTCCATGAGGCACGAGTGGTACTCGTAGAACGCCCGTTTCTCGTCGCTCATGGTCTCGTGGTTCTGCCACGGCTCCGGGATCATCATCATGACCGCGTGGGGCAGGGAACGCCCGGCCAGCACAAGCAGTTCGAGGCAGTTGTCGAACATGGCCGAGTCGCTGCCGTTGGTGTTGATGATCGGCAGGATGGCCTTGATGTCGTCGCCGAAGTACTCGGAATGGAACATCGCCTGGCGGGCGTGCATCCAGTTGATGTTGCCGCGCAGGGTGTTGATCTCGCCGTTGTGGGCCACGTACCGGTACGGGTGCCCGCGCTCCCAGCTTGGGAAGGTGTTCGTGCTGAACCGCGAGTGCACCAGCGCCAGCGCGCTCTCCAGATCCGGATCGAGCAGGTCGGGGTAATACTTGGACAACTGGTCGGGCATGAGCATGCCCTTGTACACCAAGGTTTTGTAAGAAAGGCTGGCGCTGTACCAGTAATGGCTGCCCTTGAGACCCGAGTTGCGGATCTCGGTCACGGCGCGCTTGCGGATGACGAACAGCTTGCGCTCGAACGCCATGTCGTCGGGCAGGTTCGGGCTGCGGCGGATGAACACCTGCCGCATGTACGGCTCGCTGGCCTTGGCGGTCTCGCCGATCATCGAGTTGTCGCTGGGCACGGTGCGCCAGCCGAGCACTTCCTGGCCTTCCTCGGCCACGATGACCTCGAAAAGCCGTTCGCAGTTCTTGCGCTGGCCAGGGTCCGGCGGCAGGAACATCATGCCCACGCCGTATTGCCCGAACGGCGGCAGGGTGATGCCCACCTGGCCCGCCACCTTCCGCAGAAACTTGTCCGGCGTTTGCAGCAGGATGCCCGCGCCGTCGCCGGTGTTGACCTCCGAGCCGCAAGCGCCGCGGTGGGTCAGGTTCAGCAGCACTTGCAGGCCCTGCTGGACGATTTCGTGCGATTTCCGGCCCTTGATGTTGACGACGAAGCCCACCCCGCAGGCGTCGTGCTCAAACCAGGGATCGTACAAACCCTGCTTGGGCGGGGGGCCCAGCAGGGGCTGGCCGCCCGTCGTCCAAGGGCCGGGAGACGGAGTCAGGTGCGTCATCTTGCGGTCTGCTTTCACGGTCGGTCCGTGTCTAAAAGTTCGAGATTAATAACCACAAGTATTCCGCGACGCAATAGGACATTCGCGCCCCCCGCCGGGCCGCGGCGCATCTTGCTGTTGTGCCGGTCCGGCCGCGCCGGTGGAGCGAGACTCCGTCGAGCCCTGCAATTTTGGTTCTTGGTTCTTGGTTCGTTGTTCTGGCCTTCGACTTTGGGCCTTCGACCTTCGACTACCTTGCCAGGACGAGACTCCTTCGAGCCCGACCTTTCGGAACTGTGGTCGGCGGACCGCGGTTCCCGCGGGCGGGTCGAATGCGGGATGACCGGCCAGCCCCGCAAAAAGCCGGGTTGCGCCTTCCACCACCGCCTCGGTGATTGAAATCACCCGCCGCGCCGCCACAATCCCGCGCATGACCTTCCTGCCCATCGTGGCGCGGGAACTGCGGGTGGCGGCGCGCCGGCCGGGCTCGTACTGGAACCGCCTGGCGGCCGCCACGCTCGCCCTGCTGGTGGGCACGCTCGTGTACGCGAACTTCAGCGTGTACAACTTCACCGACCTGGGCCTGACCCTGTTCGCCGAGCTGGCTGGACTGGCCTTCGTCTTCTGCGCGCTGGCCGGCGCGCGGCTCACGGCGGACACCATCAGCGAGGAACGCCGCGAAGGCACGCTCGGGCTGCTGTTTCTCACCGACCTCAAGGGCTACGACATCGTCCTGGGCAAGCTGGCGGCCTCCTCGCTGAACGGGGTGTACTCGCTGCTGGCCATCGTGCCGATCCTTGGCCTGGCGGTGCTGTTCGGCGGGGTGAGCGGGCGGCAGTTCGGGCTCACCGTGCTCGTGCTGCTGAACACCCTGTTCTGCTCGCTCGCGGTCGGGAGCTGGGTTTCGACGTGGTTTGAGAACAGCCGGCGCGCGGTGCTCGTGACCGCCCTGCTCATGGCGGCGTTGTGCCTCGGCCCGTGGTTCGCCATGTGGCTGCAGGCCATGCGGGAGAATTTCAGCGGGCCGCCGGAATTCACGCTGGTCACGCCCAGCCCGCTGCTGGCGCTGATGATCGCCCTCATGCCCGCCAACGCGATGCCGCCCGGGGCTTTTGGACTTTTCGCGCAATTGTTCTGGCCGTCGGTGGGCACGGTCTTCGGACTGGGCGTGCTGTGCCTCGCGCTGAGCAGCTTTGCGGTGCCGCGGGTGTGGCGGGGCCGGCCGGCAGGCTCGTGGCGCGAGCGGCTGCGCCGCCAATGGGATCGCCTGAAGTTCGGCGCCGGTCCGGCGCGCGCCGCTTTGCGCGCCCGCCTGCTGGCGCGGAATCCGATCTTCTGGCTCCACGCCCGCGAACGCTTCAAGCCGCTGCTGGTCTGGCTCGCCCTCGCCGGCGGCGCGGCCTTCCTGGCGTGGATGCGACGGCTGGCGCCCGACGACTGGCACGATCCGGGCTTTCTCCTGTCCTTTTCCCAGGGCATTTACGGCGTGCTGAAACTCTGGATCGCCGCCGCGGTGGTGGTGCGCCTGGCCGAGGACCGCCGCTCGGGCGCGCTCGAACTGCTGCTCACCGTGCCGCTGACGCTGCGGGATTTCTCCCACGGCCTGCGCCGCGCGCTGCAACGTCAGTTCCTCTGGCCCGTGCTGGCGGTGCTGCTGGCCGACGTGTGGTTTTGCGCGCTGCATCTCCGCCGGGATTACAGCTCGCGGGACCTGGTGCTGGGACTCTACGCCGCGCGCATGAGCCTGCTGGTGCTGGACGTCGTGACGCTCTGGCAGCTGGGGCCCTGGGTGGCGGTCACGGCGCCCCAGCCCAACCAAGCCGCCGCCAACCTGCTCGTCCGAGTCTGCGTCCTGCCCTGGCTGGTCTGGCTGGGCGGCACCATCGCCCTGGCGTTGCTGAGCACCTGGAAAATCTGGGAACCCGACCTCAGCGAATGGCACGCGCTCGGCTCGTGGTTCGGCCTCGGTCTGCTGAACGACCTGTTCTGGCTGGGCTGGGCGCGCCGGCAGACCCTGCGGCATTTCCGTGAAGCCGCCGCGGCGCGTTTCACCGGCCGGCGCGGCTGGTGGCGCGGCTTGTGGCGGATGAACTGAATCCCCGCCCGATCCTCCCGGCCATGACCATCCTGCCCGTCGCCCAACGCGAGCTGCGCGTCGCCGCGCGCCAACCGCGTACCTACCACCTGCGGACGCTCACCGCCGCGGTGGCGTTCGTGGTCGTCGGCTATGCCGCGATGCACGGCCGCACGCTGGGCGCGGGCACCGGCGGGCGGATGCTGTTCGTGAGCATGACCACGTTCGCCAATCTGCTCTGTCTGATGGCCGGCGTGACGGTGACGGCCGACGCCATCAGCCGCGAGCGGCGGGAAGGCACGCTGGGTTTTCTGTTCTTGAGCCACCTGAGCGGCTTTGACGTGGTGCTTGGCAAGCTCGCCGCGCAGGCGACGCACGCCTTTTACGCGCTGCTGGCGGTGATGCCCATGCTCGCGCTGCCGATGCTGGAAGGCGGCGTGGCCGCGGGCGAGTTCTGGTTTGCCATGCTGGCGCTCACGAACACCTTGTTCTTCGCCGTCAGCCTCGGCCTGTTCACCTCGTCGCTGTGCGAGGAGCCGCGCAAGGCCACCAACGCGGCGATGGTCGCCGCGTTGTTTTACTGGCTGGGACTGCCCGGTCTGGGCCACGCGGCGACCGCGCTCAACTGGCCGGCGTGGGTGGGCCGGCTCTGCCAGGAACTCTCGCCCCAGACGGCTCTGGCGTGGATTCAGGTGCTGACCACCGGCTTGTCAATGTCCCCGGTGCGCGCGCTGCTGATTTCGCACCTCGAGGCCTGGCTGTTCCTGGCGTTGGCCAGCCTGTTCACGCAACGGGTCTGGCGCGAACGACCGGCCGGCCGCACGGGCTCGCGCTGGCAGGATTTCCGGCGCAACTTCGCGTTCGGTTCGCCGGCCCGGCGCGCCGGGCGGCGACGGCGGCTGCTCGAGCGCGGGGCGTTCCACTGGTTGATCGCCCGGCATCGCTGGAAGCCGGTGCCGCCGCTGGCGCTGGTCTTCTCGCTGTGGGCGTTGCTGGGCGCCGGCTGGTGGTTTGAAGGAGGCGTGTCACCGCCGTTGCCGCTGGCGATGATCTTCGGCGTCACCCTGCATCTGCTGCTGAAATTCTGGGTGGGCGGCGAGGCGGCGGCGGCCATCGTGACCCATCGCCGGCAGGGCACGCTGGAGCTGCTGCTGAGCACGCCGCTGACGGTGCGCGACATCATGCGGGCGCAGTTTCGCGCCCTGCGCTGGCAGTTCGGCTGGCCGCTGGCGCTCACGGCGGCGTTCACGGCGGGTTACGTGCCGTTGGTCGCCTTGCTGGAAGGCACGCCGCCGGAAGGTTACGCGCTGGCGGTGGGCGCGCTGGCTGCGGCGGCGTTGCTCGCGGATGCGTTCACGCTCGTCTGGCTGGCCAGTTGGCGGGCGATCGTGGCCCGGCGCGTGCAACACGCCGCGGGCGGCGCGGTCTTCCGCGTGCTGGTGATCCCGTGGATCGTGCTGCTGGTGGTGATGCCTTCGTTCCGCGGAAGCGGTGGTTTTGCGGACATGCTGGCGCTGTGGGCGCTGATCGGGTTCATCTCCGATTTCTGCTGGTGGCAGTGGGCGCGCCAGCAACTGTTCGAGAACTTCCGCGCCGCGGCCGAACGCGGCTATGAACCGGCGCCGGCGGGATTCTGGGCGCGGCTGAAGGAACAGACGCCGCAGGCGTAGCCGGCGCCGGCTGGAGGCCGGCGAAAGCCGAAGGCCGAGTCCCGGGTACCAAGTCCCAAGTTCAAAGTTCCAAGTTCAAAAGCCCAAGCCGAAGTCGGTGGCCCACACAACGAACCAAGAACCACGAACAAGGAACCGGAATAGCAGGGCTCGACGGAGTCTCGCCCCACCAAGAAGGTCAGAGAAGGTCGAAAGTCGAAGGTCGAAGGCCAGCGGGCGCAACTCACTTTTTGCAGCCGGTGGAAACGGCCAGAAGCCGCCGGGGGTAACGGCAGCCATCCCTGGCTGCCGTAAAGGGCGGCATCCTGCCGCCCGGAATCCACGACAGCAAACCCTGCCCGCGGAGTGCCGCCCGCGCCCCAGCGCCGGGCGGGAAGCCGACCGCCACCCCGGCTGGCGATACGCCTGCAGGAAATTGAGATGCGCCCAAGGCCGCGTTCCACCGACTACGAGCCGGGAACCAGGAACCAAGAACAACGAACCACAAACCACGAACACCAAGCCCGGATGACAACTCCAGGCTTGCGGGACGCAGGGGCGCAGTGTACTTCCACGCCGCGCGCGCCGGCCGCCGGGTGAGCGGGCCGGCCGCCACGGCATTATGAACCGCAAGGTCCTGGTCATTCTTTCCAACCGTTTCCGGCCGCTGGACGAGCCGCGTTACGTCGAGATCACGTGCAAAGACGACGGCACGATCCTGAAGGAGCGCCGGCTCCCGCGCCGTCCCGCCCGGCCGGCGTACGACGAGGTCTGGGAAAACGACGACGCCCGGCAGTCCCTGGACTCCTGCAAGAGCGTCAAGCGGCATTACAAGCACGCGCTGCTCAAGCCGCCGAAATGACCCAAGCGCCCGGCGGGGAAGGAAGAGCAGGGCTCGACTGAGCGAGCGGGCCGCAGTGCCCCGGCGACCTCGCCGGAGGCCGTGCCGCAGGCGACCCGCCCGTGGTAGCCGCGGTCTGACGACCGCAGCCACGAAAGAGCAGGGCTCGACGGAGCCTCGCCCTGGCAAGGTAGTCGAAGGTCGAAGGCCGAAAGTCAAAGGCCAGAACCACGTACCACGAACCAAGAGCCAAAATAGCAGGGCTCGACGGGTCCCAGCCCACCGTCGCGGCTTACCGGCCCCAGCCCTGGCGGAGGACGCGCAGGGCATTTCCGCCCAGGATCAACTGGATGTCCGCCTCGCTGAAGCCGCCGCGCAGCAGGGCTTCGGTGATGTTCGGCAGGTCCGCCATGTCCTTCACGTCGTCGGGCGGATCGGTGAAGCCGTCGAAGTCCGTGCCCAGCGCGACCGTCTCGATGCCGCCCTGGTCGCGGATGCGGCGGGCGGTTTCCACCACGTAGTGCAGGCCCTGCTTGATCTTCACCGTGGTGAGCCAGTGATTCATGAGGATGATGCCTATCACGCCGCCGGTGTCGGCGACCTGCCGAATTTCCGCGTCGGTCGGGTTCATCGGCAGCGGATTCAGACTGGCCACGCCCACGTGGGTGAAGAGCAGCGGCCGCCGCCGGCGCACGACCTCGAAGACCCGCCGCCGCGCGAGCGGCGTGCAATGCGTGAGGTCCACGAGCATCCCCATGTCCACGCAGGCCTCGACCAGTTCCTCGCCCAGCGGCGTGAGGCCCTTGGTCAGGTCCTTGGGTTCCTCGAAACAGCCGGGAATTTTTTGCTCGGGCGGAATGCCCTCCACCGGGTGCACAAATTCGTTCGCGTAAAAGTGCGCCAGCGTGAGCAAGCACACGCCGCGGTCGAACAAGGCGCGGGCGTTGAGCACGCTGCCGCCCAGGCTGTGTGCGCCCTCGATGGTGTGGACGATCGCGAGCCGGCCTTCGGCCAGGGCTGCCTCGAGTTCCTGGCGGGAGCGGACGACGCCGGCCACTTCGCGGCCGTTGACCTTCGAGCGCGCGACCTCGGCCTCGAACTGGGCGATGACCTCGAGCGTGCGGTCGAACGGGCTGCCCTGGAACAGGCGCTGGACCTTGGGCGAGGCGAAGCACTTCGCCACCTTCAGCGCCCAGCAATCCGTGAGCAGCCGGCGCTCGGGCAGGTACACCGCCGAGAGCAGCACGCGCACGTTGCCGTCCATCAGCTTGGGCAGGTCGGTGCGCATGGTGAACGGATTCCAGGCCCCGGTGCTGCGGTGGCGGCGGGCGAACTTGTGCTGCCACAGCGAGATGTTCAACGACGGGTGGGCGTGCAGGTCCACCACCGTGGCGCGGGCGTGCAGGTCGCGGGCCTGCGGGGAAATCTTGAGCGGCGGCATGGCGGATAAGGGTTGCGGCGGTCAGTGCGTGAGTTTGCGGCGCAGGCCGTTCCAGACATCGAGCGTGGGTCCCGGCCCCAGGCGGCCGTCCTTGTCCTCGTCGCTGTTGAACAACAAGGCATAGGTCATCCGGTGGGCCGTCCAGAACCCCCGGCCGTCGAGCGCGCGCTCGACAAACGGCAGGAACGTGCCCGTGTTCACATAGAACTTCACCCGGTTGTCGTGCCCGGCCCGGAAGCAATCCTGGCGGGCCTCGTGCGTGTGGCCGTAAACGAGATACTGATAGCGGTCGTCCCGCGCCTCGCCTTCCAGCAATTCTTCGCGCGCGCCCTTGGCCAGGGAGTCCAGGCCCTCCGACCGGCCTTGCAGGGCGTCCACGATCGAGGCCAGGCCTTCGAGGAACTTCAGTCCGTTTTTCTGCTTCACCAGGCACAGCACGCGGCCCAGGTGATCCGTGAGGTCGCCGGCGGCCACGAGGTCGGTCTGGAGCTTGTCCCATTGTTTGGCGAAGCGCGACCGCAACAGGCCGGTGAGCGCGTCCATGAGCCCGGCGCGGATGACCTGCATGTAGCTCTCGTATTTGGCGCCCTGGCCGCGGACGAACCACGCCAGCCAGTTGAAGGCCGCGGTCATGGGCCGGAGGTTGTTCACGTCCTTGAAGCTCTCCAGGAACGCGCGGTCCTCGGGCGTGTTCCAGCCGCGATCGGTGAAGTTCCGTTCCACGTAATAGACCAGCCCGGACATGAGCTCGGCGGTGACCACCTCGCCCAGGGCCATCGCGCGGTACACGCGCTCGTCAAAGCGGCCCGCGCGGGCGTCCGGCCGGAGCACCTTGTTGTAAAAAGTGTGGGCGTGGCAGTTCTCGTCCCATTCATGACCGTGGCGGGCCAGCACGCCGTAGGTGTCGGGCAGGTCGAGCTTGAGCGTGAAGCCCAGTTCCGCCTGCTGGAAGCGCGCGCTCAGCCGGTCCTTCAAGACCGGGTAGTTGTTGAACATGCGGTCGTGGTTGCCGATCACGTAAGTGACCTTCGGCCGCTTGCCACTTGGTTGGGGCAGGCCCTCGAGCATCGCCACCAGCGCCCGGCCGGACTCGGAATCCAGCACGGCGTCGAGCACCGCGCCGAAATGCTGTTCCATCACGGCGGTGTCCGCGTTCATGCCCGTCTGCGGGTCCGCCTTGCCGCCCCACGGCCGCTCCTCGGGCGTCACGCTTCGCACCCAATAGTTCGTCCGCACCAGATCGAGGATGTCGCCCAGCAGGACGACGTGGACCTCGGTGAGGTCCTGCTTCTTTTCCGCCACGGCCTCGATCTCGGCGCCGAGCAGCTTGAAAGCCGTGCCGTGGACGTTGCGCGCGGTGGTGGTGTCGGTGAGATGAAGGTCGCTGAGGAGAACGAGCATGGTTGCGGGAGGTTAAGGGTTAGTCAGCGTTCCGGGTGACTTGCCGCAACAAATACCGCCGCAGGCGGCCTGTCAACTGGCGCCGGAGGCAGTCGCCCCTCGCTGAGGGGCGACTGCCCCAGCCTCTGGGCCAGAAGCCGGCTTGCGGTCCGGCCAGGCGCGCATACTCTCCGGCGGTGAAAATGCCTGGCCGAGCTTCACGCGGCAGCCGAACGCCATGAACCCCCTGGCGATCGAAAGTCACCTCAAGCTGGTGCTCCTCCAGATGATGGTCATCATGGCCGTGGCGTGGCTCATGGGCCGGCTGGGGCGGCGTCTGGGCCAGCCGCTGGCGGTGGGCGAGATCGCCGGCGGCCTGCTGCTCGGGCCATCCTTTCTGGGCTGGCTGTGGCCGGACGCCATGCACGCGCTCTTCCCGGCCGAGACCTCGCAATCCTTGCAACTGCTCGCCAAGCTCGGCCTGATCCTGCTGATGTTCCAGGTGGGCATGGAGTTCGATTTCGGCCACCTCACCACGCGGTCGCGCACGGTCGTGGCCGTGTCCCTGATGGGCATTGCCGCGCCGGTGGTGCTGGGGCTGGCCATCGGGCCGTGGCTGCACCGCGAGTTCGCGCCGGCGACAAACCGCTTCGGGTTCCTGCTGTTCATCTGCATCGCCCTGGCCATCTCGGCGCTGCCGATCATGGGGCGCATCCTGCTGGAATGGCGGCTGGAACGCACCGCGCTGGGCGCGGTGGCCATCAGCTCCGCGGCGCTGGACGACATCGCCGGCTGGATTCTGCTGGGCGTGGCCACGGCGCTGGTGACGGCGCAGTTTGCCTGGGCTCCGCTGCTGGCCCAACTGGCCGGCATCGCCGTGTTTTTCGCGGTGCTGCAATGGGGCGTGGGGCCGGCGCTGCGGCGGTTCTGGCGGTGCAGTTTCTGCGTGCCGCCGGACGACCCGCGCGGCAAGTCCGCCGGCCGCCTGCTGGCCTGCGCCTTCGGTCTGCGGTCGCCCCGGCTGGGCAACGGCGACTGCCCCGGCCGCGAGACCTGCGGGCTCGAGCCGCGACCGCCGGACGTGTCGCAGGTGCCGGCCACATTCCTGGCGGTGCTGCTGGTGGTGCTGTTCGGCTGCGCGGTGACCACGAACCTGCTGGGGATTTTCTCGATCTTCGGCGCGTTCCTGCTGGGCGTGGCGCTGCACCGGGAGGTGACGCTGGTGAAGGCGTGGCGCGAGCGCTTCCGCGACTTCGTGCTGGTGGCGCTGGTGCCGATCTTTTTCACGAACACCGGGCTGCGGACGGAGGTGGGCTCGCTCGCCACGTGGCAGGCCTGGGCGGGCTGCGCGGTGGTGCTGGCCGCGGCGGTGGCCGGCAAACTGGGCGGCTGTTATTTCGGCGCCCGGCTCACCGGGCAGTCGCGCCGCGAGGCCGCGTGCGTGGCGGCGCTGATGAACACGCGCGCGCTGATGGGGCTGGTGGCGATCAACATCGGCTACGACCTGGGGCTGCTCACCCGGCCGCTGTTCACCATGTTCGTCATCATGGCGCTGGTGACGACGGTCATGACCGGGCCGCTGCTGCGCTGGTGGCTCCCGGCGGAACTGCGCTTCGAGAAACGGACGGCCGGGGCGACGGGGCGCTGAACGACAGTTCAGCCTCACGCCGGATGACCCGGGCGAACGCGGTCAATCGCGCCGCCGCGCCGCCAGGAGCCACAGCCCGCCGCTCAAGACCAGCAGCGTCCCCGCCCCCGGCTCCGGCACCAAGCAGAAGCTTTGGAGGCCGACCAGTTCGGTTGGGGTAGTGGTCGTGGATGCGAGTGTGACTCCGACCGGATTGGAAAACCCATACCTTCCTCCCGAGGCAACCGCCGTTTCGTAGCTATTGCCTGCCGCCGCTTCCCAGGCCCGAATTTGGACCCACACCGGAGTATATTCGGGGTGGCCCGGAATGGAAACAGGGGTGTTGGGAATGTACCCGGCCCCGGATCCGGACCGAAACGGAAGAATGGGCCCCACCGGATCCAGGCTGCTGGGCGCGCGGCCAACGTACAATTGTGCTACGTACGCGGGTCCCGCCAGGCGGGTCTGACAGTCCACGTCAAAGACCGGGGCATCCAGACCGACCAAGGTGTTGCGGTTGCCGAACGCGACAAACCCTTGGGCGAAGCCGCAGAGCCCCCACCCGAGGGGAATCAAACTGATCCACCAAGTGCGCATAAGCACCTCCTGCTGAAGTCAATCCATGTCTAGGGCAACACCCGGATTTGACCAATCCAGGTGGCCCAAATCTTGTAAGGGTTTCCATCGTCCTCGTACGCCCGACTGCTGAATTCTTGCACTGTCCAAAAGGAATCGTCGCCCGGGTCCATGCACGTGGCCGAGTAATCTCCCCAACGGTCAGAGGTCCACGAGGCCCGACCGGCCTGAAGCAAGGTGGGTCGGGTGGTCTGGCCGTTGGCCTTGCGGCCCACCCAGAAGGCCCCGATGTAATCCGTGGCCCGCGAGCCCGAGAAGCCCACCGCTATGTCCCCGGCAGTACATCCGCATCCAGCGCATCTCACGTTCAGAGAGGGGAAGTAGTACCAGTACGGGTTGCTGGCCGCGGAGTCGTAAATCCGGCCGTGCGCCGCGTAGGTCAACCCCCCGGCCCCGGCCTGCAGCTGGAGCCATTGAACGGCGGAACGGTCGGCCGTCGGGCCGTCATAGTCTCCGTCCACGCAAAGCAGCC
>CAZMOZ010000041.1:0-35130 GCA_964568145.1 uncultured Verrucomicrobiota bacterium
CAACTGGCAATTCGGGATTCACGGAGGGGCCGCCATCGGTGAGCTGAATCGTTCGCACAACGCTTATGAACTACCACCAAGTCAAGTTGCTCTCAGCTGGCTCATTCCTTCGCGGAGTCAAGGGTCCTTGTCAGATTTCGTTCGGCGACGGCACAATGACGATTCACTGCAAGGTTGGCCCCAGCCTTGTTCCATTGGCGTTTCTCATTCTCCCGTACCTCTTCGTCATCGCAGTTCTACTGGTGCAGCATGCCCATACCGCCACGAAGGTTTTCGCTTTTGGCTTTTGGGTATTCTACGCTGTTTATGCTTCTACCACTAAGCGCGACGGATTTGAGGTCAAGAAAGAGCATCTGGGAGCAGTGTTCTCGGACGGTCTTACCGTAGGCATTCCATTCACCCGCGCTCCGTTGGCCGGTATCAAGAAGATTACATTCCAGGCTCCACCAAGTTTTTTTCCTGACTTCGAAAGCGCATTTCCTGGTGTGCTGCCGAGTCATCTTCGAGCGGCAAGTAGCCAAGCCGGTCCGCCCAGTAGCCCGGCCATTCCGCCAATTCCATCAACGGCGTTCAAGAGCCCATGCAAGCGTGCAACATTGAGCTTGGGTCTCGGTATCGCAGGAATTCTCATTGGGCCACTTGCTTCAATACCGGCGGTAATCTACGGATTATTGGCGTTGCGCGAAATCCGCGACTCTGCTGGAGGATTGAACGGGAAACGGCATGCTACGGCAGGAACCATCGCCGGGGTTATCGGAACGGTTGGCTGGATCATTTTCGTCGTAGTGATGGAGAGTGGCGCGAAATGACATGGCCCAACAAAATCACTGGAGCGAACAGCCGCCCCGCTTCTCCGCTCGACGCCGGACGGCAGTTCGACAGTGCCTCGTGCGCTCCACCGTCCCTGTCGGCGGCTGTCGCTCAGTTCTGACGTTGGGCGTTTTCTGTCCGCATGATCCAATCCGTCCATGCTCAGGGAAGCTCCAGTGACTCTTGAGTGGAGATACTCCTCGGACAGCACAGATTGGGAAGAACTCTCCCAACTGTACCTGGCCGCCCCGCTCGGCCACAAAGATCCTGTTGACCTGAAGATCGCCTTCTCCAACAGCATGTTCAAGTGTTTTGTCTACGATTCCAGCCGATTGATAGCGGCTGGTCGGGCGCTGGCCGACGGCAGAGATTGTTCCTATATTTGCGATGTGGCAGTTCATCCCCAATATCAAGGACAGGGTCTGGGCAAGGCCCTGGTTGCTAAACTGGTAAGTCTCTCGAGGGATCATAAGAAGATAATCCTCTATGCTGCTCCGGGAAAGGAGCCCTTTTACTAGAAACTCGGCTTCAAACGCATGGCAACAGCCCTGGCGATTTTTCAAAACGAGGCTCAAGCGTTGAGGGATGACGTGCTCACTGACGAATCGTGATCTGCCGCGCATATTCAGCAATTCTGCAACTCAAGACCGGCTACATACCATTTGATCTATCTCTTGAATCACGCCCAACCAGCGCATGCAGCCGACCGGCTACCGCGCCGCGTTCCAAGTAGTCTTGCGCTTGTGTCGCGTCTCTGGGCGGAGTACACTGGCCGTCAGTCGTGTCCGGCCAGCAGTGTAGCGGTGAGGTTGTCGCGCTTGGCCTGCGTCGGCTCTGGGCGCAACACGCCGGCGGCTGATGCGCGCCGTTAGCCCACACTACGTTTATGGACATTATCAACATCGTCGCAGTCATAGTTGGGCCGTTTTTGCAGTTGGCATCACGTTGTGGTGGCAGCAGCGTAAGGAGCACCGAGACGCCAAGCTTCGTCTATTCCTGACATTGATGGCGAAGCGGCGGACATTTCCGCCGACGATTGAGTGGGTTGACGCCCTGAACGTGATTGATGTTGTCTTTGCCGACACGCCTCAAGTCGTTCAGTTGTGGCACGAGTATTATGCAGGGCTTGCCAACCCGCCCGCCAACAACAACTACCAGCAGCGGGAGCATACATACCTTCTAATGCTTTCTGCGATGGCGCGGGCGCTTGGTTATAGCCGACTTGAGCAGACGGACATTGACAAGTTTTACACGCCTCAAATCCACGGCGACCAGCTAGAGTTGAACTACAAGTGTCAGACCGAGTGGCTGCGCGTCTTGGAGAATACCAACCGCCTAGCTGTCGAGTTACGGACACCAGATAGGAGGCAGATTGAGCAATGACCGTGTGGGCTAACCAGCGGATGCAGCGAACCCGGCTTGAGCGCTTCAGTTTGCAGTTCATACGTTTGGTGAGCCGGGTCGCTGATCCTTTTCGTTGGGCCTAAACCTAAATAAGAGCTATGGCTACATTCGGAGAAGAAGCTACACGGAAAATGCTCGGCGACGCTGGCGAGCATTATGCTTTGAGCCGGTTTACATTCTCTGGGAAGCCCGCCATGAAAATGCCAGATGGGTGGCG
Source organism: uncultured Verrucomicrobiota bacterium (assembly GCA_964568145.1). GTDB lineage: Bacteria > Verrucomicrobiota > Verrucomicrobiia > Limisphaerales > J093 > DSVZ01. The sequence continues at coordinate 2,432 of CAZMOZ010000041.1, forward strand.
TGCTTATGATCTCGCTGTTGAAACTGGTGAAGGGCTGGCTCGTGTCAGCGTCAAAACGCGCAGCGAATCTGTCGGCTGGAAAAAAGTAAATGGTTCTCTTTTGATGACACAAAAGAGTGTGAGTGGCTCGTGTGCATATTCCAACCCAAGGAAGGTGCTATACGCGCATGGGTTATCCCCATGTCCATTGCTCTGAGCCACGCCAACAGACCTGGGCCACAACGAAAAGAACCCCACATTCGCGACATCTCTTGGGCAAAGCTTACGAAAGCACCACTATCGTCATTTGAAGACAATTGGAAAATGAATGTAAATATTCAGGCCCAACAAGGCGCTCCAGGCGACGCCAAAAAGCGGCGCGCCTGAGCTTCAACGTTAGCCAATTCGAGAAGCGATGAAAGCGAGCGCCTTGAGTTTGGTTCTGTTTGTGTCGGTCACAGCATGCAGCCGTCACGCGGAGCCGCCAGCTTCTTCTGACGAAGGAATGCAGCACAAGCTCGCAGGCGTTTGGGTTCACGAACAAACGACCCCGTCAGGACAGCATATCGTGGGCACTTTAGAGATGGCTCAGGGCGGCACTTACACTTCAATCCTCAGCCTGCCCGCGCGTAAGGTCGGACCCCGCAGGATTGAGTCGAGTGGAATATGGCGCATCGAAGATGGATTCCTCATTATTACGGAGACCGGTGCCAGCTTAACAAACTTTCAAGGTACAAATGTGATGCGCTGTAAAATCCTTCGGGTTGAGAACCACGAGTTTGAGTTTGAGTTTGGAGGCGCAATTGATGGTTTCACCATCCCCACAAATCGGACTGTTTTTAGGAAGGAAGCGCGATGATGGCTAACAAGCAGATGCACCGAACCGCTGCCCCGCGCTGCAGTTTCGAGAGTGCCGGGTTATTCGGACGCTGGATTCGCAGCCATAGCCCGTCGCCAGCAGCGGTCGGTGATCTTGATCGTTCGGCATCAAGACAGCAACACCCAGCGGAAACCAAACAGCCAAAACCTATGAAACGGTATCGACTTCGAGTGCTAGCGATGGTCACGTGTTTGAGCGCCGGGCTCATCGGCTGCGGCAAGCCCAGTGCTCCGCCGTCAGCGACCTCCCCCACCCGCCAAGGGACACCCGCCACAGCGCCGATCTTGACTGCATGGCAGCAAGGCGACCAGTCGGCCGCTGTGCGCGCTTTCTTGGAGACGGACTGGACGGCTCGACCGCTGTTTGAGCCCGGTTCGACTTTGGCGCTGACGGAGCAGCAGTACGCGGCGTTGCCGGCGGCCCAACGGGCACTTGATGAACCGAAGATGCTCGCCACGGCGCGCGCCTTGAAGGAAGTGGCAGCCGCTGTGGCACAAGCTGGGCGGGACGCGCTGGCAAAAGGCGACACGGCGCAGGCTCGCACACATTTCCGCTCGCTGAAGAAGTGCGGCACAGCTCTCAGCGGCCCCGATTGCCTGAGCCTCCTTCAGATCCATGGGAAGGCTATCTCGAGGATGGCAGACACAGAATTGGCGACACTTCCACAGTGACCACGCCGAACCCTGCATGCGTCCCCGCCCATGCCGGGCGAGCGTCTCCGCACCAATCGATCGCCAGTGGCCCGGCATGGCTGGACTGGTCGTTCGGCCACGAGGTCCTTGCGGCGGGATCACCGATCCGGCATGTTCGGGCCGAGCGCTTATGACACGAGATCAAATCGAGACCGCGATCACTGAGGGTCTTCCGTTCGAGATCCGCATGGCGGACGGAGCGAGGTACAGGGTGAAAGAACGGTATCAGGTGGCGGTGGGGCGTACGTCCGTTGTTGTGTTCGATGACAAGGACTTGGCGCATATTCTCCCACTGCTGACGATGACCGGCATTACGTATTTGAAGCGGCCTGCAGAAAAGTAATCATTACGAGCCGAACCACTCGCTGCACCGAACCGCCGCTTGCCGCTTGCCTTCCGTTGCCGTCGCGTCGGAAGGGCGCCCGATCCGCTGCGAGCGTCCCCCCAGCGGCGGTCGGTGAGCTGAGCCGTTCGGCCGGGCGGAATTTTGCCCCATGCCAGTCAGGGCGTGGCGAGGCAACGGGAACCTGGCGGCTCAGCCCGTGCTTGCCTGGGTCACAAGAAGCTGCCGGCCTGGCAGTTCCAACCGTTGAACCCAAAATCCGAAGTTGGGCCGGCGGGACACACTGCGCTACGGGCTCCGTGTCTGGCGGAGCGCCAGGGTGGCAGGGGTGAGCCGCACTCTCTGTGCGATCGCTCGTTTTGCGGTTTGTCAACGCGGTTTCTTCGGGGTTCTCGCTTAACCGGTCGCCGCTACGCCTCCAGCGGCTGTTTGCGCAGTTCGGTCTTGAGAATCTTGCCGGTTGCGTTACGCGGCAGCGCGGCGACCTGGACGATCTTGCGCGGCACCTTGTAGTCGGCCAGGCGTTCCTTGAGGAAGCTCGTGAGCGCCGCCGGATCCAGCGGCTGGCCGTCGTTCAACGCCACGAAGGCGACCGGCTGCTCGCCCTTGCGCGGGTCGGGCCGCCCGATCACCGCCGCCTCCTTCACGCCGGGGAAGTGGTAGATCACCTCCTCGATTTCGCGCGGGTACACGTTGATGCCGTTGACCAGCAGCATGTCCTTCTTGCGGTCGGTGATGTACGTGTAGCCGTCCTCGTCCATGTAGCCGATGTCGCCGGTGTACAGCCAGCCGTCCCGGAGGGCCTGGGCGGTATCGTCCGGCCGCTGCCAGTAGCCGGGAATCACGTTGCCGCCGCGGACGCAGATCTCGCCCACCAGCCGCCGGGGCAGCTCGCGGCCCGCGTCGTCGCGGACGCTGATCTCGACATCCGGGATGGGCAGGCCGATGGAGCCGGGCTTCTGCACGCCACGGATGGGGTTCAGGGAAACGACCGGGCTGGCCTCGCTGAGTCCGTAGCCCTCGATCAGGCGGGCGGGCCAGCGGGCGTTGAACTCGCGAAGCGTGTCCACCGGCAGCGGCGCGGCGCCGCTGATGCACAGGCGGAGGGTGAGGTTCGGCGGGGGCGGCGTCCCGGCGAAGGCGCGGAAAAGCTGCGGGATGGCCGGCAACACCGTGGCCTGGTGGCGGATGATTTCCAGCAGGATGTTCTTGGGCGGATGCAGCGAGCGGACCAGCACGATGGACCCGCCGACCAGCAACGGCAGCAGGATGCACACGGTGAGCATGAAGCTGTGAAACATCGGCAGCAGCAGCGCGAAGCGGTCCACCTCGACGGCCTCGAGCACCTGCCGGCAGCTTCCCACGTTGTGGAGCAGGTTGCCGTGCGAGAGCATCGCGCCTTTCGGATGGCCGGTGGTGCCCGAGGTGTAGATGAGCACCGCCAGGTCGGCGGTCTGGCGCGGCACCGGCGCGAACACCTCCGCGGGCGCGGTGGCCGGCGGCAGGGTTTCCCTGGCGAGCACCCGCAGCGAAGGCCGGCCGGCGGTCAGCTTCGCCACGGCCTCATGCATGGCATGCTCGGTGACCAGCACATCCGCGCCGGCGTCGGCCAGCATGTACGCGACTTCGTCGGCCTTGAGGAAGCAGTTGACCGGCACGACCACGGCGCCGGCCTGCAGGACGCCGAAAAAGACGGTGATGAACTCCGGGCAGTTGTTCAGCCAGAGCGCCACGCGGTCGCCCGGGCGCACGCCGAACTCGTCCGCCAGCCGGCGGGCGACATGGCAGGACTGGTCGCGCAGTTGCTGGTAGGTGAACTGGTCGTCGCCCCAGAAAACGGCGGTCTTGGCGGCGTGGCGCCGGGCGGAATCCAAAAAGGCCGCGGCCAGGTTCAGGTGCGGATTCATGCGGTGGGAGGGGACTGCGCGGGGCGCTGGCGGCCGGCGGTCGGTCTGTCCCCCGCGGCTCGAACGGCCCGGATCACGGAAAGCCGGGAATTCATGGTTGGGCGAAAAGTAGCCGGCCCACACCAAAGCACAACTTGATTTGCGGGCAGGCGACGGCGGTTGGGCGCGTATCTCAGCGTCTTGCAGGCGTCGGGCGGGCATAGTGGCGCCGGCGACCGCCTGCCGTAGAGCCGGGCTTCCAGCCCGGCGACGGTGCGCGAGCGGCACCCTGCGGGCGCGCATCGGACACGGGTTCCGGGCGGCAAGATGCCGCCCTTTACGGCAGCCAGGAATGGCTGCCGCTACCCCCGCGGCGTCTGGCCGTTTCGACCGGCGGCAAAAAGTGAGATGCCCGCCGTCCCCGTTCGCGACCGGAAAACCGGTTGACGCAGCGGCGGGGGCAAGCCTACGGTTTTGGCCCTGAGTGGTGGCTGTAGCTCAGCCTGGTTAGAGCTCCAGATTGTGGATCTGGCTGTCGCGGGTTCAAATCCCGTCAGCCACCCCAGCTTTCCCCCGCGGCGCGCTTTCCCGTTTGTTCATCGGAGGCGCATTTCATTTCGTGCCAGTCTGGCCTTGACGGGGTGGGGCGAGACTCCGTCGTGCCCTGCCTTTCAGGAATGCGGTCTTCAGACCGAAGTCCCCATGAGCGGTCGCTTGCGGCACGGCCCCAGGCGAGGTTGCCTGGGCCACTACGTCCCACCCGCTGCCGGCACGAAACTAAGATGCGCCCGTTCATCGCGCCCGCACGCTCGGTTCTTGACGGCACGCCGGCCGGAGCGTAGCACGCGCGGATGATTCACCTCGGACTGCACACCGACAACTGGCGCCCGCTGAGCGTGGGCTTCGAAGCCGCCTGCCAGAAGATCGCCGCCACGGGCCTCCGGCACATCGAGTTCTGCGCCATCCACGGCCAGAACTTCATCGCCGCGCTGGGCTACGATCCCGGCGTCTCGCTCCAGTCCAACCCCCGCGCCCTGCGCCGCTTCCTTGACAACCTTGGGCTCGAGGTGTCGCAGATTGACGGCTCGTACCCGATGATGGGCCCGAACGGCTCGGCCTTTGGCGTCCAGTACGTGACCCAGAGCATCCGGTTCGCGGCCGAACTCGGCTGCCCGATGGTGGACACGGTGGACGGCGCCTTCGAGACGCCCGGCCTGACGCGGAAGGAGGTCTTCCGCGTCACCTGCGACAATTACCGCCAGTGCCTGGCGTGGGCCGAGGACTACCAGGTGATCATCAATGTCGAGCCGCACGGGCCGTACACGAACGACCTCGAGTTCATGCAGAAGCTGTTCGCGGAGTTCGAGTCCGAGTGGCTGCGGTGCAACTTCGACACCGGCAACACGTTCATCGCCGGACACGACCCGCTCGACTACCTCAAGACGCTCCGCAAGTACATTGTTCACTGCCACATCAAGGACGTGAGCGCCGAACTCGCCGCCGCGGCGCGGGGCGAGGAGACCGGCATCGGCAGCAGCATCGTGCCGGTGGGCGGCGGCGTGAACGCGGAGAACATCCAGCGCTGCCTTGATTACCTCAGCGAGACGAAATGGGACGGTGTGGTCTCGATTGAGTGCCACGGCTCGGATGAAAACACCGCGGCCAGCGTGGCGTGGATGAAGAAAGCGGTGAAAGCGAGCCGCAAGGGCCGCGCCCACTGAGCGGCCTGCGGGCCTGAATCCAAGGCAATGTTCAGCTACCTGCGAGACCCGGACTGGTGGTTCACCGCGTTGCTCGGGCTGATCGTGATCAGCCTCATCTGGAGCTACGCGCGGGACGCGGTCATGGCAATGGCCGGCGCGCTCCTGCCGGCCATCCGCCGCTGGCGGGAGGCGCGCGTCCAGCGCGAGCGCCGGCACGTGGACCTGCTCGCCTCAAACCCCGACCTGCTGCTGATGGAACTGGTGCGCTGCGTGTTCCTGGTCCTGCTCTTCCTGGCACTGGTGGGCTTCTACCTGTTCTTCGCCATCCTGGGCACCGCGCTGCTGCGCCTGCCGGAAATTCGCGAGCCGGGCATGTACGACCTGCGGTTGATTGCCGAGGTGAGCCTGGTCATCGGCGCCGCGCTCGGTTTGTGCAGCATCTACTTCGGGACGCCCATGACGCCGCGCCTGCACACGGTGATGCGCGCGCGGGCCGAATACGAAAACCGTTGCAAACGCAAGGCGCCGAAGCCGTCGCCCATCTGAATTGCTCGCAGCCAATCAACTGCCCTGCCCATGAAAACTCCGCTGGACCGCCGTTCGTTCGTGAAGGGCGCGGTGCTGGGCTCCGCCGGTCTCGCCCTGGCCTTGGACGCGCCCGCCCAGGATGCTGCCCCGCCCACCACCCCGCTCACCGTGTCCCCCGCTGGCCTGCCGCGCGGCCGCCTGGGGCGGGTCGAGGTCAGCCGGCTGATCCTGGGCGGCAACCTGCTCACGCATTACACCCACAGCCGCGACCTCCAGTACGTCTATCGCCTGGCCGCCCGGTACAACACCGACGAGAAGATCCTGGAGACCCTTGCGCTGGCCGAGGCGCACGGCATCAACACCGTCTGCATGCACAACCCGCCGCATCCGATGTCCCTGCTGCGGCGTTATCGGAAGGAGCGCGGGGGGAAAATCCGGTGGATCATCTGCCCGACCGCGGAAATCAAGGCCGACCTGGCCGAGTACAAGCAGCAGGTCGAGGAACTCGTCCGGGACGGCTGCGAAGCCATCTACTTGTGGGGCGTGCGCGGCGACGCCCTGGCCAACGAAGGCAACGTGGACCTGATCGCCAGGGCCGTTGAGCTGCCCAGGCAGTACGGCGTGCCCTCGGGCGTGGGCGCCCACTCACTCGAGGTGGTGAAGCTGTGCGAGCGGCATGGCGTGCCGGCGGATTTCTACCTCAAGACCTTCCACCACCACACCTACCCCAGCGGTCCCAAGCCGGACGAGATCAAGGGTCCGTACAACGAATTCCCCGGCTACTGGTGCGCGAACCCGGAGGAGACGGCCACGTTCATGAAGTCGGTCCGGAAGCCGTGGATCGCCTTCAAGACCATGGCCGCCGGCGCCATTCCGCCGAAGAGCGCCTTCCGCTACGCCTTCCGCAGTGGCGCGGATTTCGTGCTCGCCGGCATGTTTGACTTTGAGATCGAAGAGGACGCCGGCATCGCCCGCGAGTGCGTCGCGTCTTTGCAACAGCGCGAGCGGCCGTGGATGGCGTGACGGACAAGCCGAAAACCGAAATCCGAAGTGCGCAGTTTGGCGGGGGGTGAAGATGCTGGTTGCGCAGAACGATTGTGGTGGCCGCAAACTGAAGATTGCTGTGCTTGAAGAGCGGCTCGCTTCCACGGATTCTGGGGCATGAACTCGTTTTCCCGCCTGGCCGTCGTCGCGGCGACGACGCTTCTCGCCGCCTCCACCCCGCTCACCGCCGCCGGCACGGCCGCGGCGGCCCCCCCGGCCTTCTTCCCGTTCTGCATTGACTGGCACGACGCGAAGAAGCGCACGTTCGAGGAGCAGGCGCGGATGCTCAAGGAGCTGGGCTACCCCGGCTTGGGCCACATCTGGCTGGACAAGGTCGAGGAGCGGCTCCAGACGCTCGACGCCGCCGGGCTGCGGCTGTTCCAGATCACGATGGTGGTGGACCTCGCGCCGGGCCAGGCTCCGTATGACGTCGCACGGTTCCGGGAAGTCTGCGCGGCGATCAAGGGCCGGGGCGTGCAATTCGACCTGCTGGTCAACGGCCGGCCCCCGTCCGATCCCGCCTTCGACGACCTCGCGGTGAAGGTGCTGCGCGAGATGTCCGACCAGGCGCGCGAGTCCGGCGCGCAGTTGCTGCTTTACCCGCACCAGGGCTCGTGGATCGAGCGCATCGAGGACGCCGTGCGCGTGGCGGACCAGGTGGACCGCCCGAACGTGGGGGTGATGTTCAACCTCTGCCACTGGCTGCGCGTGGACAAGTCGCGCGACTACCGGCCGCTGTTGAAGGCGGCGCTGCCCCGGCTTTGGGCGGTGTCCATCAACGGCGCGGACGAGTTCGACGAGCAGCCCGGCTGGGACCGCTACATCCAGCCGCTAGGCCAGGGCAGCTTCGACGTGGCCGTTTTTCTGCGCACGCTGCGCGAGCTGGGCTACAACAGCCCGATCGGCCTTCAGTGCTACGGCATCGGTGGCGACGCCCGCGAGCACCTGGCCCGCTCGATGGAGGCCTGGAAGAAACTGAATCCGTGGCCGGCCGCCGCTTCCTCCAAACCTTGAACCAATCCAACAACCCCATGAGCACCACCCCCACTCCGCACCTGCACCGCCGGACGTTCTTGGCCACCACGGCGACGGCAACCGCCTTCGCCGTCCTCAAGCCCGCCACGGTGTTCGGCACGGACGCCAACACGAAGCTCGACGTCGGCCTGATCGGCTGCGGCGGGCGCGGCGCGTGGATTGCCGACCTGTTCGTGAAAACGGGCAAGTACCGCCTCGCCGCCTGCGCCGATTATTTCGCGGACCGCATCCAGGCGGTGGGCGGGAAGCACGGCGTCGAGCCGGGCCGGCGTTACGCCGGGCTGTCCGGCTACAAACGGCTCCTGGAAGGGCGGCTGGACGCCGTGGTCATCGAGACGCCGCCGTACTTTCACCCGCAGCAGGCGGTGGAGGCGGTCGAGGCGGGCAAGCACGTCTTTGTGGCCAAGCCCATCGCCGTGGACGTGCCGGGCTGTCTGAGCATCGCGGAATCGGGCAGACGCGCCACCGCGAAGAGGCTGGTGTTCCTGGTGGATTTCCAGACGCGGGCGCACGCGCTGTTCCGCGAGGCGCTGGCGCGGATTCGCAAGGGCGACCTGGGCAGGCTGGTCCTGGTGGAGGCGCATTACCCGTGGTCGAGCGGCGGCCGCGACCTCCCGCCGCCCGGCCGCGAGGAGCAATTGCGCCGCTGGTACCACGTGCGGGCGCTTTCGGGCGACTTCATCGTCGAGCAGGCCATTCACGCGCTGGACATCGCGACCTGGGTGCTGGACGCCGACCCGGTGCGGGCGCTGGGGCTCGGCGGGCAGCGGCTCCGGCCGCCGGGCAGCATCTGGGATCATTTCTCGGTGAACTACGAGTTCGCCAACGGCGTGCCGCTGTCGTTCACCTGCATCCAGACCATCCCGGAGATGCGCGACGAAATCACCTGCCGGGCCTACGGCTCGGAGGGGTATTTCTTCGGGGACTACTTCGGCAACGTGTGGATCCGCGGCAACGAGCCGTTCCCGGGCGGCCACGTGGGCAATCTGTACACCGACGGCGCGGTGACCAACATCCTGGAGTTTCACCAGGCCATCCTCGCCAGCCAGTGCGACAACCCCACCGTGGCGCCGTCGGTGCGCTCGAACCTGACGGCGGTGCTGGGCCGGGAAGCGGGTTACCGGGGCGGGGAACTGACCTTCGCCGAGCTGCTCAAGGCGGGCACGAAGCTGGAGTTCGACCTGAGCGGGCTGAAGGCGTAGGCGCGGCCCGCGGCCGCGAAGTCCGAAGGCTGGGTCCCAAGTCCCTAGTTCAAAGTCCCAAGTCGGACGTCAGCATCGGGTATCAGGTGTCTGGCTTCCGGCATCGCCTTTCCCAATCTCGCTCCGCCGGAACAAGGCCTGACCTGTAAGAGTCGAGATGCAGCCCGCGAAGGTTACTGCGCGCCGCGGCGCATCAGTTGCTCGATGAAGCCGGTCGAGTACACGCCGCGCCGGAAGTCGGGGTCCTGCAGGATCGTTTGCTCCAAGGGGGCGGTGGTCTTCACGCCGGTGACCATCAACTCGCCCAGTGCCCGGCTCATGCGGTCGAGGGCTTCGCGCCGGTCTTTGCCGAAGGCGATCAGCTTGCCGATCATCGAATCGTAATGCGCCGGGATGGTGTAGCCGGCATAGACGTGGCTGTCCACGCGCACGCCGTGCCCGCCGGGCGGGTAGTACATCTCGATGCGCCCCGGCGAGGGCCGGAAGTCGTCGTACGGATCCTCCGCGTTGAGGCGGCATTCGATGGCGTGGCCGCGCATGTGGATGTCGCCCTGGGAGAGCTTCAGCGGTTCGCCCATGGCGACCATGATCTGGAGCTTGATGAGATCCACGCCCGTGACTTCCTCGGTGACCGGGTGCTCCACCTGGATGCGCTTGTTGACCTCGAGGAAGTAGAAGTTGCCCTGGTCGTCCACGATGAACTCGACCGTGCCGGCATTGGTGTACTGGGCGGCCTCGGCCAGGCGCAAGGCGGCCTTGCCCATGGTCTTGCGCAGGCTCTTGAACTTGTTCTCGACGAGCGGCGAAGGCGTTTCTTCAATCAGTTTTTGGTGGCGACGCTGGATCGAGCAATCGCGCTCGCCCAAGTGAATGAGGTTGCCGCGCGAATCGCCCAGAATCTGGAATTCGATGTGGTGGGGGTTCTCGAAGTACTTCTCGACGTACACGCCCGAGTTGCCGAAGGCCTTTTCCGCTTCGCTGCGGGCGGTGTGGTAGCCCTTGATCAGGGAGATGTCGTTGTGGGCGATGCGCATGCCGCGTCCGCCACCGCCGGCCACGGCCTTGACGAGGACCGGGTAACCGATCTTCTTGGCGACGGACAGGGCCTCGGATTCGTTTTCCACCACCCCCTCGGAGCCCGGCGGTGTGGGCACGCCGACCTTTTTGGCAAGCGTCCGGCTGGCTGCCTTGTCCAGCAAGGCGTTCATGCTGCGCGAGCTGGGGCCGATGAACCGGATGTTGCAGCTTTCACAGACATCCGCGAAATGGGCGTTCTCGGACAGGAAGCCGTAGCCGGGATGGATGGCGTCCACGTCCGCGATTTCCGCGGCGCTCACCAGCCGGTCCACCCGGAGGTAGCTTTCACTGGCCGGCGCGCGGCCGATGCAGATGGCCTCGTCGGCCAGTTGCACGTGCATCGAATCAACGTCGGCCTCCGAGTACACGGCCACGGTTCGAATGCCCATCTCCTTGCAGGTGCGTATGATGCGGACGGCGATCTCGCCCCGGTTGGCGATGAGGATTTTTTCGAACATGTCGCGGGGGGTTGCGTCAGGCTGGGTGGCGCCGCCCGGCCGGCCGGGGATCAGGCGGGGCGCACCTTGAACAACGGCTGGCCGAACTCGACCGGTTTGCCGTTTTCCACCAGCACCTGGGTGATGACGCCCTTGGTCTCGGCCTTGATCTCGTTCATGACCTTCATGGCCTCGATGATGCATACCACCGTGTCCGGGTCCACAGGGGTGCCCAATTCCACGTAAGGCGCCGCGTCCGGCGAGGGGGCCCGGTAGAGCGTCCCGATCATCGGCGACTTGATTTCGGATTCCGGCGGGGCCGGCGCCGAGGTCAGCACGGGCGTCGGTCCTGGAGACGGGTGCAAGGTGGGGGTGACCACAGGCATGGCCGGGAGGGCGCCGCCTTCCTCCTGAACCACCGGCGTGACGCCGTTGGGTCCGCGCTTGAGCCGGATTTTGAACCCTTCCTTCTCCAGCTCGAACTCTGAGATCGAGTTCTTGCGCATCAGGTCAATGATGGCCTTGATGTCTTTAAGGTCCACAGACGCCTCCAGGGTGGCAGATTGACCGCACGGACCGTTTTACAAAGGCGTTCATTAAGCAAAAAAGCAGAAGCCAAAGTTCGCCCCTGCTTGTGTTCGTCATTTGAATCGGCCAGAAGCTTAGGGAGGCTGATTTCCGCCGTCAAGCAGGGATTCCGAGACGGGCTTTTGCGGTCTTTTTCGCCTCCTGCGAAAGCCCCGACGGCTTCTGCGTCCGACCAGCTTCAATTTGCCGGTTTTTTCGCTTCGTTAACGATAGCCGCATCCAGCCCGAGCAGATAGGACTTCGCGCCAAACCCGCAAATGACCCCCCGGCAAACCGGGGCAATCGTGGAGCGCCGCCGGAACGTTTCCCGTGCGTGAACGTTAGAAAGATGGATTTCCACTGTCGGAACTTCCGCCGCCACGATGGCGTCCCGCAACGCAATGCTCGTGTGGGTATAGGCGCCCGCGTTGATGACCAAGGCGTCAAATTTGCCCCGCGCTTCCTGAATCCAGTCCACCAACTGGCCCTCCCAATTCGACTGGCGGAACTCGACCTCCACCCCCCGGACGGCGGCCAGCTTCCGCACCTCCGCCTCGATGTCCGCCAGGGTGGTGTGGCCGTAAACCTCCGGCTCGCGTTGACCGAGCAGGTTCAGGTTTGGTCCGTTCAGGAACAGAATGCGCATGGCCGCAGGCTAGGCAGCCCACCCCGGACTGTCCAAAGGTTTCCGCCCCCGCGAACCGCCGTTGCTGATCTTTCTTCCCGGCAGGGGCACCCACGTCTTGGCCGACACCGGGGGCGTCTGAGCCTGCCAGCATGGCACGAGCCGGGGAAAGTCGCCGGCAGTCGGCGAACGTTCCCGACGACACCATCAGCGACGCATCCCGGCGCTGGCCGGCCGCAGTGCTCCGACGCGGGTGTTGGCTGCGGCCGAAGGCGCAGCGCCGGACGAGCGCGTCACGGCCGGGGCTGACGCCATCTGCCCAAAGCCTTGCAGCCGCTGCCCGATGACCGGGGCCATCGCGCGGGGAACGGTTTGCAGTCCGAAAGGCGGAAACGAATTGAATCGGGCCGGCATGGCTGTCCGCGCCACGGAAGCCACCACCGAAGCCGGAACCGGGTGGACCGGCGGGCTGGGCGGAACAGGCTTTTCGGGGGTAACACCCCCGGCCGGTGGCGTCGGCTGGTTGTTCGTCGGTTCGCAACCAATCCAACCCACCGTCCACAGGTACGGCCAGCTCGGGTATTGTTGGACGAAACTGTAGGAGCTTGAGGCGGCGGCGGCCTGGCCCACGGCCGGCGCTGCCGCCGGCGCCGCTTGCGGCGCGGTGTCCAAAATCACCGCCGCGCCTTCGCCGGATTGCGTCTGGCCGGGCTGAATCCAGCCCATGCCCAGGTACCGCCCGCCCGAATAGACGCGGACGCGCGCACCGGTACCCGCCGCCGCCGGCGGGTTGGCGGCGTTATCACGCCAGCTCTTCAATTCCGCGCGGAGCGCTTCGAGCTGTTCCCGATGCTCGGCGAGGTTGGACTCCGCGTTGGCATGCTGGGCTTGCAGGCGCGACAACTCGGAGGTGGATTCCCTACCGGTCTGGTGCGCCTCGGCGAGCCGTGTTCTAAGTGAAATGGTTTCCCAGCCCAGCACAAAGGCGAGCAGGACCAGCACGACGGCCGCACCGCTGGCGAAACCCGCGGTGACAAAGGCTTTTTGTTCAGCTTGCATCGTTGTAAGGAACATACGCGCCCGCCGGTGTCGGTCAACGGCGACTTGGCGGGCGCCACGAGTCAGGCAGCCCTTCTCTGGCGGCCTGAATTTGACCCGGTGAGGCGGAACTCGGTCGAGCCCTGCCCTTCCGTGGCTGCGGTCGTCCGAGCATGGCGGCTTCGGGCGGTCACCAGCTGTCACCGCCCGGCCCGAAACTCCACCGCCGCGTCGCGACCGCCCCCGGCCATGACACGGTGGATGCGCAGGTCCGTGGCGCCCGCCGGCACCGCCACGCCGGGCAACCAGACGCGCGCGGTCCGCAGCGGCGCGAGGTGCCGCAACAGCGTGGCGTCGTCCACCGTGCCGCGATTCTCCAGCGGCCCCGCGCCGGACGCGGATTTCGCCGGGTCGGGATGGTCGCCGACGTTGGCGAGGAACTCGAAGCCCTTGGGCACGGCCTCCCTGTTTCCAGAATTCACGTTGCAGCCGATGAGGCCGCCGCGCGCCGGCGGTTGGGCGAGGTTGCGCCACACGTCGTCGGCGGTGGTTTTCTGCTCGATCCAGAACTGGTTGTTCAGCGCCAGCACACTCGTGCCGCTGCCGTCGCCGCGCAGCTCGAACCGGCAGCTCGTCGTCGTCTCCACCGGCATCAACATGCAGGTGGCGAGGGTGAACAGGCCGCGGAAGCTGTCGGCCGCCACCGTCGGGGAGGTGGGCGAGGTCGCGTATGAGAACCGCGTGGCGTCAATGCTCAGCGTGCCGCGGTCGTCCAGGTGCAGGCCGGTGAGGGCATCGCTGCTCCGCTCATGATACACGCCGCGCACGACGAGCCGCCCGCCGTGGCGCACGTCGTACTGACCCGCCGCCGATCCAGTCGCACCGGTGAAGATGCTGACCTGGTTCGTCGCGCGCTCCGCGTCGGGGCCGCCCAGCACTTCCACCCAGCGCCTGCCGTTGCCGCTGCCTTGTAGCGCGCGCAGCAGCACATCAGTACGGTCAAGGCCGTTGACACGCAGCGCCGCGGCGTTGGCGCTGCCTTTGGCGCCGGGGCCATTGGCGTTCAATTGATCGGCAAAAACGCGGCCGCCCGGCTGGTCGCAGTTCTCGACCAGCAGCGCCCGCGCCGGTTCGGCGTGAATGTAGAAATCGCGCAGCGTCGCCTGGCTGGGGCCTTCGACGCGGAGCGCCACGCCGTCGTTCGCCCTGGTCCAGTTGAGCCGCGTGCCGGTCTCGCCCGCGCTGTCGCCGATGAACTGCAGGTCGCTGCCCGCCGGGATGACGAGCGTCCGCGCGATCGGGTAGTTTCCCATCGGCAGATGCACGACCGGCCGCTGGCCGGCGAGTTTCGCGGCGTCGAGGATCGCCCGCTGGATGGCTTCGGCATCCGCGCCGGCCGGGACTTCAAAGACCTTGCGCTCGCGCCGCGGTGGCGTTGGCGGCAGCGCCGGCAACGCGCCCGGGATTTCGTCCGGCGAAACCACCTTTTCCGCGACGCGACGGAACCGGCCGCGCTCTTCGACGGCGTTCGTCCTGGAATACACGTTGCCCACGAGCGTCTGGTCGGCCCAGGTCATGCGGATGGCGCGGGCCTTTTCACCGAGCCGAAACTGGTTGTCCACGACCAGGTACGGCCCGGCGTTGTCGAGAATGACCGCCCAGTCGCCGGCCGGATCGAGCACGCGGTTGCCGGAGAGGCTCACAGGCGAGCCCCAGGTGTGGCCGGTGCCGAAGTCGAAGAAGCAGCGCGAGCCGGCGCTGGTGTTGTTGACCACCGAGAAGGCCATGAGGTTGATGCTGCTGAAGTCGGCCACGCGCGAGCGCAGGAAAAACGACTCCCAGACGTGCCAGTTGCCCATCACGTTGTGGACGCCGCGCCCGCAGTCCTCGAACCGGCAGTGCCACACCCAGATGTCCATCGAGTTCCAGTTCACGGTCTGCACGCCGGTCCCGCAGCGCAGAAACTGGCAGCGCAGCACCGCGTTCTCCGCCTGACCGGCGGTGTCCGGTCCGCCGAAGACGAGGCCGTTGGTGACGTCGCGAAAGATGAGGTCACTGCTTTCGTTGTACGTCGAGAAGGCCGGACCGTAAAACAGCGCCGTGCCCGCGCGACCCGCGCCCTCGAAGGTCAGCCGCGAAATCTTCGAGTACCACGCGTCCCACTGAAACATCGTGCCGTCGGCCGGGCCGTCCCAGCGCAGGATGGTGCGCGCCGGATCCTCGCCGAGAATCGCCACGCCCTGGCAATCAGTGTGCGCCCGGCGGACCGTCTTGAGCGTCGCCGTGAGGCGATACGTGCCGGCCGGCAGGTAGAGCACGCAGGCGGCTGTGTGCCCGGTGAGTTCGTCAAGCGCGCGTTGCAAGGCGGCGGTGTCATCGGCCTGGCCGTCGCCGCGCGCGCCGTAATCGCGCCGCGCATCGCGCCAACTGGGGAAGGGACCGACAAATTCCTCGGGCGGCGCGACGGCTTGGGCGGCAAGCGCGGGCCAGGCCGAAAGCAGCGTCAAGGCGCACCAACAGGCGGCGAGCACGGACTGGGGTTGCTTCATGGTTGTTTTGCCAGGTTCAGTTTTGGTTCGTTGCAGCCGCGGGCAAATCCGGCGTCCGGCGACCGCACCCGTCTTTTCCGGCGTCGAACAGAATCGGATTCGCCTGGCCGTCGCCGCAGCATTTCGCCCGGCAGTCGTTCCCGCAAGACTTACGCCCTCGGCGGTGCCGCAAAAATCCAGGCTCGAAACGCCGCCTGGTTCGCCGCAGCATCGGCCCATGCCTTCAGCCAAGAACAACGCGGCGCGGGAAAAGCAGTGTCGCATTGACGATCTTCACCGCTGCGCGCCCGCGCGGACCGCCCTGCTCGTGGTGGACATGCAGCATGGTTTCCTGGACCCCGGCGCGTCGCTCGAAGTGCCCAAGGGCCGCGCCATCATCCCCGCCATCCGCCGGCTGGTCGCGTGCTGCCGCGCCGTGGGCACGCCGGTCATCTTCACGCAGTTTGTTTACTCGACGGCGGCGCCCTGCCTGCGCGGTGATCCGTTCGGCATCGAGCACCTGCCGGCGCCGGGCGGTCAGCCGACGGGCTTCGGCCGGCCGTCGGGCAACTGCCTCGTTGGCCTGGACGCCGGGCGGGGCGCGGAATCGGCGGACATCGTGCCGGAACTCGCGCCGCTGCCCGGCGAACTGGTCGTGGCAAGCCACGGCTACGACAAGTTCCTCGACACGCCGCTGGACCTGGCCTTGCGCAGCCGCGGCATCACGCACGTGATCGTCACCGGCGTGACGACCGACATCTGCGTGAACTGCACCGTGCTGGCGGCCGCCAACCGGAATTACCACGTGACGGTGGCGACCGACGGCGTGGCCACGCTGGACGACGCGATCCAGGCGGCGTGCCTGAGCATCTGGCAACGCAAGTTCGCGCGCCTGCGCACCGCCGGCCAGCTCGTCACCGAGTTGAAACGTGGCGGGGCCGGCGGCTCGTGAAGCGCGTCAGTCACGGTGCGCAAGACGCGGACTGCGCTTCCGCGTCCGGCCTGGTTTGGACAAGTTGCAGGAGGTTGGCGCGCCGGGCTTCCACCGCTTCCGGCATCGGCACGCCGTTGGTGCTCCGGTATTGTCAATCCGGCCACCCGCTCCTCCATGACCGGAACCACGGGTGCGGAACCGGCCGGCGCCGGTGGCGACGTCGCGGCTTCAAGCCGAGCCGCCGCTGCAATCCTCGTCTTCTTCGAAATGGCGACGGCCGGAAAAGAATCGGAATTGCTGGGTCGTCTGACAAGGTGTGGGCAAGGTGACAACCCGCCGGGCGACTTGCGAGGATGGCTTAACTGTAGCATTATAAGTGTCCATGACGCCCGGCACCGGACAGCCGGCTCCATTGCCGATCAAAGCACAGCAGACTGTTTCTGCAGTGCGCTGCCCCTGCGAACGCAGCTCGGCCAGTCGCATTGGCCGATGGGTGCGGCGTCAACCGAAAGGAGCGAATGCATGAATACTCAAACAACAAGACCAGAATCCATCCACCATCGAGTAACGCATCGGCGGGCAACCAGTCCAATGCTTTGGGGAGTCGCCTTGGCACTGACGGTGGCTTGCGCAATGCCGCTTCGGGCGGCGTGGGTTGTGCCCCCAGATGGGGTCAGTCCTGACTACCACGTCTTCTGGGAATTCAACAAATTCACCGTTGTGATTGACAAGTTCGGCTACGGGGAACCCACTTGGAATCCGCCCAATCTGACGATAAACAACCGGCCAAACCCGGATCAGTACAAGAAAGTGTGGCTGTTGATGCAGTTTGAGCAAGGTGGGGCCGGGCAGTGGCAACCTCCCCAGCTTGCCGTCTCGCTCTCCGCCTCCACGCCAAAGCCCCCTTACAATGTCACGCTGGACATCAAAGATACCAGTCTCGGGTCCCGGCAGTTATACTGGGAATGGACGATCAGACCTCAGCCAGACAAAGAAGTCTTCAAATTCGACCCCGCGGCTCTGCCGAATGGGCTGGTGCGACTCGATATAGCCACCAAGTGCATCCCAGAACCAGGGCTGTATGCACTTCTGGCTGCTTTGGGCCTGGTTGGCTTTGGTGTATTCCGGAAATATAAGGGATGAAAACTGTCCCCAGAAAACGGTGGAGGAACGCCCTCAACCGGTCCTCCACCGTGCTTCAGAACTTCCGGAAATCGGGAGCCGCACCTCAAAATCCCGTTGTATCCGCTTGCGGGCCGTTTTCCGCCGGACATGGCCACCGCCGATTACCTCGGTGTCTTTGAACATGTCGGATAGGGAAGGATGGAAGAACTTGCGGCGTGCGGGGTGTCCGTCCCTGCGGCGGATTCTGGATGCCGGTCCGCCGGCTCTCTCCACAAACCCGGCGATGCAGGCAATGGGCGGAAGATGGCGGATGGATAAGGCCATTTCGGGCCCGGTGGCATAGTCCACGACGCCCAGTGCGACGGCCCGCAGCGGGATATTTCCTGTCATCGCCGGGGGCGGTGGCAGCGGGCAAGATCTGTCGCGCCCGACAGAGTCAGCCGGAGGCGCGGTCGGGCGCCGGCCTCACTCGACCTCGATCCACCGCACATCCCAGGGCTTTAATTTCAGCGGCACGGCGCCGAGCTCGTCCGAGCGGCCGAAGTGGATCACGCGGATGTTGTTCACGGGCGCGCCGGCGTCGAGCTGCACCACGCGGGTGCTCCGGCCCTTCACCCCGGTGACCTCGAGGCACGCCTCGATTTCCTCCGGGCCGCCGCCTTCGTACCGCCAAATGAGGACGTGCTTGTAGCCGTCGCCGTCGCCCGCGATGGCGCGAAGGCCGCCCTGCTCGCCCTCGACGGCGTAACGCGGCCCCGCAAGCTGGCCCAGGAACCGGAACGCGTACCACGCCGGCCGCACGCGGCCGTGATGATCGAAAAGCGCGCTGTACTGCGGCATGGTGTTCCACCAGTGCGCCATGAAGCGGCGCCCGCCCGGCGACATCCAGTCAAAATCCGCCGGGTCCACGAAGCAGTCACGGATGTGGTAGTAGGCGGCCAGGTCCAGACCAGCCTCGGCGTAGCGGCGCATCGTTTCCAGCACGAAGCAGGGCTGGAAGCCCGGCGCGAGATTCGGCCGCATGAGGTCCATGTTCCACTCGGAGATGAACAGCTTGACGTTCCGAAGTTGGGGGAACTTCGTGAGCCGCGCGCGCTGTTTGGCGATGTTGCCCGCGTGGGCGGCGGGCGAGTCGGAGTAGTGATGCCATGACAGGAAATGCAGCGGCACGTCGTTCGTGGCGCAGTGCCCGATCAGCCCCTCGACCAGGAAGCTGTCCGCCGAGGCCACGGCGGGGCCGCCGACCTGCGCGTCCGGATCCCCGCGGAGCAGGCCCGCGACCGTGCGGGTGTAGAACCGGTTGTAGTCCGCGGCGCTGCGGAAAAAGTGCGGCGTGCCGCCGCTTTCGCCGATGTCCGGCTCGTTGCAGACCTCCCACGCGGCCACCTGGAAGTTCTGTTCGCGGCAGTGCCGGGCCAGCGCTTCGCACAGACGCTCCCATTCGGCGTAGTTGTTCGGATGGACGAGGAAGTGGTCCACCGTCGGATAAAGCACCGGCGGCTTCATTGCCAGCGCCAGCGTGGGCCGCGCGCCGGTCGCGCGGACCGCCCTCAGCTCGCGGTCGAGTCGCGTCCAGTCGTACGTGTCGCGCGCCGGATGGATGCGGTAGTACTCGCTGAGGAAGAGCCGGATGGTGCGCGGCCGCAGCGCGCGGATCTCCTTGATGTGCGGCTCGATCATCGGGTCGCTCTGCAGGCCGCCCTGGCTGAGCGCGAGGGCGGGCATGTCCCAGGCGCCGTCGGGCTTTGAGAAATCCACGCGCAGACGCAGCGGCTCGGCGGCAGCGAGGCCGGCCAGGCAGGCCATGGCCAGGAGGCAAAGCGGTGTGTTCATGGTCATGCGTTTTCCACAGCGGTACAGACGGGTCAGTAAAGGGCGACAACGGTGTACTGCGCGCGGTCGGGCTTGGGAATGCGCACCCATTCCCGGGCCGGGTCGAAGTCCCGCCACTTCGCGCCGTTCACGGTCACCGAGCGCAGCGGCTTTTTCTCCGGATGCCGCAGGCGGACCAGAAGTGTTGCCGGGCGCCGCTCGCTGGCAAACTCGATCTCCGCGGTGAGCGTACCCGAAGCCGCGGCACTTGCGATCCGCAGGTTCACCGGGCCGAAGTACGTTGGCGCGCGCTCGACGACGATGCGCCGGCCGTCCGCGAGCCACGCCCGCGGCACCGCCTGGCCGACGAAGAGCGTGTCCTCGCCGGCGAGTTCGTTGAGCAGCATGTTCCGGTACAACTCGAACCACGCGCCGTCGGTGCTGGGCGGCATGTAGTACTGCCCCCAGGCCCAGCGGTGCTCCAGCGGCGTGAGTTGCTGATGCGAGAAGGCGCAGGCCATCATGCTGTAGAAGGCGCGGATGGCGGCCTCGGGCTCGTCGCGCCGGAGGTACACCGTGGCCTGCTGGTTATAGACCGGCTCGTTGGCCATGCCCCATTGGTTGAGAAACAGGTTGTCTTCGTGATCGTGCAGCATCGCCGTGGCGAGCCAGCCGCGCGGGTCAATGGCGTCCAGCCGCGCCAGGTGCAGCGGGCCGCAGTCCACATCCGTCGGATACCACACGTCGAGGAGGCGGCGCGGGGTCAGCGCGTCGCAGGGCACGTAGTTGTTCCAGGCGCCGTCGGCGAGTTGCACCACCGGCGACCTTACACTGGCGCGGGCCAAGGCACGCTCGACGTCGGCGCGCATCTTCGCCGCCACGGCCCGCGCCTCCTCGCCGCGCGGATGCCCGTAAGCCGCGAGCGCGCGGCCGAACACATCCAGGCCGGCGACAAAGTAGGCGTTCGGGAAGCCCCACGCCCGCGCCTCGTGCGTGAGGTCGTTCAGCGGCGCAACGATGAGACCGGGCGCTTCCTGGGAGTCCCGCCCGCGCGCCACTTCGCGGAGGCACCAGTCCAGCGCCTTCAACGACGCCGGCAGCAGCCGCTCGAACGACGCGCGGTCGCGCGACAGCAGGAAGTTCTGCCCGATGGCATAGAGCATGCCCGGCGAATACACGCCCCAGTCCGCGTAACCGCCGACGCGGCCGTCGGGCCTCTGCTGGGTGTGAAACATGGCGGCGAACTCCTCCTCCGCCACCGCGAAGTACCCGCGCAGGCCGTGGAGCATGTAGTCCACATAGACGGCCTGGTTGATGGGCCAGTCGGCGTTCAACTGGCCGTAGGCGAAGTTCGAGTACGGCAGGTCCATGCGCGCGACCCCGTGTTCGTCGGTGCGATGGCGCGGGAGCATCAGCGCGTGCCAGAGGTTGGCGCGGAACAAGGCGTTCACCTGCGGCTCCGGCGCCTCGAGGCGCGCGCCCGGGGCGAGCCAGTCTTCCCAGTATTTGACCGTGGCGGCGCGGGACCGGGCGAAGTCGAGCGCAGCCAGCGCGGTCGTGGCTTCCGCGGCGACCACCGGCGACGTGAGTTTGAGGACGATGCTCCGCGTTTCGCCCGCGACCAGTTCGCCCACGCAATCGAACTCGAGCCGCGGGTCGCCGGTATCGGCCGCAGCCAGTGGCGCAGGAGAGACGCCTGGCGGCTGTTTGTCACTTGCGACCGCCCTCGCCGACACCTTCAGTCCCGGCCCGGGCTCGATCATCAGCCAGATGGCGCCGGTCTCGCGGTCCACAACGCACGGCCGGCCGGCAAGTTCGCGCAGTTCGGGATGGCGGTTCGTGTTTTCCGTGGCCAGCCGAAAACCGAGACTGACCGGACCCGTGCCGGTGAGCCGCACTTGGGTGAAGAAGACGCTGGCGAATTCGCCGCGCGCTTCCCCGACTTGAGCGTCTCGCAGCGGCGCGGCGAACTGCTCGGCTTCGCACCGCTGCGCGTCGCGTTCGAGTTGAGTCACGATGACGGGCAGGCCGTCCACGATCCGCTGACCGGTCCACCGGCGGTCCGGCCAGAGCAGATCGAAGCGGAACCGGTGCGGCGAGGCGTGGTCCGGCCGCACGTTGGCCCAGCGGTCCACGCCGAACTTGTAGAGCGAGCCGTGCCGAGCCACAGTGCCGGTCAGGTGACCCCGCGTGCCCAGCCACGACGTTTCCCACGGCTGGTTCCACTGATGGGGATTGCCGACGTCCTCCCATTTGTTCGTCCACTCCGCGAGCGTGGCCTCCGGCTCGCGCTGCACGCGGTCCAGCACGCGCCCGCCCTTCAGCGACGCCCGGTGCGCCGCGAAATCCACGGGCGCGTCCGCCAGCGTGACGAAGGCGTCATGCGCCGGCAGCCACATCGCCCGATGCCGCCGGAGTTGTTCGAGGCCGATGGAAAAGCCGCGCGTGCCGTCGGCGGCCGTCAACACCGTGAGCACCGGCGCGTCGGGGGTGAGGCCGGGATCGTCCTTGAGCCGCGCGATCTGGTCCGGCGTGCCGTGTTGGAGGAGGTGGGCCCAGATTTCGTGGGGCTTGCGCGGCGGGTGCGCGCGTGGCTTCCACGTCACGTCAGCCCTCACGGCGTCCACCGTGCCTGCGCCGACGCTGAGCGTCCTCGTCGTGGCTGCGATTTCCAACCCCGGCGAGGTGGCGAGGAAATGCGGCGTGATCGTCGTCCTTTGCGCTGCGCAATGGCCGAAGGAAATCTGGAGGCTCAGCTTCTCGGAAAGCTCTTCGGTGCGCGGCAAGGGCGCAAAACTTAAGGCCATTGCAACGGCGAGCAGACGCCTGCGGCTGCGGCTGTGGCGAGGCGATGAAGCGCACATGTCATTCTCCGTTCGTTGCGGACGCGGTTGGATGTTGCGTCCCAGGTTTTCTGGCAGGCTCAAGCTTGTTGTCGTGCAAGGCAGAGTGCGCAACCAGCGGCAGCGGCGCCGGCTGCCAGCCTTCCGCGCCACGGCGGAGGTCGCGTTCCACAAACTCCCACACGACCACGCGCTTGTTTTTCAAGAGCGCCGGGCGGCGGTGCAGTTCCTGCCGCACCAACGTGGAGGCGCCGCCGTCGCTGACGAGCGACGTCAGCGGCTGCTTCAGTTCCCGGGCCAGATGCGCTACGAACCCCGCCGCGCCGGGTTCATTCCGCCCGTAGATGCGCAGGAAACTGTCGCCCAACACCAGCACCTCCGCGGCGGCCACATCCGCGTAAGGCTGGCCGGTGTCGGCGCGGAACAGCACCCAGGTAAACAGGATGAGCAGAAACGTGCCGGCGACACGCACCGGTCGCGGGAGCGCGGCGAACAGACTTTGCTTCCCGCGCCAGCGCTCGCCGGCCAGCAGGAGTCCGTGACAGGCGCCCCAGAACACGAAGTTCCACTTCGCCCCGTGCCAGAGCCCGCCGAGCAGCATCACCACGGCGAGGTTCACGTAAGTGCGCGTCGGGCCCTTGCGGTTGCCGCCGAGCGGGAAGCAGAGGTAGTCGCGCAGCACGCTGGAGAGGGAGATGGGCCAGCGCCGCCAGAAGTCGGTGACGCTCTCCGCGCGGTACGGCGCGTCGAAGTTGCGCGGGAACTCGAAGCCCAGCATCCGGCCCAACCCCACCGCCATGTCCGAGCAGCCCGCGAAGTCGAAGTAGATTTGGAAGGCGTAGGCCAGCACACTTACCCAAGCGTCGAGCGGCAGCGGGTTGGCCGCGTTGAACACCGCGTCGGCCATCCAGAGCTGGGTCCAGCTCTGGCCGGCGTTGCCTTTCTGGCCGGGCGGCCGCCACGAGAACACCACGCGGCGCGAGTCCGGAAACCAGCCCGGCGTGCAGCAGTCCACGCGGTTGATGGCGGCCGCCTCACCCGTCACGGCGTCCAGGCGCGCCACGCTCCAGCCCGTGCCGTACGCGTTGGCCACGCCGACCAGCCACCGCCTGTCCGTCGGCCATGTCATCTGCTGGAAGAAGCCTTTGCGCGGCAGCGTGCGGACGATTTCGCGCCGTGGGAGGCTGAAGAACGAAACGCCTTTGAGCGACAGGCTCGCGAGCTGCGCGCCGTCCGAACTGAAGCTGGCCCACGGCAACTCCCCGGGCCGGCCGGGCGCCACCGGCTCCGCGCCGTCGACCCGCGCCAGGATGAGCTCGCCCTGCTCGCCGTGCCGGTTGCCGTCAATGGACTCGGCGCGCGGCACGCGACGGTACAGCAGTCGCCGGCCGTCGCGCGAAAACTGCGGCAGGAATTCGTTGAACTCCGGCGTGCGCGTCAACGGGCGGACGTGCGAGCCGTCCGGCCGGCAGGCAAACAGGTCCCAATCACCGCTGGTCGAGCGCGCGCCATACGCGATCCAGCCTCTGGCCTGGACCTCGGCGGCGAGTTCGGCGGTGGTTGATGCGCGCTCCGCGCCGGCCAGCGCCGCCGTTGCCGCCAGCAAGAACAGCCCCGAAAAAACCCGCGCGACGCCGGCAACCGGCCGCTTCCGCGCCACGCGGCGTTGCGGCTGCGTCGAGACCGGCCCGGCCGCATGCCCTCCCCCGCCACGCCACGCGCGCCGGCTAGTATCGCACCACGATGACTTCATGGATGTCGGCTACGGTGGCTTCGAGCGTCCGCCCGCGGCGTTTCAAGATCGTGGTCCTGGCCAGCGCGGCCGCTTTCCTGAAGGGCCCGGCGAAGGTGACGCTGACGCGGTACATCGGCGCGTCCTCGATCAAGCCGGGCAGGACGTAAGGCCGTTCCTTCGCGGGCGTGGTTTGTGGCGTCGAGTTGTAGGCGAGGAGGTGGACGCGCAGCGTCCGCGCGGCCGGGTCGTCGGTGACAACGGCTTCCACGTTGGCGGGCGCGGTGATGCGCACCCGCGGACGCGGATGCAGGCCGCGGACCGCATCGGCGAGGAGTCGCCGCGCCTCGACGATGTGGTGTTCGCTGGCGGTGGCGAAGTCGGGCGAGCCGGCAAAGGTCAGCACCGAGCCCTTGCCGAGCGCGTTCACCAGGATGGCGGGGCCCACCGGCGAGTCCGCGCTCATCGGCCATTCGGTGCCTTCCCGGCCTTCGCGCTGGCGCGTGGTGCGATGCGGCTTGAGCAACTCGCCGGCGGTCCGGGCGGCTGTCGGCTCGTAAAGCGTCGCCGGGCCTTTCACAAGGAAAGGCCAGGCCGGCCGCGCGGAAAGCGCGAGTTGAAGATCGCCCAGCGCGACTTGGGCACTGGTGAAGCGCATCCAGTTGTCCAGCGAGTCCAGCCGCCCCTTCACGCGCGCGCCGATGAGTTCGGAGAGCGCAGGGTCCGCGAGCGGCCTGCCCAGGCGGTCGAACTGTCCGCTCTGACCGGTCACCACCAGGCGGCCGCCTTCCTCGACATAGCGGCGGAACAGCGCGATCTCCTTTTCGGCAAGGATGGCCGCGTTGGGCAGCAGCACCACGGGGAACCGCCGCAGTGTTTCCAGCGAGACGTTCTCGTCCAACACCACGTCCCACGGAATGTGCTCATAGACCATCGCCTTGTGCGCGCCCTGGAAGCTTTGGAAGTAACTGGCCGGCGTCTCGCGTCCGATCCAGTCGCGCGTGCGGCTGCTGAAGTAAATCCCCACCTCCGCCAGCGGTTGCTGGCCGAAATGCGCGCGCTTCGCCAGCGCTTCCTGGAAGGCCGCGCCGAGGCGCTCGTAAGCCATCGGATCGAGCCCGCCGTCGAACCCGGTCTTGTCCACCACGGTGACAAACGCGCCGTGGGCCAGCAGCGTGAACAGCTCCCAGCGCAGGTCCGCAAGCGGCCGCGTGGTCTGGTCGTGGTACATGCGCACGCCGCGTTGCATGGCCACCTGCACGCGCTGGTGCGGCACGGCGGCGCGGTAGAACGCCGCGTTCAGCCCCACCGTGAGCGCGCTGAAACCCCACACACCCGTCTCGCCGGTGATGAAGTCGCCGTTGCCCGCGTGCTGCACCGGCCGCTGGCCGACCTCGAACGCAAACGGCGGATTGCCGTGGTAGTTGAAGTCCACCGTGGCGCGCGGGGCGAGCGTCTTGATGTGCGCGGCCAGCGCCCGCTCGAAGCGCTCGCTGCTGCGGTAGCGGAATTCGAGCAGGTTGTCCCAGCCCGCGTCCCAGGTCACGCCGGCCGGCGGGGGCTGGCCGAACTCCTTCTCGAACTGCGCCCGGCAGGTGTCGCACCAGCAGCCGTAAGGCGGGCCGAAACCCTGGTCGAGCATGTCCATGTGGAAGCCGTCAATGCCGCAGGCGAGTTGCTCGGCGACGATCTGTTTCATGGCCTCGAGGTAGCCGGAGTTGTAGCAGAAGCGGCCGAGCGGCCGGCCGTCCGCGCCGCGCATTTCCCATTTCGGATGGGCCTTCAGAAAATGCCCGCCCTGCTGCACCACGCAGTAGGCGATGACCGGCATTTGATGCGCCCGCGCCTCCGCCACGACCTCGCGGAGCGGGTCGCGCCCGCCAAGGCCGGGCGCCTTCGGCAAGAGCTTCGAGTCGTAATAGGCGTAGTCGCCGTCGCGCGCCCACATCACCAGGTACTCGCCGTGCGCGGCCCGGACCCGGCGGGCGATCTCGCGGCCATCAAACCGCGCGCAGTAACGGGTGTCGCCCGGATCACTGTAGCCGAACTGCGCCCCGGTCGGGCCGACCTCCATGCCGACCAGCGCGCGCTGGAACCACGGCGCGGCCTCCGCGGCGGCCAGCGACCACACCGCGACGCAACCGCCCAGCCAGCTCAGAAACGCGGCCGCGAAACTGGCGCGCCGGCAAGACGGGCGGAAACGGCTAAATGGGTGGGTCGTTAAATAAGTTACATGGCCGGGACAATTCGCGTGGCCTGGCGGGGAGTCCGAAGCAAGTGCAACGAGACGTTTCCACTGCCGCGCGTGTCGATGCCAGCCGGGCCGGGCGAGATGGTGGTTGGAACGGGGAGACGGTCGTGCCGGCGGCGAAATGGAATGTGGCTGCACGCCGGATGGTATGGGCAGCGGCGGGAGGCCTGTCAAAGCGGATGGCGGCGCGTATTCGGCTCGAAGTGCGGATGTGTTTGGCGGGCGCGTCAGGTGTGATTGGTTAAAAGGGTGAAAGGTTAAAAACGTGCCCGAAGCGCAGCCCGTTTAACCTTTCATTTTTTCACCATTTTAACGCGAAGCCTTGGAACGCCTGCGGACTGGCACGCTCCCAAAGCTCGCGCCCGCCGCGCGCCTTCGCCGGCGCCCTTCCCCGGAAGTTCCCCGTTCGAAAAGAAAACCCCCGCCCGATCCGGGCGGGGGAATCGTTTTGGATTTCCGATGGCCAGCCGTGCGGCCGGCAACCGGTTTCATGGCCGGGCCGCGTCAGGCCGCCTCGGCCAGCAACGCGGCACTTTGACGGCGGATGCGCGCCTGTCGCGCGGCCTGCTCATGGGCGGCGGCCACTTTTTCCGCCACCAGCTCCGGCAGAACCAGGAGCGGATAAGACGTGGCCCACGCTAGCGAGGCGGCGTCCTCGGCGGCCCGGCGGACCAGCGGCGTGAGTTCGGAGGTCCCGGCTTTCGCCAGGTGCAGGCGCAGCAGCCGGTCCTTCAGCTCGCCCAAACGGGCGTCCCGTTCCGCCCGGGTCAGCACCTGTGGGCGGACTGCGAACTGTGTCGGCCGCGCAAACCGCGCCGTCAACCGTGTCGTCTGCTTGTTCATGTTGTTGCTCGCTTTCCGATGCGGGAGCGGCTTCCGGCCGCCCCCAAAACCAAAAACCCACGAAGCGCGGAGGCGTTTCGTGGGTTTCGTTCAAAGCTGTTTGTGGTCTTCAACCACCAGGCCCCACGCGGGCGCCTCCCGTGCCGACGTGCCGCGCCTGGCGCAGCCCGTCGCCGGAGATTCGATGACACCGCATGTCCTGGTTTTGTTTCACCGCACCGCAAGATGGCAGGAATCCGGGATTTGTCAAATCCACCCCCGCCCCTGGCAAAACCCGCTTTACACCCCGGCGGGCGCGGGTAACGCTGCGCCCATGACCGAGCGACTCGCGCGGGCCGCCGCCTGCCTGGCCCTGCTTCTGACCGCCGGGTGCGCCAGCACACGCATCACCAACCTGACCCCGCGCCAGGTCGTGCGGCCCCTGGACGGCGTGGTCGCTTTCGAGGCGCGGTGGGACAGTAACCAGCGCGCGATCCGCGAGGACAGCTTCAAGCCGCACGTCGTGGTGGGCGCCGAATGGCATCCCCTGCAACGCACGGCGCTGACCTCCAACCGCTGGGAGGCGCTGGTGCCGCTGCCGCCGGACCGGCGGTTCGTGAACTACCATTTCAAGTTTGACTACGAGGTGCAGGGCTTCGGCCGCCGGCTGCCCAACAGCCGGCTTACCCCCACCTACCAGCTCGAAATCCTCGAGCGCTGACCCGCCCGCCGCCGCGCCCCGGCCGTACCGCGCCATGTCCGCCGCCCCGCCGCCCGCCGCGCCGGAACCACCGGCCCCGGCCGCGACGCGCGCCTGGCTGTTGATCTTGGCGCTGGGCGCCGCGCTCTTCGGCCTGCGGCTGGCCGCGCCGGCCGACCTCACCGACAACGACCAGGAACGGCCCGCGTCGTACGTGCTGGACGCCGTGCAAAACGGCCACTGGCTCATCCAGCGCGACGCCTACGACGACATCGCCTCGAAGCCGCCATTGCTCACTTGGCTGGCCGGGCTGGCGACTTGGATCGCCGGACGGCCGAGCCGCTTCACGCTGTATCTGCCGTGCGCGGTGGCCATCGTGGGCACGGCGTGGTTGATCCAGGCCGGCGCGCGCGCGCGCTTCGGAACTCTGGCGGGCCTGCTGGGCGCGTTGTCGCTGCTGTTCAGCCAGTACGGCTTCAAGCACGTGGTGCTCGCGCGCAACGACGCCTTG
Source organism: uncultured Verrucomicrobiota bacterium (assembly GCA_964568145.1). Taxonomy (GTDB): domain Bacteria; phylum Verrucomicrobiota; class Verrucomicrobiia; order Limisphaerales; family J093; genus DSVZ01. Next base: position 30,726 of record CAZMOZ010000041.1, read on the forward strand.
TTCGCCTTCACGGTGAGTCTTGCCGCGCTGGCCGCGTTCCGGGCGTGGACGGCCGGGCGGGGCTGGACGTGGTACTGGCTGGCGGCGGCGGCGGCCACACTCACCAAAGGCCCGCTGGGCGTGCTGCTCGCCGCGGGCGGCCTGCTGGCCGTGGCGTGGGAGCGGCGCGAGGCTGAACCGCTGGCGCTGCGCGGTCGAATCTGGCCGGGCGCGCTGCTGTGGCTGGCCGTGGTGGGCGGCTGGTTCGTCCTGGCCTGGCTGAGCGCCGGCGATGATTTGATCCGCAAGCAACTCGGCCGCGAACTCGCGGGCCATCTCACCGGCGCCGAGGCCGGCGGCAGACATCCGTTCAGCGACCCGCTTCATTCGCTGCTGTATTTCCTGTCGCGTTACGCGCCGTGGAGCCTGGCAGCGTGCGTGGGCTTCTGGCGCGTCTGGCGCCAGCCCGCCGCGGGCGCGGCGGAAAGGCGGTTCGAGCGCTTCCTGTTGTGCTGGTTCGCGCTGGGCTTGCTGGTCTTCACCCTCGCGCCGCACAAGCGCCCGGACCTGCTGCTGCCCATCATCCCGGCGGCGGCGATGCTGGCGGGCCGCGAACTCGCGGGTTGGCTGGGGCGGTTCCACCCGCAGCGTGTCTGGCTGGGAGCCACACTGGGCAGCGTGGCGTTGCTGGGCGTGCTGGCGGTTGCGCGACCGCAAGGCCGGGACACCGCCGGCGAGGTGGGGACCACGCGGGCCATGCGGGAGCTGGCGGAAGGGTGGGAACAATCCGGCCCGCGCGACACGCCGCTGACGTTCGTCGGGCACACGCTCACGGTGCAATTTTACCTGAACCGCCACCAGCTCGTCGTCACACCCGCGCAGGCGGCGCGGCTGCTCGAAGGCGACGCCGCGTGCGCGCTCGTGACGCGCGACCTCGCCGCAGTGCGCCAGCACCTGCCGGCGGATTTCGCGCCGCAGGTGTTCCACGCCGCGCCGGCCGGCGGCGAGCCGCGCGGCTGGCTGGTGACCAATCAGCGTGAGCCGGTCGGAACCCACTCCGCCACCGCGGTGGGCATCGGCCCACTGCACGTGCGGCTGGATGGCGCGGCGTTTGTGCAAGCCCGGCGGTTCGACCTCGTGCTGCGCCGGACGCGGCCGGATGCGCAGGTGGAAGTTGTCAACGAATCGGACCGGCCGGTCACGGTCGGCGTGTTCTGGACGGACGAGCCCGGTCAACAAGCCGGGCGGAGCCTGGCCGCGGGCGAACGTTGGGTGGTGGGCTCGCGGTAAATGTAGTCGGCAAGTGGCGTCGGGTGGAACGGACTGCCGGCCTTGCCCGCCGACGAGCCGTCGGCGCTCCGAAAGCAGCATGCAGAACGGCGAACTTCACCAGCCGGCTGGCCCGGCGACGATGGCGGGCTGGATCACCTTCGCCGCCCGCACGGCCTTCGCGCGAACCTTCCCAACCGCGGCGCAGCGCGGCCGGCCTCTGAGCCAGAGGCCGGCTACCCGATGCCGACGGCAGTATGCCGCCTTCTCAGCGCGTCCGGTTCGCGGTAGTTCTGCGCGCGTGAACGTCATCACCCTCACCACGGACTTCGGCCTGACCGACGCCTTCGTCGGTACGATGAAAGGCGTTATCCTCGCCCGGGCGCCGCGCGCGTCCATCGTGGACCTCACCCACGGCGTGGCGCCCGGCGACATCCGCGCGGGGGCCTTCGCGCTGCTCACCGGCTGCCGGTACTTCTCCAAAGACACGGTGCATGTCGCGGTGGTGGACCCCGGGGTGGGCAGCGCGCGGCGGGCGATCGCCGTGCGGACGCGTGACTACTGGTTCGCCGGTCCGGACAACGGCGTGCTGTCCTGGGCGCTGGCGCGCGAGACCGTGCGCTCGATCCGGCGGATCGCCAACGCGCGGTTGTGGCTCCAGCCGGTGAGCCGCACCTTTCACGGGCGCGACGTGTTTGCGCCGGTGGCCGCGCATCTCGCCCGCGGCGGTTCGTTGCGCAGCGTCGGACCGGAAGTGGCGAACTACGTGCGGCTGCCGTGGCCGGTGTTGCGGGAAGCGGCCGGCCAAGTCACCGGCGAAGTGCTCGTGGTGGACCGCTTCGGCAATGCCATCACCAACATCCCGGAAGCCGGTCTGCCGGCCGGGATGCCCGCCGGGGTCGTCTGGGCCGGCCGCCGGCGCTTGTGCCGGGTGGAAGCGTGCTACGCGGCGGTGCCGCCGGGACAGGCGGTGGCGGTGTTCGGGTCCAGCGGCTTCCTTGAAATCGCCGTCCATGGCGGCTCCGCGGCGGCACGGTTTGGCCTGCGTCCGGGCTCGCGCGTGACCCTGCGGCGGGGCAACAGCGGCCAAAACCTGCCGGATCGGAACGTAAAAGAATTCGGAAATCAGGAAGGCCGGAAAGCCGGAACCCGAGAACCGTGAGTCGAGCCCTGCTGTTTGGGAACGAGGTTCGGGGTGCGAGGTGCGGCGAAGGCGGAGGCCCGATGCCGGATGCCGACCTTTGACCTTCGGACTTCGGACTTCGGTTTGCGGTTTGCGGTCCTCATCTTGGCGGGATGGGACACTGTTAAATCCCGCCGTGCTGGTTGCCCGTTTCATCCATGCACCGCGCGGATGCCGTTTCGTCTTGGCAGGCGGCGGCGATGCTGCAATTTCCCGGCATGACCCTGCGGCGATTCCTGAAGTTCACCGGCCTGGCGGTGCTGGCGTTGATTCTGTTGACCGCCGGCGTGGCGGCGGGGCTTTGGTGGTACTTCAACCCGAGGTGCGAGCAGACGCGCGGCATCCAGTACTCGTCGCGGCGCGGCCAGGACCTGGTGTTGGACGTGATCCGGCCGGCGCGGCCCAATGGCCTCGGCGTGCTGGTGATGGTGAGCGGAAGCTGGAAATCCAGCCGGGAGGGACTGAACCCCGTGATGATCGCGCCGTTGTTGCGGCGCGGGTACACAATCTTCGCCGTGCACCACGGCTCGCAGCCGGAGTTCACGGTCATGGAAATCGTCGAGGACGTGCGTCGCGCGGTGCGGTTTGTCCGCCATCACGCCCGGGAGTACGGCGTGGATCCGGACCGGCTGGGCGTCAGCGGCGGCAGTTCGGGCGGGCATTTGAGCCTGATGATCGCCACGCGCGGCGGCCCGGGCCGCGACTACGCGCCCGATCCGGTGGACCGGGCGGGCGACGCAGTGCAGGCGGTGGCCATCTTCTTCCCGGTGACCGACCTGTTGAACCTGGGCAAGTCCACGGAAAACGCCGGCGACGGCGGGCCGCCGAAGAGTTTCGTGCGGGCGTTCGGGCCGGAGTCCACGAACCTCGCCGTGTGGAAAGTGATCGGCCGCGAGGTGTCGCCGATCTACCACGTCACGTCCAACCTGCCGCCGGTGCTGATCGTGCATGGCGACGCGGACACGCTGACGCCGCTGGAGCAATCCGAGTGGTTTGTGGCGCGGGCGAAGGAGGCCGGCCGCGAAGTGAAACTGGTGGTCCGGCCCGGCAAGAAGCACGGCTGGCTGACCATGCTCTGGGACATCCGGCGCTTCGCGGACTGGTTCGACGAACACTTGCGACGGCCAGCGAGCTGAGGCGGAACCACGCGGCCCGAAAGCCGAAGTCGGCTGGGGCGCTCCTCACTTCTGTACAGGTCCAGCCCGGACAAGGTGGGGCGAGACTCCGTCGAGCCCGGCAATTCTGGTTCGTTGTTCGTGGTTTGTGGTTCGTTGTAAGCGGATGCCAGATGCCGGCTTTCGACCTTCGCGTCCGCCGGCCGCGCCCCCCGCGGGCGGGTTGCCTGCGGCACGGTCCAGGCGAGGTTGCCCTGGGCCACCACGGGCCGCTAGCTGCCAGCAAGAAAGAGAGACACGCTCGTTGGCCATGGCGCAGCACGTCCTGCCTTCGCAACATCGGTTTCGGGTTGAACGCAGCGGTGAACAGCCGGTGTTTGCCGGGCTGGAGCCCGGCGGTACAAGCGCCGGCAAGTTGCCGTTCCGCTTGGAAACCCCCGTTCCGCGGGCGAGGTCGCCCGTGCCATTGCGAGCCCCGCTTTCCGTGGTCAGGCGATGAAGGCGTCGTGGACGGCGCGGGCGGCCTGCTCGCCCTTGGCGAGGTCAATCACCACCGTGATCTTGATCTCGCTGGTGGAAATCATCTCGATGTTGATGCCCTCGCGGGCGAGGGTTTCAAACATCTTGGCGGCCACGCCGGAATGGCTGCGCATGCCCACGCCCACCACGGCGAGCTTGGCGATGGCTTCGTTGACGAGCAGGTCCTTGTAGCCCAGCTCGCCCTTGAGGCCCTCGATGACCTTGCGCGCCTTGAGCAGGTCCGGCTTGTCCAGGGTGAAGGACAGGTCGGTGGCCGGCCGGGCGGTGCCGTGGCTGACGTTTTGCACGATCATGTCCACGTTGATGGCCGCGTCGGCCA
>CAZMOZ010000042.1:0-33850 GCA_964568145.1 uncultured Verrucomicrobiota bacterium
CGGCTCATCGAGACGCGCGGCTGACCGGGCCGCCACGGCTCAGCCGGAACAATGCAATGGCGTCCGGGAACGCCGTGCAACTTTGTCTGGAGCGCCGGCGGCTCGCCGGCGCTTTACGGTGTCATTTAGAAAACGCCAAGCATTTCCACGTCGCGCCGTTTGGTGAAAGCCGCCGGGCGGCGGGACCAGCCCGCAGGACGCTGACAGGCGTGACGGGGACGGTCCCGCTCCCGGTTTGAAACCGGATCGTGCCGGCTTAGTTCAACCGCCAGACGATGCGGGCCTTGTTAAGGTCGTAGGGGGACATTTCCATCTTCACGCGGTCACCGGTGGTGAGGCGGACGAAACGCTTGCGCATCTTGCCGGAAACGGTGGCCAGGACCTGGTGCTTGTTCGGCAGTTCCACGCGAAACATGGTGCCGGCCAGCACGGTGACAATGCGACCTTCAATTTCGATGTGATCTTCCATGATGAAAAACTTCCCGGCCCGGCGCCATTTTGCGTTCGACACCCCGGGACGCGCCGTCAGGTCCCGCGGCAAAAAAAACGAGGGGCGACGCCTGCAACGAGGCGTCGCCCCCGCTGAGATGACGAAATGACTGCGGAGCGGGCGTTTAGTAACGCTCGCGCCGTCCACCGCCGCCGAAGTCACGACGCGGGCCGCGGCCGTAGCCGCCGCCGCTGGGCCGGTCTTCCTTGGGACGGGCGATGTTCACGGTGAGGGCCCGGCCGTCCAACTGCGCGCCGTTCATGGCCTCGATGGCCTTCTGGGCTTCCTCGGGGGTACTCATGGTGACGAAGCCAAACCCGCGCGGCCGGCCGCTGACGCGGTCCACCATGAGGTTGGCTTCCACGACCACGCCGTGCGCGGCAAACGCGTCGTGCAGGTCGTTTTCCGTGGTGTTGTAGGACAGGTTGCCTACAAACAGCTTGTTGTTCATGTGATGATACGCCGTTGGAGACCGACCTTGAATTCCAGACTGTTCCCGACTGCCGGGTTTCAAATCATCACTGAACCGAGTTCAACTGAAGATTCACCATGCCGTGGAAGGACGGGGGTCCAACCGCGCGGGCAAGGTACCCGCCGCGGCGCGAAGTGCAACAAGAATTCTTGCGCCGGCGATGACACGGGCGCATCTCACGCTGGCGGCGGTCCGGCCTTGACGGGGTGAGGCGAGACTCCGTCGAGCCCTGACCATTCAGCCCGCAAACTGGAGTTGCTCGTAGCGCCGGATTCCCCTCCGGCTCAAATTCGATTTTCGGATTCAGGGCTTCGGTCGGCAAACCGCAGCCCCCGCGCCGCGGGTCGCCCGCGCCCCACGCCGGGCTGGAAGCCGGCGCTGCCCGGGAAGGCGGTATGGTCTGAAAGAAATTGAGATGCGCCCCGACGACACGATTCCCGCTCGCGCGGACCGGCCGCCTGCCGGGCGCTGGACGACCGGCGGCCGGGCGGGCACACTGCCGGCCCCAAATCATGCGCCAATTCGATCTCGCGGTGGTCGTGCTGTACCTCGCCGGCACGCTGGGTCTGGGGCTGTGGGTCAGCCGCCGGAACCGCAGCCCGCGCGATTTCATGGCCGCGGGCGGGCGCATCCCCACCTGGGCGGTGGGCTTGTCCATCTTCGGCACGTACGTGAGCAGCATCAGTTTCCTGGCGCTGCCCGGAAAAGCCTTCGCCAGCGACTGGAACGCCTTTGTCTTCAGCCTGTCGCTGCCGCTGGCCGCGTGGCTGGCCGCGCGCCAGTTCGTGCCTTTTTATCGCCGGAGCGGCGAACTCTCGGCCTACGAGCACCTCGAACGGCGCTTCGGCGCCTGGGCCCGCACGTATGCTGTGCTGTGTTACCTGCTCACCCAGATCGCCCGCATGGGCACGATCATGTACCTGCTGGCACTGGCGCTGGCCCCGCTGCTGGGATGGAGCCTGCCCGCGTTGATCCTGCTGACCAGCGGCCTGGTGATCACCTACACGCTGTTCGGCGGCATGGAGGCAGTGATCTGGACGGACGTGATGCAAAGCCTGGTGTTCATCACCGGCGCGGTCGCGTGCGTGGTCATCCTGTGCTTCGGCATGCCGGCCGGTCCGGGGCAGCTTTTCGAGATCGCGCGGACGCACGACAAGTTCAGTCTGGGCGGCTGGGCGCTGGACCTCGGGCAGCCGACGTTCTGGGTGGTGCTGGCCTACGGCGTGTTCATCAACCTCCAGAACTTCGGCATCGACCAGACCTTCGTGCAGCGGTACCACACTGCCCGGTCCGAACAGGCCGCCGGGCACAGCGTCTGGACCGGCGCGCTGCTGTACCTGCCCATCTCGGCGGTGTTTCTGTTCATCGGCACGGGGCTCTTCGCGTTTTACGCCGCCCGCCCCGAACTCCTGCCCGCCGCCGTGGCCGCCAAGGGCGACGCGGTGTTCCCGCACTTCATCGTCACGCAACTGCCGGTGGGGTTGACCGGCCTGGTGATCGCCGCCATTTTCGCGGCGGCGCAATCCACGCTCTCCAGCTCAATGAACTGCTCGGCCACGCTGGTCCTGTGCGACGTGTACAAACGTTATTTCCGGCCCGACGTCAACGAGGCGGACTCGCTGCGGGTGCTCCGCCTGACCACGCTGGCGGCCGGTCTGCTGGGCACGGGCGCCGCCCTGGCGATGATGCGGATCAAGACGGCGCTGGACGTGTGGTGGGACTGGGCCGGCATTTTCAGCGGCGGCATGCTGGGGTTGTTCCTGCTGGGCCTGATTTCCCGGCGCGCCCGGAACGCGGACGCCGCCGCCGGGGTGGCGGCCGGCGTGCTGGTGATCGTGTGGATGACGCTTTCGACCAAGGCCGGCTGGCCCGCTGCCCTGGCCGCCTTCAAGAGCCCGTTCCATAGTTTCCTGACCATCGTCTTCGGCACCGCGAGCATCCTGGTGCTGGGCTTGCTGCTGGGGCGGTTGCGCTCGCGGACCGCAGCCAGCGCCTGAACGGCCAGTCCAAACGCCCATGCCCCCCACGCCCAGTCTCCCCCGCCCGCTCCGCGGCATCGTGCCACCGCTGGTCACGCCGCTCGCGGACCGCGACCAACTTGACGTCGCGGGTCTGGAACGCCAGCTCGAGCGCGTGATCGCGGGCGGCGTGGCCGGGGTGTTCGCGTTGGGCACCAGTGGCGAGGCGCCCAGCCTCAGCCTGGACCTGCGCCGCGCTGTGGTGCGCGAAACCTGCCGTTTGGCGAGCGGTCGCGTGCCGGTGCTGGTGGGCATCGCCGACACCTGCCTGGCGGATTCGTTGGCGCTCGCGGTCACCGCCGCTGAGCACGGCGCGCAAGCCGCGGTCCTCACCACGCCGTATTACTTCCCGATCAGCCAGGCCGAATTGGAGGCGCTGGCCCGCACGGTCGTCCGCGAGTCGCCCCTGCCGGTGTTCCTGTACAACATCCCGCAGTTCACGAAGACCGCCTTCGAGGTCGCCACGGTGCGGCGGCTGGCCGACGAGCCGCGCATCGTCGGCATCAAGGACAGCTCGGGCGACCTGAACTACTTTCGCGGGCTGTGCGAACTCGCCCGCGCGCGCCCTGACTGGACCGTGCTCATGGGGCCGGAGGAGTACCTGGCCGAAGGCATCGCCGCGGGCGGGCACGGCGGCGTGAACGGCGGCGCGCTGATCTGGCCGCACTTGCTGGTGGAGCTCGCTGACGCGGCTCGGGCCGGCGATGCCGCGCGCGTTGCCCGGCTTCAACCGCAGTTGCTGTCGCTGGGGCGCATTTATCGCGTCAGCGCGCACCCGGCCGCGATTTTCAAGGCGATGAAGTGCGCCTTGTCGCTGCTGGGCATTTGTGACGACCGCATGGCCGAACCGCTTCAGGCCTTCGACGCCGGCGAGCGGGCGCAAGTCCGGGCCATTCTCGCCGAATGCGGGCTGCTTCCCCCGGCGGAAGCCCGATGAAGCGCCTCTTCGCCATCGCGCTTGGACTCACGCTGAGCGGCGGAGCGCCAACGTTGGCCGCGAAACCCACCCCCGCGCGGCCCAACATCCTGCTGATCATCTCGGACGACCACGCCTGGACCGACTACGGCTTCATGGGCCATCCGCGCTTGCGGACGCCACATCTCGACCGCCTGGCGCGGGAAAGCCTCGTGTTCCGGCGCGGGTATGTGACTTCGAGCCTGTGCTGTCCGAGCCTGGCCTCGATCATCACCGGCCGCTTTCCGCACCAGCACCGGATCACCTGCAACGATCCGCCTCTGCCCGCCGGCCTGCCGCGCGGGCAGGCTTACCAGACCGCCGCGTTTCGCGAAGGCCGCGATCGGATGAGCGGCTTCCTCGAAGCCGTGCCCACGCTGCCGCGCGTGCTGGGCGAGCACGGCTACCTCAGCTTCCAGGCCGGCAAATGGTGGCAGGGCCCTTTCCGTCGCGGCGGCTTCACGCACGGCATGACCGTCGGCGACGAGGCCAGCGGCGGCCGCCACGGCGACGCGGGCTTGAAGATCGGCCGCGAGACGCTGCAACCGGTCTTCGACTTCCTCGCCGGGGCCCGGCGTGAAGCGAAGCCGTTCTTCATCTGGTACGCGCCCATGATGCCGCATGACCCGCACACTCCGCCCGAGCGGTTGCTGGCCGGGTGTCAGGCGCTCGCGCCGTCGCCCGCCGTCGCGCGCTATTGGGCGATGGTCGAGTGGTTTGACGAAACCATCGGCCAGTTGTTGACGCACCTCGAAAACGAAGGCTTGGCGGAGAACACCATCGTCGCGTACATCGCCGACAATGGCTGGATCACCGACCCGCAGACCGGGCGCTACGCGCCGAAATCCAAGCAATCGCCGTACGACGGCGGGTTGCGCACGCCGATCCTGCTGCGCTGGCCCGGCCGCATCCGCCCGCGGGAGTCGCCGCTCCTGGCCGGCGCGGTGGACCTCATGCCGACCTTGCTCGGCGCCTGCGGCATCCGGCCGCCGCCGGACCTGCCCGGCCTCAACCTGCTCGACACTCGCGCGCTGCGGCGGCGCACCACGTTGTTTGGCGCCTGCTTCACGCACGATGCGGTGGACCTTGACCGGCCGGCGCGGAACTTGCGCTGGCGTTGGGGCATCGAAGGCTGGTGGAAGCTCATCGTGCCGGACCCGACGAACGAGCCGGGCGGCGCCGTGGAACTGTACGACCTCGCCGCCGACCCGTCTGAAGAGCGCAACCTCGCCAGCCTCAAACCCGATCGCGTGGCCCGACTGCGCCGCCAGCTCGACTCCTGGTGGACGCCGGAGTGAATGACCGGCTGGATCGAGCCTGCAAACCAGCAGTCTGAGCGACGCGGGCGGACTCACCGCGGGCTGCGGTCTTCCGCTTGAGCACCGTTTGGCCCGGAATTGCGGGCTTGCACACCGGAATGCGGCGGCTAGTGTCCGCACTTTTGACGGGTCTGCGACTGCGGACAGCAGTTTCAAAAGCATCTATGGCATCGGCAAACGACCTCAGGAAGGGCATGGCGATCATGCACAACGGCGAAGTGTGCGTGGTCCTCGAAACCCAGCACCGCACGCCGGGCAACCTGCGCGCCTTCGTGCAGGCCACGCTGCGCAGCGTGCGCACCGGCAAGTCCTCGGACATCCGCTTCAGCTCCACCGAGCGCGTCGAGGTGGTGCCGCTGATCACCCGCAAGATGGAGTTCAGTTACATGGACGGCCAGGACTACGTGTTCAGCGATCCCGAGACTTTCGAGACCGTCACCCTGTCCCCCGAGGTGGTGGGCGACGCCAAGAACTACCTCGTCGAGAACACGCCGGTCACAGTCACGTTTGTGGAAGAACGCGCGGTGCAGGTGGAACTCCCCGCGTCGGTGGTCCTGACCGTGAGCGACGCGCCGGAAGGCATTCGCGGCGACTCCGCCAACAACGTGCAAAAGCCCGCGACCCTGGAAACCGGCATCACCGTGCAGGTGCCGCTGTTCATCAACACCGGCGAGAAGATCAAGATCGACACCCGCACGGGCAGGTACATGGAACGCGCCTGAACGGGCGAACCCCTTTTTGCTCCACCTGCCAGCCGGCATTCCCCGCGGATGCCGGCTGAAGTGTTTTTGGCCCGAAAACCGAAGTTGGCCGTAGAGGCGCGGGACGCGGGCGAGGCCGCCCGCGCCACTGTCCAGACCCGCCCCGGCTTCAGTTCAGGGCCACGCCGCGCCGGATGTAAGCCGGCGTGTCCAGGTCTTCGCCGCGGTGAACCGTCGGTTCCGTCTTGGCGAAGCGGCCTTTGGACACCACCTCCAGCGGCAGCGCGGTCTGCTGCGGCTTGGCCCGGCCCCGCCGGCGCGCCGCGCTGGCACCCGGCCGGCCGCCGAGAAGTCGTTCGGCCTGTTCAGGACTCAACTCCGGCGCGGGCGGCACGTACCGTCGCGCGCTCGTGCCTGCCAGTGTTCCCGGGCGGCCCGTCGAGCGCTCCGGCACGTCGCCGGTCGGAAACTCGGCGGCGGGAGGCTCCGGTTCGACGGCGGCCTCCGGCTCGGATCCGGCTGGTCCTCGCGGAACCGCGGATGCCGCCTCGGCCGGCAGATGGCGGGACGCCACGACCGTGACCGCGAGGCGGTCGCCCAACGCCGGATCAATCAAGGCGCCCATGATGACCTGCGCGCGCTCGGCCGCGCGGTTGATCTGCTCCATGACCAGGTTCACGTCCTTCAAGGACAGCCCCGGGCCTCCGGTCAGGCTCACCAGCAGGGCGTCAGCCTGGGCCAGGCCCTGGCCGGCATCCAGCAACGGGCTGCGCGCCAGCCGTTCCACGACCTCGCGCGCGCGGTTTTCACCCTCGGCCTCGGCGGTGGCGAAACAGCTTTCCGCCTGGCGCCCGCGGACGACCTGGCACAGATCGCTGAAGTCCACGTTGATGAGTCCCTCGCGGCTGAGCAGGCGCAGCAGGCCCCGCACGCCTTTGGCCAGCAGGTCGTCAATGATCTGCATCGCCTCGGTGAGGCTGGTCTGGTCGTCCAGGATCGCGGCGATCTTCTGGTTGGGCAGGCAGATCACGGCGTCGGCCGCGGCGCGCAATTGCTGGAGCGCGGCGCGGGCCTGGACCTGGCGTCTTCGGCCCTCGAAATCAAAGGGCAGGGCCGCCAGCGCCAGCACCAGCGCGCCGTTCTCGCGGGCCACGCGGGCCAGCACCGGCGCGGCGCCGGAGGCGGTGTTGCCGCCGAGCCCCGCGACCACGATCACCAGGTCCGCGCCTTCGCAAAGATGCCGCAGTTCGTGCGCGTCGGCCTCGGCGAGCGCGCGGCCCATTTCGGGTTCGCCCACCTTGAGACCACGCGTGACCCTGGCGCCCAGAAGCAGCTTCGCTGGAATCTTGGACGCCTCCAGCCGGCGCGTGTCGGTGTGGACCACGGCGTAGCTGGCGCCGTCAAGGCCGGCGCGGACCATGTGTTCCACCGCTTGCAGGCCGGCGCCGCCGACGCCGATGATCCGGGCGACCGGCAGGCGGAACGAGGCGGGGGATGGGGGCGGAAGCAGCGGTTGCGGGTTCATGGTCTGGAGGGGTGATTTTCAGGCGCTGCGAAACACGGAGCCCAGGCTACCCAGGGTCTGGCGCAGGCGGATGGCCCAGCGCGGGCTCTTCAGACCCGGGTTTTGAAAGGAGCCGAACTTGACCAGCCCGATGCCGGTGGCGAACTCCGGCTGGTCGAGCGTGGCCACGAGGCCGCTGATGGTCCGGGTGCGGCCCAGCGCGACCGGGACGCCGAAAATGCGCTCGGCGAGTTCGTCCACGCCGGGCACGCGCGCGCCGCCGCCGCAAAGCACCACGCCCGCGCGCAGGCATTCGAGCAGGTTCTCGGCCTCGAGTTCGGCGGCGATGATTTCGAAGATTTCCTCGAATCGCGCCGCCATGATGCGCCGCAGATGCTCCAGGTTCAGCGTGCGCTCGGGCAGGCCGTGGTCGCTGGGCAGCGCGAGCGTCCGGCCTTTGATCTCGGGGCCGACGGCCACGCCGCCGTGGGCGCACTTCAACGTCTCCGCGCGGCCCAGCGCCACCTTGAGCCCGTAGGCCAGGTCGTTGCTCACGTGATCGCCGCCCACGGCCAGCGTGCCGGTGTGCCGGATGATGCCCTCCGCGTACACGACGTAGTCGGTGATGCCCGCGCCCAGGTCAATGACCAGCGCGCCGCGCTCCTTTTCCTGGGCGGTGAGCACCGCCAGCGAGGAGGCAATGCCGGTGAAGACGATGTTCTCGACCTCGATCTGGAGGCTTTTGACGACGCGGATGGGCCGTTGCAGGCGGGTGGTGATGCCATGCACCACGTGGACGTCCACCTCGAGGTGCGCGCCCGGCATCCCCACCGGGTTGATGAGGCCCGGCTGGCCGTCCACGATGAAATGCTGGCGGATGACGTGGATGACGTGGCGGTCGGCCGGCAGGTTGAAGGTCTTGGCGTTCTTCACCACGTCCTGCGCGTCGTCGTCCATGATCTCCCGGTCGTGCGTGGGGATGTTGTGGCGGCCGCGGTTGTTGAAGCTCTGCAAATGCGCGCCGCTCACGCCCAGGTACACGCTGCGGATTTCCACGTCCGCCATCTGCTCGGCCTCGGCCAGCGCGGCCCGCACGTCCTCGGCGGCGGCGGCGGTGTCCACGATCTCGCCCTTGCGGACGCCGCGGGAGCGCGCCTGGCCCAGGCCGGTGATGCTCAGGCCGCCGGCGGCGTTGAGCTCGCCGACCACGGCGCAGACCTTGGACGTGCCGATCTCGAGGCCGACCACGGGTTGGGGTGCGGGATCAAACATGTTTGCCTCCTGTACTGAAAGTCTCCACGGCCGGCGGCGGCGGCGGCGGCGACAACGGCTCCACCGGCTGCCACAACAGCGGACAGTTGTTGGTCACGGACAGGTCCAGCCAGCGGATCGCGCGGCCGGCGCGCTGGCCGGCGTCGTGGACCAGCCGCCAGCGGTGCAACTGCTCGTCCAGGCGTGTCAGTGGCAGGACAACCTCGGCGCCTTGCGCGGTGAGCACCTGCAACTGGTCCGGCTCGGCCACGTCCAGCGTCGCCAGGTCGGCGTGCCCGGACATGGGCGAGTGGGGAAACACCCGCACCAGTTCGAGCGCGGCGCGCACCACCGGGGAACTCACGTCCCGCCCCACCCGCAAGCCGGCGCTGTTCAAGCCCGACACCACCGGCAGCGAAGCGAACGCCGCCAGTAAATCCGGCCGCCCAGCGCCCAGCGGCGGCATCACCCGGGCGTTGCCGTCCAGGAAGTAGGTGGTGGGCACGAGCCGGCCCTGCTCGCCGAGCACACCGCGCACCTGGGCCAGCGGCTGGCGTTCGCGCACATAGATGCGCAACGTGTCCGGCAGCACGCGCTCGATCGCCGCTTCTTCGATCTGGGGTACCAGTTGCAGGTCGCGCTTGATGCGGTCCAGGTCCAGCGCCAGCAGGTTGTCGCCGGTCTTCACCCCGGCCCATTCCAACACCTGCGTCCGCGTCAGCCAGACCAGGTCGGGATGCACCTCGACGACGCGCAAACCAAACACCCGGGGCGGCAGGAACACGTCGTCGCGCAGCGAGGTCCAGCCGCGCCGCGCCAGGTGGGCGCCCAAGATGGTCAGCCCGGCCAGCAACAGCGCCACCACCACGCGCCGCCACGAGGTGCGCGCCGCGCGCGTCCCGGCCCGGACCCGCAGGACTTCCGCGCGGCGGGCCCGGCGGGTGTTGCGGCGTGCTTTCCACCACATGGTCAACCTCCGGGGGGAACGGTTTGCGACTGGTGCCGGCGCAACGCCAGGTCCACCAGGCGCTGGCAAAGGGCGGGAAAACTCAGCCCGGCCGCTGCGGCGGCCTTCGGGAAGAGGCTCAGCTCGGTCATACCCGGCAGCGTGTTCACCTCGAGCACGAACGGCTGCCGCGCGGCGTCCACCATCACGTCCACGCGCGCATAGTCGCGGACGCCCACGGCGCGGCACGCCCCCAGGGCGGCGGCCTGCACGCGCCGCGTGGTGTCGGCGTCCAGCCGGGCCGGGCAGAAGTACTCGGTGTTCCCGGCCGTGTACTTGTTCGTGTAGTCGTAGCCGCCGGAGCGCGGACACACCTCGACCACGGGCAACGCTTCGCCGTCCAGGACGGCCACGGTGGTTTCCACGCCCCGAATGCGTTCTTCGAGCAGGGCCTGCGAATCATGCTTCAGCGCCCGCGCCAGGGCTGGCGCGAAATCCACGGTGCGATCCACAAACTCCAGCCCCACGCTCGAGCCCTGGCGCGCCGGCTTGAGCACCAGCGGCGGCGCCCAGCCGGCGGGCAGCGTGGCGCGGGCTTCGTGGAACACCGCAAACCGCGGTGTGGGCACGCCCGCGGCCAGGCAGCGGCGCTTGGTCAGCACCTTGTCAAAGGCGATACGGCTGGCCTCGGCGTCGCAGCCGGTGTACGGCACCCCCAGCGCCTCCAGCTCGCGCTGCACCGTGCCGTCCTCACCGTACGTGCCGTGCAACATCAGCACCACCACATCCGTGCCCGGCGGCAGCTCCCAGCCGGGCGCCACCGGATCCAGCGTGAACACCTCGTGCCCGAGCGCGCGCAAGGTCTGCGCCACCGCCGCGCCGGACCGCAGCGACACCGCGCGTTCGGCGGACGGGCCGCCCAGCATGACCGTGATGTGCTGGCGTTCGCGCATGACGCGGGTCGCGGTTCAGTCTTCGCCGAGGATTTCCACCTCGGTTTCCAGTTCAATGCCCCGCCGGGCGCGCGCCTCGGCCTGGATGTGCCGGATCAGCTCCAGGATGTCGCGGGCGGTCGCGCCGCCGGTGTTGACGATGAAATTGCCGTGCGCCTCGGAGACCTTTGCGCCGCCCATGCGGACGCCTTTCAAGCCGAGTTCCTCCACGAGTTTGCCGGCCGCGATCGCGGGCGGGTTTTTGAAAATGCAGCCCGCGCTCGGCTCGCGGGGCTGCGTCTGCCAGCGCCGCCGGCTGAAGCCGTCCATGCGCTCGCGGATGGCCGCCGCGCGGTCGGGCCGCCCGCGGAAGACCGCGCCCAGCGCGATGTGCGTGGCGAAGATCGGGCAGCTCCGGTAACTGGCGGGCACTTCCGCCGCGGGCCGTTCCTGCGCCTCGCCGGCCGGCGTCATCAGCCGCACCCGTTCGAGCACCGCGAAGGTCCACGCCTGATAGGCGCCGGCGTTCATGCGCAAAGCGCCGCCGACACTGCCCGGAATGCCCTCCAGAAATTCCAGCCCGGCCAGGCTGTGCCGCTGCGCCTCGACGGCCACGTCTTTCAACCGCGCGCCGGCGCCGGCGTGGATTTCAGTTTCGCGCACTTCGATCCGGCGGAAGGCCGGCTGCGCCAGGCAGACGACCACGCCGCGCACGCCACCATCGCGGACCAGCAGGTTCGAACCCCGACCCAGCACCCGCCAGGGCCGCGCGCGCGCCGCGCATAACCGGAGCACCGCCGCCAGGTCGGCTTCACTCGCCGGTTCCACGTACAGGTCCGCCCTGCCGCCCACCCGCAACGTGGTGCGCCGGGCCAGCGGTTCGTTTTCCCGCACCACGGCGGCTTCAGACAAGCAGGCCCGCAATGCCCGGCCCAGTTCAGCGAGACCAACGCCCGCCGGCACGGCGGCCGGCTGATCCGCGGGCAACGAGATGGGCGGCGAGGCGGGCATGGTCAGGTGGTGCGGACCCGCGAAACGGCCGGCACGATCGGCATCGGCCGGGCACCCGGCGTCGGGTGGACGGGGTGGGGCGCCGGATTGCACAAGCCCACGGCCGCGGCCAGCACGTCGGCCAGCCGGTCGGCCGCGTCCGGCGTATGCCAGCGGGCCAGGGCTTGCTGGAGGCCGGCGCGCAGCGGTTCTTCGCGCAGCAAAGCGCGCAGTTCCCACACCAGCTTTTCGGTCGTGGCCCCGGCCTGGTTGAGCCAGTGGGCGGCGCCGGTGTCCGCAAAGGCCCGCGCGTTGTGGAACTGGTGGTTGTCCGCCGCGGACGGCAGCGGCACGAGCAGCGCCGGCACGCGCAACGCGGCCGTCTCGGCCAGGCACGACGCGCCCGCCCGGCTGACCACCGCCGTGGCCGCGCCCAGGGCCAGTTCCATTTCGGTGAGGAACGGCCGCACCAGCGCCGGCACGGACTGCGCGAGGTACGCCTGGCGCACGGCTTCGAAGTCGTGCTTCCCGGTGAGATGCAGCACCTGCAGCCGCGGCTCCCACAACCGCAGCACCGGCACCGCGCGCACCATTAGCTCGTTCAACGCCCGCGCGCCCTGGCTGCCGCCGGTCACCAGCAGCACCGGGTCGGCCGGCCGCAGGCGCAGCGCGGCGCGGCAGCCGGCGGGATCGGGGCGGTCGGCGGTTTGAAACGCCGCCCGCACCGGCATGCCCACCGTGCGGATGCGCTCGTGCCAGAGCCGCTCGGCGGCCTGCGGGAAGTACACGAACGCCTCGTCCACGAAGTGCGCCAGCCAGCGGTTCGCGCGGCCGGGAATGGAGTTCGCCTCGTGCAGAAACCTCGCCGCTCCACAGCGCCGTCCCGCCAGCACGGGCGGCGCGCTGGTGAAACTACCCATCGCCAGCACCGCGCCGGGGCGCCGGGTCCGGAACAGGCGGCGGACTTCGCGCCAGGACTTGAGAAAGCCGCGCCCGAACGCGAGCACGCCCCGGCCGTCCAGACCCACGGCGGGCAGCGTGGCCACCTGGTCGGCCGGCAGGCCGCGCACGGCTTGTTGATCCACGTCCTTGCCGGACACCAGATACAGCGCGTCCACGCCCCGCGCCTGGAGGGCCTCGCCCACCGCCAGGCCGGGAAACAGGTGGCCGCCCGTGCCACCGCAGGCGATGGCCACGAACGGGGTTGGGGTGCCGGGCGCGGTCATGTCAGGCAAGCCGGCCGGCCGGGCCGTGAACGAGCGTGACCAGCGCGTGGTCTTCGCGCGCGGGTTCCACAGCGGCGCGCGCCACGCGCAGCAACATGCCCGCGCCGACCAGCAGCATCATCAGGTTGGACCCGCCGTAGCTGATGAACGGCAGCGACAGGCCCTTGTTCGGCAGCGCGCCGGACACCACCGCCATGTTGAACAGCGCCTGCAGGCCGATCAGGAACGTCACGCCGGTGGCCAGGTAGGCGCCAAAGGCATCCGGCGCATGCCAGGCAATGTACCAGCCGCAGCAAAACAACATCATATACAGCAGCGCCACCACCGTGGTCCCGACGAAGCCGAACTCCTCGCCCACGATGGCGAAGATGAAATCCGTGTGGTGCTCCGGCACGAAGCGCTTCTGCGTGCTGCGGTCGAAGCCCACGCCGGTGACGCCGCCCGCGCCCAGCGCGATCCAGGATTGCCACACCTGATGCCCGGTGTCCTGGCGCGTCTCCTCGACGTGCAGGTAGCTGTAAAGGCGGTCAAAGCGGGTGGGATCGTAAACCAGCAGCACGGCCACCAGGGCCAGCCCGACCACCGCGGGCGGCAGGAAATAGCGCCAGCGCACGCCGGCCACCAGCAGCACCACGCCGGCCACCCCGCCCAGCATCAACGCCGTGCCCCAGTCGGGCTCGACGAAGATCAGCGCCAGCGCCAGACCGATGAACGCGCCCGGGATCAGCACGCCGCCGGTGAAGGTGGTCATGCGGATGCGCGCCTCGGCGGCGTAACGGCTCAGCGCCAGCAGCAAGGCCAGCTTGGCGAAGTCCGAGGGTTGAAACTGGAAGCCCGCCACGCGGAACCATCGCTGGGCGCCATTGGCGCGGTGGCAGATTGGGAGCGGCAGCAGCACCAGCACCAGCAACACGACGGCCACGCCCAGCGCCACCCAGGCCAGCCGTTCCAGCCAGGCGTAGGGCAGCAGGAAGGCCACCCCGAAGGCCAGCACGACCCCGAGGCCGCCGCCCAGAATCTGCCGCGACAAGAACCGCCAGCTATCCCCAGCCGGACTGACGCTGTACTGCATCACCAATCCGAAGGCCGCCAAAACCAGCACACCGATGGCAAAGAGGGTGGAAGCGGCCTTCATGATCCCGGGTTGGTGGTGGGTTCGGCTCCGCGCGGGAGCAGGGCTTGAGGCCGGCCCCGCTCCCGCGCGTCGCTCACACGCACGTTACGGATTGGGCGTCGCCGGCGCGGGGGTCCGGGCCGGCGGAATCTTGAGTTTCTGATCCACCACGATGCGGTCGGTCTTCAGGTTGTTGAAGCTGCGCAGTTCCTTCACGGTCGTGCCGTGCCGCGCCGCGATCTTGTAGAGGTTGTCGCCGGGCTTCACGACGTACACCTGCGCGGCCGGGCCGGCGGCGGCGTCCGGGGTGACGGCGGCGGCTTCCTTGGGCGCCGGGGCCGGGATCTGCAGCCTCTGGCCAATCTGCAAACGGCGGTCATCCATGTCCGGATTGGCCTCGCGCAGTTGGTCCAGCGTGATGCCGTGCTTGCGGGCGATCCGGGCCGGGGTGTCACCCGCCACGATCTTGTACTCGGTCATCGCGGCCGGCTGCGCGGGCGGCTCGGGCGTGGTGACGATGTTGGTGGGCTGCATGGCCGTGCCGTTCCACAGGTTGGTGGGCATGGTGGGCGTGGCCGCGGGGCCCGTGTAGGCGGTGCTATCCGGCGGCGTGTACGCCGCCACGTTGGTGTAGGCCGACGGGGCGGCGGTCGTCGTCGCGCTGGGCGGGGTGTACGGCGGGGTGTACCCGGCGAACGAATCGGCCGGGGCGGTGTTGGTGGCCGGCGGCTGAGCGAGCCCCAGATCGGTGGTGGACTCCTGCTTGCGCGGGCCGCATCCCTGGAGCAACAGGCCGGCGAAGAAGACGGCGTGCAGCGCCACGATGGTGATGATGGCGACGTTGAAGCCGGGCTTGCCGGACCCGGCCTGGGGCAGGCGCCCCATGGGCTGCAATGGCGATGGCGTGTTCATGATGCGGAGTTCGTTGTGCTGACTGGCATGGCTGAGGATGGGTGTTGGGTTTTTGCCGCGGGGTTCTCCCTCACAGAATCCCGCGGCAAAGCTCGGGTCGCGCCCGCGGACCGCGCGCGCGCCGCGCGGCCGGGCAGCCCTCTCCAGGCCCGCCCGGCGGAACAGGCGGCTCGGCGCCGCCGGTTAGTGAGCCGACACGACTGCACGGCCCGGTGAAATTGAATCCCCCGTTGCTCGGCGTTGGGGAGCGGGTTGAAGCTCGAACAATCCGGGGTCAGCCAGGCCACCTCGCCGGTCACGGCGCGCACCCCTGTCCCGTATGCCGCTTGTAACAACCGCTCCGCCCCGGCGCAAGCAGTAAACCGGACCGCGTCGCAAATGCTCTGCGCGGCCTTCGGGAACACGGGTTTTCGCCTGGCAAAACGATTGGGCGGCGGCGGTTTCATCGCAGTTTCAAGGTGGCCAGGGCCGCCACGCCGCACAAGATCCCCAGAATGTAAAAGCGGGTCGTCACCTTCGACTCCGCCCAGCCCAGTTTTTGAAAATGATGATGCAGCGGGGCCATCCGGAACATCCGCCGGCCCTCGCCATACAACCGCCGGGTCAGCTTGAAGCCGCCCACCTGGAGCAGCACGGAAGCGGCCTCGGCCACGAACACCCCGCCGGCAATGAACAGCACAAACGGCTGGTGGATGAGCACCGCGATGATCCCCAGCACGCCGCCCAGTGCCAGGCTGCCCGTATCTCCCATGAACACCTCCGCGGGATGGCAGTTGAACCACAGGAAGCCCAGGCACGCCCCGAAGATCGCCGCGCACACCACGGTCAGTTCGCCGGCGCCCACGATGTACGGCACCTGCAGATAGTCGGCGAATATCACATGCCCGGCCACGTAGGTCAGGATGATGAACACCCCCGACACAATCAGCGTGCAGCCCACCGCCAGCCCGTCGAGCCCGTCGGTCAGATTCACCGCGTTCGAACTGCCCATGATGGTCAGCACCGTGATCAACACGCCCCCCAGCGTGGCGCCGGTGAGGACCGGGTGCTTGATGAACGGCACGCGGATGTCCGTGATAAGCGCGCGCGTCGAGGGCAGCGACCACAAGTACAGGGCGATGAACAGCCCCAGCGCCGTCTGGAAGCCGAGCTTGACCTTGGCCCGGACGCCGTCGCTGGTCTGGTGGGTGACCTTGGTGTAGTCGTCGAAGAACCCCAGCAACGCCAGGCCGAACAACGGCAGCAGCGCCAGCGCCACCAGGTGGTTCACCTGTGTCCACAGCAACACGGTGACCTCGATCACCAGCACGATCAGCACCCCGCCCATCGTGGGCGTGCCCCGCTTGTCGCGGTTGCCCGCCTGGTTCACCCCGTGTTGCTCGGCCTTGGACGCGTAATGCTCGCCAAAGTTCATCCGCCGCAGCCAGGCGATGATCGGCCGCCCCAGCCACAGGCTCAGCAACAGACCCGTCATCGCCGCGCCCGCCGACCGGAAGGTGATGTAGCGGAAGACCCGCAGCCCGGAAATCCACTCGCCGAATTCCGTGCCCCGGGACTGTTCGAGCAAATACTGGGTCAAGGCGTGCAGCATGGTTGTTCCCTTGTCTGACCTTGGCCTGGCGCGGAATCCGTCTCCCGCGCGGCCAGCCCGCGTTGCAGCAGGTCCACCACCGCGTCCAGCCGCGACGACCGCGACGCCTTCACCAGCACCAAATCCTCCGGCCGCACCACCCGCAAAAGCGCCTCGGCCGCCCCGGCGGCGTCCGCGAAGCACTCGCACGCCGTCAGCCCGCCAGCGCGCGCGCCCCCGGCCATCACCCGCGCCCACCGCCCCACCGCGAACAGCAGCGTCACCCCCGCGTCCGCCGCGGCCCGGCCCACCTCGGAGTGCGCGGCCGCCGCGTGCGCGCCTTGCTCGCCCATGTCGCCCAGCACGGCGATGCGGCGCCCGCCGCAGTCCAGGTCGCCAAGTGTTTCCAAGGCGGCGCGCATCGAGTCCGCGTTGGCGTTGTAGGAGTCATCGAGAATCCGCACCCCGCCCGCCACTGCCAGTTGCAGGCGGCGACGCGCGGGTTGCGCGGCCAGCAGGCCGGCCTCGAGTTCGTCCCGCCGCAGGCCCAGCTCCGCGCCCACCGCCACCGCCAGCAGCGCGTTTTCCACCTGATGGCGGCCGAGGAGCCGCAGGCGGTAATCGCCGCCCAACCCGGTCCACGGCGACCGCGCTTCAAAGTCCGTCCCCGCCTCGCTGATGCTGGCGGACAACACCTGCCAGTCGTTTTCCGCCGACCAGCCCACCCGCACCACCCGCGCCCGCGCCCGGCGGCGAATGCGCTGCGCGCCGGGACCGTCGCCCACCATCACCAGGCCGCCTTCGGGCGGGATGAAATCCGCCAGCGTGCCTTCCTCCTCGATGACGCCCTCCAGGTCGCCGAAGAACTCGAGGTGCTCGCGCCCCAGCCGGGTCAGCACGCCGTGGGTCGGCCGGGCCACGCGCAACAGCGCCGCCAGTTCGCCGGGATGGTTCGTGCCCACCTCGACCACCGCCGCCTCGTGGCGGGAATCCAGTTCGAGCAAGGTCAGCGGCAGGCCAATGTCGTTGTTGAAACTGGCCGGGCTGGCCAGCGTGCGCCAGCGCTGGCGCAGCACCGCGGCCACGAGTTCCTTGGTGGTGGTCTTGCCGTTTGACCCCGCCACCGCCACGACCGGGATGGCAAAGCGCAGGCGATGCGCCGCCGCCAGCCGGCCCAGGGCCGCGCGGCTGTCCGGCACCCGGACGCGCGGGCAATCGAGCGGCTGTCCGTCCAGCCGGCTGGCTTCGCCCAGCACCGCCACGGCGCCGCGTTGCACGGCTGCGGCCGCGAATGCATGGCCGTCAAAGTTCGGCCCGCGCAGGCACACGAAGAGGTCGCCTGGCTGCGCCGCGCGCGAATCCGTGCACACGCGGCGGACGCTCACGCCCGGCGGCGCGGCGAGCAGCGTGCCGCCGCAATCGTGCGCCAGGCTCTGGAGATCACGCGGATCCATCAGACCAACACCTCCGGAAAGGCCGGCCGCGACCGGGCCGGGATTTTGCGCAAGGCCGCGCGCGCCTGTTCGCGGTCGTCGAACGGGGCTACGCAGTCGTCCGTTTCCTGCCAGGCCAGATGCCCTTTGCCGGCCAGCAGGACGCAATCGCCCGCGCGCGCGTGCGCCAGCGCCGCGGCGATGGCTTCCTGACGATCGAGGACGATCAGCGGCGGCCGGCCTTTCACGCGGGCATGGCCGGCGGCCACTTCCGCCGCAATCTGGCCGGCCGGTTCGCGGCCGGGATTGTCACTCGTCAAAATCACTTCGTCCGCCCAGCGGGCGGCCGCCGCGCCGAACGCCGGCCGGGCCGGCGCCGGATGGCGCCAGCCGCAGCCAAAGAGCACGAGCACCCGCCCGGGCGAGAGGTCGCGGACTTCCCGCAAGGCACGCTCAAAATCGGCGAGTGACGGGGCGGCATCAACCAAAACATGCACGGCGTGACCGTTGGAAACCGGCTCGAGCTGTCCCGGCACCGGAGGCGCGTGCCCCAGGCCGTTCAGCACCGCCGCCGGCGGCAGTCTGAGACCGTGGCTGATGGCCGCCACCGCCAGCGCCGCGCGGGCCTGGTTCCGTCCTGGCAAGGGCAGGCGCACGGACTGCTCGCCGGTCGGCGTCGTGATTTCCAGCCGCGTACCCCGCGGGGTAAAACGGCCCAGCCGGGCGCGGAACGTGCCCGCCAGCACCGGTCCCAAATGGGCGCGAAACCACAGCCCGGCGTCGGAGCCCGCCCGGCCCGCCAGCACGTCTTCGATCCGCCAGATGCGGCTGGCCGGGCGCTGGCCGGCCGCGGCTCCGCGGAACCGCAGGTTGTTTTCCCAGCCATCGGTTGCCGGCGGCGTGCCGTTGCCGATGGCCGCGTGCGCCGGCGAAATTTGCGTGCTGATCAGCGTGTCCAGTTCGCTGCCCGCCAGGCAGCCGCGATCAATGGCTTCGGCCGGAAGTTCGAGGATGCCGGCCTGACAGCCCGCACGGAGCATGTCAGCGAGCCGTTCCTGCACGTCGAGCGCCTCGGGCGCCGGCGTCAAAGGCGGGAGCGAACGCTCGCCGTACCGGCAGCCCCGGCTGCTGAGCACGCCGGTCCGGATGCCTGCGGCGGCGAACACGTCGCGCAGCAGGTGCGCCACCGCGGCGCGCGCGTCGCAGCCGGTCACCACCACCACCTGGAGCTTGTGGCTGGGCTCGCCGTGAAACGCCGCCGCCGCCGCCGCCATCGCCCGCCGGCAGTTGGCGACACGGATGCGCGCGGCGCGGTAGGGCAGAAAGCCGCCCTGCTCGCACACGATGGCCGCGGCGCCGCGCTCGATCGCGCGCGGAATCGCGAATTGCGCCTCACCGTCCGCGCGGTCCGGCATGGCGAAGAAGACCGCGCCGGGCACCACGCGCCGCTCGTCGTAGGCCAGCGCGGCCACGGGCGCGTCCAGCGCGCCGTCCACGCTCAAGGCGCCGAGACGGTTGACCAGATGACGGAGGGCAAGGGCGCTTTTCACGAGGTCACCGGAGGTTGAGGGCCGGGCGCGCGCCGTCGCGTTGCAGCACGAGCGAGCGATTGACGATGAGGTCGGCGGGGCTTTGCGGGGCGGGGACCGGTTTTTCGGGAACGATGTCCGGTTCGATCCGCAGGTAACTGGCCACGCGGCCCGCGATCGCCGCGAAGACCGGCGCGGCCAGAGCGCCACCTTCGTAACCCTGGCGCAGCGAGGGTTCGATGATGCCCACCAAGATGACAATCTCCGGGCGGTCCGCCGGCAGAAAGCCGATGAACGACGAGTAGTACTTGCCCGGCACGTACCCGCGCGGTCCGGGGACCTGGCCGGTGCCGGTTTTGCCCGCCACCGTGTAATGCTCGAGCGCCGCCCGCTTGCCCGTGCCGTCGGCCGAGACCACGGCCTTCAGCGCGCGGGTCATCTCGAGCGCCACCTCCGGCCGGATCACCCGTCGCGACGGCTCGACCGGATAATGCGCCACCACCCCCCCCCTGCTGTCGGTCAGGTGGCTGACCAGCCGGGGCGCCACGCGGACGCCGCCGTTGGCCAGCGTGGCGTAGCCGACCGCCATTTGCAGCGGCGTGGCGCTCACCCCCTGGCCGATGGGAATGCGGCTGATGGACAATCCATCCCAGGCCTTGGGTGGTCTCAGCGTCCCCGCCACCTCGCCCCGCAAGGGCAGCAGCGTGGGCGAGCCGAAGCCGAAGTCGCGCAGGCACTGGTAAAGCCGTTCCGCGCCGAGCCGCCTCACGCCCTTGGCCGCGCCGATGTTCGAGGACTTGGCCACCACTTTCAGGTAGGTCAGCACGCCGTACGGGTGGTGGTCGCTCAGGCGGTATTCCCGCCAGTAGCCGTTCTCGCAATCCACCGTCTCGTCGAGCGAAATGACGTCGTGCTCGAGCGCCCCGGCCAGGCTCAACCCCTTGCAGGTCGAGCCCGGCTCGAACTGGTCCATGATGGCGCGGTTGCGGAAGGCGGCGTTGTTGGTGCCCGGCCGGGCGGGGTCGTAGGTGGGCCAGCTTGCCAGCGCCAGCAAGTCGCCGGTGTGCGGCACCAGCACGATGCCCACCACGCCGGCCGGGTGGGATTGGGCCGCCACGCGGGCCAGCTCGCTCTCCACGATGAACTGGATGCCCGCGTCGAGCGTGAGCACTAGGTCCTGGCCCGCCTTGGGCGGCACATGGCCGTCGCGGGTCGTCCAGCCGTGGGTGCCGTTCAGCCGTTCGTTGAAGGTGTCTTCCAGTCCGGCCACGCCGTGGTCCTCGAAGACCGTGCCCTCGTCCTTCTGGCTTTCACCGGAGGCCACAAAACCGACGGTCTGCGCCGCCAGCGTGCCGTTCGGATACTGGCGCAGGTAGTCGTCCACGCCAAAGACACCGCGCGCGCGGATGGCCCGGAGCAGCTCGCGCTGGCGGGGTTTGAGCTGGCGTTCGTTCACTCCGAAGGACAGCCCGCCCATCGTCTGGGTGATGGCGTGCCAGCGTTCCAGCGGCACCTTGTGCTTGAGCACGGCGTACCGGCTGGTGACGACCACGTTCGAGCCATTGACCACGCGCGTGATCAGGCGCGGCTCGAGGCTGCGCAACACCGCCTCCTCGGGCAATTCCAGCAACGGCGCCAGCTTGCGCGCCAGCAGGCCGCGCTGCGGCGCGACCAGCGCGGGGTCGGCGCACACCGTTTTCACCGGCACGCTCGTGGCCAGCACCACGCCCCGGCGGTCCACGATGTTGCCGCGCCGGGCGGGATGCACCCGCTTGAAGTTCATGTTCTCCCGCGCCTTGACCTCGAACCGCTCGTGCTCCCGGACCTGCCGGTGGAACAGCCAGCCCAGTAAAGCGACAAACGCGAGCAACACCCCGACGCACAGCGCCGCCAGCCGCTGGTATTTGACCATGCGGATCATTGGACGCCTCCTTCCCGGGTGCTCGCCGGCGGCCGGCCGGCGCTGTGCATGGCCGGCAGGCGCAAGATGGGCGCCGGCATTGGCGTCAGGACGACCCGCAGAATCTGGGAGGGGTCGGGCTGCACCAGCCCCATGGCCTTGGCCCGCGCATACAGCACGTCCGGCCGGGTCATGGCTTGGAGTTGCGCCTCCAGTTCCTGGTTTTCCTTCTGCAAGGCCTCCCAAAGCCGCCGGTGCTGGGCGTTGTCCCGCAGCAATTGCTCATTGCGGTTGCGATGCCACACGTAGCCGATGCCGGACGCGGCGAAAAACGCGCACAGCAATCCCGTCAACATCAGCGGTCCAAACCGCAAAATGCTCGCCGGTGATTTTCGGCTTTTCCGCATCGTTGCCATCTGCTGTCCGCTTCCTTTCGTTCCTTGTTAGTCCACCAGTTTCTCCATGACCCAAAGCTGCGCCGACCGGGCGCGCGGGTTGGCCGCCAGCTCGGCGGCGCCGGGCCGCACCGGACGGCGGTTGACCCGGCGCAACTGCGCCGGTCGTGGCCGCCGCAACTCCGGCACGTCCACCTCGCCCGCGACCTCGTAATCGCGCTCCAAACTCCGAACAAACCGCCGCACCATCCGCACTTCGCCGCTGTGGAACGTGATGATCGCCAGCCGGCCGTGGCGTTTCAGCGCCCGCCAGGCCGCCCCCAATCCCCGCTCCAGCACGCCCAACTCGTCGTTGACCGCGAGGCGCAGCGCCAAAAACACCCGCGTCGCCGGATGCGTTGGCTGACCGCGCCGTGGGACCACGCGCTCCACCAGCGCCGCCAGTTGGCGGGTCGAGACGAAGGGCGCGCGTTCCCGTTCCCGGCCGATGGCCCGCGCAATCGCGCGCGCGCGCGGTTCGTCTCCCAGTTCTTCAAAGAGCCGGGCCAGCGCCTCCACCGGGGTCTGGTTCACCAGATCCGCCGCTGTCGGCCCGCCCGCGCCGGCCAGACGCATGTCGAGCGGACCATCCCGCAGGAAGCTGAAGCCACGCTCCGCTTCCTCGAGTTGGTACGCACTGACACCCAGGTCACCCACAATTCCCTCGCAACTACCCGCTGTCATCCAATCGTCCAGCCGTTCAAAAGAGCCTTCCCGCAACTCGAGCCGCCCGGCAAAACCAGCCAGTCGCTGCCGCGCCGCCGCCAAAGCCTCCGGGTCCCGGTCAATCCCCAGCAACCAGCCCGTCGGCGCGCTCGCTTCCAAAATCGCGGCCGCATGCCCGCCGCCGCCCACCGTCAAATCCACGTAGCGGCCGCCGGGGCGCGGTTGCAGGCCGGCCACGACTTCACGCAACAGCACCGTGGTGTGGGCGAAGCCGGCCATTGCATGGGCCTTCAGCGGCACCGCAGCCCCACCAAGCCCGCCCAATGGGCCAGCCATCCGCGCCAGCCGCCGTTGGCGGCTGTCCGGCCTGTGCGTTCCGCGCCCAACGTGAGGCCACGCGTGGCTACCGCGGGACGCGGGACGAGTTCCAAGTCGTCGGCATAAAGATCGTTTCGCACCACCCGCACCGCCGCCAACGCCAGTTCACATTGCACCGGCACGCCTGGACGACTGCGTCGCCGGGCGCGCGGGCTCGCGGGCAATCCGGCCTCGGGTGCCTCAACCTGCGGGCTGCCGCCCGCGCGGCTCGCATCGTCCGCGACGACGGGTTTGCTACGTTCCGCCCGGCCTTTCCGCTCATCGCCGAACCAGGAGGCCGTGGCCGCGAAGTCACGCGGTGCGGCACCTTCCAATTCGGCCAGCGGACCTGGCGCAGCGGGCGCCGCCACAGGCGCGGACCGGGCGGGAGACCGATCCGTGCGAAAATCGGGCAACGAACCTTCGGCCGTGCGAAAAACCGCCGGCCGGCTGCGCACCTTGCCGAAGGCGCGTCCAATCGAGAGCAATCCACCGAGACTCATATCATCAGTCCCTCCAGCATGTCGTCGGGCACTTGGTTGATCAGGTCCTGCGCGGCGGCCAGCCGTCCCGGTTCCCAGATTTCAAACTTGTCGAGGCATCCCACCAGGCAGGCTTTGTTGGTGACGTTGATGATGCCGGCCAGCTTTTCGCCGAGGCAGAGGCGGCCGGTGTCGTCGAGCTTCTTGCGCACCGCCGAGCTGGCCACGGCGCGCTGCACCACGGCGCCGCTGGAGCTGGTGAGCGAGAAACTTTCCTTGAGCCGTTGCAGGGCGACCTGCCAGCGGTCCGGCGGCAGCACGAGCAGGTGGTCCGGCCGCTTCAACGGCCAGGGAATCATGGTAAAGACCGCGTCCTTGTCGGGGATCCGCCAGGCACTGGGCAGCATGATGCGAAAACTACCGTCCACACCGTGCTCGAAGGACCCGGTGAATTCGACCGCACCATTGACCGCCGCTTCCGCCATAACGCCGGCAAAGGCCCCCAACCGCCTTTGACATCCGTTGTTTACCTTTAACTACCTTTTCCTACCTATGGCGGTCAAACAAAAAAGTGCGGCGAAC
Source organism: uncultured Verrucomicrobiota bacterium (assembly GCA_964568145.1). Taxonomy (GTDB): domain Bacteria; phylum Verrucomicrobiota; class Verrucomicrobiia; order Limisphaerales; family J093; genus DSVZ01. The sequence continues at coordinate 23,784 of CAZMOZ010000042.1, forward strand.
CGCACGCTGGTTTTTCACCGGTTGTTAACCACCTCCGCGCCTGCCTCCTCCCCGGCACGCGTGGTTCGTGGCGCCGCGCCCGTCACGCGGCCTATTCGTCTTTCTTTTCCGGCTTCACCGGATCGTCCGCTTTTGGAGGCAGGTTGGCCTCGACCAGGTACAAATTCCCCTCGCCGGCCCGCCGGATCACCTTGAGCAGATTGCCCAGTGTGGCCTCTTCCTCGAGCTGTTCCTTGACGTACCACGCCAGGAATTCCTGCGACAGGTAATCGCGATCGGCGGCGGCCTGATCCATCAAGGCGTTGATTTGCCGCGTCACGGTGCGCTCGCGCTCCAGCGCCAAGGCCACAGCGGCCTCGACACTTTCAAAGGTCGCCTGCGGCGCCGGAATCGCGGGGATGACCAAGGTCGCGTCCAGTTCGTTGAGGTAGCGGACAAAGCGCATGGCGTGGTCCCGCTCCTCCTCGGCCTGCGCGAAGAACCGCGCCGAGAGCCGCAGGAGCCCCTGGTCCGCCAGGTAGCTGGCAACCGCGACGTATTGGAGCGAGGCGGAGAATTCGTTGCCGATCTGCTGATTGATCGCTTCGTTCAATTGGGTGCTGATGGCCATATCGTTTCTTTCTGTTGGATTACAGCGCTCCTGCGCTGGCAACCACAGTAGGCGGTTTACGCTTCGTCGCAAGGCGGCCCACCGGCCGCGCGGCGGGCGCCGGTCCTCACTCGACGGCCGTGCGCGGGCTGCTGGAACGCTCCTGGAGCCAGGCGACGTCCGCGTTGTCGGGCGAGGGCACGTCCAGTTCGAGCAACTGGCGGATGCGGATGGGCGGCGTGGTGCGCCGGTCCACCCAGCGTTTGATCTCCGCGTGGCCGTCGGCAAAGGTGATCCCCGCGCTGCGCCCGTGGTAGCTCGCCGGAAAATCCACGATCCGCGCAAGAACGCCGCGGTCCTTGAGGTTGGTCTTGAACAGCCCGTCGTTGATGCTGTCCTCGCGCTCGTCCATCAGGACCCACGCCTTGGTCGGCGGCGGAATCTGGATGTCGTCCAGCTTGCGGAACACGCGGAACTGGTCCTGCCCAAAGGATTCCGACCCAACGTAGTTCATCCAGCAGTTCATGGACAGGCTCCGGACACGCTGGTGCTGCCGCCCGCCGATCACCACGGAACTACGATCGGAGGGGCAGCGATACAGCGCCGGCGTCGAAACGTAAGGCGCCAACTGCGAGTAGTGCTCCTCGGTCAGGTACAGCGTGTTGGTGTTGTCCGGGCTGTTGCTGAAATCCATCCACCCGGACACCCAGCGGCCGCTGCCGGGATACGAACCGCCGAGGACCCCCGGCAGCCAGCCGTTGTTTTCATCCGCGTACAACTGCCAAGCGGTCTGGAGCTGCTTCAAGTTGCCCAGGCAGAACAAGGCTTGCGCCCGCGTTTTCGACCGGGCGACCGCCGGTAGCAGCAGCGCGGCCACGATAGCCAACACTCCCACCACCACCAGCAGTTCCATCAACGTGAAACCCGCCAGCTTTCGCGCTCCGCCCCCAACCGTCGGAGTCGTTGGTTTCTGCAGGGTCATGGTCTAGGGCGATCTGGCGAAAAGCTAGGACACGCCCGCCAGGATTGCAAGCCTCCGGCGGCCTTCATTTCCCCAGACAAAACTCGCGGAAGACCCGGTCCAGCAGGTCGTCCACGGCCGTCTTGCCCACCACCTCGCCCACGGCGTTCACCGCCAGGCGCAGGTCAAACGCCACGAGATCGAGCGGCGCACCGCCTTCCAGCGCGGCGATGGCCCGCGACGCCGCCTCGCGTGTCCGGCGCAAGGCGTCCTGGTGCCGCGCGTTGATCATCGCCTCGATCCGCTCCGTGCGCAGAGCTCCGCTCCAGACCCGACGCTGGATGGCGTCCTTGAGCGGCTCCAAACCCTCGCCCGAGAGGCAACTCACCGGCACCGCCGGCACCGCAACTTCCACGGACAACTCCAGCCGTGGCGGCAAATCGCTTTTGTTCAGCACCACCAGATGCTTTCGCCCCGCCAAATCGGCCAGCAGGCGTTCGTCTTCGGGCTGCAACGGCTCGGAGCGGTCCAGCACCAGCAGCACCAACTCGGCCGAGCGCAGCGCCGCCTGGCTGCGGCGGATGCCTTCCTGCTCGACCGCCTCGCCGGCGTCGCGCAATCCGGCCGTGTCCACAAACACCACCGGCAGGCCGCGGATGTTGGCGCTCTCCTCGATGGTGTCGCGCGTGGTGCCGGGCGTCGGCGCCACAATGGCGCGGTCGTGGCCGAGCAGTTGATTGAGCAGGCTGGATTTGCCGACGTTGGGCCGGCCGACGATGGCCGCGCGCACGCCCTGGCGCAGGATTTGACCTTCCGCCGCCGTGCGCAGCAATTCATCCAGAAAGCTGGTCGTGGCCAGCAGGCGCGCGCGCAATTGCGACTGCGTCTCGGGCGCAATGTCCTCCTCCGGGAAGTCAATGTGCGCCTCGACGTGCGCGAGCACGTGCATGAGGTCGTCCCGCAGCCGGTTGATCCGCTGGGAAAGCCGGCCCGCCAGTTGTTCCTCGGCCACGGCCAGCGCCAGGTCCGTGCGGGCGCGGATGATGTCCGCCACGGCTTCGGCCTGGGCTAGGTCGAGGCGGCCATTGAGAAAGGCGCGCTTGGTGAACTCGCCCGGCTCGGCCAGCCGCGCACCGGCAGCCAGCACGGCCTCGAGCACCAGCTTCGCGGGCAACACCCCGCCATGGCACGAAATCTCCACCACGTCCTCCCGCGTGTACGTCCGCGGCGCGCGCATGACAGCCAGCAGGACCTCGTCCACCACCCGGCCATCCCGCACCACCTGCCCCAAGTGGAGCGTGTGACTGGCGGCAGCCGACGGCGTGACCGCGCGCCTGCCCGCCGGGCGGAAGCAGCGATCCGCCACCGTCAGCGCGTCGCGGCCGGAGACGCGGATCACCGCCAGGGCGCCTTCGCCCAGTGGTGTGGCGATGGCGGCGATGGTGTCGTCGTGCGGTGTCACCACGGTTCAAGACCGGCAGCTTCCCCGCGCCGCCGCGAAGCCCTGCAAATGCTCGCGCGCCTTGAGATAACTCTTGCGGGCGAGGAAATGGCGCAGTTCCGGGTCCGCCTCCGGCGGGAGCCGGTCGGCCAGCGCATCAATGCGTTCGAACAGCAGCAGCAGATCCGGCTGCTGGCCGGAGCCCGCGCCGGCCGAGGCGGCGTTCTCAAGTTCCAGCAACGCGTCCAGCAATTGGCTTTCGATCTCAGTCACGCCACCGAGTGTACCCAAAGCCCGCGCCGCCGCCAGTGGCGGCCGGCTTCCAGCCGGCCGTGGAGCCGGCCCTCCGGCCCGGCGGAAAATTTTCGGGGCGTCGAACCTGCGACACGAAATTGACGTGCAGAGCCGACTACAAAGAGGGTCGCCCCTCGCCGAGGGGCGACCCTTCCGGCCTCTGGCACAGAGGCCGGCTACCTGAGGCCGGGCGGCAGGATGCCGCCCTCTACGGCAGCCAGGATGGCCGCCGCCACAGCCGCGCCGCCGCCTGCGGGCGGTGGAGCGCGGAAGTCCAGTTGACGCTCCGGCGCAAGCTGCCATCCTCGCCGCGCCGCCCGCGAGAATCGCTCCCGCGTGGAGCCGCTCCGGGCCGCGCGACCATGACCACCGCTTCCCGCAAACTCGAACAGGCTTACTCCCTCGCCCGCGAACGCTACGCCGCCCTCGGCGTGGACACCGACCAGGCGCTCCAGACGCTCGCCGGCGTTGCCATCTCGATTCATTGCTGGCAGGGCGACGACGTGGGCGGGTTCGAGAACACCGGCGGCGCGCTGGGCGACGGCCTGGCGGTCACCGGTAATTACCCCGGCAAGGCGCGCACGCCCGCAGAACTGCGCGCGGACTTCGAGCTGGCCACGTCGGTGATTCCAGGCAGGCACCGCTTCAACCTCCACGCCAGTTACGGCGAGATGGGCGCGCGGAAGGTGGACCGCGACGCGCTTTCCGCCGCGCAGTTCCAAGGCTGGATCGCCTGGGCGAAACGGCTCGGCATCGGCCTCGATTTCAACCAGACGTACTTTTCGCACCCGATGGTGAAAGGCGGGTTCACGCTGACCTCGCCGGACCGGGCGGTGCGCGCGTTCTGGATCGAGCACGGCATCCGCTGCCGCGAAATCGGCGCGGCCTTCGGCAAGGCGCTGGGCAAGACCTGCCTCACGAACCTGTGGATTCCCGACGGCATGAAGGACACGCCCGCCGACCGCAAAGGCCCGCGCGAACGGCTGGTCGAGTCGCTGGACGCGATCTTCAAGACGCGCATTGACCCGAAGCTGAACGTGGACGCGGTCGAGCCCAAGCTGTTCGGCATCGGTGCGGAAAGCTACACGCCGGGCTCGCACGAATTCTACCTCGGCTACGCGTTCAGCCGCGGCAAGCTGCTCACGCTCGACGCCGGCCATTACCACCCCACCGAGGGCATCGCGGACAAAATTTCGGCCGTGCTGTGCTTCCTGCCCGAGATCGCGCTGCACGTCAGCCGCGGCGTGCGCTGGGACAGCGACCATGTGGTGACGCTGACCGACGACTTGCAGGCCATCGCGCAAGAGATCGTCTGGGGCGGCTATCTGGGCCGCGTGCGGATCGGGCTGGACTACTTCGACGCCAGCATCAACCGCGTCGCCGCGTGGGTCATCGGCACGCGCAACATACTCAAGGCGCTGCTGCTGGCATTGCTGGCGCCCGGCGATAAGCTCAAACAGGCCGAACTCGAAGGCGACTACACGACGCGCCTGGCACTGATGGAAGACGCCAAGCTCCTGCCCGCCGGAGCGGTGTGGGATCAATTCTGCCTCCAGCAGGACGTGCCCGTCGGCGATGCCTGGCTGGCGGAGGTGAAGCGGTACGAGCGGGAGGTGCTGGTGAAACGGAGTTGACGGCCGGACGGCAAACAATTTCCAGCCAGCCACGCGATCATGGCCAATCCCTTCCTCGGCGTCTTCTTCCACTGGCTCGGCGGCCTGGCGTCGGGGAGCTTTTACGTGCCGTACCGCGGCGTGAAGAAGTGGTCGTGGGAAACCTACTGGCTGGTCGGCGGCTGCTTCTCCTGGATCATCTGCCCGTGGCTGTTCGCCTTCGCCATGACCCAGGACCTGCCGGGCGTGTTGCGGCAACAGTCCGCCGCCACGCTGTGGTGGACGTATTTCTTCGGCGCGCTGTGGGGCTTTGGCGGGCTGACGTTCGGCCTGACGATGCGCTACCTAGGCATGTCGCTGGGCATGGGCGTGGCGCTGGGCTATTGCGCGGCGTTTGGCACGCTGCTGCCGCCGGTCTTCAAGGCCTTCATTCCGCGGATTCCCGTGCCGGAAACCATCGCGGAAATCGCGTCGTCGCGGCCGGGCCAGGTCACACTGGCGGGCGTGGCGGTCTGCCTGTTGGGCATCGCCATCGCCGCGCTGGCCGGGTTGACCAAGGAGCGCGAGATGCCCGAGACGGAAAAGAAGAAGGCCATCGCCGAGTTCAGCTTCGGCAAGGGCCTGCTCGTGGCCACGTTCTCCGGGATCATGAGCGCGTGCTTTTCGTTCGCGCTCACCGCCGGCAACCCGATCGGCGAGGCCTCAAAGGCGGCGGGCACGACCGTTTACTGGACCGGCCTGCCGAAACTGGTGGTGGTGTTGCTCGGCGGGTTCACCACCAACTTCATCTGGTGCGTGCTGCTGAACCTCCGCAACCGGACCGGCTACCAGTACCTGGCCGCGCGGGTGCGGCCCGAGCACGCCGGTCTCAAGGCCGGCGGCGGCGAACAGGGCGGGAGCGCCATGCCGGCGGCGGTGGCGCCGGACCGGCGGGTGCCGCGGCTGCGGAACTACGCCTTCTCCGCGCTGGCGGGGAGCACCTGGTACTTCCAGTTCTTCTTTTACACGATGGGCGAGACGCAGATGGGCCGGTACAGCTTCGCAAGCTGGACGCTGCACATGGCCAGCATCATCATCTTCAGCACGATGTGGGGCTGGATTCTACACGAGTGGAAGGGCTCCAGCCGCAAGGCCCACGGGCTCATCGCCACCGGCATCGCCATGCTGATCCTGTCCACCATCATCATCGGCTGGGGCACCTGGCTCAGGGGCCGGGCCGGCGCCGGCCCCTGACCCGCACGGAGCGCCCATGGCGAACGAATCCCCAACCCACCACGCCGGCGACGAATTCGAGCGCGAGCCGGTTCCGCCCACCGCGCAGAAAGGCGCCAGCGCCTTCTGGGGCATGTACGCCGGCGAGCACACCGCCGGCACGGAGTTCATGATCGGACCGCTGTTCGTGGCCTGGGGCGCCAGCGCGTTCGACCTGATCTTCGGCCTGCTGCTGGGCAATTTCCTGGCCGTGCTCACGTGGCGGTTCCTCACGGCCGGGATCGCCACGCAGCGCCGCCTGACGCTGTACTACCAGCTCGAGCGCATCACCGGCCGCAACCTCGTCACGCTCTACAATTTCTTTAACGGCGTGCTGTTCTGCTTCCTGGCCGGCGCGATGGTCACGGTGTCCGCCACCGCCGTCGGCGTGCCGTTTGAAGGCCGGGTGCGAATGCCGTCGTTTGGCGACACCTGGCCCACCGGCGTCGAATGGGTGCTGGTCTGCCTGGCGCTCGGCGCGGCGATGACGTTCGTGGCCGTCAAAGGCTACGGCTTTGTGGCGCGCGTGGGCCACATCTCCGCGCCGTGGATGTTCTTGGTCTTCGTGGCCTGTGGCATCGTGATGCTGGCGAAGCTGGGCACGACCAACCTGTTCGAAGTCATCCAGCCGCCGGCCAACTCCACGCCGAAGATCGGCTTCTGGGGCGTGGTATGTTTCGCCTGGTTCTGCAACGCCGCCATGAACCTCGGCATGTCAGACCTGAGCATCTTCCGCTTCGCGCGCAAGCCCTCGTATGGCTGGGCCTCGGCCGCCGGCATGTACCTGGGCCATTACGTCGCGTGGATCTGCGCCGCGCTGCTGCTGGTGTACTGGGTGCGCGAGCGCGGCGCCGATCCTGTCAAGGGCGTGCCGCCCGGCCCGATGGTCTGGGACGCCGTGGGCTGGGCCGGCCTGATCTGCGTGCTCATCGCCGGCTGGACCACCGCGAATCCGACGATCTACCGCGCCGGCCTGGCCTTCCAGGGCATGTTCCCGAAGATGTCGCGCGTGGCGGGCACGCTCATCGCCGGCACGGTCTGCACCGTCGCCAGCGTCTTCCCGGCGGTGGCGATGCAGCTCCTGGATTTCGTCGGCATCTACGGCACGATCCTCTGCCCGGTGGGCGCGGTGATCGTGGTGGATCATTACCTCGCCCGGCGCGTCGGCATCCCGGCCGAATACGCGGCCCGGACCGGCGCCCGATTCAACCTCGCCGTGCTGCTGGCGTGGGCGCTGCCGGTCGCGGTGGCCCTGTACATCTACCGGGCGCAGGGCGTGAACTCCTTCTTCCTGCCGCTGCCCACCTGGCTGGCCTGCGGCGCGCTGTACATCATCCTCACCAGGCTCCTCAACCGCCAACCCGTCCCCGCGTCATGACCGCTGTTGCCCGCATCCTCGCCCCGCTCGCGCTGGCCGGCACCCTCCTGCCGCCGGTGCTGTACCTGTTCAAAACGATGGGCGAAGGCCCGATGAAGCTGACGATGCTCGTCGCGGCGGTCGTCTGGTTCGCCGCCGCGCCCTTCTGGCTGAAGGGCGGCGAACACTGAGCCGCGCCCGCGCCGTGAGGATCACCCTGTTCGTGCCGTGCTTCGTGGACGCCCTGTACCCGCAGGTGGCCATCGCGGTGGTACGCATTCTGGAGAAGCTCGGGCACGCGATCGAAGTGGTCGGGGACTTGAACTGCTGCGGCCAGCCGGCCTTCAACTCGGGTTGCTGGCTCGAGGCGCGGCCGGTGGGCGAGCGCGTGCTCGAACGCTTGCGCGACGCGGAGACGGTGCTGATCCCCAGCGGTTCGTGCGGCGCCATGCTGCGGCGCTTTTACCCGGAACTCTTCGCCGGCACGCCGCACGAAGCGACGGCGCGCCAGCTTGCGGCCAGGGTCTTCGAGTTCTCCGAATTCCTGGTGGACCGGCTGGGCGTGAGCGATCTCGGCGCGCGCTTCCCGCACAGGGTCACCTTCCACGACGGCTGCCACAGCCTGCGCGAAATGCGCATCCATAGCGCCCCGCGCAAGCTGCTGGCCCGCGTGCGCGACCTGGAACTCGTCGAAATGAAGCAGGTCGTGTGCTGCGGCTTTGGCGGCACGTTCGCGGCCAAGTTCCCGATGATCTCGACCGCGATGGGCGAGGTGAAGTGCACCGAGGCCCTGGCCACCGGCGCCGCGTACATCGTCTCGTGCGACTCCAGTTGCCTGATGCACGTGCAGGGCTTGATTGACCGGCAGGGGCTGAAGCTCAAAACAATCCATCTGGCGGAAGTGCTGGCGGGAACAGCTGTCACTTGATGCCAGATGCCGCCCCATGAACGCGCCCGCCTCCCAGTTCAAGTCCGCCGCGCGCGTCCTCGCCCGCGACCTGCGCCACCGCACGCTCATCCAGACGGCGCTCGGCAAGTACGAGGTCAAGCGCGACGAGATGAAGACGCGCTTCCAGGACTGGGAGGGCGCGCGCCAGGCGGCGGCGGAAATCAAGTTCGAGGCGATCAACCACCTCGACCGGCACCTCGAAGAGTTCGCGGCCCGGCTCGAGGCCCGCGGCACGAAGGTCCATTGGGCCACCACCGCCGAACAGGCGCGCCAGATCATTGTCGGCATCTGCCGCGACCGGCGGGCGAAGGGCATCGTCAAGTCCAAGGCCATGACCGCCGAGGAAATCCACCTGAACGACGCGCTTGAACGTGCCGGCTTCGAGGTGGTTGAGTCCGACCTCGGCGAGTTCATCGTCCAGCTTCGCGCGGAGACGCCTTATCACATCGTCTTTCCCGCGATGCACCTCACCCGCGGCGAGATCAAGGACCTGTTCCAGCGCAAGCTCGGCGACGCACCATCGGACAACCCCGAGGAACTGACCATGGTGGCCCGGCGGGTGTTGCGCCAGAAATACCTCGCCGCCGACGTGGGCATCACCGGTGCCAACTTCGCCATCGCCGAGACCGGCATGATCTCGGTGACCGAAAACGAGGGCAATGCCCGGCTCACCGCCGCGTTGCCGCGCACCATGATCACGCTGGTGGGCATCGAAAAGGTGCTGCCCCGGCTGGCGGACCTGGCGCTGTTCCTGCCCCTGCTGGCCACGGCGGGCGCCGGCCAGCTCCTCTCCGGCTACAACACGCTCTACGGCGGCCCGCGCCAGGCCGGCGAGGCCGACGGCCCGGAGGAGTTCCATGTGGTGCTGCTGGACAACAACCGCACCGCGCTCCTCGCCGACGCCGAACAGCGCGATGCGCTGCATTGCATCCGCTGCGGCGCCTGCCTGAACGTCTGCCCGATCTTCCGCAACGTGGGCGGCCAGACCTACGGCACGACCTACCCCGGCCCGATCGGGTCGGTCATCACCCCGCACCTGCGCGGCTTGCGGGAGTGGAAGCACCTGCCGTTCGCCTCCTCGCTTTGCGGCGCCTGCACCGAGGCGTGCCCGGTGAAGATTGACCTGCACCATCACCTGCTGCAGCTCCGCCGCACCGCGCGGGCCGAAAATCCGTTGTGGTGGGAAAAGCTGGCTTTCCGCGGCTTCGCCGTGCTGGTGAACACCCCCTGGCTGTGGCGGCTGGCCTTGGCGCTGGGCCGGATCGGCCAGATGTTCCACGGCCTGGTCAAGGGCACCAAGTTCGACCCGGCCTACGCGTGGACGCAGTCCCGCGAGACTCCGAGCCTGGCGAAACAAAGTTTCAAGCAATGGTGGCGTGCCCGACAATAACCCGGTGGGACAAGACTCTGTCGAGCCCTGCTCCCCTCTTGGAATGCGGATTAGGGGCATGAAAAGGGGATGCCAGATGCCGGATTTCAGATGCTGGAAGCTGGAAAGGGGCGCGCGGTGTATGGTGCTCGGATTTCGGATTTCGCGGCCGCAGGCCGCGGCGCCGATGGGGCGAGGATTCGGCGCAAGACCCACTCCAACAATGAGGGCATCATGAACGAA
>CAZMOZ010000043.1:0-30320 GCA_964568145.1 uncultured Verrucomicrobiota bacterium
GCCCTGGTTGTAGTCGGTGTGGTTGCCGAGCAGTTCGACCCGGCCCGGCGCGCGCACGAGCCGGGTGGGGGCGGAGCCGAAGTGCTGTTGAAAGGCGCGGGCAGCTTCCAGCATGTGGGCGGGAAGGCTGCGCGAGGCGGCCGGGCGCGGCAAGGCGGTTTGCACGCGATAGGGGTAGGGATGGCGGGGTGAGCGCCACCCCTCCCTCAGAACCGGACGGGCGGATTTCCCGCATCCGGCTCTCCGGTCAGTGGGGTCTCCACGAGACTAACCATAGGCGCAGGAGCCGTGTTCCAGACTCCACAACCCCTGCGCCGCAAACCAGCGGTTCGGCCACCGTCGGCTGTCGGCTTCACTCAGCCCGTAGCCAGGCCGTTTCTCCCGTTTGCGCAGCAGCGCCCGCAGGCGTCGCCGCAGCCACCCGTCCGGTCTTCTCAGGCCCGTCGGGTGACTGTCCCGGAAGTAGCCGTGCCAGCCCCGCAGGATGGGATTCACCCGCGCGAGGATCTCGCTCAGGCCGCGTCCGTTGGTCCGCTTCGTCAGCGGGCGCAACTTGGCCTGCAGTTTTCAGTTCGTCGCGCAGCCGGGCCAGTTCCGGCTCGGATTGCTGGTCGAACTGCTGGACGGTTTGGCCGTCAACTCCGGGCGCACCGCCGTTGCGCCAGACGGCCCGGAAGGCCGCCCGCAGATTGCGCTCGGACAGCACCTTGTCCCAGAGTCGAAACCACTTGGTTGTCGGCTCGCTTTGTTCGAGCCGGGTCAGCATGCGCTCCGTCCAGACCGAAGGTTCCACCCACCACCAGCGGTTGCGGATGTCTGCGGCTTGTGGAGGCGAGGACGCCCCCGCCACTGCCGCCGCTCGATGGGTTTCGTCCTTCGTCATGAACTTCACGCCTCCACTTTCCTACGTCCCTTCGCTCCCCGGGCATTACTCCGCTTCGTCGCTCCTCTGGACGCTCCCTGCCTGCCGGCAGGCAGGTGACTCCCGCCGGGCGGCTCTTCGGGCCTCTATCGGCCATGAACACCGTTCGGGTCCCGACGGGTCTCCCGGCTTCGCTCGTCCACCCTGCCCACCTCTCCGTCCCTAACCCCCTCGCCGCCCCAGCCACGGCATTGGCGCTCGTTCACGCTTCCTCTCTGCTCGTGGCCGCCAGCCAGTGGACCCTGCCTTCGGGCGAAGGCAGAGGGAAGACTTCCCACCAGGGTCCTGGCCCGGGCTTCGCACAGCGCTCGCAGGCTCGCCGGTCGGCGCGGCCGAATCGGGTTTACGGTGTGTCCTGTCAGGCATGTTACGTTGTTACCGACGGGTGGTTCACCTCCGGCAGCTTCCCACCTCGTGTTGCCACGACGCAGTAGCCTTCGGTTACAGGCCGGTGAACGTTCGGCCTGACGGGGACTTCCACCCCGCGGTGTGGACGCCTTCGCAGGCGCACTGGAGCCGGGCTTCCAGCCCGGCGGAGTGGCGCGGGCGGCAACCGGCTGACGGTTTTCCGTCGCAGATTCCGGGCGGCAGGATGCCGCCCTTTACGGCAGCCAGGGATGGCCGCCGCTACCCGGCGGTGTCCGGCCGTTTCCACCGGCGGTAGAAAAGTGAGACGCGCCCGTTTCCACAGAAACTGATTTTCCCCCCTTGCCGTGGCGCGGCGGTTCCCCGTTAAATCTGCCCCCGCCATGAGCCGAATTCGCTGCGTCATTGCTGTGTCGGGCTGGCTGCTGGTCCCGGTTCTGTGTGCCCAGCCGCTCCAGGACCCGATCACGGATTTGTTCACGCCGCGTCCGCCGACGCCGTCCGGCGCGGAGGATCAGCCGGCGGTGTTGCGCCCGCCGGAGCTGCGGTCCAGCGGGCCGGTGGTCCTGCCCGGCGCTTTCCGCCCCCAGCCGCGCCCGCCCTTTGCGCTCAAGCCGGGCGAGCGCGTGTTGTTTCTCGGCGATGCCATCCTGGAAGCCGAGGCGGACCACGGCTATTTCGAGATCCGCGTGGAAAGCCATTTCCCCGCCGAGTCCTTCACGTTCCGCAATCTTTCCCGCAGCCCGCACAACCGCCTGCGCGACGCCGACCCCGCGCCGGCGGCGGCGGATTCCGGCTGGCTGGCGCCGCTGCTGGCGGAAGCACGCGCCGTGGAACCGTCGCTGGTCGTGCTCAGCTACGGCACGGCGGCGGCGCACCGCGGACCGGAAGCCCTGCCGGCCTTCACGAACGTGTATCACCGGCTGCTGGACGGCATTCTGTCGCTGAACACCAGCGCCCCGCCGCGGTTGGTGATCCTGAGCCCGCTGAGTTTTGATCCGCCGGAGGGCGCCACGTACGCGGAGGTCACCAACCGCATCGCCGCCATGCTGCCCTTCGCCGAGGCGGCGTGGGCGGCCGCCACGAACCGGAACGCGGAGTTCGTGGACCTGTTCGGCCTGTCCCGCGGCGAGGTGTTCGCCAGCTTGCGCGCGGCCGAATCCGGCAACCCCCGGCCCCGGCTCACCAAGGACGGCGTGCGGCCGACGCCGTTCGGTGCCCGGCGGTTGAGCTTCGCGATTGACCCCGGCCTGCGCTGGCCGGGCAATAACTGGCGCTTTGGCCTGATGGCCGACGGTTCGTGGCGGGACGGCGGCTTCGGCGCGCGCATCCGCAACCACACCCGCGCGGACGACTACGTGCGGGTGATCTTCACCGAGGAGCGCCTGCCCACGCCCAATCCGCTGGTCGAGGTGAACCTGGAAAAGGAATCGCAGCCGCTCTGCTACATCCAGGTGCGCGGGCTCAAGCCCGGCCAGTACGAACTCCGCGTGGACGGCCGGGCGATCCTGACCGGCACGCACGCGGACTGGCACCGCTACGAAATCATCTGCCGCGGGCCTTCCTGGGACCAAGCCGAGGAGCTGCGCCAGACCATCATGAAGAAGAACCGGGCTTGGGAAGCGTGGTGGGTCCGGCAACGCGACCGCACGGCCGACCAGCGCGAAGCGCCGGACCCGCAGATCGCCGAACTCGAGGCGCGGATCGCCCGCTCGAAGAAACCGGTCGAGCGCACGTACGAGATCGTCCGCACCGGCGACGCCCCGGCCGGCACGCCGGACACCTCGGCCACCGCCGCGCCTTGATGGCCGGCCGGTGAAGGGTTTCACCAGGCTGGAAGCGCGCTCACCGGCGAGAAGAACGCCGGCCGCCACTGGCTCAACCGATCACCTGGCCCCGCAGGAACAAAGCAAGGAGATGTGCCAAGGCCGCAACGATTCGGTCGGTCCGGGGTGGAACGGCCAACCTGGCCTTCCCGGCGGCAACCCGCCGCCGGGCGGCAGACTTATCCGCGCAAGCCCAGCCACGCATGCCGGGCGGTGGCTGGCGGCGGGCTGGTAGCCAGCCGCAACGGTCCCGTGGCCCGTCCCACCCACCCGGCGGCGATTCGCATCGTTCCGGATCAAAACATCTTCGTCAGGTCGGTCGAGCCGGATGTGGGTTGCCAGTACGTGGCAGCCGCCGGATCGCGACGCAACCGCAAGAGATCCTTGCCCAGCAAGCGCAGCAGCAGGCCCAGCGGCGTGAGCACCAGGAAGAAGACCAGCCCAAGCACCAGCGGTGCGACGACGCGGCCCAGTGCGTGGCTGACGCGCATCCCCACCCGGTAAGGTCCGCGCAGCCAGCGCGATTGGGCGACGGCACCGACGGTCACGGCCAGCAGCCCAGCCAGCACGGCGAGGGTCACCTCCTTTGGCAGCACCTCGCGCCAGTACAGCACACCGGCCAGCAGCGCCAGCACCAGGGCCGAGTTGAGGCCGAACTTGCGCCACTCGCGGGGGTCTTCTTTGAGGCGGAGTTTCATCGCGGGTTCAATCCGGCTGCGGTGCCACCCGGCGTTCCACCGGCCGACGCGGCTGCGCCAGACGGTCCAGCACGAAGCCGCCGATGACGAGGTAATCCATCTCCGTGTTCACGAAACAGCGGTAGGCGTCGTCCGGCGTGCAGACAATGGGTTCGCCGCGCACGTTGAAGGACGTGTTGACCAGCACGGCGCAACTGGTGGCCGCCTCCCAGCGACGGAGCAGGTCGTGCAACAGCGGGAACCGCTCCACGTCCACAGTCTGGATGCGCGCCGAGTAATCCACGTGCGTGATGGCCGGAAGCGTGGAGCGCTCGGCCTTGAGCAAGTCCAGGCCGCGCAGCCCGGCTGGCACCGGCCGGCGCAGCTCGGTCCGCACCGGCGCGACCAGCAGCATGTACGGCGAATCACCGTCCAGCTCGAAGTAATCCGCCACGCGCTCGCGCAGCACGATCGGGGCGAACGGCCGGAAGGATTCGCGGAACTTGACCTTCAGGTTCATCACCGACTGCATCGCCGGGGAGCGCGGGTCGCCGAGAATCGAGCGGCTGCCCAGGGCGCGCGGCCCGAACTCCATCCGCCCCTGGAACCAGCCCACCACCTTGCCGTCGGCGAGCAGGCACACGGTGCGATCGAGCAAGGCGTCGCGCCCCAGGTGTTCCCAGACCGCACCGTGGCCGCGGAGCGTCTCCTCGATCTCGGCGTCGCTGAACTCCGGCCCAAGCAGCGCGCCATGCATGGCATCGGGGCGCGAGGGGCGGGGGGCGGGGGGGGGGGGAGCGCATACCGGATGCCGGATGCCGGATGCCGGATGCCGGATGCCAGATGTCGGATTACGGATGCTGGCTTCTGGATCTTGGTTCCCAGCTTCTAACTTCTGACTTCTGGCCTCCGCCATCCGCCATCCGCCATCCTCCGCGCCTTTCCTCGCGCCTTGAAAATATCCGTGCCATGCGGCCAGCGCGGCGCCCAGCGCACCGCCGGCATCGCCCGCGGCGGGCTGAATCCAGAGTTGCTCGAACAGGCGTTCCCGGAGAATCCGGCCATTGGCGACACAGTTGAGCGCCACGCCGCCAGCCAGGCACAGATGCGGCAGACCGGTTGCGTCGCGGACGTGTTGCGCCAGGCGCAGCATGATCTCCTCGGTCACCAACTGGATCGAGCGCGCCACGTCCATGTGCCGTTGTTCAACCGGCGCGTCCGGCGCGCGCGGCGGCCCGCCGAAAAGCCGGTGGAAACGCTCGTTGGTCATGGTGACCCCGCGCAAGAACGCGAAGTAATCGAGGTTCAGCCAGAACGAACCGTCGGGTTTCAGGTCGAGCAGCTCGCACCGGATCACGTCCGCGAAGCGCGGTTCGCCGTACGGCGCCAGGCCCATGAGCTTGTACTCGCCGGAGTTGACCCGGAAGCCGCAGTAGCCGGTGAACGCCGTGTACAGCAGCCCGAGCGAGTGCGGGAAGCGGATTTCCTTCAGCAGCCGCAGTTCCGTCCCGCGCCCCAGGCCGATGGTGGTGGTGGCCCATTCGCCCACGCCGTCCACGGTCAGGATGGCCGCCTCGGCGAACGGCGACGGGTAAAACGCGCTCGCGGCGTGCGCCTGGTGGTGCGTCGTGAAGAGGATGGGGCAATCGGCACGCAGACCGGGCAGTTCCTCGCGGATGGTGCCGCGCAGGTTCAGCTTCTCGCCCAGCCAGCCAGGCAGAACCAGTGGAAAGGTGCGCCAGCCGCCGGGCGCCACGGCCAGGTAGCTTTCGAGAAGCCGCGCGAACTTGGTGATGGGTTTGTCGTAGAACACCACCGCGTCGAGCTGGTCGGGTTTCAGCCCGGCGTGGCGCAGGCAGAACGCGATCGCGCGCCCGGGGAAGCGCTCGTCGTGTTTGCGGCGGCTGAACCGCTCCTCCTGCGCGGCGGCCACGATGTCGCCGGCGGACACCAGCGCGGCCGCGGCGTCATGGTAGTAAGCCGAGATGCCGAGGATGTGCGGCCCGCCGGGCATGACTTACATGAAGGGGTAGATCGCCCAGGCGATGCCGGAGCTGGAGCCGAAGACCAGCAGGGCCGCCAGCGCCACTAGGATCAACACCAGCGGCACGAGCCACCACTTCTTCTCCTGGCGGAGAAACTGGAGAAACTCTTTGAGCAGGGCCCACATCGCCGGGAAGCATAACGCCCGCCGCGCCGCGCCAGCAAACGCAAAGGCGGGCGGTTTGGGGTGGCCGGCGTCCCGCCGAGACGCCGGAGGCATGTCGCCTCTCCGCGAGAGGCGACCCACCCGCAGCTTCAGGCCCAGCGCACTTCCTTCTGGATGCGTTCGAGCAGCGCCTTGGTGGCCCGGATGCCCTCCGGTTCGCCGAGCTTGCTGCCCTCGTACTCGATGCCCACGTAGCCGCGGTACCCAGCGTCCAGCACGATCTTCATCATCCGCCGGTAATCGGTGTGAATCTCGTTGCCCTCGGCGTCGAAGTCGTGGCTCTTGGCGCTGACCGCCTTGGCAAAGGGCATCAGCTCGGCCACGCCCTGGTAGCGGTCGTATTCCTCGCCTTCCTTGATCCGGAAGTTGCCGAAGTCCGGCAGTGTGCCGCAGTTGGGGAGGTTCACCTTGCGCATCACGCCGGCCAGCCAGGCGCCGTGCGAGGACAGCCCGCCGTGGTTCTCCACGATCACGTTGAGGCCATGCTTGGCGGCGAACTGCGCGAGCTGCCGCAGGCCGTCCGCCGCGCGCTCGGCCTGTTCCTCGGGCGTGCCCACGCCGCGGGACTCGGCGTTGACGCGGATCGAGTGGCAGTTGAAGTACTTCGCGGCCTCGATCCACTTGTAATGGTTCTCGACCGCCTGCTTGCGCTTGTCGGCTTCGGGTTCGCCCAACGCGCCCTCGCCGTCCACCATGATGAGCAGGATTTTCACGCCCAGGCCGTCGGCCCGTTTCTTGAACTCGCCGAGGTACTCCATGTCGCGCGCCTTGTCCTTGAAGAACTGGTTCACCAGCTCGATGGCCTCGATGCCGTAGTCCTGGCGGGCGGTCTTGGGGAAGTCGAGGTGGTCGAGCTTCTTCGCGAACAAGGCGCGGTGGAGCGACCACTCGGCCAGCGAGATCATGAACGGCAGCTTGTTGTTCTCGGCCGCGAAGAGCCACGGCGCGGCCAGGGTGGTGCCCCCGGTGGCGAGCAGGGTGTTGCGGACGAAGGTGCGTCGGTTGGGCATCATGTTTCGGATGAGGTTGAAGGTTTTGGGAATTGCGGCGGTCAGCCGGTCAATGCGCCGGAGGAGCCGTCTCCGCCGGGGCCGGCGCCGGCGCCGGCGGCGGCCGGAACAGCAGGGAGAGACAGATCGCGGCCAGCACCGAGATCACGGTGGGCACCAGGAACAGCGACCGGTAGTCCGTGACGTCGCCGGTGGTGTACACGGACTGTTTCAGCCACGGGCAGACGAGGTTGGCCGCGATGTTCCCGAAGCCGAAGATCATCATGTTGAACAGACCCTGGGCGCTGGCGCGCGTGTCCTTCGGGAAGTAGGTGTCCACGAAGATGTACACCGTGGCGAAGAAGAACGCGTAGCAGACGCCGTGGATGAGCTGGACCAGCACAATCAGCGCCGGGCTTTGCGGAAAGAAGGCGTAGATGGCAAACCGCGCGGTGTGCCCGAGGATGCCGAACACCATCGTCATCCGCCAGCCCAGCCGTTTCAAGGTCACGCCCAGGATGAGCATGGTGAGGATCTCCATGACCTGGCCGATGCTCATCACCGGCATGATCCAGTTGCCGGGAATGCCCGGGCCGCCCGCCGCCTGCGCCGTGCCCAGGAACGGCCCGGTCCAGTTGAAGTAACTGTACAGCAGGAACGAATCCACCAGCGTGATCAGCCAGAGCACCAGCACGAAGGGCTTCTTGAGCAGCTTCATCGCCTCCAGCCATGCCAGGCTTTCCACCCCGCCTTCGCCCGCCTTCTTCGGCGGGGTGTGCGGCAGCGTGAAGCTGAACGCCGCCATCCCAAACGACGCCACGCCCGCCACGATGTACGTCCACCGCGTCGCGGCCTGCAGCTCGGGCCCGGTCAGGCCCGAACCCAAGACCGTCCCCAGCCACGCGGTGAAGCCCTCGGGCCTGGCCGTCTCCACCTTCGCCCAGTCCACCAGAATGAACGTGAACGGCCAGGCGGCGAGGATCCAGCCGACGGTGCCGCCCATGCGGATGCGGCCAAACTCCTTTTGCGAGTCCTTGATGTGCGCGAACGCGATCGAGTTGCAGATCGAAAGCGTGGGCACGTACAGCAGGCAGTGCAGCATCATCAGCCCGAAAAACGGCCAGAACGGCGCCAGCGGATTCCACACCGCGTCCGGATGCTGTTTGAGATGCTCCAGCGCCGCCGGGCTGGCCTTGATGAAGGCCAGCGCGAGGATCGCCGCGCCGCCGACCAGGTGGCTGAAGGCCAGAAACCGCTCCGCGGCGAAATTGCGGTCCGCAAACTGGTTGCTGAAAAACATGCCCACGATGGCGGCGATGGGAAAGGCGTTGAGAATCCAGGACTGCTGCAACGGCGTGAACCCCAGGCTGGGCAGGTAGCCGTAGATCAGCGGCAGCCACGCCCCCCAGATGATGAACTCAATGACCATCATCACGAACAGCTTCAGGCGGGAGGAGGTATTCATTGCGGGTCGTGGTTCCGGGTTGGGTGGCTGTGGAGTCGGCGAAGTCAATTTGCCCGACCGGGGCGGGCGGGTCTGGCCAGGCGCCTTTGAGCGGACCGGGTGGTCATGTGCTGGGCGCGCACGCTAGGCAACCCGTCGCGCTTTGGCAAGGAAACGCGCGTGGCGCGCGGGACGGGCGCATCTCACCCTTGTGCCGCTCCGGCCCTTGACGGAGCGGGGCAAGACTCCGTCGAGCCCTGACTTCTCGTGGCTGCGGTCGTCAGATCGCAGTCCCCGCGGGCGAGTCGCTCGCGGGGGCCGGCCTCTGGCTCAGAGGCCGGGAAGGCGTTGACCGCAGTTTGGCAGTGATCGCGGATCCCGCGCCGGCAGCCCGCCTGGCCATCGTTTTCAATCCGAGAATCGAAGTTGGCCGCAGGACAGTGCGTCGCGCCTGCCCTACTTCGGTTTTTGACTTCAAACCAGCCCCACCACCCGACCGAACGACAGAAACGTGACCTGGGTCACAAAGCCCAGCAGCCAGCGGACCGGTGGGATTTGCAGCGCCAGGATCACGATGATGAATCCAAACTGGCACAGCCGCAGGTACGTCGCGTCCGGCATGCCGATGAAGTTCTTGAGCACGTGCGAGCCGTCCAGCGGCGGGATGGGCAGCAGGTTGAAGAAGCACAACACCAGGCTGATGATCGCCATCCGCACGGCCACCTCCACGCCGCTTTCCAGCCCCGCGAGGGCGAACCCCCGCGCCAGCAGCAGGACGCCGAAGGCCAGCACCAGGTTCATCGCCGGTCCGGCCAGGGCGATCAGCGTGTCGTCGGCGCGACGGCGACGCAGGTTGTACGGGTTCACCGGCACGGGCTTGCCCCAGCCGATGATGAAGTTGGCCAGTTGCGAATCCGCGGCGCTAAGAAACACCACCAGCAACGGCAGCACCACCGTGCCCACCATCTCCATGTGGACCAGCGGATTCAACGAAACCCGCCCCAGGCGCCGCGCCGTGTCGTCGCCGCACTTCGACGCCGTCCAGGCGTGGGCAAACTCGTGGAACGTGAGCAGGATGATCAGGCACACGTAGGTGAGCAGCCCGTCGAAAATCGCGGAGGGCGTGATGGCGGCGAACAAATTCATCGGCCGCGCAAGCTAGCACATGCCCGCCGCCCGCAAAGGCAAAAGCCCCGGCTGCTCAGCGCCGGGGCTGGCGCGGCGCGGTGCGGAGCAGCAACGCCAGCAGCCAGGCCGCGCCGAAGAAGAACAGCGCGGCCATGCTCCAGGCCAGCAGCTTCCAGAACGCCGCCTGCCGGCGCAGCCGCTCGGCCTGTTCCTGATGGGCTTCCTGCAACGCGGCAAACTCCTTTTCCCACGCCTGGCTGGCGGCGGCTTCGTCCCGCAAGGCCAGCGTGTGCCACACGCCGCGCGCCGGCCCGAACGCCACCGGTCGCTTTTTCAACTGCGCAGGGGTGGCGGCCGTGAATTCCGCCTCCGGCCAGGCCGCCGCCGGCCCTTGCGCCCAGAACCGCGCCACGCCTAGCGTCTGGGCCAGCGCGCGCAGGTGCTCCCACAACCGCGGCCGGCCCTCGGCCGCCAGTGCCGGCGAGGCGAAGGCCAGGCTGTGCACCAGCGCGTGCGCGCCGGCCACCAGAAAGCCCACCGCGCCGATGACCAGCCCGTCCGACCGCGCCACGACGTGGAACTCCGTGAGCCGCTTCTCGAGCTCGTAGCCCGGCAGGCGTTCGGACTGCCACAGCCCGCGCAGGACGGCGAGGTCCTCCACGGTCGCGCGGCGCACGCTGAGTTGGTTGGTGGTCACAGGACGCGGATCACCCGACGGCGGCTGCCCGGCCCGACGCCGGCCTTCGTGGCGCGGGCGTGGAGTTGGGCATGATCCGCCGGCTGTTCACAACTGCCGGCGATTTTGCCGGCGCGCCGGGTGCAAGCCAAGCGCACAGCGCGGGCGTCTCGCCGCGGGTTGAATCCGCCGCCCGGCCACCTATGCTTACCGCGTGATTGGGCTCATTGATTACGGCGCGGGCAACCTGCGCAGTGTCCACAAGGCCTTGCGCCACGTCGGCGCGGAGGTGCGGCTGGTGGCCGACCCCGGCGGCTTGCGCGACCTGGGCGCGCTGGTCCTGCCCGGCGTGGGCGCCTTCGACGACTGCCTCAACGCGTTGCGCCGCCAGAAATTGCTGGACGGCTGCCGCGGGTTCATCGAATCGGGCCGGCCGTTCTTGGGCATCTGCGTGGGCTACCAGGCGCTGTTCGAGCGCAGCGAGGAGTTCAACAGTTGCACCGCCGGACTGAGCGTCTTCCGCGGACCGGTGGTGCGCTTCCCGAACCAGCCGGGACTGAAGGTGCCGCAGATCGGCTGGAACGAACTCCAGATCGTGCGGCCTGACTGCCCGCTGCTGCGCGGCGTGGCCGACGGCAGCCACGTGTATTTCGTCCACAGCTTTTATCCCCGCCCCGACGACGACCGCATCGTGGTCACCCGCACCGAGTACGGCGAAACCTTCGCCTCGGCCATCTGGCGGGACAACGTCTTCGCCACCCAGTTCCATCCGGAGAAAAGCCAGGACGTGGGCCTGCGCATGCTCCGCAATTTCGTCGAACTTGCCGGCTGAGCCCGGTGCGCCCTGGGGCGCGGGCGACCTGCTGCCGATTTCAGACTTCGCAGACTTCGGATTTCGGATTGCTCAGCCGGTCATGGTCCGGGCGATCCGCCCGCTCAACCTCCGTCCTCCGGGCAAACTTCCAGTGCCCTTTCACCCCAGGTGGGGAGCGAGGAAGAAGCGCTTTATGTCTTCCAGGAAAATCTGTGGCGGAATTGGCGTTCTAAAACTTGGGAAATGTTCCACAGCGGCGCGGCGATTCCCTCTCCTCGAGGGAGAGGGCGAAGCGCGCTCCGCCTCCAGCAAAGACCTGGCGCGGAACTGGTGGGACACGCTTGTTCATGCTGGTCAACTTGGGCTGCAACCCCCGCCGCGACGGGATCAACCTTGTTTCTCCAGCCCGGCCGTCCCGGCCGTCGGCGAGGCGGTGCGCGCGTCCAGAAACGCTTTCAACTTCGCCGCCGTGTCGCCGCCGAAGCCCGGCACCGCGGCGATTTCCTCGATTGTGGCCCGCCGCAGCCGCTGGACGGACCCGAACCGTTTCAGCAGCGCCGCCTTCCGCGCCTGGCCGACGCCGGGGAACTCGTCCAGCACGCTCTCGCTGATCTTCCGCAGCCGGAGCTGGGCGTTGTAGCTGTTGGCGACGCGATGCGACTCGTCGCGCACGCGCTGGAGCAGTTTGATGGCCGGATGATCGAGTCCCAGCCGCAACGGCTCGCTTTCGCCAGGCCGGTGGATTTCCTCGAACTCCTTCGCGAGACCAATCGCGGGAATGTGACCCAGCCCCAGTTTCTCCAACTCCGCGCACGCGGCGCTCAACTGGCCTTTGCCGCCGTCAATCAGGATGAGGTCGGGCAGGCGGGGGCGCGTGGGAGGCCGCGACGATGAACCTGGCGCGTTTTGTTCAGAGGCCGGAGGCCGGAGGCCGGAGGCTTGATCGTGGATGGCGCCGGCGGCCGTTTCGATGCCCGAGGCCGCGGCGTCCTGATCCGCCCTGCCCGGCCGTCCGCGGAAGCGCGCGCTGATGTCGTCCAAGGCGCGCTGCAAATCCGGCGGGCTGGCCTCGCCGCCTTCCGGACTTCGGAATTCGGCTTTCGGATTTCGGATTTCCGCCAGCAGGCGGCTGTATCGCCGGTGGATCACCTCGGCCATGCAGGCGAAGTCGTCCTGGCCTTCCACGGTCTTGATGCGGAAGCGCCGGTAGTTCGCGCGGTCCGGCCGGCCGCGCCAGAAGCTGACCAGCGACGCCACCTTGAACGTGCCGCTGATGTTTGAGATGTCGAAACCCTCGATGCGCTCGGGCGGCTGCGGCAGACCCAGCGCCTCGCCCAGCGCGCGCAGGTCCGCCTCCGGGTTGACCGACACCGGCAGCGTGTACGGGATGCGCTCAAACTTCTCCGTGCGCTGCGTCGTGCGCCGGAGGTCATCCAGCAGGTCGCGGAGCTGCGCCGCCTTCTCGAAGTCCAGCGCCGCCGCAGCGCGCTTCATCCGGGTCTCGAGCTCGGCCGCCATTTCCTCGCACTGGCCGTCCAGGAAATCGCACGCCGCCATCACCTGCAGACGGTACTGCTCGGGGGTGACGTTGCCGATGCACGGCGCGGTGCAGACGCGGAGGTGCGCGTACAGGCAGTGCTTGTAGTCGGCCTCGGTGGGCGTGAGCACACGGCAGCCGCGCAGGTTGAAGCGGTGCCGCACCAGCGCCAGCGTGCGCCGCGCCGCGCCGCCGCTGGCAAACGGGCCGAAGTACCGCGCGCCGTCCGGCACCTGCAGCCGCGTGAGCGTGAAGCGCGGGATGGGATCGTTCAGGTTGATCTTGATGAGGAGAAACCGCTTGTCGTCGCGGAAACTGACGTTGTAGCGCGGGTGGAACTCCTTGATGAGCTTGCCCTCGAGCAGCAGCGACTCCGGCTCGCTGCGAACCACGTGCCAGTCGAAGTCGTGGATCGCGTCCACCAGCGCGTTGAACTTCAGGTCCCAGCCCCGGCGGCGGGAGGACTGGAAATACTGGCTTACGCGGCGGCGCAGGTCGCGGGCCTTGCCCACGTAAATGACCGTGCCGAAGCGGTCCTTCATCAGGTACACGCCCGGCCGGTGCGGAACCTGCGCCAGCTTGTGGCGGATGTGATCGGTGACGGGCATGAACCGGCCTCGTAAACGCCCGCCCGGGCGGCTCAGAGCGTGGCCTCGCCCTCGATGAAGGCGTAACAGAGCATGTGGCAGATGCCCATCTGGGCGTCCTCGACGCGGCCGTAATGCCCGGAGTCAATGGCGACGACCTCCTCGGCCACCTCGGCCAGCGGACCGCGCCGGGCGCCCACCAGGGCGATGGTGGTCAGGCCGTTCTGCCGCGCCCACTCGACGGCCTTGACCATGTTCGGCGACTTGCCGCTCACGCTCAGCGCCAGCACCACGTCGCCAGGCCGGGCGTAGTTCTGGAGCTGCCGCACGAAGACGTCCTCGTAGGCGTAATCGTTGCCGAGGGCGGTCAGCCAGCTCACGTTGTCGTTGAGCGACAGGACGCGGAAGCGCCGGCCCAGCTTGTCCGACGCGCCCTTGCCCAGATCGGTGGCGAAATGCGAGGCGTTGGCGGCGCTGCCGCCGTTGCCGAAGACGAAAATCTGCCGGTCCTCGGCGAGCGCGCGCCGGAGCGTCTCCACCAGGCGCGCCACGGCGTTCACGGAAATCGAGTCCAGTGCGGCCTTCTGCGCCCGCACGTAGTTGGTGATCCAGTCGTTCATCGCGGGCAGTATGCCAGACGCCGCGCCGCCGCGGTAGTGGCAATCACCCGGCCCGGCCGGCGGGGGCACATTTCAGTTTTGTGCAGGCAGCCTCACCTGCCGGGGGAGTGGCGGCCGGCTTCCTGCCCGAGGCGGTATGCAGGCGGCACCCTGCGCACAGCGTTTTCCGTCTTGGATTCCGGGCGGCAGGATGCCGCCCGCTACGGCGGCCAAGGATGGCCGCCGCTACCCCCGACGGGTTATGGGTGCTGGGGCGGCTACCGCGGGACCACCTCGAAGCGGTAATCGCCGCCTTCCACGAGGTACTCCTGGCGACCATGAGCGGCGGGGCCCAGGTGTCTGATCTCGCTGACTTGCGCGATGGGCCGGCCGCTTTCGAGGACGCGGTCGTCCGCCCGCGCGGGCAGCCGCACCAAGGCCACCGCGTTGGCGGGCACGGTCACATCCGACCGGAAACGGCCCGCCTCAGTCCGCCACTCACTGACGATCCGACCCGGCAGGGATTCCCACTCCCCGCGCGCCCAAGTCAGGTCACCCACCGGCCAAGGCTCGATGAGGAACGCCGCGCCGCGCGGCGAGGGTACCGGCTCGAGGCGGATGCCGGCGACCCAGCCGAGGAACCATTCCTGGATGTGGCCCAACATGCAGTGGTTCATCGAAGCGCCCGTGTCCGCGTCCCAGGCCTCCGGCATCGAAGTCCAGCCGTTGTTCACGATGAAGCTGTAGCCACCCAGGTTGGTGCGCGCTGTCAGGTCGAAGATCACGTCCGAGCGTCCGTTGCGGGCCAGGGTCTGGAGCAGGTACCAGTGGCCGATGTCGCCGGCGGTCTGCTGGTTGCCGCGCGCGCGGATGTCCGCGACGATTTGGTCGAGCAGGTGCGGGTAAGCCGGCGACTGTTTCCCCAGGCCGAGGCACAGCGCCATCGCGTTGGCGGTTTGCGGACTGCCGGCGTGTTTCAGGCCGTTGGCGCCGTTGAACCACCGCCGCTCAAAGGCCCCGGCAATCCGGTCACTCAACCGGTCGTAGTGCCCGGGATCCTCCGGGTGGCCGAAGCGCTGGAGCGTCTCCTCCGCGCGCGCCACGATTTCCGCGCACCGATAAAACGTGGCCATCGCGGTGAGCTCGGGCGGCGTGAACTGCGACGCGCCCACCGGTTTGCCGTGGCCGTAATCGTACCAGTCGCCCAGTCCCGCCAGCGGCACGAGGTCTTGCGCGGTCCGTTCCATGAAGTCCGCCAGACGTCTCATGGTTGGGAGGCCCGCCTCGAGCGCTTCGCGGTCGCCGTACCACTCGTACAACTGCCACGGCACCACGACGGCGGCGGCGCCCCACTCGGGCGTGTAGGCGAAACCGCCTTCGAACTTCGGGTACGCCGGCGCCACGGTGGGCACCAAGCCGTCGCCGCGCTGTGAATCCGCGATGTCGCGGGCGACCTTCGCGTAAAACCGGGCCAGGTCGTACCGGCCCGCGATGGACGGCCCCATCAGATACGCCACTTCGAGCCAGCCGAGTTTTTCGCGATGCGGGCAATCGGTGAGCACGTGGCCGAGGTTCGAGCGCACCGCCCAATCCACGAGCCGGTCAATGCGGTTGAACAGCGGATGCGAGCACGCGAACCGGCCGGCGACCGGCGCGGCGTTGCGGACGTGCAGGCTTGCGAGCGCCTCGACCACCGGCTTGCCTTCCGGGTTGGGATGCCCGGCCGGAACCGCGCCCTCAACCTGCAGGTATTGAAAGCCGCTGTAGCTGAATTGCGGGGTCCAGATTTCCGCACCGCCGCTGCGCAGCGTGTACTCGAAGTAGTTCGGCCGGCCCACGCCGGCCTGGTTCACCGGCCCGCGGCCGTCGTTGCGCCGCGGCGTCATGCCGTGACGCTGCTCCGCGGGGGTGAGCTTCACCTGCTGGCCGGCCTGGCCGCGGACACGCAAGCGCGGCACGGCGGAGGCGTTCTGGCCGAAGTCGTACACGAACACGCCCGGCTGCGGCTCGTCCACGCGGACGGGCGGAAAGACTTCATGCGCCTTCATGGGCGGCGCCAACGCAGCGCGCATCGCGCCGCCAGGACCCGCCGTTTCGCGGGCCGGAGTCCACGCCGAATCATCGAACGCCGGTTCGGCCCAGCCGGGCGGGAGCTTCCGCGCGTCGTGGTCTTCGCCGCCGAGAATCGCGCTGTGCGTGATCGGGCCTTCGGCCGTCTTCCACGAAGCGTCGCTGGCGATCACCCGCTCCGTCCCGTCGGCGAAAAACAGGCGCGCCTGCAGGATCAATTTCAGCGGGCGGTTCGCCCGGACGCCATGCACGCGGCGGTCGCCGGCCGTGTGGTAGAAACCCTTCCCCAGCATGACGCCGAAGATGTGCTCGCCGGGCCGGGCCAACGCGCCGGTCAGATCAAACGTCGTGTAGTACACCGTCTTTTCGTAAACCGACCACGCGGGATCAAGGAAATGATCGCCCACTTTGTGGCCGTCCAGGAACAGGTCGAACTGCCCCAGACCGCAGACGTGAACCACCGCGCGCGCGACCGGCTTCTCCACGACGAAGCGATTGCGGAACAACGGCAGGCCGCGGCCGGGCGTCACCCGCCCGTCGCCCGCGCTGATCCATCCAGCCTGCCAGTCGGCGGCGGTCATGACCCCCGTGATCCAGCACGCGACGTCGCTCCAGGGCGAGGCGGCGCCTTGTCCATCCCAAACCCGCACCTGCCAGAAAACTTGCCGCGAACTGGCCAGCGGCCGGCCGGCGTAACGGATGTGGCCAGTGGCCGGCGATTCCACCTTGCCGCTGTCCCACAAATCGGCTTCGCCGGCCTCCAGCCGCGCAGCCGTGGTCGCCGCGCGCACCTGATACGCGGTCTGCCGGGCGCCGCGCCGGGTGCTTTCCAGCTTCCAGAACAGCCGCGGCTGCGGGGCGTCCACACCGACCGGATTCACCGCGTACTCGCAACGCAGGTCCACCGGGCGCAACTCCGCGGCCGCTCCCGCCACGGGCAGGGCTGCCGCCAGCAGGCCGGCGCCGAGGATGAACCCGAAAACCGAAGCTGGCCGCAGCACAGTGCGTCCCGCCTGCCCGACTTCGGTTTTCGGGATGAAAAGAGTTGGTCGCATAAATGTGTGAGCGCGGAAGCCGGCTTGGGCCGGGCGGGTCATTCATCAAAAAGCATCGTCTGGAGCGTCACCGGGCCGAGCAGGCCGGACTCCAGCAGCGGCGAGTCCGGGCGGAACGGATTCCACGTCGTCCAGGTCACGCGCTCCGCGGGCGGCAGGCCCGCATCGCCGATGAGGCGGTTGGGCCAGAGGTTGGCGACGGTGATTTCGAGCGTGTTGCGCCCCGGCCGCAATGCGTCCGTCGCCTCCACCTGAAACGGCGCGGTCCAGACCACGCCCAAGTCGCGGCCGTTCAGTGTCACGCCCGCCATCACCGCCACGCGACCCAGATCGAGCACGATCCGGGACGCGCCGGGCGGGTGGCCGGCCGCCGGCGGCCAGTCGAACTGCGTCACGTAGCGGGCCAGGCCGCAGAAGAGCCGAACACCGGCGTCGGCGTGTTTGGACCAGTCAAACAACGCCTCGCTGCGAATCCCGGCCGGCGCGCCGCGTCCAGGCTGGAACCGGATCGTCCACGGCCCATTGACCGGCGCGATTTGGGTGAACTGCGGGAAGTTGCCGCCGCGCCTGGAACCCGAGTTGGCTGGCTTGCGAAACACGACGAAGAATGACTGGTGCGCCGCGAAGCCCAGCCGGACCGAAGTCCGCCCGGCTGTTTCCGTGAATTCCGGCAGGACCCGTTGCCGGCCGGTCACGGGGTCCCAAAGCTCTGGTTGCCGGCCGGCAACGCGGAAGACCGCCGTGGTCTTCAGCGGACGATTCTCCGGATTGGCTACGAAGTACAGGTCGTCGTCGCCGTCGCGGCGATGCGTGTAGCGGAGGCGCGGGCTGGACTCGAAGTCCGGCGGGATGCCGGCCCGGGCGAGAATTCCCGCGACCAGTTCGTAGTCCGGGTAAATGTCCGGCGTCTGCGCGCCGCCCGCTTTGTGGTTCCACGGCGCCATTTCCAAGTCGCCCAACACCCGCGCGGGCGCCCAACTCCCGCCCCTCGCCGGTTCACGCGACCTGGCTTCACCCGCCACAGCCGCGCTTTGCCAGGTTGCGTCCGTGACGACGCGAAGTGTCTGCCCATCGCCCAAGCGGATCGCGAGCGCGCCGATCAAGCCGGCCGGATTCGGCAGGTCGCCGCCGTTCTCCGCCTGAATCGCCAGCCAGTTCGTGCCGGGCTCGAGCAGATGCGCGACCTCGAAGGTGAACGTGCGGTGGAAGTTGTCGCCGCTGCCCACCGCCGTGCCGTTGACCCAAGCCGTGAAGGTGTTGTCGGCCGTCACTGCCAGCCGGGCGGACTCAATGGCCGCGCCGGCGTCAAGCGCGAATTCGCGCCGGAAAAACCGCCGGCCGACCGGTGCGGACCGCGCGGGTTCGCCTTCGTGATGCCAGATCCATTTGGCCCCGGCGAGCGGGTCGTCCGCCGCTTCAGCCTGGCTGCGGGTCCGGCTCACCGCGCCACCCCAGTACACGCGGCCTTTGCCGACGTGCCGTTCGGTCACGGGCGCCGGCGGTTCCCCGGTTCCCCAAAGTGACGCCGCCAGCCGGCGCACTTCCTCGTCGCAGCGGGGATGGTCCGCCAGGCTCGGCGACTTGCGGGGCGGCGAGCCCACCACCATCGCGCCGGCTTGCACCAGCTCCTTGATCTTGCGCAGCAAGGCGGGGGTCATGGTGTCAAAATCCGGCAGCACGAGCACGCGGTAGGTCTGGCCGTGCGGGAGCCGGAGTTGGCCGGGCTTGGCGGACATCCGCCCGATCAGCACCTCGGGCGCGCAGCCGTCGAAGTTGTAACCCTGGCGGTCACCCAGCGCCCCCCAGAGCGCGGACCGCGGCGGGCGAAACACATGCGGCGCGCCTTCCGGAGCGAGGTAGCAGATGTCCACCACGGGCCGGCCCTGCCGGAGCAAAAACTGGCACCGCGCCAGATACCGGTGATACGCCGGCGCCAGGTCCCACCACGTCTGCGTGCGCTCCCAGTGGACGCCATACGGCCCCATCGTCATGCCGGGCCAGCGGTCCAGCCAGGGCTGGTGCTGGTAGCGGTGAAAGACGATGCGGTTGATGCCAGCCGCGAACGCCCAGTCGCCCTGGGCCTTCAGCGCGCCGGGGTGCAGTTGCCAGCGTTCGCTGTCGGTGGCAGTGAACGCCTCGGCCGCCACCACCGGACGACCGCGCGTGTGCGCGACCGACACCGCCTCGAGGCAACTAAACTCCGTGTCGAAGCCGTGGCCTTTCGACCAGAACTCCCCCATCGGGACATCCGCCTCGCCGCCCAGGCTCAGGTCGCCCGCCGGGTTCATGTCGTACGGCTCAATGGACAGTCCCAGACCGTGGCGCGCGCCGAGCCGTTTGAGGTGCCGGGCGTGGTTTTCGATGACCAGTTCCTGCGCCGTCTTCCGCCAGTCCCACAGGAACCGCTCGGCAATCTCCGGCGTGCCGACCACGTAGCCGATCAAGGCGGGCAGGTAAGCCGTCGGGTCGTAGCCGCGCCGCTGGCGGAACTCGCGGTCGAAACCGGGCGTCCAGTTCTGCGCGCTCATCTCCCAGCTATCAATGTGCAGCATAGTCCAGCCGTGCCCGGCCGGGGGCCGCGGACCGCGGGCGGCAAGCAGCGGCGCGACGAACGCCTGGAAATGCGCGTCGAGCGCGGCACGGTCGAACTTGTCCGACTCCAGGCCCAGCCCCGCCAAGGGTGCCGGCCGGGTATTCTGGCCGGTGCTGGTGCGGCCGAAGCGAAGGATCGTCCAGTCACCCGGCGGCACATCCCAGGCCAGCCGGCCGTCGGCGGCCAACCGGGCGGTCAAATCCAACACCTGCTCGCGTGCGACGCACTCCGCAGGCGGAACCGCCGGATGCTCCGCCGGCGCGGGCAGGAAAGGCTTCACGCCGGGTTGCGAAGAATAGGGCGCGCGCAGGTACAGCGCCTTTTCGTCAATGTCGGCGATGCGGCGCACGCCGTGCGGCGTGGGAAAGGCGAGCACCCGCACGTCGCGGTAAAACTCCTTCCGCGCCCGCTCGATTTCCGGCGGCAGCGCGCCCTCGCCGAAGAACGGCTTGCGGGGCGGCGGCTGCGGCAGGACGGCGTCGAACCGGGCCGGTCCGCTCACCCGCGTCTCGCTCGCCACGAGGTGTTGCATGGATTGCCCGGGCTTGACCCACGGCCCGCCGGAGCCGGTCCAGCCAGGGCCGGCGTTGAGGGTGATCTCCAGACCCAGCCGCGTCGCTTCCGCCACGGCGTGCCCGAACAGCTCCCGCCACGGCGCACTCATGAACGCGACCGGTCCGCGTGGGATGCCAATGTCCACCTCCATCACGATCATCCCGCCCAGGCCGGCGCGCTGGATGGCCTCAAAGTCCGCCGTGATGCCCTCGCGGGTCAGGTTGCCGTCCATGACGAAGTAATAAACCCACGGCCGGGCGGAATCAGGCGGCGAGACAAAACCCGCGCTGAGCGCGTCGGCACGAGGCGGCCCGGCCGCGACGGCCGGCTGGTCGGCGAACACCGGATGTGCGGCGATCAGAAGCGCCAGCGCGAGGGCGCGCCCGGCGGGCAGGCTCGGGGGAGATTGCACGCCCGCAGGCTACGTGCGCGCGCCGGTTCCGCCAATCTCCAATGGCGGGGCGCGTCCCAGTTACGTGCAGGCGGTATCGCCTGCCGGGGCCTCGGGTAGCCGGCCCCTGGCTCAGGGACCGGAGCTGTCGCCCCTCGGCGAGAGACGGCCTACCCCGCTGGCGGCGGTGTGTGTTGAACGTGAAAGCCGAAGTCGAGCCGGACAGGAGTCCGGCGTTACGAGCAGCTTTGGTTTCCGGTTCAGCGGAACACCGCGTAAAACAGCGCCACGCCGGCGATCACCGCCGCGCCGGCGATCTTCACGGACGGCGTCGTCCGCAACTCGATCCCCGGCCGCTCCGGCAGAGTCTTGGGGGAAGTTGCCGGCGAGGCAAAGGTCAGCAACCCCAGGATCGCCAGCACAAGCTGGAACACCACACTCACCTGGATGAGGAAATGCACTTCGGGCGCGAACCGCTGAAACAGCCCGTACAGCGCCGGCCCGGCCAGCAAGCCGGCCACCCCCGCCATGCCCGGCACCTGCGGCACGAAAATGCCGAACAGGAACACCGCCGCGACGCCCGGCCAGATGTAGCCCTGGAATTGCTGGATGAACTGGAAGACGCCGCCGAATTTCGGATCGTCCAGCGCCGGGGCGACCAGGCAGGCCACGGCCACGAACGCCGCCGTGAGGCCCCGGCCCAGCCAGACCAGCCGGGCCTGGGAGGCGCGCGGTTGCAGCAGGCGCTGGTACACGTCCAGCGTGAAGACCGTGGCGGCGGAGTTGAGCATCGAGGCCAGCGAACTCACCACCGCGCCCGCAATGGCGGCGAACATGAAGCCGCGCAGCCCCGGCGGGATGAGTTCCCTGACCAGCGTAGGAAAGGCCTCGTCCGGCCGCGCCATGTGGGCGCCGTAAAGCTGGTGCGCCATGATGCCCGGCATGACGATGGCAAAGGGCACCAGCAGCCACAGCGCGCCCGCGAAGATCACGCCCAACTGCCCGTCCCGGAGCGTGCGCGCCGCGAGGTTGCGCTGCACGATGAACTGGTTCAGCCCGCAGTAATACAGGATCACAATCCACATGCCGGACAGCACGCCGGTCCACGGCAGTCCGTCGTGGGTGGCCGGCAGCACCATGTGCAGACGGTCCGCGTTGGCGGCGCTGAAGGCGCTCCAACCGCCGCAGGCGCGCAGTCCCAGCCCGAACACCATCAGCCCGCCGGCCAGCAGGGCCAGGCCTTGGAACAGGTCCGCCCAGGCCACGGCCTTCAAGCCGCCCCAGATGGTGTACAAGGCCGCCAGCGTGCCGATCAGCCAGACGCCCCGCTCCAGCGGGAGGCCGAAAATGGTCCGCAGGGTCAGGCCGCCGGAATACAGCACCGCGGTCAGCAGCACACCCACGTAGATGATCACCATGAGCACCGCCATGACCGCGCGCGTGGCCGTGTTGTAGCGGTATTCGAGGAACTCCGGCATCGTGTAAATCCCGGCCTTGAGGAACCGCGGCAGCAGCGTGAACGCGATCAGCACGATGCCCACCGAGCCCACCAACTGCCAGTTGCTGACCGCCAGCCCCACCGCACCCGCGCCCTGCCCGGCCATGCCCACGAACTGCTCGGTCGAGATGTTCGCGGCCACGATCGAGATGCCGATGAGCCACCACGGCAGGTTGCGGCTGGCGAGGAAGTAGTCTTCCGCGCTGCGCTCGCGCCGGCTCTTCCACAGGCTCACCCCCAGCACCACGGCGTAGAAGGCGAGAAACACCGCCAGATCGGTCCAGGAAAGGCGCATACCGGGTTCCTCAGCGTGCCGGGTCCGCCGCCAGCACCGCCAGTTCCGCCAGCGAAGCCCACGGGCCGTGGGCGTGGCCGGAATACGCCACGAGCTTCACGCACCGCGCGCGGGCCGGCCGGGTGAAATGCACCTGCTTGGGCTCCGCGTCCCGCTCGAACGCCCCCTTCGCCACCGGCTCTCCCCAGCCCCGGCCGTCGGCGCTCACAAAGACCGCGAAATCCTTGATCCAGCCGTTCGGATTGCCGTCCTGGCGCGGCGTGGCCATCAACCCGGTGGCGGTCACCGGCGCGGCGAACTCCAGGATCAGCTCATGCGGAAAGCCCGGCGCGAACCGGCCCCAGGCCGGGTGCCAGATCGTCTTGGGATCGCCGTCGAGCGCGTTCCCCGCTTCATGGCCTTCCTGCTCGCTGCTGGCGCGGACATTCGCGCCGAGCTTCGCCATCGCGCCAGCCGGCGTGGCGAGGCTGCGCACTTGATCGGGCGTCAACGCGGTCCGGGGCGCGAACTTCGGCGACGCCATGTACGCCAGCAAACTCGCGCGCATTTGCCGCGACACCGGATCGTCCGCGTCGCACGTAAGGTCGAAGCCGCAAATGACGATCCGGCCCCTGCCAACCCGGCCCTCGGCGACGAGGCCCAGCGGCCGCGCGGTGAACCAGTCGTCAATGACGCGTACGATCGGCTCGAGGCCTTTCGGCAGCAAATCCAGCCGCAGTGCGCCGGCGCGGTGGATGAGGTACCACCACTGCCAGTTGCTGTGGGAATCGGTGGGGAACCCGGCCAACGCGGGATGCCGCGGGTCGCACAGGATGCCCAGCGTGGTGGGCGCTTGGCGGCCCGTCCAGGCGGTGTTCCAGAAGATGCTTGAGAACCCGAGTTTCACCGGTGCGGTGTCGAAGTTGCGGACCGCCTTGCCCGGCAGCGTGAGCAACAGCCTGCCGCCAGAGGCGAGATAGGCCTCGGCCGTGTCATCGAACTGCGTCGCGACGCGGATGCCCGGCGCGGGCTCGACCGCGGGCTGGGCGGGATAGACCCAGATGTCCCAGTCGTTTTCAAACTGCACGGGGGAGCGCACGCGCCCTCGCGTGCCGTGTCCGGCGCCCTCGCTGGACACCTCGGGGACGGCGGACGGCGGGTCGGCGGGGGCGCCGACCCATGTAGCCGGGGCGGCTGCGCTCCCCTTCTCACCAAGGCTTACCACCAGCTTGTACCGCGCCGGCGCGGGCAGGCCGCGCAGATCGTGGTTCAGCGGCGCCAGCCGGATGCCGTTGCCGACCGGGATGTCCCGCGGCGCGAGGCGGGCGTCCAGATGCACCTCGCCGTCGTCGCCGACGATCCGGACGCGCGGCCAGACGCGGGTGAGCGTCCTCGGGCCAAAATTCGCCACCTCCAGTTCCGCCGTGAGAACTTCCTCCGTCGTGAACACCCGCTTCGCCAGCCGCGCCAACGGCACGGTCGAGTTGCAGAAGCGGCTGAATTCCCGCGCCGTCACGTAGCCCTTCTCCTCCCAAAACGGATCGAGCACGCCGACAAGCGCGGTGCCCTGGCCGGGGAAGTCGTGCAGATCGAGCAACTGGAATCCGCCCATGCCCGGCGTGCGCAGCGCGGACTCGATGTCCTCCTTGTAGCAAAGCGTCTGGAGCTTGCCGGAGGCCAGCAGGAATTGCTTCGCCAGCTTGCCCAAACCTTGCTCGTCCAGCCGGTCGCGGAAGATCTCGAAGTTCCGCGGCTTGAGGTAGCCGGTGTACTTCCGCTTCTCGGCGAAGTTCGGGTAAACGCACCACTGGCCGATCTCGTGGCTGACCACCGGCACCGGTCGCGCGGCGATGTAATCGCGGTAGTCGGTGGTCGTCTCCGGCGGCTTCGCGTTGATGCGCGTGTTCAGCCCGCCGCCCCAGGCCTGGATGCGCGGGTCGGGCGAAACATGGAACTGGTTCTCGGGAATCTGCGGCCAGCCGGCGCCACTCGAGTACAACCGCCGCGGGTCCTCCGCCTTGTAGTGCGCGACCCATTTTTTGAGGTAGGCCACGTGCTTGTCCCCCCCCGGCTCGTTGCCGGCCAGCAGCATCACAAACGACGGGTGGTTGCCGTACGCCCGCAGGATGCGGTCCGCCTCGCGGTACAGCCAGGCGTCCACCGGCTTGCCGTCGCCGAGCGTGGTGGACTGGTTCGGCCAGGTGCCGCACTCGACGTGGAGATACATGCCGAGTTCGTCCGCCGCCACGAACGCGGCCTCCGGCGGACAATGCGAGTGGAAGCGCAGGTTGTTCAATCCATGCGTCTTGGCAGTCCGGATGACCTTGCGCCACGACTCGACGTCGGTCGGCGTGTGACCGATCTTGGGGAAGATGGCGCACTCCAGCGTGCCGCGGATGAAGGTCTTGCGGCCGTTAATGAGGAATTGGGTGCCTTGCGTGGAGATTTCGCGGAAGCCGAACAACGCCACCCTAGCTTCCATGATGTCCTGATGCTCCTCAATCCTCGCCTCGGCATTGTAGAGATTCAGGTGAAACTCATCCCAAGGTTTGGGCGACGGGACGCGGACCTCACATTCAAATGATCCGCCGTCGGCCTGCCAGGACACCGGGAACTTCACCCGCGGCGGGACCGCAAACGAACCGCGCTCCACCGCCTCGTCCACCCGCACGGCCAGCGTGCCTTGACCGGCTTGGCCCGTGGCATTGCCGATGCGCCCACGCAGGGTCACTGATTCGCCGGCCAGGTGTGGATGGACCTGGAGATCCTCAACCCACACCAGCGCCGTCGCGCGCAGCTCGATGTTTCCGACGATCCCGTTCCAGTTACCCTGGGTGTGGTCGCTGATGCTGTGCGAGTTCTCGCCGATGTCCACGACCATGCGGTTGTCCACGCGGAGGGTGAGGCGGTGTTTGCCCGGCGCGAGTGGAATGGGGAGCGCGCCCGCCTCGGGCGCAGCCGACGACGCCCCCGTCGTTGACATTTGCGGAGGAACGCCCGCGCTGCCGCGCTCGTCCGACGGCGCCGTGTTCGGCGCGAGGGCGCGCCGAACCGCAGCCAGGGCGGCCGCTTTCCCCGAAACGACACCCAGCGCGTACTCGTGCGGCGTGGAGATGCTGTCGTTCGCGCCGACGAACCGGTCGTCGAGCCAGACACGCGTTTCCCAGTGCGGGCGTTCCAGCGTCAACACCACGCGCCGGTCCTGCCAGGCTTCCGGGATTTCGATCTCGCACTGGTACCATGCCGCGCCCTTGTAATACGTCTCCGGCTGGAGCCAAAACGGCACCTTCACCCGGCCCGGCCCGCGGTAGCGCGCGTACTCCGGCGCGGTGAAGAACGACTTGTCCACGATGCCGCCCACCCAGGGGGTGTTGGTGGTGATGGGGTCGCCGATGCCCTGGCCCGGCAGGGAGCCGGGCAGTTTCAGGCGGCCGGCAAGATCGCGGTTAAACCAGGCCTCGGCGATGCCGGCGTCGGCGCGGTCGAGCGCGTAACGCCATGGCCCGGCCAGCGAAACGGCCGGTTCAGAGCGGGCGGCCGCGGCAAGACACAAGGCTAGCAGAATGGCTTTGGGAAGTGCGGGGTGGGGTTTCATGCCATGAAGTGCTCGGGCGGGAAGCTACCGCAACCCGCCGGGCGGCTGGAAAGGAGAAAAGCGCAAAGCGGTAATGCCTCGATGAACTCCGGTGGGGCGAGAGTCCTCTCGAGCCCAACCGGCCTGGGTGGATCAGGATGGCAGGGCTCGACAGAGTCTCGCCCCACCTCTGGCGGCGCCGGAAGAAGCCGCAAACTGCGGCCACGCCGTCGCGGGCGCGGCTACGCCTGGCAGGCCAGCCACAGCGCGCGGAAGTAGCGCATCACCCGCAGCGGGTCCGGGCTTTCCGGGATTTCCGCCAGGCAGAAGCTGGTGTAGCCGATCGCGTTGAGCCGCGTGAGCAACCGCCGCCACGGGTATTCCTCGAGGTACAGGTCACGCAGGTGGACCTCGACGATCTTGTCCTTCACGAGGTCGAAGTTCGCCTCGAAGCCCGCGCCCTCGAGGTCGGTCTGGTTCGAGTTCCAGCACACGCCCACGTTCGGGTGGTCGGCCATGTCCACGATGGTCTTGATGCGCGGCAGCAGCGACGTGCCCGCGCCATGGACTTCGAGCCGGATTTGCTGGCCGTGGTTGGCGCCAAACTCGCCCAACTCGCGCAGCGCCCGGCCGATTTGCTCGAGCGTCTGTTCCACCGGCACCTCCCTGGGCAGGGCATTGGGCCGCACCTTTACACCGCTGGCGCCGACGTCGTGGGCCAGCACGATGTACTGCTTGGTCGCTTCGATGTCCTGGCGCAGCTTGGCGGGGTCGGGCGTGTGGTAATCGAAGGCGCTGCCCAAGCCGAAAAGCCGCACCTGGGAGTCGGCGAACCGTTTCTTGACCTCCGCGCGCTGGGTGGCGCTCAAGGTGACTTCGACGCCGTGCGCGTGCGTCGTGCGCAATTCCACGCCCTCGAACTTCGCGGCCTCGCAGTTCTTGATGATCGTGGGCACGTCCCAGTCCTTGGCGAGGTTGTAGGTGACCAGCCCCAAGCGCATCCGGCCGGGACCGGCCGGGGCGGACGGCGCGGCGGCAGTTTGCGGGAGCCGGCCGGCCAGCCCGGTGACGGCGGCAAGGCTGGCGGCCTGGAGAAAGCGGCGACGGC
The DNA here is from genome assembly GCA_964568145.1 of uncultured Verrucomicrobiota bacterium. Taxonomy (GTDB): domain Bacteria; phylum Verrucomicrobiota; class Verrucomicrobiia; order Limisphaerales; family J093; genus DSVZ01. The sequence goes on from CAZMOZ010000043.1 coordinate 26,893, forward strand.
TGGAAGATGCGGCATTCATGCCGGCGAGCAAAGGAGTTCGGCGGCGGCAAGGCAAGCTTCAACCGTCTGGCGCCGCGTGGCGGGCCCGTGTCGCTATCGCGTCTGTCAGACACGGGTGGTGGGGCGAGACTCCTGTCGAGCCCTGCTGCCTGGGTTCCTTGTTCGTGGTTCAAGGAAAGCGGCTGCCGGATGCCAGTCGCCGGATACCAGAAACCGGGCTTCGGCGAGACGCCGAAGCCGGCAACCGGGACGGTTGCGCTCCCTCGAATCCGAGGTCGCTCACTCTTGCCGAGGGGCGACGGGTCCAGCCCCCGGGCCAGAGGCCGGCCACCGGATGCCGAATCCCATCCCGCTGCCCGGCACCTCCTTTCTGAGTTTTGAGTTTGGGCTTTCCCGCCGTGTCCGCCGGATTGGAAGCCGGCCGTCACCCCCGGCAGGTGATTCTGCCTGCACGAATGAGATGCGCCCTTTTCAAAGAAAATCCCCAAGAGCCACTTGCGTGCGCCGGCGGCGCAGGATATCAAGTTCATAGAATCAATCCGCCAAAGCCCATGAAACGCACCGTTCGTCCGACCCGGTCGCGGGCAGCCTTCACCCTCATCGAACTGCTCGTGGTGATCGCGATCATTGCCATCCTCGCGGGCATGTTGCTGCCCGCGCTGGGCCGGGCCAAGGGCAAGGCCAAGCAGACGGCCTGCCTGAACAACATGCGCCAGTTGGGCATCGCCACCGTCATGTACGTGAACGACTACGGGAAGTATCCCGGCTGCCTGTTCGCGCAAGGCGGGTTCCGGTACGTCTGGCCGCTACGCTTGTTCACGCAGATGGGCACCAATCGCTCGGTCTTCTGGTGCCCAGCCGCGCGCGTGGACAGCAGTTGGGAGACGAACGTAAACAAGACCCTCGGCGCGCCGTACATGTCCGGCTCCGGCCGGGACCCGTGGGGTGTCAGCGAGACCGCACTGTTCTCGATCGGCTACAACGACTGGGGCGCCTTCCCGGCCTTTTCGGACAAGGGCCTGGGCGGAGACGTGGACAACGTGCAATACGAGGTCAAGGAGTCGGCCGTCAAATCGCCCAGCGACATGATCATGCTGGGCGACAGCAAGCCTGGCGACGGCAGCAGCCCCCGGCCCACGCGCGGGCTCTTCGACGCGAACATTGACCCGACCACGCCCGCCGAGTGGCCGTCGAACCGCCACAGCCGCCGCACGGTGCTGATGTTCTGCGACGGCCACGCCGAGGCCGCGATCCGCAACGACGTCATTGATCCGAAGAACGACAAGTGGCACCGGCGCTGGAACAACGACAATTCCCTGGCCGGGTCGTGGACGGTGAATGCCGCCGAGGCCAACAAGCCGGAGCCTTGACCGGCCGGCCGCCGGGTGGATTTTATCGGGAAGCCGCCGCGATTCCACCTTGCGACGGAACCTCGACGTTTGAAGCTCATCACCGGGTATTCGCCCCCCCCCGCCCAGCCTGTCTCAAGACTCCACTTGGTCAGTTGACAAGCGATTCTCGTGAGATAAGGTATGTCAGCACAACAACCATGATCTTCCATGAAAACGCGTTTCCCTGAAGCGGTTCTCGCCCTCGCGCTTTTCACGGCCTTGTCCGCGGTGAATGCGCGGGCGAATTCCGACCCGATTGTGCGGGATTCCCACATCGAGACCACCGTCACCGACTTGGGCGGCGGGGTCTTCAAGTACGAGTACCGGGTGGTCAACGACTCCCCCGCACCCCAGTGGGTGTTTTCCGAGCTGGAGGTCTGGCCCAGCATCGTGGGCTATGAGATCCCCCTCGATCATCCCAGCGTGGTGTGGAACCTCACCTCGCCGGCCACCTGGGACTACCGGTTCTTCAGCGCCCTCGAATACGAGCAGGAATACGGCGTGCCCAACCCGTTCCTCTCGGCGTATGTCCTGCAATGGTACGACTTCGACTTCTTCAACCGGCCGCCGGCCACGATGATCGTGCCGACCGGATTCAACGCGCGGTTCCAGACGTCGGAATACGAGCCCTTCGCCAACGGCTTCAGCTTCCTATCCAACCTGTCCCCGGTGGACGGCCCGTACGCCAACCTCTGGGTGGACTTCTTCCGGAACATCGGCGATCCGCCGCTGCCGGGCGGCAGCGTGGGTGGCGGCGCCCTGCCGTACCGGTTGATTCCCGAAGTGCCCGCGCAAGGTCTGGCCGCGCTGGGCTGCCTCGGCCTCGCCCTGACCCTGGCCTGGCGGCGGCGACGCGCTTGAGCGCCTGAATGGTAGGGCGAGACTCTGCCGAGCCCTGGCCTTCCTTGGCTACTGTCGTCCGGTCGCGACGGCTGGGGAAGGGATCTCGACACAGCCGCGTTGGATTCGCTCCGGCGCGGCCGGTTTGTTTTTCTGGCCCGGCAAAAACCGCCTTGCGCGCGCACCTGCGCTTGCCAGACTTCCGGCATGAACACCACGCCCCGTGCCGTCGCCGGCGTTGCGCCGGTCGCGACCGGGTCTTTTCGTCAACCAAGTTCCAAACCCAACCCCGTGTTCACCCCATGAAACGCATCCTGTTCCCCGCTGTCCTGCTCGGCCTGGCCGCCGCCCTGACTGCCCGTGCCGCCGACACGTCCTTCAACGGCCTCGACCTCCACCTCGGCAACCTCTACCGCCTCTCGAACGCCAAATCGCGCTCGATCAGCCCGGAGAACTTCACGGGCGAAAAAGGCAAGGGCGGCATGTCCGTGGACGGCCCGGCCGCGCCCGCCGCCCGCGGCCTGGGCCAAGGCTGGAAGGTCTCGCCGTACGTGCGGATCGAGTCGAAGAAGACCTTCACCATGGCCGAGATCGAGGGTCCAGGCTGCATCCAGCACATCTGGCTCACGCCGGCCCCGCTCGACAAAACGCGTTACTTCGTCCTGCGCTTTTACTGGGACGACGAGTCCGAGCCGTCCGTCGAGGTGCCGCTGGGCGATTTCTTCGCCTGCGGCTGGGCGCGGTATTGCCAGATCAATTCGCTGTCCGTCTGCGTGAACCCCGGCAGCGCGTTCAATTCGTACTGGCAGATGCCGTTCCGCAAGAAGGCCAAAGTCACGCTCGAAAACCTCGATGACCAGACGATGACGCTGTACTACCAGATTGACTACACGCTCACCGACGTGCCGGCGGACGCGGCGTACTTCCACGCCCAGTTCCGCCGCGAGGACCCGCTCAAGACCAAGGGCCTGTACACCATCCTCGATGGCGTGAAGGGCAAGGGCCATTACGTCGGCACGTACTTGGCTTGGGAAGTCCACAGCACCGGCTGGTGGGGCGAGGGTGAGATCAAGTTCTTCCTCGATGGCGACACCCAGTTCCCGACCATCTGCGGCACCGGCACCGAGGATTATTTCTGCGGTTCGTACAACTTCGACACCGCCGGCCCGGACGGCAAACGCCGCTACACCGAGTTCA
>CAZMOZ010000044.1:0-20677 GCA_964568145.1 uncultured Verrucomicrobiota bacterium
GCCCCATGCCCCAGAGGCCGTGCATGATTTTGTAGGCCTGCATCGGGTAGGTCTTGCGGATGCTCACGAAGACGAGGTTGTGGAAGACGCCTTCCGCCGGCAGCGCGATGTCCACGATCTCGGGGAAGTTCATCTTGAAGATGGGCAGGAAGAGTTTCACGGACGCGCCGCCGATGTAAAAGTCTTCCATCGGCGGAATGCCGACGATGGTGGCGGGATAAATGGCGTCTTTGCGGTGCGTGATGGCGGTGACGTGGAACACGGGATACGGCTCGGGCAACGTGTAATAGCCGGTGTGATCGCCAAACGGGCCCTCGTCGCGCAACGGCTCGGTCGGGTCAACGTAGCCTTCGATGACGAAATCGGAATTGGCGGGGACTTCGAGGTCGTTGGTCTCGCACTTGACGAGTTCGACAGATTTCTTGCGCAGGTAACCGGCGAGGAGGAATTCGTCCAAGCCGTCCGGCAGCGGCGTGGTGGCGGCGAAGGTGAAGACGGGATCGCCGCCGAGGAACACCGCCACGGGCATGCGCGTGCCGGTTTCGTAGTAGCGTCGTCCATGTCGCGCGCCGACTTTCTGGAGCTGCCAGTGCATGCCGGTCGAGCGCTCGTCGTAAACTTGCATCCGATACATGCCGACGTTGCGTTCGCCGGTGTCGGGGTCTTTGGTGACGACGCAGGGGAGGGTGAGAAAGCGGCCGCCGTCGAGCGGCCAGCACTTCAAAACGGGGAGCGCGGAATGCGGAGTGCGGAGCGTCGGAGGGTTTGGAGAAGTTGGCGGCAACTGGACGGGGCCGGGCGGCAGTGAGGATGGAGACCGGAGGATGGAGGATGGATTCTGCGCGGCACCGCCTTGGCCATCTTCCATCCGCGATCCTCCATTCCCGGCTTGGAAGCGATGGATGACCTCCTGGCACGGGCCGTCCTTCACGAGCTTGGGTCGGGCGTGACGCAGGTCCAGCGCGGTGCCCAGCAGGCTCAGGGCTTCGCGGAACGATGTCGGCGGCCTGGCTTTGACGAGCGAACCCAGTTCGGCGGCGACCTCGTCCACGGAGTTCGCGCCGAGCGCCCTGGCCATGCGCTTCCACGAGCCCAGCGTGTTGATCGCCACCGGGAAGGGCGACACCGCGCCGTTCACCGTGGGCTGCTCGACGAGCAGCGCCTTGCCGCCGCCGGGTGATTTCATCTCGCGGTCAGCGAGTTCGGTGATTTCCAGCTCGGTGGCGAGGGGTTGGGTGATCCGTTTGAGTTCACCCGCGCAGTCCAGCGCGTTCACCCAGTCGCAGAAGGAATCGAATGCCATGCCGGCAGGCTAACACACCGCCGGGCCGGGGCAATGCACGGTCCGCCCGGCCGCCGGGTCACAACTCCAGCGTAGGACTGGGCGCGTCCTGCGAGGTTGTGTTCACCCGCACGTGCGCGGCGCCGAGCTTCTCCACGCGCGCGCAAACAGCGCGACTCGCGAGTTCCGGCCGGTTGCAGTCGCGGCTCAAGTGGCCCAGGTAGAGATGGCGCAGGTCCGCGGACATGACCTGTTCCACGACCCCGGCTGCGGCGTCGTTGGAGAGGTGGCCGTGGCGGCTGAGGATGCGTTGCTTGACGCTCCACGGCCGGCGGGGGTCGTCCTGGAGCAGGCGCAGGTCGTGGTTGGTTTCGAGCAGCAGCACGTTGGCGGGGCGCACGCGTTCGATGACCAGCCGCGTGGCGTGGCCGAGGTCGGTGAGGAAGCCGATGTTGGCGGCGCCGGTGCGCAGCAGAAAACCCACCGGATCCTGCGCGTCGTGCGGCACGGCGAAGGTCTCGATGTGGACGTCGCCGACCTCGAACGTCGCGCCGGTCTGGAAGAGCCGGCAATCGAAGCGGGCGTCCAGCGCGCGCTCGGTCGCGTCGCGCGTGAGGCGGTTGCAGTAAACCGGGATTTGCAGCCGCGCGCAGAGCACCGCCAGGCCCTGGATGTGGTCGCTGTGTTCGTGGGTGAGCAGGATGCCGTGGAGCGTCTCGGGCGAGCGCTCGATGGCGGCCAGGCGCTGGCGGATCTGGCGGGCGCTGAAGCCCGCGTCAATGAGCAGCCGCGTGTCCTCGGTTTCGAGGTACGCGCAGTTGCCGCCGGAGCCGCTGCCGAGGATGGTGAACCGCACAGGCACGCGGCGACGTTAGGAACGCGCGGGCAGGGGTCAACGCTTTTGGCGGCGCATCCGCAGGGCAGGTCGCCCCTCGCTGAGGGGCGACGGGTCCGGCCCCTGAGCCAAGGGCCGGCTGCCCAATACCCCGGCAGGCGATCCTGCCCGCGCGATACGGAGATGCGCCCCCACGACCTGCCGCCCGCTTTGCGATTGCCTCGCGCCCGCGCGCCTCGCACCCTTGCCCGCATTCCGCCGGGCCGGCGCCCGGCACCCCCGGCTCATGAGTTACCAGGTCATTGCCCGCAAATACCGCCCGCAGCGCTTCGCCGACGTGGTGGGCCAGGAGCACGTCACCACGACGCTGGCCAACGCCATCCGCGCCGGGCGCATCGCCCACGCCTACCTGTTTTGCGGCCCGCGCGGCACCGGCAAGACCACCATCGCCCGCATCTTCGCCAAGTGCCTGAACTGCACCGACGGCCCGAAGGTGGACTTCGACGACGCCGACCCGCGCTGCGTCGAGATCGCCGAGGGTCGCTCGCTGGACGTGCTGGAAATTGACGGCGCGAGCAACAATGGCGTCGAGCAGGTGCGCGAGCTGCGCGAGACCTGCAAGTTCGCGCCCGCGGCCTCGCGCTTCAAAATCTACATCATTGACGAGGTGCACATGCTCTCGACGGCGGCGTTCAACGCGCTGCTCAAGACGCTCGAGGAGCCGCCGGCGCACGTGAAGTTCATGTTCGCCACCACCGACCCCGAGAAGGTGCTGCCCACGATCCTCTCGCGCTGCCAGCGGTTCGACCTCCGCCGCATCCCGGCCGCGCTCATCGTCAAGCACTTGGCCGCCATCGCCGCCCAGGAAGGCGTGCAGGTGGAGGAGGCCGCGCTGCATGCCGTCGCCCGCGGCGCGGACGGCGGGATGCGCGACGCCGAGTCCACGCTCGACCAGTTGATCAGCTTTTGCGGCGCAAAGATCGTCGAGGCGGACGTGCTCACCATGTTCGGCCTGGCCGCGCGCGACCAGGTGCTGGCGCTGGCCGACGCCCTGCTGGCCGGGGACGCCGCGCAGGTGCTGCACGCGCTGGACGAACTGGCCCGCGGCGGCAAGGACCTCGGCCGGTTGCTCGCCGACCTGCTGCATCATTTCCGGAACCTGCTCATTTTCCAGGTGGCCCGCGGCGAGACCGGCATGATCGAGGCCAGCGAGGCGGAACTGCTGGCGCTCCAACGCCAGGCGGACCGCATCGCCCCGGCCGGCGTGACGCGCGTCATGGAGGTCCTGACCGAGACGGAAGGCCGGCTGCGCGAGGCGGTGTCGAAGAAAATCGCGCTCGAAGTGGCGCTCCTGAAGGCCATCCAGGCCCGGCACGCGGTGAGTCTCGACGCGGTGCTGGGCCAGTTGCAGGCTTTGCGGAACGAGGCCGTCGGCCCGGCCAACGGCGCGGCGGCTGGTGCGGCCCGGCCGGCAAGCGCCACGCCAGTGCCCGCCAGGTCAACCGCGCCCGGCGAAACTGCGGCGACGCCAGCCTCGATGTCCGCCGCCGCCTTGCGCGAAACCGCCTCGTCGCCGGCGGCCGAGCCGCCAGCGGGCGCGGCGTTGGCGGGCGTGCCCGCGGGCCTGGCGGCCACGTGGACCGCGCTGCTCGAGAGCGTCCAGGCCGGCAGCCGCTTTTTGTACAATCACCTGCTCAAGGCCTTTCCGGTGTTGTTCGAGCGCGAGGTGTTGACCATCGGGTTTCCCGCCGCGAGCGCGCATTTTCTGCCGTTGGTGAACAACCGTAAAAACCTGGACCTGCTCGCCGGCGTGTTGCGCGCCCAGGGCTTTCGTGACCCGCGGGTGAAGTTCGTCCAGGCCGAGCCGCCCGCCGGGGCCCCCGCCGCCGGGCCGGCCACCGCGCCCGAGCCGCCAGCTCCCGCGCCAGCCAGCGAGGCCCCGCCGGCTCCCCCGCCCGCCGCACCGGCCGAGCCGCCCGCCACCAGGCCGGGCAAGCCCGCGTTGACGCGCCTGGACCCGGCGGCCTTCAAGGACGACCCGCTCATCAAGGAGGCGCTGGAAATCTTCAAGGGCCGCATCGCCCAGGTGGTTGCCCCGGCGCCCCCGCAATCCTAGACTCCCGCCCATGTCGAGCCTCGGCAAACTCATGAAACAGGCGGCGCGCATGCAGCAGCAGATGCAGGCCGTCCAGGCGGAACTCGCGCAACGCGCCGTCGAAGCCACCAGCGGCGGCGGCATGGTCCAGGTCGTGGCCAAATGCGATGGCAGCCTCGCCTCCATCAAGATTGACCCGCAGGCCATCAACCCGGCGGACGCCGCGCTGCTCGAGGACGTCGTGCTCGTGGCGGTGAACAACGCCCTCGCCCAGGCGCGCGAAGCCGCCGCCGCCGAGATGGGCAAGGTGACCGGCGGTATGCCGGGCTTGATGTAACCGCCCGCCGTCCGCCGCCCGCGGCGCGACGGCCCTTGCCGCTGTGTTGTTGCCGGACGCCATTGCCAAGCTCATCGCCGCGCTGGGCGAGCTGCCCGGCATCGGGCCGCGCTCGGCCGAGCGCCTGGCGCTGTACCTGGTGCAGGCGCCGCCAGACTTCAGCCGCCAGCTTGCCCAGGCTGTGCTGGCCGCGCGCGAGCGCATCCAGTCCTGCCAGACATGCGGCGCGCTCACCGAAACCCAGCCGTGCGCGATCTGCGCGGATGCCCGGCGCGATGCCACCTGCGTCTGCGTGGTGGAACGGCCGGTGGACATCCTGCTCATCGAAAAGGCGGGCGGCTTTCGCGGCCGTTACCACGTGCTGGGCGGCAAGCTTTCGCCGCTCAACGGAGTCGAGCCCGAGGACCTGCGGATCGGCGAACTCGAGGAACGGCTCGGCCGCGAGCCGGTCCGCGAGGTGATCCTCGCGCTGCCCACGGACGTGGAAGGCGACGCCACCAGCCATTACCTGGCGCAACGGCTCGCGCCGCGCGGCGTGAAGGTGACGCGGCTGGCGCATGGCCTGCCGGCCGGCACCGGGCTGGAGTTCGCCGATGAACTGACGCTCAGCCGCGCGCTGGAAGGGCGGCAGCCGGTGGGATGACAAGCGCAGCCGTGCAGCCGGATTACTTTCCCATGCCCCATACCCCGAACACCTTCGACAAACGCCTGATCGGTGCCTGGCGGTCCGACCGCCGCCGCACGATGAAGGAATGGGTCTTTCCAGTTCGCTGGACGCCCACGATGCGCAGGCGCCTGGCCGGCATCTTTGGGCATCTGTTGTTGCGCTACACCAGGTCCCGGATGCACTCAGATTTTCAGGGCCATTGTGCGGTGCGTGCATACAAGGTCCTCGCTTCGGACTCGGACTCGGTGGCCATCCTGCACTGGGATGATTTGCTGGGTGAGCAACGCGTCAAGCAACTGCACTTTGAGGGGCGGCATTACTGGATCTCGCTTGGACGCAATCGCGAGTTCTTCAAGAAGATCGAACCTTCCGAGACCGCGGTTAAATCCAAAGTGGTCGCACCCGGCAGGCAAAGCGGGAAACAACGAAAAACCAATGCCAGCAGGCGCCGCTGATCCACGTTCAATGAGCGTGCAGAGCCCAGCCTTACACCAGCTTGGCGCCCAGAGTCTCAACTGATTTCACTATGCCCCGACCCCAAGCTGTCATCTTCGATCTCGGCAAGGTGTTGCTGGATTTTGACTACCGCATCGCCGTGCGCCGGCTGCTGCCCCGCTGCCGGATTTCGCTGACCGACCTCCAGCGCGTGCTCATCCAGGATCACCTGCTCGTGGAGTACGAGACGGGCTTGATCGGCACGCCCGAGTTTGTCCGCCGCCTCACCGCCGCCACGGGGTACCAGGGCACGCCGGAGGAGTTCCGCGCCGGGTTTGGCGACATCTTCACGCCCATCGAGCCGATGATCGCGCTGCACGCCGGGTTGCGCGCGCGGCGCGTGCCCACCTGGGTGCTATCGAACACGAATGAACTGGCCGTGGACTTCATCCGCTCGCGGTTCCCATGGTTCGCGGACTTCGACGGCTACGTGCTCTCGTACGAGCATCGCGCGATGAAGCCGGACGCGGCCTTGTACGAAGCGGCGGAGCGGCTCAGCGGCCGGTGTGGCGCCGATCTGTTTTACTTCGACGACCGGCCGGAAAACGTCGCGGCGGCGCGCGCGCGCGGCTGGCAGGCGGTGGTTCACACCGATCCGGCGGCCTCGCGCGCCGCGCTGGCGGCGACCGGCCTGCTGGACGGCGCGGGCACGGCGGGTTAACGGAGCCGGTCAAGGCAGTGGCGCCGACTCCCGGCGCGCCGTATCTTCGACCAAGGTCTTGCGTGCAAACGGACCCTCCCAGCGCTCCCGAACCCACCGGCGTCGCCATTCCGGCCCGGTCCCGCCGGCAGGCCATGGACTGGAGCCTGGCGCTGGCCAGCCAGGGCATCGAGGTGGTGATTGACCATCAGCCGGACGGCCTGGGCTGGGTGCTGATCGTGGAACCGGCGCAGCAGGCCGCGGCGCTGGCCACGATCCGGCAGTATCGCCTGGAAAACCGCGGCTGGGCGCTGCGCCAGCGGCTGCGCGACCTGGGTTTCACCTTTCACTGGGGCGTGCTGTTGTGGGCCTGGGCGTTGATCACGCTGCACTGGCTGGCGGATGCCTCCGGCGAAGGCCTCGAGCGGATCGGGTCCATGAGCCACACGGTGCGCGCCACCGGCGAATGGTGGCGGCTCTTCACCGCCACCACGCTGCATGCGGACGCCGGGCACCTGGCGGCGAATGTTTCCACCGGCCTTGCGGCGCTGGGCCTCGCGATGGGCCGGTACGGCGCGGGGTGGACGCTGCTGGCCACGCTGGTGGCCGGCGCGCTGGGCAACGCCGCGGGGCTGTTGTTCCACACCTCGCCGTACCGCGGGCTGGGCGCCTCCGGCGTGGTGATGGGCGCGCTGGGCCTGCTGACCGTGCAATCGCTGGGCGTGTGGCGGAATCCGCGCGCCGCGTGGCGGTCGCTGCTCGCGGGCGTGGTCGCCGGCGGGCTGCTGTTTGTGATGTTCGGCCTGAGCCCGACCAGCGACGTGGTGGCGCACGCCGGCGGTTTCGCGGGCGGGCTCTTGCTGGGGCTCGGGTTGAATTTTCTCCCCGACCGTCTGGGCCCGCACACGGCGGCGGACCGGTGGGCAGGTGCCGCTGCCATCTTGTTGACTACGGCCTGCTGGTCGCTCGCGTTGTGGCTCCGATGAAGCCCCGGCTGATCCAGCGAACCGTCGGCCACCGCGGCAGTGGCGGGGACCGTCTTCGCCATTTTCGCGGCCTCCGCGCGCAGCGCTTTCAGGAGTGGCGGGGTCCGGTGCGGTCAGCTTCATGGCCAGCGATCGCGCTTTGCCTGCTTTGGCTGGGAACGATCGCGGCATGGAGCGCCGAGCATCGCGGACGCCAGTTTCTGGGCTGGGAGCGCTTTGATTCGTGGCAGCGCTCGGACACCGCCAGCAATCGCTGGACCCTGACCTCGCCGCCCATCGCCGCCGGCCTCGCTTGGAACGAGGCGGTGCTGTCCTGGAACGCCGAAACCCCGCCCGGCGCCGGCTTGAAATTCGAACTCCGCCGCCGCGCGCCCGCGCCGGAAACGCCGTGGTACGTTCTGGGCTTCTGGGCGTCCGCCCCCGCCGAGGGCTGCCCGCGCCAGAGCGTGCGCGGCCAGAAAGACACCCGCGGCGAGGTGCTGACCGACACGCTGGTGTTGTCCGCGCCCGCCCGCGCCGCGCAAATCCGGGTGACTTTCACCGGTGCGGCGACCGGCGTTGAACCCCGGCTGAAATTCATCGGCCTGAGCCTGCTGGATAACCGGGCGGAATTGACTGAATTGCCGCCGAACCGCGCCGCCTGGGACCGCGAACTGGCCGTGCCCGAACGCACGCAGGTGATCTACCCGGAAGGCGTCGCCGCGTGGTGCAGCCCCGCCAGCCTTTCGATGCTGCTGGCGTACTGGGCCGCCCGGCTCGACCGGCCCAAGTTGGTCCTCGATGTGCCCGAGGTGGCGCGGGCGGTCCACGACCCGGAGTGGCCAGGCACGGGCAACTGGGCCTTCAACACCGCCTTCGCCGGCGGTTTTCCCGGCTTGCGCGCGTACGTCACGCGGCTCAGCGACGTCTCGGAACTGGAGGACTGGGTGCTGGCCGGCGTGCCGCTGGCGGTGTCGGTCTCGTACAACCTGCTGCGCGGCGAACCGCGCGAACGCGAGGACGGGCACCTGGTGGTGGTGCGGGGTTTCACGGCGGCCGGGGACGTGGTGGTGAACGACCCCGGCACGAGCCGGGAAATCCGGCGCGTCTTCGCGCGACCCAACCTGGCGCGCGCCTGGGCGGCGTCCGGCCACACGGTGTACGTGGTGCATCCGGTGGACCAGGCTTTGCCGGCGGACCGGTTTGGCCATTGGTGGAGCGCGGGAACGACGCGGAAGAGAACCGCCGGGACGCCGGGCGACTGAGCGCGGCAGGGGGTGCCCAAGGGTGGTGGCCGTGAAAAGGCGCAGGAGGCGCAAAAGCATCGGGAGTGGAAGCTTCCGGGCGCATTTCGATTTCGTGTCCGCTGCGGGCGGGCCGAGTGGCCCGGGCGACCTCGCCTGGGATCGTGTCGCGGGCGACCCGCTTGGGGGACCGCAGTCTGAGGACCGCAGCCCTCAAAGGCAGGGCTCGACGGAGTCTCGCCCACCAAGAAGGTCGAAAGTCGAAGGTCGAGGGTCGAGGGTCGAAGGCCACAACGAACCAAGAACCCAAATAGCAGGGCTCGACGGTGCCTCGCCCCACCCCTTCCAGGCCGGACCGGCGCAGAAATGAGATGCGCCCGTAACTTCCGCGCCTTCTGCGCCACTTTGCAGCCCGATCTTTGCCAGGGATTCCTGTGTGGGACGCTGGCGGCACGAACCGCAGGCTGAAGGTTGCGGCTTGGGAGAGCTCAGCGCCGCCTTTCCCCTCACCCCGGCCCTCTCCCCAAGGGAGAGGGAGAAGCGTGCTCCGTCGCGCGTGCAGACCCGCCGTTGGACGGTTGCCCGCCCGCTTTGCTCTCGCCTGGCTGACCGCGTTCCGGCACGCTGCCGGCGTGTCGGGCATCGTGGCCATCGTTGGCCGGCCGAACGTCGGCAAATCCGCCCTGTTCAACCGCCTCGTCGGGCGGCGCATCGCCATCGTGCATGACCAGCCCGGCGTGACGCGCGACCGCATCAGCGCCGAGGCCGAGTGGCGCGGGCGCTCGTTGACGTTGCTGGACACCGGCGGCATCGGCCTGCTGCGCGGCGAGAAGGCGGACGACGTGATCCTGCGCGCGGCGCTCGACCAGGTGCAGGTGGCCATCGAATCGGCGGACGTGGTGGTCCTGGTGGTGAATGTCCAGGAAGGCGTGGTGCCGCTGGACCGCGAGGTGGCCGGGCGCCTGCGCCAGGCCGGCAAACCCGTGCTGGTGGCGGTGAACAAGGTGGATCATTCCGGCCTTGAAGCCGGCGTGACGGAGTTTGCCGAGCTGGGCTTCGAGCAGGTGCTGCCCGTCTCCGCCATTCACGGCCGGGGCGCCGACGTGTTGCTCGCGGCGGCGGTGGCCTTGCTGCCGCCCGCGGCGGTTGCCCGCGCCGACGCTTCCGCGCCGCCAGCCGCTGAAGCCGGCGACACGGACGAGGAAGCGGCCGCGCCCGCGGAGCCGCTCAAGCTGGCGGTTGTGGGACGGCCGAACGTCGGCAAGTCTTCGATCATCAACGCGCTGACCCGCTCCGAGCGCGTCATCGTGAGTCCGATTCCCGGCACCACGCGCGATTCCGTGGACGTGCCGTTCGAGGTCGAGACCGACGGCGTGCGCGAGCGCTACGTGCTCATTGACACCGCGGGCATGCGCAAGGCGCGGCGCGTGAGCGACTCGATCGAGTTCTTCAGCGTCAAGCGGGCCGAGGACTCGATCGAGCGGTGCGACCTCGTGGTGTTCGTGCTCGACGCCGAGAGCGGCATCCGCGAGCAGGACAAAAAGATTGCGGACAAGATCGTGGCGGCGCGCAAAGGCTGCATCGTGGTGGTCAACAAGTGGGACCTGTACGCGGCGCCGGTGCGGGCGGCGCGCGAGGCGGCGTTGAAGGCCGGCGCGCGACCGGCGCGGCGGGGCGACCCGGACCCGGACCGGATGACGCTGGCCGAGTTCGCCAAATGGGTGCAGGCGCAGATGTTCTTCCTGGATTACGCGCCGGTGATCTTCACCTCGGCCAAAGACGGCACCAACCTGGACCGGCTGCTGGAGGCCGTGCGCTACGTGGCCGCGCAATGGCGGCAGCGCATCCCGACCGGCGTCCTGAACCGCACCTTGCGCGACGCCATCGAGCGCCGGCAACCGGTCAGCGCCAGCGGCCGGCGGTTGAAGTTCTTCTACGCCACGCAGACGCGCCAGGCCCCGCCGACGTTCCTGCTGTTCGTGAACGACCCCGCGCTGTGGACCGACGCGTACGCGAAGTACCTGGCCGGCCAGTTGCGACGCGCGTTCGGGCTGGAAGGCTGCCCGGTGGTGCTGCATCCGCGGGCCCGACCGCAGGACACCGGAGCGCCCGCCGCGAATCGTCGTCACCGGCCGCCGCGCCACGGCCGGCCCGCCCGCCACCGCCGATGAAGCTCCCGGCCGATTACCACATGCACACGCCGCTGTGCCGCCACGCGGTGGGCGAGCCGGTCGAGTACGCGGCGCGGGCCGGCGAGCTAGGGCTGGAGGAAATCGGCTTCTCCGATCACAGCCCGATGCCGCGCGACGACTTTGACGACTGGCGCATGCGACGGGACCAGCTCGAGGAGTACGTGGCCGGGGTGGCGCGGGCGCGGCGCGCGCACCCGCGGCTCCGCATCAAGCTGGCGCTGGAGGTGGATTACCTGCCCGGCCAAGAGGGCTGGATTCGCGACCTCGCGGCGCGGCATCCTTGGGATTATCTGATCGGCTCGGTGCATTACGTCTCGGACTCCTGGGACATTGACAACCCGCACAAGCTCTCGCAGTGGCGGGAGTGCGACCCGTGGGAGGTCTGGCGCGCCTACTGCGAGCGCCTGACCCGGGCCGCGGCGTCCGGCCTGTTCGACGTCATCGGCCACGCGGACCTGGCCAAGAAGTTCGCGATCTATCCGCCCCAGGACACGTCGCCGCTGTTCCGGCGGTTTCTGGCGGCGGCCCGGGAGGCGGGCGTGGCGATCGAGTTGAACACCGCCGGGCTGCGCAAAGACTGCCGCGAGATCTATCCCAGCCGGGCGATCCTCGAAACGGCCTTTGCTCTGGGCGTACCCATTACCTTCGGCTCGGACGCGCACGCGCCGGGCGAGGTGGGCGCGGACTTCGACCAAGCCGTGGCGCTGGCCCGGAGTGTCGGCTACACGCAATGCCTGCGCTTCACCCGGCGCCGGCGCGAAGTGACCCCACTTTGAGCCCAGCCTTGCTTCGCGAGCGGAATACAGCTCGAGGTCCGTTCCGGTCAGCTCCCGAGGTGAAGTTCAGCCCCAAAACCTGCGTTGAGCCGGAGGGGAATCCGGCGCCACGGGTAACTTCGGTTTTCGGATTCAAAACAGCGGGTTGATGAGGATGCCCAGCACGGTGAGCGGGCCCTGGTCTTCGAGGCCTTCGGTGGCCTTGTCGAGCTTCTGGAGCGTCAGCTTGGCGTTGTCAATCAGCGCCGTGTCGTTGACGATCTTCCCCGCCGTGCCTTCGCCGCGGTTGATCTTCTGCACGATTTCCCGGAGGTTGGCCATGGCCTCGGTGGTCTCGGTGTAGAGCGTGTCCTCGGTCATGAGCCGGCCCACGGTGCCTTTGCCGGCCCGCACGTCCGCCACCACAGTCCGGGCATCGCCCATCAACGTCTGCGCGTCGGCGGTCGCCTGGTTGATGTTGGTGACGGTTTCGAGCGCGCTGGCGTAGAGCGCGTCCTCGTAAATAAGCCGACCCACGGTGCCCTGGCCGCTGGCCACCTGGGCGGAGATGGACTCGGCGTTGCTCAGGATGGTGAGGATGCGCGGCTTGCTTTCGTTCAGGAAGTCGGTGAAGGGCAGGATCATGTCGCCCAGGTTGGAGTCGCTGAAGTTGTCGGCCAGCTTCGTGAAGCTGGTGGTGACGCCTTCGAGCTTGGTCATGAGCTGGTTGAAATCCGGCTGCTCGAAGGTCTCGAGTTCGGCTTCGCTTTCCACCTCCGCCCCCTTGCCGGGGCCCGCCTCGATGGCGACGTAGTTCTGGCCCATCAGGCCGGTGAAGCGGATGGTGGCGCGGCTGTCCGTGCGGATGCGCGCCTTGCGGTCGGTGATCTTCATGGTGACGCGCACCTTGTCGTCGGCGAACTCGATGCTGTCCACGCGGCCGATCTGCTTGCCGGCCATCTTGACCGGGTCGCCTTCGTTGAGCTCGAGCACGTTCGAGAAGCGGGCGGCGATCACCTTGCCCCGCTTGAAGAACTCCAGACCGCCGATGGTCTCGAGGATCACAACGGCGGCGACGAAGGCCAGCGCGAAGAAGATGCCCAGCCGGGTTTCGAGGGTGTTTTTCATGGCGCGACGGGTTCGGGTTCAAAACGGAAATCCGCTTGCAGAAACTGCTGCAGCACCGGGTCGGGATGCGCCCGCACCTCGGCGGGTGTGCCCAGGGCCAGGAACCGCCCCGCGTGCAGCACCGCGATCCGGTGGGCGATGCCGAAGGCCAGGTCGCGGTCGTGGGTCACCACCACGCTGGTCACGCCCATGCGGCGGTTCAGGCGCAGAATCTCCTGGCCGATGGTGACGGCGATGAGCGGGTCCAGCTCGCTGGTGGGCTCGTCGTAGAAGATCAGTTGCGGCTCGATGACCAGCGCCCGCGCGATGGCCACGCGCTTTTTCATGCCGCCGGAAAGCTCGGCGGGCAGGCGATCCTCGGTGCCTTGCAGGCCCACCAGCGCCAGCTTTTCGGCCACGACGCGCTGGATCTCGGCCGGGGGCAGCAGGCGGTGCTCGGCCAGGTACAGCCCCACATTCTCGGCCACGGTCAGCGAATTGAGCAGCGCGCCCGACTGAAACACCATCGCCACGCGGTGCCGGTTCAGGGTTTCGGGCGAGCCCGCCGGCTGGCCTTCAATGAGGATTTCGCCGCGGTCCGGGGTTTCCAGGCCGATGAGGTGTTTGAGCAGGACGGTCTTGCCGCTGCCGCTCGGGCCCATGATGACGAAGATCTCGCCGCGCCCGACCGTGAAGGTGAGGTCCTGCAGCACCGGCTGGCCGTTGTAGCTCTTGGTGAGCTGGCGGACTTCGAGCCGGACGCCCCGGGATGCGGTCGCGTTCATCAATCCAGATGCATCAACAGACGGGTGAACACGTAGTCCAGGAGCAGGATCATGACAATCGAGTTCACCACCGCCTTGGTCACACTGCGGCCGATGCCGCGCGGCCCGCCCACGGTGGTCAACCCCTGGTGGCAGGCCACCAGCCCGATGGTCACGGCGAAGCCGAAGCTCTTGAGCAGGCCGTTGACCACGTCCAGCACATCAATGCCGTTGCCGAGGCTCTTCACGTAGCCGTGGAAGGAAATGCCGATCTGGTAGTTTGTCACCGCCACGAGCGCCCCGCCGGTCCAACCGACCAGGATCGAGAACACCACCAGCAACGGCAGCGCGATGCTGATGGCCACCAGCCGCGGGAGCACCAGGTAATGGACCGGGTTGATGTTCATCGTCCGCAGCGCGTCAATCTCCTGGTACACGCGCATCGAGCCGATCTCCGCCGCCATGGCCGACCCGATGCGGCCGGCGATCAGCACCGCCATCATCACCGGCGCCAGCTCGCGGCACATGGACAGGCCGACGATCTGGCCGACAAAGCTCTGCAACCCCCGCTCCGCCATCACCGGCCCGGTCTGGAGCGCCAGCACCCCGCCGATGAACAGCGACAGGATGCAGGCCATCAGCAGGCTGGCGTTGCCGATCTCGAAAAGCTGCTCCAGCACCTTCCGCCGCTGGCGCAAGGTGTGCGGCAGCGCGCGGAACGTCTGCGCCAGCAGCAACAAAACTTCGCCCAGGTCGTGAAACATGATCGTGGCAGTTGGCGCGGCCGCTCACCGGTCGCGCGCGCCGGCCGGCCGCCCGTCCGGCGCCCGGCCGAACGGCAGGTAGAACAGCCGCCACCGCTTTCCCGCGGGAGTGGACTGATACTGAATGAGCCCGAACAAGAGCGAGCACTTTCTCGATTCCGGCCGCTTCTCGTGCCGGTACAGGTTCCACAGGAACGCCTGGCTGGACGCGCCCGTCTTGGGGTTCTTCTCGGCGCGCCACAACGCCCACAGCGGCGAGTACAGCCGCTGGATGGCCTTGTTTCCGGGCAGGAGCGGCTCGAGCACCGCCAGCATCTGGAACCGCTCGTTGCCGTCGGCGTCGCGCCGCGCCAAGAACAGCGGCCACAAGTCCGACCGCCGGCTGGCCTTGCCCGTCTTCAGGTCCTTGGTCTCGATGTCCGTGTACAGGAAGAACGCGATGCGCGTGGTGTGGCGCTCCAGCGGCTCGCGGCGGGTGTCCTTGCGGTAATACAACGGCCACGCGGCGAAGACCGACTGCGATTCCGGGTAGCGGGTGGTCCCGTACAGCGGCCAGACGCGCGCGGCCTGCTTGCCCGGACCGCGGGCGAAGGCGAACACGGGGAACAGAAACGACGTCTGCTCGTAGTCGAGTTCGCGGTCGTCCACAAACACCGGCCCGAACGGCCAGCCGTACATCCGCCGGTCTTTCTGCGGCGAGTAATGCACACTGTAAAACGGCAGCAGCGTCCGCTGGGTGACCGGGTTGGTCGAGCCGATGCCCAGATCAGCCACGCTGTAAAACGGCCAGAGCACGAAACGCTGGTCGTGGCCGGGCACGAGTTCCACGTCGCCAAAGCCGTTGGTGCGCGACGTGACCTCCTTGTGTTCAGTTCCGTAAAACGGCCAGACCTGCCAGCCGCGCAGCCCGTCGCCGCGCCGGCTGTGGACAAACGGCGCGAGGTAATTGTCCGTCACCACGTCGTGCCGCCGCGTCTGCACGTACGCCGGCCACATCACGAAGCAGACCTCGTCCCGGAACAGCCGTTTCCGCATCGAGCCGTAAAACGGCCACACCGCGCTGTAGTCCAGCGAAGGATCCTCCGCCGACCGCTGGAACCAGAAGAACGGCACCAGCGTGAACCCGCGCGTGCGCGCGGCGTCCTGGGTCGCGCCGCCCGCGAACCGCAGCAACTGGAGCACCTGCAGCCGGTACTCGGCGCCGTAGCGGTCGTAGGTGATCACCGGGTACAGGAAGTCCCAAGACACGTTGTCCCCGACGGGCTCGGCGTTCCAGTTGAACAGCGGCGCGAGCGTGAACGTGCGCGCGATGCGGGCGACCGGCGGTTCGGGTTCCTCGGGCGAGGGCTCCCAGTCGGGCGGCGGGCGGCGTTCCGTGGCCCAGAACGGCCCCAGCGCCTCGGTGCGCTCGCCCGGCCCGAACGTCAACGTGAACTCCGCCCGCAGCGGACCCGCCGCGGCCGGTTCGGCGGCGGCGGCCGGCCGCGCAAACGCCCAGCCCACCATGCCCAGCAAGAGGATGAAACACCGGGTGTCCAAAACAACGTCCCGGCGCGTGCGCTGCCGGGTCCGTGCATCCTAGGCCGCAGCGCCCTTGGGTCAAGTACCCCGCCAACGCCGGGCGGCTGGGGTCGTCAATGCGCGGCTGGCCTGCTTCCCACCACCATCCTGCCGCGACGCGCCTGCGCTCCGGCCAAGCCGCGCGGACGCTTGTCAGTCGCGGTGGGCCGAAATACCCTCCCAGTCATGAGCGAGATCATCTTCGAGGTGCACGAAGACGAGGTGGACGGCGGATACACCGCCTCGGCGATCGGCGGCGGCATTCACACGGAGGCGGAAACCCTGGAGGAACTGCGCCGCAACGTGCGCGAGGCGGTGGACTGCTACTTCGACGACCCCGCCCAGGCGCCCCGGCTCATCCGGCTGCATTTCGTGCGGGATGAAGTTCTCGCGCGATGAAATTGCCGCGCGACGTGGACGGCCGGCAACTGGCGGCTGCGCTCCGCAAACTGGGCTACGAGGTGACGCGCCGGCATGGTTCGCACCTGCGCCTGACAACGCATCGCGCTGGCGAGCATCACGAGGTCGTGCCTGACCACCGCCCGATCAAGTGCGGGACGCTGAGCAGCATCTTGAAGAGTGTGGCGCGGCATCATGGGTTGACAGCGGAAGAACTGCTGAACCTCTTGGAGCTTTGAGGGGTGCTCGAACGCCCCGTGAACCGGGCCGGAAGCTGCCCCGGGCGCGTCTCACTTTTGCGCCACTCCAGCTTTGACGAAGGTGGGCGAGACTCCGTCGAGCCCCGGCCTTTCGGGGCTGCGATCGGCAGACCGCGGTCCCCCCGGGCGGGGCACCCGCGGCACGGCCCCAGGCGAGGTCGCCTGGGCCACTCCGGCCCGCCCGCTGCTGGCACGAAAGTGAAATGCGCCCGACTGGCCCCCATCAGGTGATGCCGGCTTGCAAGCGCCGGGCAATTTGGTGAGTGGCACGCGTTATTGCGGGTTTGCCGGCGGCACGGGCAGATCGAGCGCCCACAGGATCCCGTTCAACACCAGGCGCCGGAAACCGGCCTGGGCGAAGTCATCTTGATGGCCGAGCGAGGTGTAGAACACGCGCGCCTGGTGCGGCCCGAAACGGCGCGTCCAGGCCACCGGCTCGGCGGGCTGACCGGGGATCTCACCGATCAGAACAGCCTCCGCGTCGGCGGCGATGGGCCCGGACCGGTACAGGCTGCCGCGACTGGTAAATTGCGCCACGTCCACGCCGGCGAGCAGCGGATGCTGCGCGGCGCCCGGCGCGGCGCGCAGTTGGGTCACCGGCCCCGCGCCGTGGTGACCCCGGTAATTGCCGCCGAGCACCTGGGCGTCGAACTCCGGCCAGTCGGCCAGGCCTTGCGCCAGCGCGCGGTCGCGCTCGTCGTCGCGCGGCGCAAAGGCGTGTGACGCGGTGCGCAGACCCACCAGCGGCCGGCCGGCCTCCAGATGCACCCGCACGGCCGTCATCGCGGCCGCCGGCAGGGCGCGGCGCCGCGTGCTGACCACCACCAGGTCCGCGTCGCGCAACGCTTCGGCCAGGCCCGGGAACTGGTGTTTCGCGGCGGGGGCCTCGGCCACGATCACCGGTTGCAGGCCGCGCCAGGCCAGTTCCTCCGCGGCGAAGCGCGGCAGCGTTTCCGCGGTCCGGTACTCGTCTTCGCCGATCAGGAACACCACCTTCGGCCGGCGGTCCGCCGCGAAACGGAACGGCTCGCCGCCGAGGAAATCCGCGCTGGTGACGCTTGGGCACCAGTACGCCTCGATGTGCGCCACGACGAGGTCGGTGCCGGCGAAGTGGCTCACGTACGGCCGGCGCCGCGAGTTGTACATCGTGTCCGTGAGGTCGCGCATCAGCGCGACGTTCAGGCCCGCGCCCACCAGCGCGCGGATGGCGAACGGCCGGCCCAGCACGCACATGTTGGCGTGGACGCCCATGACGATGACGTTCTCGATGCCCGCCTGCTGGAGCACCGCGCGAATCTCGTCGCCCCGGTCGCTGATCACGTCCGCGGCCCCGATCTCGAGCGCGGCGATCTGGCTCCGCCACGGGTATTCGGCGGGGCCCTGCGGGTGCCGGCAGGGCGGGTTGTCGTCGCAGCCGCCGTCCGAGTCGTCAATGGGCAGGGGCGGTTCCTTGTCGCGGTTCAAGGCCCGCCAGGTGTTCACGCCGGCCGGCGTGGCGGCGCCCGCGGCCGCCTGGGCGCGCCGGCGTTGCGGGTAGTCCTGGTAAAACGCCATCGTTTCGCTCGGAGCATGAATGACGAGCACGCCCCGCGCGCGGGCCGCCTGCAGCACGGCGTTCATCCGCGGCGCCATCTCGGCCACCCGCCCGGTCGCGCCGCGGCACCAGTGCTGGTCCCACATGTCGCAGATGACGATGGCGGTCCGGCGCGCGTCCCAGCGCAGCTCGCGTTCCGTCACCGGCGCGAGCGCGGGCGGACCGTTCGTGGCTGCGCGGCTGCGGGCCTTGAGCACCAGGTCGGGCGCGGCCAGCGCGGACAAGCCGGCGGCCAGCAGCGGCAGCAGGCGGCAAAGCAGGACGGTTTTCATGGTCGGCAGGACGCGGTCACGCGCCGGGCAGTCGTTGCACGAAACGTTCCATCCGTTTCACGGCTTCCTCGATGCGTTCGAGCGAGGTCGCGAAGCAGCAGCGCAGGTACCCCTCGCCGTCCGGCCCGAACGCATCGCCCGGCACGCAGGCGACTTTTTCCTCGCGCAGCAGCCGCACGGCGAAGGTCTTCGCGTCCAGCCCGGTGGCCTGCACGCTGGGAAAGGCGTAAAACGCGCCACGCGGCCGGTGGCAGGCCAGCCCCATCCGGTTGAACGCGTCCACGATGAAGTTCCGCCGCGCCCGGTACGCCTCGCGCATGGTTTCGATGTCCGCGTCGCCGTTGCGCAGCGCCTCGGTGGCGGCCTCCTGGCTGGTGATGCTCGCGCACAGCATCGAGTACTGGTGAATCTTCATCATGGCCTCGACCAGGTCCGCCGGGCCGCAGGCGTAGCCGATGCGAAAGCCGGTCATCGCGTACGCCTTCGAGAAACCGTGCAGGAAGATCGTCCGCTCGCGCAGGCCGGGCAGCGCGGCGATGCTGACGTGCTCGCCCTCGAAGGTGAGCTCGGAGTAAATCTCGTCCGTGATCACCAGCAGGTTGTGGCGGCGGACCAGCGCGGCCACGGCCTCCAGGCCGGCGCGGTCCATCGTGCCGCCGGTGGGGTTGGTGGGGAAATTAAGCACCAGCACCCGGCTGCGCGGCGTGAGGCGCGCGGCGATGGCGTCCGCCCGCACGGCGAAGCCGTCCTCCGCCCGGCAGGGCACCGGCACCGGCACGCCGTGGGCGAGCGCCACGCCGGGCGAGTAGCTCACGTAGCACGGCTCGTGGTAGAGCACCTCGTCGCCCGGGTTCACCGCCGCGCGCAAGGCGATGTCCAGCGCCTCGCTCACGCCCACCGTGACCAGCGTTTCGCGGCGGGGATCGTACGTGACGCCGAAGCGCCGCTGCACGGCGGCGCAGATGGCTTCGCGCAGCTTGAGCAGGCCGAGGTTCGAGGTGTAGCTGGTCTTGCCGCGCTCGAGCGCGTAAATGGCGGCCTCCCGGATGTGCCAGGGCGTGACGAAGTCCGGCTCGCCCACGCCCAGCGAGATCACATCGGGCTGGCCCTGGACCAGATCGAAGAACTCCCGGATGCCCGAGCGGGGAAGCCCGCGCACGTGCCGCGCCACAAAATCCACCGGCTGCACCGGCGTCTCGGTGCCACTCATAAGGCGGGTAGGCAACGGGATTGCCCCGCTGCCGGAAAGCAAAAAAGCGCCGCGCCTGCGCGGCGGGCGCGGCCCAATTCCGTGCCGGTCAGCCCTCAACAGGGTGGGGCGAGACTCCGTCGAGCCCTGCCGTCCCCGCGGGCGAATCGCCAACGGTACGGTCCCGGGCGGGGTCGCCTGGGCCACTCGACCCGCCCGTGCCGGCATGAAATTGAGATGCCTGACTACCCGGCGCCAGATACGGAATCGTGAGCGGGCCCTGCGGCAGCACGGCCACGCGCGCCGCCGGTCCCAGCTCCGCCAGCCGGTGGCGCACCCACCCGCCGATGTCGGGGCACGGCTCCAGGTGGCAGGCGCGGACGACCTCATCCGGCAGCGCACTGTGCAGCCGCACGCGGGCGTGGCTCTGGATCTTCGCCTGAATCTGAGCCTGCCATTGCTCGGGTTGCACTTCACTGGCGGCAGCCAGCCGCGCCAGCAACGCCGCCGGGCCGGCCGCGCCGCGCAGCAACCGCTCGAACGGGCTGCCCGCCGGCACGCCCTCGCGGCATTCGCAGGCCAGCACGATGTCGCCGCCCGGCTTCACGATGCGCGCCGCCGCGCTCATGCCTTTCACGCCTTGATACAGGTTCAAGTCCAGCGGCGCGCCGCTGTTGGTGGTGACCACGATTTCAAACGGCGCCGCGACTTCCCGCATCGCCGAGGCGCGGACGAACTCGCAGCCGGCCTGGTGCGCGGCCAGCAGGTCGCCGGCAAACACCCCGGTGATCTCGCGGCGCGTGTTCAACGCCACGTTCAGCAGGAAACTCGGGCCCACGCGCCACGCGACTTCGCGCAGTTCCTCCCAGAGCGGGTTGCCGTCCGTGACGCCAAAGGTCGCGTTCGGATGCCCGATGTTCGCGGGGCGATGGTTGGCCATGACGGACCGCAGGCCCGCGCAGCCGGGGATGATGCCCTTGGGCCCGCCGCTGAAGCCGGCGAAGAAATGCGGTTCGATGAAGCCCGTGATGATCCGCGCGTCCGCCTCGACCAGGCGCCGGTTGAGCCGGGCCGGCGTGCCGTCGCGCATCGCGCCCGCCGCGACCAGCGAGGCGTCGTCGTGGCAGTCGTGGTTCAACACGCGGTAACGCGCAGTAACTTCCGGCGAGAGCATCCGCGCCAGTTCCTCCGGCGTGTTGGCGCGGTGCGTGCCGGTCGAGTTCAGCAGCGTGAGGTTCGCGGGCGGCACGTGCGCCAGTTC
>CAZMOZ010000044.1:20777-29653 GCA_964568145.1 uncultured Verrucomicrobiota bacterium
GCGTGCCGGTCGAGTTCAGCAGCGTGAGGTTCGCGGGCGGCACGTGCGCCAGTTCCGCGAGCAGCCACGGGATCAGCCGCTCGTTCGGCGTGGCGCGCGTGCTGTCGGTGAAGACGATGCACACGCGGTCGTCAGCCTTGACCGTCTCGCGCAGCGGCGGCGCGCCGACCGGCTGCCGCAGCGCCGCGAGCACCGCCACCTTTTCGTCCGGCAAGCCCGGCGCGTGCGCGGGCTCAATGACCGTGGTGCGGTCGTCCGGCAGGTCAACGACCAATCCGTTTTGTCCGTAGGCCAAAGGAATTGTCATTCGGCTGCCACCTTCCTGCTGATCACATGCACTGTTAAGGACCAAGGATCCAAGGTTCAAGAACAGACAAGTCCAGCCTACGGAGAGGAATCCCCCAGCCACACACACCGAAACCCGACATAGTCGTCGCGATAGTCGGGATTGGTTTGGCCGCGAAACGCCGAGCGCAGGTTCGTGGCGTTGCGGTTCCACGACCCGCCGTGCAACACGCGGTAGTCGCCTTGCTTCGGCCCGGTCGGATCACTGACGTGCTGCTCTGAATACGGGCCATGCCAATCCTGGCACCACTCCCAGACATTGCCATGCGCGTCGTACAGGCCCCACTGGTTCGGCTTCTTCTGGCCAACCGGATGTGTCCTGGCACTGCTGTTCGCGTCATACCAGGCATACTCGCCCAGCCTGGTTTCGTCGTCGCCGAAGCAGAATCTCCCCTTGCTGCCCGCGCGGCAGGCGTATTCCCACTCGGCCTCCGTCGGCAGGCGGCAACCGGCCCACTGGCAGAACGCCTGCGCGTCGTGCCAGGAAACACCCACCACCGGCTGCCGCGGGTCGTTGAACTGGCTGTTGGTCCAGTAGCGCGGCGGCGACATCTGGGGATGGGCCTTCAGGAAACGCTCGTATTCGGCGTTCGTCACCGGGTACTTGCCCAGCCGGAAGGGCTGGGTGATCCGGACGCGATGAACGGGGCGTTCGTCGGACTCGCCGGTCTCCGATCCCATGTCGAACTCTCCGGCCGGGATGGTGATGAAGGCGATGCCGGTTTTGGGATCCACGGACTCCCCAAATGGGGAGAGTTTGGGATCGGGCAGTTGGGAACGCGCTACCGGTGATCCAGCCAACGACTTCGCCGGCGGTCCAATCAGGGCGTTGATGTCGCCCACCAACGACTGGTATTGCTGGTCGTTTTCGTCGCCTTGCCAGTTGGTCAGATCGGCGGCTTGAACCTGTCGGAAGCCCAAAGGCGGGCGAACACGTTCCTTCAGCACGGGAACCAGAATGCGGCGCTTCCTCCCCTCGTCTGCTTCCTCCAACACCCAGTCCGACGCGAGGGCTTTCTCGGACCAAACCACCACCACGCAGCGAGCAGCCTCCAAAGCTTCGTCAATGACCTGTCGAAACGTGCGCCCGGCGGGGATCTTGGAATCCCACCACACTGACCAGCCCGCCGCAGCGAGGTGCGCCGCCAGTTTGCTTACCCAGTCGAGGTCTTGGCGCGCGTAGCTGATGAAGATGTCCGCCATTCTGAATTCGAGGAAACCTTACCCACAGACGCGGTGCGTTGGCGAGCAGGTTTGCGGTTCAGTGTTGACCGGATCGAGCCAGCGCGAGTCTGCGATCAGGGCGTACCCTCGGCCACCGGCAGCACGAGGTGCGACGGACGCCGGCGGTCAACGTACAGCACATTCCGCGCGGCGCGCTGGTAGTCGCGGGCGCGGAAGGCGTCGCCGGTGTTCGGATTCGGATCATAGCCGGGCGCGCTGCTCGAGGAGACGTGGACGCGCAGCCGGTGGCCGCGGTTGAAGATGATGCTGGTGGACCAGAGATCCAGGTCGAGCGCGCACACCTGGCCGGGGCGCAGCGGCTGCTCGCGGTCGAAACCCGCGCGGAACCGCGCGCGAAGCTGGCCCTCGCAGACGTTGATCGAGCGGCCGTCCGGATACACATCGCAGAGCCGGGCGAAGAAGTCCGTGTCCGGCGCGTCGCTGCCCACCCAGAGCCGCGCGCGGACGCGGCCGGTGACCTCGAGCGGCGCCTCGAGCGGCGCGCTGGTGAACACGAGCACGTCCGGCCGCGACTCGATTTTGCGCTGGTCCATGCCGCCGGCCGGGAGGGTGAGTTGCAGGCCGCCCACGGTGGGCACGGGGTTGGACGGATCGCAGGTGTAACTCAACGCCGCCGCGGCCGCCTCCGGCCGGGCCTCGGACAACGCGCGGTCCGCGTGGAAGTACCAGTTCGCGGACCGGGTGGGTACCGGCGGCCAGTGGCCGGCGGTGCGCCAGACGTTGCCGGGCGCGCGCGGATCGCTGACATCGCCCATCACGTAATACGTCACGGCGGGCAGGCGGTCGAAGCCGTTGGGTTCGCCCTTGAGATGGAAGTCGAACCATTTCCATGAATCATGCACGTCGCCGGGCGGGCGTTTGGCGTTTTCGGGAAAGGTCAGTTCGCCCGCCTTGTTTTGCAGGACGCCGTGGGTCCACGGACCCATCACCAGTTTCTGCCGGCCGCGCGCGCCGGCGGCGCCGCGGGTCTGGTAGCCGGCGAACGAGTCAATCGTGCCCTGGGCAAAGATGTCGTACCAGCCGCCGAGGTGGACGGCCGCGGTGTCGGCCCGCGCGTAACGGGGCGTGGCGTCGCGCTCCCGCCAATAGGCGTCGTAGGCGGGATGGGCCTCCCAGACGGCGAGCGCGTTCGTGGCGAAGCGGGAGATGCGCAGCCAGTCCTCGATCATGGCCTTCTTGAACACGCCGCCGGGGTAGATGCCGGCGTAAAGGTCCGGCGCGCCCACGGTGAGGTGCTGGCAGGCGGGCTGCGGCGCGTCACGGCCGACCAGCAGGAGCTGTGTGATGGCGCCGGCCGAGCCGCCCCAAGTGCCCACCTTGCCGTTGCACCACGGCTGGGCGAGCAGCCACTTCATCGTGTCCGGCCCGTCGGTGTGATCGCGGTGGAAGGGCAGGTTCTCGCCTTCGGAGGCGAACCGGCCGCGGCAATCCTGCACCACGATGGCGTAACCGCGCTTCACGCCCTCCGCGCCGATGCCCGCGCCCATGGCCTTGTTGTAGGGCGTGCGCGCCAGGATCACCGGCCACGGCCCGGCGCCCTCGGGCAGATAAACGTCTGTGGCCAACTTGACGCCGTCGCGCATGGCCACCGCCACGGTCTGCACCGCGGCGGGCGCGGACGCGACGAGCAACGCGGCGACCGCCATGCACGCGGCGAGTCGGAAACGACAAATCAGGCGGACAGGTGGAGTCTTCATGGTTGGGGCAAACACGGCGGGAGGTTACGCCGGGTGCGCGCGGTAGGCGAGGGCTTCCACGGGCGGGCGGTAGCAGCCCAGGCGACCTCGCCCGCGGAGGCCGCGCACTGCCGACCGCGGATCTGAATCCGAAAGGCAGGGCTCGACGAAGTCTCGCCCCACCGACGCGGCCTGCGGCCGCGAAATCCGAACTCCGAAGTCCGAAGGTCGAGGGTCGAAGGCCACAACGAACCAAGAACCAAGAACCAAGATAGCAGGGCTCGACGGAGTCTCGCCCCACCCCGTCAAGGCCGGAGCGGCACGAAAGTGAACTGCGGCCGCAGCATGCGCCCCCACCGAAAAGGCTTCGGGGCGCTGGGGCCGCCGGCTAAGCTGCCGCCGTGGGCGACACCAGCGAATTCTCCCTCCCGGTCCGGCTGTTCCTGAAGGCTTACCCGTGGCGGCGGATTGACCCGGTGCCGTGGACGCCGCTCCGCCGGCCGTTGTCCGCGGCGAAGCTGGCGCTGGTGTCCAGCGCGGGTTTCGTGGCGCCGGGCCAGGCGCCGTTCGACGACTCCGTCAAGGGCGGCGACTGGAGCTTCCGGGAGGTTCCCGGCGACGCGGACCCGCGCCAGTTCAGCGAGTGCCACCGCAGCGAATCGTTCGACCACACCGCCATCCGGCGCGACCCGAACCTGGCCTTTCCACTGGACCGCGCCCGCGAGTTGCTGGCGGCGGGCCGGGTCGGCGCGCTGAACCACCGGCATTTCTCGGTGATGGGTTCGCTCACGGCGACCGGGCGGTTTCAACGGAAGACGGCCCCGGCCATCGCGGACGCGCTGGCGGCGGACGCCGTGGACGTGGCGCTGCTGGTACCCGTGTGACCCCTGTGCAACCAGACCGTGTGTCTGGCGGCGGCGGAACTGGAGCAGCGCGGCATCAGCACCGCGTGCGTGATCCTGTTGCGCGACGTGGCGGAGAAAGTACGGCCGCCGCGGGCGCTCTGCGTGCCGTTCAAGCACGGCCATCCACTGGACGCCCCGGACGAACCGGCCCGGCAACACGCGGTGATCGAAGCCGCCTTGCGCCTGCTCGAAACCGAACCCGGCCCGCCGCCGGTACTGCGCGATTTCGCGGCTGCGCCGCGCTGAAGTCCGCGTCCGCAGCGCGAGCCGGGCTCACGGATCCTGTGACAGGATCACCGCGCTGTACGGACCCAGGCCGGTTGCGCCCTGCCACTCGAGCCCGTCCCGGCCGGGGCCTTCCGCCTCGAGGTCGAAGCTGTTCCAGTCGCTGAAGTCCGCGCTGTAGCCGCGCCAATCGCTGTTGAAGCGCACCCGCCACCGGCCGGCGCGCGGCAGGCCGATGCGGTAGTCGCCATACCCGCGGTTGCCAAAGTTGAGCAGCGCTACCACGTCGTCGCCCGGCCCGCCGAGGTCCCAGCGGTGGTAGGCGATCACCTTGTCCGTGTGGTTCACGTGAAAGATGTTCACGTGCTGGCCGCGCAGGCCGCGGGTGTGGTTGTGCCAGTTTCGCCGCAGCCGGATCAGGTCGGTGTAAAGCTGCCGGATGCCGGCGAACGTCTCCGCCTTCGTCCAGTCCAGCGGGGCGTCGTCGCGGAAGTACTCATCCTCGAGGAATTCCTGGCCCTGAAAGATCATCGGGATGCCGGGCGCGGTGAAGACCAGCGCCGCGCCGAGCGTGGAACGCTTCTTCGAGAACCAGCTCGCGGCGTTGCCGGGCCAGATTTCCGACGGCACGCGCGTGCGGCCGTTGGCCACTTCGTCGTGCGACTCGGTATAGATCACGCGCTCGAAGGCGTCGCCGCCGTACCGGTGCTGCAAGGCGTGGGCGACGGCGGCCAGGTCGCGGTCGCTGTCGTTGGGCGTGATGAGCGCGGCGCGCACCGAATGGACAAATTCGGATTCCCACTGGGCGTCGAAGCCCGCGCCGCCCGCGCCGGTGGCGCGCGTGAGCCACTCGTTGTTGCGCAGGTCCTCGGCGATCAGGAGCTTCCACGGCTGCGACGCCTCGACCTCGTTGTTGATCCACTGGAGGAGCGACCAGCCGTCCGGCAGATCGTTCCAGGCGTCGTTGTTGTTGCCGTACTTGTTGCGGATGTAGGCGGTGGCGTCGAAGCGTAGGCCGTCCGCCCGGAACTTGTGCAGCCAGTGCAGCGCGTTGTCGCGCAGGAACTGCCGGACCTCCGTCCGGCCGTAGTCCGGCCGCGTGTCGCCCCAGGGCGTCATGGCCCGCGCGTTGTCGTAAAAGTAAATGCCGCCGTCGTGGCCGGGCGCGTGCCAGCCGTCGAACTGCCACAGGTCGAGGTCGCCGGGGCCGAAGTGGTTGTACACCACGTCCAGGATCACCGCGAGGCCGTGCTGGTGCGCGGCCTTCACCAGCGCCTGCAGGCCGCGCGGCCCGCCCAGCGCGGTTTCCACCGCGAACGGATGCGACGGGTTGTAGCCCCAGGAGAAACTCATCGGGAACTCAAGCACCGGCATGATCTCGAGGGCGTTCACGCCCAGGTCGCGCAGGTACGGGAGCTTCGCGATCACGTCGGCGAACGTCCCCGGCTCGCCGCCCGGCAGGTCGTTGAACGTGCCGACGTGCATTTCGTAAATCACCAACTCGTTCCACGGCGGCATCGTGAAGGCGTCGCCGGTCCAGTCGAATTCGCGCTCGTGAAGGGTCGAGTTGCCGCCGGGCTGCGTGATCTCGCGGGCGTAAGGATTGGCGCGCCAGAGAAGCCGGGCGCCGTTCCGGATCACAAACTTGTACTGGTCGCCGACCTTCGGTCCGGCGACGTCAGCGGACCAGTACCCGTTGTCTTCGCGGGCCAGCGGATGGGCGGTGGTGGACCAGTCGTTGAACGTGCCGGCCACCGCCACGCCGTCCGCAAAGGGCGCCCAGACCCGGAAGGCCGCGCCGCCCTCGTACAAGATGCTGCCCATGCCGCTCCGCGTGGAAGGCATGGCGGCGTCAACGGGGGGCGGCGGAGCAGCGGAGGCGACCGCAGGTTCAGTCGTAGTCTGGCTGTCTGGTTTCATCCCCCCAACATAGCCTGGTCGCGCGCGGAGTCCACCGGAACGGCAACATCCCGGACTTGTCGCCGCCCGCGAAAACCGCAAGGTGTTTCCATGATCGCCTCATTGCCTCTCCGGTTCCCGGCCCTGGTCGCCGGCGGTTGGCTGGCCGCGACGGTGTGCGCGCTGGAACTGACGCCGGTCGGCGGCTCGAACCAGTGGAGCCGGGTCGAGTTCCGTGTGAGCGGCGTGCCCGCGGCGGCCAACCCGTTTGACCCGGACGTGATCCGCGTGGACGCCGTGGTACGCGCGCCTTCGGGCAGCCAGCGGCAGATTCCGGGCTTCTGGTTTCGCGAGTACGCCCGCAGCCTGGCCGGCAACGAGGAAAAGCTCAGCCCCGCCGGCCCGCCGGAATGGCGCGTGCGTTACCTGCCAGTCGAAGCCGGTGCGCATCTGATCTCGGTCACGGTGCGGCTCAACGGCAGCCAGGAGGGCCAGACGGTGGCGGCCCGTTTCGACGTGCTGCCCGACGCCGGCGCGCCGGGCCGGCGCGGCTTCGTCCGCCTCGCGGCCAACCACCGTTTCTTCGAGACCGCCGACGGCCAGGCGCTGCCGTTGGTGGGCGCCAACGTCTGCTGGCACGGCAGCCGCGGCACGTATGATTACGACGACTGGTTCCCCGCGCTGGCGCGGGCCGGCGGGAATTACGCGCGGCTCTGGATGGCGCCATGGGCGTTCGGCATCGAGGCCGGGCCGGACACGGGCCTGAACTACCGCCTCGATCGCGCGTGGCAGCTCGACCACGTCTTCCGGCTCGCGGAGCGGCACGGCCTCCACCTCATGCTGTGCTTCGACTACCACGGCATGTTCGAGACGCAGCCGGATTTTTGGGGTGCCAACGACAACTGGAAGATCAACCCCTACAAAGCGGCCAACGGCGGTCCATGCGCGAACCAGAACGAGTTCTTCACCCGGCCGGCGGCGCGGACGATGTACCAGAAACGGCTGCGCTACCTGATCGCCCGCTACGGGTACAGCCCGCACCTGCTGGCCTGGCAGTTCTTCAACGAGATTGACAACGTGTACCGGTATCTCCAGCCGGCGGAGGTCGCCGCGTGGCACGCGGTCATGGGCGACTGGCTCAAGGCGAACGACCCGTGGCATCACCTGGTCACCACCAGCCTCACCGGCGGCAGCGAACGCCCGGAAATCTGGCGGCTGCCCCAGATGGACTTCGCGATGTTCCATTCCTACGCGCAGGCCGGGCCGGCGGCGGCGCTGTCCGGGGTCGTCCACCGCTTCCTCACGAATTACGGCAAGCCGATGATGGTCGGCGAATTCGGCACCGACTGGCGCGGCTGGCGGCGCGAGCAGGACCCCTATCTGCGCGGCTGGCGTCAGGGCCTGTGGGCCGGCGCGCTGGCCGGCTCGGTGGGCACCTCGATGTCGTGGTGGTGGGAAAGCATCCACGCCGAGAACCTGTACCCGGTCTTCACGGCACTGCGCGGGATTCTGGAACTGGCCGGCTGGGGCGCCGGCGAATGGCAGCCGATCCGGTTCGAGACCGCCGGCGAGCCGCCCGTGAACGTCGGCGAGGCGTTGCCCGGCGGCCAGCCGTTCAACGTCACGCTGCCGCTGGAGGGAAGCTGGGGCGCGAAGCCCAAAGGCCGGCTCGCGGTCGCCGATCCCGACGCCGGCAGCCAGTCGGCCGGCGTGCTCAACGCCTTCGTGCATGGCACGGCGCATCCGGATTTGAAGACGCCGTTCCAGCTCGACGCGTGGTTCACCAACGCGGCGCGGCTGGTGATGCACTTGAACTCCGTTTCCGGCGGCGCGGTGCTGGCGGTTTTCGTGGACGGCCAGGAAAGGTTCCGCCGCACCCTGCCGAACAAGGACGGCCAGTGGGTGGTGAACAACGAGTACAACGAAGACTTCGCGGTGGACCTGCCCGCCGGCCGGCACCAGGTTGAAGTCCGCAACGCGGGGGCCGACTGGTTTTACCTGGACTGGGTGCGCCTGGAGAAAGTGCTGCCGGCGGCCTACGCGGGCGGCTGGCAACCCTCGCCCGTGGCCGCGGGCCTGCGTCGCGAGCGCCACGCGCTGGTCTATGTGGTGAGCCCGCGCGCCAGTTGGCCCGCCAACGCCACCAACGCCGTGCTCGAACCCTGGTCCGGCGGCGCCGTGGTGCTGCGCGACCTGCCCGCCGGCCGGTATCGCGCGGTGTGGTTCGCGCCCCGGACCGCGCAGCGAGTGGGAGAAACCGTGGGGGCCAGCGACGGCACACTCTTATCGCTGCCGCTGCCGACCTTCACCGAAGACCTGGCCGGCCGCCTTGAGCCGGTGAAGGGTTTTTCGCTGCGCGACCCGCGGCTGGAACCGGACGGGAGCTTCGGGACCGACCTGGTGGGTGAACCGGGGCGCACCAATGCGGTGGAAGTCTCGCCGGACCTGCGCGCCTGGCAGGACTGGACACGCCTGACCATGCCGGCAGGCCGCGCGGTCGAGCTGCGCGACCCGGCAGCGGTCCAACCGGCCAGATTCTACCGGGCGCGCCTGGAGGATTGAGGCCGGGCACCCTCCTGAC
>CAZMOZ010000045.1:0-29651 GCA_964568145.1 uncultured Verrucomicrobiota bacterium
TGCGGTTCACCGGCACCCCGCTCAAGGCCTTTGCCTCGGGAGCGCTCGTCACGGCGCTGGTGCAGTCCTCCAGCGCCACCACGGTCACGGTCATCGGCTTTGTCAGTGCCGGCCTGCTGACACTGCCCCAGGCGCTGGGGGTGATCATGGGCGCCAGCCTGGGTACCACCGGCACGGGGTGGATCGTGGCCGTGTTGGGGCTCAAGGTAAGCGTGGGATTTTACGCCCTGCCCTTGGTAGGCGTGGGCGCGTTCCTGCGGCTGCTGGCCAGCGGGCGCGCCAAATCACTCGGCCTGGCACTGGCGGGGTTCGGCCTGATTTTCATCGGCATCGAAACCCTGCAGGCCGGCATGGCCGGACTGGCCGGAGCCATCAACCTCGCCCGTGTGCCGGCGGGCGGCTGGGAGGGACGCCTGGTTGCGGTAACACTGGGGATTGTGCTCACGGTCCTGATGCAGTCATCGAGTGCGGCCGTGGCCACCACGCTCACCGCGCTGCATACGCAGGCGGTGAATTTCGAGCAGGCGGCCTCGCTGGTGATCGGCGCGGCCATCGGCACCACGGTGACCGGAGCGTTGGCGGCCATTGGCGGCAGCGTGGCCGCCCGACGCACCGCCTTGGCTCATGTCCTGTTCAATCTGGCCACCGGCATCATTGCCCTAGCGTCACTGCCTGGCTTCTTGCGGGCCATTGCCTGGATGCAAAGTCACCTCGGTCTCGAGGCCGACGCGATCAGCCTGGCCGCCTTTCACACCGCCTTCATCGCGGTGGGGGTGGTCCTCTTTTTACCGTTCGTCCACCCCTGCGCGCATCTCCTCGAACGCTGGCTCCCGGAAACCGGCCCGGCACTGACCCGGCACCTGGACACCACCCTGCTGCACGTTCCCGCCGTGGCCCTGGAGGCCACGGACCGGGCGTTGCGGCAAACTGCCAGCGAACTGTTCCGCGCGGTGACGGCCCATCTGCCTGGCGCGGCCACGGACACCACCCGGCCCAATCTTGCGGAGGTGTCCGCCGCGTTGGGGCGCATTGAGGAATTCTTCGGCCAAATTCCGCCGGTGTTCGAGGACGAGCCGCTCTCCCGCCAACGCGAGGCCCAGCTCCATGCCCTAGACCACACCTGGCGTTTACTCGAAGGCGCCCCACCCCCGCCGAGCGAGCATCGCGCGCTGGCGGACGAGACTTTGGCGCCGGCGATGCACCGAACCCGCGAGATTCTGGAGCTGGCCCGGGCCGGTTTGGCGGGCGACGCCCCGGCAGGTTGGCAGGAAAAGCTGGCCCGACTGGCCCAGGAACTGGCCGACCTGCGCCGTGAAGAACGCCCGCGCCTGCTCCGGGAAACCGCGGTCGGCCGCCAACATCCGGCCCGGACCTTGGAACTCCTCGACGCCCTGCGCTGGCTAGATCGGGTGGGCTACCACACTTGGCGCCTCGGCCATCACTTGGGTGGAAATGCTCGGCTGGGGGATCACGCTGGCGATCCGTCCCGCACCGGTAGCTGAGCCCTCCGTCAACCGCCCAAACAGCGGACGCGCGCCTTGCCGTCCCTCCCCGACGGGCCGCAATGAGGCGGGGCTTAAACCGGTGCCGACCCGGCGGGTTTGTCGGGGCCCGGTCCGGTGATCGCTGGGGGCTCGTTGCTCTTCGTCGCCGGAGGCGGACCCATCTGCCCCGAGCGCCACCACTCGTAAACGAACCCGCCCACGATCATCAGCACCGCCACGCCTGCCGTGTAGGGCAGGATCCACTCGATGCGCTTGGTGAGTTCCGCGCCAATCCAGAGCAGTGCAGTGGCTACCAAGACCACCACACCCCAGTATATCCAGCGATTCTTTGGCATGGTTGTTCGAGGTTGGACCAGCCCCCCGGACGCGCGCTACGCCGCTCCCGCCCGCTGCTTGGCATCCCGCCGGGCCTGGGCGCGCTTGACCTGAAGGGTGACGTGCCCCTTGAGACGGGTGGTGACGCCGGATTTCGCAAAGCGGGCCGCCTTGACCTTGCCGGCCACCTTGCGGGCCTTGGCCGCGATGCGCTTGCCCTGGGTATGCTTGGTCATGGGCCGTACGTTTGCCCAATCTTGGGAAAGCGCAAAGCACAAATTGCCGGGTGCTGCCGGTGCATCCGCCATTGCGGCGGCGGCTCACAAATAGGGCGTGAGCAGCCGCGCCAGGCCGTCGCGCAGGCGGATGGGCAGGGGCCGCGCGTCCACCTCGGCCAGGGTTACCGGGCGCGCGGCGCGGCGGCGCGTCTCGAACCACGCGGCCAGCCGCCCGGCCAGCGCGGGGTCGTAGCACTCGACGTTGAACTCGAAGTTCAGCCGCAGGCTGCGCGGGTCCCAGTTGGTCGAGCCAATCAGCGCCCAGGCGTCGTCCACCAGGAACAGCTTCGAGTGGTCAAAGGGCGGCGGTGTGAGCCAGAGCCGGCAGCCGCGCTCGAGCACCTGCCACCAGTGCGCCTGCGAGGCCCAGTGCACCAACGGCAGGTTATTTTTGTCGGGCAACACGATATCCACCGCCACGCCCCGCAGCGCCGCCAGGTTCAAGGCCGAGATCAGCGCCGCGTCCGGCAAAAAGTACGGCGTCATCACCCGCACGCTCTGCCGCGCCGCTGCCAGCGCGCCCAGCAGCGTCCAGCGCAGCACCTCGAAATCCTCGTCCGGCCCGTCCGGGATGCCGCGCGCGAAAACCGGCCCGGCGCAGTCCAGCGGCGGAAACCACGCCGCGCCAGCCAGCACTTCTCCGGTGGTGAAACGCCAGTCCTCGACAAAGGCCTCCTGCAACTGCGCCACCACGGGACCTTCCACCCGGAAATGCAGGTCCTGCACCGGGTGCCGCGGCTGCCGCTCGAGCCAGTGCCCCTCGCGTATGTTCAGTCCGCCGGTGAATCCCACCCGACCGTCCACCACCAGCAGCTTGCGGTGGTTGCGCAGGTTGATGGCCAGCAGCCGGCCGAACGGAAACGCCGGCAGAAACCGTGCGCAGGGCACGCCCGCCCGGCGCAGGTCGCCCAGGATCGAGGGCCAGGAGTAACGCAGGCCGGTCGCGTCAATGAGCACCCGCACGGCCACGCCGCGGCGCACCGCCGCGCCCAGGGCGCGCGCGAAAGCCAGCCCGGCGGCGTCGCTGTCGAAGATATAGGTGGAGAGCGCGATCGAGTGGCGGGCCGCGGCGATGGCCTCGAGCATGGCCGGGAAGGCGGCGTCGCCGCTGACCAGCGGCTCAAGGCGGTTGCCGGCCAGGAGCGGCCGGCCCACCACGCGGTCCACCAGCCCGGCCAGGGTCACCAGGTGGCGGTGCGGCGCGGGCAGGTGCTCTTCCAGCGTGCCGGGCGCGCACGCGGTCGGTGCCGGCGGCGCGGGGGAGCGGGGTTCCTCGCCGCGCAGCCGCAGGGCCCGGCGGCGAATGCGGTTCACGCCCAGCACGAAGTACAGCACCGCGCCGACCAACGGCAGCAGCCAAGCCAATCCCACCCACAGCACCGCCGAGCGCGGATCGCGCTTGAACAGGATGGCGTGGGCCGAAGCCAGCATGGACAGCAGCACGCTCAGACCCGCCACGGCGTAAGGCCAGGCTTGTCCGAGGGTTTCCAGCACCGTGCCGGCGCTCATGAGGGTCCACACATAGCCGATGGGCCGCGGTCTGAAAAGCCCGGCGCGGCGGCGTGATGGCGGGGGCTTCAGCTCCGGCGACGGCGAAACCGCCGCTGGTGCTCGCGTGCATGGCGACGGAACCAGGCCAGCGCGGCCGGTCGGGTCTTTTCGTACAACAAGCGCAGCACCAGATACGCCAGGGCTCCCACGACGAGGCTGTTCAGGACCGCTCCGACCGTGAAGGTCCGGCCCCAGACCAACGCGCTCATGGTCTTCTCGGTGACATCCGCCAGCTCGTCGAGGATCACCGGCGGACGATAAAAGAGGCCGCCCACCCAGATGTTCAGCAGGAACAGCAGCGGCCAGGAGAACCCCAGCAACGCGCCGCCGACCATGCCGGCCACCAAGTTTCCTCCCAGCAGGCGCGCGCAGAAACCCGAGATCAGCACGCCGAGACCGAACGTGGGGAAAAAATTCACCATCAAGCCCACGGCAAAGCCGCGCGCGACCTTCTCGCTTGCGCCGCGAATGCGTGTGAACCGGATGGCGTTGAAAAGCACGCCGCGTTCAAATCTGAGCCAGCAGTCCCGCCACATCGCGGGCGGAGTCTGGGCGAAGTCCGGCTCCGCCCGCAACCGGAGACCGCGCCGAGCTGCCCGGGCGAAGCGCGCACGGCTTCATTGCCTCTGGCGGGACACGGGGCCGCCGGTAAAATCGCGGCATGCCGCAAAGCTTCACCGCATTGCTCACCCGCCTCTACGGTGCGGCACTGGCGCCGCGGGTCACCCGCGAACTTGAGGCCCGGCTCGACCACTGGCGGCCGGCGATGCCCGCGGCGGTCCGCGCCGAAACCCGCCTGAGCCAGCGCGACGCCCTGCTCATCACCTACGCCGACCAGATGCGCGAGCCGGACCGAGCGCCGTTGCGGACGCTCCACGACTTCGCCGCACGACACCTGACGGGCGTGGTGAGCGGCATTCATCTGCTCCCGTTCTATCCGTGGTCGTCCGACGACGGTTTCGCCGTGAAAGACTACTTCGCCGTGGACCCGGCCTGCGGCGCCTGGGAGGACGTGGCGCGGCTGGGCGGGCGGTTCGATCTGATGTTTGACGCGGTGTTCAACCACCTGTCCATGCAAAGCGACTGGTTCCGCCGCTTTCTGGCCGGCGACCCGGAGTACCGCGATTTCTTCGTGACGGTGGCAGGCGCGCCCGACCTCTCGCAAGTCGTCCGGCCGCGCGCGCTGCCGCTGCTGACCGAATTCCCGACCGCCGCCGGCCCGCGCCGGGTCTGGACCACCTTCAGCGCGGACCAGGCGGACCTGAACTTCAAGAACCCCGCCGTGCTGCTGCGCGTGACCGACGCGCTGCTGTTTTACGTGTCGCGCGGCGCGCGGTTCCTCCGGCTCGATGCCATCGCGTTTCTGTGGAAGGCAATCGGCACGCCCTGCCAGCACCTGCCGCAGACGCATGCCGTCATCCAGCTCTGGCGCGCGGCGCTGGACGCGGTCGCGCCGGGCGTCCGGCTCATCACGGAGACCAACGTGCCGCACGCGGACAACGTGGCGTATTTCGGCGACGGCACGAACGAGGCGCAACTGGTCTATAACTTCGCGCTGCCGCCATTGGTGCTGCACAGCTTCGCCGCGGGCAACGCGGAGAGGCTCGCCGGCTGGGCGCGGTCGCTCACGCCGCCTGCGGACCACGTGGCGTTCTTCAACTTCCTCGCCTCGCACGACGGCATTGGGCTGAACCCCGCCCGCGGCATCCTCAGCGACGCGGAGATGGACGCGCTGGTCGCGCGCACGCTGGCGCACGGCGGTTTCATCTCGTACAAGCACCAGCCCGACGGCTCGCGGGTGCCGTACGAGATGAACATCAATTACCTCGACGCACTGGCGAATCCGGCCGCGGGCGAACCGGACGAACGGGCCGCCCGGCGCTTCCTCACGGCCCACGCCATCCTGCTCTGCCTGCCGGGTGTGCCGGGCATTTATTTCCACTCGCTGTTTGGATCGCGGGGCGATCGCGCAGGCGCGGAGGCCAGCGGCCTTCCGCGGCGCATCAACCGGCAGAAAATCGAGCGCCGCCGGCTCGAGGCCAAACTGGCCGACCCGGCCTCGCTGCGCGCGCGGGTGTTCGGTGGCTTGCGCGAACTGCTGCGCCGCCGCGCCGCGTCGCCCGCCTTTGCGCCACCCGCGCCCGCCGAGGTGCTGGTGCTCGACCCGCGCGTGTTTGCGGTGCGCCGCCACAGCTTGGACGGCCGCGAGCGCGCGCTCTGCCTGCACAACGTCAGCGCGCAACCCGTGCGCGTGGCCCCGGCCGGAGGCGGGCCGGAGGTGGTTCTGGAACCGCACGGCTTCCGGTGGCTGGTCGGGTTTTGAACCTCAAAGCGCGGTTGCCCGTAACGCCGGATTCCCATCCGGCTCAACTTCGGTCTTCGAGTTGAACCGGAAAGCCGGCGCGCGGGCACATCCGGCTTGCCTGCGCGATCCGTTCGGACGCGCCTCACCCAAGCGGGGATTTGTCCGGGGCGCGGGCGGTTACGTTCGCGGCGGCGGAGCGCCGGCATAAGAGAGC
This sequence comes from uncultured Verrucomicrobiota bacterium, assembly GCA_964568145.1. Classification (GTDB taxonomy): domain Bacteria; phylum Verrucomicrobiota; class Verrucomicrobiia; order Limisphaerales; family J093; genus DSVZ01. Next base: position 6,169 of record CAZMOZ010000045.1, read on the forward strand.
GACGCGCCCCTCGTTCGGTTGGCGGTCGAGCCGCGCGGCTTCACCGCATCGTGGCCAGAAAAGCCAGGATGTTGAACAGGATGAAGCCGGCTACAATCAGCCACAGTAGCCGCCGGACGCGTCGCGCGGAACGATCATCGCTCATGCGCTCGAGTCAGTGCCGGTTCAGTACAGGTACGCCGCGTCCACCAGGCGGCTTTCGCCTTCGCCGGTGTTCACCGCGTATTTCATGCCGCTCCAGAGCGACGCGCCGCCATGGGCGCCGGCTTTGGTGAGGGCGTAAAAGCTCACGTTGAACTTCGGCCGTCCTTGGTCATCGAGCAGCCGCTTCATCTTCGTCTGCGCGGCGATGCGCCGGCACGCCCGCAGGCAGGCGTCCTCGGGCGCTTGGCCCTGACGGAGCCACTCGACGATCATGACGCTGCTGCACGCGAGCAGGTTGGCCTCGCCGCGGCCGGTCGAGCCGGCGGCGCCGACGTCGTTGTCCACCCACAGGCCCGCGCCGAGGATGGGGGAATCGCCGACGCGGCCCGGGATTTTGAAGGCCAGGCCGCTGGTGGTGGTGCAGCCGGAAACGCCGCCGCGCAGATCCACCGCGTTGCAGTTGATGGTGCCGTGGTGCCGCAGGGCCTGCTTGAGCCCCAGGCCAATGTCCCGGGTGTCCAGCGCGTGCGGCGGCAGCCAGTCGTCCTGGTTGCTCAAGGTCTCCTTCCAGCGCAGCCAGGCCGCGCGCGATTCGTCGGTGAGGAGGTCCTCCTCCTTGAAGCCGTGCGCCCGCGCGAACTTGAGGGCGCCCGCGCCCACCAAGAGCGCGTGGTCGGTGCGCTCCATGACCAGCTTCGCCACGCGCGAGGCGTAACGGATGTTTTGCAGCGCGGCCACCGCCCCGCCCCGGCCGGTCGGCCCGTGCATGACCGAGGCGTCCAGCTCCACCACGCCCTCCTCGTTCGGCAGGCCGCCGTAGCCGACGCTGTTGTCGGCGGGGTCGTCCTCGAGCAGGTTCACGCCGGCCACGACGGCGTCCAGCGCGTCGGCGCCCTGCTGGATCAACTCCATGGCCCGCGCGGTGGCCTTGAGGCCGTTGCCGCTGGCGATGACGACCGGCTTGAGCGCCGTCCGCTGCACGCGAAGCACGGCGGGCGCGCCGGCTGCGGCGAGAGAGGCCAGGCCGGTGGCGCTTAAGAAACGGCGTCGAGTGGTGACGGAGTTCATGCTGTTGCTTCGTGTCCGCGCCGCGCGGGTGATTCCGGCTGGCCAGGCCAGCCGTTCAACCACCCGGTCGGCGATTGGATTGAACGCCCTGGCCCGGCGGCGGCCAAGCTTTTCCTGAGCCGGGCGACGCGGCGGGGAATCAAAGCGGAACCGTTTGAGAGACCACGAATGGACATGAATCCGCGTGAATGAAGACTTGCCCAGACTTCTCGGGGTAAACGCGCCGGACAGGCCCGCCCAAGGGTGCGCCTCAGTTTTGCGGTCGGTGGAAACGGTCAGACGCCGCCACCCTGGCTGGCGATACGGCCTGCACAAAATTGAGAAACGGCCACCGCCCGACATCGCCGCCCCAGACGGGTGGTGACAGCGGCGGCGGGGCTGGTAGCCTGCGTGCGTGCCGCCGACGCCGTTCGTCCACCGCCACCGCGTCACCTACGCCGAGTGTACGCTGGGCAACCACGTGTATCACAGCCGGTATCTGGACCTGCTGGAGGCCGCGCGGGGCGAGTTTCTGCGCGTGGCGGGGCAGCCGTTTGCCGCCTGGCAGGAAAACGGCGTGGTGTTCCCCATCATTGGATGCCGGCTCGAATTCCTCCAGATGGCCCGGTACGACGACGAGCTGGCCATCGAAGTGCGGCTGGCGCGGCTGCGAGGCGCGCGGATGAACTTCGCCTACATGGTACGGAACGCGCGCGGCGAACCGGTGCTCACGGGCGAGACCTGCCACGTGTGCGCCGGGCTGGACGAGAAGCCGCGTCGGCTGCCGCCGGAACTGCTGGCCGCGCTTCAGCCCTGGCTGGCGCCGGCCGAAGCCGTGGAGATCTGAATCCACCGCGCGCGCATGCTGAACGCATTCTGGATTTTTCTCGGCTGCGGGCTGGGCGGCCTGGCCCGCTGGGGCGCTTCGGGCTTCATTGCCGCGCGGCTGGGCGAGACGTTTCCGTGGGGCACGCTCGTGGTGAATGTGAGCGGCTCGTTTGCGCTGGGCTTCTTCGCCACGCTCACCGGGCCGGACGGGCGGTTTTTCGCGCCGGCCTCGGTGCGGGAGTTTTTCATGTTGGGCCTGTGCGGCGGGTACACGACGTTTTCGTCCTTCAGCCTGCAAACGCTGACGCTGGCCCGCGAGGGGGAGTGGTTCCGCGCGGGCGCGAACACCGTGCTGTCCGTGGTGTTGTGCCTGGCGGGCGTATGGCTGGGGCACGTGCTGGCCGCCACGTGGAACGCCTCGAAAGGATCCTGACATGCAACTGCCCCGCGACGCGCTGCTGCTGCGGATTTTCCTCGGCGAAAGCGACCGGTGGGAACACCGGCCGCTTTACGAAGCCATCGTGCTCAAGGCCCGCGCCCGGCACCTGGCCGGCGCCACGGTGCTGCGCGGGCCGATGGGCTTCGGCAAGTCCAGCCGCCTGCACACCGCCAAAATCCTCCGGCTTTCGATGGACCTCCCGGTCGTCATCGAGATCGTGGACGCCGAGGACAAAGTGCGCGCGTTTCTGCCGGAGCTGGACGCGATGATGCAAGGCGGCCTGGTCACGCTCGAGCGGGTGACCGTGATTGACTACCGCGCGGCGCAGGACCAGCCGCCGTCGCCGCCGGGCGAGTCGGTGGCCTGAGTGGGCGCGAGACGTGCGCGCCGTAACGCCGGCTTTCAGCCGGGTGTACCGCCGGGCTTCAGCCCGGCAAACGCCGGGTACCCACGGCCGGCGCAGAACCAGGTAGCGTTCCCATCACCCACCCCGCCAAGGCGTGCCTTGCGCCGCCGCCGGCCGGGGGGATAATCGGTCCCATGTCGCGCGCGGAGTTTGTCCACCTGCACCTGCACACCGAGTACTCGCTGCTCGATGGCGCGTGCCGCATTGACCGCCTGGTGGAGCGCGCGCAGGCGCTCGCGTTCCCCGCGCTGGCCATCACGGATCACGGCGTCCTGTACGGCGCGATTGATTTTTACCGGGCGGCGAAGAAGGCCGGCATCCGGCCGATCATCGGCTGCGAAGTTTATGTGGCGCCGGGCAGCCGGCTGGAGAAACGCACGCTCAACAGCGGCCGCGACGCCTACCACCACCTGGTGCTGCTGGCGCGCAACGAAACCGGCTACCGCAACCTGATCCGGCTCGTCACCGCCGCGCACCTCGAGGGCTACTACTACAAGCCGCGGATTGACAAGGAACTCCTGGCGGCCCACCGCGAGGGCTTGATCGCGCTGTCCGGCTGTCTGGCCAGCGAGATTCCCAGCCTCATCGCGGACGACCAGTTGAAGGCGGCCCGCGACGCGGTGGACTGGTTCCAACAGACGCTCGGGCCGGAGAATTTTTATCTCGAACTCCAGGATCACGGGATCGCCGAGCAGGTGAAGGTGAACCGCCAGTTGATCCGCTGGGCGAAGGATGCCGGGCTGAAGCTGGTGGCGACCAACGACGTGCATTACCTCGAACGCGGCCACTGGACGGCCCACGACTGCTTGGTGTGCCTGGGCCGGCAGATCACGCGCGAGGACCCGAAGCCGCGCTACCAGCAGGAGCAGTTTTACCTGCGGCCGGCCGGGGAGATGGCGGCGCTGTTTGCCGAAGTGCCCGAGGCGGTGCGGCACACGCTGGAAATCGCGGAGCGCTGCCAGCTCGAGATCGAGTTCGGCCGCCTGCACTACCCGGTCTTTGAACCGCCCGCCGGGCTGACGCGCGAGGCGTATCTGCGCCAGTTGCTGGCCGAAGGCTTGTCCCGCCGCTACACCATCCGCGCGCGCCCGGAAGCCGGGCGCTTCGTCGTGGAAGGCGTGGACGACCCGACCCGCCTGCCGGTGCCGGCGGCGGCGGGCAATGCGGCGCCGGCCGGCGGCGTCAGCACCGACGAAGCCCTGCGCGCGGTGCTCGACCGCCTGCACCTCGAGCTGCAAGTCATCGAGAAGACCGGCTTTGTCTCGTACTTCCTGATCGTGGGCGATTTCGTCCGGCACGGCCGCGAGCGCGGCATCGCCTGCGTGGCGCGCGGCTCGGCCGCCGGCTCGCTGGTCACCTTCCTGCTCGAAATCTCGAACGTGGACCCGCTTCGGTACGGGCTGCTGTTCGAGCGGTTCCTGAACCCGGAGCGCGTGAACCCGCCGGACATTGACATTGATTTCGCCGACGACCGGCGCGCGGAGGTCATCGAGTACGTCCGCGGCAAGTACGGCCGTGAGTGCGTGGCGCAAATCATCACCTTCGGCACGATGGGCGCGAAGTCGGTCGTGCGCGACGTGGGCCGCGTGATGGGCCTCGGCTTCGGCGAATGCGACAAGCTGGCCAAGGCCATCCCCGGCGATCTCCGGCTCGAGCCGGAGGACAAGTCCTACCTCGCCAAGGCGCTCGAGAGGTCGCCGGAGCTGCGCGCCGCCTACGAGTCGAACGAACAGGTCCGCGAGCTGATGGATAACGCGCTGGTGCTGGAGGACTGCGCCCGCAACGCCTCGGTCCACGCCGCCGGCGTGGTCATCGGCCCCGAGCCGCTGGGCAATCTGCTGCCGCTGCGCGCGGCCGATGACGGCAGCATCGTGACCCAGTACGCCATGGGCCCGGTGGGCGATCTCGGGCTGCTGAAGATGGACTTCCTCGGCCTCAAGACGCTCACGGTCATCCGCAACACCGGCGAGATGGTGCGGCGCTCGCGCGGCGTGGACATCCCCATCGAAAATCTGCCGCTGGACGACGCGAAGACCTACGCGCTACTCAACAACGCGCAGACGCTGGGCGTGTTCCAACTGGAATCCAGCGGCATGCGCGACCTCTGCCGGAAGTTCCAGCTCAGCTCGATCGAGCACATCACCGCGCTCATCGCGCTGTTCCGGCCCGGGCCGATGGAGCTGATTGACGACTTCATCCTGCGCCGGCACGGCAAGGTGCGGATCGAGTACGAGCACCCGCTGCTCGAGCCGATCTGCCGGGAGACCTACGGCATCCTGGTGTACCAGGAGCAGGTGATGCAGGCCGCGCAGGTCCTGGCCGGGTACACGCTGGGCGGCGCGGACCTGCTGCGCCGGGCGATGGGCAAGAAGAAGAAGGAGGAAATGGCCGAACAGCGTGCGATCTTCGTGGCCGGCTGCGCGCAGGTGAACCGGATTCCCGAGCCCAAGGCCAACGCCATCTTCGACCTGCTCGAGCGCTTCGCGGGCTACGGCTTCAACAAGTCGCACGCCGCCGCCTACGCCATGGTCGCCTACCAGACCGCGTACCTGAAGGCCAACTACCCGGTTGAGTTCCTCTGCGCCATGATGACCAACGACCGGGCGGACACCGCCAAGCTCGGCGAGTACATCGCCGAGGCGCGCACGCTGGGCATCGAGGTGCTCGGTCCGGACGTGAACGAAAGCGACATGTTCTTCGCGCCCGCCCCGGCGCGGCCCGGCGGTCTGGCCGGCGGAGCCATCCGCTTCGGGCTCGCCGCGATCAAGGGCATCGGCGAAATCGCGGTGGAATCGGTGCTCGCCGCACGGAACGCGGGCGGCCGGTTCACCTCGCTGACGGACTTCTGCGAGCGGGTGGACTCGCGCGCGGTGAACCGCAAGGCGCTCGAGGCCTTCATCCGCTCCGGCGCGTTTGACAGCTTCGGCGAAACCCGGGCCACGCTCTGGAACTCGCTGGACCGCGTGCTCGCCCGCGCGGCCAGCAACGCGCAGGACCGGCAGAGCGGCCAGACCTCGCTGATGGGCCTGCTGCACGGCCCGGCGCAGACCCGGCTGGACGCCTTGACCCGCGCGCCCGAATGGCCGGCCGCGGACCGCCTGGCCGCCGAGCGCGAGCTGCTGGGCTTTTACGTCACCGGCCATCCGCTGGCGCCTTACGAGCCGCTGCTCCGCCGCTACACGCTGGCCACCTCCAGCCGGCTGGCCGCCCTGCCCAACCGCACATTGACGCGCCTCGGCGGCCTGGTGACCGCGGTGCAGACTGGCGTTTCGAAGAAATCGAACCGGCCGTACGCGATCGCCACGCTCGAAGACCTCGAGGGCAGCGTCCAGGTGCTGCTGCTCAACGAAAACTACGACGCCTTTCGCGAGTTGCTCGCGGTGGGCGCGACGTTGCTCGTGGTGGGCGAGGTCAATCTCGGCGACGAGAAACCCAAGCTCTTCGCGCAGGAACTGATGAAGCTCGAGGACGCGCCGCGCAAGTACACGACGCAGGTGCATCTGCGCTTCCGCGCCGAACAGCTCACGGCGGAGACCTTGCGCGCGGCCCGGGAAGTCGTGGCCGCGCACCGCGGCCGGACGCCGCTGTTCCTTTGCGTGGTTCAGCCCGGCGGCGAACGGGTGTACATCCAGACCGACGAGCAGTTCAGCGTGCTGCCTTCCCTGGAACTTCAGCGCGCCGTGGAAGCCACGTGCGGCGCCGGCGCATATCATGCCATCGTGGACCTCTCGCTGCCGGCCCGGCCGCAAAACCGCTGGGCCAAACGCGCCGCCAACGGCAACAACGCCGGTTGACGCAGTGAAGAAGCCGGACGCGGCGTGGGTGCGTTTGCCCGAAAGCGGCGGACTCTAGGGCGGCCCAAGACGGATGCCGGATACCAGACGCCAGATTCCGGCTTCTGACTGTCCGCCGCCGGCGACGGCAGCCGCGGCTTCCGTTCAGCAGCGGAACTCGGTTTCGCCGTTCCGCCCCGGAGCCGCTTCGTGCGCGCTGTGTTTGCCCGCCAGGCCGTAGGCCTTGATGCGCCGGAACAGCGTGCTGGGATCAATGCCCAGTTCACGCGCGGCCGCGGTGCGGTTGCCACGGTGGCGTTGCAGCGCCTGGACGATCATCAGCCGCACCATGTCCTCGATGGTCGTGGGCGCGCTTGGGGTCGTGGGAACGCCGTGGGACGCGCAGCGGAGGTCGTCGAGTCGGATGAGGTTGTGCTCGCACAACAGGACCGCGCGCTGCACTTCGTTCTCGAGCTGGCGCACGTTCCCCGGCCAGTCGGCCTGGGTGAGCGCCCAGCCGGCGGCCTGGTCGAAGCCCGTGATGGGGCGGCCCGCCTGGGCGGCGAAACGGCGCAGGAACGTCATGGCCAGTGGCAGGATGTCCTCGCGGCGCTCGCGCAGCGGCGGCAGATGCACGGTGAGGACGCTCAGGCGGTAATACACGTCCTCGCGGAGGCGGCGCTCGCGCAAGGCTTCCTCGATGCGGCGGTTCGTGGACGCCATCACGCGGCATTCCAGCGAGTGACGGGTCCGGCCGCCCACCGGGCGGAAGACGCGTTCCTGCAGCACGCGCAGCAGCTTGGCCTGGGTGTCCAGCGGCATTTCGGTGATCTCGTCGAGCAGGATGCTGCCGTTCGCGGCGTGGTGGAAAAGCCCGTCGCGGTCGGCGTCGGCGCCCGTGTAGGCGCCTTGGGTGACGCCGAACAGCTCGCTCTCGATGAGTTCGCGGGGCAGGGCGGCGCAGTTGACCTTCACGAACGGCCGGCCGGCGCGCGGGCTGAGGGTGTGGATGAGATCGGCCACGACCTCCTTGCCGGTGCCGCTTTCGCCGGTGATGAGCACCGGAGCGTCGCTGGCGGCCACGCGCTCGACGAGGCGGAGCAGCGCCGCCGACGGCGCGCTGCTGAAGACGGCGGGCGGGCGGCCCTGGAGGTTGTTGAGCGCCCGCTGGAGGCTGGCCTCGCGCGCGTGGAGGTGCCGGTGCTCGCAGGCGCGCTCGAGCAACGGCCCGAGGCTTTCCGGCGGGAACGGCTTGCTGAGGAAATGAAAGGCGCCGCGCTTCACGGCCTCGACCGCGGTGTCAAAGGACGCGAAGCCGGTGACAAAAATCACCTCGCTCGCGGGCCAGTGCCGCTTGAGCTCGGGCAGCAGTTCCAGGCCGTCGGCGTCGGGCAGCCGCCAGTCGAGCAGGATCACGTCCGGCTCGCTGCGCGAGTAATGCTGCCGGGCGTCCCGCGCGCTGGACGCGGACAGGACTTCGTGGCCGGCGGTGGTCAAAAATCCCCCCACCATGTCGTGGAGGTTGGCATCGTCATCAATGATGAGAACACGACTTTTCACGGCACAATGCAGGTTGCCGTCCCGGTCGTCCCGCGACCGGGCGTCCCCTGAAAAAGCGCGCTCGGAGGTCCCTTCATCCCAAGCTGCAAGTTGTCACTTTCCGCGCGAGGCGTTCATCCGCCCTGTCCGCGCCACTCGACTCCCCGGACTCTTCCCGGGCAGCGGTCCGCAGTAAGCAGGATCAGCGCCAGTTCCAAGCATGGCGTCAAGAACGCGGGTTGTCCACCCCTCATTGGGCGCAAACTGGCGTCGCCCCAACCGCAAAGGCAAGCAAATGGCGCGCCGGAATCCGCCCGCGGTTCCGTGTCGCGGGCTGCGGAGTTTTCGTCACCCGGGAGTTTGAAGGTGCCGCCGGTGCGCGCGTTCAGGCGACGGCAAACTGCCGGGCGGGCGCGCCGGTGTGCCGGAGTTCCGCCAGCCAGCGCTCGCCCTGCTCGCGGGCGGCCGCCATCTTCGGGTAGCGGATTTCCCGGTAGCCGGTGACGGCTTCGGGCAGGTCCAGGATGCGCACGAACAACGCGTACTGCGCGGGATCGGCTGCAAACTCGGCGAAACGGCCGGCCAAAGCCGCGTACCATTCGCGGAATTCCTTCTCGGGCCGGTGCCATTCCGGCAGCGCGCGGCGCAGCCATTTCATGTGTTTGACCAGGCGCAACATCCAGTCGCGGGTCTTCAGGTCCCAGGCGATGTCGCGGCCCAGGATCGTGAACTGCGGCCGGTTGAGGTGCCGGTAGGCGATGCGGTCGCCGCGGGCGGGATCCACCTGGTAGCGGGCGCGGTCGCGCCGGTGCTTTTCCTCGCTGGTGAGGAGTTGGGCCACGTAAATCTCGTCTTTGATGGCCATCACCTTGTGGAGGTTCCAGATGACCGCCCGGGTGGCGGCGAACTGCCGCTCGGGGCGGTCGGCAAGGCTGATCCGGCGCACCAATTCCGCATAGCGCCGCGCGTAGTTCAGGTCCTCAAACTGGACAAGATCGTAAACCCGCCGTGCAAAATCGCCACGGAGTTCCGGGTCGTCCGGCAGATCCTCCACCGTCTGCCGGACCAGCTCCTCGTAAGCGCGACTCAGCGCCGCGCCGCCGCGGGTGCGGCTCAAAATGGCGGCTTTGTCCACCAGCACCTCGGCGTAGGCGCGCGGCTCGCGGAATTCCCCGGCGGCGGCCTGGACCGTGGCGAGGTCGTGGGCGACATAACGACCCAGATGGAAGGCCTTGAGGTTGTCGCCCGCGGCGGCGCCCAGGCCGGAGTGGATGGCCCACTCCAAGCTGGCCAGGTTCAGCGGCACCAGCCCGCGCTGGAAGGCGACGCCGAGCATCATGATGTTCGCGTAAAGTTGGGTGCCAAAAAACCGCTCGGAAAACCGCGAAACATCCGCGCTGAAATACGCCTCCGCGCGGGTGTGTTCGCGCAGCAGCGCCTCGAGTCGCCCCACTTCAAAATCGTCCTGGCCGAGCAGGCTGAGGATGGTCGGGGTCTTGTGGGTGTTGACGACCACCGCGGTGTGACGCCGGCTGCCCACGCGCTGGTTGGTGGACGGATCCAGCGCCCGCGCGGCCTCGAGCACGTCCACGCCCACCAGCAGGTCGGCCTTGCCGTACGGGATGAGATTCGACGTGAAGGGCGCGCCTGACGGCGAGTAAGTGATCATGGAATAGACACCGCCATTGCGAATCGCGAGGCCCTTCTTGTCACAGTACTGGATGCGGTAACCCTCGCGGTGGCCTGCCAGCACGAGGATGGCCGTGGCCGTGCCGATGCCCATGCCCCCCACCCCGGCCAGGTAGCCGCGCCAGACGCGCTCCAGCCGCGGGGTGGAAGGGGCGGGCAGGCGGCTGAAGTCCAGTTGGTCCAGCGCCGCAGGCGGGCGCTGGCGGCGCGTGACGATGACTTCCTCGAACGACGGACAGGCCTTGACGCGCGGGCCGTCCGGCGTCGGCGCCACCTCAAACCGCGTGCAGGCGCCATCGGCCACGCACCAGGACAGGTCGGTCTGGACCTTGCGGCCGTAAGGCGTCTCCTCGAAGGTCAGGCCCGGACAGCCGGTGGCTTTGGTGCATTCGAGGCAGTGTTCGCAGACTTCGGACGTGATGTGGATGAACCGCTTCCGCGGCAGGAAACCGAGCGCGCGCACCGTCTTGCGCTCTTCGCGCGCCGCGCGGCGGTGGAAGGTGATGCCGCATTCCTTGTCCGCCACCACCACCTTCACGCCGTCTTGCAGGATCGTCTTTTCGAGCAACGCGCGGTAGCTGGCGACCTCGGCCGGATTCACCCGCACGACCGTGGCGCCGGAATGCGCCTGGTCCGTGATGCCGGCGATGACGGCGTCAATGTTCTGCGCGAAGGTGCGTTCCCCGAGCAGGCCTTCCTCCAGGCCGGGCGTGGTCTGGTGCCCGGTCATGGCGGTGGTCTTGTTGTCGAGGATGATGTAAGTGATGTCCTGGCCGTTCTTGAGCGAGTTCGAGATGGCGATCTGGCCGCTGTGGAAGAAGGTCGAGTCGCCCATGAACACGACCTGCTTGTTGCGGATGAACGGGTCAATGCCCGCCCCGGTGCCGCCGCCCAGGCCCATGCCGCTGTAGTTGTGCATGAGGTCCTTGGTCGGCTCGAACATCAGCATCGTGTAGCAGCCGGTGTCGCCGTGGAACACCAGGTCCACCGGTCCGGTGCCGTGCATGCGCCGCATGTAGCCGGCGTCGCGGAACTGCCGCTTGATCTCGAGCAACACGCTGGCGGAGTCGCGGTGCGGGCAGCCGGGACAGAAGGTGGGCGTGCGCAGCGCCAGGTTGAGCTTCACGGCCTTCACCTCGGCGATCAAATCCAACTCGGCGCGTACGCGGCGTTCGTCCAGCCGCCCCCGCAACTCGGGCAGGGCCAGGAACAGCGGTCCCAGCCGGCCGGTCAGCTTGCTCGGATTCAGGCCGCGGGCTTCGGGAATGCCCGGCAGGCCCAGCGGGAAGTGCTTGCCCCAGACCTCGGCGGGCAGCGGGCGGGACTCGTGATCGGCGGTCTGCCGCGCGCGGTTGATGATCTCCACCACCTGCTCCTCAAGGAACCCGCGGCGCTCCTCGATCACATAAAGCGCGCGGAGGCCGGAGGCGAACTCCACGATCAACGACGGGTCAAGCGGGTAGGTCACGCCCACCTTCAGGATCGGGAAATGCCCGTCCAGGCCCAGCTCGGCCAGCGCGTGGCGCAGGTAGCAGTACGCCGCCGCCGAGGTGACAAAGCCGATTCGCGCCGCCGCGTTGGTGTCGGTCTCCGCCGGCAGGAGGCGGTGGGCGCCCAGGCCGCGGGCGGCGGCCCAGAGCCGCTCGAAGCGCTCGTGGATTTGCTGTTCCTTGCGCCAGGTGCGCGGCGGCAGCAGCACGTTGCGCTCGAAATCAATCTTGCTGGTGTCGAGGGTGAACTTGTTCGCGGTGTTGGTGGCCGGGAACTGGTTGGGCCGCACTTCCACCGAGCCGCCGCCATCGGCCTGGTTCGTGGTGACGAGGTAGCCGATGTACAACTCGCTCTCGCGCGACAGCGTGAAGGCCAGGTTGATCCAGTCCTTGAGTTCCTGCGCGTCGCTGGGCTCCAGCACCGGCATCATCAGGTGCTTGGCGATGTAACGCGAATCTGCCGGCACCTGGGTCGAGTCGCTCCACGGATCGTCACCCATGACGATGACCGCTCCGCCTTGCGGATGCGCGCCCACCAGGTTGCCCAGCGCCAAAGCGTCGGCCGCGACGTGGATCCCAACGCTTTTTTGTACGCTGATGGCTCGCAGGCCATGCATTTGCGAGCCGTTCACCATGGCGGTGGCGAGGGCCTCGTTGTTGGCCATGGTGGCACGAATCCCGTGCTCGCAGAGCAGCTCGCCGATGTCGTGGGCGGTGTCAAAAAAACCAGCCACCGGTGAACCCGGATAACCGGTCCACAGGTGCGTGCCACCTTCGACTTCCAAACAGCCTTTGACCAGGAGTTCGTTCCCGGTAAAGACTTCCACGCCAGAAGCTTGAGTGAATCGCGGGGCGGCTTTCACTGTCTAAAGTTTGTCATCGGCCGGGGGCATTGGCAAGCGTTGACTTCCCCACATCACCCGCTGATGCTGGCCCGGCTGCGGGGCGTGCCCGCCCGGAATTCATGCCCAAAGTCACCATCCTGCCTGTCGAACTCTCCGCCGAGATCGCGCCCGGCGAAAGCCTGCTCGACGCCGGCGGACTGGCCGGGGTGGAAATGGAGGCCGAGTGCTTCAACTGCTCCTGCGGAACGTGCGCGGTGGCCATCGTGCAAGGCGTGGAGAACCTCGCGCCCGCCACCCCGGAAGAACTGGCCGTGCTCCGCGCCACCGGCCTCGATCCCGCCCGGCATCGGCTGGCTTGCACCGCCCGCGTGCTCCACGGCGAGGTGACCCTGCGACAGTTGGACTGAACACGGCCAATGGAGTTTCCCGATAGAGCCACCACGCGAGCCGTCCTACACTGCCAGGCAACAGCATGATTGTCCGCCGCATCCATCGTCTCCGACTCGTGGGCCTCGCGGCTGTGCTCACCGGCGCAATCAGCCGACCCGCCTTCGCCGCCGCGCCCCCGGCCCAAGCAGCACCCGCCACGCCCGCGATGAACCTGATCTCCCGCGCCAGCCCGCTGGTGATCGCCCATCGCGGCTTCAGCCAGCAGGCGCCCGAAAACACGCTGCCCGCCTTCCGTCTCGCCCTGGCTGCCCCGGCGGATCTCGTCGAATTCGATTACCATCACACCCGGGACGGCGTGCCGCTGGTGATCCACGACGGCACGCTGGACCGCACGACCGACGCGACGAATCGCTGGGGCGGCAAGGACATCGCCGTGACCGCTCGCCCCGCCGCAGATCTGGCCGGGCTTGACGCGGGCCGGTGGTTCGCGCCGGTCTTTGCGGGCACGCCGCTGCCGACCCTCGTCGAGGCCATCGAGACCATCCAGGCCGACGGAGTCGCCTTGATCGAGCGCAAGGCCGGCGACGCGGCCACGCTGGTCCGTCTGCTCCGCGAACGCGGCTGGCTGCGCGAGGTGGTGGTGCAGTCGTTTGACTGGGACTTCGTGCGCGAAGCCCGACGGCTTGCGCCCGACCTGGTGCTCGGCGCCCTCGGCCCGCCTTCAACTCACAAAGGCCGCCGGCTCACCGACGAGGAAAAAGCGCTTTCGCCGGAGTTCATCGCCGAAATTCAGGACCTGGGCGCGCAACTGGTGGTGTGGAACCGCCAGGTCAGCACCGCCGCCATCGCCCAGGCGCACGCGCGCGGCCTGCGCGCCTGGGTGTACACGATCAACGATCCGGCCGAGGCGGCGAGCCTCGTGGCTTGGGGCGTGGACGGCATCATCACGGACAACCCGGCGGCCATCCGCGCGCGGTTGTTTCCCCAGCTGGATGAAACCCCGGCCGCGCCGCCCCAGCGCGGCATTCCAAGCCCGTTGGCCGATCATCCGGGCAACATCCACCTGGCCGGCGAAATGGTCCGCGTCCGCCTGCCCGAGGATCTGCCGGGCGGGATCACCCGCTGGCGGCTGCTCGATGAGCGGGGTCGGGAACTGCGCGCCGCCACACTGAATCCGGCGGTACCGGCCGCGCGCGATCCGCTCACGCTGGGCGACCTGGGCCCCGGCTGGTACCGCGTGGAGTTCGACACCGCGGACCGCACCAACGTGGCGTGGACCACGGCGGCGGTGTTGCGCCGGCTGGCCGCGCCCACACCGGGTGACTCGCCGGTATGCGTGGACTCGGCCACGGCATGGTTTGCATACAACGACGTGCCGCACCAGCAACGCCTGGCCAACCTCGCCGCCCTCGCCGGCGTGAACTGGGTCCGGGACCGTCTCCGCTGGCGCGACTTGCAGCCCGCGCCCGGCCCGCTTGTGGCCGCCCGGACCACCTATGACACCGCCGCGGAGGCGCAGCACGCCGCCGGGCTGAAGGTGCTGCAGGTGTTCCACGACACCCCGCCCTGGGCGCGCGAGGCGCCGGATGCCGGCGGCCGTTTCGCGCCGGACTTGCGGCAGGTCTTTGAATTCGCGCGGGCGCTGGCCAGCCGCTTCAAGAACCGCGTCGCCGCCTGGGAACCCTGGAACGAGGCCAACATTGCCACGTTCGGCGGTCACACCGTGGATCAGATGTGCGCGTGGCAGAAGGCCGCGTGGCTGGGCTTCAAGGCGGGCGACCCCGGCGTGACCGTGGGCTGGAACGTCACCGCCGCCGTGCCCACGCCCGCCCACACGGAGGGCGTGCTCGCCAACGAAACCTGGCCGTACTTCGACACCTACAACATCCACACTTACGACTGGTCGCACGCTTACGCCGGACTGTGGTCGCCGGCGCGCGCGGCGGTCAGCGGCCGCCCGCTGTGGATCACCGAGGCCGACCGCGGCACGCCGCATCTGAAGCAGGGGCCCTGGTTCGATCAGGACCCGCGGCTCGAACGCCTCAAGGCCGAATGGATTGCGCAATCCTACGCCGGCAGCCTGTTCGCGGGCTCGCGCCGCCACTTCCATTTCATCCTCGGCCACTACCATGAGCCCAACGGAGTGCAGTTCGGTCTGCTCCGCCTCGACCTGACGCCGCGTCCGGCCTACGTGGCGCTGGCCACGGTGGGCCGCTGTCTGGCGGGCGCGCGGGCGCTGGGACGTTGGCGGCCGGGTCTCGACCTCCACGTGTACGCCTTCCGCGCGTGGCCCGATGGCCAGGAGCGCGACGTGATCGTGGCCTGGGCGGAAAAGGAGGCGGACTGGGATGGCCGCGGGCAAACCCGGGCCGCTTGGCAACCGCCGGTGAATCTCGCCGTCGTGGACGCCGTGGACCACCTGGGCCGCACACTGGATTGTGTCGTGCCCGCCACGCTCGATTCAGCGCCGGTCTTTCTGTTTCTTCCCGCCGGCCAGGCGGCGTTGCTGCCGCTGGAACCACCGCCGCGGCTGGCGCCCTTCCAGCCAGGCGCGCCTTCCCCGGTGGTGCTGCAACTCGCCTGGCCGCGCGACGCCACGGTGCGCGTGGAGGACCTGCCGTGGTCGGAAGGTTACGCCTGCGCGGTCAAACCGGGCCGGGCCTTGGAACTGCCGCTGCACGCCTACAACTTCGCCGCCGCCGCCGTGCGAGGCCGCATCCGGGTCGAACGCCAGCCGGAGGACTGGGAAACCGAATTGCCGGAGCCCGCCTTCGAAATCGAGCCGCAAGGTCGCCGGACGCTGCGCGCGGTTTTGCGCGTGCCGACCGGGACGAAAACACGCGACGGCTGGCTGCAGCTCCGCGCCGACTGTGGCCAGCGGGGTCGCCCGGTGCTGGCGATTCGTTTCGTGGTTCGCGATTGAGCCGGGCGGGAACCGGCTTGCCACACCACTCCGGCGCCCCGTTTCGGCTCGCCTGGCCGGCGGCGGCGCGGCAGGTTTCAACCATGCGAATGTCCCACTTTTTCACGGCGGCCGTGGCGGCCGCGAGTTTCCTGCTGGCCGGATGCGGCCGGCAGTCGTCCCCGGCGCCGGCACCAGAGGCGGGCGGCGCGGCGACGCGGTTCAGCATCGCCGTCATTCCCAAGGGCGCCAACCAGGTGTTCTGGAAGTCCGTGCACGCGGGCGCGGTGAAGGCCGCCGCGGAGCTGGGCGTGGAGGTGCTTTGGAAAGGCCCGCTCAAGGAGGACGACCGTGAGTCGCAACTCAAGGTAGTGGAGGATTTCATCACCCGCCGCGTGCATGGCATCGTGCTGGCGCCGCTGGACGACGTGGCATTGCGGCCGGCGGTGAACGAGGCCGCGCGCGCGAAAATTCCGGTGGTCATCATTGATTCGCCGCTCAGCGGGACGAACTACGTCAGCTTCGTGGCCACGGACAACGAGGCGGGCGGACGCAAGGCCGCGCAACACCTGGCCGCGCTGTTGAACGGGCGGGGCCGGGTGCTGGTGTTCCGCTTCCTCGAAGGCTCCGCCAGCACCGAACAGCGTGTGGCCGGGTTCCTCGACGAACTGCGCGCGTCGCCGGGCGTCCAGGTGGTGAGCTCGCACCAGCGTTCCGGCGCCACGGCGGAGATCGCCTACCAGAACGCCGAGAACCTGCTCGCGCCCCTCAAGGGCGGCGGCGCGCTGGCGGTGGACGGGATTTTCTGCCCGAACGAATTCACCACGTTCGCCATGCTACGCGCATTGCAGGACGGCGGCTTCGCCGGCCGCGTGAAGTTCGTGGGCTTCGACAGCTCGGAAATGCTCGTGGCCGCGATGCGCAAAGGCGAACTGCACGGCCTGGTGTTGCAGGATCCGATCAACATGGGCCACCTGGGCGTGAAGACGATGGCCGCGCACCTGCGTGGCGAGCCCGTGCCGGCGCGGATTGACACCGGGTCCACCGTGGCCACACCGGCCAACATGGACGAGCCGGCCGTGAAGGCCCTGCTCGAACCGGACTACCGCCGCTGGCTCAAGGAGGAGTAAGCCGGGGCGGAATTCGTGGCGGCGCGGGCGGAGTCGCCGCGCCACCAGCCGCCCAGTTCACGCCGCCGCTTCCACAGCTCGCGCGGACGGAAGATGCCCACTGGCGTGATGATCCCGGTGATCAACTCGGGCGGCGTCACATCGAAGCCGGGATTCCGCGCGCCGCTGGCCGGATTCGCCACCCGCACATAAACCCGCCTGCCCTTGACTGAGGACGGCGGACTGTGGACTCCGGGCTTTGAACTTCGGACTTCGGACTTCGGACTTTCGATCACCCCCCACGCCCCGAGCACCTCATCCGCGCCGCGCTCTTCGATCGGGATTTCGCGGCCGGACTTGAGCTGCCAGTCAATCGTGCTCAACGGCGCCGCGACGTAAAACGGGATGCCATGCCGGTGCGCGAGCACGGCCTTCGTGTAGGTGCCGATCTTGTTCGCGATCTCGCCGGTGCGCCCCAGGATGCGGTCGCTGCCCACGATCACCAGGTCCACCTCGCCGCGCTGCATGAGATGCCCGGCGGCGTTGTCGGCGATGATCTGGTGCGCGATGCCCTGCTGCGCCAACTCCCAGGCCGTGAGCGTGGCACCCTGGCTGCGCGGCCGGGTCTCGTCGCAGAAGACGTGGAACCGCCGGCCTTGCGCCTGCGCGGCGTACAGCGGCGCCGTGGCGCTGCCCACGTCCACAAACGCCAGCCAGCCCGCGTTGCAATGCGTGAGGACGCGCATGCCGTCGCGGATCAACGGCGCGCCGTGCCCGCCGAGGGCCCGGCAGTGCGCCACGTCCTCGTCGGCGAAGGCGCGCGCCGCGGCCAGCGCCAGTTCCTGTTGTTCGACCACGCTCCGGCCGGCGGCAAGCTGGCGGCGGACGGCGTCCATCGCGTTGACCGGGTCCACCGCCGTCGGGCGGGCGGCCTTCAACGTCGCGTAAACCTGGTCGAGATGCCGCTGAAAGCGGTCCAAATCCCGGCCGCGGAAGGCCCGCGCGCCCTGGGCCAGGCCGAAGGCGGCGGTCGCGCCGATGGCGCCCGCCCCGCGCACGACCATGTCCCGGATGGCGGCGGCGGTTTCGCGGTAATCGCGGGTGGCCAGAATCTTGAAGCGATGCGGCAGCAGGCGCTGTTCGACCAGCAGCACGGCGTGGTCGCGCTCGCGGAAATCCACCGTGCGGACTTCGCGCCACTGGTTGCGGACCTTGACCTTCACGGGCGGAGCGGGTGGCACGGGTGCTTGCGTCAGGCCACCGCGTCGCGCAGCGCCTTCAAACGCGCCCGCAGCCGGCGGTACAGCGGATGCTTGCGAAAAGCCGCGAGGTCGGGGTCGCGCGCCAGCCAGCGGAAGTCGCGGTAGCCGGCGTCCAGCGCGCGGTTCAACGCGTCGTAGGCCCCCTCGGCATTGTCGTTGAGCGCCAGGCTGCAGGCGAGGTTGTACAGCGCGCGCGGGTCTTCGGGACGCAGCCGGGCGACCTGCTGGTCCACCTTCAAGCTGTCGTTGAAACGACCGCGCCGGCTGTACGCGTCGCCCAGGAGCTGGAGCGCCTCGACATAGGCCGGGTCCCGTCGGGTGAGCCCGGCCAGGAAACCGATTTCGATGTCGAGATCCCGCGCTTCCGTGTGGGTCAGATTGCGTTTGCTGCGCCGCGTCATCGTTGCCGCGCAAATCATCGCCTCCGGTTCGACCAAGTCAAGGGAGGCGCCGGCGACCCGTCCCAGGAAGTCAAAGGTCGAGGGTCGATGGTCGGAGGCTGAATGCCAGCAACCACGAACCACGAACCAAGACGGACCCGCAGCAGTGGGCAGGGCTGACCCGCCGGTTTTCCGGTTGAACCGCCGCCCGGCGTCGCCGCATAAAGCCGCCCATGAAGTGCTTCGTCACCGGGGCCACCGGCTTTGTGGGCGCCAACCTCGTCCATGCGCTCAACGCCGCGGGCCACGAGGTCCGGGCCTTGATCCGGCCCGGCAGCGACCTGCGCGGTCTGCAGGGCGCCAGTTACGAGCCGGTGAGCGCCAGCCTGCTGGACCGCCAGGCGCTCGCCGCCGTCCTGCGCGGCTGCGACTGGTGTTTCCACGTGGCCGCCAGCTATCACCTCTGGCTGCCGGATTACGCGCCGCTGTACGCCGCGAACGTGGACGGCACGCGCGCCGTGCTCGAGGCCGCGGGCGACGCCGGCTGCCGGCGCATCGTGTACACCAGCACCGTGGGCGTGCTGCGGCCGCCGCCGGCAGACCTCGCCCAGCCTCAGCCTGCGGATGAATCCGCGCTCGCCACCGAGGCTGAGATGACCAATCCGTACAAGCGTTCCAAATGGCGGGCCGAGGCGGTCGCCCGCGAACTCGCCGCGCGCGGTCTGCCGGTGGTGATCGTGAATCCCACCGCGCCGGTCGGCCCCCGCGACGTGAAACCCACGCCCACCGGCGAGGTGATCGTGGAATTCCTCAACCGCGCCATGCCCGCCTTTCTCGACACCGGCCTGAACTGGGTGCATGTGCGCGACGTCGCGGCCGGGCACATCCTGGCGGCGGAGCGCGGCCGGGTGGGCGAGCGCTACATCCTGGGCCACGCGGAGGGCAACTGGACCTTGCAGCAGGCCTTCGCAGTGCTGGCGGAGCTCAGCGGCCAGCCCGCGCCGCGGCTGCGCGTGCCTTATTGGCTGGCGCTGGCCGCCGCGCACTTGGACGAGTGGAAGGCGCGCTGGACGGGCCGCCCGCCCAAGGCGCCGCTGGCTGGCGTGCGCATGGCGCGGTACAAGATGTTCTTCACGCCCGCCAAGGCCGTGCGCGAGCTGGGCCTGCCGCAGACCCCGCCGCGCCGGGCGCTGGCCGAAGCCATCGAGTGGTTCCGCGCGCACGGTTATGTGCGGAAAGTTTGAGCGCGGTCGAGGACGGCGAATGACCCAGACGCGGTCGCTGCGGCCCAGAGCTGTTGAAGGGTGAAATCGTCAAGCGTGTTGCATGGCCGGCGGATTGGCGCGACCTCACGAACCCGCCCGCGCGTGACCCAGCCAGAACGAGCCTTCGCCGAACCGCCGATTCGTATCCGCTCGTGTTATTTTCCCGGAAGATTTCCGCAGCCCGCGCCAGTTTTTCGATGCCGCTCACTCTGGTGTGGGCGGGAAACAACCGCGCTGTGTCCCCGGCGAAAGCCTGCGGCGGGATTGGCGGCACACGCTTGCAAAGCTTTCCATGACTGTGCCGCCGATTCCCTCTCCCTGAGGGAGAAGGAAGGGTGAGGGGGAAACAAGGCTTAACCTTTCCGCGCAAGACCCAAAGCCGGGGTTCACGGCACCAAGAACCCGGCGAATGGCACGGCTGGGAGGAAACCAGCTTGCCTTTCCCCTCCCCCCAACCCTCTCCCCGGGGGAGAGGGCGAGGCGTGTGCCGTCTCCCGCGAAAGCCCGCGGCGGGATTGGCGGGATGCGCATACTTGCGGCGTCATCTGATTTCGCCATCTCTGGCCGCAACTCCACCGCGCTTGGTGCCTTCGGGGATCCTCCAAAGCCAGCCTTCCGGCTCAAAGCAGCGGATGCTTCGGTGGCGGTATTGGTGCCGGCGCTGGGGCGGGCGACGGCGCGGCCGGCAGCAACAGCCGCTCGATTGTCTCATACGTGTCCACGACGTGCGTGGCGTGGGCAAGCTGGTCGCGTGGCAGGGAATTCGTGATGGCGATCACCTCCATGCCGGCGGCGCGCGCCGCGGTGACGCCCGCCGCGGAATCCTCGATGACGCAGCAGCGCGCAGGGGCCACGCCCAGCAGCCGGGCGGCGTGCAGAAACACGTCCGGCGCGGGCTTGGTCTTGCCCACGTCCTGCGTGCTGGCCACGACCGTGAAGAACCGCCGGAGTTGTTTCATCGCCAGCACCTCGTCAATGACCGGGTGATTCGAGCCGGAGGCGACGGCGAGTTGATAATGCGGCGCCAGCTTCGCCAGCAGGTCGGGCAGCCCTTCAAAGATGGGCTGCTCGCGGCGCAGCAGCGCGATGAGCCGGTTCTGCTTGGCGGCGAGCAGTTCCTCCAGCGGATGCGGCGGCTGGTGCTTCTCGATGAAATCCAGCCACAGGGCGCGGTCGGACCGGCCGATGTAGGCCTGGAAATCAATGCCGTGGGTCTCGCTGTAGCCCAGCTCGTGGAAAATCTCGCGGAAGGCGCGCTCGTGCCAGGGTTCGCTGTCCACGATCACGCCGTCCATGTCGAAGATGATGGCGTCAAAACGCTTCATGGCCGGAAGGCAGCGCCGCGGGCGCGCGGTTCAGACGAACGCGCCGGGCGGGCGTTCCACCAGATGGAGAAGGTTGCCTTCAGGATCGGCGAAGAACAGGACGCGACCGCCGCCGCCCGCCGGCTTCGCCGGGCCGTCAAACCGCACCCCGCGCGCCGCGAGTTCGGCTTGCGCGGCCTCAATCGAGTCCACGCGCAACGCCACATGCCGCCAGCCGGCGAGGCCGTTGTCGGCGGTCTCGGGCGCGGACCGCGTGGCGGCGTACAATTCGAGCAAAGGCTCCCCGCCGGGCAGGGCGAGGAAATAGGCCGGCGACGCGGCTTCGTGCGCGAACACCACCCGTGCGTCCAGCACCCGCACGTACCAGTCCTTGAGCGCCGCGGGATCACGCGCCGGCAGGCCGAGATGCTCGATCCGGGTCTTCATCGCCGGCGGGCTCGCGGCCCGGCAGCTTTTTCGTCTTTCGCGCCGGCCAGTTCCAGCAGGCGCGCAAACTCCTCCCCCTCCACCGGCGTCACCGACAGCCGGGACTGCCGAAGGAGCGGGAGGTTTTTCAACGCCGGGTCGGCCTTGATCTCCGCCAGGGTGACCGGTCGCGGCAAGGGACGGGCCGGCTTCAGGTCCACGGCCGACCAGTCGCCCTCCGTGGCGGTGGGGTCAGGATAAGCCGCGCGCGCCACCTCGGCCAGACCCACCACGACCCGTTCGGCACCGCTGTGGTAGTAGAGCACCCGGTCGCCCGGCTGCATGGCACGGAGGTGGTTTCGGGCCTGGAAATTGCGGACGCCGGTCCAGGCGGTGCCGCCGTCCGCGACCAGTTGCGACCACGGGTAGTCCTCGGGCTCCTGCTTTACCAACCAGCATCGTTGCGGCATGTGCCGAACCTAGCCCCGAACGCCGGTTGGTTGAAGATCAAACTGGCCTGGCGTGCCCAAGAAACCCGGCAGGCCAGGCGCATCCCGATCGGAAAGCGTCTCGCGAAGTCCACGAAGGACGCGAAGGCTGCGAGGCGGCAAGGCGACGCCATCGCTGTGTCTGGCCGGATGAAAATGGCCGGGGAAACCGCAGCGCCGGCCCCAGGCTCGGGCCGGGGTCGCCGCAATCAGCGGGCGCGGACAACCACGCTCGCGGCACGGGCGGGTCGCCCGTGGCACCTGGACAGGCGGGTCGCCTGTCCCACTACCTGGCTACCGGCCGAAATCCGACCGCCACCTTCGGGCTCAGGCAGCGGTCGCGGTCTGGCCGTTCAGAGCCTTGAGTGTGCGCTCAATGATTTCCTCCGGCGAACCCTCGGCCAGCACGGGCACCAGCAGGCCTTGCCGCCGGTAGTATTCGGCCAGCGGCGCGGTGCTCTTTTCATAGGCGGCCATGCGGACGCGGACGGATTCGGGCCGGTCGTCTTCGCGTTGGATGAGCGGGCCGCCGCAATGGTCGCAGACGCCCTCCACCTTGGGCGGCCGGTTGGTGACATGGAACACCGCTTTGCACCGCGAACACGTGCGCCGGCCGCTGAGCCGCGCCACGATCTGCTCGATGGGCAGTTCGTAGCTGACCACCGCGTCCAGCTTGAGTTTCTCCTCGGCGAGGATGCGCGCCAGCGCCTCGGCCTGGGCCACGGTGCGCGGGAAGCCGTCGAGCAGGAACCCGCCCTGGCAGCGCAGGCAGCCCACCCGCTCGCGCACCATCGCAAGCACCGTGGCGTCGGGCACTAGTTCGCCGCGCCGCATGTACTCGATCGCCTCGTTCAAAGCCGGCGTGCGCTCGCAGGGGTCCAGCGACTTCGCGGCGCGGAAGACGTCGCCGGTCGAGAGCTGGCAGGCACCCAGCCGCTCGTGGAGCAGCTCGGCCTGGGTGCCTTTGCCGACGCCCGGCGCGCCCAGCAACACGAGGCGCTGCGGACGCGGGCGGGCTTCGGCGGGCACGGAGCAGCAGGCGGTGCCGCCCTTCAACCAGGCGGCGCGGTCATTCTGGGTGGTCATGGCGCTTGATTGGATCGGCCACCGGCGCGGGCTTTGTCTGGCCGCGCCGGGGCGGTTCTGGCCTTGATTAAGCCGGCGGGGGAAGCGCCGGCTACTCACCGTTTGGCCATCGTTGCCCGTTTTTTGCGATGAACTGGGTCGTCCCGACGGGCCAACGGCGGACCGGTCCTGAATCGCGCCTGACTGGCAAAAAGCAAAAGGAGGGCCCGGCGGGCCCTCCAGCGTGTTTCAACCAGCCTCCGCCCGCCGCAGGTCAGGGTACGACCACGCGGAAGAATTTCCCCGCGCTCAAGGCCTCGGTGTAGCTGAGCGCCTGGTCCGTGCCGTCCAGCGGGGCGCCTTCGTTCGTCCACTCGCCTGCGTCCAAAGCGGCGCGGGATTGCACCTGGTACTTCACGCCGGTTTGCGACGCGAACGAGATCACGATGTTGCTTCCGTTGCGGGCAACTGCCAGCGTTGGCGGCACCACCGCCGTGCCTTCGGTCGGGTATTCATAGACCAGCGCGTGGGCAACGGGCTTCAGATGGCCGTTGTCGGCAAGTGCGCTCCAGTCGAGTGCCCACTGCGCGTCCTTGAATGCTCCCTTGTACGGCGTGGTGATGAAGTATCCATCCGCCGGCGCCATTTTGTATCCGGAGAACACCGGGCTGCCGGCGGCCGGGCGCGGGTCC
>CAZMOZ010000046.1:0-23987 GCA_964568145.1 uncultured Verrucomicrobiota bacterium
TGGACTGGACGCTGCGCGAGAACGTGCGGGCGCAGTTGCGCGTGCTGGTCAAGCGGATCCTGCGCAAATACGGCTACCCACCGGACAAGCAGGAGCAGGCGACGCAGACCGTGCTCGAGCAGGCGGCGGTGTTATGCGCTGAGGAGGCCGCGGATTGAGCGCGTCCAGTGCAAAGCCGAAGAAGTCCGCGCTTCAAGACGCAATTTGCGACCTTGAAGCGCGGACAAAACCTCCAATACCTCCCTTACGCCTTAACCGAACACGGCGCGATCATGGCGGCCAACGTCCTCAACAGCCCGCGGGCGGTGCGGGTGAGCGTGTTCGTGGGGCGTGCGTTCGTGAAGATGCGCGGCGCGCTCACCGACCCCCGCGCGCTGGCCCGGAAGTTGGCCGACCTTGAGGCCGAACCGAAGAGCCGCCTCGATGCGCATGAAGTGGCCATCGTGGAAATCCTCCAGCGCGTGATGGCCATCCTCGACCCGCCACCGGCGCCGGATCGTCCCAAACAGGAAAGGGGCTTCCACGTGAAGGACACCCCGACCACCAAGGCCCGGAACCACCGTTGATTGCCGACGGACCAGGCGCCATGATCCTTCCCGCCAGGCACTGATCCGCCGGCAGCGGCGCGTGGCCCGCCAGCCGCCATTCATGAAACCCGAATCCACCTCGCAGGCGCCGACGCCCCCGGCCGGGGCGCGGCTCGACAAATGGCTGTGGGCCGTGCGGCTGTTCAAGACGCGCAGCCTCGCCACCGCGGCCTGTCAGGGCGGACACGTCAAGCTCAACGGCCAGCGCGTGAAGCCGGCCCACACCGTCCGGCCGGGCGAGGTCATCGAGGTCCAGCTTCCCGGCGGCCCGCGCACCGTCAAGGTGCTGGCGTCGCTGGAACAGCGCGTCGGCGCGAAGCGCGCGGCCCAATACCTCGAAGACCTCACGCCGCCCGAGCAGCGCCCGCCGCCGGGCGAGCCGCGGCTGGAACCGCTGTTTCACCGGCCGAAAGGCGCGGGACGGCCCACCAAGCGCGAGCGGCGCCAGCTCCGCGAGTTCGGGTTTCTGCCGCCCGAGGACTGAGCGCGCCAATGCGACCTTTGCGCGGCCGCGGTGTTTGCCTACGTTGTGCCCGGAATGATCTGGCTGACACCTGAACCCGGAAAGCGAAGTTGGGCCGGCGGGACGCATTGCGCCACGGCCAACTTCGGTTTTCGGGCTGAAGCGCGCGAATCCCGCCTTCCCAAGGCCGGCGCTCCAAAGACAGGCGGGGACGCTGGCGCTCCCCGCACCAGCCGACCAGCGCCACGCCGCCGGGCCAGCCGGGCGTCCTTGCCGCTTGGCCGGGTGTTGATTTTCAGCCTCGCGTTCCTGGCGCTTTGGCCGGCGAAGGGCGTGGCGGGTGAGCGCCAAGCCGCGCTGGCGACTGCGCCCAGCCTGGATTGGCGCGTCGCGGAGGACCGCGTCACCGCGCAGATTGCGGGTTGGAGTCTCGATCAGTTGCTCGAAGCCGTGGCCCGCAAGACGCGCTGGCAGGTGTACCTCGACCCCGCCGCCGAGCACGTGGTGAACGCCAAGTTCCGCGACCTGCCGCCGGGCGAGGCGCTGCGCCGTCTGCTGGGTCCGCTCAATTACGTCCTCGTGCCCGGCACCAACAGCCCCGCCCGGCTGTACGTGTTCCGCGATTCACGACAGGCCGCGACCCTGCGCATCGCGGTGCCGGCCGGCGAGGCCGCCCGCGGCCGGCGGCTGGCGGATGAACTGATCGTGACGCTCAAGGCGGACAGCCCGGAGACGATCGAGGAACTGGCCCGCCGGCTCGGCGCGCGGATCGTCGGACGGTCCGAAGACCTGCGCGCGTACCGGCTGAAGTTCGAGTCCGCCGCCGCCGCGGACGCGGCGCAGCGCGAACTGGCCGGCGGCGGGGCGCGCGTGGACTTCAATTACCTGGTGGAGCGGCCGGAGGCGGCGGAGGCGGCGCTGGCCGGCGCCGGCCTGAATTTGACGCTCAAACCCAGGGCGCTGACCGGCTCGGAGGGCGTGGTGGTGGCGATGGTGGACACCGCGGTGCAGGGCCCGGCGGCGGGCATTCAGGATTTTCTGCTCCCGACCGTCTCCGTGGCGGGCGAGGCGCAAGTGCCGGACGACCAGCTCGCGCACGGCACCAGCATGAGCGCCACGTTGCTGCGCGGCCTGGCCGCGGCGCCGGACGCCGCCAGCGGCACCCCCGTGCGGATTTTGCCGGTGGACGTGTACGGCAACCGCGAATCCACCACCAGCTACGAGATCGCGCTGGGCATCCAGGCCGCCATCAACAACGGCGCCGACATCGTAAACCTCAGCCTGGGCGGCGCCGACCCCAGCCCGTTTGTGCACCGGCTCATTCAAGCCGGCCACGAGCGCGGCGTCGTGTTTCTGGCGGCGGCGGGCAACGAGCCGGTGACCGAGCCCACGTTTCCGGCGGCCTACCCGGAGGTCATCGCGGTCACGGCTCTCAACCGCCGCGGCGAAGTGGCGGCCTACGCCAACCGCGGCGAGTTCGTGGACGTGGCCGCGCCGGGTGTCAGCTACATCACCTTCCACGGCCAGCCGTACCTGGTGGTGGGCACCTCGCCGGCCACAGCCTACGCCTCCGCCCTGGCCGCGAACTTTGCCGCAGCCTCAGGCAAGCAAGGACCGGAACTGGAAGCCGAGATTCGCGCCCGGCTGGCGCTGGAAGCTGTTCGGAAAGGTCCGTGAACCTCGTCTCCGTCGGGACGGGTTGGTTGAACCACGAATGGACGTCAAGGGACACGAATCAGAAAACCAGCAAGGCGGGTTCTGATTCGGGCAGACTCGCCAGGCAAGCCGGTCTTGAATTGCAGCGCACACGTGACTTCCACTCCAGTTTTCCTTGGTGTTCCTGGGTGTCCATTGGTGGTTTCAGCCCCCGGCTCAACGGAGCGCGCCGCGGGTCACGCGCACGGACACGTGGCGGGTTTCCGGGATGATGAACTTTTTCACCTCGACGCTCACGGCGCGGGGCCGGAACTCGCGCAGCAGCAGTTCGGCCAGTTCCACCGCCAGCGCCTCGATGAGCTTCCAGCTCCGGCCCTCGCCGTACCGCAGCAGCCGCTGCACGACCGCGAAGTAGTCAATCGCGGTGCGCAGGTCGTCGTGCGCGGCGGCGATGCTGAAGTCGTGCGCGAGTTCGACGGTGAGCAAGAGCCGCTGCGGCCGGGCGCGCTCGACGTCGGGCACGCCTACGTGGTAATGCACCTCGAGATCCGCAATGGTGATGGTGTCCACGTCAGGCCGGGGTTGGCGCCGCGCCGGCGAGCACGGCCTCGAGCAATATGCGGGTCGGCTGGTTCAGGTCCAGTTGCCGGGCGTCGGCGGGCGACACCCAGCGGAAGGCCTGGGCCTCGTTGTTGAGCCGCACCCCGGCCGGGCCCTCGCACCGGCAGGTGTAGTTGAGCAGCAGGAAATGCGCGGCGCGGTAAAACTCCGGCGAGCGGATGCAATCCTGCGCCATCACGAAGCGGATGTCCGTGACCGCCAGGCCGGTTTCCTCGAACAACTCCCGGCGCAGCGCCGCCGTCGCGGTCTCGCCGCCCTTGATCTTGCCGCCCGGAATGCCCCAGCGGTTCGACCACTTGCGCGTGCGCACCAGCAGCACCTCGCCGGCCGTGTTGAAGATCAGCGCGCCCACCGTGGGCACGGGCGTGAGCGGTTCCGCCGCGGCGCTGGAAGCCTCCCCAAACGGACCGGCGTCGCGGGCCAGGATTTTGCGGAGTTCGCCCAGGTGCTCGACGATCAAGTCCGGCCCGCTGGCGCGCAACTGGTCCACGCCGTTGTAGCCGGTGAGCACGGCGCACGACCACACCCCGCCGTGACGCGCGGTCTCGATGTCGTGGGCCATGTCGCCGATGAACAGCGTCTCGCGCGGCACGAGCGCGTGCTCGCGCAACAGGTTGCGGATGCGGGCGGTCTTGTCCCAGACCTCGACGTACGGGTGGTCAATGAACGCGCCGAAGCCCGTACCCGCAGCCTGGACGGCGTAATGGTCGCGACGGACGCTGCTGAGCACGAAGGTGCGCCAGCCGCGGGCGCGGCAGAACTCGAGGAACTCGCGGGCGTGCGGCAGCGGGCTCACGCCGGGTTGCGCGCGGCGGAACTCCTCGTGGAACCAGGCCTCGAGCCGGGCCAGCGGCACGTGCGGCACGTAACGGTCGTAAAAGCGCTTGAAGGGCAGGCAGAACTCGGCGCGGAACTGGGCGAGGCTCAATTCGGGCACGCCGGCCTGGCGGAAGACGTGATTGCTGGCCTGGAGCACGGCGGGCAGGTCATCCACCAGCGTGCCCGACCAGTCGAAGATCACGTTGCGAATCACGGCCGGAGTGTACCGCCGGGGCCGGGACAAGCAACGCGCGGGCGGGGACGGGCTGCGGTGCCGGCCACCGGCAGGTGACGCCTCACGGCGAGTGGCGACCTGCCCGCGTTGGATGGCGTGCTTCCCGGTTGCCGGACTGGAGTCCGGCGCTGCGGCCGGCTGAAAGCCGGCGGTACCGGTCTTCCGCGTTCAGATGTGTTCGCCCAGGCTGGGCACCTCGGGGTACGGCAGCTTCTGCTCGGGCTCGAGCGGCGCGCCTTCGGTGGCCAGCACCCGGTAGTTGCGGATCTGGAAGGAGACCTTGCGGCCGTCCTCGAGACCGAGCTGGGCGTATTCCTCCTTGGTCATGCGGGCGCGGATGGTGAGGCCGGACTCGGTCTCCAGCTCGACCCGCAGCATGATGCCCAGGAAGAACGTGTGCTTGAGCGTGGCCAGGTAGCGGTAATGCGTGAGGTCGGTGGACACCTGCACCGCGTACGGCCGGAAGCCGATGCGCAGGCGGTCGCCGTCGCGCAGGCCGGGGGCGGGCACCTGGATTTCGCCCAGGGTGGCCAAGCCGCCCCAGACCTCGAGCTCGAGCACGTTCATGACGCCGATGAACCGGGCCACGAACTCGTTGGCGGGGTTCTCGTACACGTCGCGCGGCGTGCCGATCTGCTCGAGGTGGCCGCGGGAGAAGATCACGATGCGGTTGGCCACCTCCATCGCCTCCTCCTGGTCGTGGGTGACGAACAAGGTGGTGACATTGAGCTCGTGGTGGAGCCGCACCAGCCATTCGCGCAGCTCCTGGCGGATTTTCGCGTCCACGGCGCCGAACGGCTCATCCAGCAGCAGCACGCTGGGCTTGGGCGCGAGCGCGCGGGCGATGGCCACGCGCTGGCGCTGGCCGCCGGAAAGCTGGTGCGGAAAGCGCCGCTCGAGGCCCGCGAGGCCGAACAGGTCCAGCAACTCGGTCACGCGCTTCTGGATGTCCCGCCGCCGCCACTTCTTCACGCGCAGGCCGAAGGCGATGTTCTTGAACACGGTCATGTTCTTGAACAGCGCGTAGCTCTGGAACACGAAGCCGATGTTGCGCTGCTGCACCGGCACGTCGTTCACCCGCCGGCCGCGGATGAACAGGTCGCCCTCGGTCGGCATCTCCAGGCCGGCGATCATGCGCAGCACGGTGGTCTTGCCGCCGCCGCTGGGGCCGAGCAGCGCCACGAGCTCGCCCTCGCGCACGGTGAAGCTCACGCGATCCACCGCCACGGTGTCGCCGAAGCGTTTGCTGACGTTGCGCAGTTCGATGCTCATGCGGGGGCGGCGCCGGTTGCGAGGGCCCGGGCAATGCGCGGCCAGAGGATTTCCGGGTCTTCCAGCCCCACCGAAATCCGGATCAAGTTCCGCGAGACGCCGCAGGACTCGGCCCAGTCGAGCTCGGTGTAATGCGCCAGCAGCGTGAACGGGCAGGCCAGCGTGAACACGGTGCCGAAGCTCGGGCCTTTGCACAGCTCGAGGGCATCGTAGATGCGCGAGGACGCGGTCTCCGCGTGGCGCGGCCGGAAGGTCACCAGCGCCCCCCAGCCGCCGTGCGGCCGGCGCACGGCCTCGTACACCTCGCTGAACTCCCAGCGCGGATACCACACGCGCTCGACCGCCGGATGCGCGCGCAGCCGTTCGGCGATGAGCAGGCCGTTCCGGTTGTGCCGGGCCATGCGTTCGGGAAAGCCGCGCGCCTGCGCGTCCAGCACCCGGGCGTCCTCGCCGCCCAGCAGTTCTTCGTGCTGCGCGGCGAGCAGCGCCTTGAGCGGCGCGTGGCACGGCGAGCGCGGGTTGCAGATCACCGCGCCGCCCATCGCGTCCGCCGTGCCGACGAGGTACTTCGAGAGGCTCGTGGCGATGAGGTCGGCGTGCGGGCCGAGGTCCACGTTGAAGGGCGTCGCCGCCACGTCGTCCGCGATCAACGGCACATCGTGGGCGCGGAGCAGCGGCGTGAGGCGGCACAGGTCGGCCGAACCCAGCAGCGGATTGCCGGGGATTTCGCAGAAGCACGCCGCCAGCGGCTCGCGCGCCAGCAGGGCCGCGAGATCGTCCGCGATGCGCGCGAGGTCGTGCAGCAGAAACGCGCCGGGGCCGAACTTCTGCTGGAGCTTGAACGTGTCCACGTACGGAAAGCCCAGTTGCGCGGTGGGCTGGTCCGGCCGGCGCCGTTGCGCGGCGCGCAGCGCGGCGTACTGCGCGGCCATGCCGGTGGGCGCGAGGAACACA
Organism: uncultured Verrucomicrobiota bacterium; assembly: GCA_964568145.1. Classification (GTDB taxonomy): domain Bacteria; phylum Verrucomicrobiota; class Verrucomicrobiia; order Limisphaerales; family J093; genus DSVZ01. Next base: position 6,608 of record CAZMOZ010000046.1, read on the forward strand.
TCGTCCTCGGCGCATTCGTACAAGGCCGCCAGTTGGCGGCGCAACGAACGGCGCGCGTCGGCGGCTTCAGCGGGCTCGCCCCGGCCGGCGAGGAAGGCCTCGGCCTGGCGCGTGGAAAGTATCAAACCGGTGTGCTGCCAGAAGGCCTTCAAGGCCGCGTCGCCGGCGGGGTCCGTGGCCACGCCGGTCACGCCACCGCGGCTCACCAATTCAACCGGCGCCGGGACGGTCTGGCGCACAAACGCCGCCGCCAGTTCCGCCACCCGGCGCGACGGGAACGGCAGGCACGGCCGGCCGGGAGCCAGTTCCGCGGCGACCGCCCGCGCCAGCGGATGCACGAGGAAGCGCGGGTAGCCGGTTTGCAGCCGGGCCATCGTTTCGGGCCGTTTCTCCTCGTAGCCCACCACGTCGTCCCAGCGCGGCATGGCCACGGAGATGGCGTGGGGCGAGTCCGGCAGCGGCGCGCCCAGGTCCTCCGCCCGCCAACGCGGCTGGCGTTCGAGGTCGCGCGGCGTCATCCGAGCACCTCCGTCATGGCCGCGTCCACGTCCGCCCGCAGGTCCGCGAAATCCTCGATGCCCACCGAGAAGCGCAGCAGGCCGTCGCCGATGCCGACCTGCCGGCGCACCTCCGGCGGCACGGAGGCGTGGGTCATGGTGGCGGGGTGGCAGATCAGGCTTTCCACGCCGCCGAGGCTTTCGGCCAGGGTGAAGAACCGCAGGCGCCGGCAGAAGGCGAGCGCCGTTTCCGCCGGACAGTCCAGCTCGGCGGTGACGATGCCGGAGCCGCCGCGCATCTGGCGGCGGGCCAGCGCGTGTTGGGGATGCGACGGCAGGAACGGATACCGCACCCAGCGCACGCCGCGGCGGGTCTCGAGCCACGTGGCCAGGGCCAGCGCGCTGGCGCAATGCCGCTCCATGCGCAAGGCGAGCGTCCGCTGGCCGCGCGCGGTGAGCCAGGCGTCGAACGGCGAGGGCTGCAAGCCGAGCGCCTTTTGCGCGAAGAGCATCCGCTCCTGCCACGCGGGGTCGTTGGTGGCCACGAGGCCGCCCAGGCAGTCGCTGTGGCCGTTCACGTACTTGGTGGTTGAGGAGAGCGACAGCGTGGCGCCGAGTTCGAGCGGCCGTTGCAGGAACGGCGAGGCAAAGGTGTTGTCCACCACCACCGGCGCGCCCGCCGCCGCGGCCGCGCGGCTGACGCCGGCGATGTCCACGATCTTGAGCAGCGGATTGGTGGGGCTTTCGAGCCAGACCAGCGCGGGGCGGGAGGCGGTGATCACCGGCCAGTTCGCCTCGTCGGCCAAGTTGGCGTAGCGCACCTGCACGCCGAACTTGGCGAAGACCTGGTCGAACAGCCGGTACGTGCAGCCGTACACGTTCTCCTCGGCCACGACGAGGTTGCCGGAGCGGAGCGTGGACACGACGGCGGTGATGGCGGAGACGCCGCTGGCGAAGCAGGTGGCAAAGCGCGCGCCTTCCAGCGCCGCGGCGCTTTGCTGGAGCAGCCGGAAGTTCGGGTTGCCCGAGCGGGTGTAGTCGAACCCGTCCGGATTGCCACTGGCGAAGGTCGAGGTGAGGTACACCGGCGGCATGACCGCGCCGGTGTCGCCGGCGAAGCCGCGGGCCGCGTGGACGGCGCGGGTGGTGAAGCCGTGGGACGGTTCGGGATTCATGAGACGGGGGCTCCCGGTTGGGCGCGCTCGGCCAGGGCGTAGGCGCGCTGTTGTTTCCATTCCAGGAAGGTCTTCAACGCGAGCGTCAGCAGGGCCAGCACGGCCAGCAGGCTGGCCACGGCAAAGGCCCCGGTGGCGTTGTACTCGTGGTACAGCTTCTCGACCCGCAGCGGCATTGTCTCCGTCTGGCCGCTGATGTGGCCGGAAAGCACGGACACGGCGCCAAACTCGCCCATCGCCCGCGCGTTGCAGAGGATGATGCCGTAAAGCAGGCCCCACTTCACCGAGGGCAGCGTGACCCGCCAGAAGGTGCGCCAGCCGCTGGCGCCCAGCGTCAACGCCGCCTGCTCCTGTTCGGTGCCGGTGGTCTGCATCACCGGGATGAGTTCGCGCGCCACAAACGGCACGGTGACGAACAGCGTGGCCAGCACGATGCCGGGCACGGCGAACACGATGCGGATGTCGTGGTCGTCCAGCCAGCGGCCCAGCGGGCCTTGCAGGCCGAAAAGCAGCAGGTAAATCAAGCCGGCGACGATCGGCGAGATCGAGAACGGCAGGTCAATGAGCGTGATGAGCAGCGCCTTGCCGCGGAACTCGAACTTCGCGATCGCCCAAGCCGCCGCCAGACCGAAGGCGGTGTTCAGCGGCACCGTGATCGCCGCCACCAGCAGGGTGAGCTTCACCGCGGACAACGTGTCCGGCTGCGCCAGCGCCTTGAAGTACGTGTCCCAGCCTTTGTACAGCGCCTGGTAAAACACGTTCACCAGCGGCAGCAGCAGAAACGTGCCGAGGAAGAGCAGCGCCAGGCCGATGAGCAGCCAGCGGGCGGGGCCGCTTTCGGCCGCGCCGCGCGCGGGCGTGGGGCGGGTGCCGAGACGGGATGGGGTGGCGCCGGCCATGGTCAGTGTTGCCAGGCGCTGGCCCAGCGTTCGAGCAGGTTGATGACGGCCAGCAGGGCGAAGGAAATCACCAGCAGCACCACCGCGATGGCGATGGCGCCGGCGTAATCGAATTCCTCGAGCCGGATCACGATGAGCAGCGGCGCGATCTCGGACTCGAACGGCTGGTTGCCGGCGATGAAGATGACCGAACCGTACTCGCCGATGGCGCGCGCGAACGCGAGCGCGAAGCCGGTGAGCACCGCCGGCAGCAGCGTCGGCGCGATCACGGTCAGGAAGGTGCGCCGCCGGCTGGCGCCCAGCGTGGCCGCGGCTTCCTCGACCTCGCGCTCGAAGTTTTGCAGCACCGGCTGGAGCGTGCGCACCACGAACGGCAGGCCGATGAACGTGAGCGCGATCACCACGCCCAGCGGCGTGAAGGCGCCGCGGATGCCCAGCGGCACCAGCCATTGCCCCAGCCAGCCGTTGGCCGCGAACAGGCTCGATAGCGTCAGGCCGGCCACGGCGGTGGGCAGCGCGAACGGAAAATCCACCAGCGCATCGAGCAACCGCCGGCCGGGGAAGTCGTACCGCACCAGCACCCACGCCACCAGCGTGCCAAACGCGGCGTTGAGCAGCGCCGCGACCAGCGACGCGCCGAAGGTCAGCCGGTACGCGGCCAGGGCGCGTTCCGTGGTGGCCAGCCGCCAGAAGTCCGCCCACGACAGGTCCAGCAGCCGCAGGAACAGCCCGGCGATGGGCAGCAGCACGATCACGCCCAGGTAACTGAGCGTGTAGCCCAAGGTCAGGCCGAAGCCCGGCAATACATGAAACGTGCGGGCAGCCATGCGCGGCGGCGTAGGACGCTCGCGGAGTCTAGCAACAACGGCGACTGCGCCAAGGCTTCAGGCTGCCTGGTACAGGTCGTCCACGGAATCGCTCTCGATCCCGATGTCCGCGAAGAGCCAGGAGGTCAGGTAACGCTCGCAGCACGAGGGCATGACGGCGACGATGAGTCGGCCGGCGTTTTCCGGGCGTCTGGCCACCTGGAGCGCGGCCCAAGCGATGGCGCCGCTGGAGATGCCCAGCGGAATGCCCTCGGTGCGGTTGATCGCCTTCGCAATCGCGGCGGCGTCTTCCTCCTTCACCGTGATGACTTCATCCACGACGGCGCGGTTGAGCACTTCCGGGACGAAGCCGGCGCCGATGCCCTGCAACTTGTGCGGGCCGGGCGGGCCGCCGGACAGCACCGGCGAGCCGGCGGGTTCGACGGCGATGGCCTTGAAGCCGGATTTGCGCGCCTTGATGACCTCCGCCACGCCGGTGATGGTGCCGCCGGTGCCCACGCCCGCCACGACGATGTCCACCCGCCCGTCGGTGTCGCGCCAGATTTCCTCGGCGGTGGTGCGGCGGTGGATGGCCGGGTTGGCCGGGTTGGCGAATTGCTGGAGGATGACACTGTTCGGGATGCGGGCGTTGAGCTCCTCGGCCTTGGCGATGGCGCCTTTCATGCCCTTGCTGCCCTCGGTGAGCACCAGGCGCGCGCCCAGGATTTTGAGCAGCTTGCGCCGCTCCAGGCTCATGGTCTCCGGCATGGTGAGCACGAGCTTGAGGCCCTTGGCCGCAGCCACGAAGGCCAGCGCGATGCCGGTGTTGCCGCTGGTCGGCTCGATCAGGACGGTGCTCTGGTTGATGCGGCCGGATTGCAGCGCGTCCTCGATCATGGACACGCCGATGCGGTCCTTGACGCTGGCGAGCGGGTTGAAGAACTCGAGCTTGAGCAGCAGGTCGGCGACCGCGCCGTGCGTTCGGGCGACCTGGTGGAGCCGGACGAGCGGGGTGTTGCCGATGGTTTCGGTGATGTCGTTGTAGATGCGGGCCATGTCGGGTGTGGTTGAGTTGTGTGGCGGCGTCTTCAACGCCGCGCGCGCATAATCTGGTCGAAAAATCCGCCCTCGGCAAAGTGGCGCGCGTGCGCCGCCTGCCAGCCGCCGAAGGCTTCGTCCACAGTGACGAGTTCCAGCCGGGGAAACTGCTCTGCGAATTCCGCCGCCACCTCCGGCAGCCGTGGCCGGAAGAAATGCCGCGCGGCAATCGTCTGGCCTTCGCGGGTGTACAGGTATTCCAGGTAGGCCTTCGCCACCGCCTCGGTGCCGCGGCGCTGGACCACGCGATCCACCCACGCCACGGGCGGTTCGGCCAGGATGCTGAGCGGCGGCGTCACGACTTCAAAGCGGCCATCACCGTACTCCTTGCGCGCCAGCGCCGCCTCGTTTTCCCACGTAATCAACGCGTCGCCAATGCCGCGCTGGACAAACGTGGTGGTGGCGCCGCGCGCGCCGGTGTCCAGCACCGGCACATTGGCGTACAGGCGGGTGACGAAATCCAGCGCCTGGGCGTCGTCGCCTTCGGCTCGACGGGCCGCGTAAGCCCAGGCGGCGAGATAATTCCACCGCGCGCCGCCGGAAGTCTTGGGATTGGGCGTGATGACTTGCACCCCGGGCTTGACCAGGTCGCCCCAGTCCCCGATGCCCTTGGGGTTGCCCCGGCGGACCAGGAAGACAATGGTGCTGGTGTACGGCGCGCTATTGTGCGGCAGGCGTTGCTGCCAGTCGGGCGCAAGCCGCCGGCCCCGGAGAGCGATGGCGTCAATGTCGTACGCCAGCGCCAGCGTGACGACGTCCGCCGGCAGCCCTTCCATGACCGAGCGGGCCTGCTTGGCGGAACCGCTGTGCGACTGGCGGATGGTCACGGCGTCGCCGGTCAACTGCTTCCAATGGCTGGCAAAGGTGCTGTTGAACTCCTGGTAAAACTCGCGGGTCGGGTCGTAGGACGCGTTCAACAAGGTGATCGTCGCCGCCAAGGTTTGGAACAGGCAGGCACCAATCACGCACAAAATGGCTGGCAAAGCTCTGCCGTCGAAAAGCCCGCAACACCACAGGCTTGAATGCTGTGGAAGGCGGGACGACATGCGAATTGTAACATCAGAAGTCAAAACGCGACGACCCTTCTAACGCGGATAGATTACCATGTCAATCGTGATTGTCATATTAAGCGTGGTTGGGTTGCACCTTACTTTCATGCAGCCGCGGAAACGGCCGGAAGTTCCGGGGGCGTGCGCCTGAGCAAAATGGCACCGTGGCTTCCAGTCAACGGGGGTAGGTCGCCCCTCGCCGAGGGGCGGCGGGTCCGGCCCGTGAGCCAGGGTCCGGCTACCAGATGCCGAATCCGCGCCCACTACCCACCACCCCTTTTTGAGTTTCTGAGTTTGGGCTTTCTTGCCGTGTCCACCGGGCTGGAAGCCGTCAGCCACCCCCGCAGGCGTTACGGCCGGCACGAAATTGAGATGCGCCCGCGCGGTTGCTTCGATTCGTCTCGCCGGACTCCGGGGAGCTTGGCAGGAGCCGGGGCGGTGTCATGCTCGCCGGGAATGAGTCACGGGTTCCACAATGACACCGGCACCCGGGCCCTGCGAATCGGCAGGTGCCCGAAGACCGAAGTTGAGCCTGTTGGGAATTCGACACTGCGGGTGAGTTCGGCTTTGGGGATGCAGCCGCCCGGCACGCCATGCACGAAGCGTCCTTGATGCAAACGGCCTTGGAGGAGGCGGAGCGCCATGCGCGGGCGCGTGACTGCCAGACCATCCAGGTCATCCGCCTCCGAGTGGGGGCGCTCAGCGGCGTGGTGCCGGAGGCGCTCGAATTCGCCTTCGAGGCGCTCAAGGCCGGCACGCTCGCGGCGGCGGCGCGGCTCGAAATCGAACACGTCCCCGCCCGCGCCCGCTGCCGGTCGTGTCAGCGCGAGTTCCCGCTCGAGGACGCGCTGTTCCCCTGCCCGGACTGCGGCGGTTGGGAAAGCGAGTTGTTACAAGGCCGCGAACTGGAGCTGGCGCAACTGGAGGCGGCTTGAGCGCCAGCCGGCCGGCGCGAAGCGAGATTCGAACCGAACCCAAACAGAACAAAGTCCCGCCAGCCGTGTTTGCGCAGCCTCGGTTTTGAACATTATTCAGCGCGCCACCCTGTTCGCGGCTTATTCTGCCGCGGGTTGGCCTTGACCCGGACTCCGCCGGTTTGGACACTCACTTCGCGGCTTCCGGCACCGACGCTGCCGCAGCGCGGGGTCGGACCACACCCTCGCCATGGAACCGTTGCAGAACTTCGACGACGCCGAACTGGTCCGCCGCGCCAAAGCAGGGGACATGGCGGCGTTTGAGGAACTGACCACGCGGCACGAGCGGCGCGTGTACGCGCTCGCATTGCGGATGTTGCGCGACGAGCACGACGCCGAGGACGTCACGCAGCAGGCCTTTCTGAGCGTGATCGAAAACCTGGACGGCTTCCGCGAAGAGGCGCGTTTCAGCACCTGGCTGCTGCGCATTGCCACCCACGCCGCCTTGAAGGTGATCCGCAAGCGGCGCGGGCTCGACCAGGTCTCGCTCGAAGAAGCCACCGAGCCGGCGGCGGACACCGACGGCGTCCCGCACCCGGAATACATCGCGGACTGGCGGGACTCGCCGGAGCGCCTGGTCCAGCAGGGCGAAACGCGGCGGCTCATCGAGGAGGCGCTGGCGGAACTCGACGACAAGCACCGGCTGGTCTTCCTGCTGCGCGACGTGCAGGGCCTGTCCGTGCGCGAGACAGCCGAGGCGCTGGGCCTCACCGAGGTGAACGTGAAGGTGCGGTTGCTGCGGGCGCGGCTCCAGTTGCGCGAGCGATTGACGCGGGTCTTCGGGGATCCCGCGCGCCGGCTGGCGCCGCACGCGCATTGAGCGGGGGGACCAACCCCGGCGTTACGGAGGGTCGCCGCCGCGGGCGCGGTGCGCGCGATTGGTTAATGGTGAAAGGTTAAATGATTGTCGGCGGGGAGCCGATTTAACGATTCAACTTTTCAACCTTTTTAACCCATTTAACCCCGCCCAAGCAAAAGCTCGCGCGTCAAAATCACTGGCCAAGCCGGCCTGACTCGCTAGATTTGGCGCTGTCGTGGAGGCCGTGCCCTCACACCCGCGGGGCGACCGGTTGGTGGTTCTTCCCGCAGCACGTCTTTCCCGATGCATTGAACCAACATTGATCATGACCACGAAAACGAAGACAACGAAGACCGCGAAAACGACGAAGACCAGCACGAAGGCCAGCCGCCCCGCGCGGCCCACCGAAACCGCCGCGGCGCCGCAACCGACGTCCCCCGCCCAACCGCGGGTACGCTTCGCCTGCCAGCATGCCGGGGCGTCCGCCGTGTTTCTGGCCGGCACGTTTAATCAGTGGCACCCCACCGCCACGCCGATGCAACCGGCCGGTGAAGGCCGCTGGACGGCGGAACTCGAACTGGACCCCGGGGTCTATGAATACCGGTTCGTCGTGGACGGCGTGTGGCTGCACGATCCGACGGCCGAGTCCAATGTGCCCAATCCGTTTGGCGGGCTGAACTCGGTGCTCACCGTGAACGCGAGCTGACCGCCGTTTCCCCCGCCGGCGTCGCGGTCCGGCCCCACCGGAAACCGCGACGCCGGCGGACCTGTAACTTCCCGCCCGCTCGCGGCTCCTTGGTGCGTGAACACGGCCATGAACTGCGACGAACTTCTCGCCGCCCTCAATGAATTTGTGGACGGCACCCTGGAACCGGGCGTGTGCGCGGAACTGGAGCGCCACCTGACGGGCTGCAATCCCTGCCAGGTGGTCGTGGACAACATCCGCCAGACCATCACCCTGTACAAGCAGGGGCAGGCGATCGCAATCCCGGCGGCCTGCCGCGAGCGGCTGCACGCCGCGCTGCGCGCCCGCTGGCAGCAAACCCACCCCACCTCCCCCGCCTGACATGAAGCCTTTGCGATTGGTGGTGGTGGGCGGCGTGGCGGGCGGCGCCAGCGCCGCCGCCCGGGCCCGGCGCCTGTCCGAAGACGCCTCGATTGTCGTCCTGGAGCGGGGACCGCACGTGTCCTTCGCCAGTTGCGGCCTGCCTTACCACGTGGGCGGCGAGATCGCGGAGCGCGACGCGTTGCTGCTGCAATCGCCGCACAGCCTGAAAGCGCGCTTCAACCTCGACGTGCGCGTCCGGCATGAGGCGCTGGCCATTGACCGCGCGCACCGCACCGTCCGCGTCCGCGAACTGGAAAGCGGCCGGGAATACTTTGAGCCGTACGACGCACTGGTGCTGGCCACCGGCGCCACGCCCGTGCAGCCGCCCATACCCGGCCTGCGGCGCGAGGGGCATTTCCAGGTGCGCACTGTGCCGGATGCCGACGCGATCAATAACTGGATCAAGTCGCGCTCCGCCCGCCGCGCGGTGGTGGTGGGCGGGGGTTACATCGGCCTGGAAATGGCGGAGCAACTCCAGCGCCGCGGCCTGGAGGTCACGCTGGTCGAGGCGATGCCGCATGTGATGACGCCGCTGGACCCCGAGATGGCCGGCTGGCTGCACGCGGAATTGAAGGCCAACGGCGTGGCCTTGCGCCTGAGCGACGCGGTCGCGGCCTTCGAACCGCCCGCGGCCAGCGAGCACGCCGCCGCCTCCAGGGTGGTCTTGAACAGCGGCGCCCGGCTGCCGGCGGACCTCGTAGTGCTGGGCCTGGGCGTGAAACCGGAAGTCACACTGGCCCGCGACGCGGGGCTCGAAATCGGCGACCTGGGCGGCATCCGCGTGGACGCGCATCTGCGGACCAGCGACCCGGCCGTCTGGGCGGTGGGCGACGCCATCGAAGTCCGGCACGCCGTCACCGGCCAGTGGCAGCTCATCCCGCTGGCCGGGCCGGCGAACCGCCAGGGCCGCACCGCCGCGGACAACATCTTTGGGCGGCGCTCCACGTACGGGGGCACGCTCGGCACGGCGGTGCTGCGCCTCTTCCGCCTCACCGCCGCCTGCACCGGCGCCAACGAGGCCATGCTCAGCCGCGTCGGCCGGTCCTTTCAGGCCGTCCATCTGCACCCGACGTCGCACGCCGGGTACTTTCCCGGCGCCGAGCCGATCGCCTTGAAGGTGCTCTTTGACCCGGACAACGGCGCCTTGCTGGGCGCGCAGGCGGTGGGCGTGGCGGGCGTGGACAAACGCATGGACGTGCTGGCCACCGCGCTCAAGGCCGGCCTGACCGTGCATGAGCTGGCCGACCTGGAACTGTGCTACGCCCCGCCGCTCGGCTCGGCCAAGGACCCGGTGAACCTGGCCGGCATGGCCGCGCAAAACGTGTTGCGCGGCGACGTGCGGCTGGCGCAATGGCGGGAACTCCCGGAACTGGAGCCGGCGCGGACGCTGGTGCTCGATGTGCGCAGCACGCAGGAACGCGCCGCCGGCCACATCCCCGGCTCCCAGCACATCCCGCTGCCCGAATTGCGCGACCGCCTGGACGAGCTGCCGCGGGACATGGAGATCATCGTGAGCTGCCAGAGCGGCCAGCGGTCGTATTTCGCCAGCCGGCTGCTGGCCCAGCGCGGCTTCAACGTGCGCAACCTCACCGGTTCGTACCGCACCTGGAAGATGGCCCCGCGCGTGTGCGCCGGCGGTTGACGCCGGGCGGCGCGGCCGTTCTTGCCGGGGACCGAAATTCGCATGGACGCGGGCGACCACGCCCGCGGAACATCATTTTCGGGTTCACTCCTGAACCCACGTCCCGTACCAGTCCCGCAGCCGCGGGGTGTCGGGCTCGTCGGCCACGACCCCGACCCGGTAGCGCAAACGCAGCGTTTCACCGGGCGCCAGCTTCAGGCCTTCGCCGGGCAGCCAGTTCAGCGGCGTGGGCGACATGAAGCCGTAATCGCGTGTGAACCACGGCTCCGGGTACCACCGGTTTTGCGGATGCGTGAACAGCGCGACGCTTTCGAAGCCGTCGTCGCGCCGCGCGCCAAAAGCGGCCCACGGCGCGGGCTGGTTGAAGGTGCCGGCCTCGGCGCGCTGGCCGTGGGCGTTCACCAGCAGGCCGCCGCCCGTCACCGCCAGGTCCGGCGCCACACGCACGGCGAACAGCGAATGGTTCGTCTTTTCGACCTTCACCTCGCCGCGGGCGGTCAGGCGCACGTCGAAGTCAATGAACCGCACGTCCGTCCCGGGCGCGGTGATGACGATCCGCCGGTAATCCTCGAACGGCGGCTCGGCGCCCGGCCGTTCCCAGAGACACTCCTGCTCGAACTCGATCCGCTCGCCGCGGTCGCGGACCAGCCGCAGCGCCTTGGACACGATGCGCCCGCGCGCCGGGCCTTCCTGCCAGTAGTTGCCGCCGTTGACGCGGTCGCAGCCGAAGAAGATCGAGCTGTGGTGCGGGTAGGGCTCGGTCTGGTGGACGGTCACCGTGCGGCCCGAACGCGGACCGTTCACCGGATAAAAGTACGGATATTTCGTCTCCGGCCCGAACCGGTACTCGGTGAACACGGCGTCGCCGATCTTCACCACCAGGCGGTCGGCCTGGAGTTCGGTGTGCAACAGCGGCGGTGGCGGAGGCGGCGGCGTGGCGGTGACGCCGGTTTGGGTGGCCGGGGTCTCCGCCACGTCACAGCCGGCCGCCAGACAGGCGAAGGCGGCGATGACCAGCCCCGCGACCAGACCCGGATTCCAGGAAAGCAGCATGCTCATGGCATTGGCGATGGGCTGAATCTGCGCCCGCGCCGCGCGGGCTCCAAGCCCGAAGCGCGGTGGGTTTCCGAGGCGTTCAGGATCGAAGCCTGGCTCGCGGCCGGACCGTCTTGATCCTTACCCCTGAACCGGGCCGATTCAGAGTGTTGACCGCGGATGTCACGGGCTACACGGATGAGCGGGGACTGACGGCTGGTCTATGACGCGGGGCGGGATTCACTTGTATGCAAGCCCGCCAAACACGTGACGTCCAGTTCACAAGCCGTTTCCAGGCGGGAAATCCGGGTAGTCCGTGGTTATGGTCGCGGTAGTCGGTGATCTTCACGCCCCGCACCAGTTCCATCACGAAGCACGGGCGGCTTGTGGGTCCAGCAGCGTGTCGCGCTGCGCGTGCGCTGCCAGCAGGGCCTCGAACCGGGCGCGCAAGGCTCGCGGCGGCGCGGCCGCCGAAACGGCAACCAACCCGAGCGTTGCGGTCAGACCCGAAGCAAAGCGAAGGCAGTTCATGGCGCGAGACTGCACCATGCCGCGGCGCCGCTGGCAAATGCGGAACAGGGTCCGTGACGCCCGCGGGCCGGTCGGGAGCGGGTTTCCGCCGCCAGCGGCATTCCCCTGGCCGGCCGGCGGGCGGCGGTGCAAACAGCACGGTTAAGCAGCGGCTTTTCGGCGTCGCGTTGCGCTCGGCGTTACTCGGGCCGGGGCGCTCCGGGCGCGGCGGCTTCGCGCACCACCCGGAATCCGACGTAGGTGCTGTGCGGATTCCGCCCGCGCAGGAGGGCTTTGGCCGGTTGATCGGCGCTGCCGCCGTAGGCCGCGCCGCGTCCCTCGTCCAGCTCGACCCATTCGGCGGCGTTCCCGCCCAGATCGAACGCCCCCGACTCCGGCTCGTACCCGAAGCTGCCCACCGGCCGCAGGAGCGCGCGCGGGCCGAGCGCTTGCGCGTGCTGCACCAACGCCCGAGCGTCCTCGGGATTGGGCGCGTAGCCCGCCCAGTAGTCGAGGGTGTTTTCCCCCTCGCGGATGTCGCCGTAGAGGGTTTCGGCATCCCCGGCGTTGGGCAGGCGCCAGCGCTGGCCGGTCACCTGGCTGAGCCAAGCGCAATAAGCCCGAGCCTGATCGAAACTGACTCCGATCACCGGCTCGTTTTCACGGCCGGCCGCGGACGCAGTGGGATCGAATTCGGCATACTGGGCGCGGGTGACCTCGAACCGCCCAAGGTTGAGGCCGGCGATCCGGACGGTCTCGGGCACGAGTTTGCCCTGGACGCGGACCCCGTAACGGCCCGCTTCAGAGAGCGCCTCGCGCCGTTTCACGAGCGCGGCCAGCGGCGAGGCTTCCTTCAGCGAGGGTTGCGCGGCGGGGTCTTTGCCGTAGAGATGGCGATCGAACCAGGCCAGTTCCTCGCTCATCTTGCGGCGCTGCTCGGAGGGCTTTTCCAGGCCGTGCCCCGCCCCGGGGAAAACGACAAACCGCACCGGCGTGTCGGTTTCGCGCTGTAGGGGCCGGTATTGCATCCAGCCGTGGTGAATGGGCACCGCCGTGTCCGCGTCGCCGTGGAAGATGATCAACGGCGTCCGGACCTTGTGGGCGTCGTAGAAGGGCGCCACCTGGCGATAGCGCTCGGGGTTCTTCCACGGCACCGCGCCGAAGTAGTAGTCATTGAACGCCAGGCCGAATCTCGTGACCGCCGTGTCGGCGCTCCATTCCCAGCCGGCGGCGCCAGCAGCGGCCGCCTTGTAGCGGGCGGGGTTTCTTGTGATCAAGCCCAACGTCAGAATGCCGCCGTTGGACCAGCCCAAGACGCCGATCTTTTCCGGGTCCACCAACCCGCGCTCGATCAGGGCATCCACACCCCGTTCGATGTCTTCGAGGGGAAGGTCGTAATACTGGCTGCCGCCGGCGATGGACTCGAGAAACGCGCGTCCGTAATGGGCGCTGCCGTGGTAATTCGGCTGGAACACATACGCCCCGCGCCCCAGGTGCAACATGACCGGATAGCCCCAGTCCGTGCTCCAGGCATCGACATCCACCGCGTGCGGTCCGCCGTGGATCATCACCACGAGTGGCCGGCGCTCTCCCGGCATCGCGCCCGGCGGCTGACGCAGAATCCCTTCCACCTCCTGGCCACCTCCGCCGCGCCAGCGGAGGATTTCCCGTTCGCCCGCCGGTCGCTTCGCAAATGCGGGGTTCAATCTCGAAATCGCCGCCGCTTCCTCAAGCCTGGCGCCCGCCAGCCGGGCACGCACCAATTGCGGCGGGCGGTTGGGCGCCGACGCCACTCCGTACAGCCAGTGTTCTCCCCCCTTCACACCGCACCAAAGAGAACTGAGCTGGTCGGCGTTTGGCCCTTCGAGGAATCCACGCCGCCAGCCGTCTTCCGTCCGAAAGTACCGTGCCGGCTTCAACCGCGCGCCGTCCGCCAGCAACACCACGAATCCGTCTTCCGTCGCGATCAGAGTTGACGGCAGCCAGATCCCGGCGGCGAAGTACATGTTGGCCACCCCCCGATCCCAATCGAGCGGAACGCGCGTGCTAATCCCTGTATTGGGCACCACTTCCCACACTTCGGGAATCGTGCCGTATTCGATGTATCGCGAAGCCCCCGGCCGGTTCAGCACCACATAAAAGCGGGAGCTGTCCGGCGCCCAAACCGCCGTTTGCAGCGTGACCCGCTCGCTCTCCAGAATCCGTCGCGCCTGGCCGCTCTCCAGGTCGTGGACGAAATACTGCGGGGGAATCGCGTTGTCGTACTCGAACCGCAGGCTTTGCTCATGAAACGTGACCGCGAAACGGCCATCCGGCGACAGCGCCAGAAAGCTGATGCGATCGCGGTTGGTTGTGAGCGGGGCCACGGTTTTGTTCGTGACGTTCAACTCGAAGAGCCGGACGGGCGGTTCGTTCGCCTCGTCGTCCACCACGCGCGCTTTGTCTTTCTTCTCCTTGAGTTCCTCCTCACGGCGGCTGGGCGCTTCCTGGGCATAAAACACCAGTCGGTCCGCGTCCCGCCACGCGAATCCGCGGAGGTCGCGCTTCCCTTCCGTCACCGCGCGCGGTTCTCCGCCCTCCAGCAGCCAAATCTGGCTTTTGCCCTCTTCATCCTTCTCGGCGGCGGGCGTCTTGCGCAGGAACGCCAGGCGTCGGCCATCGGGCGAGAACCGGGGATGCCGGCTGCTCTCTTCGCCGTGCGTGAGTTGAAGGGGTTCCCCCGCCGGGGCGGGCCCGTGGCGGACCAACTGCGTGAGGAACCGGTCCTTCTTATCATCGGCTTGCTGCTGGACCCAGACCACCACGCGCGAGTCCGCGGGCGAGACGGAGACTTCGAGGATGTGCTGTTGGCGGACGAGGTCATCCACCGTCCAGGTCTCGGCCCCGTCTGCGCGAGCTCCGGCGCACGCCAGCAGAAGCAGAGCTGTTGGCAGCTTCAACGCGCCGCCGGTCCGTTGGGTTGGAAGGAGGTCGGTTTTCATGCGTTGTCTTGGAGGTTTTGGGTTTGGGGAATTTGGGTTCGCGCACAAGTTCAGGGCGCAACGCTTGGATGTCCATACCGCCAGCGTGGCCTTGTAATGCGCGGCCCATGACTCCTCGTCTGCAAGGAGAGTGATCATGCCGCTGCCTACTTTGGCTCGCCTTCCCCTCTCAGGTCCCGCAGCCGCTTCGTGGCGTTCGTGCTGGCTGGATTGAGTTTGAGGGATTGTTCGTAGTTCTGGATGGCCAAAGCCTTATCGCCCTTCATCCGATACGCATCGGCCAGGCGCTCGTACGCGTGGTATGAGGCGGGATAGTTCGAGACGTTGATTTTGAAGCACTCAATCGCCTTGTCGTAGTCTTTGACGAAATCGAGCATCACGCCACCCAGTCCGCTGACGAAGGACTCCGGTGGAAGCAGGTCCATTCCGAGTCGCTCCGACACGCTTTTGTAGTGGGTCAGGAGAAAGGAGGGGTCTTTGAATACTTTCTCCTCGGGCGGTTTGTAACCCTCGAAGGCGTGCAACAGTCCGTAATAAAGGCTCAGCAACGGCACCGAGCCGTGGTCTTCGTCCTTGAAATGTTGGAGCGTGGACCGGACGGCTGGAGAGAAATTGGAGTTCAGCGCGGCCGCGAACCTTCGGATGGCTTCGTTTACCCTCGTGGGATCGAGAAAGCCCAAGTCAGGATGGTGGGCCAGAGAGATATAAACCGAGCTACGCACTCTCGAGTGATCCTTGGACCTGCTCTCCACTCTCCGAACGAGCACCTGGTTATCCCACCAAAGACTCGGGTCGATGGCGATGAACGCCTGAAACAGCTCCGGTGAATCCAACAGGGCATGCAAGACCAGCAACCCGCCGAACGAATGCCCGACAAGGATGCGATGTGGCCGCGTGCGATACGAGGACTCAATCCGGGGGAAAAGTTCCTCCCGCATAAACTTCAGGAAGTTGTTTCCCCCCCCACTGTTCGCGAAGAAGTGGGTTTCCTTGCCATCCGGGCCAACTTTCGAAGCTGTCGGGGTAAGATCCCTCGTCCGGCCGTCCTGGGAGACATTGGGAAGGGCGACGACGATCAGCTCAGGAATCTGGTTGTTGCCGTTGATGCCCGCGCTCATGAACTGCACCACCCCGCTGGCGGAATGAAAATGCGCGTCGCCATCGAGGAGGTAGAGGACACCGTAACGTTGCGGCGCGTAGGTCTTGTCGTCGTATGACGCCGGCAGATAGACCCAATAGGGTCGTTCTTCGTTGAGGACCTGAGATCGCAGGCTGTGCTTCTGGCCAATCTTGATGTCTGAACTCTTGTCTTGTGCCCAGGCGGGCAGCGCCAGGAACGTTACGAGAGCCGGCGAGTGTGGCTTGTTTCATAAGTGCTGTTGGGGTGTGAAGCGCCTGCTGTTGGAAACGCACCGTAGCAACCGGCGCCTTCGTTCATTCGGCGCCGCGAAAGGCGTAAAGGTGTTGCGCCGTCCGCACGTAGAGGTGGCCATCGGCGATGGCCGGCGTGGCCGCGATTGACTCGCCGAGATCGTTGCGGGCGAGCACCTCGAACTCGGGGCCCGCTTTCAAGACCACCACCACGCCCTGGAGCGACGCCGCGTAAATGCGCCCATCGGCGGCGACGGGTGAGGCGTAATAGTTGCCGAGCGCCCCCAGTCGCTCCTGTTGATAGGCGGGCGCGCCGGTCTCCGCGTCGAGGCAGGTGACCATGCCGCCGTCTTTGACCAGATAGACGTAATCTCCATAGGCCAAAGGCGTGGGGACCACCGGGAGTCCGCGCGCTTGTTTCCAGGCCACGTGGGTGGTCGAGACATCGCCAGCGCCGCCGGCGCGGATCATCAAGGCGGTGTTCTCTCCGCTCTTCCAGTAATTCAAGAAGCGTTGCCATTCGGCGTGATTAATCTTGCGATCGTGATTCGAATCGAATTCGGCCAGGAAAGAACGAAACCCTGAGTCCCCCTCCTCGAAGCCAATGGCGCCGTCGCCGTCCTTGTCAGCTTCCTCGACCACCGACTCGAAGGTGGGCCAGGGATTATCCGCCTGCCCCGGGTTCGATCCGGCGTAAAACATGCGGTTGCCAGCCACGACTGGCGAGGACACGGGGCACACTGGAGCGCCGCGTGATTGCCAGAGCATGGCGCCCGTGCGCACATCGTAGGCGGCGAATTGCAACGAACCTGCCAGCACCACTTCGGCCCGACTTCCGTGCCGCCAGATGACCGGAGTGGCAAAACTGGATCGGTAGGCGCTTCGATCCACCCGCCACGCGATCTTGCCATCGCGCAAACGCACCGCGATCAGCTCCGAGCCTTGCGTTTGGTCGCGGGCCAGGAAGACAAGCCCGCGGTGAATGACGGGTGAACCGCTGGCGCCGTAATCGCCGAGCATCACGGGCACGGGCAGGCGGAGAGACCAGCGTTCCTGGCCCGCGAAATCGTAGCAGAAGAGGCCGCTGGAGCCGAAGTAAGCGACAACGCGCCGGCCATCCGTAGCCGGAGTGGCCGCCGCCGGACTGCCGGTGGAATGGAACGGCTCGATCTTCTCAGCCGGCGCCGGCCGCGACCACAACACGCGACCGGTGGCGCGATCCAGACACAAGGTCGAGAGCCGGTTCGAGGCAAACGTGGTAAGGAAGATTCGCTCGTCCCAGATGCACGGCGAGGACTGGCCCGGGTCGAGGCTCACGCGCCAAAGCACGTTGCTGGTAGGGCCGAAGTGGATCGGCGGCCGGCCACGTTCGGCAATCCCGGAGCCGTTGGGCCCGCGGAACTGGGGCCATCGTTCGGTCGAGCCCGCGTGGGTCA
>CAZMOZ010000047.1:0-22523 GCA_964568145.1 uncultured Verrucomicrobiota bacterium
CGGGTAGGCCGGATGAAACATCCGTTTTTTTTTGAACTCCCGCACCGGCGCGGCCGGACACATCCAACACTCCCGCCGGCCAAACTCGCGGAAGAACCACTCGGTCGCCGCCGGGTTCCCCTGCACCCTGCTCGGCTCGTCGCCTAGCGCCAATTGATGGTCAAGCACAAGCTGACGCTGGTTGCTCAAGCATACGGTGGCACGCGCCTTGTCCTTCGCTCGCGAAAGCGCCGGCAGCAGCAGCGCCGCCAGAATGCCGATGATGGCGATGACCGCCAGCAACTCGATGAGCGTAAAGCCGGCGGGTGAACCCGGCGGAGGCGTCGCCGGGATGACCGGCCCGGCCGGAGCGGGGACCGGTTGAGCGCGAGCCGGCGACTCCGGGAACCAGGCGTCGTACGCCGCCTTCAGCGCCCACAAGATCAGGCAGTTCCGCAGCACGCCTGCCAGGGCTTCCGCGCGGCTGTTCGCGAAAATCCCGGTCAGCCCCAGGCAGCCGCACGAGGACGGGCTGGCCAGGGTGGACAGGTACCACAGGAACGCGGTGAAGACGAACATCAGGCCGGTGGTCAGCCCCAGCGCGTACTTCAGGTTCATCCGCAGCAGGAGAATGACCCCCAGGTAGAATTCCAACGCCGTCACGACGGTGATGGCCGCCGCAGCCAGCCGGTACGGGACATCGAGCGCTTCCAACGCCAGCGTGGCCTGGCCGGGATGCGTCATCTTGGCCAGGCTCGAATAGAGGAACAACAAGCCAAGGACGAAAGGCACGGCACGGGCCAGACGGCGCCACATGTTCAAAGACGGTTGAGGTTCAACAGCGCATCCGAAATCAGCCGGTGCAACGCCCAGTCCTGATCGGCTTCGCTCCAGCACAGGCACAGGTACACGGGACCGGCGTTCGTGGAGGCATCGGATCGCGCCATAAAACTGAGCAGGAAGAACAGGCCCGGTTCAGCCGCACCTCCGGGCGACGCGAACGCGTGCGCGCCGGAAGTCGGGAACGTTGCCCGCGTGCCCGCCAGCCGTTCAGCCGCGGGCGTGGCCGGTTTTCCGGCGGGCGGCGGATATCGGATGGACGCGGCAGGGATTGCTAATCTCGCAAGCCACGGTGAAGCCTTGGGCCACGGGGCCATTGAAAACTTCGCCGGGCATGTTGGTGGTCGTGATCGCCGCGCGGATGCGGTCGGGACACACGGCGATAAGCTGGGCGGCAAGGGCCAGGCTCCCTTGCGCCTTGGCGTCCAAACCTCCGCCGGCGCTCGACGCCGGCGGCGCGACGTTGTCACTGGTCGTTCGTTGCGGATCTGCGCCGGGAGCGGGTGTCAGGCCCAGGCCGTTGACCGGCTGGGGGTGGAACTCCGTGGAAGCGGGCCCGCCCAGGCAGGCCAGAACTTCCGCCAAGCGGTCACGCAGGCGCGCGGTCTGCTGTGCCGAGAAGCCGAATTCCGGCCGGTCGCAGGCCGCCAGCAGCCGGGACCGGGCTTCGGTTGAAAACGGCACAAAGGGAAGCCGGTTCCACAACGCCGCGATTTCCGCGGTGCGCCGGGCGCGCCCTTGCAGTTCCAGTTCGCGCCGCTCCTGGCGGTGGGAATCCTTGAGCATCGCCCCGGTGCCAAGCGTCAGCCCCAGACCGAAGGCGAACAGGAGCAGGTGCCTGAAAATCGCGGTCCGTGTGCGGTGGGCGAGTGCGAAGCTTCCCCCGGCTTCGGCTGAAGCAGCCACTGGGCTGTGTTCGGTGGCGTTCATGACGCGCTCCGTGCCGGAACATACCTGCTCCTGCTGTGGGGAACCATTGCACGGATACCATGCCCCCCGTGCTGTCAAGGTGAGTTTGAGTGAATTCCGCTCAAGCCGCAGACAAACGGTGGAAGCGGGGAGGATAAAACACGAGCCCGGCTCAGGGTGTGGAATTCCCGCGCCTTTGCGGTTTTCTACGTGAACTGGCTGGTTCGGCCGCCACCGCTTCAGCCCGCCGCGGCGGCGTCCAGCATCGCCTTGCCTTTGGCGCAGGCGTCGTACGGGTCCGGGATTTCCCAGGCGTCAATCATGACCCAGCCGCGGAAGCCGCCTGCGCGCAGCAGGCGCAGCGACTCGGGGAGGTTCGCGTGGCCCTCGCCGCACGGCAGGTGCTTCGAGGTGCCCCCGTCGCGCAGCGTGCCGTCGGTGTCGGTCAGGTGCAGGTAGCCGATGTGGGCCACGCCCACGCGCTGGAGGAGCTCATGCGGCCGGCCGGTCGAGCCGTTCATCAGGTCGAAGTGGCTGGGGTCGTAAATCACCTTCAACGCCGGGTGATCGGCCTGGCGATGAATGCGCAACAAGTGCTCGGCGGTGTTGAAGACAAACGGCGGCTCGATCTCAAAGGCCGCGATCAGGCCTAGGTCGGCGGCGATCTGGCCCGCCTCGTGGAAGGACCGCGCCAGCACGTCCAGCGCCTGGTCCACGGACTGGCCGCGCAGCCCGCCGTAAGGCCACAGCCCCACACACGCGCAGCCCAGCCGGCGCGCCAATCGGGCGCGGTCGCGGAACTGGTCCAGCCAGCGTTGCCGGGTGGCGGCGTCCGGATCGAACGCGCCGTCCGCGCCCAGTTGGATCGAGAAGATCTGCAGACCGAAGCCGGCGTACATCCGGCGCAACGCGGCGATGCGGCCGGCCTCGTCAGCGGCGGGGTAAGGTCCCATGGGCCAGTTTTGCACCAGCTCGATGCCGTCGAAGCCGTGCTCCGCCGCGAACTGGAGCACCTCCCAGATCGGGTAGGTCTTCCGGTACTTGGCGGTGCCGGACTCGAAGCCGTTCAGACCCACGGCCGTCCGCCAGCGCAGATTGGGGGTGCCGGACGCGGCGCTGGTTCCGGCTGTGCCGGCCGCGAGCGCGGCGAGTGACTGAAGCAATTGGCGGCGGGAGAGCCGGTCTTGGGCGAAGGCGGGTGTGCGGGCGGGCGGATTCATGGCGCGATGCTGGGCCGGAACGCAGCGAATGAGAACCACGAAAAAGCCGGGCGTGAGGCGCATCCCACTCTTGTGCCGCTCCGGCCTTGACGCGGTGGGGCGAGACTCCGTCGAGCCCTGGCCAATTGCGGAATGCGGATCGCGGACGGGTCGCCCGCCGCACGGCCCCGGCTCACCCCGCCAGCGGCACGGGCACGGACTGGTTCACGGCTAGGAAATGCAGCCACGCCGCGCTCACCGGCCGGCCGTACACGCGGCCCACCGCCAGCGCGTACAGGCGCAGTTGCGGCGCGTAGCCCGCAGTCCTGGCGGCCAGGTCGGCCGGCGCGACCGCGTCGGTCTTGAAGTCCGCGATCCAGATCCGCTGCGGCGCGAGCACGGCCAGGTCCACCACGCCTTGGACCACCACGAATTCATCCGCGCCCAGCCCTGGCGCGCACGGCAGCCGCAACGCGGCAAAGTCCGCCGGCGACAACCGCGCGGTGAACTCGAGTTCGCGCCGCAGCCACGCGGCTTCCGCGCGGATTGCGGTTCCAAGCTCGGAACAACCCAGCGCCGCCAGCGCCGCCGCGTCCAGATTCGCGGCCTCGACCGCCATCAACCGACCCGCGCGCACCAGCCGGTCCGCCTCCGCTTTCACGCCGGCCGGCTCCGTCAAAGCGGTCCAATCCGCGAATTGCAGGAACCGGTGATGCGCCACGCCGCGTTCCGCCGCGCTCAAGACAGTTTTCGCCTTCGCTTCGCTGGTTGTCGCCGCGGGCCGTGGAGTCCAGACCTGAAACCAGCGCGCTGCCTCATCGTCTCCGGCTTCGAGCGCGCGGCGTCGCAGGCCGGTGACCGATGCCTTCGCGGGCTCGCGCGTGGCCGCGAGGTGCGGGTACTGCCAGACCAGCCGTTCGCTCAGCGCGGCCAGTTGTGCTTCGTCCAGGGCCGGCGGGGCGGGGGAGGTTGGTTCGGCAGACGCGGCTTCCGCGCCCACGCCGCGGACGATCCGCCACGCAAGCAGTCGGCCGCGACCTTCGGCTTGGGCGAACCAGTCCGGCGCGCCGGTCAAGGCCGGCATCAATGGCCCCAGCCAGTCGAGCGGGTGACGCGCGCCCAGCACGGCGGCGGCGCTGAAACGCCCGCCCGGCGGCGGCGTCCAGCCTTCAACCGTGCGGGCGCTCACCGAGCCGGCGAGGATGAGGTGGTCGCGGGCGCGCGTGGCCGCCACGTAAAGCAGGCGCAGCTCCTCGCCCAGCGCCTCGCGGCGTCCGCGCCGGCCGGCCAGCCAGTGCGGCAGGCTGGGATAGCTTTGGCGCAGCCCGGGGGGGCGGACCAGCGGCGCGAGGCCGTGCTGCTCGTCGAGCACCAGGCTGGCGGCGAGGTCGCGCAGGTTGAACGGCTTGCCGAGGTCGGCCACGACCACCACCGGAAATTCCAGACCCTTGCTCTGGTGAATGCTCATCAGCCGCACCGCGTCGGCGTCGTCAAGCTGCGCCGGCTCGGGATCGAACTCGACCGTCTGCTGGGCCTCGAGGAATTGGAGGAAGCGGAACAGGCCCTGGCGTTGCCGGCGGTCGAAGTCGCGGGTCAGGGCCAGCAGGCGCTGGACGTTGGCCACGCGGGCCGCGCCGCGCGGCTGGGCCCGCAGGCCATCCTCGTAGCGCGTGTCGTCGAGCACGGTTTCGAGACATTGCGACAGCGAGCTGAGCCGGGCCGCGTCGCGCCAGCGCGCGTAGCGTTGCAGGAACAAATCCACCTTGGGCCAGGCCGAGGCGCGGGCCGCGGCGATTTCGGACGCAGCGGTGGCAGGTGAAGCCGGGGAAGTCGCAGGCGGGTTCGCTTGGGGCACTGAGGTTGCGGGCGAGGTCGCCCGCGCCACTTCGGGTTGCGGCGGCTGGGTTTCGTGGAAGCGGCGCAACGCGGTCCAGAAACGCTCGTCCGGCGCGGTCAGGCGGACGACCGCCAGTTCGTCCACGCCCAGGCCGACCAGCGGCGAGCGCAGCACCGCCAGCAGCGGGATGTCTTGCAGCGGATTGTCCAGCAGTTGCAGCAGGCTGAGCAGGTCGCTGACCTCGAGCGCGTCGTAAAGCCCGGAGCGCTTCGCCAGCAGCGGCACGCCGGCGCGGGCGAATTCCTTGGCGTAAATCTCCGCCTTCGGTCGCGGCGCGCGCAGCAGCACCACCATGTCGCGCCATTCCGCCGGTCGCCACGCCGCCTGGCCTTCGTCCCAGACCCGCAGTCCGCCGGCCTTCAAGTCGCGCAGCCGCGCCGCCACCAGCGCGGCCTCCGTCTCGGCGCGGCTGCGCTCGTCTGGTTCTTCGGAGTTGGCTGCGTCGGACTCTTCCGACTGGTCTTGGCAGGGCGCGGGCACGTGCAGCAGGAGTTCCACCGGCGGCGGCACAGCGCCAGATTCTGGGTCAGGCGGCGCCGGCCGGCCGGGACGCAGATGTGCGTCCGCGTCATAGTCCACGCCGCCGACCTCGCGCCGCATCAGCGGGGCAAACAGGGCGTTGACGAACTCCAGCAGCGCCGGCCGGCTGCGGAAATTCTCGTTCAACGGCACGGTGAGGCCGGCGGGCCCGCCGCGCCACGCGCCGGCGTAGCTTTGGAAGATGCGCGGGTCCGCGAGCCGGAAGCGGTAGATGCTCTGCTTCACGTCGCCCACGAGGAACCGGTTGGCCTCCGCGCCGTCGCGGCTGAGCGCGCGGAGGATTGTGTCCTGCGCGGCGTTGATGTCCTGGTATTCGTCCACGAACACGTGCGTGAGCCGGGCGCGCCATTGCCCGGCCAGCGCGGTGGGCGCGCCGCCGGCGGGGTCCCACAAGAGCCGCAGCGCGAACTGCTCGAGGTCCTGGAAATCCACGGCGGCCAGCTCGCGTTTGGCGACGGCGAACGCGGCGCCAAACCCGGCGGCCAGGTCCAGCAGCACCGCCAGATGCGGCCGCACCCAGTCCCAGTCCTCGGTCAGCGGGTCGGCGCCGCCGGCGGGTGCGGCGAGGTCGGCCAGAAACCGCGCGTCGGCGAACAAATCCTCCAGCGGCTTGCGAAATTTGGTCTTGGTGCCCCGCGGCCAGTCGGCGTCCAGGTCGAGCAACGCGGCAAGGGCGGAGGCGATTTGCCCGCGGGCCGGGGCGTCGCCGACTTCGCCCAGCACGGCCAGCGCCGACGCGGCTTTGGGATTCGCGGAGGCCAGTTCGGCAAGGTGTTCCAGCCACTCGCGGCGCCAGTCGCAAAAGCCGGCCAGCAGAGCGTCGCGCCAATGCGCGGGCTCGGTTTGATCGAGCAGGGCGCGCTGGGACCGCAGCCAGCCCGTGGCGTCGGGCAGCGTCTGGGCGTAGGCGTGTAGGCGGAGCACGACTTCGCGGATCGTGTCGTCGCGGCCGCCGCCGTAGGTCATCACGAATTCCTGCACGGCTTCGTCGGCCGGCGTGGCGCCGGCGTAATGGCGGCGGACCAGGTCATCGAGCGTGCGCGCGGCGAGGATGGCGGCCTGCGCGGGGTCCAGAACGCTCAGTTGCGGGTCGAGGCCCAATTCGTGGAAATGCTCGCGGACCAGCGCGAGGCAGAAGCTGTGCAGTGTGCCGATGTGGGCGGCGTCGGCCAGGGCCACCGCCTCGGCCAGGCGCGCGTTGGCGGGGTCCTGGGCGGCGGCTTCTTCGAGGCAACGCCGGATGCGCTGGCGGGTTTCCGCCGCCGCGGCCTCGGTGAAGGTGACGACGAGAATCTGGTCCAGGCCGGCGGGTGCTGCGGGGTCGAGGAGGCGTTGGAGGCAGCGCTCGACCAGCGTGCGGGTCTTGCCGGTGCCCGCGCCGGCCATGACCAGCACATTGCCGCGCTCGGCCGCGGCGGCTTGCTGCTGGGCGGTGAGTTCAGGCACGCCGCAACCGTGCCCTCAGCGTTCGGTCAAGGCGAGCCGGGAGTGGGTCGGGCGGTGGCTCAGCGGGTCTTGCGAGTGGTGCGTTCCCAAAGCCAAACCACGTCCTGGTTGTTGGGCTGGGTGGCGCTGCCCATGGCCGGGTTGCTGGGCTTGTACGCTACCGGGGGTGCGGTGCGGTGATCCCGCCACTTCCTGATCTCTGAGTGACCGTCTGCGTACGAAAGTCCGCAAGCTTTGTTGTGCGCACTGGAAGGTGTGTCGGGCAAGGAGGTGAGTGCGGGATTCGGGTAGCCGCGCATGTCGATCACGAAAAAGCCGTCATTGATGCTGTCCGGGTGTTCATCAATCAACACCCAGGTCATGGACGGACCTGGGTCCACGATGTCCGTGATGTTCAGATATGCGCGGAACTCCGTTCCACCAAACCAAGTATGTACGCCTTCGTTCATGCCCATCCACGAATTCATGGAGAGGCTGCGGAGGCGGGGTACCATCCGGCCGCCCGCCCCCTGCCGCACCTGACTGCGGTCGGCTGGACATTTGTAGATCGCGGGCGAGGGACCGGTGTAAGACCAGATGCAACCGGCAGCCAGCGTGTTGGTCACATCCCAGTTGTCGCGGTTGCCACCGTCATAATTGAGCAATCCGTGAACCCAGGCGTACTTGTAGTTTGGGTGGGTGGGATTGCCTTCCTGGGCGTAAGCAAAAGGCAGGCGGCCTTTGCTGTCGTCCACGTACATCTGCCAGGCGAGCATGAGTTGTTTGGTGTTGCCCATGCACATGATGCCGGTGGCCTTGGCTTTGGCCCGCGACAGCGCCGGCAGCAACATGCCCGCGAGGATGGCGATGATGGCGATGACCACCAGCAGCTCGATGAGGGTGAAGCCGGCCGGGTGCCGGCGGGCGTCGGAGGAGAGAGGCGTCTTCATGGTCCAGCTTGTGCGTTGCGTTGGCCGGTCCGCGTTCTGCGAACCACTGGGGCAGCTTAGTCCCCCCGCCGCCGGACAACAAGCTGTGTCTTGCGACGCACAGGGGGGAGAAGGATGCCGGATGCCGGAGGGGGGTGCGAGGCCCGAGGTGCGAGGTGCGAGGCGTTCGGATTTCGGGTTTCGGATTTCGCGGCCGCCGGCCGCGCCGGGCGGTTTTGGGTTGCGCGGCGGACGCCCCCGTTCTTTTACTCCCCGCCGTGATTCCACCGTCCATTGGCCACGATGAACAAGCCGGGTTCGCGCCGAAAACCCACGTTTCCGCCCGGCGAGTCGGGCGAATCCCCCCGCACTCCGGCGTCCGGCGGGCGAGGCCGCCCGCGCTCCGATCAACGTGGGAATTCACGGTTCACCAGGCATGAACGTGGTTCGGAGTCGCACAACGACGCTGGCGCGGCTGGCGCCGGGGCTGATGGCGCTGCTGGTGCTGACGCTGGCCGGCGGTTGCTCCACGTCCCACGGCAAGCGGCTGGCCTACCACTACGAGCCCGCCTACGGCGTGAGTCAGGAGCCGTTTCTGCGGGCCTTGCGGGCCCAGGACGGCGGCCTGGTGGACGGCAACCGCGCGGTGTTGCTCAACAACGGCGACGAGTTTTTCCCCGCCATCCTGGAAGCCATCCGGTCCGCCCGGCACAGCGTGAACGTGGAGTTGTACATCTACACCGACGGCCAGGTGGGGCGGGAGTTTGCCGCGGCGCTGTGCGCGAAGGCCCGCGAAGGCGTGGCCGTGCGGGTGTTGGTGGACGCGCTGGGCAAACGCACCGGCGGGCTGGACAAGGAACTGCGCGCGACGGGCGTGTTGTTCCGCGCGTACAAGCCGATCACGCTCTGGCATCTGCCCAAGACCGGCGACCGCACGCACCGCAAGATCATCACCGTGGACGGGCGGGTGGGTTTCACCGGGGGCTTTGGCGTGGACGACCGCTGGATGGGCGATGCCCGGCATCCGGGCGAATGGCGGGAGGTGGTGGTGCGGGTGGAAGGGCCGGTGGTGCAGCAGTTGCAGCGGCTGTTCTTCCAGAACTGGCTGTACGCGACCGGCGAAATCCTCGACGGCGAAGGGCAGTTCCTGGAGGTGTCGCCGGCCGGCTCCCTGCCCGCCCAGGCGGTGGGCAGCACGCGCGGCTCCCACGTGTCGCTCGCCAAGCTGCACTACTACCTGCCCATCCAGGCCGCGCGGGAGCGCATCTGGATCGAAAACGCGTACTTCCTGCCCGACTGGGATTTCCGGCGTGGGCTCGTGGCCGCCGCGCAGCGCGGTGTGGACGTGCGGTTGGTGTTACCCGGCCGGCACACGGACATCAAGCTGACGCGGTACGCCGCGCGCAGCGACTACAACGAGCTGCTGCGCGGCGGGGTGCGGATCTTCGAGTACCAGCCCACGATGCTGCACAGCAAGCTCATGGTGGTGGATGGCGCCTGGGTGAGCATCGGCTCGATCAACTTCACTGCGCGCTCGATGCGGGCCAACGCCGAGGCGAACGTGGCGGTGTACGACCGCGTATTCGCCCGGCAGGCCGAGGCGGTGATCGAGCGTGACCTGGCGCAAAGCTTGGAGATCACCCGCGAAGAATGGCGGCGGCGCGGCCTGTGGGAACGGCTGCGCGAAAGCTACGCCAGCCTGTGCAAGTCGCTCTTCTGAGCCGGGACGGGGGCAAAGGAAAACCGCCCCGGGGACGCAAGCGACCCGGCGCGGCGCAATTGCGGGAGATTACGCGGCCGGGGGAAACATTTCGGGAAGGTGATCCGAAGAACACAGGAACAAATGCACAGCGCGTGACCTCCACCGATCGCGCGGCTTAGCCCGCCAGGCAACTCATTTAACCAACCAGCCATTTGACCCGGAAACCGAAGTTGGCCGTGCCGCAGTGCGTCCGGCCGGCCCAACTTCGGCTTTCGAGTTGAACCGCCCGGAGCCGCCAACCCGGCCGCACCGGCCTTTTCGTGGTTCTCAAGCGCCTCGATCCCGCCTAGGCTGCGCGCTATGCAACACTCGCCCGGTTTTCTCAAGCTCGTGGACGACGCCCGCACGCGCGTGAAGGAGATCAGTCTCGAAGAAGCCCGCGAACGGCTGCGCCAGAATTCTCGGGCGGTCCTGCTGGACGTGCGCGAAGACCACGAATGGCAGGCCGGGCATGCGAAGGAAGCAGTCCACCTGGGCCGGGGTATCCTCGAGCGCGACCTCGAGCGGCTTTACCCCGACCCGGACACGGAGATCATCATGTATTGCGGCGGCGGGTATCGCAGCGCGCTGGCCTGCGACGCCGCACAAAAGCTGGGCTACCGCCGCGTGTACTCGTTGATCGGCGGCTACAAGGCGCTCGCGGCGTCCGGCTGGCCGATCGGGAAGTGAGTCCCGAGTCCGTGGTCCTGAGTCCACAGTCCACAGTTCACAGTATTCAGTGTTCAGTGTTCAGTGTTCAGTCCCCAGTCCCCAGTCGGTGGTGCGTTTTAAGACGGGCTGAGTCCAAAGCGTCCATCGGCGCCGACACAGCGGCGCCCAGCCGTGAGCGGCGGCCTGCCAACTCCCCGCAAACTCAAGGCAATGGTTGCGACGGCACGCGGTTCTGGTCAAAAGGCAGATTGTCCGATGGGTGAACCCGGTTGCCCGCCGCGTCAATGGTCGTTGCGGTCACGAAAACAAGGAGCTGCTTGCGCGCTGGCTGGCTGTCGGGACGCGGTTCACCGGTCTGATCCTTCGCCGGTGTTTCGGTCAACAAGCCGCCGAGCACCAGCGTCTGACCGTCGCGGACCGCCGCCTTGGTTTGCATCTGCCGGACGCGGAAGCGCGGCAGGGGCACGGCCAGTTCCCGGACCTGACCGTCCTGCCAGACGTTGACCTTGGCATCGGCAGGCGGCTGGTCGTAGCCCAGGAAATCAGTGACGCCCGCGAGCACGTTCAGCTCGAGGGTGTAACCGTCCGCCGCTACCATGGGAATGATGTCCAGCGTCGGGCCGGTCGGGACGGTCGAAGTCAGAAACGGCACCGCGCCCGCCGCCGGTGGCGCGCCGGGCTGGACCAAGGCCAGCGGGTTGATGCCGGTCAGGACGCTCCGCGTGTCCACCATCTGGATTTGCGCCTGCCGGCCGCTGAGGGTCGTGACCCTGGGCGCCGACAGCACGTCCACGCTTTCGCGCTGCTCGAGCGCGCGCAGCAGGGCGCGGTACTGGGCCTCGGTAAGCACGCCGGTGAGGCCGGCGCCCAAGGCGGCAGTCACGCGGATGTTGGCGGCGTTGGTCGCGTCGCGGCCGGGCCAGTCAAGCTGGTCGCCGCGCAACTCGCGCACGCCGTTCGTGCCGCCTTGGTGTAGTGCCGCGACGGCCTCGCGAAACTGCGGGTTGGTCATGATGCCGGTGAGCGTGCCCACGCCGCCGGTGGAGGCTGGCGGGCTGGTGATGTCCGGGGCGTTCGTGCTCGTCCGCGGGCTGTCAAGGAACCAGTCAAAGCCCAGCGACCGGCTTGTGTCTTCCGCAAGCTCGACAAACTTCGCCTCGATCGTCACCTGCGGCGGCGCGGTGTTGAGCACCTGCAGCAACTGCTCGACGGTTTGAAGCTCCGCCGCGGTGGCGCGCACCAGCAGCAGGCCGTTGCGGTCATTGTAGAACAGTGCCTTGGCTGGAGGTCCATCAGCGGGTGCGGCGTTCGTGCGGGCGAACTCCAGTCCGGCCGCTGCGAACAGCCAGCGCAACTGCTCCGCACTTGTGAGGTTCGTCCGCCCCGGGCCGGCGATGGCTTCCAAGCCGGCCGCCAGCGTCCGGGGCTCGACCTTGAACGTGCGGGTGAAAAGTTGGGTTGGTTCCCGCGAGGAATCGGCCGGCGAGGCATCGTGGAGAACGACGCCGTATGCTTCGAGGGTATGCCGAATCGGACGCTCCGCCGCCCGGACCACCGCGTCCAGCGCATCGCCGGCGCGCACGTTAACCAGTGCGGGCTCCAACAAGATGCGAACGTTCACCAGGTTTGCGCTCGCCGCCGTGTCGTCCGCCGGAGTTGGGGAGGGGACCATCAAGAAGTTGATCCCCTGGCCGTCCGGGTCGCGAGCCTTGATTTCCTTGGAGAGGAATCTCACCACGTCTTGGAGCGGGGTGCCTGGGCTTGGAAACCCGACCTTTTCCAAGACGATTCGTTGCAATTTGTCCCGAATGACGCACTGACCCGGAGGGCCAACTGAATGGACTTGCGCTGGCTGGAGCGAGCTTTCCGTAGGCTGCACTCCGGCGCCATCCGGCTGGGCCGCTTCGTTGGCTTTGACCGCCTCCACCTCGCGCACCCGCTCCAAGTAATGCAGGGCGGCTTCATTGTTCGGCTCCTGCTTCAACGCTGCCTCGAACTTGGCCTTCGCC
The DNA here is from genome assembly GCA_964568145.1 of uncultured Verrucomicrobiota bacterium. GTDB lineage: Bacteria > Verrucomicrobiota > Verrucomicrobiia > Limisphaerales > J093 > DSVZ01. Next base: position 12,141 of record CAZMOZ010000047.1, read on the forward strand.
CCGGCATAGTAGCCCAACTCGAACAGCAGCTTCGAGTCTTGGATCAGATCAGACGCCTGACCGTGTGGAGAAGCAGCCTTGGTGCCGGGGTTGGGTGCGGGCGCGACCAGGCTCGTCGCTTCGGGCAAAACGGTGGAGCCGGCCGCCGATTCGCTGGTGGTTGATTCCACCTTTGTTTCACTCGAAGGCTCAACCTCAGCGGCGGAAACGCGATTCAGCGCCTCGCCCATCACCGCCAGCAACGCGGGCCGGGAGGCGGCTTGCGCGGGAAACAGCCAGGCCGAAACCGCCACCGCAGCGCCCAGTGACGTAACGCCGGCGGTTGCCGCGAACACGCCGGGCCACCCTCGCGACACCGCCGGCCGCTCGCCCGCCCGCAGCCGCAACAGCCGTTCCACCCGCCGGCCCAGGCCTGACCGAAAGCCCGCCATGCCCAGGATCCCGCGCCGTTGAAGCCGTGAGGCCAGCGCCACCAGACAGCCCGCCAGCACCGCCGGCCCGTCTTCGACCACGAGGCTCGCCTCGTCCGCTGCAGCTTCGCTGGTGGCGCGGAACTGGCGCCGCGCCCACCAGACCAGCGGATGCCACCAGAGCGCGGCCAGCAACAGGTCGGCCAGCGCCAGCCAGAGCGGGTCGCGCGCGGCGTGGTGGGCGAGTTCGTGCGCCAGCATGGTGTCCTGCTCGGTGCGGGAATGCGCGGTCCAGAAATCCGCCGGCAAACCGATGCCCGGGCGCAACACACCAAAGGCGATCGGGCCGGCCAGTTTGGCCGAAACCAGCACGCGGACCGGCCGCCGCAGGTTCAGCCGCCGGGCCAAGGCATCGAGACGTTCACGGTCGTCGCCCGGAAGACTGACGCCCGCCCGGCGCGTGGCGAACGCCAGCCAGAGTCGCGGCATCAGCGTCCACAGGCCAACGGCGAGCGCGCCGCCGAGCCAAAGCCATGCCGGCCACCAGACACCCGCCGACGCGGCGAGTTGCTCGGCGGGCGAGGCTGCGGCATCGGGGATGGGCGGGATCAGCTCGGTTGCTACGCCGCCTGCCAGGGTTGGCCCGGACTCGACCGGCAGGTTGGCGCGCACGACGAATTGCGGCGCCGCTTTGGACGGGGTCGCGAACCAGCGGGCGACGTGGCGGTCCAGGCCGGCCAGCGCGTTGGCCAGCATCAGCGCCAGACCGGTCAGCGCCGCCAGCCACACGGCGCGACGCCACCGAGCGGCGCGGACCAGAGTCTGGGCGAGTCCGGCGGCGAGCAGCAGGGTCGCGGCCTGGAGGGCGAGCAGGCCGAGCGATTGCAGCCAGAAGGCCGGGGTGGGCAGGGCGTTCATGGGCGGTTCCTCCGCTGGGCGATGAGGGCTTCGAGCCGGCTCAGTTCATCGGGCGCAATCTCGCGGGCGGTCAGGAGATGACTGACCAGCGCCTCGACGCTGCCGCCGAACAACCGGTCGAGCACGTGTTCGGCCACGCCGCGGCTGACTTGGTCCGCAGCCACAGCGGCGCGGTAGATGAAGGTGCGGCCTTCGGCCCGGTGCCGGACCAGGCCGCGCGCCTCCATCTTGCGTAGCATTGTGGCCACAGTGGTGTAGGCGAGGTCGGCGCCGCTGGGCAGCGCGGTTTGGATTTCGGCCACGCTGGCTTCGCCGCAGGCCCAGAGCGCCTGCATGATGCGCAATTGGAGGTCGCCGAGGCGGTGAAATTTGGGCTGGCTCATGTGAATTTCGTTTTTGACGACCGAAGTAGTACTACCTTGGTAGTTGTTTGTCAAGGGTAGATTTGACTGGAATCCAGTAATCGAAACTGGCCCAAGCCGGTGCGATGCCATTGGACTGGGGAACGCGCCCGCCCTAGGTGCCGTGGCGGGCGCCTCGCCCGCCACCTCCCGCCCGATGCGGTTCGGGCGCGGAGTGCCGACCGGCGAGGGCACCGGTCGGAACACGCGCGGTCGCGTGTGATCCCCTTCCTCAACGGAATCTTCCCGGCTTAGCCCGAAAATCGAAGTTGAGCGGGCGAGACGCGCTGCGCTACGGCCAAGTACAGTTTTCGGGTTGAATCCAAGCGGCCTTGTGCGCCGGGCCGGGTCCCTTGACAAGCGGGTCGCCCCACCTATGGTTCGCGCAAATGCTGACCGATGACTCTTCCGCCAGCGCCGATGAGCCGCCAGCGGCGTCCACGCTCGATTCCCTGAAGCATTTCGCTTCGCCGGGGCGCGGTTTTTGGTCGGATGTCCTTGAGCGCGACTGGAATGACTGGAGGTGGCAGCTCAAGCACCGGATTACCACGCTGGCCCAATTGGAGCGCTTCCTGCCCATGCTCACGCCGGAGGAGCGCGCAGGCGCGGTGCTGGCCAACCACAAGCTGGCCCTGGCCATCACGCCGTATTTCTTCAACCTCATTGACCCGGCGGACGAGTTCTGCCCGATCCGCCGCCAGGTCATCCCGCGCCTCGAAGAAACCGACACCGCGCCTTGGGAGATGACCGACCCGTGTGGCGAGGACAGCCATTCGCCCGTGCCCGGCCTGGTGCATCGGTATCCAGACCGGGTGCTGTTTCTGGTGACGGACCGGTGCGCGACGTACTGCCGGTATTGCACGCGGTCGCGGCTGGTCAGCAACGCCAGCGGATATGATTTCCACCCCGAGTTCGACCGGCAGATCGAGTACATCGCCCGGCACCCGGAGGTCCGGGACGTGCTGTTGAGCGGTGGCGACCCGTTGCTGTTCAGCGACGAAAAGCTCGAGTACCTGCTGAGCCGGTTGCGGGCGATCCGGCACGTCGAGTTTGTGCGGATCGGCACGCGGATTCCGATCTTTCTGCCGCAACGCATCACGCCGGAATTGTGCGTGATGCTCCGGCAGTTCCACCCGCTGTTCATCAGCATCCACTCGAACCATCCGAGGGAACTGACGGGCGAAGTCCGCGACGCCTTGGGCCGGCTGGCCGACGCTGGCATTCCACTGGGCAACCAGTCGGTGCTGCTGCGGCACGTGAACGACGACGTGACCGTGATGAAGGCGCACGTGCAGAAGCTGCTGCTCTGCCGCGTGCGGCCGTATTACCTTTACCAATGCGACCTGATCGCCGGCTCCGCGCACTTGCGGGCGAGCGTGCGCAAAGGGCTGGAAATCATGGAGGGTCTGCGCGGGCACACCACCGGCTACGCGGTGCCCACGTATGTGATTGACGCCCCGGGTGGTGGCGGCAAGGTGCCGGTGAGCCCCGAATACGTGCTCAGCCGGAACAAGGATCGCGTGGTCATCCGCAATTACGAGGGCCGCATCTTCGAATACCCGGAGGCGTTGGACGGCACGCCGTTGTTCAAAGCCGCCGGACCTTACGAGGAGACCGAGCCGGCCTGAGGTCTGTCTTCGTTGCGGAACTGGTGGGGAGGAACTGGTGGGGAGCCTGCTCGCCCTCAACAATGTTGCCGGGCGGTGCGCGACACGGCAGCCTTCCGCGCGGATGGCAACGTCAGCATCAACACCCGCCGGACGCGACCTGCCGCCCATGCGTTACCGGCGTTTCGGCAAGACCGGGCTGCGGATGCCCGTGATTTCGTGTGGCGGCATGCGCTACCAGCACAAGTGGCAGGATTGCCCGCCTGAGGAAATTCCCGCAGACAACCAAGCCAATCTGGAAGCGTGCGTCCGGCGGGCGGTCGAGCTGGGCATCAACCACATCGAGACCGCGCGCGGTTACGGCACCAGCGAGATGCAGCTCGGGCCGGTGCTGGCGCAATTCCCGCGCGAACGTTTGATCTTGCAGACCAAGGTGGCGCCGGTGGCCGATCCCGCCGAGTTCCGCCGGACTTTCGAGCAGTCCATGAAGTATCTGCGGCTGGACTACGTGGACCTTCTGGCGTTGCATGGCATCAACAACGCCCAGCTCCTCGAATGGTCGCTGTGGCCGGGCGGCTGCCTGGACGAGGCGCGCAAGCTTCAACGCGAAGGCCGCTGCCGGTTTGTCGGTTTTTCCTCGCACGCCACCCCGGACATCATCCTGCGGGCGATAGAGAACGACGGCTTCGATTACGTGAACCTCCACTGGTATTTCGTGAACGACCTCACGTGGCCGGCCATCAAGGCGGCGACCGCGCGCGACATGGGGGTGTTCATCATCAGCCCGAACGACAAGGGCGGAAAGCTGTACGCGCCTCCGCCCAGGCTGGTCGAGCTGTGCCGGCCGCTGACCCCGATGCAATTCAACGCCTTGTATTGCCTGGCCCGGCCGGAGGTCCACACGCTGAGCTGCGGCGTGGCCCGGCCGGCGGATTTCGATGAGCACGTGGCGGCCGTGGCGTTTTACGACCAAGCCGCCGAGATGGTGGCCCCGATTGAGACCCGGCTGCGGGCCGAGCTCGAGCGCATGCACGGACCGGACTGGTGCGCCCAGTGGTTCGAGGGCGTGCCCGAGTACGTGGACCTCCCCGGCCAGGTGAACGTCCGGGAAATCCTGCGGCTGTGGACGTACGCCAAGGCCTTGGATCTCGTGGATTGGGCGAGGATGCGCTACAACCTGCTTGGCCAGGCGGATCACTGGTTTCCCGGCGAGATGGCGGTGAATTTTGACGAGGCTGCGCTGCGGCGGGCCGTGTCCGCCAGTCCGTTTGCTGACCGCATACCCGGCATTCTCCGCGAAGCCCACGCCCTGCTGTTCGAGGCACCCAAGAAACGGCTGAGCCAAAGTTGAGGCGGCGGTCCAAACCAAGATGTGGGTCAGCTTGCTGGTTAAACCCAATGTGTGTGACATTTATTCCCGATGTGAATTTTACCCAGCGCACACTATGAGCCTAAATGGCACAATTGCACGGGTGTTAAACTGCGCCTTTTTCGTTATTCCAAGAGGTTGCGAAGAAACAACTTTTGGCATGGTTGGTGATGGAGAGTATGGTGCGCTTGTCAGCTTGGGCGCTGGCTCGAGCCGCTGGGTAACAGGCGCGGCGGCTCTGCCGGTCAATTGGCGGACGCCGGCAGAACCGCCACGAAACCAAAGGCCGCCATAGAAAGGCTGAACCATGACTGCTTTGACTCGTTGGAACCCGTTCCGGGAAATGGAAGAACTGCAAAATCGTCTGTTGAGCGCCTTCAACCTCGTGCCGAATCGCCGCGGTGAGGGCCAGGAATCCATCACGGTAGCCGAGTGGGCTCCGCTGGTGGACATCATTGAGGATGACAAGGGGTACCTCATCAAGGCCGAGTTGCCCGAGATGCGGAAGGACGACGTGAAGGTGACGGTCGAGAACGGCGTGCTCACCATCTCCGGCGAACGCAAGCTGGAGAAAGAGGAGAAGGGGCGGAGGTATCACCGGGTGGAGCGTGCCTATGGCAGCTTCGCGCGCAGCTTCACGCTGCCGGATGATGCGGACGCCGAGAAAGTGGGCGCCGAGTTCAGGGACGGCGTGCTGAAAGTGCATGTGGCCAAGAGCGAATCGGCCAAGCCGAAACAGATTGAAGTGAAGGTCAGCTAAGCCACCGCGGCCGCCGGGAGGCGCGGGCCAATGGCGCCTCCTGGGCCGGAGCACACGTTCGACGCGGCACAAATAGTCACGAAGGCGTCCGGAGGGCGCAGGGTTTCCCGCGCGGCGCTTGTGGGTAGCGACAGCGCGGGGATCCCGCCCTCCGGGCAGATGGGTAAAACATCCACGAGGGCAGGTGGAGGTCATGAACGCTGTTCCGCTCACGTTGTTGCTGGGTGTGTGGCTGGCTTCCTCGGGACCGGGTTGGGAGGAATGGCCGGGAGTGACTTGGGTCAACCAGCCGCCCGCATGGGTCACCGCTGCTGGCAGGTGGGGAGTGTGGGAATGGGATTTGTTGCCGGGCGCGGTGAACGTCCCGGCGCTTGTCCGGTTGTCAATGGCAGGTGAGACAAGGCGGGACGAGCTGACGCCGGGTTTGTTGGCAGACTCCAACCATCCGGCGCGGGAGGGGGGCAACCGGTGGTTCAAGAGCGAAGAGGCGGTGGTGCCGGGCAACCAGAACCAGGTGCTGGCGCCTGCAAAGTTGGCCCGGTACGACCGGGGAGTGCGACGGAACCCCGGTTTGAGAAAGCCGCAGTGGGTGTTGCCACATACCCCGGCGGTGCGACTGAAGGTCCCGGGCCTGTGAGAGTGTGAGCGCGGCTCGCCAGTGGCCGGCGGGGGTTTCCCCACAACCGCTGGCTGGGGGAACGGGGCTGGTCGGGGCAGGGCTGGCGAGCCCGCGCCAGCGGGGAGAATGAAGCAGCCATGCTGAGCAGTCTTGCCATGTTTCGAGAAATCCGATTCTACGATGATTACACCAAGGCCCTGGCGTCGCCGGGCCGGTTGTTCTGCCTCTTGGGATTGAGCTTCATTCTGCTCGGCACGCTCATCGTGATCTTTCCCGAACTGCTGGCCTGGCTCGTGGCGGCGTCGCTGATCTTCAACGGCGCGGTGCTGCTGGCGGTGGCCTGGCAGTTTCGTCGCTTCAGGAAGCTGTACCACCAATGGCGGGAGGTGTGGTGGTCACCTTGAACGCGGTGGCCCGGATTTCTTTCTTACCGGAAAAACTCTTCATTCCATGAAAACATCGCTGATTCCGGGCGGTTCATCCGCCAACCTCAAACTGCTCCGGGCCGGGGTTCCGGCGCCACGGGTCAAAACCTCGCCGGAGCGCCCGCAACGTCACCCGCTGGCCGCCACCAGCCAGCGGCTGCTGGTCCTGTCACTGGCCGGGGTGCTGGCGCTGGCCCAGGCCGCCCCCGTTCCCAAGCTCAAGACCGACAACACGCCCCTGCCGGTGGACGCCCGGCCGGCGCTGAGCTTCCAGCCGGTGGTCAAGAAGGTGTCGCCCAGCGTGGTAAATATCTACACCACCAAGACCGTGCGGCAGAATCCGGCCTTCGCACCGTTTTTCGACGACCCGTTCTTCCGCCAGTTCTTCGGCGTGCCGTTTGAAAACATCCCGCGGGAACGGCGCGAAAACAGCCTCGGCTCCGGCGTCATCGTGACCGAGGACGGCTACATCCTGACGAACAACCACGTCGTGGAAGGCGCGGAGGAAATCAAGGTTGCCTTGGCCGACGACAAGACCGTGTACGACGCCAAGATCATCGGCACCGACCCGCAGACCGACATCGCCGTCGTCAAGATCGAGGGCCGGAACCTCCCCGCCATCACCGTCACGGACAGCGACAACCTGGAGGTGGGCGACATCGTGCTGGCCATCGGCAATCCTTTCAACGTCGGCCAGACCGTCACCATGGGCATCGTCAGCGCCAAGAGCCGCGGCATGGGCATTGTGGACTACGAGGACTTCATCCAGACCGATGCCTCGATCAACCCCGGCAACTCGGGCGGCGCGCTGGTGGACGTGGCCGGCCGGCTGGTGGGCATCAACCAGTCCATCATCAGCCGCACCGGGGGCAGCCAGGGCATCGGTTTCGCGGTGCCGATCAACCTCGCCCGGTTCGTGATGGAACGGCTGGTGACTGACGGCAAGGTCACGCGCGGCTACCTCGGCGTGGTCATCCAGCCGGTTACGCCCGACTTGGCGAAGGAATTCAACCTGCCCGACAACACCGGCGCGCTCATCGGCGAGGTGACGCGGGGCTCGCCCGCGGCGGACGCCGGGTTCAGGGATGGCGACGTCATCATCGAATTCAACGGCAAGAAGGTCACCGACAGCCGTCACCTCCGCCTCATGGTCGCGCAGACCGCGCCCGGAACGAAGGCGCCCGTGAAGGTGCTGCGCGACGGCAGGGAGCAAACCCTCACCGTCACGTTGGGCGAACTGCCCCCCGAAGGCCTGGCCGCCACGGGCGGGCGTTCCGGCGGGTTGCGGCGCGGGCCGCAGGCGGATGCGCTGGACGGCGTGGTGGTCGAGGATCTCGATGCCCGGACACGCCGGCAGTTCAACATCCCCCTCCAGGTTCAAGGCGCGCTCGTGATGGACGTTGATCCGGTGTCGCCGGCGGCGGCGGCCGGCTTGCGGCCGGGCGATGTGATTCTGGAGATCAACCGCCAGCGCGTGACCAGCGCCGAAGAGGCGATCCAGCGCAGCCGGCAGGTCGAAGGCAACCGCGTGCTCCTGCGCGTCTGGAGCCAAGGCGGCAGCCGCTTTGTCGTCGTGGACGCCAGCCGGCGACGCTGAAGAGCGGGCGGCAGGTTTCCGTGTCGGGTTTGCGCAAGTGAAAGAGGCAAACCAGCGATGAACTCACCCCAACATTCAGGAGGAACCCATGGCCAGGAACTATTACGTGATTCTCGGCGTCGGTTCCGACGCCACGTTGGACGAAATCAAGACCGCCTTCCGGCGACGCGCCCTGGAGTTGCATCCCGACCGCAGCGGTCGGGAGAGCGAACCGTTCATCGAGTTGCAGGAGGCCTACGGCGTGCTTTCCGACCCCGAACGGCGCCGGCGCTACGACCGGCAGGTGGCGGGTCAGCGTCCGCGCCGCCGTCCGTGGGGCCCGGCGGCCGAGGCGCTTGTCACGCGCCCGATTCCCGAGCCGTTGCGGACGGTCCGGCCGGCGGGCAGTTTCCGCGACGTGCGGCTGGACGAATCCTTCCGGCGGTTCGAGCCCTCGTTCGACGAGTTGTTCGACCGGCTCTGGAGCAACTTCACGACCCTGAGCCGGCCCAAGGCCGAGGCGCTCGAGAGCCTCACCGTCGAAGTCGTGCTCACGCCGGAGGAGGCCCGGACTGGCGGCGCGGTGCGCGTGGAAATTCCCGCGCTGGCCACGTGTCCGGCCTGCGGCGGACACGGCGCGGTGGAGGCCTACGGGTGCTGGCGGTGCGTCGGGCAGGGGTACCTGACCGTGCATTATCCAGTGTCCGTATCCTACCCGGCGGGCGTGGCGGACGGCTACGTAGCGCAGGTGCCGCTGGAGGACTTCGGCGTTGAGAACTTTTACCTCACCGTCCAGTTCCGTGTCAGCGCCGCAGTGCCGGCGTGAGCGGACGCGTCTGCGCGACTGCGAACCCGCGCCCGCACGGCCGCCGGCCGGCGCCGTGGCGGCCGCCCAGGGGTAGTCGCAACTTGACGGAGGACCACGAGGTATGACCCACGCCAACCCGCGCCAGTTTACTTGGAACCTGGTTACCAAGAACCTGGAGCCGCACGCGTTCTTGGAGAAAAAGCTCCACCAGAAGATCACCAAGCTCGAGCGCCACCTGAAACATTTCCCGCCGGACACGGTGCATTTGCACGTGGGGCCGGAGCGGCATCCCCCAAAGGAGCAGTCTCACGCCGCCCTCACCTTGCGCCTGCCCTCGAACATCCTGCGCGGCGAGAGGGCAGCGCCGGATGCCATCAAGGCGTTTGACGACGCCGTGAAGGCAGGCGCCGTGGCGCTCCATTTCCGCGTCCTGGCCTGGCTTGCGACATGAACCCATGCCCGCTTGCGCGACGCCGTTCCCGGCCGACCTTACCCGGCCACGATGGCCGGTCGCGCGGCCCTGGACGTGCGGGCGGTTTCCTTGGAAGGCGTCGTCCGCCGGGGCTGACGGAACAATTTTATGGACCTGAGCAAATTCACCGAAAAATCCCAGGCCGCCTTGATGGAGGCCCAGAGCATCGCCACGCGCAACCAGCACCAGGCGGTGGACGTCGAGCACCTGCTCCTGGCCCTGCTCGAACAGGAAGGCGGCCTCGTCCCGCGCCTGCTCGAAAAGGCCCGGGTCGCGCCCGACCTGCTGAAGGCCCGGGTCGAGGAGGAGTTGAACCGCATTCCGCGCGTTTCGGGCGGCGACCAGACCGGCCAGGGCGTTTATGTCACGCAGCGGCTCAACAAACTGCTGGTGCATGCCCAAGACCAGGCAAAGCGCCTCAAGGACGAGTACGTGTCCGTCGAGCACCTCGTGCTGGCGATGTTCGATGAGCCGGCCGGCACGGGCCTCGGGAAGATTTTCAAGAACCTCGGCCTCCGCCGCGACGAATTCCTCAAGGCGCTCACCGAGGTGCGCGGCAACCAGCGCGTGACCAGTGCCAATCCTGAAGCCACTTACGAGGCCCTCGAAAAATACGGCCGCGACCTCACTCGCCTCGCCGCGCAGAACAAGCTCGATCCCGTCATCGGACGCGACACGGAAATCCGTCGTTGCATTCAGGTGCTCTCGCGCCGGACGAAGAACAATCCCGTCCTCATCGGCGAACCGGGCGTGGGCAAGACGGCCATCGTCGAGGGCCTCGCCCGGCGCATCGTCGCCGGCGACGTGCCGGACAGTTTGAAGGACAAGAAGCTCGTCGCCCTCGATCTCGGCGCGCTCATCGCCGGCGCGAAGTTCCGCGGCGAATTCGAGGAGCGCCTCAAGGCCGTGCTCCAGGAAATCACCAAGGCGCAGGGGCAGATCATCCTGTTCATTGACGAAATCCACACCATGGTCGGCGCGGGCAAGGCCGAGGGCGCGATGGACGCCGGCAACATGC
>CAZMOZ010000048.1:0-1166 GCA_964568145.1 uncultured Verrucomicrobiota bacterium
TCATCGAACCACACCTTCAGCCCGTCCGCCCGCAACGGCCTCGCCAGCGGCCGCACCACCGCCTTGTCCTGCGCGCTGTGGCTGAGGAAAATGTCGTAGGGGAAGACCGGTTCGCTCATCTTTGGACTCGGTTTCAGGTCAGCGATACACCTCGCGACGATGGCGGACCCGGTTGACGCGCACGGCTCGAATATCGTACGGCAATCTCGTACACCACCCGGTGATTGCCGACGCGGATGCGCCAGTCGTTTTCACTGCCGGCGAGTTTGCAGCAGCCCAGCGGACGCGGGTTGGCCGCCAAGCCCCGGATCGCCGCGGTCACCCGTTCATGCGTCCCGGCGGAGAGCCGGCGCAAGTCCCTCTCGGCGCGGCGTTCGAGGAGGATTTTATACATGCTTCTTCGCCTTCCGCTCGGCGAGGTAGTCTTCCAGTGGCCGGTAGTGAAGCGGAGTCTTTCGAGCGCGCTTGAGCCAGGCTAGGTCTTCGGCGTCTTCCAACCGCTCCAGCAGTTCTTGGTAGGCCCTGAGGGGCAGGATCACGGAAACCGGTTTCCCTTTCCGCGTCACGATCTCAGGTTCAAGCAATGCTGTCTTCATGGGCCATAGCGTACCACGGTTTTTGCCGCCTCGTAAACCACTGCGTTTGGACTGACCCCAAAGCGGCGACTGAGACTGTACTGCCCTGGCACGCCCCGCCTTTGATGTGGGTCATCATCGCGCCGCAGGAGACTGAAGCGGCGCCGCTGGTTCAGCGGGGCGCCAGTTGGTTGAGGGTTGAAAGTCGAGGGGTGAGGGGGCGTCAGCAACTGCGCCCTGTCGGCCCCGAACGCACTGGCCGACATGCCGGGCTGCGCAAATCAGAAATCTGGAGTCCGAAATTGGACAGCATCTTCAGCCCGTCCGCCTGCAACCGCTCCGCCAGCGGCCGCACCACCGCCTTGTCCTTCGCGCTGCGGCTGAGAAAGACGTCGCAGGGGAAGCCGCCGGCGTTCATGGCGGGTCACTTCGACTCGCGGAACTGCTCCGGCGTCAGGCCCGCATCCTTGGTGATGGCGGCCATCGTGAACGGGTTGATGGAGTTGTGGCGCGGGATGGTCAGACGCACCCGTCCATTGGACATGACGGTGTGCGTGCCTTCGTGGGCAATGTGGAATCCAATTTTCGTGA
>CAZMOZ010000048.1:1266-21923 GCA_964568145.1 uncultured Verrucomicrobiota bacterium
TTGGACATGACGGTGTGCGTGCCTTCGTGGGCAATGTGGAATCCAATTTTCGTGAACACCCGCACCGCGGTGGCGCGGCTGATGCCAGGCAGCTTGGACCCGGCTCAGATGACGACGAGGTCTTCTTCCACTTTCGCCACCCCGCATTCCTCGGCCTCCACTTTCAGCCACTCCTGAATGGCGCTCTTGATGTTCTCCACCGCTGCTTCGCGCGTGTCACCTGGGGAATGGCACCCGGGAAGCGACGGGCAACTGACTGCCCCTCCTTCTTCGGATTGAATCAGGCGGATTCGATATTGCATGGCAGTTTTATGCCCCAAACCCGCCCCGACGGCAACACACGGCATCGCCGCGGCGGCTTCCGACGGTCGGGGGCATCGGGGCCGCCGCGGCGATGAGGAGCCCGCGCCTGCCCGGCCGGGAAAATTGGCTTGTCCGGCCGGCGGACGGACGGCACAACAGGGTGTCGCCGCGAACGCCGTTGAACAAAGGCCTTTGGCCCGGCGTCCGAGGCTGAAGCCGGAACATCGCAACTCGCCCGCGCTGGCTGCCGGCAGCCGGACCGGGCCGCCGCCTGCGGGCGGCGCACTGAAGCAGAACAGCGCATCATGAACACATTGACTCGTCGGCAGTTTCTCAGCCGCACCTCCACGGCCGTGGGCACCGCCGCCCTCGCCTTCCCCTTCGTGGGCCAGGTCCTCGGCGCCAACGACCGCATCAACATCGCCTGCATCGGCGTCGGCGGCAAAGGCGACAGCGACAGCAGCGACGCCAAACGCTGCGGCGGCAACATCGTCGCCATCTGTGACGTGGACCGCGGCACGCTCGCCAAGAAGGCCCAGCAGTTCGCCGGCGCCAAACAGTACACCGATTACCGCAAGCTCCTGGACGAGATGGGCAAGGACATTGACGCAGTGACCGTCTCGACGCCGGACCACAACCACGGCGTGGCCACGATCCGCGCGATGAAGATGGGCAAGCACGCCTTCGTGCAGAAGCCGCTGGTCCAGAACGTGAGCGAGGCCCGCATCCTGCGCCAACTGGCCCAGGAAAAGAAGCTGGCCACGCAGATGGGCAACCAGGGCAGCGCCGAAACCGGCCTGCGGCGCGCGGTCGAGGTCATCCAGGCGGGCGTGATTGGCAAGCCGCTGGAACTCCACGTCTGGTCCAACCGTCCGATCTGGCCGCAGGGCTTCGACCGCCCGCCCGGCGAGGATCCGGTGCCGGACTCGCTGGACTGGGATTCGTGGATCGGCCCGGCGGCGATGCGGCCGTACAAGAAGGGCCTGTACCACACCTTCGCGTGGCGCGGGTGGTTCGACTTCGGCACCGGCGCGCTGGGCGACATGGCCTGCCACACGGTGAACATGCCCTTCCGCGCGCTGAAGCTCGGCTACCCGACGGTGGTCGAGTACGAGCTGGGCTCGCGGTTTTACCCGGAGACCTTCCCGAAGACCTCGCGCATCCGCTTCGAGTTCCCCGAGCGCGACGGCCTGCCGCCGCTCAAGTTCTGGTGGTACGACGGCAACCCCGGCGACCCGCTCAAGCCGCTGCGCCCCGACGCCGACAAGGCGAAGGAGATCATCATCACGCAGGGCAACCTGCCGGGCAGCGGCGCGCTCATCATCGGCGAGAAGGGCAAGCTGTTTTCGCCGGACGATTACGGCGCCCAGTTCTACCTGGCGATGAAAGGCGAGGAGGAGTTCAAGGCGGGCGACCGGCACGAGGCCGCGAAGGCCGTGCCGCAGAGCATCCCGCGCTCGCCCGGCCACATGCAGGAGTGGTTCAACATGATGAAGGACGGCACGCCGGCGTACTCGAACTTCGACATCGCGGCCTACCTCACCGAGATCATCCTGCTGGGCTGCGTGGCCTTGCGCGTGGGCGAAGGCCGGCGCATGGAATGGGACGGCCCGAACATGAAGTCGCCCAACGTCCCGGAGGCGGCGCAGTTCGTCAGCCGCAAGAACCGCCAGGGCTGGGAAGCCTGAGCCCCGGACCCACCCGGATCTGACTTCACGGCACCGGACGCGATCCGGCGCCGTTTTGTTTTATCCGCCTGCCGCGTTGCCCGCCCGACCCGCCAAACCACGCGAAAGGACTGAAGCCGAAAACCGATGTTGCTCGTAGCGCCGGATTCCCATCCGTCTCAACTTCGGTATTCGGATTCAACCTTTCACGCTTTTAACCAATCACCCCGCCGCCCCAACGCGGACTTGCCAGAAGCCGGCGCTGCGCGAACTTACGCCATGAAGTTGTACCTGATGCGCCACGGCCTCGCCGCAAACCTCGGCGCCGGCAGCGTGACCCGCGACAACGAGCGGCCCCTGACCCCCAAGGGCCGGCGGCGGGTCGAGGAAATCGCCCGAGCCCTGCAACGGTTGGGGCTCGACTTCGATGTCATCCTGACCAGTCCGTTGTGGCGGGCACGCCAGACCGCGGAGATCGTGGCGGACATCCTCGGTCTGCGGAAACGGCTGCACACCTCCGCGCACCTGGCCGTGCCGCCCGACTCGCCCAGGCTGGTGCAGCAGATCAGCGGCCTGCGCCCCCGGCCCGGCAGCGTGCTGCTGGTGGGCCACGAACCGCACCTCGGCGAATTCGCGGGCTGGCTCATCGCGGGCCAACCGGGCCCGGCGATCACCTTCAAGAAAGGCGGGCTGGCCCGGCTTGATGCCCGCATTCTGGAGGCCGGGCAGTGCGCGTCGCTGGTCTGGCTCCTGCCGCCCCGGCTGTTGCGCCGGCTGGGTTGAACGCCGCCCGGTTTCCCACCTTGAAAGCGTTTATGAATCTTGCCCGCATTTGCCTGAAGCTCCTGCCGGCTGCGCTGGTGCTGCTCGCCACCGGCTGCAGTTACTACCATTCGCGCACGATCACCTACCTCGGCGCCCCGCGCCCCGCCCCGACGGACGCGTCGCGGATCGAGATCATCCACAGTCCGCCGATCCGGCCGCATGACCGCCTGGGCGAAATCGTGGTGGACGCCTCGCTTTCGCCGCCCCCCGACGTGCGGAAGATCGAGGACCGGTTCCGCCGGGAGGCCGCCAAGCTCGGCGCCGACGCCGTGTTCGTTGTCCAGGACCAGGCCCAAACCACCGGCTGGTGGATCGGCGGCCCGTGGTGGAGCCCAAGCGTGAGCACGCTGGAGGCGCGCATCATCGTCGGCGTGGCCATCAAGTACAAACCCGGGCAGTAGCCCGCCCGCGCCGGTGGGGCGAGACTCCGTCGAGCCCTGCAATCCCCGGGGCGCGGGCATCCACGTCCGCGACAAACACGGGCGGGTCGCCTGCGGCGCGGCCACAGGCGAGGTCGTCTGCGCCATTACGGCCCGTCCGCTGCGGACACTGAACTGAGAGCCGCCGCCAGCGCACTCGGCCGGCACCTTGCCCGTGGCGGTTTTCGCCCCGAACGGCTACGCTGACGGCCGTGAGCGCCGACACATCTTCCGCCACCACGCCCGCCACGAGCGATGAATGGGTGTCGGCGTTCCTCACGCACCTGGCGGCGGATCGCGGCGCTTCACTGCACACGCGGCGGAATTACGGCCAGGCCCTGGCCGATTTCGCGCGCTGGCATCGCCAGGAGCGCGGCCAGCCCCCGAACTGGCGCCGGCTCAGCCGCGATGACTTCCGCGCTTACCTGCGGTTTCTGGGCCGGGGCAACCTCAGCCGCGCGGCGGTCCAGCTTCGCTTCAGCGCGCTGCGCACGTTCTACCGGTTTCTCATCCGGCGCGGCGGGGTCGCGCAAACACCCATTCGCGATCTCGCGTTGCCACGGCCACCGCGCCGCCTGCCCGTCTTTCTCACCGCCGACCAAACACAGGCCTTGCTCACGGCGCCGCTGCGCGAGCTGGAAGAACGCCGGCGGGCCGGACTCGAAGTCACGCCCGCGGTGGCGGCGGAATGCTGGCGCGACGCGGCGGTGCTCGAGACGATTTACTCGTGCGGCCTGCGCATCAGCGAACTTTGCGGCCTGCGCGTGGAGGACCTCAACTTCGACGAACAGCTGGTGCGCGTGCGCGGCAAGGGCCGCAAGGAACGGCTGGTGCCGATCGGCGCCCCGGCGCTGGAGGCCGTGCGCGCTTTCTGGCAGCGGCTGAAGCTCCCGCCCGGGCCCGGCGACCCGGCCTTCCCGGCGCGGGACGGCTCGGCCGGGGCGGTTTCGCCCCGCACCGTCCAGCTCCGGCTCAAGCGCCACCTGGCCGCGGCCGGCCTGGACCCGGCCATCACGCCGCACAAGCTGCGGCACAGCTTCGCCACGCACCTGCTCGACGCCGGGGCGGACCTGCGCAGCGTGCAGGAACTGCTGGGCCACGCGCACCTGGCGACCACCCAGGTGTACACGCACCTGACCACCGAGCGCCTCAAGAAGGTGTACGACCAAACCCACCCACGCGCGCGTGAGCCGGGCGCCAAGCCGGCCGGGCGTTGAAGCGGGGCTGGCGCCGGGGCGTGTCAAGTTCCTCGCTGGGCCTGCGGGCGGTTCCTCCACTGAATCCGAAAACCGAAGTTGAGCAGACGGGACGCACCGCGCTGCGGCCAGCTTCGGTTTCCGGGTTCAAAGAACCGGCCTTCGGCCTTTCCTCATCGGTGCCATCCGCGAAATCCGCGGTTAACCTTCAGAATCGTCCCGGTTCAGTTTCCGGGTTGAATCGCCTGTGAAGAACTGCGCCGGCCCGCCGGCTTTACACGCCGGGGTCGGGTGTTAATGTCCCCCGCATGTCCGCGCCGCTCGACGACACCGATTTCATAGACCGCGATTTGCTCGCCAGTCAGGCCGCGCGTCCGGCGACGACGCTGGCGCCTCCCCCGCCGATGAATCCGCCCAACCCGCCACCCGCCGGCCGGCCGCCCACGCGCGAGGAACTCGAAAGCCACCTCACCGCCAAACACCACCAACTCGCCGAGCTCAAGGCCCGCCAGGAGGCCATCGAACGCGAACGCGTGGCGCTCGAAGAGGCGCGCCGCCGCCAGGCCGAGTTCGAGACCGGCCGGCCGGAGATGATCCAGCACCTCACGCGTGGACTCGAACTGCTGACCAAAGCGGAGTTCGCCGCCCGGCGCGAGGCGGAGCAGATGACCAAGACCCTCGCGGGCTTGCGCGAAGCCCTCGACGCCGTGAACGCCCTCAAGCCGGAGACCTGGACGCCGGAGACCTGGCAGACCGAGCTGACCCGCGCGCTCACCACGCTCGAAAACGCGCGCATGGAATGGAACTCGGCCCGGCTGAAATGGCCGGTGTTGAACGGCGAACCCGGCGGCCCGGCGGGTCCGGCCGCGCCGCCAAGCCCGGCCGGGATCGGCGGGTGGCTTGCGGGCCGGAGCTTCCGCGAGGTGTGCAAGCTGGGCCTGGCACTCACCTGGCCGCTGGCGGCGGTGGCCGTGCTGGCGTTGATTGTGCTGACCGTCGTGCTGCTCCGGCTGTGAGCTGGCGTTTCGGGGCGCATGAAGCTGTTCACCCGCAAAGCCGATCCGATTCGCGAACACGAGCGCCAGCTCAGCGCGCGGCTGGCGGAGTTGCAGTCCCAGATCGCCTGCCTCAACGCCCAGATCGCGCAGGAACAGGCCCAGCCCAGGCTCCGCTCCACCGCGCAGCCGCATGCCGCACCGGCGCCGGCCGAGCCCGCCTTCGAGGAGGTCAGCCACCAGCGCGTGACCAACCCGTTCGTGGGCGAAAGCACGCCGGCGCATTACAACGAACTGGGCGTCCGCAAATACGATCCGCTGGCCCGGCTGCGCCGCTGGTGGAGCCAGATGCGCGGCACCGCGACGTCCAATCCAACCCTGGTGCGCTACTTGGCCGCCGGCAACGTGCAGGGCCTGAAACCGCTGCGTTACGAAAAGCGCGTGGCCCGCAACCGGTTTCTGGCGCTGCTGGGCGTGTTCATCCTCCTGATCTGGGGGCTGATCTATTTCTACAACCGGTGAACCGCGCTTGGTGGGACGGGGCTGTTTCAAAGGTTGTTGGTTCTTGGTTCTTGATTCTTGGTTCCGGGTTCTTCGTGCGTGGGTCGTGGTTCGTTGAAAACAAATGCCGGATGCCAGATGCCAGCGTTCGACTTCGCACTTCGGACTTCGGACTTCGCGGCCGAAGGCTGCGATGGTGGGGCGAGACTCCGTCGAGCCTGCTCGCCCCAATGCGGAACGCGCAACTGGCTCTTGGACTGGGGACTTTGAACTTGGGACTTGGGACTTCGATTTTCCGGCGTCCCCACGAACCAGGACGGTGATTTGCGCGTGCCGTCGAGCCCTGTAAGTTCCCGCGAAACGGCCATGCCACCGATGAACCACACAGCCATCCTTCCCACCTCCGAGGGCGAGTTCGTGGCGGTCTTCAGCGACCGCGGGCTTGCGGAACTGCACTTTCCCAACTCCCGGCGCAAAGCGGCCACCCCGGCCGGTGCGTTGCCCGCCCCGCAGCGTCGCTGGGCGACGCTCACCGCGCGGGCGCTCGCGCGGGTGCTCGCGGGCCGGCCGGCCGGCGAACTGCCCCCGCTGGACGAAGCGGGCACGGCGTTTCAACGCGCCGTGTGGCGGGTGTTGCGCGCGATCCCGCCCGGCCAGACCCGGAGCTACGCCGAGGTCGCCCGCAACCTGGGTCGTCCGGCGGGCGCGGCGCGGGCGGTGGGCCAGGCCTGCGGCGCCAACCCGATCCCGGTGCTGACGCCGTGTCACCGCGTGCTGGCGGCGGGCGGCAAGCTCGGCGGCTTCTCGGGCGGGCTTGAATGGAAGCGGCGCCTGCTCGCGCGGGAGGGGGCGGGCAAGGTCGGTTGATTGGTTGAATGGGTGAAAGGTTGAATGGCGCCCGCCAGCGGACCCATTTGACTTTTCAACTTTTTAACCCGTTCAACCCGCCTCACAGCCCGTTGAGCCGGTCAATCAACTCGCGCAGGCGGCCGTAGGATTTCCGGTCGAAGCCAAAGGCGATTCGCGGCAGCGCCACGAAATCGTCGTCCTCACGCTCCTCGGGCAAGGCGTCCACCACCCGCACCGGCTGGCCCTTGATGATGTCGGCGAAGTCCTCGTTGAGCGCCGTGAGCGCCGTTTCCGACGGGCGATGCTGGAGCCGGATGACGAGTTCCTCGCCCACGAAGCGGCTGGAGTGGTAGTTCCGGTAGAACCGCGTGATCCACTTCACGGCCTGCTCGGGACGTTCGGTGATCTGGTACAGGTTCAGATCATCCGGTGAGATCAGGCCGTTGCCCAGGAGATGGTCGCGGATGTGCCGGTCCCAGGTCGTCCAGAACTCCCCGCCCGGCCGGTCAATCAGGACCAGCGGCATGAGCTGGCTCTTGCCGGTCTGCATCAGCGTGAGCGCCTCGTAGCCTTCGTCGAGCGTGCCGAAGCCGCCGGGGAACAGCGCCAGCGCGTCCGAGTGACGGATGAACGTGAGTTTGCGGGTGAAGAAGTATTTGAACGTGATCAGCTTCGCGTCTCGCTCGATCACCGGGTTGGCCGCCTGTTCCCACGGCAGGCGGATGTTCGCGCCGAAGCTCATCTCCGGTCCCGCGCCTTCGTGCCCGGCCCGCATGATGCCGCCGCCCGCGCCGGTGATGACCATGAAGCCCGCCGCGGCCATCTGGCGGCCAAACTCGACCGCCTGCCGGTACTCGGCCCGCGACGGCTCCGTGCGCGCCGAGCCGAAGATGGTCACCTTGCGCCGGCCGGCGTACGGCGCGAAGACCTTGAAGGCCTGGCGCAGCTCGCGCACGGCGGTCTGGATGACCCGCACGTCGCCGCGGTGCTCGACGTCGCGCAGCACGCGCAGCGCGGTCTCGATGATGTCGGCCACCAGGTCGGCGTTGTGGCCGTTGCCGGCGGCGGCGATCAACGCCTCGACCTGCGGGGTCAGGGCGGAAAGGCGGCGGCGGGAGCGCCGGGCGGGGTTGCGCATGGCCGCAGGGTAGCAAGCCGCCGCGTCGCGGCAAGGATGGCGCCGATTCAAGGTGGTAACGCCTGCGAAGCCCGTCTGGCTTGCGGCACCAACGCCCGCTGAGATGCGCCCCCGCCGCCACCGGGCCGGAAAACCGCTTGCCAAGACGGCGGCGGGCGTTAGCCTGCGCGGCTGCCTGGGCGCCATGTGTGTGGCCGCCCGTTTGAGGCTGAGAAACAACAGTCAACGCAGAACCTAACCTCAACCTCCGTTGCCGCCGCAACGCCGGTGCCGTTAGGCAATGGAGCCTTCGCCGGGGATTCGTTCCCCGACCAAGTCTCCCGCAGTCAGCCAGCAGCCAGAGCCGAATTATGCTCACCATGGAAGAGGCCCTGAAGCAAAGCGCCCAACGCTTTGCCCCGGGCGAAATCGTCAAAGGAACCGTGATCGAAGTCCGCCCCCGCGAAGTGCTCGTGGACATCGGGTACAAGAGCGAGGGCGTCATCTCCCGCGGCCAGTTCGAAGACCTCCCCGAGCTCAAGGCCGGGGACGTCGTGGATGTGTTCATCGAGCGCCTCGAGGACAAGGAAGGCATGGTGGTCCTCTCGCGGGAAAAGGCCGAGTTCAAGAAAAACTGGGAACGCATCCTCACCATCTGCAACGAAGGCGGCACCATCGAAGGCAAGGTCAAGGCGGTGGTCAAAGGCGGCCTGCTCGTCAACATCGGCGTGGAGGCGTTCCTCCCCGCGTCGCAGGTGGACGTGGTCTCCCCCAAGAACCTGCAGGGCTACGTCGGCAACACCTACCGCTTCAAGGTGGTCAAGCTGCACCCCGAGCGGCAGAACATCGTGCTCTCCCGCCGCGAACTCATCGAGCAGGAGCGCCAGGAGCGCCGCGCCAAGCTCCTCCACGAACTCGTGCCCGGCGACGTCATCAAGGGCACGGTGAAGAACATCACCGACTTCGGTGCGTTCATTGACCTCAACGGCCTCGACGGCTTGCTGCACATCACGGACATGTCCTGGGGTCGCATCAGCCACCCCAGCGAGATGCTCAAGGTGGGCCAGGAACTCGACGTGGTGGTGCTGGACGTCAACCGCGAGAAGGAACGCGTCAGCCTGGGCCTCAAGCAGAAGAGCGCCAATCCCTGGGACAACATCGAGTCCAAGTACCCCATCGGCTCCAAGGTCAAGGGCAGGGTGGTCAACCTTGTCCCGTACGGCGCGTTTGTGGAGCTCGAGCCCGGCGTCGAAGGCCTGGTGCATGTCACCGAGCTTTCCTGGACCAAGCGCGTGGCCAAGGCGGGCGACGTGCTCAAGCAGGGCCAGGAGGTGGAGGCGATGGTCCTCGGCATCAACCGGGACGAGCAGAAGATTTCGCTCGGCATCCGCCAGCTCGAGGCCAACCCCTGGGAGCAGGCCCGCGAGAAATACCCGCCCGGCACCCGCGTCAAGGGCAAGGTCCGCAACCTCACCAGCTACGGCGCCTTTGTCGAACTCGAGGACGGCCTCGACGGCATGGTGCACGTCTCGGACCTTTCCTGGACGCGGAAGATCAACCACCCCTCCGAGGTGCTCAAGAAGGGCGACGAGGTCGAGGCCGTGGTGCAGGAGGTGGACGTGGTCAACCAGCGCATTTCGCTGAGCGTGAAACACCTCTCCGAGGATCCGTGGGAGCACATCGAGAAGTACTACAAGGTCGGCGACCTTGTCACCGGCAAGGTCACCAAGCTCGCCAGCTTCGGCGCCTTCATCGGCCTGCAGAACGAGATTGACGGCCTGGTCCACATCTCGCAGGTCAGCGAGGAACGCGTCGAGAAGATCAAGAGCGTGCTCGCGGTCGGCCAGGAGGTCACCGCCCGCGTCATCAAGATTGACCGCGCCGAGCGGCGCATCGGCCTGTCCATCAAGGCCGCGAACTACACGCAGGAGCAGCTCAAGGTCGAGCAGGCCCTGCTCGACCAGCTCAAGCCGGGCGAAGACCTCGTGGCCCTGCAGCGCGCCTTCGACGCCGCGGAGGAATCCAAGGCCGCCGAGGAAGAAGAGGCCCGGTAAGCTCCGGGCGCCCGGCCCCGCGAGGCGGATGCCGGCCAGGCCAGCTCTGCAGGCGGGCGGACCTCCGGGTCCGCCCGCTTTTTGCGGGGCTGCCACGTCAGATGGCGGCAACAATGCGCGCCGCGCTTTCACAAGCGCAACCACGTTTCCCGCCGCAGGAACGCTGCCGCGCGGCGCAAGCTTTGCCGTGATTTCCGGATCTCCTCTTTGCCTGCGCCCGCCGCGCACCGTAACCTGCTGCCCGTGCAATTGACGCTGACTTCACCCCGCTCTCGCGCGGACAGCCACGCGCCACGCCGCTGGGCCTTCACCCTCATCGAACTGCTCGTCGTCATCGCCATCATCGCGATCCTCGCCGGCCTGTTGCTCCCGGCCTTGTCGCGGGCCAAGACCCGCGCGCACGACACCCGTTGTCGCAGCAACCTCCGCCAGCTCGGCATCGGTCTGCATCTGTACACCGACACCCACCGTTACCTGCCGCCCCATCAAGAGCGTCATCCCGACGGCTCGCGCACGCGTTGGTTCAATCTCTTCGCCCGCGAAGTGACCTCCGGCTATGACGTGATCCGCGACCCTGCCGTACCGCACTGGGTGGCCGGCCGGAACGCGCCTTATGGCTACAACTACAAATTTCTCGGCAGCGCCCGCAAACTCTTCTCCGGCGAATACGAGCGCTTTCCCGTGCCCTTGAGCGCGCTGCCCGCGCCGGTTGGCACGCTCGCGTTTGGCTGCTCCAACGGCACGGGCACCAACGCGTCGTACGAGCCGCTGCCGCCGGATGCGCCCACGAGCACGCTGCCCGCCGGGGAAAGCGTCCGGCGCGTCGGCAACCACGGCTACGTCATTGACCCGCCGTTCCTCCCCACCTACAGCCACAACCAGGAGGAACGCTGGGCCTTTTACGAGCACGCCTCGTTTCTGAGCGGCCGGCATGGCGGGCGCGGCAACCTCGCCTTTCTCGACGGCCACGTGGAATCCCTGGCCCCGGCGGCCGCCAGCGTGAACAACCGGCTCTGGAACGGCTTCAATGACCCGCAGGCCGTGCCCGTGCTGCCCGACCTGCCCGTCAACTGGCCCGCCGGCTGGCAGCGCCAGCCGCCGTGACACAGCGGGCGCTTCTCACTTTTGTGCATGCGGTATCGGCTGTCGGGGTGGCGGCCGGCTTCCAGCCCGGTGGACACGGCGCGAGAGCCCAAACTCAGAATGGGGAGGGTGGGCAGTGGGCGGGGATTCGGCATCGGGTGGCCGGCCCCTGGCCCAGGGGCCGGACGCGTCGCCCCTCAGCGAGGGGCAACCTGCCTTCGCCGGCTCCCTTTTACTCAGGCGCACGCCCCCCGGAACTTCCAGCCGTTTTTACCGGCTGCATGAAATCGAGACGCCCCCCTGACACCCCCAAGCCGGCCAGCGCGGGGTTGCGGCCGGCGAATCCGCCCTTATTATGCGTGGCGTGCGATGGCTCAAAGGCAGCGTGGCGATGCTCTTGCTGGCCCTGTGGGTGCCGGCGAGCATGCATTGCGGCCTGGAGGCCCTGCCGGGCTTCAACTTCTTGCAGTGCTGCTGCGGTGACGGCGAGACGCCGGAACCGGACCACGGCTGCACGCCGGACACTTGCAGCGCGATCGAGTCGGGGCTCTACAAGATCGAGGATGACCCGGCCATTCTTGCCGGCCTGCCAACTCTGCTGGCCCTGGCCGCGCGGGAGGTGGTGACGGAATTTACCGCTGACTCCGCTCCGGTCCGGCTTTCCGGCTCCGCTCCCCCGCCGGAGTTGGGTCACCTCTGGCAATTCCTCTTTCGCGCGGCGCTGCCGCCCCGCGCGCCTTCCTTCGTTTCCTGATCCACCCCGGCCAGACCTGAACGGCGCGCCGGGAGTTCCTTCACGGACGCGGTGTGTCTTCATGCCGCGCGTGGTTTGTCCCTTTTGCAGTTGTTGCCTGTGTTTATCGCTGATCATGAAACGAAGAACCGATTTGCCGAAACTTGTCTGGCTGGCCGTCGCAGTGAACGCCGCCGCTGGAAGCTGGGCCGGGAACGGAGTGCGAGCACCTGATGTCGCCGCACGGCCGGCTGCCGCTCCGGCCGCCGTCACTGTCGAAACGAATGCGCTCACACTGGCAACCGCCGTCCGGCTGGCGCTGGAACACAATCCCGCCCTGCGCGCCGCCGGCGGGCGGATTGGCGCCGCCGCAGGCCGGGCCAGCCAGGCGAAGCTCTGGTCCAATCCCGAGCTGGAACTCGCCACCGAAGATGGGCCGACCAGCGGCGGCAGCGTCATCGCCGACGCCAAGCAGACCATCGGCGTGGCGCAGACGCTGCCGTTTCCTGGCAAGAAAAAGCTGGACCGGGAAATCGGCGTGGCTGGCGTGCGGCTCGGCGAGGCGGAACTGCATCTGCGGTGTCTGGAACTGGTGCGCGACGTGAAGACCGCGTTCTTCACCGTGCTGGCGGCGGAGCGGGTCGTGGAAGTCGCGGTTGAACTGGCGAGCGTGGCCGAGGCTTCGGCGACCACGGCCCGCCAGCGGGTCGAGGCCGGCGCGGCGGCGGACCAGGAACAGTTGCGCGCGGAAATCAACCTGGAACAGGCGCGCACGGAACTTGCGGACTTCCAGCGCGATGTGGTCACGGCCCGGCAAACACTGGCCGCGCTGCTCGGCCGGCCCGATTTGAAGGACGCGCCACTGGCCGGCGCGCTGGCGGAAAGCGTTGATCTCTCCGTGCTCGACCAGGGGCCGGAGCGGTGGTTGACCACGCACCCCAGCGTCGTCGCGGCGCGCACGAGTCGTAACCGGGCCGAACTGGAGTTGCGTCGCACGCGGCTGGAGCCGTATCCGGACGTGAAGCTGGGAGCAGCCGGCGGCTGGGAAGCCGCCCCGGACCGGAGCGCCATCCTGGAGTTCCGAGTCTCGCTGCCGCTGCCGATTGTTGACCGCTCGAAAGGCCGGAAACAGGAAGCCCGGGCCAACGTGGACATCGCGGAAGCGGAAGCGGTGGCTATCGAGCAGCGCCTGCTGCGTGATTGGGGCACGGCCAGCCAGCGGCTGCGCACCGCAGCGAAGCAGGTCGCCAGCTATCGCGATCACATCCTGCCCAGGGCTGGCGAAGCCTTGCGGCTTGTTCGCACCGGCTTCGAGGGAGGCAAGTTCGGCTTCATTGATCTCTTGGACATCCAGCGCACCACCGCCGAAGCGCGGCTGGCGTATGAGCAGAAACTTCTCGAATTGAACACGGCCCAGGCCGAACTCGAAGCGTTGTTGGGCCTGCCTGCCGCGACGGCTGCGGCGCAAGCAGGCGCACCGCTGCCGCCGGACCAATCCCCGATCTCTTCCCAACCGCAGTGACGACGACGAACATGAAAACCATAACTCTGAGAATCTTCGTAATGAGCCTGCTGACCGGCGCCTTGGTGCTATCTGGCTGTTCCAAAAAACAAGAAGCCGACGAGGGCCACGCCGGGCACAAGCACGGCGCAGAGGCCAAGTCCGAAGCCGGCGCGGCCACGTGCACGAAGCACAACGCGCCGAAAGAACTCTGCTTCATCTGCGACCCGGCCTTACGCGACAAGGACCGCCTTTGGTGCAAGGAACACGACCGTTACGAGGACCGGTGTTGGGAATGTCATCCCGACGCGCGGGACAAGAACCGACTGTTCTGTGACGAGCATGGGCTTTACGAAGACGAGTGCTTCCTGTGCCGGCCGGAACTGAAGAGAGGCCCGAAGGCGGCAGCGCCGGGAGCCGCGCCAACCGCCGGTTTGATGTGCCAGGAACACGGCGTGCCTGAAGCCGAATGCGGCATTTGCCGACCGGAACTTGCGGGCAAACTCAAGCCCGGCCAGTCGGTGAAGGTGCGGTTGCCCGCGGTGGATTCGGCGGCGATAGCTGGCGTTCAGACCGGGACGCCAAGCGTGGGTGGCCTGGCCGACGGCATTGATTGCTTTGCGGAACTCGCCTTCAACCAGAACAAGCTGGCGCAAATCGTCGCGCCGGTCGGCGGCATCGTGCAGGAAGTGGCGGTGGATCTCGGCAACAAAGTGGAGGAAAAGCAGGCCGTCGCCAAAATCTGGTCCGCCGCCATCGCCGAAGCCGTGGCCAAAGCGGTGCTGACGCATCAAACACTCGACCGCGAGCGCAAGCTGCGCGTGCAACGCGTCACTTCTGAGAAGGACCTCCAGCAAGCCGAAGCCGAGCACCGCGCGGCGTGTCAGCAGGCCCGGACGCTCGGATTCAGCGAGGAACAGATTGACAGCTTCGGGGCCAAGCCCAACGAGCCGGTGCTGCTCGAAGTGCGCGCGCCGTTCGCGGGCGAGATAGTCGAGCGGACGGCGGTGCGCGGCGCGCTGGTGGAACTGGGCAAGCCGTTGTTCACCGTGGCCGACCGCTCAGTGATGTGGGCCATGCTCAACATCCCCGAAGCCGCGCTGGGGCGCGTGCGCGAAGGCCAGACGGTGGCGGTGCAGGTGGATTCGCTTCCAAGCCGGACCTTCACCGGCAAGTTGACGTGGGTGGGCGCGGAAGTGGACGAGCGCAGCCGCATGGCTCGGGCGCGGGCGGAGGTGCCGAATCCCGACGGCGTGCTCCGGGCGAAGATGTTTGCCCGCGCGCGGATTCTGACGCGCAACGCCGACGGCGCCCTGGTGCTGCCAGCCTCAGCGGTGCAACAGGTGGACGGCCGGCCGCTGGTCTTCGTGAAGGTCGCGGACGATTTGTTCGAGGCGCGGGCCGTGCGGCTGGGAACAAAATTCAACGGCCAACTGGAAGTGTTGGAGGGCTTGCGGGCGCAAGAGCTGGTCGTTGTGGCTGGCAGCTTCCCGCTCAAGTCCCAATTGCTCATCTCGCGCCTGGGCGCCGGCTGCGCGGATGAGTGAAACCGCAGGGTGGTTACGCCAGAGAATTCCAAAGACCAGACCGTTCACCTCTGGGCACGACCGCGAATTCGTTCTGGGAACGCAAGAAACAAACGTCGAACTCCATGAAGAAGTTCGTTTGTCCGAGTGCCAGCGGCACTTCGTCGGTGCGGCACCAGGCAAAAGCGAGCCGCACGGGCGCAAAACCACCGACCTTGGCCTCGACCAAGAGCGGCATTGCGGGCGTACCGGCCAGTGTGCCCGCCAGTCGCAGCGTGGCCTTGGCTGGGTTCCAGGCCGCGCCCAGCGCCTCGCCTGTCCGCCAAGGCAGCACGTTCACATCGGCGCCGCTGTCCAGCAGGCCCTCGACCGGCAAGGCGCGGGGACCGAGCGAGAGCGTCATCGGCAGCAGTGGTGGGCCGGCGGCTGAGTATGGGAAACGCATCGCCTCAGCCTTGCGGCGCGGTTCGCAGCGCGTCCATCAACGCCTCCGGCGCGCCCGGCTCGAAAACGGGCGTGGCCACCACATAGGTGCGGTTGTGTTCAAGCGGCGCCACATTGGCGGCTACTTCGTCCGCGAGAATTCCGATCAAGCGGAGTTTGTCCGCCGGCGCAAGCTCCCGCACGCGGGGCAGAATTTCTGCAAGCGACATACGCAAAGAAGCTGTCACACGCGCTGCGCACAGGCAAGGCTCTCCCCCATCCCACCGCTCTGAAACCATGCTCAATTGGCTCATCAATTTCTCCCTCAAGAACCGCCTGCTCGTTTGTGTGCTCGCCGGCGTGCTCATCGTCGTCGGCGGACGCGCGCTGTCCAATCTCCCCGTGGACGCCTTCCCGGACACGACGCCGGTGCAGGTGCAAATCAACACCGCCGTGCCCTCGCTCAACCCGCAAGAGGCCGAGCAACAAGTCACGCTGCCGATTGAACTCGCCATCAGCGGCCTGCCGGGACTGCAAAACGTCCGCTCCATCTCAAAGTTCGGCCTGTCACAAGTCGTGGCCACGTTCGACGACCGCACCAGCATTTACCTGGCGCGTCAGCTCGTCATGGAGCGGCTGCAAAGTGTCGAGTTGCCCGAAGGCATCGCGCGTCCGCAGCTTGGCCCCATCTCGACCGGCTTGGGCGAGGTCTTCCATTACGTGGTCCGCTCGGAGAACACCAACCGCACGCTCACCGAACTGCGCGAGCTGCACGACTGGGTGGTGAAGCCCGAACTCCGCAAAGTGCGCGGCGTGGCCGAGGTCAACGCCTGGGGCGGCTTCGAGAAACAGTTCCACGTGGTCGTCGAGCCGGAGCGGCTGGTGAAATATCACGTCACGCTGGCGGAACTGATCGAGGCGCTCCAGGCCAACAACCAGAACGTGGGCGGCGGCCAGATCGTGCGCGGCGGCGAGGCGCTGCTCGTCCACGGCCTCGGGCTGGTGACCGACGTGGAGCAGATCGGCGACATCGTCATCACGGCGCACGACGGCGTGCCAGTGCGGGTCCGCGACGTGGCCACGGTGCGGGTGGGCCACGAAATCCGGCGCGGCGCGGTCACCGATTGCGGCCGGGGCGAGGTCGTGCTCGGGCTGGGCTTCATGCTCATGGGCGAAAACAGCGCGGTGGTCACGCGCGCCTTGAAGGCGAAGCTGGCGGAAGTGCAGTCCCGCCTGCCGCCCGATGTGAAGCTGGAGGTGCTCTACGACCGCACCGAACTCGTGGACAAGGTCATCCGCACCGTCGAACACAACCTGCTGGCCGGCGCGCTGCTCGTCATCGCCGTCCTGTTCGCGTTTCTGGGCAATCTGCGGGCCGGGCTGATCGTGGCGTCGGCGATTCCGCTCTCGATGCTCTTCGCCGGTGACCTGATGTTGCAGACCGGCATCGCCGCGAGCCTGCTGAGCCTGGGCGCGATTGACTTCGGCCTGATCGTGGATAGCTCGGTCATCATGGTCGAAAACTGCGTCCGCCACGTGGCGATGCGCCCGAACAAGCCGTGGTTGGACACGATCCGCGACGCCGCGCTCGAAGTGCGCAAGCCCACGCTCTTCGGCGAACTGATCATCCTCATCGTCTTCCTGCCCATCCTCACACTGGAAGGCATTGAGGGAAAACTCTTCAAGCCGATGGCGCTGACGATGATCTTCGCGCTGCTCGGCTCGCTGGTGCTGTCGCTGACGCTCATGCCCGTGCTGGCCAGCCTGCTTTTGCCAAAAGAAATCAAGCACGCCGATCCGTGGCTGGTGCGGCTGGCGCGACGCCTTTACGCGCCGGTGCTGGACGGCGCGTTGCGCTTTCGCGCCGTGACGCTGCTGGCGGCGCTGCTGCTCCTGGCGGGCGCAGCCTGGCTCGCCTCGCGCATGGGCGGCGAGTTTCTCCCCAAGCTCGGCGAAGGCGCCATCGTGGCCAACACCGTCCGGCTGGCCGGCATTTCCGTGGACGAAGCCGTGGCGTGGAACACTCGCATCGAAAAAGTCCTGCTCGCGGAGTTTCCGGATGAGATCGCGCACATCTGGTCGCGGCTGGGCACAGCGGAAGTCGCCACCGACCCGATGGGCATCGAGCTGACGGACTTCTTCGTGGCGCTCAAACCGCGCCAGGAGTGGAAGAAGGCGCGCAGCCAGGCGGAATTGGTCGAAGCCATGCGCAAAGTGTTCCAGAAGTTTCCCGGCATGAGCGTGGCGTTCACGCAGCCCATCGAGATGCGCCTGAACGAAATGATCGCCGGCGTGCGCGGCGACGTGGCCATCAAGGTGTATGGCGACGACCTGGATGCGCTGCGCGAACTGTCCGAGCAGGTGCAGGAAGTTCTGTCCGGCATCCGCGGCACCGCCGACATCACGGGCGAACAACTCACCGGCCAGCCGGTCCTGCAAGTGAAAGTGGACCCGCACGCCCTCGCCCGCTACGGCGTGCCCCGCCGCCACGTGCTGAACGTGGTCGAAGCCGTGGGCACCAAGAAGGTGGGCGAAGTGCGCGAAGGCCAGCGCCGTTTCCCACTCGTGGTGCGCCTGCCCGACCGCCAGCGCACCGACCCGGACGCGCTGGCCGCCACGCTGATCCCGACCGCGACCGGCGCGGTGTTGCCGCTCAACCGCGTGGCGCAGATCGTCGAGACGGAAGGCCCGGCCAGCATCTATCGCGAATGGGCGCGCCGGCGCGTGACCGTGCAGGCCAACGTGCGCGGACGCGACGTGGCCGGTTTCGTGGCCGAAGCGAAGCAGAAAATCGCCGCGCAAGTGAAGCTGCCCGAAGGTTACGCGATGGATTGGGGTGGGCAGTTCGAGAACATGGAGCGAGCCAATCGGCGGCTGAAGTTCGTCGTACCGATGGCGCTGGGCCTGATCTTCGTGCTGCTGTATTTCAGCCTCCGCTCGCTGCGCGACGTGTTCATCGTGGCCACGGGCATTCCGCTGGGCGCGGTGGGCGGCGTGCTGGCACTGTGGCTGCGCGACATGCCGTTCACCGTGAGCGCCGGCATTGGCTTCATCGCGCTGAGCGGCGTGGCCATCCTGAACGGCCTGGTGCTAGTCACGTTCATCCGCCAGAAACTGGACACCGGCACGCCGTTCGCAGCGGCCCTCCGTGAAGGCTGTTTGGTGCGCTTGCGCCCGGTGCTCATGACCGCGCTCGTCGCCGCCGTGGGCTTCATCCCGATGGCCGTCAACGTGGGCGTGGGCGGCGAGGTCCAGCGTCCTCTGGCGACAGTCGTTATCGGCGGAATCATTACGAACACGCTGCTGACGTTGGTGGTGTTGCCGGTCCTCTACACGGCCTTCCGGCGCAAAGGACGCGTGGAGGTCGAGACCCGGTCAGCCCGATGATCGGGAACACGATGGACAGCACAATGAATGCGATCCCCGACCATTTGGCGTTCAGGAAGTCGCGCGGCTTCTTGATGGCGTCCACGTCCTGCTTCAACTGCTCGATGGCCGCGTCGCTCTCGGCCAGGCGCGCGATGCCCCAGACCATCTGCCGGCGCTGGATGGACTGTTCCTGGAGCAAACACCGCTGCACCGGGCACATATCTCCTTCTCTCCGGTGGCCTCTCGGAAATTGTTTCGCCTGCCAGGTGCTGCCTGTGGCAAGACCGCCCTCAGTTGAACGCCACTAGTCCATCGTCAACGCCGCATGTGGTTCAGGTCACGCCGTGTTTGTCACGACTCACTGGTCAGTGGTGCTGACGGCGGGCCGCAAGGACACTGCGGCGGCGCAAGCCGCCTTGGAGAAACTGTGCAGCGCCTATTGGTTTCCGCTCTACGCTTATGTGCGACGGCGCGGCTATTCCGTCGAAGACGCGCAGGATCTTACCCAGGAATTCTTCGCGTGCGTGCTTGAACGCCACTGGCTGGCCGAGGCCGACCAGGGCAAAGGGCGCTTTCGCACGTTCCTGCTCGCGGCCATGGAGCGTTTTCTGGCTAATGAATGGGACAAAGCCCGGGCCCTCAAGCGCGGGGGCGGCCTCAAGAATATCCCCATCCAGCTCGACAGCGCCGAGACCCGCTACGGTGTGGAACCCGCGGACGACCACACGCCCGAGCAGGCCTTCGAGCATCGTTGGGCGGTGACGCTGCTGCAGGAGGTGTTGAAGCAACTCGGGGCGGAGTTGCGCGCCGGGGCCAGGGCGAGCTGTTCAACGCGCTCAAGGGGTGCCTGTTGGGTGATGGCTCCGCACAGCCCTACGGCCCATTGGCGGCCAAGCTGGGCATGGAAGAGGAGGCGGTGAAAGTGGTGGTGCATCGTATGCGGCAGCGGTATCAAGAACTGCTGCGGGCCGAGATTGCCCACACCGTGGCCTCGCCGGCCGAAGTGGAGGCGGAGATGCATCATTTGTTTAATGTGCTCACGCGCTGAGGCCGGCTCATGTAGTGCTATCTCTCAACTTTACGGAATCCTGCGAATATTCTTTAACCACGAATGAACACCAATAAACACGAAGCAGAAAGCGGCCAGATTCGCGTCCATTCGTGTCCATTCGTGGTTGCGGCTCTCTGCGCTGTGTAACCTCGCGGGGCGAAATCTTAACACAGGGGTGGACGCAGTCATGAGCAGCGAACGAAAATGTCCGGCATGCGGGAGGCCCCTGGCGGCGGATGCGCCGGAGGAGCTTAGCCCGGCCTGCCGGATCAAGGCGGGCTTCGGGACCGGGCTGGCGCCAGAACCGGGCCAATCCAGCCGAACGCGCGGTTTCGTCCCGCCCGCGATTGCCGGGTTGGCGGGCCTTTTTCCGCAATTGGAGATTCACCAGTTCCTGGGGCATGGGGGCGGTGTATCGAGCGCGGCAGCCGGCACTGGATCGGCTGGTGGCGCTGAAAATCCTGCCGCCGCAGACCGCCGGCGATGCGGGTTTTGCGGAGCGGTTCACCCGAGAGGCGCGCGCCTTGGCGCGGCTTAACCACCCCAATATCGTGGGCGTGTATGATTTCGGCGTCGCCGGCGGGTTGCATTATTTCGTCATGGAGTATGTCGAGGGGCTGAATCTGCGGCAGGTGCAGCAGGCGGGCCAACTCTCGCCCCGCGAGGCGCTGAAGGTGATCCCGCAAATCTGTGACGCCCTGCAGTTCGCGCACGATGAGGGCGTCGTTCACCGGGACATCAAGCCGGAAAACGTCATGCTGGACAAGAAGGGCCGGCTGAAGATTACGGACTTCGGGCTGGCCAAGATTTTAGGGCGGGACGCCCGGGGTGTGCGGCTCACCGGCGCGCGGGAGGTCATGGGCACGCCGCCCCATCTGGTTGGGTGGCCGGGACCGGTCGGAAGCCAGCCTGGAGCAATTCTACACCTGGCTGGGGCCGAAGCAGTGTGCCCGGATTGGTTTGGCCGTGATGGACATGTGGAAGCCCTTCCGGACGGCGACGGCGCGCCGAGCTCAGAACGCGGCCGTCCTCTTCGACAAGTTTC
>CAZMOZ010000049.1:0-21864 GCA_964568145.1 uncultured Verrucomicrobiota bacterium
CCTCCGTCCAGCTCCAAGGCCTTCCGCGCTCGCACGAGCGCGGCCCCGTTGAAGCCTGGCGGAAGCGACGCCGCTGACGGAACCGGCCGGGCTGCCTTCCGCGCTCGCACGAGCGCGGCCCCGTTGAAGCCCTCCAGAGCTTCTTGCCTCTTTGACGCTAACTCTGGCCTTCCGCGCTCGCACGAGCGCGGCCCCGTTGAAGCGAATGTGCAGAGGGCCACGGCGTGGGCTACGCCGGACCTTCCGCGCTCGCACGAGCGCGGCCCCGTTGAAGCTTCACCCCGTTGTCCACACAGATGCCCAGGGATAATCCGCCTTCCGCGCTCGCACGAGCGCGGCCCCGTTGAAGCTCGGCTTGGCTAGCGACGGCATTGATAGTGCCGTCGTGGTCCTTCCGCGCTCGCACGAGCGCGGCCCCGTTGAAGCATTTGTTCCGGGGTCAGTTCGTGGCCGTTCACATGCACCTTCCGCGCTCGCACGAGCGCGGCCCCGTTGAAGCTTGGGCTCCCTGGCACGCCTCGTGCTCCGCAATCCTCCCTTCCGCGCTCGCACGAGCGCGGCCCCGTTGAAGCCGCGGTGGAGGTTGCCCGCCGGAACGGATTGGTCATCAGCCTTCCGCGCTCGCACGAGCGCGGCCCCGTTGAAGCAGTTTGACTTCGTTCATGTTTCTTGGGCATATAACCCTTCCGCGCTCGCACGAGCGCGGCCCCGTTGAAGCATGGCTCTGCAAAGAATGGTCCCAATAGGCAATCTGTCCTTCCGCGCTCGCACGAGCGCGGCCCCGTTGAAGCGACGAGAGTAAGGAGAAGATGGAAGTGTGTCAGGTGGGCCTTCCGCGCTCGCACGAGCGCGGCCCCGTTGAAGCGCCTCCAGCCCGTGTTGATACCTCAAATATTCCCAAGCCCTCCTTCCGCGCTCGCACGAGCGCGGCCCCGTTGAAGCTGCGAGACGAGGTCTTCCGGCTCTTTGCCGGCTTGCCTTCCGCGCTCGCACGAGCGCGGCCCCGTTGAAGCGAGGCGGAACTCGCGCTCGACGCGATCCGGGGTCACCTTCCGCGCTCGCACGAGCGCGGCCCCGTTGAAGCGACATCGCGGAAGTTCACCGGCGCGAGTTGAAGAACCTTCCGCGCTCGCACGAGCGCGGCCCCGTTGAAGCACACTGGCCTTAAGGGGCACATGGCGCCCCTTAAGGGCCTTCCGCGCTCGCACGAGCGCGGCCCCGTTGAAGCCTGGAATGGGCCAACGCCGGCGGAACGGTGACGCTCCCCCTTCCGCGCTCGCACGAGCGCGGCCCCGTTGAAGCTACTCCTATATACAACGTCGGCGAGGCCCCTGCGCCACCTTCCGCGCTCGCACGAGCGCGGCCCCGTTGAAGCGCGTGGATGGCGTATAGAGGATCTTGCGGAATCGGCCCTTCCGCGCTCGCACGAGCGCGGCCCCGTTGAAGCTCCCGCACACATCCACTTGAAGTCGCTCACCCCGGAACGTCCTTCCGCGCTCGCACGAGCGCGGCCCCGTTGAAGCGCCTGGTTGGCGAAGCCTCCCAATCCCACACGCGACCTTCCGCGCTCGCACGAGCGCGGCCCCGTTGAAGCTGACCCTCGGCGGCAGCCGGGGGACCTTGGTTCCCCGGCCTTCCGCGCTCGCACGAGCGCGGCCCCGTTGAAGCCCTTAACCGTGGGGGAAGGATCCCCCTCAATAACAACCTTCCGCGCTCGCACGAGCGCGGCCCCGTTGAAGCAGCCCGATGCCGCCGAGCAGCGCCAGCAGCGCCGCGCCTTCCGCGCTCGCACGAGCGCGGCCCCGTTGAAGCATTAATCTCCAACCTGTGTTCATACTGCAGATATTCCCAACCTTCCGCGCTCGCACGAGCGCGGCCCCGTTGAAGCATTAATCTCCAACCTGTGTTCATACTGCAGATATTCCCAACCTTCCGCGCTCGCACGAGCGCGGCCCCGTTGAAGCGAAAGGGAAAGCTGCCACTAGGGTAACCTTTGGTAAGCCCCTTCCGCGCTCGCACGAGCGCGGCCCCGTTGAAGCGCATCAACTACTCGCTCAGGATTAGCGCACCTTGTGCCCTTCCGCGCTCGCACGAGCGCGGCCCCGTTGAAGCTCTCTTCTTTGCGTGTTTCCCTTTGGCCTCGGCGGCGCCTTCCGCGCTCGCACGAGCGCGGCCCCGTTGAAGCGGGGGTACCTCCGTGAAGCAGTGGGGCGGTATGGCTTGGCCTTCCGCGCTCGCACGAGCGCGGCCCCGTTGAAGCTTATCACGGACCCGATGGTTCGGGTCCACATTATGCCCTTCCGCGCTCGCACGAGCGCGGCCCCGTTGAAGCAAGCCGGGCGTGACATAATAACACCCTATCAATCAGCCTTCCGCGCTCGCACGAGCGCGGCCCCGTTGAAGCGCCGCGCCGGCGCGGCGTCGGTCCTGGCACGCGGTCGCGTTGTTTGGCCTGACGGAGCAGTTCCCGGACCTGGCGCCTCGCTTGTCGTCCGAGGTGGCCGGGGTTGTGATCGCCGGCCAGACGTTGACTGGATTGCTCCAAGGCGTCGGTGCCCGGGCGGCTGGTGCGGCCAGCGGTCCCAACCGTCGTTTCAGAGCGGCTGATTCAAAGCGGGTGGTTGCGACACCCCGAGCTTGTCTGGCCCCGCGAGAAACCGGGATGCGTGCAGTTGCCCGGGTCGCATCTCAATTTCTTACCGGCAGGGAGCGGTTCCTAGTGGCCCTGGCGATCTCGCCTGGGCCGTC
The DNA here is from genome assembly GCA_964568145.1 of uncultured Verrucomicrobiota bacterium. Taxonomy (GTDB): domain Bacteria; phylum Verrucomicrobiota; class Verrucomicrobiia; order Limisphaerales; family J093; genus DSVZ01. The sequence goes on from CAZMOZ010000049.1 coordinate 2,749, forward strand.
CCGTAGGCGACCCGCCCGCGGGACTGCGGTCTGCCGTCCGCATTACCGAAAGGCAGGGCTCGACGGAGCCTCGCCCCACCACGCCAAGGCCGGACCTGCACAAAAGTGAGATGCGCGCACTTGCCCGCGCTGTCGTCTTTTGCGTTTGACCCTGTTTCCCGTCGCTGGCTAGCTTGACCGCTCTTTTATCCGGTTATGATTGGAACCGTACGCAAGCACCAGACCTGGCTATGGGTGATCATCATCGCGGCCGTGGTCGTCAGTTTTGTGATTTATTTCACGCCCGGCGTGTCGCTGGACCGGAGCGGGATGGGGCGGTCGCAGTTTGGCGCGATGAACGGCCGGCCGATCACGCGCAAGGCCTATTTCGAGGCCTACATCGAGGCCCAGCTCCGCCAGTTCCTCCGCACCGGCCGGTGGCCGGACAGCAGCGAGGCGCGCCGCATGGGGATGGACCTCGACCGCCAGGCCCGCGAACGGCTGGTACTGGCCGACCGCATGGAGAAGCTGGGCATCAAAGTGCCGGATTCGGCCGTGGCCCGCTGGATTGAGGAGACCTTCCAGTCGCCCGGCCAGCCCGGCTCGGCCCGCGCGATGTACGAAACCCTGGTCAGGGAGCTGGCCCGCCGCGGGTTGACCGAGTCGGACCTGGCCCGCTACATCCGCCACGAGATCGGCATCCTGCACCTGCTTGACCTGACCGGCGTGGCCGGCGGGCTGGTGACGCCGCGCGAGGCGGAGGCCCAGTACCGTCGCCAGAACGAGCGTTTCCTGGCCGAGACGGCGGTATTCTCGCTGTCGAACCACCTGGCCGCCGTGCAGGTGGATCCCGACCACCTGGCGCAGTTTTACAGCAACCGGCTGGACTTTTATCGCGTGCCCGAGCGGGTGCAGGTGCAGTACGTGCAGTTTGCCCTCACCAATTACCTCGCCAGGGCCGACGAGATGCTGACCCAGCGCACGAATCTCGCCGCGGAACTCGACGCCCTGTATCTCCAGGCCGGCGCGAACCGCTTCATGGACACCAACGGCCAGGTGATGACGCCGGACGCCGCCAAGGCGAGAATCCGCGAGCAGATGCGGGACGAGCAGGCGCGCCTGGTGGCCCGGCGTGAAGCGGCGCTCTTCGCGACGGAGCTGGAGAAAGTCCAGCCCGTGAAACCGGAGAACCTCGCCACGCTGGCCGCCCAGAAGGGCCTGCCCGTGACCACCACCGCGCCGTTTTCGGAGGTGGAAGGCCCGCGCGATCTGAACGTGCGGCCCACTTTCACGCGCGCGGCCTTCGCGTTGTCGCCCGAAAAGCCGTTTTCACCGCCGGTGGTGGCGGAGGACGCCGTGTACGTGCTCGCCTTCCAGGCCCGGTTCCCCAGCGAGGTGCCGCCGCTGGAGGCCGTGCGTGCCCGGGTCACCGACGAGTACCGGCGGGACGAGGCCCTGCTGCTGGCGCAGCAGGCGGGCACAAATTTCGTGGCCAACCTCACCAACCAGCTCGCCGAAGGCCGGCTGTTCTCCGAACTCGCGACCAAGGCCGGCGCCACGTGGATCGCTCTGCCACAGTTCTCCCTCGCCACGCGCAACCTGCCGCAATGGGACCGGCGCGTCCGGCTGGAGCAGGCGAAAGTGGTGGTCATGGGCATGAAGACCAACTCGACCAGCGGGCTGGTGCTGTCCGAGGACGGCGCGTTCGTGCTGTACCTCAAGGCCCGCGAGTCGGTGAGCGAGTCCGAGCTCAAGGAGGCGCTGCCGAATTACCTGGCCGAGCTGCGCACCGAACGGCGTTTCGACGGGTTCAACGACTGGTTCCGGCGGCAGATCGAACTGACCCGCATCACCATGCCGGAGTCGGAGGAAGTCCTGCCTTGACGCCGCGCGCTCCGGGGTGCCGCCCGCCGGACCGGTGGCTCCCGGCCGGTTGACAGCGCGGGCCGCCCGCCATGGACCTGAGCCAGTCGATCAAGCTTTCCGCGCCCAACACCGGCGAGTACTGGGAGATCACGGTGTTGTACGAGGACGCGCACCTCCTCGCCCTCGACAAGCCGGCCGGCCTGCTGACCTCCCCCGACCGGTACGACCCCGAGCGGCCGAACCTCATGCGGCTGCTCCACACCGGGCTGGCGCAGGGCAAGCCGTGGGCCGCCGCGCGCGGTCTCACGTACCTGGCCAACGCGCACCGGCTGGACTTCGAGACCAGCGGCGTGCTGCTGCTGGCCAGGGACAAGCCCTCGCTGGTCCAGCTCGCCAACCAGTTCGGCTCCGCGCGCACGGACAAACGCTACGTGGCGCTCGTGCAGGGCGCGCCCGCCGAGGACGCCTTCCGCGTGGACGCCAAGCTGGCGCCGCATCCCACGCGCCCGGAGTTCATCCGCGTGGATCCCAAGCGGGGCAAGAAATCGGCCACCCTGTTCCAGGTGAAGGAGCGGTTCGTCGGCTACACGCTGCTGGAATGCCGGCCGCTGACCGGGCGCACCCACCAGATTCGCGCCCATCTGCGCAGCCGCCAGCTCCCGCTCGTGGCCGACACGCTGTACGGAGGCGCGCCACTGCTGCTCTCGCGGCTCAAACCGGGCTACCGGTTCAAGCGGCACCGTGACGAAATTCCGCTGATGGGCCGGGCGGCGCTGCACGCCGGATACCTGGGGTTGGTCCATCCCGTCACCGGTGCGCCGCTGGTGATCGAGGCGCCCTGGCCCAAGGATTTTCGCGTGGCGCTGAAATACCTGCGCCGCTACGCGCCCGGCGTGGCGGCGGCTCCTTCAGCGGCGTTCTCCACGGCTGAGGAGAAAACCGCGCCCGCTGAACCGGCCGATCTCTCCGGGGAAGACCGGTTGGGGGGTGGTTGAAACGGAAGAGCACCCTTTGCGGAGCCGCCAGCAGGGCGCATCTCCATTTCGTGTCCGCAGTAGCCGGGCCGTAGTCGCCCGGGTGACCCCGCCTGTGGCTGTGCCGTGGGCAGCCCGCCCGCCTGCCGCGGACGAGGCCGTCCGCACCCCGATGATTGCCGGGCTCGACGGAGTCTCGCCCCACCACGTCAAGGCCGAGCCGGCACAAAATCCAGGTGCCGGTGCAGGAAATCGAACGTGCCCACGCCGTTGATCGTGTGCGGGCCGTTGAAGAACTCGATCTCGGTACGGTCGGCGAGGCCCAGTTTCACGTAGTGCCGCCGTGTTTTCGCGTACTCGTAGGCCACCCATTCGTCCGGCGCCACGCTGTCGTCGTGACCGCGTTCGACCATGAACGGCCGCGGGCAGATCAGCCAGCTCAGCTCGGCGTAGTTGAACGTGTTGCCCAGGTTGAACTCCGGCATGTCGTACTCGATGGTCCAGAGGTACGAGTACGGCGCGCGGGCGGAGATGTTCTTCCATATCCACTCGCTGAAGTCCGCCGAGCAGATGCTCAGGCAGTAACGGTCCACCAGCACCGGCACGCGCATGGCTGTCTTGCCGCCGTAGCTCAAGCCGTAAAAGCCGATGCGCCGCGGGTCCACGAAATCCAGCGCGGCCAGCCAGTCCGTGATGACCTCGTGCTGGCGGTGGATGAATGACCAGAGCGTGAGCCCCAGCGGCTGGGCCTTGCGCAGCACCTGCCGGAAACGCGTCCCGCCCAGGTACGGATTCTGCGGCGCGAAGGTGACAAAGCCGCGCTCCGCCAGCCGGAAGGCGAACTGGTGGTAGGCCGGGTTGTTCACGCGGGGATCGGCCACATCCGCGGGCCGGCCTTCCAGCCCATGCTGGCAAACGACGACCGGCCGGCGGGCGGACGGGGCGTCCGCGTTCCCGACACCGGCCGGCAGCACCAGGATGCCGTAAGCGAAGACGTCTGGATGCACGTCCAGGAGCACCTCGTAGCCGCGAATGCCGTTGGTCTCGTAAAGCAGCCGGCTGCGCGGGTAACCCGGCAGCGAGGCCCGGGGAATCAGGCCGACGATTTCATTCGCGAAATAATCCCGGTACCACGCGGTGGAGTTCGTGAAGCCGGCCAGCGACTTGAGTTCGGCGCGCTTCCAGAACTCCCGGCGCGTGTACTCCGCCTCGCGCATCAGGTGCTGGGTGTCTTCGAGAATCTGCCGGTACTGGCGGAGCTGGCGGGCCGCGTTGTCGGGCAACGGACCGGTGAGCCGCGGCGGTTCCGCCAGGCCGGCGGGAAACGGCTCGCCGCGCGGCTGCAAGTCGCGGAGGAAGCCCGCCAGCGTGGCGGGGTCGCCGACGGCGTTTGGGCCGGCGTTGATGAAGTGGGGTGCCCAATTTCCGAGACGCGCGCGCTCGACTTCGCCGGCAACCTCGGCGGGCGTGGGCTGCCACAACCGGCCCGGCGCGCCGCCGTGCGCGTCCGTGTGGACGACTTCCGGGTACTTGCCGCACTCGATCCACAGGCCGCGCGGCGCGATCAAGCGGGCGAGTTCGGCGTCGCCAAAGTCGCGCAGCAGCGACCAGACGTTGCGGTAAATCGGCTCTTCGTGCAGGCGCTCACGCGGGCCGAAGTAGCCGCAGACGGCAACCGAGCGGAAGCGCGGGTCCAGCGCCGCCGCGTAAAACGCGACCAGGCCGCCTTCGCCCCAGCCGATGATGCCAAGGCTCTGACGGCCGGTGTTCTCCGCTCCGCCTTCCCGGCTTCGTGTCTGGCTGAGCCAGTCCGCCGCGGCCAGCACCTTCTGGATTTCGCAGCCGGCCAGCGTGCGGCCCATTTCGTAGCCGGCGCGCCACAGCGTTTCGCGCTGACTGTGCTTCATCGAACGCACGCCGGGATTGCCGGCAAAGCGGTCGCTGCGATCAACGAGCGCCGGCGCGACGACCCGGCAGCCCTGTTCAGCCAGACGCCGCGCGAACTGCCATTCCGGCGGCAGACCCGACTGCAAACCGGCGAGCTGCTCCGGTGTCCAATCGCAGTCCGGCACCGCGATCACGTCCGCCGCGGGCGCGCCGTCCGGCGCCAGCAAAAGCCCTTCACCCTCGACGCCGCGAAAGACGTTCCAGGCGACGGCAAAGACGCGGTAGCCGGGGCCGCGACCGATCTCGGCCGGGTGTTGCGTGAGATCGGCGCCGACCGACGCCACGAAACGCATCGTCACCGGCTCGCGCGCGTCCACCACGCCAAGAATATGGCGGAGCCGGGCGCGATTCGTCTCGGGGCGAGCGAGCGCCTGGGTGCGCCGGGCCGGCAGCGCCGCCAGCTCGTGGTCGAGATGGCGATCAATGCCCGCGACCAGTTGCGCGCCAAGATCGCCTTCGGCGGTCAACGGCCGCGTGCCGGGCAACGGTGCGGGCTGGGCGGCAATCGCGAGATGAATCAGCGCGGCCGCCCCAACCCCCATCGCTGCGAACGAGACGGTTCTCATGCTTCGAGCTTTCTGTCACGGCCGCGAGCCAGCACCAACGTCACGCTATGCCCGGGCCTTGAGACTTTGAACTTGGGACTTTGGACTCTGGACTTTGGACCTGGCCAGCCGGCTACACCTCTTCAGGGACTTCATAGCCCGCGCGGTACTGCGGCTTGAGCAGGCGGTTGGCCGCGTCGTTGTCGGTGAAACGTTCGCGGGCGGCATCGAAATGGAGCTGCCGGCCGCCGACGCGGAGCGAAATGGCGCCGAGATGGACCAAGCAGGCGCTCTGGTGGGCCTGCTCGATGTCGGCGTTGGGTTGTTTGCGCGAGCGCACACACTCGATGAAGTTCGGCTGGTGCCATTGATCCGGGAAGCGCCCCTTGTCTTGGGCGATGACCTTCCCGCCGGCTTCGAGCACCTGCCAGCCGCAGCCGTGGCGGCCGAGGTACATGAGGTTCCGGGTGCCGTAGATTTCCACGCGGCAGGAGCTTTGCGGCCAGTACGGCCACTGGTCGCCGTAACGGACTTCGTTCGGAAACTTCCGCATGTACGGCATCACGTTGCCGCTCTCGCACGTCATCACGAAGTCGCCGTAATCGTAGGTCACGGCCAGCGTGTCGGGCATCTCGCGGCCGTCCGCGTAGCCCAGCCGCCCGCCAGCGCAATGGACCGATTGGGGCGGGGGCGGATCGCCCAGCGCCATGCGGGTGAGATCGAGTTGATGACTGGCGTCGCCCGAGAAATGGCCGCCGCCGTAATCCCACCAGTCATTCCAGCCCAGATGTCGGCCGCGGTTGTACGGAACCGCCGGCGCCGGGCCGAGCCAGAGATCCCAGTCCAGGCCGGCGGGCGGCGGGGAATCGGGCTGTGGCCGCCACCCGCCGCCGTCGAGCAGGTTGAAGACCTTCACCAACACCACCTTGCCCAGCTTGCCGCTGGCGAGGTACTCGCGGGCGCTGACCGCGTAAGGCGCGCTGCGGTTCTGAAAGCCCACCTGGACGGCGCGGCGGTATTTGCGCGCGGCTTCGATCATCTTCCGGCCTTCCCACAGATGCAGCGAGGTGTTCTTCTCGACGTACACGTCCTTGCCGGCCTGACAGGCCCGGATGGTCGCCAGCGCGTGCCATTGCTCCGGCGTGGCCACGACCACGGCGGTGACATCGCGGTCCTCCAGCGCCCGGCGGAAGTCCTGAAGGCGTTGCGGCGCGCGGCCCTGCTTTTGCTCAAGCTGCTTCAACAACCCTTCGCCGCGGGTGGCATCCGGGTCGCAGACGTACTTGAACTCCACGCCGGGAAGCTGGACGAACTTCATCGCCAGGTCGGAGCCGCGGCCGCCGGCGCCAATCAGGGCGAGCGCCACCTTGTCATTGGCGCCTTGGGCGCGCAGCGGCGTGGCGGCGGACAGCCATGCGGCGCTGGCGGCCAGGCTGGCGGCGCCTTGGGCGGACTGGCGGACAAATTCGCGGCGGGTCAGGAAGGTTTTCTTCATGGCAGTGAGGCGTTGGGCACGATGCGCGGCCGGTTCACGGTTTATCCCGAAAACCGATGTTAGGCAGGCGGGACGCACCGCGCGCAACGGCCAACTTCGGTTTTCGGGTTGATTTGTCCTGCCTTGTACGGCGTTTCGGGCGGGTTGGCAACCATCGGCCACTCGGCCGCGCCGTACCGGCGACGCCGCTCAAGTTTCTTGCAGGTGATCCAGCAAGAAACTGAAATGCGCCCGCGGTTCGGGCGCAGCTCACATTTGTGGAATTTTCTTTTCGCAACTGGCAACGAGCAGTCATGCGTCCCGGATTTTCTTGCCGAACCTTCCCCCTCACCCTGGCCCTCTCCCTCGGGAAGAGGGCCAGGGTGAGGGGAGCGGGAACTACGGTAACCGGCGGGGCGAGGCTGGTCCGGACGGCTCCAAGTCACGCCACCCCGCCTCTTGCCAACGCCGTGCAAGAAATAGAACTGTACCTGCGCGGCGTCTGCCTTGTAGTTAACCCAAAAACCGAAGGCGGGTTTTGGTGCCGCACCAAAACCCGCCTCGATGGCAAACCAAGGGATCAGCTATTCAGCCGACACCGGAGGCGCGCCGTTGGCAAAGTTCTGTGCCGTTTTGAGCAGATACCGCGCGTACGGCGGGTTGTGGACGCCGTAGCTGGCATCGTGCTCGACCAAGTAGAGCAGGAAGCGCGACTTCTTAATCTCGGCCGGGATGCGGTTCTGGCCAGCGGTGCCCGGAGCCTTCTTGCCGGTGTTCAACTGGCCGATGTTCGTGAATTCCCACGGAACCACGGAACTGGGCGAGTTCGTGCCGATGAAGGCGATGTAGTTCGTATGGCCGGGGGTGTCGAGGCCCGGAATCTTGGTGGCCGCCCAGTTGTCGAGCGCCGCCACGGTCTTGGCGATGCCGTCCTTGATGCCGGCCTGGATGAAGTGCACGCCGCCCTCGGCGATCTCCTCGGCGAGCGGGTCATCGAGGAAGCCGTGGCAATCCGCGCAAGCCATCAGTTGGACCTCGAACTTGTGGCCGGTGTACACCGGGTTGGACGGGGTGGGGCTTTCCACGTGGTCCGCCCGGTTGTGGCAGGCGGTGCATTGGGCAGGATTGCCCCAGGGCGCGAGGGTCGTGGGGTCGCCGTGGCCGGCGGGCATCTGGTTGAAGAGCACCAGTTCGCCGTTGAGCGTGTTCGTGTCGAATCTCGGATCCACCGCCTGGCCGATCAGGATGTTGTACTGCGGCGAGTGGTGCGGCGGCCGCACGGTCGTGTTGGCCCAGGTGGCGCCGCGCTCGTTGTGGCACTGGCCGCACATCTGGATGTCCGGATCGTACTGGAGGGCAAAGTTCGCCGGATTGGTCGAGGTGACGAACGACATGAACTTGGCCGAGCTGATCGGATTGCGGAGCTGGGACGGGCGGGCCTGCAGATCAAGCCCCGGCAGGGTGTCGTCGAACTTCTTGTGCGGGTCGTGGCAGACGGAGCAGGTCTGCCCGAACTTGTTCGCATCCGCGATGCTGGGAGGCTCCACGTCCGTGCCATCACCCCCGCGGTCGTAATCATTCACCACGGCGGCCCGGACCGCGCCGGAGTGGCAGACGCCGCACTGGAACATGCGGCCGACGCCCGAGTTGAACATGCCCGGCTCCGTCACCTTCGAGTGGCCCGCTTCCAGCCACTCGTCGTAAGTTGGATGGTGGAAGTCCGTGTGGCAACCGCCGCACACGGCGGCGGACACGGTCACCGGCGGCCGCATGGAGGGATCTTCAAAGTTCTCGGCGTGGCTGCCGGCCGGGCCGTGGCAGTTTTCGCACTGCACGCCGGCCAGGTGCGGCGTGGTGGCCTCATCCACGTAGCCGTTCGGCAGACCGTAACCCACCGTGTGGCACGGCAGGCAGCGCGCGTTTTTGTCCTGGCCGATCCGCTTCAACGTATCCAGCGCGTGGGCGTGGTAGGTGTTGGTCCAACTGCGGTGGACGGTGCGGTGGCAGAAGCGGCAGTCGCGCGCGCCGAGGTAATTCGGATTCGGACCCTGCACGCGCAGGATCGCCTGCTCGCCGGTCATCGGCACTTCGGCGCTGGTGGCGGTGGTGGGGCCGCCCGCCGGATGCCAGGGAGCGCCCACAGCGGCTTGATGCTGGAGTTGATACGGTCCTTGCAACCCAGTCCACTTGACCGTGGCCGTTTGTCCGGTGCGGCCGATGGACAACAAGTAGGGCCGCGGGTCAACGCCGCCCGGCTTGGCCTCGGGCGGATCGAACATGTCCGCCACGGCGGCGGGCAGGAGGAGCAGCGCGGCGGCCAGCAAAGGCCGCCAGACAGGTGGGTGATGATGACGGGGTTGCGGCTGGTTCATGCGATTCCTTTGGACTTCGGAGAATTCACACAGCGGGGAGAAAAGCCGGCTGCCACACAGCAGTCGCTGTGACTCGTCGGTGGGTGCCTGGACGCATCCGCGGGTGCACGGGCGTCACGCTAATTTCCAGCAGAAGCCTGCCCACACAAATCTTGCCCATTATTTAACTTTTCTTGGCACATTATCGAGCCAGGCGGTTCAGACGCCCAACGTCTCACCGCCCGCGCGCGGTCCGACCGGCGGCTTGGCCGGCGGCACAGCCGCATCCAGTGACGGCCGGGCCGGCGGCCGGCGGCCGGTCCAGAACGCCCAGTTCAGCGGGTACACGTCCGGATCGAAGATGACGTGGTAGAAGTGCCACACCAGCACGGCGAGGCAGGCCAGGATGGCTTCATAGTAATGGATGGTGAGCGCCACGTCCACGGCCCAGCGCGGCAGCACATGACTCACCGCGACCGGGAACCAGATCATGAACCCGGTGACGCCCATGATGATCGTGCCCCAGACCACCGCCCAGTACTCGAACTTCTCCGCATAGCCGAACCGGTGCGCGGGGTGTTCGGCCGGGCCCCGGCCGGTCATGTAGCGGGTGTTGGCGCGCATTTCCCGCCAGTCCGCCCGCGCGGGCAGCAACTCCCGCAACAGGGCGCGTCCGCGCGCGCTGAGGAACAGGTAAAACACGTGATACACACCCAGCCCCACGAGGACGAGCGCCGCCACGCGATGGCTCCAGCGGCGGATGGTTTCATCCGCGCCCAGCAGCCAGGCCGCCCAGGAATCCGGGTACTTCAGGGCGAAGCCGGACCACGCCAGCAGGATGAAGCTCACGGCGAGCAACATATGTTGCCAGCGCTGGTTGCGGTCCATGCGGTCCTCGCCCGCCGCCAGCGAAGCCCGGCGGGTCACAGCGGCCTTGCGCCACCAGATCAGGGCGTTGTGGGTCGCCAGCACGCCGATGGTCCCGAAGATCAGCACCAGATAGATCCGTCGCACCCAGCGGTTCACCACGCTGCCCACGTCCGCGCCGGTGCCCAGGTCCGTGTGCACCCGGCCCGCCACGAAGCCGCTGGTGGCGCCGGGATGGCATTTGCCGCACGTGGCCACCAGGTTGTCGGCATGGATGCTGGAGCGCGGATTGCTGGACGGCAGGATGAGGTGCACACCGTGGCAGCTCGCGCAGTTGGCCGCGCGGGTGGACCCCAGCCGGCCCGCCAGGCCGTGGTAGCTGCCGAGGAAGGTCTTCACCCGGTCCGCGGGCATCCGGTAGCGGGCGTTGATGCGCTCGGAGGCGTGGCACTGGCTGCACACCTGCTCGGAAATTTTGGCGGGCGCGACGCCTTTGAGCGTCTCGATCCGGTGCTCGAGATGGCAATCGGTGCAGGTGGGCGCGTCGCGTTTGCCGGCCTCCAAGGCGGCGCCGTGGACACTTTCGCGCACGTCGCGATCCTCTTGTTCGTGGCAGGCGCCGCAAGTGGTGCCCAGCTTCGCCGGGCTGAGCCGCGAAGAAACCGCGCCCCGCGACTTGATGTCGTGGGTGCCGTGGCAATCCTGGCACGTTGGCACGCCTGGCACGCCCTCCAATCCGGCCCGGCCGTGCACGCTGGCGCCGTAGGTCACGGACTGCTCGGCGTGGCAGGGCGAACAGGCCACTGGCTTCACGGCCACCCCGTCGTCCGGGTGCCCCGGACCGATGTCACTGTGGCAGCTCCAGCAGGTGTTGGTGGCGTGCCGGGAGGCCTTGAGGAGGGCGACGTCCACGTACAGCGACACGGTTTCCCCGCGGGCATTGGTGCGGGTCAGTTCGCGGTCCTCGTGGCACTGGAGACAGTCGCTGTCGGGGATGGGCTCGGTGGCCAGGACCGCGGCGTTGAAGACCCACAGCCCGAACGAGGCCGCCAGTGCGTGCCAGGAACAACGCCAGATGCCCATAGTCGAAGAACGTTCTGGGTATTGACGCTGCCCATGCAACCATTCTTCATGCAAAACAAAACTGATTAAATTTTAGCCCCCAATTCCTCCATCGAATGCTACAAGCTGCCCAAACCAAGCGCTTCCAAATGAAAGCCGGTTCCCGCTGGACGCGGCAGAGCAGGCGCGTTTACCCCGAAAAACGGGATTGGCCGGGATGGAGCGGGCTGCCAGCCGGGGCAGGCTGGGATGGCTCCGGCGGCTTCAGGCCCGGCGGCCCGATTTGCGGGTGATCCTGGTGTCCGCCCGCCGGGACGCCGCGCGGGGCCCCGGTTGACGCCCCGGCAGCGGGAAATCGTCCGGCTCTTAGGCGAGGGACGAAGTTACAAGGAGATCGCCGACCGGCTGCGGGTGAGCTTCTCGACCGTGAACAACCATCTCGCGAACCTCCGGCGCCGGTTCGGCGTCCACAACACGGTCGAGCTGCTCCGCCAGGCGGGCGGGATGACCGGGCCGGAAGGCAACCCTTGATCCGTCGGGGACCCGGCGCGGCCCGGCCGCAGCCCGGGAGGATGGCCGCGACAAGGCCCCTGCGGCGCCCCGGCACCCCCGGATGCAAAGCGTGCCGCGCCTTCTGCGCCGGTGCAGGGTGGCCGCCGGACAAGGACGGGACGGCTGGTTCATGGCGTCGGGATGCCTGACTCCTCTGGCTGACCGCCAATTGACCGGTCGGGTGCAATTCCCATCTGGAGAAAAATTACTATGGCGGGGCGGGGTCAACGGGCGTATGGAAGGGATCACGAACCGCAGCTCCGGAGCCAGGCAGTGGACGCGCGTGTGGGCGGGCGTGGCCGCCGGGGTGTGGCTCGGGCTGGCTGAACCGGAGGCCAGCTAGCCGAGGCCGGGGAGACCGGGCGCGCGGCGACGGCTGCACGACCGGTGCCGGACGCCGATTTCCCCACGCTCCCAGCGCCGCCGTCGCCCGGCGAGGCCGCTGCGGCCGATCAACCCCCGGCCTGTGAACAGCTCAAGGCGTTCGTCGCGGCCCCGCTTGGTGATCGAGGACCTCCAGTTCAGCTACACGACGCTGCCCGGGAAGCAAATCGGCCCGCGCGGGCGGATCGTGACCGTGCCGCCCAGCACCCTCTACGTGCGGGTGCGCTGGCAGCCGGGGGCCCTGTTCTGCTTCGAGACGCCCCGGCGCGCGGACCTGGAGCCGCACCCGCTGGGGCGGCCGTTTGATTTCGAGGAAGGCCACGCCGTCCTCCGCCGCGGCGACGAGTTCTGGAGCTTCGGCGCCCGGGAGAAGAGCTACACCACCCGGACGGGCGTGCCGGCCGTGCCGGCCGACTGGCTGCGCGCGAAACTGACGGGCTTCGAGCCGACCGAGGCCGAGTTTCGCGCCTTGTTCCGGCTGGAACGCGAGTTCGACCAGCAGTTCCAGCCCACACCCGAATACCCAAACGCCGATCCCGGGCGCCAGCAGCGCATGGGCGAGGCCCTGCTCGATCTGGACCGGCAGGTCCGCTCGGCGCTGGGCGAAGAATGCTATCAGGACTACCAGCACGCCCAGGACCCGGCCTACCGCTCGCTCGTGGAACTGGCCCGGCGCTACGAGGTCTCGAAGGCCACGGTGCTCCAGATTTACGGGATGAAGCAGAACGCGGAGGCGCAGATCGCAGAAGTCGGGCAAAACGCGGGGGCGAACCCGGAGGAAGCGGCCGCCATCATCCAGGCGACGGGGCAGCAGACCGTGGCGGCCATGCGCGCGCTGCTGGGCGAAAAGGCGTTTGCCGATTACACGCATCGGGGCGGTTACTGGCTGACGCGGCTGGGCCGTTAACGGACGGCCGACCGGCGGCGTGGCGGCCCCGGGTCTGGCGCGGAAAGAAGCGCAGCCGGTTTCGGCCGCCGAGCGACGAAGGGCCAGGAACCCTGCAAACCCTCTGGCAACACCCGGCCGGCCCCGCGCTTGAAGGCGGGGTCGAGGAGGCGTCCACATCCCCTCCCTCCCGAAAGGAATTCCACGATCGTCGCGCACTTTTCCGGAGTCGGGAACTGCCGTTACTACCACGAGTTGCAGCGGCGGTACTACGGCTGGCTGATTCCACCCGGCGCCGCTGTGCTGGAACCCGGCTGCGGACTCGGCGACTTGCTGGCCGCGGTCAGACCCGCGCGCGGCGTCGGAGTTGATTTCAGCCCGGCCATGATTGCTGAAGCGCGGCGCCGGCATCCGGAACTCGAGTTTGTGGTGGCCGAGGCGGAGACGTTTGCCGGCGACGACACCTTCGATTACATCCTGATGTTGGATCTGGTGAACGACGTGCCGTATGTCCAGGCTGCGCACCCACGCGCAGCTCTGAGCCCACGAACACCCCCGGTTGGTGATCAATTTCTTCAATCACCTGTGGCGGCCGGCGCTCTCGCTGGCCGAACGCCTGGGCCTCAAAGCGCCCACCGCTCCGCAGAACTGGCTCTCGACGCGCGACATGGTCAATCTCCTGGCCCTGTCCGGCTGGGAGGTCATCAAGACGGATGCCCGCATTCTCTGGCCGCTCCGCACGCCGCTGGGGGCTGAATTCTGCAAGTGCTGGCTGGCGCCGTTGCTGCCCGCGCTGTGCCTCACCAGCCTGCAGGTGGCGCGGCTGAAGCGGTGTCCCCGCGCACCGCGCCCCGGCCGCTGCTCCGTGATCGTGCCGGCCCGCAACGAGGCGGGGAACATCGAGGCGGTCGCCGCCCGCACGCCGGAGATGGGAGCGGGAACGGAATTGATCTTCGTCGAAGGCGGTTCCCACGATGGCTCATGGAGCGAGGTCGAGCGCATCCGTGGCCGGTTCCGCCCATCGTGACATCCAGGCTTTGCGCCAGACGGGTCGCGGCAAGGGACAGGCAGTGCGCGACGGGTTTGCCGACGCCACGGGTGAAGTGCTCTTCGTACCGGATGCGGACCTGTCCGTGGCGCCCGAAGAGATGCCCAAATTCTACGAGGTGATCTGGTCGGGCACCGCGGAGTTCATCAACGGGGTGCGTTCGGTGTAACCGATGGAGCATGGCGCCATGCGGTTCCTGAACCTGGTCGCCAACAAGCTCTTCAGCGTCGCCTTCAGCTTCATGCTGGGCCAGCCCGTCAAAGACACACTGTGCGGCACCAAGGTGCTGTTACGGTGCGACTACGAGGCCATCGCGCGAAACCGCGCCTGTTTCGGCGGGTTCGATCCGTTCGGAGATTTCGACCTGTTGTTCGGTGCGGCCCGGCTGAACCTGCGCATTGCCGACCTGCCCGTCCGCCATCAGGCGCGCAGCTATGGCGGGACGAACATCCGCCGCTGACAGCATGGCTGGCTGCTGCTGAAAATGGTGGGAGTGGCAGCCCTGCGGCTGAAGTTTTGGGTTGAGCCAGACGGGGCTCGCGGGTTCCACACGATGGTTTGATCCGAGAAGGCGCCGCGAACAGCTCCTCGCAGGCGCTGTGGGTACCAGTGCGCCCTGGCGATTTGCCCTCACGCGCTGCCCGGCCCCCCGGCTGGCAGCGCCGCCCTCAAGACGGCGCGGTCAGTGAACCAGGCGGGTGGCCATGGCGTAAATGATCAGCACCAGCAGCACCAGGCCGGTGCCGAAAAAGAGGTAGCCGAGCGTGCGGGCGATGCCTTTGCTGCGCTCCCATTCGTCGCGCACCCGGTAGTCATCCAGCCGGCCTTCGGCCACCAGGCGGTCGTACCAGCGGCGGCGTTCGTGGAGCATCTCGGTCTTTGAAACGCGGCCGGAGAAGATGACGGTGTCCATCGGGAACTTCTCGAGCCGGAAATGGGTGTTGAAGAAGTGGATGGTGAAGATGAAGCCGGCGGCCAGCAGCGCCTCGTCCGAATGCACGATCAGGGCCACGTTGATGATCCAGCCCGGCAGGAAGCTGGTGAAGAAGGTCGGGAACCACATGACCAGCCCGGACAGGCCGATGGCGAACACGCCCCAGAACACGGCGAAGTAGTCGAATTTCTCCCAGTACGTCCAGCGGTCGAACTGCGGCTTCTTGCCCTTGCCGAAGAACCATTTCTGGTGGGCCACGAAGTCCCGCCAGTCCTGCAACGTGGGCACCATCGAGTCCGGCCCGAACAAAGCGCCGACCAGCCGGCGGAACTCGAAGCGCCCGGTCTCCGGGTGGAACACCTTGCGACGGCGGCTCCAAGCCAGCCGCAGGAGCTGCAGGGCGTGCAGGCCGAAGTACAGGAAGGTGATCACGGCGCCGAAGCGGTGCAGCCAGCGGGCGGTCTGCGCGCCGCCGATGACCTGGAAGAGCGCCTTGGCCCAGTCCGTGTAGTAAAACTTGAGCGGCATGCCGGTGATGACCAGCAGCAGGAAGCTGGTGACCACCAGCAGGTGCAGGAAGCGCTCGAACGGCGAGAAGCGCGTGAACCATTCGCCGCCGCGCTGGGTTTCGATCTTGGTTTCGCGGAAGGTCTTCGAGTCGTGCAGGTACAGGTAGATCGAGCGGAACAGCCACAGCCCGGTGTGGCCGCCGAAGAAGGTGAACACCCCGATGAGCAGGCCGGTCATGAAGACGAACACGCCGTGCAGTTGCGGGTAGTTCTTGCGATCGAGCGGATCGGCGTGGGGCAGGTAGGCAGCGAAACCGGCATTGGCCTTGGGATGGCAGTTGGCGCAGGTCTGGACGATGTTCGTGGGCGCCAGGCGCGACGCGGGGTCGGTGGGCGGCAGCACGTCGTGGTGGCCGTGGCAGTCGTAGCACGCGGCGACCTCGACCTTTGAGGCGGCCTGCCCCAATTCCATGGCCTTGCCGTGGTAGGTCTCGTGGTAGCGGGTGAGGCGGTCCTGATGACACTTGCCGCAGCGCTGGTCGCTGACCTTCTTGAAATGGCCGTTGAGCGGCGGCTCGATCTCATGGGCGGTGTGGCAGGCGGTGCAGGTCGGGCCTTCCTTGTGACCCTCGGCGAGCAGACGGCCGTGGACGCTGCTGGCGTAGATCTCCTCGACCTTCACGTGGCATTTGCCGCAGGTCTTGGTGATCTGGGCATGACTGATCGGGGAACCTTCGTCGTAGCTGCGCTTGATGTCGTGGACGCCGTGGCAGTCGTTGCAGGACGGCGCCACGATGAGGCCCATCTTGAGCAGGGCGCGGCCGTGGATGCTGTCCAAGTACTGCGGGCCCACGTTGGGGAACCGGAAATGGTATTCCTCGGTCATCCCGGGGTTGCTGTGGCAGTCGGCGCAGGTCTTGGGGAGGTTGAGCTTGAACACCGGTGAATCGGGGTGTTTCACCGGGGTCATGTAATGCGAGCCGTGGCAACTGGCGCAGGTGGCGGCCTTGGCGGCGCCGCGCTGGTGGCTGGTGCCGTGAATACTGGCCGCGTACTCGGCGGTCTCCTGCTCGTGGCAGTCGCCGCATTGCGCCGGCGGCAGGCCGGGGTCGTGCTCGGGCTTCACGCCCACGTGGCAGTCCGTGCAGTTGAACGCGCCGTGGACCGAGCGGGTGAAGAGATTGGTGTCCACCGCCGCCATCGGCACTTCCTTGCCCTGGCGGGTCTTGGTCAGTGTGGGGTCGGTGTGGCAGTCGAGGCAGTCGGTGTTCGTGTACACCGGCGCCGCCGCGTCCGCGGCAACGGCTGCTTCTTCAGCGGCGAGCGCCCGCCCAACGCCGCACCACTCCAGCGCGCCAGCCACGGCTGCCAGCAGACAAAGAGACCGGAGAGAGGTGGGGAAACGTCTCATGAAGCTGGGGCTTTGGCGCGCTACGGCCCGCCGGTGTGACAATCGTGGCAGGCAAAGGCGGGGTCCCATTCCTCGCCGGGGTGCCTGAACTCCTGGCCGCCCGGCGTGAGCTGGGTCAGTTGTTCGCCGGCACCCTGGGCGAGGATTTCGTGACAGGTGTGGCAGTCTTTGAAGCCGATGTTCCGCTTGTCATCGGTCGAGGGGTGGTTGTCGTCGTGGCAACGCACGCAGCCGGGCCAGTCCTTGTGGCCGATGTGCTCGGGGTAGTCCCGCCAGGTGGCCTTCATGGCGGGGAAGAAGTTGTTGCGGTAGATGTCCTGGAGCGCGGCGATGGCCGGGCTCACGCGCGGGTCGTTGGGGTAGCGTTCCCGCATGCCCGAGGCGATGGCGGCCAGGGCGGTGGGCACGTCCTGGTACGGCTGGGTGACGAGGTAGGTGGCGTTGCTGCGGACCGAGGGCAGGCCGCGGTCAATGTGGCCGAGCGCCAGGGCGAGGTCCACCACTTCGTTGGGCTTCTGGTAGATGTGGGCGGGGCGGTTGTGACAGTCCATGCAGTCCATCACCCGGATTTCGGCAGGGTTGACGGTGTTGGTGAAGTCCGGGGCGCGGTACTCGACTACCGTGCCGTCGGCCTGGGTCAGGCGCACCCAGGGGATTTTCAGGCGCTTTTCGTCGGCGGCGTAATACTCGACCTGGTGGTCCTTGCTGACGTGCCAGTGGATGCCCTCGGCGCGGCCCAGGCGGGGGTTGGCGCCGCCCACCTTTAGGAGCAACTGCACGGAGTACTCGGAGTTGGTGGAGTCGCTCAGGAAATGGGTGTAGGTGCGGACCATGTCGCCGGAGAACTTCTCGGGCCAGTGGCATTGCTCGCAGGTGTCGCGGGCCGGGCGGAGGTTGCTGATGGGCGTGGGGATGGGCCGGGGGAACTTGTTGAAGGCGGTGGCGTACACCTGGTAGAGGCCGGAGAGCTTGGCCTTCACGTACCACTCGGCGCCGGGGCCGATGTGGCATTGCACGCAGGCCACGCGAGCGTGTGGCGAATGCTGGTAGGTGACCATCTCCGGCTCCATCACCGTGTGGCAGGCCTGCCCGCAAAAGACTGTGGACTCGGTGAAGTGGTAGCTGTGGTAGCTGCCCACCGCAGTCACCACCAGAAAGAGCGCGCTGCCGCCGATGAAATAGCCCAGGATGCGCCGGTCCCGCGGCCGGGACAGGTCAATCACCAGCGGAATGGGCTCGCCGCCCCGCAACTTGACCTCCCGCCGGCGCAGCAGGATGCCCAAAATCACCAGCCCCAACCCCAGGAAGGTGAACACCGGCGCCACCAGGTAGGTCAGCACCCCCACGTACGGGTTGGAGCCTTTGCCGAAAGCGTCGACCAGGAAGAGCAAGCCCGCGGCGAAAATGCTGGCCGCGATCGTGACCCCGCCCGCCAGACTGATCCAGTTCCACAGCCGCGGGAACCGCGCCGTCATGCCGCTGCCGGTCGTGTTGTTCATAGCCGGTATCCTGGCTCGCTCTCGCGCGCCGGCCCCGCACCGGGGCTTCCCGCCGGCGCCGCGACGTCCGCACCACTGTAACGCGTGACCGGCCGGCGGCTTGCCCGCTCTTGCCCAAGGCTTGCCCTTTCTTGGCTCCCTCGGGGTCAGTCGGCGGCCACCCCCTCCAAGACAACCGCCGCAAGCGGACGCATCCACTTGCGGCGGCGGGCAAAGAGTGTTGGGACCGGGCGGCATAGCCCTTCCGGGCGGCGCCGCGCCGGCGCGCGCTTATTTCTTGGCGAACTTGCGCACGTACTCGACCAGTTCCTTGATCTCCTGGTCGGAGAGGTCTTCCTTGTAGGCCTTCATGAGGGTCTTGTCGCCCTCCTTCTTGCCTTCCTTGGTGACCTTGAAGGCCTCTTCGTCGGTGAACTTCTTCTGGTGTTCAGGGTTCGTGTAATCCAGCACCTTGAGCTTCTTGCCCATGGTGGTCTGGCCCTTGCCATCCGCGCCGTGGCACTTCTGGCAGTGTTTTTCCCAGTTGGCTTTGACGTCCGCGGCGACGAGGGAGGCCCCGGCCAGGAACGCACAGGTGAGGAATGCAGTCAGGTGGTTCTTCATAGTTTCTCGGCGACGCGAGTTCGTGGGGTTTGACTCCGGCTGTCAAACGAAAATTCAAACGAGGTTCAGGAAGAACCGTCAGAATCGCGCTCCCCGCGGGCGCAGCCCATCGTAATGAACCGCGCAGGAGAACCGGTGTCCGGCGGCGCGGGTTTCGCCCGCGCCGCCCTGGATCGAGTGGGAGGCGGGGTTACCCCCGCCGTCCCCCCGCACCACCGGACGTAC
>CAZMOZ010000050.1:0-21533 GCA_964568145.1 uncultured Verrucomicrobiota bacterium
GGTGCCAGAGTTTCTGACCGGCCTCCGAAAGCACAAACTCGAGAAAACGCGCGGCAGTCTGCCGGTGGGGCGCGCCCTTGAGGATGGCCAGGCCGTCGGCGCTCATCGCGGCGAAGTCTTCGGGCAGGACGAAGGTCAGGTTGGTGCGCCCGGCCACGGCAATCTGGCTGAAGCCGTAAAAATCAATGGCAAACCCGTAGGCTGTCTGGCCCAGCGTCACGTCCTTGGCCGTCGAGGACGAAAGCAGGTCGAACTTGGCGGTGTTGCCGGCGATCCGCGTGAGCAGCGACCAGCCGCGTTCCCAGCCGTAGGCCTGGAGGAATGCCTCGAACATGTTGTTCATCGTGCCGCTTTTGCGGGGGTCGCCCACGCCCACCCAGCCGAACAGGCGGGGGTCGGTGAGTTCCGCCCAGCGCCGGACCAGCGGCAGGTCCAGCGCGCGCTGCACGCGGAGGTTTTGCAGGATGCCGAAGCTCGACACCGCCGCGCCGTACCAGCGCAACTGGGGATCGTAGATTTCGACGCCGTTGGCGCTTTGCGGAATCCCGGCCAGCACGGTGTCCGGCAGCTGGTGGGCCGCGAGCAGGCCGCGGTCCGCCAGCAGCAGATACGGCTCCGGTCCGCCACCGAAAAAGCAGTCCAGCCCGATGCCCCCGGGCTTGGCCGCGAACTCGGACAGGACAAATTTGAGGGCGTCCGCCGTGCCGCCGACGTTCCGCCACTCGACCACGGCCGGCTCGCCGAACTGGCGTTCGTGCCAGCGGGCGAAACCGCGGCCGAATTCCTCCGTGATCGAGCTGACGTGCGGCGAGATGACCAGCAGGCGCGACTCCGCCCGGCCCGCGCCGGTGAGGACCAGCAGCGCCGTGGTGCAATGCAAGACGCGGACGCGCGACCACGCGGAAAGGCGGGCGCTCTTGATGGTCCGGCGGTTCACGGCCGCGAAGCTAGAAAAGCACGGCAGCACCGGCAACCCGCATCTTGCGGTCGCAACTCACCTGTGGCACCGCCGGCGGGCGGCGTTCGCACTGCTGGGAGCAGCCATCCTGGCTGCCGTTGAGGGCGGCATCCTGCCGCCCGGAGCCGGCCTCGAAATGGTCACCCGCGCGGGCCACGCACGGTTGCCCGCCGGGCTGGAAGCCCGGCTCCACAGCGGCTGGAAGCCGGCCGCTACAGAATCAAAACCAGCCGACGCGGCCGGTTCACTCGTGATTGCTGAAGCCGCGCGCGATCAGGATCAACCGCAGCAGTTCCAGCACGGCAGTGACCAGCGCCGCCACGTACGTGAGCGCCGCCGCGTTGAGCACCGCGCTCACCGCGCCGGCTTCCGGACCCCGGATGATGCCGGTGTTCACCAGCGCTTCCTTCGCCCGGCGGCTGGCATCGTACTCGACGGGCAGGGTGATGAGCTGGAACAGCGTCACCACCGCGTAGGCCCCGATGGCGTAAGGCAGCAAGGCGCCGAGCAATTTCGGGCTCAGGATGCCGAACATCGTCAGCAGGAACCCCACGCCAAGGATGAGGAAGACCGCCGTGGAAGCGAAGTTGGTGGCCGGCACCATCATCATGCGAAGCTGGAGCGGCGCGTAAGCCGCCTTGTGCTGCATGGCGTGACCCGCCTCATGGGCCGCCACACCCACCGCCGCGACGGACCGGCCGTAGTAGTTTTCCTCCGAGAGAAACAGGGCCCGTTTGAGCGGGTCGTAATGGTCGGTCAGATGACCGGGCACCGGGTTCACCGGCACCTGCCGCAACCCGCCCTGATCCAGGATTTCCCGGGCCGCCTCGGCGCCCGTCATGCCGGTGCCCACCGGCTGTTGCGCGTACCGCCGGTAGGTGGACATGAGTTTCATCTGGGCCCAGATACCGATCAACAAGCCCGGAATAAACAGGATGTCCCACGCGAAGAATATTCCATACGCCAGCATCATAGTTTTGCACTTGTGTCCAGTCGGGTCGCCGTCTCACGCGGTAGTGTTCACCCCGGCTTGCGCCAACCATCGCCGCGTTTCGTGCCACCCGGCCGACCTGGACGATTCATTCAACTACGCCGCCTAGCATAGCGAATTGCCTGCCATCCGCAAACGAAACCCAAGGCCTTGTTTGCAAAGTCGTTGAAGAAATCCCGGCGCCACCCAGCCTGGGCGCAACCGGCGGACGGTGAGCCAGAACGTCGCGGTTGTGTCACACTTCGAGCGTCTTCTCGTACTGGGTGAGGTTGCGCGCTCCGTGGCGGGTGACCAGCACGAGGTCTTCAAGGAAGATGGCGCCCACTTCCGGGCAGGACAGTCCGGGCTCAACGGCTAACACGTTGCCCGTCTGCAAGGCCGCCCGGCTGCGGTCACACACAAACGGAGGCTCCCGCAGGTCCAGTCCCACCCCATGTCCGTTGGCGTGAACCACAGTTCCCGATCCCGTGCGGCGCGTCCCGCTGCCGCTCCCATTGCCGGCCAGGCAGCGGCCGACGGCCGCATGCACCTCGCTGGCCCTAGCGCCGTTCCGCAGAAGGGTCAGCGCCAGCGAATGCGCCTGCAACACCGAGGCGTGAAGCTGGTGCGCCGCGTCGCGGGCCCGGCCACGAACAACCGTCCGGGCCAGTTCCGCATGGTACCCCGTCTTGGTGGAGCACAGCGCCAGGCCGAGGATGACCGGCTGGTGGGCGCGCAACGGGCCGTTCGCGCCCGGTCCCGGGCAACCGGCCCGGGCGTCCGCAGCCACGGTGACCCGCACCGGTTGTCCGCCGGCCTGGAAAACCGCCACCTGCATGACCGAGCGCAGCCGTTCCGCCGTGAGCGGCGAGCCGCGGTATTGCAGCCGGCCCCGCGGGCTGATCTGGGAATTCTTCAGCGCCTGGATGCCTTCGGCCAGTCCCACCTCCGCCATCACCATGGCGGCGCGGATCATGGCGACTTCCTCGGGCGACTTGACGGCGCGCTCGGGGAAGAAGGCCTCGCCGGACCGGGGTTTGAGCCGGAGCTTGCGGTCCCGCAACGCCCGCGCCAGGCCCAGCGGAAAATCGGCGGGCACCACCAGGCGCCGGACGTGCTTTTCCCGCGTCAGGCGCTGGATTGCATCGGCCAGCGTGGAAGTCCGCCGGCCGTTCGGGCGCGTGAGATACCGGGACAAGGCCAGCACCCGGCAATTGCGGGACTGCGCGCGCCCGGCCTCGAGGTCCGCGTCGTCCACCAGCGCGTAGCCACGGCCCCTGGCGCGCAGATAGACCGCGGGGCGGGACAGCGCCAACCCCACGGCGTAGCGCAGATCGGCGGAATGCGCGCAGTCGGCCACGATGAGAAGGTTGTCGTCGGCCATTGGAAACCGGACGGGAACTCTTGCGGTGTGGGGACGGCGCGCAAACAAAAAAAGAGGCGCGGCGGATGCGCTTCATCCGCCGCGCCATCCGCGCGCGCTTATTCGTAGCCGAGCACCAGATTGGCGCCTTGAAGCTGCGTGCTCGTGATCCGGTGGGCCTGAGCGCCGCTGAGCCGGTAAAACCGCATCGGGCCGTTCACCGGCACCGTGATGGTTTTGGCGCCGGGGTTGACCGTGGCGGTGTTGTCATCCGTGAACGCCTCGCCCAGCCGTGGAGTGGACTGCAGTTTGGGCGCGGTCTCCGCCGCGACGTTCCGGTACGCCTTGATGGCCCGCGCCGCATCCGGGTCGTTGATGAGCGTCCGCTCGCCCGTCGCGAGGTCCACCGCGAACCATTCCGCGTGGGCGCTGCCGCCGCGCTCGTACCAGACCATGCGGAACGGATAGAAACCGGCTTGCGGCACCACGAAGTCGAAGGTCTCGTTGGCCGGCCCGCCGTTGTGGAAGCCCAGCACGGTGCCGCCGGTGTCCTGCGGCGTGGCGCCGGAAGTGATCTTGTAGCCGTCGTCGCTGACCACGCCGAAGCGGTACGCCCCGGCGGGTAGTTCCAGCCAGGCCGTGATCTCGACGCTGAAGTCGTCCGTGCCTTCCGCCGACTCCGCGATGCCCGGCACGACCGACTCCGGGTCATCGGGCGCCTGGAAGTAGCCGGCGCCGGCGCCTTCGCTCTGGGTCTGGTTGATCACCTGGGCGACGGCGTTGGTCTCCATCGCCTTCGGGATGGTGGAATTGGGCGCCAGTTGCTCTTCGGCCCGCGCGAGGCTGTTGGCGAGGCCGGAGCCGGCGGGTGCCTGCACCACGCGCACGTTGAAGCCGCGGTCCTGGCCCGGCCCGGAGCGGCGGTTCGCCGGGTCGAGCGCGGTGTAGGTGAGCTTGAAGCTCCACTCGGCCGAGACATCCACGTCCTCGCTGTCCTTGAAGGTGATCCGGCACGTCACCGTGGAACCGGTGGGCGGCAGCGGGCTGAGCGTGTAATCCACGCGCGCGCCTTGGGCGGTGGCGGTGACGGCGGCATTGACCACGTTGCCGTTCACGGCCAGCGCGACCGTGGGCACCTTGACACTGGTGTCGCGATTTTGAATCTCCGCCACAATCACCGGCGCGGCGTCCGGCACCTCCGCGCCGTTGGCGGGACCTACCGAACTGACCGTGGCCCGCTGTTTGCCGGGATCGGGCACGGGGATGAAGATGAGGTAGTTCTGGTACCGTGCGCCATCGCCCGGGTCGGGCGTCACCTGCCGGAGGCGGAGCGTGGTCACGCCGTTGAGCCGGAGCACCACCGGGTTCATGCCGGAAGCGTCGGTGAGCAGGAAGTTCCGGTACTGGAAACCCGTGCGTTCGCCGAGGAAGGAGCCGAGCGCCTGGCTGGCGGCGTTGGGCTGGGTGCGGTCGCCGGTCACCAGCTCGAGCAGGCTCTCGCCGGTGGCCATGTTGGCCAGGGCTTGCCGGAGGTACACCTGGTAATTGCCGGACGCGAACTGGCGCGTGTACTGGAGCCACTCGCCGGCCGCGATGTCGCCCACGTCGTAGTCGTACACCAGATTGTCCGGGTTGTACTGCGGCCGCTGCTGGTCGCGCGAACGCTGCATGCGCACCGGGTCGAAAGTCCGGTACGGCGTGTTGGCGCCCGCGGGCGCGGAGCGGGTGTCGTGGAAATCCGTGCCTTCCACACCCGCGCGGTCCACGTAGGAATTCTCGGCCTGCCCCCAGCCTTCCGCCGTGCGGACCGGGTTGTTGAAGTACGAGCCGGCGTCGAAGTTGTAGTCCTCCACCTCGACGACGAAGCTGCCGGTGGCGAAGGTGTCGAAGTACAGTGTCCGGCTCGCGGTCAGGCCCTCGGCGTCCTCCGCCTGGAGCAAGGCTTTGTAGTTGGTGTTCGCCTTCAGGCCGCCCAGCGCGGCGGTCTTGGTGCCGCCGGCGCCGGTCACGACCAGGCCGTTGGCGGTGGTGAACGTCTCGCCGTTCAAGACCACGCTGATCTTGTCGTTGCTGAGGTCCTTGTCGTCCGTGACCTTGAACGAAATCTGTGTCGAGACCGGCAGGAACGCGGCGAACTCCGTGGGTTGCACCTCGGTGATGATCGGCGCCACGTTGGCCGCCACGGGCGGGGCCAGCACGACGGCGTTGTCGTAATAAACCGAGTAGGCGCTGATGGCCGCGTTGAACTGCTGGTACAGGTAGAGCGTGAAGTAGCCCGTGGTGATGTACGGCGCCGCCGGACTGTCGGTGCCCTCCTCCAGGATGTCCGCCTGCGGCGTGTCCACCACCGTCCGCTCCCAGAGCACCGCGTCGTTGGCGTCCTTGTCCAGCACCCGGCCGGTGATGCTCACGCTGCCACCCTTGACCGTCAGCGACAGCGAGAGCGTCACGTTCTGGTGCTTGAGTTCGGCGGTGGCGGTGTCGTCCGCCACGAAGTATTTCTGAATGCCCTTGGTGATGAGCACGTCGTCCGGGTCCTTGGCCAGGGCGTAGCCGGCCAGCGTGCCGGGCGTGTTGCCGCCGGTGTTCGGGATGAAGGCCAGCACGGCAAACGCGTCCGCCCCGCTGCCCTCCACCAGGTCCACCCGGAACTCGTGCCGCTCGCCTTCCTTCAACTCAAACTGCCGCGTCGTCTTCTGGCTCGCGGAGAAAATGTCCTGCCCGGCGGGCGGCTGCTCGAAACGGAACTGCCCGCTGGTCTCGGCTGGCAGCCCAAAGCCTGGGACGAACGTGAAGTCCGTCCAGCCCGTCTTGTTGTTGTCGTTGAAGTCGTCGAGCACCGACTCGTCGGTCACGAACACCTCCGCGTTGTCGTAATAAACCGAGTAGGCGCTGATGGCCGCGTTGAACTGCTGGTACAGGTAGAGCGTGAAGTAGCCCGTGGTGATGTACGGCGCCGCCGGACTGTCGGTGCCCTCCTCCAGGATGTCCGCCTGCGGCGTGTCCACCACCGTCCGCTCCCAGAGCACCGCGTCGTTGGCGTCCTTGTCCAGCACCCGGCCGGTGATGCTCACGCTGCCACCCTTGACCGTCAGCGACAGCGAGAGCGTCACGTTCTGGTGCTTGAGTTCGGCGGTGGCGGTGTCGTCCGCCACGAAGTATTTCTGAATGCCCTTGGTGATGAGCACGTCGTCCGGGTCCTTGGCCAGGGCGTAGCCGGCCAGCGTGCCGGGCGTGTTGCCGCCGGTGTTCGGGATGAAGGCCAGCACGGCAAACGCGTCCGCCCCGCTGCCCTCCACCAGGTCCACCCGGAACTCGTGCCGCTCGCCTTCCTTCAACTCAAACTGCCGCGTCGTCTTCTGGCTCGCGGAGAAAATGTCCTGCCCGGCGGGCGGCTGCTCGAAACGGAACTGCCCGCTGGTCTCGGCTGGCAGCCCAAAGCCTGGGACGAACGTGAAGTCCGTCCAGCCCGTCTTGTTGTTGTCGTTGAAGTCGTCGAGCACGCGGGCGTGGGCCGCCCACAAGCCGGCGCTGCCGGCCAGCGCCAGGATGCCAACCCGCCATTTGTTGAGATGCTGCCAGGGTTTCATAACTCGCCTCCGCTCGGCCGCGCCGTTGTCCCGCCGAGGATGGCACCCGCCATCACCGTGCCCGGACAAGCCGGCGCATCAGCCACTTGGACTTGGTTCATTTGGATTACGCAGCGATGTTCTGCGCGGCGCGCGGCGCGCGTCAACCGAATTTCGGCACGGCGAGGCTGCCTGGCACCATCAAGGCAAGGAATGTCCGCTCAATTGGCAGGGTGCCGCCGCGCTGGCGCGCGCGCGTGGTTGCCAATGGTGACGGCATCCGCCGTTCGGTAACTGGTAGCCGGCCTCTGGCTCAGAGGCCGGACGGCGTCACCTCTCAGCGAGAGGTGACCTACCTTGAAAGTCATTGCCTCCCGCCGCCGCGGCAAGCTACCAGTGCGGCGCAACACACCGATGAAACGCGCCACCGCGACACCCGTCAACCGGCCGGACTGGCTGCGCCGCTACGGCCTGATCCTGGCCTTGGGCGCGGTTTGCGCGGCACTCGCGGTCGTCAAGCCCACGTTCTTCAGCGCGGCCAACCTGGTGAACATCGTCCGGCAGGTCTCCATCAACGGCCTGCTGGCGGTGGGAGTCACTTTCGTGCTCCTCACCGGCGGCGTGGACCTCTCGCTCGGTTCGGTGGTGGCGCTCACCGGCGTGGTCGCGGCCTCACTGGCCCAACCGGGCGACGGACCGGTCATCCTCGCCATCGCCGCGGGCATCGGCGCCGGACTCGCCTGCGGTCTGGTCAACGGCGCGGTCATCACGGCCGGCGGCGTGGCCCCGTTCATCGCCACGCTGGGCATGATGACCGCCGCGCGCGGGCTGGCCCTGGTCTGGAGCGGCGGGCGGCCGGTTTCGAACCTCCAGCCCGCGTTCACCCGCCTGGGCGGCGACCTCGCGGGCATCCCCATTCCCACGTTGATCCTGGCGGGCGTGGCCGCGGCGGCCTGGGCGGCCCTGGCCTGGACTCGTTGGGGACGCCACGTGTACGCGGTGGGCAGCAGCGAGGCGGCCGCGCGCGTGGCCGGCGTGCGCGTGGCGCGCGTCAAGCTCGCGGCTTACGGCCTGTGCGGCGCGCTGGCCGGGCTGGCGGGCGTGGTGCTCGCCGCGCGCATCACCACCGGCCAGCCCAACGCCGGGATCGCGTACGAGCTGGACGCCATCGCCGCCGTCGTGATTGGCGGCACCAGCCTGTCGGGGGGCGTGGGCGGCGTGGGCGGCACCATCCTGGGCGTGTTGCTGCTGGGCGTGATCAACAGCGGCCTGGACCAGTTGAACGTCTCAGCCTACTACCAGCAGATCATCAAAGGCGTGATCATCGTGGGCGCGGTGTGGCTGGACCGGCGGGCGCGGCGCGGAGATTGAGTCGGGCGGAACGTCGCGTAAGCTTGGCGCCATGCCATTCGCCGCCGTTCGTCACCAGGCCGCCGCCGCGCTGGCCGGCCTTGTCCTGGCCGTCATCACCGGCTGCGGGCAGCGCGCCCCGGCCGGGTCTGACGCCGCGCCGGATGGAAAACCGATTGTCATCGGCGTCTCGCTGCTGAACCTGTCGTCCGAGTTCATCGTCATGCTTGAGCGCGCGCTCCAGGCCCAGGCCCGCGAACTCGGCGTCAAACTCATCGTCAACGACGCCCAGCGCAGCGCCGCGCGCCAGGTCCAGCAGGTCGAGAACTTCATCGCCCAGCGCGTGGACGCCATCATCCTCAACCCCTGCGAGGTCGAGGCCAGTTCGCCCGCCGTGGACAAGGCGCTCGCGGCCGGCATCCCGATCGTGAACGTGAATTCCGAGACGCGTTCCACGCCCACCGCTTTTGTGGGCGCGCGCGACGAGGAATCCGCCGAACTGGCGATGGAATTCATCGCCCGCCAGCTCAACGGCCGGGGCAACGTGGTGATGATGCACGGTTTCCTGGGCCAGGCCGCCCAGCTCAAGCGCGACCGCGGCGCGCGCGCCGTGCTGGCCCGCCATCCGGGCTTGAAGCTGCTGGCCGACCAGACCGCCGAGTGGGACCGCGCCAAGGCCATCGCGCTCATGGAAAACTGGATTCAGGCGCACGGCACAAACCTGCACGCCGTCTTCGCTCAGAACGACGAAATGGGCCTGGGCGCGCTCATTGCGCTTGAGCAGGCCCGGCTCAAAGCCCGGGTGGTCGTGGCCAGCGTGGACGCCATCGCCGACGCCCTTCAGGCGGTGAAGGCCGGCCGCCTGGACGCCACGGTTTTTCAGGATGCCCGCGGCCAGGCAGGCACGGCGCTGGAGACCGCCGTGAAGATCGTTCGCGGCCAGTCGTACGAGAAGCAGGTCCTCATCCCCTTCCAACTCGTGACGCGGGAGAATGCGGAGCAGTTTTTGAAGTAGTCGTCACGCAAGGCGCAACGCCTGCCAGTGATGCAGTGCCCGCCTTTCTTCCCACCCTGCGGCCGCGCTGCGCGCGGCACAAAATCGTTGCGCAGGCGCGCCGGGGGCTTGATGCTCCGTTGAAACGGGTTGCCGCCCCGGACCAGGCCGTCGCGCCGCCGGGTCTTCGGTCCGGCCGGTATTCCGAGACCAGACCATGAGCCGTCAGCGTCTGCACGTGTTGTATTCAGGAACGGTGCAGGGGGTGGGCTTCCGCTACACCGTCCGGCAGGTGGCGCAGGGCTTCGAGGTGTCCGGATTGGTGCGCAACCTGCTAGATGGACGGGTGGAATTGGTGGCGGAAGGCGAGCGCGCAGAACTCGAAACGTTCCGCGCCGCCATCCGCGATTCGGGTCTGGACGCCCATATCCGGGACGAAGCCGTGACCTGGCTGCCGCCGCAGGGCAACCTGCGCGGGTTTCAGATTGTCAGCTAGACGCTGAGCGCCGAGATGAAGTTTGCGATCATTGCCGACATCCACGCCAATCTGGAGGCGTTGGAAGCCGTGCTGGCCGATGCCAAAGAGCAGAAGGTGACCCATTACGCCTGTCTGGGCGACGTGGTGGGCTACAACGCCAACCCCAAGGAATGCCTGGACATCATCCAGTCCATGGGCATGCCTTGCGTGAAGGGCAACCACGACGAGTACTGCTCCTCGGACAGCCCGCTGGACGGCTTCAATCCGGCCGCCGCCCATGCCGTGGAATGGACCCGCCACCAGATCACCCCGGAGGACCGCGAGTGGCTGCGCGAGCTCAAGTACATGCGGCTGGTCACGAGCTTCTCGATCGTCCACGCCACGCTCGACGCCCCGCAGCGCTGGGGGTACGTGTTCGACAAGCTCGCCGCCGCGGCCAGCCTCACCTACCAGAACACCGCTGTCTGCTTCTTCGGCCACACTCACGTGCCGGTGGCGTTTGTGCGGGACAGCATGGTGCGGGGCGGTAGTTACTCGAAGTTCAAGGTGGAGCCAGGCAAGAAGTACTTCGTGAACGTCGGCAGCGTGGGGCAGTCGCGTGACGGCGTGCCCAAGGCCACGTACGTCATTTACGACTTGGACACCCAAACCGTCGAACTACGCCGGCTGGATTACGACATCGCCAAAACCAAGGCCAAGATTCTCGCGGCCGGCCTGCCCAAACGCCTGGCCGACCGCCTCGACCTCGGCCGTTGAGGCCCGGCATGAAACTGTCCGTCCGCTCTCTTTTCCTGTCCGCCTGCCTGCTGGCCGCCGCCCAGGCCCAGGTGACCGTCGAGGTGGCCTTTGACCAGGATTCCTACCTGCCCCACGAAAGCTGCCTGGCGGAGGTCCGCATCACCAATTTCTCCGGGCGCACGCTCCGAATTCCGGCCGAGGCGGACTGGCTGGACCTGGCGGTCGAATCCACCGACGGCTACATCGTGGCCAAGCTCGCCGAGATCCCCCCGGCCGAGGCGTTCGACATTCCGTCCGCCGCCCGCGGCAAGCGCCGCGTGGACCTGGCACCGTGCTTCAACCTCACTGAACCCGGGCGCTACCAGGTGATCGCAACCGTGCGCCTGCGCGACCTCAACCTCGAGATCGCCAGCGCCCCGGCGCATTTCCACATCATGGCCGGCTCCCCGCTCTGGGAACAGGCGGTGGGCGTGCCGGGCGGCCCCGCGGGACAACCGCCGGAAGTGCGGCGCTACGCGCTGCTTCAGACCAACGACCGCAAACGCCTGGCACTGTACGCGCGCATCACCGACGAAACCGAGCGCCGGGTTTACCGGGTGTTTCCGCTCGGCGGGCTTCTCTCCTTCGGCCGCCCGGACGCGCAGGTGGATCGCCAGGCCCGGCTGCACGTGCTGTTCCAGACCGGCTCCCGGCAGTTCACCTATTACTGCGTCTCGCCCGCCGGCGAGGTGCTCACCCGGCATCTGTACCAGATCGCCGAGGGCCGGCCCCGGCTGCGGCTGGTCGATGGCGGCGAGATCAAGGTGGTGGGCGGCTTCCGGCTCAAGTCCTCCTACGACATCCCGCCGCCATCGCCGGACGGTTCGGAACCAGCTCCCGGTCCTGCGCCCAGCGACCGGCCCGCCGATGCGCCAGCAGCCCCGCCGCCCGGCCCGGCTCCGCAGCCCTGAATCCAGTTCCCACGAAACGGCGATCCGCCAGGACGTAGAGGGCACGAAGGTCGGGAGTGCAGCGGGCAATACGCTGGGCGCGGTTTGACGCGACCTACCCGGAAGTTTTAGCAGGCCCCGCAACTTGCCGGCCCTGCAACTCATTTAACCCGAAAACCGCCGCCCTGCGGATCAACCCGCCCGCCCCACCTCCCTATTCGGTCAGTTCGCGCACGGTCAGGAAGCGGCCTTCCATCTGCTTGACGATCGGCCGCGCCCGCGCCACCGCGTTGGCGTCGGTCTGGCCCGGCGACGCCGTCATCTCCACGCGCACGGCGGCCACGGCGTCGCCGTTGGCGTCGCGCAATGGCAAGGTGGTCACGTAGCGCTTGCGCGCCTTGCCCGCGTACGGTGTGAGCGTGGCAATGACGCTGCGCTCGACCTCGCCGCCGGGCAGGCCCAGGTCGGCTGGATTCGACGCGGCGACCACATGCAAATCCGGCCGCCGCGTGGTGGTGGAATAGATGCGCAAGCCCAGCAGCCGGGGGTAACGTTGCATCGCCTCGGCCACCAGTTGGCGCGCCAGCATCACGCGCGGCGCGTAAGTCAGCCGCAGGTCCGCGAAGTACGTCACGGAATCGGACTTGGTCCACAGCGCCAGCTTGCCCTCGCGGAAGGTGCTGTCCGTCAGCTCCGGGATCGGCTCCTGGCCGTCAAGTTGGAAGCGGAATTTGTTGCCGCGCGCCTCGACCACCAGCTCGTGCCAGACCCCCGCGACCACCGGAAAAGCCGGGCCGATGGGCGCGTCCCGCCGGCCTTCAAACACCCGGTAAAACCGGAACGTGTCGCCCAGCGCGCTGGCCCGCACCACGTAAAAGTTCTTTTCGTCCTGGAGCCGGAAGGCCACGCCAGCCATCTGCTCGCGCTCGCCGGCCACGGTCTTGAACCGAAGCTTGAGCGTGAAATCGCCGAACGTCTCGCCCTCATAGATCAACAGCGGATACCGCTCGTCCGTGGCGTCGGTGGACACCTGGGCGATGACCGGCCGCCGCACGCCGCTGGCGGCGCCGGGCGCGGGCGCGGTGGCCAGCTCGGCGGGCGCGTCCAGCCGGACCTGCCAGTCGCCCGGCGGACCTTCCCCGGCCAGCGCGCTCCGCCAGCCGGACGGCGGGGCGCCCACCTTCTCGGCGGTGAGATCAAAGATTTTCTCGGCCGCCGCCAGGCGCGCGCAAACGACGATCACAGACAGCCAGCCGGGCCAGCGCATCATGCCGCCACGCTAGCAGAGGCGGCCGGCGAGACAAGCGCCGCGGCTGGCACGTGGCGGATGGGAACCGCCAGGGTGCCAAGAGTGCGAAGCCGTGGAGGCGGGGCCAATGGCGGTTACATCGTGAAAGGGTTAAATGGGTTGAATGGCCGGCCACGCTGCGCGGCCCGCGGTGACCTTTCGGGAAGATACAACCAAGAAACACGAAATCGCTGTCCACCGAGCCTGCGAAGCCAGGTTTGGTTCGGCGCGGTGGTCTAGGGGCCGCTTCGGCTGCCGATGTCACCATGTAACCATTTAACGATTCCCCCATTTGACCGCATTCGGCCACCCCTCCGCCGCGTCGTGTCCATTGGCGGTCTGCTCTCCGTTCACCCGAACACCTCGCGCAGATACGCCAGGCTGCGCGTGGCGATGGCCTCCGGGCCCTCGTCGAAATTGAACACCTCCACCGACACCACGCCAGTGTAGCCCACCTCCTTGAGCGCCGCGGCGATGGGCCGGAAGTCCACGTCACCGAAGCCGGGCCCCTTGAGGTTGCGATCGTTCGCGTGGAAGTGGGCAAAATGCGGCCAGCTTGCCCGGATGATTTCCGGGATGGGCCGGGCTTCGGAACACATGGCCTTCACGTCCAGGATGATCTTGAACGCCGGCGAGGCCAGTTGGCCGGCAAACCGCACCGCCTCGGCCGCGGTGTTGATGAAGTCCGTCTCGGCTGGCGCCAGCGGTTCGAGGCAGATCGTCACGGTGCGATCCTCGGCGCGCCGCACCGCGTCGCGGAAGACCTCCACAGCCCAGGCCCAGGCCTGCTCGAACGCCACGCCCGGCAGCAGGCTGCGCTGCTTGGGCGAGCCCACCACGATCACCCGGCCGCCGAGGTCGGCACAGAAATCCACCAGGTCCACCAAGTACCGCGCCGTGCGCACGCGCACGTCCGCAGCCGGGTGCGTGAGGTACAGGCCTTCGGTCTGCGCCAGCACCCAGTGGATGCCGGCGATGGCCAGGCCGGCGTGCGCGGCGTCTTCGCGCACGCGGGCGCGGTCGGCGGCGGCCAGGTCCGTGACGTGCCGGGCGAGCGTGAACGGCGCGATTTCGATGGCGTCATAGCCCGTGCGGGCGGCAAACGCGCAAGCGTCGGCAAACGCCCAGTCTTGGAAGATTTCGTTGCAGATGGCGAAGGTCATGCTGGCGCGCGGTGTCGGAAGGCAGCCTGCCGCGCCCACGTTCTGCCGGCAAGCAGGGCTTCCGGCGCCTTCAGGGTGTTCGCCTCTCGCTGAGGGGCGACACTTAGCGGCCGCTGAGCCAGAGGCTGTCTGCCTGCGGCGTGCCGCGCCGCGGCCGGAAAGAAAGTCGGGGCTCGCGGCGCCCGTCCCTCCGGCTGCATTCGGCGCGCCGGCAACGTCCGAACCCGATTGCTTACTTCGCGCCTTGTTCGATCCACGCGCGCACCAGCGACACCTGCTCCTTGGTGAGCGGGTCGGCCTTGCCTTCGGGCGGCATGGCGGTGTCCTCATCCAGGCGCGCCACGCTCCAGAGCAGCGGGCTCTTGTCCGTCTTGCCGGGCACGACCACCTTGCCGTGCTCGCTGCCTTTGAGGACGGCTTCCAGGCTGTCCACGCGCAACTCGCCCTTTTGCTTTTCCGGGCCGTGGCAATTGAAGCAGGTCTTCTCGAAAATGGGCCGGATGTCCTTGGCGTAGGTCACGCCCTTCTTGCCGGCCGTGGGCGGGAGCTTGGTCAGGTCGGGCACCTTCAGGTCCGCGGCCTGCGTGGCGAGGGCCGCGGTCAACGCCGCGGTTCCGAACAGAATGGCGAGTGGTTTCATAGCGCGATTCGGGCGCCAAAGTTCCGCAGGTTCGGCCCGCCGTCAAAAACTTTCGGTCACCCGTGACACCGCCTGCTTTGCCGCGCACTGCCGGTCGCGTCTCGAAGTCGCCCGCGCGCTGACGATGCGGTTTTGGCCCGGGGCACGATCAGGGGGTGCTTCGCACTTTTGTGTCGCTCCGGCCTTGACGTGGTGGGAGCGAGACTCCGTCGAGCCCTGACCTTTCGGGGCTGCGATCGTCAGACTGCTGCCCCGCGGGCGGGGCGCCCGCGGCGCGGTCCGGGCGAAGTCGCCTGGGCCACTACGGCCCGCCCGCTGCCAGCACGAATATGAGACGCGCCACGTACCCGAATCGCGCCGGGAAAAAGCTTGTCGGCGTCTGGCGGGTTCGGCAGCTTCACGGCTCGTCACCGCCGCCCCGGGTGCGGCGGCGGCATTCGAGAAACCAAAATCCGTGAGCGTAGCAAAACGCATCGCGCCAGCGTTGGCCTTGGCAGGGGGCGGCTCGCTGTCCGCATGGGCGGCGGCGGCCGGCGAGCCGCACAGCCTGCCACCGGCGGCCGTGGAGTTGTTCAAAGTGGGCCCGCTGCCGGTCACCAACTCGATGATCGTGAGCTGGATCGTGGCGCTGGGGCTGATCCTGTTTGCCCGCCTGGCCACGCGGCAGGTCCGCGCGGTGCCGGACGGCCTGCAGAATTTCTGGGAGTGGCTGGTCGAGAGCCTGTACAGCCTCCTGGAAGGCATCGTCGGCAGCGATCTGATGAAACGGACGTTCTGGTTCTTCGCCACGATTTTCATTCTGATCCTGTTCACCAACTGGTTCGGCCTCATCCCCGGCGTGGGCACCCTCGGCTGGGGCCATGACAGCGCGCACGGGTTTGTGGTGACCGAGCCGCTGCTGCGCGGCGGCAACGCGGACCTGAACATGACCTCGGCGATGGCGCTGACGTTCTTCGCGCTGTGGTTCGTGTGGGCCCTGCAGGCCAACGGGGTCAAGGGCTTCTTCCTGCACCTCTTCGGCCCCAAGGGCGACGCCACCGGCTTCTTGAAGTGGCTGCTGGTCGTGGTGTTTTTTCTGGTGGGCTTCCTCGAGGTGATCTCGATCCTGTTCCGGCCGGTGTCGCTCAGCTTCCGTCTCTACGGCAACATCTTTGCCGGCGAGAACATGCTCGAGTCCATGCTCGTGCTGGTGCCGTGGCTGGGCTGGCTGCTGCCCATCCCGTTTTACTTTCTGGAACTGCTCGTGGGCCTGGTGCAGGCCCTGGTGTTCATGCTCCTGACGGCGGTCTTCACGATGATGATCTGCCAGCACGAGGAAGGTCACGGAGCGGAAGCCGCCCATTGAGCGGGCCGGGCGGGACAACCCTTTCGGTCGCCGGACCGTGCTCAAGCGCGGGGGCGGCCGAGCAGCAAGAAAGGACAAAGTATGTTGATGCCAATGCTCGCGGCCGCCGCCGAACCGGTGGCCGCCGCCGCGGCCGGGGCCGCCCAGGCGGGCCTCGGTGGCAACCTGACCGTGGGCCTGGCCGCCTTGGGCGCGGCCCTCGGCGTCGGGTTCATCGGCATGAAGGCCTCCGAGGCGGTCGGGCGCAACCCCGGCGCCTCCACGAAGATTCTGGTCCAGTCGATCCTTGCGATCGCCCTGGCGGAAGCCATCGTGTTCTACGCCATCTTCCTCGTGAAGTGACGGCGTGACGCGGGGCGCCCGACGCCCCGCGTCCCAGTTTTCCTCCCGGCTTATGGATACGCTTCTCATGTTTGCCGACCTCGGCAGCGACCTGGCGCAGATTGCGCGCGACACGACGACGAAGTTCGGCTGGAACCCGGCGAACTTCATCTCCCAGGTCATCAGTTTCAGCATCGTGGCGTTCTGCCTGCACCGCTTCGCCTACAAGCCCATCCTCAAGGTGCTCGAGGTCCGGCGGCAGACCATCGCCGAAGGCCTCGCCAACGCGGAGAAGATCAAGGAGGAACTCGCCCGCACCGAGGCGGCCCGTAAGGAAATCCTCACCAAGGCCAACGAGCAGGGCGCGAAGCTCATCGAGGAAGCCCGCGCCATCGCCGCCCGCATCCAGGAGCAGGAGACCCAGAAGGCCATTGCCCAGGCCGAGCAGATCATCGCCAAGAGCCGCGAGGCGGCGCAGGCGGATTATGCCCGGATGCTGGCGGAGTTGAAGCGCGAGGTCGGCCGGCTGGTGGTCGAAACCACCGCCCGGGTGACCTGCAAGATTCTCACGCTCGAAGACCAGCGCCGGCTGGCCGAGGAAACGAACAAGCAACTCGCCGCCTGAGCCCGCGATCTTCCTGACCCGCCATGCGCATCACGAAGCAGGCCAAACGCGAGGCCAAAGCCCTGTACACCGCCTGCCTGGTGAACGGCCAGTTGGACGAAGCCCGCGCCAGCGCGGCCGCGCGCGAACTGCTGGCTCGCCGCCCGCGCGGGTACCTGGCGGTGTTGCAGCACTTCAAGCATTTGATCGAACTGGACGAGGCGCGGCGCACCGCCCGGATCGAAAGCGCGGTGGCGCTGCCGGCCGACTTGCGCGGCGCCCTCGAGGCGAACCTGACCCGCAAGTACGGCGCCGGCTTGAAGCTGGCGTTCGCCGAAAACCCCGCCTTGCTCGGCGGCCTGCGTGTGCAGGTGGGCAGCGATGTGTACGATGGCAGCGTGCGCGGCCGGCTGAACGCGCTGGCCGCCGGTTTCTAACCCGGACCACCCGTTACCGAATTTTCCCAACCGCCCGTATGAGCAACCTGTTGCAGGAAATTGAAGCGCAGATCGCCGGCCTCAAGACTAGGGTGAACCGCCAGAACGTCGGCACCGTGCGTGAAATCGGCGACGGCGTCGCCCGCATCGAGGGCCTGACCGACGCGATGATGAACGAGATGCTCGACTTCGGCGACGGAGTCATGGGCCTGGCCCTCAACCTCGAGGAGACCGAGGTGGGCGCCATCATCCTGGGCGACTTCACCGGCATCCGCGAAGGCCAGGAAGTCCGCACCACCGGCAAGCTGCTCCAGGTGCCGGTGGGCAAGGGCCTGCTGGGCCGGGTGGTCAACACCTTGGGCGAGCCGCTCGACGGCAAGGGCCCGATCGCCGCCACCGCCGCCTACCCGGTCGAGAAGATCGCGCCCGGCATCATCCGCCGCCGCTCCGTCAACCAGCCGGTGCAGACCGGCATCATGCCCATTGACGCCATGATCCCGATCGGCCGCGGCCAGCGCGAGCTGATCATCGGCGACCGTTCGACCGGCAAGACGACCATCGGCATTGACACGATGATCAACAACGCGCGCCTGAACAAGGCCGCCGCGGAGGCCGGCGACAAGGATTACCGCCCGCTGTACTCAATCTACGTGGCCATCGGCCAAAAGCAGTCGAACATCGCCAACGTCATCCGCGTGCTCGAGGAAAACGGCGCGCTGCCGTACACGATCGTGGTGGCCGCCCCCGCCTCGGACTCCGCCACGAACCAGTACCTCGCGCCTTTCGCCGGCTGCGCGATGGGCGAATGGTTCATGGACAACGGCATGGACGCGCTGATCATCTTCGACGACCTCTCCAAGCACGCCACCGCTTACCGCCAGGTCTCGTTGGTGCTCAAGCGCCCGTCCGGCCGCGAGGCGTATCCGGGCGACGTGTTCTACCTGCACAGCCGCCTGCTCGAGCGCAGCGCCCGGCTGAACGAGAAGTACGGCAACGGCTCGCTCACCGCTTTGCCCATCATCGAAACCCAAATGGGCGACGTCTCGGCCTACATCCCCACGAACGTCATCTCCATCACCGACGGCCAGATTTACCTCGAGACAGACCTGTTTTACCAGGGCGTGCGCCCGGCCATTTCCGTGGGCCTCTCGGTCTCCCGCGTCGGGTCGGCGGCGCAGATCAAGGCCATGAAACAGGTGGCCGGCCGCATCAAGGGCGACCTCGCCCAATTCCGCGAACTGGCGGCCTTCGCCCAGTTTGGCTCCGACCTCGACGCCAAGACCCAGGCCATGATCGCGCGTGGCAAGCGCATCGTGGAAATCTTCAAGCAGCCGCAGTACCAGCCCATCGCCGTCGAGATCCAGGTGGCCATCCTCTGGGCCGTGCAGAACAACTTCCTCGACGACGTGCCGGTCGAGCAGGTGAAGGACTTCCAGAACCGCCTCACCGATTACCTCACCACCCGCAAGGCCGACCTGCTGGCCCGGATCGCGAAGGAGCGCGAGGTCAAGCCCGAGATCACGGAGGCGCTCAAGACCGCGCTCACCGAGTTCAAGCAGACCACCGCCTAGGTCCATGCCCAGCACCCGCGACATCCGCCGGCGCATCAAGTCGGTCAAAGGCACCGCGCAGATCACGAAGGCCATGCAGATGGTGGCCTCGTCGAAGATGCGCAAGGCCCAGCAGGCCGCCTTGAACGGCCGGCCCTTCGCGGCCCTGGCGCGGGAGATCATGGACCACGCGGTCCACGGCGCGGCGGACTTCACCCACCCGCTGCTTGAGCGCCGAGAAGGCGGCCGCCGGGCGGTGATCGTGGTGAGCACGGACAAGGGCCTGTGCGGCGCCCTCAACTCCAACCTGTTCCGCGAGGCCTCGCGCTACGACACCGCCGCCACGTCGTTCATCGCCGTGGGCAAGAAGGCCGCGCAGTTCCTGGCGCGCACGCGCCGCAACCTGGTGGCCGAGTTCACCTACCGCGACACCCCCACCTACGGCGAATGCCAGACCATCGCCGACGCGGCGGCGGACCTGTTCCTCAAGGGCGAGGTCAACCAGGTGGAAGTGCTCTACACGCGGTTCATCAACACCCTGTCCCAGAAGCCGGACGTCTGCCCGCTGCTGCCGATGGGCAATCCCGTCGAGGAAGCCGCCGCCAGCGCGACGACCGCGACCCAGTACCTCTTCGAGCCCGCGGCGGAGGAGGTCATCGGCCTGCTGCTGACCTACGAGCTGACCTTCCAGGTGGCGCAGTTGCTCCTCGAGGCCAAGGCCAGCGAGCAGAGCGCCCGCATGGTGGCCATGAAGAACGCCACCGAAAACGCTCAGCAGCTCATCAAGGACCTCACCCTCGAGTACAACAAGATGCGCCAGGCCAGCATCACCAAGGAACTGCTCGAAATCGCCACCGCCCAGATGGCCCTGGGCTGAGGCGCGCGACCGACCCCTTCGACCCCCATGAACAAAGGCAAGATCGTTCAAATCATCGGCCCGGTGGTGGACGTGGAGTTCCCCGACCAGCTTCCGGCCATCTACAACGCGCTCACCGTCGAGTACGAGCTGCCTCTCCACGGCCCCACCCGGCTCGTCCTCGAAACCCAGCAGCACCTCGGCGGACGCTGGGTCCGCGCCGTGGCCATGTCCACCACCGACGGCCTCAAGCGCGGCTTCGAGGTCACGGATACCGGCAAGCCCATCTCCATGCCCGTGGGCGATGGCGTCATGGGCCGCGTGCTCAACGTCACCGGCGACCCTGTGGACGAGCGCGGGCCGGTCGAGGCCAGCCATACCTATCCCATTCATCGTCCGGCACCGGCGTTGGCGGACCAGAATCCCTCCCCGCAGGTGCTCACCACCGGCATCAAGGTCATTGACCTGATTTGCCCGTTCCTCAAGGGCGGCAAGGTCGGCGCCTTCGGCGGCGCGGGCGTGGGCAAGACCGTCGTCATCATGGAGCTCATCAACAACATCGCGAAGCTCCACGGCGGCGTGTCCGTGTTCGCGGGCGTGGGCGAGCGCACCCGCGAGGGCAACGACCTCTACAACGAAATGTCCGAGGCCGGCGTCATCAAGCAGGACAACCTGGGCGCCTCCAAGATCGCCCTCGTGTACGGCCAGATGAACGAGCCGCCCGGCGCCCGTCTGCGCGTGGCCCTCTCCGGCCTGGCCATCACCGAGTACTTCCGCGACGAGAAGAACCAGGACGTGCTGCTCTTCATTGACAACATCTTCCGCTTCTCGCAGGCCGGCTCCGAGGTCTCCGCGCTGCTTGGCCGCACGCCGTCCGCGGTCGGTTACCAGCCCACGCTGGCCGCCGAGATGGGCGACCTCCAGGAGCGCATCACCTCCACCAAGAAGGGTTCCATCACCTCCTTCCAGGCGGTGTACGTGCCGGCCGACGATCTCACCGACCCCGCGCCGGCCACCACCTTCGCGCACCTGGACGCCACCATCGTGCTCGAACGCTCGATCGCCGAGCTCGGCATCTACCCGGCCGTGGACCCGCTGGCCTCCACCTCGCGGGCGCTCGCGCCGGAAATCGTCGGCCAGGAACATTACGAGGTCGCCCGCGGCGTCCAGCGCGTGCTCCAGCGTTACAAGGACCTCCAGGACATCATCGCCATCCTGGGCATGGACGAGCTCTCGCCCGAGGACAAGCTCACCGTCTATCGCGCCCGCAAGATCCAGCGCTTCCTCAGCCAGCCCTTCTCCGTGGCCGAGGTCTTCACTGGCCGGGCGGGCAAGCAGGTGCCCGTGGCCGACACCGTCCGCGGCTTCAAGGAAATCCTCGAGGGCAAGCACGACGAGGCGCCGGAGGCGAACTTCTACATGAAGGGCAAGATCGAGGAAATCCACGAGGAGCAATAGCCCGCCCGCTCATGCCCGCCACGCTCAAACTCGAAGTCGTCACTCCGCGCGGCCCCGTGTACTCGCAGGAGGTGGACATGGTCACCCTGCCGGGCCGGGAGGGCGAGATGGGCATCCTGCCGCAGCACGCCCCGCTCATCACCCAGATCGGCTCCGGCGAGATCATCGCCAAGCGCGGCCTCCACGAGGACCGCATCCTCATCACCGGCGGCTGCGCGGAAATCACCGCCGACCGCGTGGCCATCCTGACCGTGTTTGCCACGGACGAGGCGACCATAGACGAAAACAGCGCGGAGGAAGCCCGCCGGCGCGCCGAGGCGCGGCTCAAGGAAAAGCTCTCGCCCGAGGAAACCTCGCTGGTCCAGGCCGCCCTCACCCACTCGCTCAATCAGCTCAAGATCAAGCGCCGGACGCACTGAGCCGGCGCGCCTCGTTTCGGACTTCGAACTTCGGCCTTCGTGGCCGCAGGCCGCGCCGGTGCGGGAGTTCAAAAAAAAACGGATGTTTCATCCGGCCTACCCG
>CAZMOZ010000051.1:0-20864 GCA_964568145.1 uncultured Verrucomicrobiota bacterium
GATGGCCTGATCCATGCCGGGCAGCATACACCGCGGTCCATGCGAGGCAAGCCATGCGGGCACTGCCAGGCCAGGCGCCGATTTGACTCAAAAAGATCCTTACCGAAGCGGGAGACCGGCTGCTCAGCAGCTCCGGTTGACTTAAAGATGGGTGTTACCGAGCCATGCACACCCCAATGAGCCAAAACACCCGTCCGGAAGTCCTCACGCAGATGCGCCGGCGCTACCTGCGCGCCGGTCGCTCCTACAAGTCCCAATTGGTCAGCGAGCTGGTCGAACTCTTCGGCTGCCATCGCAAGGCCGCTTTGCGCGCGCTGCGGCCCAAGGCCCCCATCCCGCGCGCGCCTTTTGTCCGGGGCCGGCCCAAGGAATAATCGTCGGAGAAACTGCTGCCCCCGCTCTGGGCCATCTGGCTGGCGGCCCTGCAGCCCTGCGGGGTGCGGCTGAAGACCTGCCTGCCCGAGTGGCTGGCCGACGACGAGGCCGACCATCGCCGCCTGGAGGCCGACGT
Source organism: uncultured Verrucomicrobiota bacterium (assembly GCA_964568145.1). Classification (GTDB taxonomy): domain Bacteria; phylum Verrucomicrobiota; class Verrucomicrobiia; order Limisphaerales; family J093; genus DSVZ01. The sequence goes on from CAZMOZ010000051.1 coordinate 512, forward strand.
GCGTCTGAGCCTGCTCTCGGCCAGTCGCGCCACGCTGGATCGGCTGCTGGTGCCCGCGCGCCTCGAGCATCGGCGTCGCGTCGCCACCCGGCCCGGCAGTCTGTGGCGCGGGGAGATTCCCCTCCGCACCGAATGGCCCGAGGCGGCCCCCGGCCACCTGGAGCAGGACACGGTGGCGCTGTGCGGCGGCAGCCTGGATGACCGGCACGGCTGGAGGTTCGACGCGGTGGACATCCCCACCACCTGGGGCGTCTTGCGCGGCCTGCTCCGCGGCGAGTTTGATACCAGTGGCGACGCGGTGAGGCATGGCCACACGGCGGGCAAGCGTACATGCGCCGCCGCGACGCAGGGCTTTGTTTGGTTCATCGGTCAACCGCGCGATAGAATCGGCGGGCACGGTTCACGCCGTCGGGGTCCACGATCAGATTGTTCCAGATCGTGTTCGTCGAAATGGGCCGCCATTGTTGCAAGTCCTCTGACGCCTCGATGACGTAGTCGCGCCCGGTGTCGCCGCTCACCGTCAACTGAAGTTCACCGTTGAGCTTGCGAACCGCCAGGCGCGCGGGCAAGGGCGTCTTGGTGTAGGACGTGGTCACTCCGCCCTGGACCCAAACGAGGTTGGTGGCCAGGCCGGCCGCGTTGGTGACAAAGGTGGCGGAGGCTTCGACGATTGTCGGGTAGAACCGGTTGTCCGCCGAAGCATAAAGCGTGTAGGCGAGATCGCTGCTGGCCGAGTGCTGGAAAACCAGGTGGCCGCGTTCGAGGCGGACGAAGAACGCATCACCTTCCGCGCTTTCGTAGCGGCCGTAGTAATTTTGCAAGGTTGCCACCGGCACGGCGCTGGGCCGGCGGTTGGCGCGGAGTGGAAAGTTCGCATCCAGCAGGTGAAAACCAATGTCGTTCACGTCGTACTCGCCGCTGGCCAACACGACCACGAGGGAATTGCCGTTGCGCAGGAAGCCGGCAAACGCGCGATAGCCGCCGGTCCCTCCGTCGTGAAACACCGCCGTGCCCGCGCCAAGGTTGAGCAAATGCCACCCCAACCCGACGGCCAGCCCGGGGGACGGAGTGGTCACGCGCTGCGTTTGGGCCTCGGCCATCGCTTCGGACAGTGCGCTCGGCACCCAGCCGCGGTTGGCCGCCAGAAACTGAAGCACGTCCCGCGCGGTGGAGCGCAAGACGCCGGCGCCGGCCAAAGCGGCGAACGTCCAGTTCGGCCGCGCCACGACGCCGCTGGCGCCGTGAGCCAACCGGGAACGCTGTTCGGCGCTGAGCACCGCTCGAGTGTCGTGCAGCCCGAGTGGCCCGGCGACCCGCTCCTCGACCAGCCGCTCGTAATCCGTGCCCGTCACCAGGGCGAGGACGTGGCCCAGCAGTCCGACGCCCAGGTTGGAGTATTCGTAGAGTTGGCCGGGATTGCGTGGCAGCGTGTAGGTGTTGAGGAACTCGTAGAGCCGTTCCACGGTGTAGTCGGCGTAGGGATTCTGCCAATCCGCCGGCTCGAAGTTCGTGGGCAGGCCCGGCAGTCCCGAAGTGTGCGTGGCCAAGTGAAGCAAGGTAATTCCCCGGCCGGAACGCGTCGGCAGGCGGACGCTTTCCGGCAGATAAGCTTGCGCGAGGTTGGTCAACTCGACCCGGCCGGCTTGGGCCAAGTCTGCCAGCAAGGTGGTGGTGAAGACCTTCGTGATCGAACCGATTTCGAACAGGGTCTGCTCATCCGGCGCGCGCTCCTCGTCCGGCGCGAGCCGCCCCAGACCGTAATACACCGTGCCGTTCGGGTTTTGCACGCCCACGACGACCGCCTGGCAATACCCGTAATCCACCCGCTGCTGCACCGCCGTTCGCACCGCGGAAGGGATTACCGGAACCTGCGCCGCAGTCCCGGCCCCAAACAGCAGCGAGGCAACCATCGTCAGCGATGCGAGCGGACCTTTGTGGCCTTGGGCTGCATGGAAGGCGCGAGGCATTGGAGTCGCGCGATGCTGTTCGTGTGAGTTCATGGTATCATCTCAAGTCACGGCTGCCTTCGAGCTCCACCGTCGCCGCCTTGCCGGTCGCGCACGACCGCGCCCCACGCTACGGCAGCTCTCAGCGAGTGCCACCGATGACCCGCACGACCGCGGTGGAGCCGGGATGGGGATCCGCCTGCATCGGCTCGAAACGCCCACCCAGGTGCTCGGCGAGGAACTTTTCTTCGCGCGCCGTGAAATCAATCCGGTTTTCCGGCCGGGCGAAGCCGTGTCCCTCGTCGGGATACAGCACGTAGATGGCCTGGCCGCGGTTCTTTTCGATGGCGGCGACGATCTGCTCGGATTCGGCCTGCTTGACGCGGGGATCGTTGGCGCCCTGGCCGATGAGCAGCGGGCGCTTGATTTGATCGGCCTTGAACAAGGGAGACGCGGTCCGAATCAGGTCGGCGTCCTTCGGGTCGTCAATGTTGCCGACGCGCACGTCGAACATCGCGCGCATGGGTTTCCAGTAAGGCGGGATGGTGCTCAAGAGGGTCTTGAGGTTGGAAGGGCCGACGATGTCCACGCCGCAAGCAAAGACCTCCGGAGTGAACGCCAGCCCGGCCAGGGTGGCGTAACCGCCGTAGGAGCCGCCGGTGATGGCCACCTTCTTCGGATCGGCAATCCCTTCCCGGATGGCCCACTGGACGGCGTCCATGAGGTCATCGTGCATCTTCAGGCCCCACTGGCGATTGCCGGCGTTGAGAAACTTCTTCCCGTAACCGGCCGAACCGCGGAAATTCACCTGGAGCACCGCATACCCGCGATTGGCATACCATTGCGCCCGAGGATTGAGCCCCCAGGTGTCGCGCCCCCACGGGCCGCCGTGGACGTTCAGGACCATGGGCAGGTTCTTCGGCGGCACCCCCGCGGGCAGGGTAAGATACGAATGGAGGTTCAAGCCGTCGCGGCTCTTGATCACGATGGGCTTCATCGGCGCCAGCGTGTAGGCGTCCAGCCTGGGCTGGGCTGTGAACAGGAACTCGCCCCGGCGTTGCTTGCGGTCCCACGTGTAATAGCGTGTCGAGCCGCGGTCACTGGTGAACCCCACCAGCCACAGGTCGTCCGCGTGCGTGCGGCTGGCGATCCAGAAATCTCCGTCATGCAATTGCCGGATGCCGTCGAAGTCCGCTTGCACGGCCGGGTCAATCACCTTCCAGGTGGACCGGCCTGGCTCGAAGGACACCGCTTCCACCACGTGCCGACGCGGGTGAATCAGGACCGAGCCGGCATCCACTTCGTCGGACGCGGTGAGCAACTTTTCTTCGCCGGTCGCCAGGTCCTTTTCGAGGACGGCGGTCGTGTCCCGGCCGAGCGATGATTCCAAAAACACCCCCTTGCCATCGGCGGTGAAGTCGAGGTGTCCGAGGTTTTCATCGGGTCCCACCTTGAGCAACGTGCGCCACGGCGCGGACGGGTCGTCGCGCACGCGCAGTTCGGTGCCGCCATCCGAGGTGCTGACGCTGGCGGCGCGGATGCGGAATTGGGGATCGAAGTGCCAGCCCACCACGTCGCCTGGGTTCTGCGTGTCAAGGACGAGGGCGCCGGTCCGCAAGTTCAGCCGATACACGTCGAAGACGGTCCGGTCGCGGGCGTTGAGACTGACCAGGACCTCGTCGGGAAAGTCCGGATGCGTGCCGACGATGCTGGCGCGCACGCCCTGGATGGCGGTGAAATTGCGCACGTTGCCGGAGGCCAAATCCACGCCGTGGAGCTGGAAATCCTCGTCGCCGTCGGCGTCTTGGAGGTACAGCAGCGTCTGGCTGTCCTCGGCCCACGCGTAGATGCGAATGCCGCGCTTCTTGTCGGCGGTGACAATGCGGTCATCGTTCTGGCCCAGGGTGCGGACCCAGATTTGCAGCACGTTGTTGGTATCCGGCGCCAGCCAGGCCAAGCGTTTGCCATCCGGGGAGAGTTGCGGGTTGGTGCGTTCGGGATTGCCGAACAGCACCTCCCGCGGAATCAGCGGCGGAAGCTCGGCCGCAGCGGGCAGCCGAATCGCCAGCCCGGACAAAAACAACCCAACGGAAATCGTGAATAAAAGCGGGGATTGTTTCATACGGCAGGGACGTTAGAGAGATCTCGGCGAAGGTCAAGGCCGGCGCAAGAGCCGCCCATTCACTTCACCCGTTCACGAGCTTACCCAAAGAACGACCCGGCGCACATCGAGCAGAAGAACTTCACCCACGTGCGGCTGTGGTTCGGCTACGAACGCTACGACAATCCGCAGGTGTGGCCGCTAATCAACACGCTGTGCCTGGGGCCGCTCGATCAACTGCTCAACAATTGCCTGCCCACGATGAAGCTCCTGCAGAAGGACCAGGTGGGCGGCAAGACCGTAAGGAACTCTGGGCCCACCTGCACGCCCTTGGCGTGCGTGCTGGCCTGCGCGGAGGTCAGCGCGGAGACCCACGCCCGGCTGCGGGCCGAGCGAGCGGGGATGAACGCGTTAGCGGTGCGGCGGGAGGTGGACCGGCAATTGCAGACAATCGAGGTGGCGCGGCGCTGGACGGCGCCTTGACGAAAGGGGGAAAAGTCAGAAGAAGGAACCCCCAGAAACGGGAGCGAGGGAGGCCGGCCGGGGGGTTGTTCCGGCGGCTTCCTTCGTTCTCAAATTTGAGGGGTCGTTGGGTAACACCTATTTTGAGTCAACGGGCCCTCCGCCCGCCCTGGCTTGGGTAACACCCATTTTTGAGTTACGGCGGGCGCTCATTCCACTCGGCGGGCGCTCATTCCACTCGGCGGGCGCTCATTCCACTCACCCCGTCCACCCCTCCCGGTACGGCGGATGGATGAAGACGTTTGCGGTCGGGAAGTTGGTCACGCGCAGGTTCCGGGCGTCCCATTCGAGCCGCTGGCCGGTGAAGCGCTGCGCCAGCACGCCCAGCAACGCCACCTCCGCCAGCGGCCCGCCGTAGTTCCAGTTCGCGCTGGCCCCCGGCCCGCCTTTGCACGCGCTCACCCAGTCCGCGTGGTGGCCTTTCACGCGCGGAATCCGCGGCGCCGGCCGCGGATAGGCGTCGTCGCGCGCCTTTGGCAGCAACTGCCAGCCGCCCGCGCCGTGCGAGCCGTGCAGCGCCCGGCCCCGGTCGCCCACGATGATCGCGCCGAACTGCGGCAGCTTGCGCTGCGGCTCCAGTTCCGGCGGACGCGGCGGCGGGCACGCGCCTTCGTACCACGTCACCTTCACCGCCGGCCGGCTTTCACGGGCCGGAAACTCGTACACGATCACGCAGCCGGGCGGGTACGTCTCGGCGCGGACGCGCGGGTCGGCGTAATCGAGCGTCTGCGCCGTCACCGCCGCGGGCGCGCCGAGGTCCAGCGCCCAGAAAACCGGATCGAGCACGTGGCAGACCCAGTCGCCGGCGATGCCGGTGCCGAAGTCCACCCAGCCGCGCCATTTGCCGGGATGGTACACCGGATGGTACGGCCGCGCGGGTGCCGGGCCGAGCCAGAGATCCCAGTCCAGCGCGGGCGGCACGGGCGGTGTCTCCGGCGGGCGCACGACATGGCCGCGTGGGCGGTAGGAATTTTGCGCAAAGGCGTGAACCTCCCTCACCGTGCCCAGCGCGCCGCCCTGGATCATCTCGCAGAACGAGCGGATGGAATCGCTGGAATGACCCTGGTTGCCAAGCTGCGTGGCCACGTTCGCCGCGCGCGCGGCCCCGGTGAGCCGCCGGATTTCGCCCAGCGAATGCGCGAGCGGCTTCTCGCAAAAGACGTGCTTGCCCATCTGGATGGCGCGCATCGCCACCACAGCGTGCGTGTGGTCCGGCGTGGACACCACCACGGCGTCGGTCGCGCGGCCCACCGCGTCGAGCAGGCGGCGGAAGTCGCGGTCGAACCGGGCCCGCGGCGCCTGCTTGCGCGCCTCGACCGCGCGCGACTCGTCCACGTCGCAGATGCCGACGACGTTTTCGCCGGCCAGTTCGGCGAAGTTGGCGCCGCCGCGGCCGCCCACGCCGACGAAGACGAGGTTCAGGCGGTTGCCGGGCGGCTCGGCGCCGCGACCCAGGATGTGCGCGGGCACGATGGAAAGCGCGGCCAAGCCCAGGCCGCGGGCCAGAAACTGACGTCGGGATGGTGTGAACGGCGAGGCATCTTTCATGGCGAACGCCGCGAGCCTAACACCCGGCCGCCGGATGCGTCAGCAAGGATTCCGGATTCAGACTGGTGGCGGCGGCCATCACTGGCCGCGTTTGAGGGCGGCATCCAGCCATCCGGCATCGGATGGCCGGCCCCTGGCGCAGAGGCTGGCAGACGTCGCCTCTCGGCGAGAGGCGACCTACCCGGGGTGCCTGCGCTACGGCCGGCTGGAAGCAGGCTGCCGCAGATTCAGGGCGCAGCCGTTTACTCCGCGGTGGTTTCGCGGGTGAGGTCGCCCCGCGTCACCGGGCAGGCGGGTCTCGCCTGCTCCACTACTTCCCGCCGGCGCCACTACGGGTCGCTGGACGCTTGCCGGATACCGAACCGCATCCGGCCCAGGCCGGACTTCCCTGGCTTCACCCAATCTGTTGGGATGGCGGCGACGCGTGGCAGGGCAGCCTTGAAATGTCCGGGCTCAAGTTTCCGGGCACCTTAGGTCCCGGCCCGCGCTTGATCCATGCAATCTGGCAATCATGTGGTGGTCACCGGCGGCGCCGGTTTCATCGGCTCGCACCTGGTCGAGCGGCTGCTGGGCGAAGGCCGTCGCGTCACGGTGATTGACGACTTCTCGACCGGCAGCCCGGCAAACCTTGCTGCCGTGCAGACGGATCCGCGGCTGCGCGTGATCGAGGCCCCGGTTTCGGCGTGCCCCGGCCTCGACACCCTGCTGGCCGGGGCGGACGCGGTGTTTCACCTGGCTGCCGCGGTGGGCGTGGACTTGGTGGTACGCTCGCCCATCCGCACCATCCGCACCAACCTGGACGAGACCGAAGCCATCCTGGCCGCGGCCGGCGCGCGCGCAGTGCCGGTATTGCTGGCGTCCACGTCCGAGGTCTATGGCAAGAGCCAGCGCGAGGAGTTCCGCGAAGAGGACGATCTGCTCATCGGCCCACCGCACCTGGGCCGCTGGAGCTACGCCTGCTCGAAGTTGATGGACGAATTCCTCGGGCTGGCTTACGCCCGCGAACGTGGCCTGCCGGTGGTCATCACGCGCATCTTCAACACGGTGGGGTCGCGGCAGACCGGCCGGTACGGGATGGTGCTGCCGCGGTTCATCGAGGCGGCGCGCGCGGGCCGGCCGCTGCGCGTGTACGGCGACGGCCGGCAGACGCGCTGTTTCTGCCACGTGACGGACACGGTGGAGGCACTGTGGCGGTTGATGCGTTGCGCAGCCGCGCGCGGTCAGGTGTTCAACGTCGGCGGCACCGAGGAAGTCAGCATCCGCGAACTGGCCGGGCGGGTGATCGCCACGCTGCGTTCGCCGTCCGTGATCGAGCCGGTGCCTTACGACGCGGCGTACGCGCCGGGCTTCGAGGACTTGCGGCGGCGGCGGCCTTCGGTGGCGAAGCTGCAGCAGTTCACGGGTTTCCGCCCGTCAATGCCGCTGGACGAAATCATCCGCCGCACCGCAGGTGTGCCGGCCACGGGACTGGCCGGCGGTTCCCGATAGGCCGCGCAGGGGGCAGTCAGTCGGTGTGCGGGCCGCGCTGCCAGAGTTCGAAGTGGTACAGCGCCGCCACCACCAGCGAATGGCGGATCAACCCCCGCGCGACCAGCCGCGGCGCCTCGGCCTCGGGCACCAGCCGCGTGATCAGATCCTCGCCGTGGTCGAACTCCCGCTCGTGCCGGAGCACGCAGTTCTCGATGAGCACCGTGTGGCAGATGTTGCTCATGATCGCCGGATTCGGCCGCACCGTGCCGATCACGCGGGCGTTCTCGCCGGCGAAGCCGGTCTCCTCGCGCAACTCGCGCGCGCCCGTCGCCGCCGGCGAGGCGTCGCGGGGGTCCATCACGCCGCCGGGGATTTCCAGCTCCACGGACTCGGTGCCGTGCCGGTACTGCTCGACCAGCACCATCTGGCGGTCCGGGGTCAGGGCGATGACGTTCACCCAGCCGGGGGTGTCGAGGACAAAGAAATCATGCTCGCGGCCCGTGCGCGGCGAACGCCGCACCACGCGGCGCACGGTGAAGACGCGGTAATCAGCCAGGCGTTCGGCGGCCACAGTCGGCCAGGGTGCAATCATGCCGCCAGCGTTGCCGCGGGAAGACGCTTTGGCAATCCCGGTTGCGGGGGGTGGGTCGCCCCTCGCTGAGGGGCGACGGGTCCGGCCCCTGAGCCAGGGGCCGGCTACCAGATGCCGAATCCCCGCCCGCTATCCACCGTCTCTTTTTCTGAGTTTCTGAGTTTGGGTTTTCTGGCCGGACCCACTGGGCTGGAAGCCAACCGCTACCCCGGCTGGCGTTCCTGCCTGCGCGATACTGAGATGCGCCCGCCGGCGGGTCGCCGGCGCCAGAACGATCCGGCGGCTGGCGGGAAATCGAGTTGCGCCCGCCCCCTCAAACGCGCTCCGCCAGTTCGATCGGTTTTCCCCCCACTCTCTTGCGGAGGGGGGGCGCAAAACACCCTCGACCGGCCCCGCCGGGCTTCCTAGCCTGTGCCCATGACGGATTCACGTTACACCAAGCTGGCCCGGTTGCTGGTGGAGTACTCCACCGCAGTCAAGCGCGGCGACCACGTGTTGCTGGACTTGATCGAGGTGCCGGACGAATTCGGCGTCGCGCTCATGCGGGCCGTGCGCGCGGCCGGCGGCATCCCGATCGTGGAAGTGCGCCACACGCGGATCACGCGCGAGATCATGCGCGACACCGACGCCCGGCACGCGACGCTGGTGCGCGAGCTTGAGCTGCACCGCATGCGGCGGATGCAGGCGTACATCGCCCTGCGGGGCGCGCACAACGCCAACGAAGGCGCCGACGTGCCCGCGGACCGGCTCAACCTGTTCAACAAGACGATGCGCCCGGTGCTGGACCGCCGGCTCAATCACACCCGCTGGGTGGTGTTGCGCTGGCCCACGCCGTCCATGGCCCAGGCCGCGGGCATGAGCACCGAGGCGTTCGAGGATTTCTACTTCCAGGTCTGCACGCTGGATTACCGGAAAATGGCGCGGGCCATGACCCCGCTGGCGCGCCGCATGAAGCGCGCCGACCGCGTCCACCTCAAGGGCCCCGGCACGGACCTGCGCTTCAGCATCAAGGGCATCGGCGCCCTGCCGTGCAACGGCCTGCGCAACCTGCCGGACGGCGAGGTCTTCACCTGTCCCACGCTCAAGTCGGCCAACGGCGTCATCCAGTTCAACACGCCCACGATCTACTCCGGGTCTCGATTCGACAACGTGCGGCTCGAACTCAAGGACGGCCGCATCGTCAACGCCACCGGCAGCAACGCCCGCCGTCTGAACGATATCCTCGATACCGACCCGGGCGCGCGGTACATCGGCGAGTTTTCGCTGGGTTTCAACCCGTACATCCGCGAGCCGATGTGCGACACGCTGTTCGACGAGAAGATCGCCGGCTCGCTGCACTTCACACCCGGCAACGCCTACGCCGACTGCGGCAACGGCAACAAGTCGGCCATCCACTGGGACATGGTGCTGATCCAGCGGCCGGAATACGGCGGGGGCGAGGTGTGGTTCGACGGCGAACTGATCCGCCGCGACGGCCGCTTCGTGCCGCCCGACCTCCAGCCCCTCAACCCGGAACGGCTGCGTTGAGCGCGGCGGGGCGGGGCGGGACTCCATCGAGCCCTGCTATTTGGGTGCTTGGTTCCTGGTTCTTGGTTTGTGGTTCGTGCTTACTGACCTCGACCTTCGACTCCGGACTGTGGACTTTTAACGTGGGGCTTCGGCGTTCGGACTTCACACGGGCGGGTCGTCCGCGCCACCACCCCGGCCCGCGCGCAGGAACTCGGGTTACGCCCCGCGCGCGAAAGAAGATTTGGAATTCCGCTTGAAATGGCGGAGCGGCTGCGGCGGAATGCCCGCACGCAGTCTGGCCTATGACGCTCAGCGACATCCTCACGCCCGACTCGATCATACCCGCTCTCCAGGCGACCAACCGCTGGGAGGCCATTGACGAGTTGATCCGCTGCCTCGTCGCCGCCGGGCGCATCAAGGCCGAGCACATGGAGGCCGTCCGCGCCGTGGTCCAGCGCCGCGAACGCTCGATGAGCACCGGCATCGGCTACGGCATCGGCATCCCGCACGCCTCCACCGACCTGATCCAGGAGGTCGTGGGCGCGTTCGGGCGGTCGCAGGCCGGCATTGATTTCGAGGCGCTGGACAACCAGCGCGTGAATCTGGTGGTCCTGTTCTTGGTCCCCCAGGGCCAGTTCCAGAAGCACCTGCACACGCTGGCGGACATCGCCAAGCTGCTGCACAAACGCGAGCTGCGCCAGGCCATCGAGCAGGCGCCGGACGCCGCGGCGATTTACGACATCATCCGCGACAACGCCCTGGCCCGCTAGCCGGCGGCGCCGGCGTGCTCCGCGGTGGTTGACCTGCGCATGTTGCACCATCTTCTTGAATCCCGCCTGCAGGCCGCCGTGACGGCCGTGTTGCCAGACGCCGACGTGGCGTCGGTGCTGGTCCGCCCGTGCCCGGACCCGAAGTTCGGCGATTACCAGAGCAACGCGCTCATGGCGCTGGCCAAGGCGCGCGGACTCAACCCGCGGGCCGTCGCCGGTGACGTGGCCCGCAAGCTGGACGCCGCCGACCTGTGCGAGCGCGTGGAGGTGGCGGGCCCGGGCTTCCTGAACTTCCACCTGCGACGCGAGGCGCTCGCGCGTGCCCTGCAAGCCGCCGCCCGCGGCGAGCACCTGTTCTTCACGCCCGCCGCCCCGCCGCGCACGGTGGTGGTGGACTTCAGCTCGCCCAACGTCGCCAAGCCGATGCACGTCGGCCACATCCGCTCGACCATCCTGGGCGATTGCCTGGCGCGGGTGCTGCGGCTGCTCGGGCACCGCGTCATCACGGACAACCACCTCGGCGACTGGGGCACGCAGTTCGGCAAGCTGATCGTCGGCTGGAAACACCACCTCGACCCCGCAGCGCTCGAGCGCGACCCGGTCGCCGAAATGGAGCGCCTGTACCGGCTGGTGAACCACGCCAGCGAAACGGACCCGGCCGTGCTCGAGGCCGCCCGCCAGGAACTGGTGAAACTCCAGGGTGGCGACGCCGACAACCTGGCCATCTGGCGGCGGATGCAGGAGCTGTCGCAGCACCAGTTTGACGCCATCTATGCCCGGTTGGGGGTGCGGTTCGACCACACGCTGGGCGAGAGCTTTTACAATCCGCGGCTCAAGGACGTCGTGGCCGAGTTGGTCGCCCGCGGCATCGCCCGCGAAAGCGACGGCGCGCAGGTGGTGTTCTTCGACGAGGAACCGGAACTCAAGGCCCACCCGGCGATCATCCAGAAAAGCGACGGCGCCGCGAACTACGCCACCACCGACCTCGCCACGCTGGCGTACCGGCTGGAAACCTGGCGGCCGGACGAGATCATCTACGTCACCGACGGACGGCAGCAGCTCCATTTCAAACAGGTGTTTGCCGCGTTTCGCAAATGGCACCCGGAGGCGCGCGTCACGCTGGCCCATGTGTGGTTCGGCTCGATCCTCGGCGAGGACGGCAAGCCGTTCAAAACGCGCGCGGGCGACACGATCCAGCTCGCCGACCTGCTCGATGAAGCCGAGGAGCGCGCCTTGCGGGTCGTGTCCATGAAAAGCCCGGAGCTGCCCGAGGCCGAGCGCCGCGAGATCGCGCGCCAGGTGGGGCTGGGCGCGGTCAAGTACCAGGACCTGCTGCCCAACCGGCAGAGCGACTACGTCTTCAACTGGGACAAGATGCTCGCCTTGAGCGGCAACACCGCGCCGTACCTCCAGTACGCCGGCACGCGCATCCGCAGCATCTTCCGCAAGCTCGCCGAGTCCGGCGAGGACTGGGACGCGCGGGCCGCGGCGGCGCACCTCCTGCCCGCCGCCCCCGCCGAACTCGCGCTGGCGCGGCACCTGTTGAACTTCGGCCACACGCTCGAGACCGTGGCCACCGAGTACCGCCCGAACTACCTGTGCAATTATCTGTACGAGCTGGCGGGCCGGTTCACCGACTTCTATGAGGCCTGCCCGGTGCTCAAGGAAACCGGCCCCACGCGCGCCAGCCGGCTGGCGTTGTGCGACCTCACGGCCCGGGTGCTGCAAACCGGCCTGCAGACGCTGGGCATCGAGACCCCGGAGCGGATGTAGCCGCGAAATCCCGCTTGGAGGCGCCCGCCGCGGCCGTTAAGGTGGTCCCATGCAACGGCATTCCTGGGTGACGAGCGTGCTGCTGGCGCTGGTGTTGATCGGCGCGGCGGCGAACCTGCTCGTCTTTTTCCGCTACCTGCAGGTCCTCAACGCGGCCCAGCGCCTGCAAGGCCAGGCCCAGCGCCTCCAGTTTGCCGCCAACCTGGCCCGGCAGAACATGACCGTGGCCCGCACCCTCGCCGCCGAGACGCTCGAGTTCGGCCGCAAGGTGCCCGCCGCCGCCGGTCTGATGCAGGCGCACACCGGCCTGCTCCAGCGCCTGGACCTCGCGCCGGCCGCCACCAACCGCTGAGCTTTCACCCATGGAACCCCCCGCCCCCGCTTCCCCCGCGCCGGAGTCCGAGCCTTCGCCGGCGGTGGCCTCGCTCGAACGCGAACTGAAGTCCCAAGGCTTTCTGGTGCGGACGCTGATGGTGGTGGTGACCCTCCTGTTGTTGACCACCACGCTGGCCTTGTTTCACCAGATCCGCTGGCTGGTCGCGCAGGCGAATCAGTTGAATTTCACCGTGCAGGAGCTGGCCAAAGGCGTGGGCGATTATGAAACCAACGTGGCGCCGCAAATGAACCGCCTGATCGAGGATCTGCGCCGCTTCGCCCAGTCCAATCCGGATTTCGCCCGGGTCCTGGCCCGGTACCACATCACCAACGCCCCGCCGGGGCGGACCAATCCGCCGGCCCCGCCGGCCGGACGCTAGTCTGCGCCTGCCAGGGCCGGGATTCGACACCGCCGCAGGACAGCCAGGGTCGCGACGCAGCGGATTGGGCGGCTGAATTCTGGCGCACTGTCCCCGTGCAGATTTACACCCGGTACAAGACCATCCGAAAGCGCTGGGCGCCGCGCGTGCTGGCGCAACTGCTCCTGGCCGCCGTCGGCCTGGGCTTCGTGGGTTGGATCGTGTACCGCACCGCCGGGCCCGCGCCCGGCCCCCAGCGCAACGCCGCCGGCCGCCCACCGGCCCGCCCGGCCATGTCCACCAACCCCGCGCCGCGAGTGTTGACCGCGCTGGCGCGCACCTCGGCCCCACCCCCGGTTGTCCGCGCTCAACCACCGGCCAGCCACACGCAAACACTGGCTTCGGCAACCAGCAGCCCGATCGCTCAGCCAGCGCCGGCCGGGCCCATAGCGCCGCCGGTCTTTGCGCCCCGGCCGGTCGAAAACGTCCTCGAAGCGCAGGTGGCCCTGGCCCGCCGGGGCATTTCCTCCGGGCCGATTGACGGCGCGCCGGGCTACCAGACCCGGGCCGCGCTGCGCGCCTTTCAACGCCTGGCCGGGCTGCCGGTCACCGGCGCGCTGGACGCAGCCACGCGCGCGCGGCTCACGCTCGACGCCCCAGCGTTCGCCACGTACGTCGTGTCGAGCAACGACCTGGCCCGCCTGCTGCCCGTCAGCCCGACGTGGCTGGGCAAGTCGCTGCAGCCGCGGCTGGATTTTGCGAGCGTGCTCGAGCTGTTGGCCGAGGAGCACCGCGCCCACCCGCTGCTGGTGCGCCGGCTCAACCCGGGCGTGGACTGGACCAACGTCTGGCCCGGCCTCACCGTGAGCGTGCCGCACGTGCCCCTGCCGGTCATCACCAGCCGCCTGGCGTTCATTCGCATCGCCCTCCAGGACCGCATCCTCACCGGCCACGACGCGCAGACGAACCTGGTGGTGCATTTCCCGTGCAGCATCGGCGCGCGGATCGAGAAGCGTCCGGTGGGCCGTCTCACGGTGGTGACGGCGGCGGAGCATCCCACGTACACCTTCAACCCGGAAATTTTTCCGGAATCCGCCGAGGCGCGGCGGCTCAACCGGAAGCTCACGCTGCCTCCCGGTCCGAACAACCCGGTGGGCGTGGCGTGGATCGGGCTGGACCGGCCGGGCTACGGCATCCACGGCACGCCGCGGCCGGAGGACGTGGGCCGGACGGAATCGCACGGCTGCTTCCGGCTGGCGAACTGGGACGCCGCGTTGCTGGTGCGGCTGGTCTGGGCCGGCCTGCCCGTGTACGTCGAGCCTTGAGCCGCTTCCCGCGATGGCCGGCAAATTCAGCTTCCATCTGCGCGCCGCCGACCCGCGCCGCCTGCTGCCCGCCAAAATCATCATCGGCCAGCGTGAGACCGAGACGACCGCGCACGTGCTGCTCAAACTGCTGGGCTATCTGCTGCTGCACCGCGCGCGGCTCCAGATCGAGCCGCCGCTGCACGACGACAACATCCCGTATCTGCCGGACCTTGCGCAGTTCGACTACACATTGCGCGCGGCGCTCTGGGTCGAGTGCGGCGAGTGCGGCGTGGAGAAGCTCGACCGGCTGGCGGTGAAGGTGCCCGAGGCGGAACTGTGGGTGCTCAAACGCTCGCCCGCCGAGGCGGAGCATCTGCTGCGCCTCCTGGCCCGGCACGAGCTGCGCCGCGGCCGGTATCAGGTGGTGGGCTTCGACGCCACGATGTTCGCCGAACTGGAGACACTGCTCCGCCCGCGCAACGAGGTCCTCTGGGTGGCCGGGACGTACGATCCGCCCAACCTGCAACTGGACTTCAACGGCCTGTGGTTCGACGCGCCGTTCCAGCTCTGGCGCTTTTGATGCCAGGGTGCGTTCAGCGCGAAAACCTGGACCAAGTCTGAAAGCTGCGGTTGGCCGAGGCGCGGCGCGTCCCGCCTGCCCGACTTCCGTTTTCGGGCTCAAGGCACCCAGCACAGCGCGGGGCTGTGGCTGCGGGCCTGGTTGGCGGCATCGTCCCAGTACGCGCTGCGCGGATGGCGCGCGGCGTGGCCGTCGAGGAAGGTGAACTGCGCGCCGCCCGCGTGCAGGTTGGTGTGGACGAAGTTCCAGTAGCCCACCGCCGGGAGGTTCTTCGTGTCGAACAGCCACACCACGCGCGCCGGCTCGGCGATCGCGCCCAGCCGCGCCGGGCGGTTGTCATCGCCGGTGCCGTTCACGTGCTCGTTGAGGCAGTAGTGAAAGAGGTTCCGGCCGTTGCTGCGGCGTTGGTTCGCGGGGCAGATCCAGACCGAACGCCCCGGCTCGACGGCGGCGTTGGTCCGCCACGGCATGTCATGGTAGCGCGGCAGGCCGATTTCGCGCGGCAACTGGATGTACCAGCCGGTGTTGGTCGCGGAGTCGCCGGGGTTGGGCGTGCCGTCCGGTGGCAGGAAGTCGTCGTGGTCCGTGGCGTAAAGCTGCGTGGCAAGGCCCCACTGGCGGAGGTTGTTCAGGCAGGCAACCGCGTGGGCGCGGCCCCTGGCGCGGCTCAAGGCGGGCAGCAGCAGGCCCGCCAGCACCCCGATCACCGCCAGCACCACCAGCAGTTCGATGAGCGTGAACCCGGCACGCCGCCCTGACCCCGCCCCGTTCATCGTGAGGGTTGTTTACTCCCGGCCCGCCCGCGTGGCAAGGGCAGAAGCCGGAATTCGGTGCGAGGTGTGGAGTGCGAGGTGCTCGGATTTCGGATTTCACACCCGGTGGGGCGAGACTCTGTCGAGCCCTGCTTTCTTTGCTTCGGCCGCCAGTCGCCGGGAGCCGAAACTCGGAAACTCAAAAAATTGGGAACTCAGGAAGGCTGGAAACCCAAGACCCGAGCCCCCAAACCCCGGACTCACCGTGGGTGGGGCGGAGTTCCACGACGCCCGGCCGTGGCTGCCCGCGCGGCCTGCTCAGGCCCGGGCTTCGCGCGATTTCAGGAGGGCGCGCAACTCCGGCACCGACGCCGTGCCGGTGGTGCCGAGTTGATGGATCACGATGGACGCGGCGGCCATCGCCAGCTCCATCGCCTCCCCCAACGTGGCGCCGGCGGCCAGCGCGCAGGTCAGGTTCGCCGTCACCGCGTCACCCGCGCCTACAATGTCAATTTCGCCGCGCACCGGCAGCGCCGGCACATGCTCCACCGCGCCGTCCGGGCGGGCGCCCACGATGCCGCCTTCCGCCAGCGTGACAAAGACCGCCTGGCCGTTCCGCGCCGCCAGTTCGCGGGCGTGACGCTTCACCGCCTCCAGTTCCGTCAACGGCCCGGCGCCGGTCAGCGCGCCGAGTTCCGCGCCGTTCATCTTGAAGGTGACCGGCGGGAAGTCGCGCAGGCCGCGGCGGCTGTCGGCGATGATGAGTTTCGCCGGATGGACGCGCGCCACCTCGCCGAGCGTCTCGAGCACGCGGCGCGTCACGACGCCAGTGCCGGCCCGGTCCACCTGGTCCATCACGATGAGCGCGTCCACGTCGCGTGCGAGGTGGCGCACCGCGTCGCGCAGCCGGTCCTCGACCTCGGCGGGCGTGGGCGACCAGTTTTTCGAGTCGAGCCGGTTCAACTCGCGCGGCGGCCGGCCGGGTTCGAGCACCAGCGGCTTGCAGTAGGTGAAGGTGCGGCGCCGCGGCGTGGGCAGGAAATGCTCGAGCCGGACGCCGGCCCTGGCGCGGAGCGCGCGCTGCAGCTCGAAGCCTTCGCCGTCCTCGCCGCAAAAGCCGGCCGGGTGGATGGCGCCGACGCCGAGCGCCACGAGGTTGTTCAGGATCGTGCCCGCCGCGCCCGGCTGCCCGCGGACGTTGACGACGTTGTACACCGGCAGGCCGGTCTCGAGGGAGGTCTCCGCCAGCGCCGGGTCAATCTCCAGGTACCGGTCCAGGCAGAAGTCACCCACGATGGCCACGCGGAGCGACGGGTAGCGGGCGGTGAGCTGGCGGAAGCGGTCGGCGTGCATGGCACGGTAGCAGACTTAGTTTTCCAGTTGGCGCAGCTCGCGGAACAGGTGGTGCAGAAAAGCCACGTTGTCGCACTGGACGTAGCGCATCGTGCCGCCCATGCGCGAGTAGCTCTTGCAGAACCGCAGATAGTACGCCGGGTTGTCCTTGGGCGGCTCGCCTTGCGTCCAGTCCCAGCCGCCGCCGTCCTGCAAGTCCACCACGTAGATGTGGTGGCCGCTCACCACGGGCCGGCCGAGCTGGCAGCGGAGATTGTTCACGCAGCTCAGCGCCTTCTCGAACACCTGCGGGCCCATGATCGCGGACCCGATGGAGAGCACCACGCCGCCGTCCAGCGTGTCCACCGAGCCGGCGAACTGGCGGAAGTCGAGTCCCGCCGCGCGGCCGATCACCGCGCCGTTGAAGAACGGGTGGTTCGTGATGATGTCGTAGCCGATGCCGGGATGGACGGTGAACGCCACCCCGTGGCGGAAGGCGTTGGCCAGCGGCGAGGCATTGCGCCACCGGTGGTTCACCAGCAGCGGGCCGGGCGGCAGCCTGTGCTGGCGGATCGCGGTCAGCAAATCGGCGCGCGCGGCGGTGAGCGGATCTGTGGGGTTGATCCGGATGGCCTGCTCAAGTTCGGCCGCCGCCGGCACCGTGCCGCCGTCCAGGTAAATGTACCGGCCTAGCGCGCGGCCGTAGCCTTCGCCGCGCACGCCGCCCAGCAGCAAGGCGGAGTGGATGTGGCGGCCGGTCTCGTCCCAGGTGCCGAACGTGCCGGTGGCCACGTTTTCACGCACGCTCTCGGTCGAACGGCCGAGCCAGGAGAACTCCCAGTCGTGGATGGTGCCGGCGCCGTTGGTGGCCAGGTGCGTGACCCAGCCGTGGTCCAGCAGCCGGACAAGCAGGAGCTGGCCGCCGTTTTTGATGAGGTGCGCGCCGTAGATCAGCATCACGCCGGCCCGGCGCGCCCGCGCCGCGCGGATGCGTCGCGCACAGTCGGCCACTTGCGCGGCCACTACGTCGGGGACCGGCGGCGGGTCATTGGCCGGCTCGACCAGGATTTCCTCGAGCGCGGTCAGGCTCCTCCGCTCGGCGAGCGGGAAGACTTTCAAGCGGCCCAAATCCAATGGTAACGGCTGGCGGTCCATGCAAGGCGGGTTGTGTGTAATCCTTTCCGCCGCGCCGCGCAACGTTCCAACCGGGCGGTGGGCTGGACGGGACCGGTCAAGGACTGCAGGCAGCAGCGCCAGGCAGTCTGCCGCCGGGGGGAATGATGGGCGCATTTCAATTTCGTGCCGGCGGCGAGCGAGCCGTGGTGGCCCAGGCGACCTCGCCCGGGGCCGTGCCGCAGGCGACCCGCCCGCAGAGACCGAGGTCCGCCGATCGCAGCCCCGAAAGGTCAGGGCTCGACGGAGTCCCGCCCCACCCGGGCGGCCTGCGGCCGCGAAATCCAAAGGGCAAAGTCGAAAGTCGAAGGTCGAAGGTCGAAGGTCGAAAGCCTGTATCCGGCATCCGCCTTCCACGAAGTACGACCCAAACCCGCAGGACTCGACGGAGTCCCGCCCCACACCATCAAGGCCGGGCCGGCACGAATGCGAGATGCGCCCGGTGTGATCGGCCGCGCAAGATTGCCTTCAGTTTCCACACCGGGCACGGCAGGATTTTGCGCCGCGTCCGTACGCGAAGCTTTCAACATGGCAGGCAAACGCAAAAGCGATCCGAACCAGCTTGAACTGCCCGCCGCAAAGGCAGCCGGCAGACTGTCACCCGCCGCAAAGTCCTCGAAAAACGAGGCCGCCGGCGCCTCCACACCGCCCGCGCCGGAAACCGCGCCGCCGCCCGCCGGCAATGGCAAGACGCACGTCCAGGCCGAGGCCGTGCCCGGCACGCTCGCGGTGGCCCACCGGCCGTTCAACCCCCAGCAGGTCACGGCGCCGCTCCACCGTCGCGTGGACCGCAGCTTCCTCGACTACGCCTCGTACGTCATCCGCGACCGCGCCATCCCGAACCTGGCCGACGGCTTGAAGCCCGTGCAGCGGCGCATCCTCTGGGCGTTGCACCTCGGCGACGACGGCCGGTTCACCAAAGTCGCCAACGTCGTCGGCGACACGATGAAGTTTCATCCGCACGGCGACGCCGCGATCGGCGAGGCGCTGGTGGTGCTGGCGAACAAGCGCTACCTCATTGAGGGCCAGGGCAACTTCGGCAACCTCTACACCGGCGACCCGCCCGCCGCGCCGCGCTACATCGAGTGCCGGCTCACCGACCTCGCCCGCGCCGAACTCTTCAACGACGAGATCACCGCGTTCGTGCCCAGCTACGACGGTCGCAACCAGGAGCCCGTGACGCTGCCCTGCAAGCTGCCGCTCACGCTCATGCTCGGCACCGAGGGCATCGCGGTGGGCCTGGCCGCGCGCATCCTGCCGCACAATTTCCCCGAGTTGCTCCAGGCCCAGATCGCCATCCTCAAGGGCCAGCCGTTCAAGTGCCTGCCGGACTTCCCCACCGGCGGCCTCATGGACGCCCGCGACTACCGCGACGGCGCGGGCTCGGTCAAGGTCCGCGCCCGGATCAAGGTCAAGGACGAGCAGACCGTGGTCATCAAGGAGATCCCGCCCACCACCACGGTCGAGTCGTTGATGAACTCGATCGAGGACGCCGCGCGCAAAGGCAAGCTCAAGGTCAAAGCCATCAACGACTTCACCTCCGAGGAGGTCGAGATCGAGATCAAGTGCCCGGCTGGCGTGGACGCGGGGAAGATGGCGGACGCGCTCTACGCCTTCACCGATTGCGAGGTCACCGTCGCCAGCCGCATCGTGGTCATCCAGGCCAACCGGCCGGTCGAAATGACCGTGAGCGACATCCTGCGCACGAACACGGAGCAATTGGTCGCGATCCTGAAGCGCGAACTCGAGCTCAAGGAGCGGAGGCTCCAGGACGAACTCCATTTCCGCACGCTCGAGCGCATCTTCATCGAGGAGCGTCTCTACAAGCGCATCGAGCAGTGCAGGACCGTCGAGGCCGTCCGCGCCGCCGTGTTCGAGGGCTTCAAGCCCTTCCAGAGGGAACTGGTGCGTGAGCTGACCGACGCCGACGTGGAGCGGTTGTTGCAAGTCCGCATCCGGCGCATCTCGCTCTTCGACATCCAGCAGCACCGCGCGGAGATGGAGCGGGTCAAGGCCGACCTGGCGGAGACGCGCAAGCACCTCAAGCACCTCGTCAAATACGCCATTGCCCACCTCGCAGGCCTGCTCGAGAAGTACGGGCCGCTCTACCCGCGCCGGACCCGCAGCAGCCGGCACGACGAGATTGACGCGCGCGAGGTGGCCTTCAAGGCCTTCAAGGTCGCCTACAGCCGCGAGAGCGGCTACCTCGGCTACAAGGTCAGCGGCGAGGAGTTCAAGACCGAG
>CAZMOZ010000052.1:0-20801 GCA_964568145.1 uncultured Verrucomicrobiota bacterium
TGGCCGTGCTGGCCGTCATCTGGCTCATCCTGTTCTGGATGTACCGGCGGAAGATATTCTTGAAGATCTGAAGCGGAAGGCAGGGGCGGGGTTCGAGGTTCGGGATTCGAGGTTTCTGGATTTCGGGCTTGGCCCTGCCCCTCGACCCCTCGTCTTTTTTCGAACTTTGGACTTCGGATTCGGTGTTTTCCCCGCCGGTCTCCAGTTCACCGAACTCGTGCTGGGGATCGTAAAACCGGGTCGCCAGCCCGAAGGCCCGGCCGTGGAAGGCGAGCGCCGTCGGCACGTCGTCCACGTAAATGACCGTCGCGCCGAACTTCAATCCCGGTGGCGGCTGTACTGGCTTGTCGGACATGAAGAACGCCTTGCGTTGAACGACCAAGCTCAGCGACCGCCGCTGGGAACGGTCGCCTGCGGCCTCCCGGACGTCCGAACGAGCTCGCGCGTGCAAAATCGAGGTGACGAGCAGCAGCTCGGTGGAGCGAGTGGTTCGCGATTCATGCCACCTCGACGTACTCCGCCCGGCTGGTGGGTTCAGGGTTGCGTGCCCCCTCCGCCCGCAGCCCCTCCAGGTGGAATTCGACCGCCTCGCGGATCAGGGACTCCGTCTCCTCGAGGGTCTCCCCGACGGCAATGCAGCCAGGGAGGTCCGGCACGTAGGCGCCATACCCGGTCTCGCTCTTCTCGATGACAATCGCGTATTTCATGGCTTCATTTCCATCCGGCCTGCTTCAGGATACGGTTCAACGTCCCTCGGGGGATGTCCAGCCAAGGCTTCCCCGCGCCGGTGACACGCGCACCAAGCCGGGCGGGATGCACGAACTGTCGATGGCTCCCTTTTGGGCGAGCCAGCAGCCACCCGGTCGCACGCAACCGGTCGAGGACTTCACGAACCTTCATCGTGATTCATGCCCCGAACGCTCAAGCTGAGCGACCGGCGCTGGCGGTGACGGTGGAGCGCAACGGGCGCGTTCAAGTTGCCCGCCCGCGCGGAACGGACGGGCGGAGCGCCGGTTCGCTCCAGCGCCTGGTTCGGCGATCAAATCGTTCATGTCTCGAACACTCTCCAGCCCACTCGCTCCCGGACTCGTTGCGACAGCCGGCCCCGTCACAACGCTCCAAAGTGGAACAAACCCACCAAACCCTCTCTTCGCGTCCTTCGTTGCCTTGGTGTAAACAGAAGGCAACGAAGCCAACAAAGCAGCCCCACGCGCGCCGCCTCGCCCAGCCCAAACGCCCCACCCTCGCCTCACGCACACGAACCCGCCGAACGACCAGAACTGAGCGACAGCCGCCCGACCACGACTCCCGCCGACACGACGCGCTCAGGAACGGCGACGCCTCCACGAAACGGAGAAGCGGGGCGGCTGTTCGCTCCAGTGACCTTGTTGGATGCTGCGCGATCACATTTCGCTCCGCTCATCGTGCGCAACCCAGCGTTTTACGGATTTCACGAAGTAGGCCAAGAGTTGGCCGACTCCAAAATAGAGCAATGTCGTCAGCCCAATCAATATCACAAAACCGACAAGCTCCCCTTGGGGCAGCCGCTCCACGAAAGCCATCTGCGGCCGGAATATTTCAGACAGAATCCAGTACACGGGGAAGCTGGCATAAACGACCACGAACAAAGGTATGCTGTACTCATGCTTGTCGGCAAGATACGCGGCGGTCGAAAGAACCGAGACCACCAGGTAGATGCAGGCAAAATAAATACCCAGTCGGTAGCGAAGACGCCAAAAATCAGGCGCAATGGCAATCATGCGGTGTGCCTTTCGAATGTTTTGCGGCATGCCTGTGCATCCAACGCCAGAACTGAGCGACGCGGGCGGCCCAGCGCGTCCGCCTTGGCAACTGACGTGGCCCGCCCGCGTTCGCTCCAGTGATCTTGTTAGGCATCACGGTCATACGCCATACAACAATACAATCGCGAAATCTTCACCTGAACTCGAATCACGGAAATAGCGCTCGGACGCGTTTTGAGAATATGCCATCGCTCTCTTTGCCTTCTCTGCGGGAGAATCTGCACCCTTCATGGCGAGCTCGGTGGCAGCAATGATGCTGACGCGCTCGCCCTTTTTTGCGGTGTCAATCGTATCGCCACTGTTGCGGAAAAGTTGGAAACTGGCCTTGTGGCGAATCTCCTCAACCGTCCGTCCGGTCATTTGTTCCAAGACCCGGAACATCTCGTCGGAAGGCTTAAATGACTCCACATGTCGCCTCGCAAATATCACGATGTGCTCAAGCTTGTCGAACGGCAAGACAGTGGTGTTTGTGCTGGAAGACTGGGGCGGCTGCGACGCCCCGCCGAATAGCCGCTTCAAAAAGGACGGGCGGCTGGGCGACGTTCCGGTAGCGTGAGAGCGACCAAGCACAGGATGCTCTGACGGTGGAAAATCGGCACTCATTTGCTCCATGCTGCCTTGGTAATCGCGGCGGCTTGGCGGCAGGGAACTGTGGTAGCCCATCAATTCTCGAAGCTGCTGGACGAGTGCCTGTCGGCAATCGTCGGGCATGGGATAGACTCGGTCGAAACGGCAAGCGGGCGGAGTCATCTCTTTGAACGTGCCATCTGGTTGCATCGAACTGACGCTCAAATTTGTAGAGGCATCTGCGAAACACAGGTGAACTACGTCGCGAGCCAGCGCGTCCTGAATCCGCTCCACCGTATCTTGATAATCCAGTCCGTAGATGCACTCGAATACTGCGTGGCCGGTCTGGGATGCTCGTCGCAACTCGGGAGATTCAGCCGCAACGAAAACTCCGAAAAGGCCGCCTGCTGGCTCGTGGTAAAACGAGAACGCCACTCGTAGAGGGCTATCTCTTAGATGCGCGACGTGCCCATCAGCGCGGACCAACAGAAACGGGCCTTTTTCGGCGTCCGTGCGGAAATATCCTGCACACCAAGGCTGGCGCGTCAGATTTTCATATTTTGCGGCGAGGCCCAAGCTGCCGAACTTCGAGTCCTGAGCACCACCGGCTGGTAACTCAATGACCACTTGGCGAGTTTTTCTTCGGTCGTCTTTTGCGAGATACCATGACATAGATTTTCTCCTAGTGCGTAGTGATGCCTAACGTCCAAGGTCACCCACGGCTACCCGTGGCGCGACCCATGCCAGGAGCGAAGCGACTAAGCATGGGGCGTGACGCGGGTAGCCGTTGGGTGCACCGCCTTGTTCGCTTTGTTTATTCTCTTGAAGCTGACCTCGGATAAATCGCCTCTGATACTTGCATGCTCGACTGTGATCGAAACCACATGTCCAGCCTCATCCAAGTCCAAGTAGATGTCTTCTGAAAGCTCGCGGGTCTCCGCTGGAGTTCCGTCGCCCAGCTCAAGCAGGGCTGTATCTGTGTCTTCAAAATATTTTATCTTCATTTAATCTTCTCCTCGTAATCTCGATCAAAAAAAGCGTTGTGGACGGTCTGGCCATCCTCAAGAAGGATAACCCGCAAGGCTCGGTTCTCAAAGTCGGAAATCCGCGCCCAGCGTCGAATCCTCCCATCCGACTGAATCTCCTCGATCTCGGGGTGGTCGATGACGTGCTGAATCCACTCATCGGTGATCCCAATCCGGTCAGGACGCTTCCGTGTGTGCAGAAAGTATTCAGTCTGAGAAAAGCGCGGCATCGGGATTTATTCTTTTAGCGAACGCCAGAACTGAGCGACAGCCGCCGACAGGAACGGTGGAGCGCACGAGGCGCGTCCGGACTGCCGACGAGCGTCGAGCGGAGAAGCGGGGCGGCTGTTCGCTCCAGTGATCTTGTTAGGCATCGTCATTGTGTCTTCAATCTCGGTGTCAAACTGACCATCGTGTCTCCGACAGAAATGGCGCACTGCTGACCCGGGCGTGCAGTGAGTCTCGACTGCGCCAGTCGCTGAATCTTGCCATCGTCGCCCGTGCGCTCGATCGACAAATCCATCTGGAGATTGCCGTCGGCGAGAACGGTGGGAGTAATGACGCACGCCTTGCCATCGCCAAGGCTGACACGCTTTTGATTCTGAGCCGTAAGCTCGACCTCTCCCAAATCCCTCTTCGGCATGTCCGCAGGAAGGGATGACACCTGACGAACATTCGTGGCCTGCGCTGTCGGCTCGCTCGGACTTTTGGAGCAACCGGCTGCAAATAGTGCAACCAGAATCGTGGCGCTTGTCGTGATGATATGTGGTGTTCGCATAGTATGGTCTGTAGTTGCCTAACAGTATTAATGGCACAAAGTCATCGGCCAAAACTAAAGTCCCGACTGGCGCTTCATTGACAACGAGGGTGGCCGGGCGGGCCGGCGTGTCAAGCTTGATGTTGAACGACTTGCGCTGGCATTGGCCGTGCGCGGGAGTCGGGGGATGCCGGCTTCGGGTTTGTCCGGTCGGTGGGCAAAAGCCAGGCGGGTTTGTCCTTCTCGCGCAGCACAAACGCTCCGGGCTGGCCTCGTGGCTGCGGTCGTCAGACCGCGGCCGCTCCCCGAAAGCGCCAGGAGATCGGCGCACTCCAAAAGCTGTCGCCCGCGCCACGAGCCCGGCCAACGCGGAGCGTCTGGAGTGCGGCGGTTCACCGCCGCTTTGGGGGTGGGTCGCCCCTCGCTGAGGGACGACGTGCTCCGGCGGCTCCGCGAGACGCCGGCTACCTGAGCCAGAGGCCGGCCACCTGCGGCGCCGGAAAGAAAGGGGCTCGCGACGCTCGCCCCTCCAGTTATCTGCGCGGCGCCGCACGCAGCCACATTTTCACCGGCCAGCCGGCGGCGGCTGGCAGGGCACTTGCTTCCCCAAGCCCAAGATGAGCAACATCCTGGCGATGCAATGCAGCGGGTTCTGCCACGGCGGTGTCCGGCGGCTCAGGCGGGCGGGGGGAATGATCGGCGCGGTCGTCGGCGCGCTGCTGGCGCCGCTGGTCGCGGAGCCGGTCCGGATCACGGAATTGATGTATCACCCGGCGAGCGAGGACTCGCGGGAGGAGTTCGTCGAAATCCACAACCCCGGCCCGGCACCGGTCCGCCTCGCCGGCTGGCGCTTCAGCACCGGCGTCCGGTTCACCTTTCCGGACGTGGTCTTGCCGCCGGGCGGCTGGCTGGCCGTGGCGGCGGACCTCGACGTCTTCGCCACAAACCACCCCGCCGTGACCAACGTCGTCGGCAACTGGGAGGGTATTCTCAGCAACAGCGGCCAGTTGCTCGAACTGGTGGACGCCCAAGGCCGGCGCGTGGACGCGGTGCGCTACGCCGATGAAGGCGACTGGGCGGTACGCGAGCGGGCGCCGGAGGATTACGGCCGGCGCGGACTGCGCTGGGCTTCGCCGGCCGACGGCGGCGGGCGCTCGCTCGAACTGGTGAACCCGCGGCTGTCCGGCGCGCACGGCCAGAACTGGCTGCCCAGCCTGGTCACGAACGGCACGCCCGGCGCGCCCAACTCGGTCGCGCGGGACAACACCGCGCCGTTGATCCTCGATGCCGCGCATTTCCCGCTGGTCCCCAATTCCACCCAGGCCGTCACGATCACCGTCCGGCCTCTGGACGAAACGCCGGGCGGGCTGCGCGCCACGCTGCATCACCGGCGCGACGGCGACCCCGCCTTCACCGCCACGCCTATGGCCGACGACGGCCGGCATGGGGACGGCGCGGCCGACGACGGTGTGTTCGGCGCGGTCGTGCCCGCGGCGCCGAACAACACGGTGGTGGAATTTTACGTCGAGGCCAGCGACGCCGAAGGCTACACGCGTACCTACCCGGCGCCGGTCAGCGAAGACGGCGTGCCAGCGCAGGTCGCCAATCTGTTGTACCAGGTGGACGACGCGGCGGACGCCGGCCCGCTGCCGCTGTACCGGCTGGTGTTGCTCGCGGCGGACCTCGCGGAGCTGCGCGCGATCAACGCCGCCGCCAGCCGCAGCCATGCGCAGTACAACGCGGCGTTCCTGAGCCGGGACGGCCAGGCCGTGGAGTGGCGTTACCTGGTGGGCGTGCGCAACCGCGGCAACGGCAGCCGCGGCAAGAGTCCGCAGAGCTTCCGCGTGAACTTCCGCAACGACGCGCTCTGGCACAAGGCCGCTGCCCTCAATCTGAATTCGCAGCACCCGCACGCGCAGTTGCTGGGCAGCGCGCTGTACCGCCGCGCGGGCCTGCCCACGCAGGAGTCGCGCGCCGTTGAGGTGCGGGTGAACAACGCGCGCCTGGCCACGGCGGGCCTGCCGTCGCTGGGCTTTTACGTGGCCAACGAGGTGCTGGACAGCGTGTTCGTCGCGCACCATTTCCGCGGCGACAGCTCCGGCAACCTGTATCGCGGCCTCCGGCTGGCGGGCGACGGCGCGGACCTGCATTACGAGGGCGAGCTGCCCGATCCGTACCGGGTGAATTACTTCAAGCGCTCCAACAACAGCGAGGACAACTGGACCGACCTCATCCGGTTGACGCGCGTGCTGGACTCCGCGCCGGAAGCGACCTACGCGCAAGCGGTGCGGCAGTGGGTGAACGTCGAGGAATGGATGTTGTACTTCGCGCTCGAGACGCTGGTGGACAACCGGGAAACCAACCTCGCCAACGGCAACAACGGCACCGGCGAAGGCGACGACTACTTCCTGTACTTCGGCCGGGAAGACGCCCGCGCCCAGGTCATCCCGTACGACCTCGACACCATCCTCGGCCAGGGCGACAGCGCGGGGCGGATCCAGGATGGCCTGTTCCGGATGGCGGCCAACCCGGTGATGGCGCGCTTTGTCCAGCATCCGGAATTCGCGCCGATCTATTACGCCACGTTGCGACGGCTGGCGGACACGGTCCTGAGCCCGGCCGAGTTCGACCCGCTGGTGGACCAGGTGCTCGGCGCGCTTGTGCCGGCCTCGATTCGCTCTGATATCAAGACCTTCACGGCCAGCCGCAGCGCGTTTGTGCTGTCGCAGATTCCGCAGACGCTGGTGGTCAGCAATGCGTGGCCGTATTCGGCGACCGGCCGCTATTTCGTGAGCGACTCGCCCGAAGTGGCCCTGGTAGGCAGGGCGGATGTCATTCACACCCGCGCGGTGACCGTGAACGGCGCGCCGGCCGGATGGACCGCCTGGCGCGGCGCCTGGCAGGCGCCGGACGTGCCGTTGCGGCCCGGCTGGAACCGTCTGCTCGTCCAGACGTGGGGCGCGGCCGGCAACGAACTCGCGCGGGCCGGCGTGGACGTGCTGTTCGCGCCCGCGGCGCCCGTGCCCAAGTCCGGCACGCTGGCGGCCGACACGGTCTGGACCGCGGGCGACGGGCCATACCGCGTCGCCGGATTGTTGAGCGTGCCGGCCGGCGTGACGCTCACGATCGAGCCGGGCGCCACCGTCGCGTTCGCCGCGGGCGCCGGCCTGGAGGTGCGCGGGCGCCTGCTGGCCGAAGGCACGGAGGCCGCGCCGATCGCGTTTTTGTCCGACTGGTCCGCGCCGGCGAACTGGGCGGGCGTGACGTTGCGCGACACGGGCACGCAGGCCGGCCGGCTGGCGTGGGTGCATTTTGAAGGCGTGGGCGGCGCGGGCACGGCGAACGTGCGCGCGGTAAATTCCACGCTGCTGCTGGACCACTGCACGTTCACGAACACCGCCGTGCCGTACGTGGATCTCGTGGACTCGTCGTTCAACCTTCGCCGCAACGTGTTTCCGCGCACCGCCGGCCTCGAGTTGATCCACGGCTCGGGCCTGCCGGCGGACGGATTCGGCATCTTGCAGGGCAACTGGTTCGGCGGCACCACCGGCTACAACGACATCATTGATTACACCGGCGGCAACCGCCCGGACGCCATCGTGCAGTTCCTCGACAACGTCTTCGCCAGCGGCACCGACGACGGCTTCGACATGGACGGCACGGACGCGCACATCGAGGGCAACGTGTTCCTGGACATCCGCCAGGACGCGCCGCGGGCGAGCACCTCGAACGCGGTGTCCACCGGCCGGGACGGCGACCGCACCTCGGAATTGACGGTGGTCCGCAACGTGTTCGCCAACCTTGACCACGCGCTGCTGTTGAAGGACGCCGGCTCGGCGGTCTTCCACCACAACACGGTGGTGAACCTCCGCGACAACCCGAACGACACCGCGCCCGGCGCGCTGATCACCTTTTACGAGGCCCGGTCCGGCGTCACCTCCGGCCGGCTGGCGGACCTCGCGGGCAACATCGTCTGGGACGTCGTCGCCGGCCGCCTGGCGAACGATTTCACCAATCCGCCGGCGCTGTTCATCGCCCGCGACAATGTGCTGCCGGGGCCGCTGCCGGCCGGCGCGGCAGGCACGAACAACGTCATCGAAGACCCGCGCTTCGCCGGCTACCCGGGCGCGTTGACGCCGGAGAATGTCCGCGAGGCGATGCGGCTCCGGCCGGGCTCCCCGGCCTTGGGCGCCGGCCCCAATGGGCTGGACATGGGCGCGCTGGTGCCGGCCGGGGCTTCGGTCTCCGGCGAGCCGCCGCTGCGCACGTGGCGGACAAACGTCGTTCTCACCGTCGGCGGGCCCGGCATCACGCACTACAAGTTCCGCCTGCTGGCCGGGCCGTTGCCGGCAATGCCGGACGCGCCACCCGTGCTGGCGCCGGTCACGGAGTACAGCGAGGAAAGGCCCGTGTCCGAGCCAATCGCACTCACCGGCCTGACCAACGGCGCCTACCAGGTGCGCCTGCTCGGCAGGAACTCCGCCGGCACCTGGCAGATCGAGGACGCCACGCCCGGCGCCGGCTGGCCCATCCACCTGCCCGAGCCCGTGCCCGCCACGCATTCGCGCGTCTGGCTGGTGGACACGCAACACGCGCGGCTGCGGATCAACGAGATCCTGGCCCGCAACACCGCCTGGCCCACCAACGACGCCTTCCCCGACCTGGTGGAACTCCACAACGACAGCGCCGCGGCCGTGGATTTGAGCGGCTTGTGGCTCACGACCGATCCCGGCCAGCCCGGCGGGTTTGTGTTCCCGGCCGGCGCTGAACTGGCCGCCGACGGCTACCTGGTTTTGCCGGGCGACAACGCCACCGCGCTGTCCGGCCCGCACCTTGGCTTTGCCTTCAAGCAGACGGGCGAGGCGTTGTACCTGCTTGACCGCGCGGATCGCAGCGGCGCGTTGCTGGACAGCGTGGTCTTCGGCCCGCAAATAGCAGACCACTCGATCGGTCGCGACGCCGCCGGCGCGTGGCGGTTGTGTGTGCCGACCTTCGGCATGCCGAACCGGCCGGCCCGCACGGGCGATCCCGCCCGGCTCCGCCTCAACGAATGGCTGGCCGCGGCGCACACCGTGTTTCGCGACGACTTCATCGAGCTGTACAACGCGGACCCGCTGCCGGTCGCGCTGGGCGGGCTTTGGCTGGGCGACCATCCGGCGTCGCCGGTGCCGGGCGCGCCGCCGCCGCCGGGTCACGTGCTGCCGCCGCTGAGTTTCATCTCCGGCCAGGACTTCGCGGTGTTTGTGGCGGACGGCGACCCGGAACGCGGCGCGGACCACCTCAATTTCCAATTGGCCGGCGAGCAGGGCTTGTTGAGCCTGGCCACGTTGACGAGCGGGCCGGACAACTCGCCGGTGGTGGACCAGGTGCTCGACGCGGTTGTTTACGGCCCGCAGACGCGCGACGTCTCACAAGGCCGCAGCCCCAGCGGCGCGCCGCAATTCGCCTTCTTCGACCAGCCGTCGCCGGGCGGCGGCAACCCCGGCACGCCCGTCGTCACGAATGTCACCCAACTCACCCTTGATCTGGTGAGCCTGACCAACCTTTGGCGCTATCACCAGACTGGGCCGCTGGCCGACGGCTGGCAGGCGACCCATTTCGCCGACGCCGACTGGCCCGAGGACCGCGCGGTGTTCTGGCACGATTCGGATCCGTTGAGCGCGCCCACCAACACGCCGCTGGCGCTGGGGCAGATCACGTACTATTTCCGCGCGCGCTTCGAGTTTCCCACCAACACCGCCGGCTTCGAACTGCGCGCCCGCACGGTGGTGGACGACGGCCTGGTCGCGTACCTGAACGGTCACGAACTGTTCCGTCACAACCTGGATCCCAACGACACGATCACGCCGGACCTGCGCGCGGACCGGACGGTGGGCGACGCGCGGTTGGAAACGCCGTTCACCGGCGACAGCGTGCATCTGCGCGAAGGCGAAAACGTGCTCGCGGTGGAAGTCCACCAGGCCTCGAGCGGCAGCAGCGACGTGGTCTTCGGCCTCGAACTTCAGGCGCTGCTGACGCTCACGAACACGCTGCCCGGCGGCGCGGCGGCGCGTTTGAGCGAGGTGTTTGCCACCGGCCAGATGGGCGCCAACCCGTCACTGGCCGCGGTGGATTTCATCGAGCTGTTCAATCCCACCGCCACCCCGGTGGACCTGGCGGGCGCGAGCTTGACCGACGACCCGGCGCAGCCGCGGCGCTGGGTGTTCCCGCCGGGCAGCGTCGTGCCTGCGGGCAGCTACCTTGCCATCGCCTGCCAGTCCGCGTGGCCCGCGTCGGCCACGAACACCGGCTTCGGTCTGGGCGCGCGCGGCGGCGGCGTGTTTTTCTACGACGTCCCCGGCTCCGGCGGCGGCCAGCTCGACGCGGTGCGGTACGGCTTGCAGGCGGCCGGCTACTCGCTGGGCCGGTCCGCCATCGAGAGCGGCTGGACGCTGAACCTGCCCACACCCGGCGAGCCGAACGTGGCCGCGGCGCTGGGCAACCCCTCGTTCCTCGCGATCAACGAATGGATGGCCCGCCCGGCGACGGGCGATGACTGGTTCGAGCTGTTCAACCCCAATCCGCAACCGGTCGCGCTGGGCGGCCTGTTCTTCACGGACGATCTGAACGACCGGACGATGTCCGGAATCCCGCCGCTGTCGTTCATCGCCGCGGGCGGTTTCCTGGTCTTCCAGGCGGACGGCAATCCGGAGAAAGGCGCGGACCACGTGGGCTTCAAGCTCGCGACGGAAGGCGAGTCCGTCGGCCTGTTCACCGCAACGGGCGACCTGCTCTGCGCGGTCACGTTCGGGCCGCAGACTGGCGGCGTGTCCGAAGGCCGGCTGCCGGACGGCGGCACGGCCATCGTCGCCTTCCCCGGCGCGGCCACGCCGGGCGCCAGCAACGCGCCGCCCAAGCCGCCGGACAGCGACGCGGACGGTCTGCCGGACGATTGGGAACGCTTGTACGGCCTCGATCCCGGGTCCGCGGCGGACGCGACAGCCGACCTCGATCACGACGGGCTCGTGAACCGCGACGAGTACCTGGCGGGCACGCGGCCCAACGACCCACTCAGCCGGCTGGACCTGGCGGTGCATCTCGAGCCGGACCGCGTGCGGCTGCGTTTCGACGCCGTGCCGGGGCGCACCTACTCGCTGCTGTTCCGCGACTCGCTGGGCACCGGCGCCTGGACCAAGCTGCAGGACGCCGGGCCGTTCACCGTCGAAGGACCGGTGGCGGTCGAGGACTTCACCAATCCGCTGACCGCGTCCGGCCGGTACTACCTGCTGATGACGCCGGCCAGGCCTTGAGTTGGGCCTGCCTCTGGCGCAGTGGCGAACTCCAGGTAGCTGGCCTCTCGCTGAGAGGCCGGAGCGTCGCCCCTCAGCGAGGGGCGACCCAACTTGTGACGCGGGCAAGGCTTTGACGCGCGGGCGCGGGTCCGGCATAACCGCGCCGTGCCCAGCCCGAGCCAACTTCGCCACCCGCCTCCGGCGCCCGGCCATGTCTGAATTCCCCGCCCAGCTCCGCGCCTGGCAATGGCGGATTTTCTGGCTGCTGTGGACGGCCTACGCCTCGTATTACCTGTGCCGGGTCAACTTCGCCGTCGCCCAGCCGCTCATCCTCAAGGCGTTCCCCGACTGGACCCACGCCCAGGTCGGCGCCATCCCGTCCACGTACGCCGTCTTTTACGCGCTGGGCCAGGTGGTGAACGGCACGCTCTGCCAGCGCTGGGGCGCGCGGCACATGATGACCGCCGCGCTGGTCTTCGCCGCGCTGACAAACCTGCTGTTCGCCTTCACCTCGTCGTACGGCGCGATGCTGGCGCTCTGGTCGGTGAACGGCTACGCGCAATCGGCCGGCTGGGCGCTGCTCGTGCAGACCATCGCCAACTGGACCACCTCGGAGCGCCGCGGCACGGTCATTGGCCTCATCTCCACCTGCTACACCGTGGGCAACGTCCTCTCCTGGCTGCTGGCCGGGTTTCTGTGCGACGCCCTCGGCTGGCGCGCCGCCTTCTGGGTGCCGAGCCTGATTCTGGCGCCGGTCGCGCTGGTGTTCTTCCTGTTTCTGCGCAACTCGCCCGAGGAAGCCGGCTTCCCGCCGGTGCGCGACGACGGTGGGGAAGCCGCGCCCGCCGGGGCCGCGAATCCCAGCGCGCCCGCCGCCGCGCTGTCCACGCCGGCCATTCTCCGGCTCACGTTCTCGAACCGCGTGCTGTGGATTCTGGGCGTCGGCTTCTTCTGTATGAACGCGGTGCGGTACTCGTTCATGAACTGGAGCGTGCAGTACATGGCGGACTTTCAGGAACGCAGCATCAAAGGCAGCGCGCTCACCGCCGTGGCCATTCCGTTGATCGGCTCGCTGGGCGCCATCGCCGCCGGGTGGGTGTCGGACACGTGGTTCCACAAGCGCCGCGCGCCGGTCTGCGCGCTGATGCAGCTCGGGCTGGCCGCGGTCTGCGTGGGCTTCACCTTCGTGCCGCGCGGGGAATGGGTGACGGCCACGGCGTTGCTTGGGCTGGCCGGCTTCCTGATCTACGGCCCGGACATGTTGATGAGCGGCGCGGCCACGGTGGACATCAGCCATCCGCGCGCGGCGTCCATCGCCACGGGCTTCACCATGTGCCTGGGCGCGCTGGGCTCGATCTTTTCCGGCGCCGGCGTGGGTTGGCTCAAGGACCTGGCCCGCGGCGACTGGAACCTGGTCTTCTACACGCTCGCCGGCCTGGTGCTGGTCGCGGCCGCCTTCATGATTTCCATCTGGAACGCCCGTCCGAAAGGCGCGAAGTAACATGCCCCGCGCGCGCGCCAGCCGGTTCCCAGGCCAAGTCCGTCTCAGCTCGCCGGGCTGGACGCCCGAGGTCCGGGCCTGGCTGGAAGACCTGATGCAACGCGGCGCGGGCCGGGGGCTGCCGGTCGCGTTCGACTTCGACAACACACTCGTCTGCGGTGACATCGGCGAGGCCACGCTCGCGTTGCTGGTGAAACAGCGCCGGCTCAAGCCGGAAACGGTGGCAGCCTTGACGCCGCCGTTCCGCACCGCCGCGGGCCGGCGCGTTGTCGCGAGCCGTTTGCCCGACCTGACGGCCTATTACGAGGCCCTGCTCGAAGGCGGTGGCCACGGCGACGCGGACCCGAACCCCCTGACCAGCGGCTACGCCTGGGCGGCCGAGATCATGGCCGGTCTGAGCCCGGCGCGGATCGTTCAGGCCACCGCCGTTGTCGCCGGGCTGGCCCGACCCGGTGAAAGCCGTCGCCTCGAAGTGACGCCGGGCGAGACCGCATATCCCCTGCCCTGGTTTTATCCGGAAATGATCGAACTGGTGGCGGCGCTGCTGAAGCGGCGGTTCGAGGTCTGGATCGTCTCGGCCAGCAACGTCTG
Source organism: uncultured Verrucomicrobiota bacterium (assembly GCA_964568145.1). GTDB lineage: Bacteria > Verrucomicrobiota > Verrucomicrobiia > Limisphaerales > J093 > DSVZ01. Next base: position 13,515 of record CAZMOZ010000052.1, read on the forward strand.
GAGCGTGCGCGGGATGGTGCTCGAGGAGTTGAATCCGGGACTGCAACGGCTGGGGTGCCCGCGCGGGGTCGCCGCCGATCATGTGATCGGTGTGGCGCCGTTGTTGCGGGACCGCCAGGGACGCGTGCTCAAGGACCGCGTGCTGGTCCGAACCGACGCGGCGTACGCCCGCCTGGAGAGCCGCGCGCTCGCCGGGCTGCGCCTGACCAGCCGGCTGGATCTGCCGGTGCCCGTTTACGCGGGCAAGGTGGCCTGTCTTTGGGACGCCTTGGGCGGCCGGCCTTGCCTGGCGGCTGGCGACAGCCCGGGCGACCTGCCGATGCTGGCGTTCGCCGAGAACCGCCTGTGGGTGGCGCGGCTCGAAAAGCCGGACTACACCGCCGCGATGCTGACTTGCCGCAAGGAACTGGGCGCGGATGGCTGGGCCATTCAGCCGGCGCTGACCAAGGCCATGCCCGGTTTTCTCGCAGGTCCGGCTGGGCTGACGCGCAGCGGAGTCATGGCGGCTCCGGGCATTTCACGAACCCTGGCCCAGCTTGGCTGGGACTGGACTTGAGCCGGGCGGCGTCGCCACGCCGCGATCGGGGCCGTCCACGCGCCACCGGCTGGGCGTCGTGGAACTCCGCCCTCCGAAAAGTCCGCTTCGGAGGGGCGAGTTACACGAGCCCCAAGCTTCACCCTTCCCGTCCACGCCCCGTTTTTTCACCGGATGGTTGACGGACGGACAAGTGCCTGTAACCTGCTGCCGTAAGCTTGGAACCCGGTTTGTGATTGAGACAACCTACGCGCTGACGTGTCATCCAGTGGGCTGGTTGTACGCCGCAGCCTGACATCCGGCGCGGCGTGCAGGGTCACCAAGCTGACCAGACAACCCGAGAAACCCATGAAACACCCATCCAACAGAAAATCCTTCATCCCGCGAGGCCTGCTGACCGCCCTGGTTTGGGGAGCGGTCGCGGCGCAAGCCCAGACCGTCATTCCCGAATCGGTCGCGCTGCCGGCGTCGGCGCTCGACAAGACCAAACCGGGCTTTGTCGTGCGCGTCTTCCAGGCCACCGGCCCCGAGTTGCCCAACACGCTGGCCCGCACCGAGAACCAGATCGCGGGCGTCCTGATCAACCCGGCCACCGGCCAGCCGCACGCGAACCTCGCGGACCTGTCCGCGTTCAACCCGGACGGCACGTACAACGAGGAGGGGATCATCGCCTACGGCAGCACGTTCTTCCCCGGTATTCCCGGCACAGAATTCACCTCCATCAACATCGCGATGGAGGCGATCACGTACGTCGAACTCCAGCCCGGCACCTACACGATGGTCGTGAACAGCGACGACGGATTCCGGGTGACGACGGGCAACATATTTGATCGCCTGGCCGAAATCCGCCTCGGCGAGTACGACGGCGGGCGCGGCGCGGGCGACACGGTGTTCAGCTTCACGGTCAGCAAGGCGGGGGTGTATCCGTTCCGCCTGATCTACGAGCAGGGCGGCGGCGGGTACAGCGTGGACTGGTACACGGCGGACAACGCCGACCCGTCAAACCGGCTGCACCTGAATGAAGCCGGCGGCGTCCCCAGCTACCGCGCCCTCAAGCCGGGCAGCGTGACTCTCGGGCCGAGCATCGTCTGGATCGCGCCCCAGCCGAACGCCATCAACGTCTCGCCGTCCGCCGGGCTGAGCGCGCGGATCAAGGACGGCTCGACCGCCTTGAACCCGGCCTCGGTGAAGTTGTTCCGCAACGGCACCGACGTCACCGCCAGCACCACCATCGGTCCCAAGAGTGGCGACACGACCCCGGTCAGCTACAAGCTGCCCACCCTGCCCCAGCCACTCGCCATCGAGGAGTACAAGCTGGAGTTCGACGACGCGACCGCGCCCGGTGGCAAGCGGGCGGCGATCGTCAAGTACACGCTGGCGCCCTACGCGAATTACACCCTGCCCGACCCGATCTGGATCGAGAAGTTCGATTCCATCCCCGAAGGCACCCTGCCGGCCGGCTGGACCACCGTCAGTCCGATCACGGGCAACGGCATCGAGGATCTGAACGACCCCAACTCGGACAGCTACCTGGTCTGGGTGGTCATTTCGCGCGACCGCGTGGCCTCGATCACCGCGTGGAACGCCAGCCAGCGGCTGAACACGCCCGAGGCGTACATCAACGGCCAGAAGGTGGAGAGCCTGATTCAGGGCCAGTTCGCCTACCACGAATCCGACATCCGCGGCGGCAGCCAGTACGCGGAGTTGTTCTCGCCGGAGGTCAACCTGACCGGCAAGACGGACATCTACCTCGTTTATCACAGCATCTACACCCAGAACCAGGACAACATCGCCGGCGTGGAGTACTCCATTGACGGCGGCACCACCTGGCTGCCGGTGGTGTACATGCTTGATGTGCCGGACATCCGCCTCAAGGGCGACGGCTCCGTGGACGCCGAGGCCACCCTCACCGCCGCCAATCCGGACACCGCCGACTACGTGGATCCGAACACCGGCGAAACCATCGGCGACACCTACGGCGCGTTCGTGAAGGCCGCGCGCAGCACCTGGCCGGACCTGGGCCCGTACATCAGCGGCCGCATCAACGACGACCAGATGGAGTCCAAGCGCATCGAGAAATTCCGCCTGCCGCAGGCGGACAACCAGGCGCGGGTGAAGCTGCGCTTCTTCCAGGCCGGCACCGCCAGTTGGTTCTTCGGCGTGGACAACGTGGGCCTGTACTCCATCACCACCATTGACGCGCCCACGCTGACCAAGCAGCCGGCGAACGCCACCCGCATCGTGGGCAGCGCCGCCAGCTTCGAGGTGGGCGCCAACGGCCAGCAGTTGAGCTACCAGTGGCAGAAGGGCACCACGGACATTCCCGGCGCCACCAGCGCCACCTTCACCATCCCGGCGGTCCGGCTCTCCGACGCTGGCGATTACCGCTGCGTGATCACCAACCCCGGCGGCTCCGTGACCAGCGCCTACGCGAAACTCACCGTGCTCGAAGTGCCCGAGGACGCCGCCAGCCTCCGGACCGGCCTGGCCGTGTACCTGCCCTTCGAGGACAACTACAACGATGCCTCCGGCAACAACCGCAATGGCACCGCGGTGGGCAGCCCCAGCTTCGCGGCGGGCAAGGTCGGGAAGAGCGCCGTCAAGGTCAGCAACCTGCGCGCGAGCAGCACCTACAACTTCGTCACCCTGGGCTCCAACGACACCGTGCCCTTCGGCCAGGACAGCGACTTCACGGTCGCCTTCTGGATGAAGACCGAGCGCGTGGCCGGCGACCCGTCCATCGTGGCGAACAAGAATTGGGCCTCGGGCAACAACACCGGCTGGACCGTCGGCACCCAAAGCGACGGCCGCATCGAATGGAACTACAAGCGCAGCGACGCCTCGCGCAAGGACCTTGACCTCAACCAGCGGGGCAACCTCCTGAACACGCCCAACTGGGTCCACGTGACCGTGGTCTGGAAGATCAACGGCGAAGCCGAGACGTACTTCAACGGCGAGCTGATGGACACCCGCAGCATCGCCCCCGGCACCGGGGACATTTACGACGCCAGCCTCAGCCTCAACCTCGGCCAGGACGGCACCGGCCAGTACACCGACGGCGAGTGGGACGGCCTGCTCGACGAAGTGGCCATCTGGACCCGCGCGCTGACCAGCCAGGAGGTGCTCACACTCTACGGCTACGGCCTGTTTGGCGACAGCATCCTGGCGCCGCCCGTCACCAGCCAGTTGGGCGTCCACCTCAAGTTCGAGGGCAACTACCAGGATGCCTCCGGCGCGGGCAACCACGGCTCGGCCCGGGGCACGCCGTCCTTCACCGCCGGCGTCAGCGGCCAGGGCGTCCGCCTCAGCACGGACAGGCCGGCCGGCGTGTTCAACTACGTCACCTTGGGCAACGGCCCCGGCGTGCGCTTCGGCGAAAGCGCCGACTTCTCCGTCTCCTTCTGGGCGAAGATGAACGCCTGGGCGGCCGACCCGGCCTTCGTCTCGAACAAGGACTGGGGCTCCGGCGGCAACATCGGCTGGGTCATCGCCACCGATGGGGACGGCCGCGTGCAGTGGAACTTCCGGCGCGACGGCCAGAGCCGGAAGGATTTCGACAGCGTGGGCGGCATCGTCAGCGACCTCGGCTGGCACCACGTGGTGGTGACGTTCGGGATCAACGATGAAGCCGTCACCTACATTGACGGCATCGAGGTCGCGCTGGACCGCGGCGGCGCGGCGGCGCGCAAGCCCATTGCCCCCGGCATCGGCACGTTGTTCGACCTGACCCGCGCCTTGAACATCGGCCAGGACGGCACCGGCGCCTACACGGACAGCGACCGCTTTGACGCGGTGATGGACGACGTGGGGTTCTGGAACCGCAAGCTCAGCAGCCGCGAAGTCGCGGTCATCTACAGTCGCGGGCTCAAGGGCCAGTCGCTGGACGGCAGCGGCGGGCCGCCGGTCGGCCAGCCGATCCTGAGCTACAGCGTGGCGAACAACCAACTCACGTTGACCTGGCAGGGCGAGGGCTTTGCGCTCCAGGAAAACGGCGACCTGGGCAACGCCGCGGGCTGGTCCAACGTGGCCGGCGCCGGCGCCAATTCCGCCACCGTGCCCATGACGGACACGGCGAAATACTTCCGGCTCAAGAAATGAGGCCGGGCTTCTCCGCGGGGTTTTGAACTCAAGGCCGGGGAGCCGCGGCTCCCCGGCCTTTTCAGTCTGATTTGACCATTCATGAGCATTGCCAAGCTGGACACAAACGCGCGACCGCGAGCGGGCTTCACCCTCATCGAGCTGCTGGTGGTCATTGCCATCATTGCGATCCTGGCCGGCATGTTGTTGCCGGCCCTGTCGCGAGCCAAGGAGAAGGGCCGCCAGGCCGTCTGTTACAGCAACCTCCGCCAGATCGGCCTCGCGCTGGGCATGTACGCCGAGGACAACCGCGACGTCCTCCACCACGTGGGCGGCTCCGCGCCCAATCACGGCCAGTGGACCCTGAATCCTAACAGCACCATGCTGCTGCCAGCCGACCACAGCCTCGCCTACTGGGGGCTGGCCTACTTGCCGTACGTGCAGATGGGCGGCACGAACTGGAGCTGGCGCAGCGCCATCACCATCTGGCGGTGCCCAACGGCCCGCGTCGTGGACGAATGGCGCGAGGAGGGCAAACGCTTCCCGGCCGTCTTCTGGTTGAACTCCAGCATCGGCATCAACGCCTATGCCGCGCAGCCGCCCAACCCGCGCGACCCCGCCGCCCGCCTGGACGGACCGCGCAAGCTGTCGTCCTTCGTGAGCCCGGTCTCAACGGTTTTTGCCCAGGACGCCGCCGAGCAACGTATGGAAGGCCCGGATGACTCGCTGGGCCTGTTCCCCGGCTATTCCGAATGCCTCACCCAGTGGAAGGTGGGTCTCGCCTCGCTTTATCCGGGAATCAAGATGGAGTTCGAGTGGTGGCGCCACGGCCGCCGCTGCAACACCATCTGGGTGGACGGCCACGTGAGCCCCATCAATTACAGCCAGAAAGGCGTGGACTACCGCTGGTACACCGGCGACCCGCCGGTGCAGACGCCCCGTTGAAGTCATGAAAACCATCTTGCGCTCCATCCTGGCTGGCTGCCTGTGCCTGGCCATGCTGGCCTTCGCCGCCGGCTGCGGACGCGGCAAGCCGCCGAAGGCCATCGCCACGTCCGACCTGCCCACCGAAGCGGAGAACGTTTTCGCGAAAGCGCCCGCGGAGGTGAAGGAACTGGCCACCCAAGCCAACGCCGCGCTCGCCGCCCAGGACTGGTCGGGGGCGTGGGTCGCCTTCCAGGCGTTGAGCGAACGCCCGGACCTCACGCCCGAGCAGCGGCAGTTCGTCGCCAGCGCCATCATGACCATCGGCGCGGAGCTGCAAAAAGCGGGCGAGCAGGGCGACACCCGCGCCCAGGCGGCCCAGCAGATACACCGGATGTCGAAGTAAGTCCGTCGCCGCGCACCCACACCCGCCCGCGCGTGTCCCGACCGGCGCCCCAACGGCCGGAAAGTCTTTCCCAAGCTCAAACTGCCCTGCGTGGCGAAGCGGCCGTTTCGGAGTGGCGGGCGAGGCGCCCACCACCGCACCCGGGGCGGGTGCGCTCCCCCTCCGAACGCGCCGTCCGGGCTGGAGCGTTTTGACTAAAGCTGTGGCCGCGTGTGGAGCGCGGGCTTCAGCCTGCTTCAACGTGCTCGGGCAGACGGGCGTGGAAGCGGCGTGAACGCCGCGCGCCGGAAGCGCGGTCGCAAGCGGCCACAGTCTTATTTATTGAAAACGCTCTATGCTGCACCGGGCGCCCCGCCGGGCGTCGTCGCACCCGGCCGGTAGCTGGCCACCACCCATTCACTGAGCACGCGATCCGGGGCCTCGACCATCGGCACGTCCAGCTCGAACTCGCGTCGGGCGGTGTTCTGCGCGATCAGCTTGAGGCCGAACTGAAGGTCGCGAAACCGCTCGCCGCAGAGTTCCCGCACAGGGCGGCCCTGCTCCGCCGCCAGCGCCACCACGCGGTCCGCCGCCGCCTCGGTGAAGCGGATGGTGAGGCCGTGCTCGCGGGTGAAGCGCTCGGCAAACTCATGCACCAGTTGCCGCATCACCGCGCGCTCCTCCACGGCGCTCTCCGCCAGCAGCCGCCGCAGGCCCGCCACGGGATTCTCCACCACGTCGCGGTTCACCACGAAACGCCGCACCCGCGTCGAGGGCAGCTCGAACTTGAACTCGCGGAAGACCCGTTCGCACACGGTCATCAGGCCGCGCGCGCCGGTCTGTTCCTCGGCCGCAAGTTCGGCGATGCGCCGCAGGCCGTCGTCGCCGAACAGCACCTCGATGCCGTACGCGGCGAAGGTCTGCTCGTACTGGCGGATGATGCTGCCCTCCGAGGTGCGCAGGACGTTGAACAGGTCGTCCACGTCGAGCGGGTGGCAGTACACGCGCACCGGCAGCCGGCCGATGAACTCCGGCTCGAAGCCGTACTCGATGAAGTCCCGCGTTTGCGCCTGCGTGGTGATCTCGAAGTCGGACTCGGCCTTCGCCGCCCTGGCCGTGAAGCCAATGGTAGCCTCGCGCAGCCGCCGTCGCACGATCTTGTCCAGCCCCGGGAACGCGCCGCTCACGATGAACAGGATGTGCTTGGTGTTGATGGATTCCGGCGCCTTGCGCCCGCGCGTGGTGGCGTCCATGAGCGCCTGCAACTGGCCGGCGATGTCGTTGGGCGAGCGGGCCGGTACCTCGGTCTCCTCCATGAGCTTGAGCAGGTTCGTCTGCACGCCCCGCCCGCTCACGTCGCGGCCCA
>CAZMOZ010000053.1:0-20243 GCA_964568145.1 uncultured Verrucomicrobiota bacterium
GCCCCGCCCCGCCGCCCCGCCCGCGCCGGCCCGGACGTGGACTCGGTCGAGTGACGCACCCGCCCAACACCGGCCGCGGGCGCCGCGGGCGCGCGGAGGAGGCACCCCAACGAGGTCGGTCCCGGCGGCGCAAACCGTCGCCGCCGATGCGGGCCAAAACCGCCCGGGCCGGCGGCTTCAACTCTTCGGAGTTTCTTTCCCCTCCAACAACCGTTCGATGTGCCGGTCCATATCCAGCAAGGCGCCCGCACAACTCGCCGCCTCCACCCGCGCGACCATTTCCGCCGTCCAGGCCTCCTCTTCCACTTGCTCCTGGATGAACCAGTGCAACAGCACCTGCGCCGGATAATCTTTCGCCGCCAGGGCCGCCTCGTAAGCCGCATGGATGCCGCGGGTGTTGTTTTGCTCCATGGCTTGCGCCTGCCGCGCCACGTCCAGCAAGGTGGCAAAGTCCGTGCGCGGCGCCGGCACCGCCTCCACCACCGGGTACACGCCGCGGTCCACCAGGTGCCGCCCGATCCGCGCCGCATGGTCGCGCTCTTCCGCGGCCTGTTTGCGGAAGAAGCGCTCGAACCCGGGCAGCGTCTGATGCGCGCACCACCAGGCCAGCGCCTCGTAATGATGCGCTGCCGTGAGCTCGCGGTTGAGTTGCCGGTTCAGTTCCTGGCTCACCGTCTCGGGAATGCGTTCAGTGCCCATGGTTCGTCCTCGTTGTTCAATTTCCACGGGGCGCAACATGACGCCCGGCCCGGTCCGCCGCAAGCCCGCAGCGCGGGCGGCGCCTCCCGGTGGGGCGAGACTCCGTCGAGCCCTGCCCGGCGTCCACACCAGCGCGGCGGCGCGTCGAACTCGGGCGGGCGCGGGTTCAAGGTGGGACAGGGTCCGCGTGGCCCGGGGCGCGCAGCGACGTGTCGGGGCTGACCACGCGGGTGACGTTACTGAGCACCAGCGGCGTTTCCACCCCTGCAACGGCCGGGTAACGCACCTGATCGAGCACAAGCCGGCCGACCGCTTCGGCAAAGAGCGCGGGGCGGAGATCGTCCCGGGCCAGGCTCAAGCGCACGTCTTCGAGCACCAGGTGCTCGACGCGGCGGGCGTACACGCCCCAGGCGGGCAACGGCCGTGCGTCCACCCCGGGGCCCTTGACCGGCAGCCGCGCCTGCTCGGCCGTGCCGCCGCCGGTGAATTCGAGCCGCGCCCCGCGCACCACCACGTTGGTGATGGGCGTCTCGGCCCAGCTCTCGACCGAGAGGGCGGCGCGGTAGATGCCGGTGGCATTGAGGCCGCTGATGGTGACCCGGCCCACCGGGTTGCCGGGCTTGGTCCAGAGCGTGACCGGCGAGGCCACGTTTTCCATCGTGTTGTCGGCGAGGAACACCTCGTCGAGCAGCCCGCGCGTGGCGTCCCAGGCGCCGGGCTGGAGGATGATGCCCGAAAGCATGTTCGTGCGCCGGCGCTCGCCGGAGGTGCGGTGCGGCTGCTCGCCGGGGCCGCGGAAGAGGTTTTGCGCGATGGTCAGGCGCGTGGCCGGGCCGATGAGGCGGATGCCGTTGCACGAGGAGTTGATCACGCAATGGGCGATGAGGGTGTGGTCCCAATACCGGCCCGCGATGGCGTCGTCCCCGGTGAAGAACGCGCAGTCGGTGATCCGCACGTTGCGGCACCAGCGCTCGGGCGCGCCGCGCCAGTGCACGCCGTCCCAGCCGCCGATGAAGGTGGCGCCGCGGAACTCGACGTCGTCGCAGACCATGAGAAAGGCCGCGTAGTTGGCCGCGTCCAGGAAGGTGAGGTCGCGCACGAGCACGCGACGGCAGTTGACCAGCACCAGCGTGTGCGGGCCGCGCATCCGTTCCTCGCCGGTGGGGTCGAAGACCTTGTTGCCGTCAATCACCCCCGGCCCGGCCAGGGTTACGTCCTCGAGGTCCTCACCCACCAGCAGGCCGCGATGCCACTTGCCCCAGCGCACTTCGGGCATGAAGGCCGGCGGCGCCGGCTGGCGGTATTCGGCCAGGTTCGTCGTGCCGATGAGCCGCGCGCCCGCGTCGAACCAGAGCGCGACGCGGCTGCGGAGGTGGACGGTGCCGGACAAGTAGCGTCCGGGAGGGAGGAGCACCTGGCCGCCGCCGGCCTGCGCGCAGGCGTCCAACGCCGTTTGAAGGGCCGCGGTGTCCGGGGTTTGGCCGTCGCCGCGGGCACCGAAGTCGCGGATGTTGAAACGCGCGGGAGCCTCGGCCGCTTGACCGGCGCAGGCGGCGAACGTGCCCAGCGCCCCGGCCAGCCGGACGAAGAGCGAGGTGAAGTTCATGCCGCCAGCCTGCCCGGCGGGCGGCGCGCTGCCGAGTCAAAAGCCGGTGGCGCCACCGGCCGGCCCGGGGCCGCGCAGCGCATCCACCCGCGGCGCCACGCCGGGCGGAATCCAGGCCAGCACCTGGGGATGTGTTTCGGCCAGGCGGACCAGATCGGCTTCGTCCTTGGCCCGTTTGGAGGGGTGTCGCGCCGAATCGGCCAGCGCCTCGAGTTTGCCCTGCACCAGGTCCTCAAGACAGGCCACGGGCACTTCGTGGCCGAGCACCCGGCCGGGTACGGCGCGGGCCGGAAAGGCGGCAGAGCGTGGGTTCACGGTGATTTGCAGGCGCAAGCGGCTTCCGGGCAGGTGGGCGTTGATCGAGTGCGCCTGTTCCTCCACGACAAACCCCCGGGCTCGCAGCGCGGGCGCCACGTCTGCGGCCGCCGCCACGGCGAAATCCGCGTCCAAGGTCACCACCGGCTCGGTGTAGTGATTCACCGCCAGTCCGCCAATCAGGCAGAAGGGTTGACCGGCCGTCCGCAGCGCCTCGAGCGCCAGGCGCAGGTCGTCCGGATGTCCGGTGATGGCGGCCAGGAATTCTTGCGCGCTCATGCCCGCAGTCCAACAAGTCGCCTCCGCGCTGGCAAGCATGGGGCGGCAGGGCCGAAGCGGGCCGCTGCCCTGGCCGTCGGTCTGGCGGGCAATTGTGGCCGCCCAACGGCCGCCTCCGTTGGCGGGTCACCGGCGCGCCGCCCAACCCTGGCGCATCAAGGCCAGCAGGTGGGCCAGGGCTTCGGCGTACGTGCGGCCCTTGCGGGCGGCGAGTTGTCGGGCGCGGCAGTCCAGTTGCGCGGCCATTTCCGCGCAACGCCCGGGCGGGCAGCCCAATTCGGCCAGGGCGCGGGCCAGGGATTCGAGGTCGCCCGGTTTCACGCCAGGGCGCGCCGGCGGACGGCAGTTACTTGACCGCGCCGGCCGGGACGATCTTGACGCTCTCGAGGGCCACGCGCTGGAGCGGCTTGCTGCGCTCGCCGCTGGCGCTGGGGCCCACCGGGGTATCGCCGAGCTTGAGCAGCACGTCCTCGCCCTTGATGAGCTTGCCGAAGGCGGTGTACTTGCCGTCGAGGAACGGCGCCGCCTCGAGGCAGATGAAGAACTGGCAGCCCGCGGAATCGGGATGCGCGCTGCGGGCCATCGAGATGACGCCGCGGACGTGCTTCCGGTCGCTGAACTCGGCCTTGATCTTGTAGCCGGGGTCGCCCGTGCCCCACTCGGCTTCCCGGGCGGGATCCTTGGTCTTGGGGTCGCCGCCCTGGATCATGAAGCCCTTGATGATCCGGTGAAAACTGGTGCCGTCGTAAAAGCCCTCGCGGGCGAGCTTCTTGAAGTTTTCGACGGTCTGGGGCGCGACGTCGGGCCAAAACTCGAGGACCATTTCGCCGGCGGTGGTTTTGAGGGTGGCTACGTCGCTCATGCGGAAATGCGCTTGAAGTCAGGCCGGGCTAGGGCACGAGGGTCACCGACTTGATGTAATCGAGGTTGGGGAAGTCCTTTTTCAAGTAGGCATTGCCTTCGGTCTGGATGCGGCTTTGATCCGGCCCGCGCCCGCGCGGCGCGCCTTCGCCGTACTCGGCGTTGATCTTGTCCACCACGTCCATGCCCTCGATGACCTTGCCGATCGGCGCAAAGCCCATCCGGTCGAGGCGGGTGTTGTCGGCGAAATTGATAAAGAACTGGGTGGTGCGGGTGTTCGGGCCGGCCATCGCGAAGGTGAGCGCGCCGCGGGTGTTGCTGCCCTTGACGGGATCGTCCGGGATCGGCGCCCCGCGCCATTTGGCGGCGACCTTCGGATCGCCGTGGATGCCGAACTGGCACATGAAACCCGCGATGACGCGGAAGAAGGCGACGTCCTTGAAGTAGCCGGAGCGGACCAGGTTGTAGAACCGGTCCGCGCCGTGAGGTGCCAGCGACCGCGTCACCTCCACGGTGAACTTGCCCTTGGTGCTGTCGAACTGCGCCTTGAAGGCTTCCGGCGCCTTCTCGGTGAGCTTCGCCGGGTCGGTGAAATCCGCCGCGGGAGCCGCAGCCGTGCCCGGCGCCGCGTCTGTCTTTTCAGCTTCGGCGGCGAGCGCGAGTGCGCTGGCCGCCAGCAAGGCCCAGAGGCCGTTCGGCAAACTGCATTTCATGGCCAAAGGATGCTCGGAGACGCCGCTGGCTGTCACGCGCGGATTGCGGACGACCGGAGGGGCGAAATCTGAAATCCGAAGTCCGAAAACCAAGAACCAAAAAGCTGGGCTCGACGGAGTCTCGCCCCACCGGGTCAAGCGGCGCTTTACGGTTTCCGCAAGGTGTCGTCGAAGCCCCAGAGCTGGATCGTGTCGCCGTTGCCGCGCGTGGCCAGCAGGCCGCGGATGTTGCGCGCGCGCAAGTTGGCCAGCAGCGCCGGATCGAGCCCCGGTTCGAGGTGCGGATCAAAGATGAATTCCTCGTGGAAGTTGTGATGCCCCGGCCGGTAGGTCTGTGAGTACTCGCCCCGCAACGTGACCGGCTGCGCGGTCAAACCGGTGATGCGTGTTTCCACCCAGCCCTGGACCGGCGCCGTGTAGCCGGCGGTGGGGCCGGTCGGATTCGGCGGCCAGTGGAAGATGGTCTCGATGGTGATGCCGCCGGCTTCGATGACACGCGTCTGGCGGAGGCTGCGCGGGCTGACGGCTTCCATGAGCGCGAGCGTCACGGTGTCCGTGAGCGTGTTGGTCGGGCCGGACCAGTCGTACTTCAACCGCGGCCGCGCGTGGGTCACGGTCAGTCTCACCCATCCGTCGCTCAAAAACACGAGCGGGCTGCGGCCCGGCGCTGTTTCCAGGGGAATGCTGGTATGCAACTCGAACTGCTGCCGCGCGTCGCCTTCGCCCCAGTGCCAGCGGTCCACCCAGCCTTCCGCGTCCCGGCTCGAGGTGTAGCCCGGCAGGCTGGCGAGGTCGCCGGCGCGGTGGGTCACGTCGAGGCCGGCCAGCAGCGTGACGGCGACGCGCCGCAACGGCGTGGCGACGAGGTTGCTGCTCACCAGGCGCTGGTTGGCGGTCTGGATTTGCCAAGCGGATTTCAAGCGGTGATTGGCGAACACCTCGCTGAGCTCGCCTGGGAACACCACCCAGCGGTTGGTCTCGTTTAGCAGCCACGGGACAATCTTGTCCGGGGCGGGCGGGCGCGGCACCTGGCGGATTTGCTTCACCCGCAAGGCGCCTTCCGGCGCCACCTTCTTGTACTCGAAGTCGAGCGTGAACTCGCGCTTGTCGGTGAACTCCACCTCGAACGCCTTCGTCGCCAGGTCCAGCAGGCGGACCAGTTCGTGGTATTCCCGCTCCCATTCCAGCACCTTCGCCCCCAGCGGTACCAGGCTCGAGGCGCGCTCGAACCGCAGCCAGGCGCTCAGGGAGTTCCACAGGTCCGCCACCACCATCTCCGGCACGGCGTTCGGCTCCGGGTTGGCCACCGAAACCGCGCCGGCCTGCGTCACCAGCCGCATCGTCACCCAGCGCTGGTCCGGCTGGGTTTTGTTCACCTCCACCGTGGCCACGCCGTTGGCCAGTTCGAACTCGTCCGGCGTCGAGTGATGCACCAGCACGGCCATGCCCACTTTGGCTTCGTCCACCCCATGCCGGAGGCGTTCGAGGTACGCGTTCTCGTTGTAGAAGCTCGCGTACACGCGGCGCAACGCGCGGAACACACCCCGCTCGCGGCTCTCGGTGGGATCGCAAAGGCTCGGTCCGGAGTTGTCGCTGTCGAGGTCATCGGCCAGGCAGCCGCTGAAACTGTCGTACAGCCCGGCGCCGCTGAACTGCTCGCTGTCCTCGACGTTGGTCGAGCTGCGGAACCGGATGTTCCGGTCCGGCGCGAACCCGGCCTTGCCCAGCACTTCCAGGATCGCCTGCTTCTGCGCCGGGCTGAAGTCCGCCGTGTCGCGGAACAGTTCGCGAATCCCCGCCAGCGTGGTGCGCAGGCGGGCCATGTCCGGCGGCCACGTGAAGCCGGCAAGCTGCCCGGCCACGGTTGCGCGCAGCTTCTGGCCGCCCGGCAGGGTCTGGTCCAGGAAGGCGTCCCAGAGATCGAAGGTGAACGCCAGGGCGGGCGACGGGGAATGGGTCGGGATCGCGCGGCGCAGCAGGCCGAAGTTCGCCGCCTTGCCGCCGACGAACCGGATGTCCGCCGGGCGCAGGCCCTCGGCGCTGACGCTGATCCGGCCGAACGACTCGCGGGCTGGCAGGTTGAGCGGTGGCGGCTGTTTCAAGGCCAGCAATTCCGCGCGCTGTTCCGCCGTGAGCTGGCCGTGGACGTTCACCGCCTTGACGCGGCAGCCCCACAGGTCTTCCTCGACGCGCAAGGCGACCTCCTGGCCGTGCCAGCTCTTCAAGCGCTCGTGCTGCGCCTCCGCGGCCAGGTGGGCGAACGGGATCCCGAATGACCGCGCCAGGATGGCCACGTGCGAGTTCGGCGTGGCGGGCGTGAGGGCGATGACGCCGGCCACGGGCGGGATTTCCGCCGGCACGGCGTCCAGGAGCAGGATGTCCGCCGGCCGCAACCGGCCGTCCGCGTAGGCGGCGTCCAGCTCGCTCGGCGGCAGCCAGACCAGCCGGCCCAGCGCCCAGCCGGGCGCGTAGCATTCGTCGGCCGAAACCCAGCGCGCGGCCGAGCCCACCGCGATGCCGTGCTGCTCGAAGAACTCGCGGCGCGTCTCGGCGACCTGTTGTTGCTCGTAGGTCGGGAAGTAAAACGTCCGCACGTCCGGCGGCGCTTCGAGCACCGACGCCACCAGCTCAAACCAGCCGGCCACCTCCTCGGGCGAATATGGATCGAGGCCGGCGATCTGGATCGCCATCTCGCGCAGCTCGCCCGGCGCGAACAGCACGGCGCCCAGCACCACCTGCTGGCCCGCCCGCCGGAGCGACACGGCGTCGAAGGCCCCGCGGCTCATGCTTTTGAACGGCTCAAGCCGCGCCACCGCGAAGTCGTAATGGAACGCGTACTTACTGCTGTCCTGGAAGACGACGCGGTGGGGCTCGGCGAGCACGAGGGCGAACTTGAGCCAGCGCGGTTCAAACCGGTCCCAGCCCGGCGCCGGCGACAGCAACGGGTCGTCCGGGTAAACCGCGTGGTTTTTCCAGTCGTCCGCCACGGTCCGCGGGCTCAGGTGGGTCCGGTAAAACCGCTCGGCCGCGTCCGCCGCCGCCAGGTCGGGAAACCGGTTGAACGCGCCGTGCAGGCGGGCGACTTCGGTCCACTGCGCGAGGTCGCTGGAGACTTCGAGACGGGCGACGAGGTTGCTGGCGTTGGCTTGGGACAGCAGCGGCCGGCCCGCGGGGTCGAAACCCTCGAACCGGAGCGGAGCCGGACTCGCCGCCTGGCCTGGACACAACAGTCCCAGCAGGGCGGTCAGCGAAAGGACGCGCCATTGCACGGCCGGGAAAATAGCAAGGCTTGTGCCGGCCGCCAGTGGAGGTGGGTCGCCCCTCGCTGAGGGCGACCCACCTTGGCGCATCGAGCTGGCGGCTCAGCAGTTGCTCCAGCCGTTCGAGCCGGGCTTTCAACTCCGCGTCCTCGTCCCGCACCCGGACAGGAACAGGATCGCGGTCGCGCAAAGGCCGCCCAGGAAGACCTCTTTGAGTTTCACGATATGATTCAAACCCCGGCTTTTCCGCCCGTCAGACCAGCCGGATGACATGCCGGCTGCCGGCTCAGTCAATGTCCGCCTCGATCACCTGCCACTCATGCACGCCGGCGGCCCAGTCGGGCTGGAGCTTCACCACCAACCGCAACGCGGTGGTCGTCACGGGCGCGAAACGCGCGTCGCACCAACGGTCGCGCGTGCTCGGCCAGGCGGCTTCGGCGACGACCGGTTTCCACGCCTCGCCGTCGAGGTATTCGAGGCGCCAGCCCGCAGGCAGCCGACAGGCGCCGCGACCGGTGTCGTCGAACCAGTACACGCGCGCGCCGCCCACGGTGACGGGCCGGGGCCAGGTGTACTGCGCCCATTCCTCGGTGCCTTTGCGCGGCCACCAGTGGCAGAGCGCCGCCGGTTGTTCGCCGCTGCTCCGGGGCTCGAGGCCGTCGTTGATGCCGGCGGGCTGGGAGTTGTTGTTCGCGAACGAAACGCTCACTTTTGCCTGCGCCGCGAGTCCGCCGGCGCGCGGCACCGGTGGCTTCGCGGGCAGCCAGACTTTCATCGGGCCGGCCTCGCGGTTGTCCCAGGCATAGTAAGGAATGGCCTTGAAGGAGGCCACGTGGACGGGAGGCAACGGCTGGTAAAGCCGGCGATGCCAGTCCCATTCCGGCGCCACGCAGGCAACTCCCCGCAGGGTTATCACTTCGCTCGGCAGGCCAGGGCCCGACTCGCCGACGACTTCCAGAGGCTCTTCGAGCAGGAAGTACAGCGCGTCCAGTGGTTTGGTCTGGTCCACCTGTTCGACGCAGTACACGAGGGGGCCGCGTTGGAGCGCGAAGAGCCCGTGGTTCGCCTTCACGTTTGGATGCGCCACGATGCGCTCGGCGGGCATGTCCAGGACGAGCGTGACGCGGTCGCCGGTCCGCCACGTGCGCGCCAGCACCACATAGCCCGCCTCGAGCCGGGGACTGACGACATTCTCGCCGTTGATGGCGACGGTGAACCGACGGCACCAGCCGGGATGCCGCAGGCGCAAGGTGAAAGCAGCCGGCTGGGGCAGCTCGAACTTGTAGTCCACCCGGTTGTCCCAAGGATAACCGGTGGCGACGGCGAATTTCACATCCTGCCCGGCGACCCGCGCCTTCGCCGCACCCTGGATGAACAGGTTCACGTACAGCGAATCCGCCGTCGTGGCGTAGGCGTAACCGCCCAGCGAGGCGAGCGTGCGGGCGACGTTCGGCGGGCAGCACGCGCAACTGAACCACGCGGACCGGTGATGGTTGCCGCGGCTCTCGAGCGGGTTCACATAGAAGAACCGCATGCCGTCCTGTGAGACGCCGGCGAGGACGCCGTTGTACAGCGCGCGCTCGAGCGCGTCCGCGTACTCCGCCTGGCCGTACAGGAGCGCGAGCCGGTGCGCCCATTGGGCCAGCGCGATGGTGGCGCAGGTCTCCTGGTAGGCGGTGAGGTTCGGCAGGTCGTAGTCCTCCGTGAAGCCCTCGTTGTGCGCGCTGGGGCCGATGCCGCCGGTCACGTACTGGTTGCGCTCGGTGGTGTTGCGCCAGACGCGGTTGAGCATCTTGAGCAGCCGCTCGTCGCCGGTTTCGCGCGCCACATCCGTGGTGCCGGACATCAAGTATGCCGCGCGCACGGCATGGCCCTTGATGTTCCGGTGGTCGTAGATGGGCACGTCGTCCTGCCAGTACGTGCCGTCGTAGCGTTCAAGCGGCGTGTTGTGCTCGGTGGCGAAGAACTTCCGCCCGCGGCTTTCGACAAAGAAGCGGGCGAGGTGGAAGTAACGCGGCTCGTCGGTGACCCGCCACAGTTTGATGAGCGCCAGCTCGATCTCCGGGTGGCCGGGGTAGCCCATGCGCTTGGGCGGCGGGCCGAACACCGAGTCAATGTTGTCGGCGAACTTGCGCGCCACGGTCAGGAAGTTGGTCTTGCCTGTGGCTTGGTAATGCGCGACCGCGGCCTCGAACAGGTGTCCGGCGCAGTACAGCTCGTGGTTGTCGCGCAGGTTCACCCAGCGTTTGTCCGGCTCCTTCACTGTGTAATAGCTGTTCAGGTAGCCGTCCGGGTGCTGCGCGGCGGCGAGGATGGCGATGATCTCGTCCAGTTGCCGGTCGAGCGCCGGGTCGGGATGCGTGGCCAGCGAGTACGAGGCGGCTTCGAGCGCCTTGTACACGTCCGAGTCCATGAAGACCGGGCCTTCGAAGCCGGCGGTGGCGCGCTGGGCGGCGAGGCGGAGGTTCTGGAGGTTTTTGGCTTTTTCGAGATTCGCCAGGTTCGCCGGGATGGAGGCGATGCGGTTGGTCTCGCGGCGCGGCGCCCAGAATCCGTCCGCGATCTGGACCTGCGTGAATGGCACGGCGTCGAGTTTCAGGAGCGGCGCGGGGGCGGCGGCGCCAAGCAGAGCCGGAGCTGTGGCGAGGAAGACGGCGAAGGCTTTCATGGCGCGCATTGTGAAGCCGTCGCCGGCCGGCAGGCAAGCGCGCCGCGGCGGCTACGGCTTCTGCCCGTAATAGGCGCCGGGGCCGTGCTTGCGCAGGAAATGCTTGTCCAGCAGCACGCGCGGCATGGCCCGGGCCGCGGGATTGATCGCGAGCGTCTCGCTGGCCAGCCGGGCGATGAATTCCAGCGCTTCGGCGTGCCGGACCGCGTCGGCCACGGTGCGACCCCAGGCAAACGGGCCGTGGTTCACCACCAGCACACCGGGCACGCGCAACGGGTCCAGCCGCGTGAACCGGCTCACGATCACCTCGCCCGTGTTCGCCTCGTAATCGGTTCGGATTTCGGCGGCGGAAAGGTCGCGCGTGCAGGGAACCGGCCCCTCGAAGAAATCCGCGTGCGTGGTGCCCAGCGGGGGAATCTCGCTGCCGGCCTGGGCCCAGGCCGTGGCGTGCCGGCTGTGGGTGTGGACGATGCCGCCCACCGCGGTGAACGCGCGGTACAGCACCAGATGCGTGGGCGCGTCCGAGCTGGGCCTGAGCTGGCCTTCCACCACCTCCCCCGTGGCCAGCGACACCACCACCATTTGCTCCGGCTTCAGGCCGTCGTAGCCCACGCCGGAGGGCTTGATGACCATGCAATTGCTGGCGCGGTCCACGCCGCTGGCGTTGCCGAAGGTTTGGATGACCAGTCCGCTGCGCACCAGTTCCAAGTTGGCTTCGCAGACGGTTCGTTTGAGGTCCTCAAGCATGGCGCGCGTAGCATGGGCCGTCCGGCCGCGCACGCAAGCCGTTACTCGGAAACCACCGCGGCAACGGGGGCATCTCAGTTTCATGCCGGCGGCGGACGGGCCATGTTGGCCCAAGCGACCTTGCCGCGGGCGGCCCGCCCGCGGCAAGCCACGGCCTGACGACGCAACAAAGTGAGATGCGCCCCCGGCAACGCGTTGGGCCTGCGGGGCATTCCCTCGCGCCGCAAGCCGACGTCGCAGCGCCCCACCGGCCTGGCCCGGGGGTGGGTAGCATGAAAATGCGACACCCGGGCACCTTGCGATTCCGCCAAAACCGGCTTGACGCCTTTTTGACTGCGAAATACGTTCCGCGCTCGGAATCGATTACACCGCTGGTACGCCAGCACGGCCAAGTCGGAGAGTCAATCTGCCGACTTTTTTATTTCCCGGAAGTGAAATCGGATCGGATATGAACAACGAGCTGTTGGCAGTCATTGATTACTGGGAGCGCGAGAAGGGCATCCAGCGGGATGTCCTGGTCGCGGCTGTCCAGAACATGCTCATCACCGCCGCGCGCAAGGCCATCGGCCCCGCGCGGGAAATGACCTGCACCATTGATCCGAAGACGGGGGAAATCCGGGCCGCGGCAAAGTTGATCGTCAGCGAAAAGGTGATCTCCAAACACGACCAGATTTCGCTCCCGGAAGCCCGGCGCTACAAGCCCGACGCCCAGATGGGCGAGGAGATCGTGGTGCCGATCAGCGCGGAGCAGATTCAGCAGATCTTCGGCCGCATCGCTTCCCAATATGGCAAGCAGGCCCTGATGCAGGAAATCCGCAAGGCGGAAAAGCAACTCATCCTGGAGGAATTCAAGGACCGCGTCGGTGACATCGTGGCCGGCACGGTCCGGCGGTTTGAGCGTTCGGACGTGATCGTGGACTTGGGCCGTTACGAGGCCCTGCTGCCCAACCGCGAACGGGTGCCCACCGAGGAATACCAGGTGAGCGAGCGCATCCGTTGTTACGTCAAAGCCGTGGAAAACACCCCGCACGGCCCGGAAATCATCCTATCCCGCGCCGACCCGCAGTTCGTGCTCAAGCTCTTCCAGCTTGAGGTCACGGAGATCGCGGACGGCACGATCGAGATTCGCGGCATCGCGCGCGAACCCGGCTTCCGCACCAAGCTGGCCGTCTATTCGCGCGACCCGAAGGTGGACCCGGTGGGCGCCTGCGTGGGCCTGCGCGGCCAGCGGGTCAAAAACATCGTGCGCGAACTCAACAACGAGCGCGTGGACATCATCCCGTGGTCGCCCGACCTGCGCACCTTCATCGCCGCGGCGCTGAACCCGGCCACGATCAAGAGCTTCGAGGTGGACGAGGCCAGCCGTCGCGTGCATCTGCTGGTCAACGCGGACCAGTTGTCCCAGGCGATCGGCAAGCGCGGCCAGAACGCGCGGCTGACCTCCCGCCTGTGCGGCTGGGAAGTGGATATTGACGCCGAAGCGCCGCCGTCCACCGGCTTCGAGGAAAAGGTGGCCCAGGCGGTGCAGGCGCTGGCCGCCATTCCGGGCCTCACCGAAGCCCAGGCGGACGCCCTGGTGCATCACGGTTTCCTGAGTCTCGAGGACCTTCTCCAAGCCGAGGAATCCGATCTGGCTGCCTTCCCGGAGATTGGCGTGAGCGCCGCCGAAGTCCTGGCCGCCGCCAGGGCCGAGGCGCAGCGTCGCGTGCTTAACGTCAATCCGGCAACCGCCGGGTAAGCTGTCGGGACGCCCGGCTCCGGCGGTCACCCGGGCCAGCCGGCCGGGCGGAGAAGGGTCAGAACCTAGTATGCCTGTTCGCATTTACGACATTGCCAAGAAACTGGGCATTCCCAGCAAAGATGTGCTGGCCAAGGCCAGGGAGCTTGGCATTGCCGCCGCCCGCGTCCCCTCCAGCTCGCTCGACAAGATCACCGCCGAGTACCTCGAGGAGCAACTGGGCTACAAGCCCGCGCCGCCGGCACCTCCACCCGCCCCGGCTGCGCCTGCTCCCGTCCACGCGGAAGCTCCGGCTGCAGCGCCGGCCGCAGCCCCGGTGCCGGTTGAGGCGGTTGCGCCCGCCCTGGTCGAAGTTGTGACTGCGGCACGACCGACGGCGGTTGCGGAAGCTCCGCCAAGTCCGCCGGTAACCGCACCGGTGGCGGCCGAACCAGCCATTCCGCCGGCTCCGCCCGCGCCCCCTCCACCAGTCGAAGCCACCGCCGCTCAATCCGCCGCGCCGGCTCCGGCTGTCGCGCATCCGCCGGAAACTTCTCCAACCTTGGCAACCCCGGCGAAGCCATCCGCAGCGGAGAGCCCCGCGCCCGCTGCGGCTGTCCCGCCGACAACGCCTCCGGCTCCGCCCGCACCCATTGTGCCCGCGGCACCGGTTCCACCATCGCCGCCTCCACCGCCGCCGCCCGAGCCGCCCAAGCCCCGCATCGGCGAAAAGGTGGGCTTCATCAATCTGGGGAGCCTGGGTCCCCGCGCCCGGACGCCCGAGCGTGGCGCGCCGAAAACCCCGGCCAAGCCCGCGCCGACCGGTCGCGGCGAACCGGCGCGCGGTCGCGACGGCCGTGGTGCCGGCGCTCCGGGTCGCGCACATGCCCCAGGCGGACGTGGCGGAGCAGGCGCCGGCGGCAAAACACCGTCCCGTCCGGCACCCGCGCCCGAAGCGCCCACCGGCGAGGAAATCACCCTGCGGCCGCCGATCATTGTGCGCGAACTGGCCGAAAAGATGGGCAAGAAACCCTTCCAGGTGATCGCCGACCTGATGGAGATGGGGATTTTCGCGACGGTCAACCAGTCCATCGAGACCGAGATCGCACAGCGGGTTGCGGCCAAGCATAATTTCCGCTTCAAGGCGGAGCGCCGCAAGGAAGGCGGCGGTGTCCACGCGCCGGTCAAGCGCGAGGAACCGCTGGATCTCGAGGATCGTCCCGAGCAGCTCAAACCGCGCGCGCCGGTCGTGACCATCATGGGCCATGTGGACCACGGCAAGACCACCTTGCTGGACGTCATCCGCAAGTCGAACGTCGCCGCCGGGGAGGCGGGCGGCATCACCCAGCACATCGGCGCCTACACCATTTCCGTGCCGCACCCCGATCGGCCGGGCGAGCTGCAGCAGATCACCTTCCTGGACACGCCGGGGCACGCCGCCTTCAGCGCGATGCGGGCCCGCGGCGCCAACGTGACGGACATCGTGGTGCTGGTGGTGGCGGCCAACGATGGCGTCATGCCCCAGACCCTCGAGGCGCTCAGCCACGCCCAGGCGGCGAGGGTGCCGATCATCGTGGCGGTCAACAAGTGCGACCATCCCAACGCCAACCCGATGATGGTCCGCCAGCAGTTGCAGGACCGCGGCGTGGTGCCGGACGACTGGGGCGGCGACAACATCTTCGTGGATTGCTCCGCCCTGACGCGGCAGGGCGTGGACAAGCTGCTCGGAGCCATCGTGCTCCAGGCGGAGTTGCTCGAACTGAAGGCCAACCCGGACCGCCCCGCCAAGGGCAACGTGATCGAGTCCGGCCTCGAACCGGGCGGCCCCACGGCCACGGTGCTGGTGCGCGCCGGCACACTGCGCGTGGGCGACATGATGGTCTGCGGCGAGCATTACGGCCGGGTGCGGGCGCTCATCAACGAAGAAAACAAGCGCCTCAAGGAAGCCGCGCCTTCGGTGGCTGTGAAGGTGCTCGGCTTGAACGGCGTGCCCGAGGCCGGCATCGAGTTCCAAGCGGTCGAGTCCGAGCGCGTCGCCCGCGAAATTTGCGAGGAGCGCCGGCTGACGGCCCAGGGCCGGGATCAGGAAGCGCGGCCCTCGCGCACCCTGGAAGGCCTGCTCCAGCAGTTGGAGAGCGAGGACGCCAAGGTGCTCAAGGTGGTGGTCAAGGCGGACACCCAGGGTTCCGTGGAGGCCATCGTGGACGCGCTCAAGAAGATCGAAAGCGACAAGGTGAGCCTGGAGATCATTCACAGCGCGGTGGGCACCATCACCGAGACGGACGTTGTCCTGGCCCACGCCTCCAAGGCCGTGATCCTCGGCTTCCACACCCGCGTGGACAGCAACGCCGCCGAGCAGGCCAAGCGCGACGGCGTGCAGATCAAGCTTTACGCGATCATCTACGAGTTGATTGACCAGGTGAAGGAGGCCATGGCCGGCCTGCTCGAGCCGATCCTCAAGGAAGCCGTGTTCGGCAGCGCCGAGGTGCGCCAGGTCTTCCAGTTGTCCAAAGGCGGCAAGGTGGCCGGCTGCGTCGTCGCCAGCGGCCGGATTGTGCGCGGCAAGGCGCGGGTGGTCCGGCGCCGCCACACCATTTATGAGGGCATCATCCAGACGCTGCGGCGCTTCCAGGACGAGGTGAACGAGGTGCGCGCCGGCATGGAATGCGGCATCCGCCTGGATGGCTTTGACCAGCTTGAAGTGGGCGACCAGATCGAGTGCTACACACTCGAGAAGGTGCCCCAAAAACTCTGAGGCGCCGGGCCGTCGCCCCGCGCCACCTGTTGCCATGCACGGTCGCCGTCATGAAAGGGTGCGTGAGTTGCTCAAACGCGAGCTGAGCACGCTGCTGCTGCGCGAATTTCCCGTGGCCCAGGCCGGCCTGATCGCCGTGCATGACGTCGCGGTCGCCGGCGATCTCAAGTCCGCGACCGTTTACCTCGGCTTCGTGGGCACGACCGAGCAACGCCGCCGCGGCCAGGAACTGGTGCGGGAACACCAGCTCCGCCTGCAAAGCCTCCTGGGCCACGCCGTGGCGCTCAAGTACACCCCGCGTCTGCGCTTTGTCGCGGACGACTCGATCGTGCGCGGCGACCGGGTGCTCCAGTTGATTGAAGAAATCGAGAAGACGCTGCCTCCCGACCAGACCTGAGCATCGGTGGCGGCCGGCGCCGCCGGTCCGGGCCTGCCCGAGATGAGACGACGCCCCCAGATCGTGGAACGCATCCTGGAAGCCCTCCGGGCCAGCCAGCGGGTGTGCGTGGTCGGCCACGTGCGGCCGGACGGCGACTGCGTGGGCTCGCAACTCGCCCTAGCTCTGGCGCTCCAGGCCGCGGGCAAGGACGTGACCGTCTGGAACGAGGACCCCGCCCCCTCGAAGCTCAAGTTCCTCGACCCGGACGACCTGCTCCGCACGCCCCAGCCCGGGCCGGAATTTGACTGCGTGATCGCCACCGACGTGGCCAACGCCGAACGCCTCGGCGCCGTGGGACCTTGCATCGAGCGCCGCCGCGTGCTCATCAACATTGATCACCACGCCAGCAACACCCGCTTTGGCGACATCAACTGGGTGAGCCGGCGTGAGTCGTCCACCGGCGAACTGATCTACAAGCTGCTCAAGCACGCCGGCTGGCCGATCACCCCGCGCATCGCGGACTGCCTGTTCGCGGCGGTGTCCACCGACACCGGCTCGTTCCAGTACCCGTCCACGCGGCCGTCCACCTTCGCGGCGGCGGGCGAACTCGTGAAGCGCGGCGCGAATCTCGGCCGCGTGTGCCATGAGATTTACCATTCCTTTCCGCTGGCCCGGATGCGCCTGCTCCGCCACGTGTATCTGACCTTCCGGCTGGTGGACCACGACCGGATCGCCTACTTCTGGCTGCGGCCGGCGGATTTTGCGCGCACCGGCTCGACGCGGGCCGACGCCGAGGGCTTGATTGACCACATCCGCGCCATCGAACCGGTCGTGGTTGCCTGCGTCTTCGAGGAGGTCGAGCCGGAGTTGATCCGCGTGAGCCTGCGCTCGAAAAGCCCGCACGTGGACGTGAACCAGCTTGCGGCGCGCTTTGGCGGCGGCGGCCACACCGCCGCGGCCGGGGCGCGGATCGCCGGCCGGCCGCTCAGCGTCCAGCGCCGCGTGCTCAACGCGCTCCGCAAAGCCCTCGACGCGATGCCCTGATGCCCCTGCCCACTCCCGACCCCTTTGACGGCGCCCTGCTGGTGGACAAACCGCAGGGCCCGACTTCGCACGACGTGGTGGACCGCGTCCGCCGGCGGTTCGGCCTCAAGAAGGTCGGGCACGCGGGCACGCTCGACCCCAACGCCACCGGCTTGCTGCTGCTGCTGCTGGGCCGCGGCACCAAGCTTTCCGACAAGCTCATGTCGGCCGACAAGGTCTATGAAGGCACGCTCAAGTTGGGCGAAACCACGAACACCTACGACGCGGATGGCGAGGTGACGGCCACCGCGCCGGTCCCGCCGCTGAGCGTCGAGCAGTTGAACGCCGTCGCCGAGGCGTTCGTGGGCGACCTCATGCAAACGCCGCCGATGGTCTCGGCGGCGAAGGTCGGCGGCGTGCCCTTGTACAAACTGGCCCGCAAGGGCCTCGAGGTGGAACGCAAGCCGCGGCTGGTGCACATCTACACCTTCCGCTTCACCGCCTACCAGGAACCGATCGGCACGTTTCGCGTCGCCTGCACCAAGGGCACGTACGTGCGCAGCCTGGCGCACGAGCTGGGCCAGAAGCTGGGCTGCGGCGCGCACCTGGCCACGCTGCGGCGCACCGAGTCGGGGCGGTTTTCGGTGGCCGACGCCACGCCGCTGGCGCAACTCCTCGAGCTCACCCCGGCCGAACTCCGGAGCCGGGTGATCCCGTTTGTGAAGCTCGCCGCCGCCGAATGAGCCTGACGACGTCTGGCCCGCGGGCAGGACTGGAACGGGGAGCGCGCGCGTCCCCCGAGCGACATTCCGCGCCCTCGCGGAGAATCCGCGCGGCTCGTTGTTGCCTCAAGTCACCCGCGGCGGCTTGTTCCATGAACCCGAGAATCGAAATTGCCCGTCACGCCGGGTTCCCAGCCGGCACAACCGCGGTCTTTGTCTTGGGTGGCGCGGGGTGCGAATCACGTCCGGCCACGCCAGGCGCTGGGCGCATTTTCCAGTCCGGTTCTCCGGCATGAAGGTGCTTCGTGAACCCGCCGAACTCGCGGCCACGGGACGCCCGGTGGCGCTGGCCATCGGCGTGTTCGACGGCGTGCATCTCGGGCATCAGGAAGTGATCCGCCGCACCGTCGCCGCCGCACACCGCGCGGACGGCCTGGCGGTGGTGGCCACCTTCGACCGGCATCCCAATGCCATCGTGGCGCCGGAGCGCACGCCCCTGGCCATCCTGCCCACCTCGCTGCGGCTGCGCGCGTTCGCCGCACTGGGCATGGACGCCACCTGGCTGATCCGCTTCGACGAAACCTTCAGCCGGCAGACCGGCGAGGAATTCGTCCGGCGCCTGGCGGCGGGCTTCGGGCGCGTGGCGCGCATCTGTGTGGGCCGGGATTTTCATTTCGGCTGGCGGCGCAGCGGCAACGTGGACCTGCTCCGCCGGCTGGGCGCGGAACTGGGCTTCACCACCGAAGCCGTCCCGCCCCAGACCCTCGCCGGCCGCACCATCAGCAGCACCGGCATCCGCGAACTCATCCGGCGCGGTGCGCTCGACGAGGCCGCCCGCTGGCTGGGCCGGCCGTACCAGCTCGCCGGGCCGGTGGTGCGCGGCGACGGGCTGGGCCGCAAGCTGGGTTTTCCCACCGCGAACCTTGAAGTGAGCAGACTCCAGTTGCTCCCGCAGGGCGTTTATGCCGCGTGGGCCTTGCGCCCGGAAGGCTGGCAACCGGCGGTGATGAACATCGGCACGCGCCCGACCGTGGCGGCCACGGCAGGCGAAGTGCGCGTGGAAGTCCACGTGTTGACCGGCCGGGGCGAGTGGTACGGCGAGGAACTGATCGTGCAGCCGGTGCGCCGCCTGCGGGCCGAACAGCGCTTCGCCTCGCTGGAAGACCTGAAGGCGCAGATTGCCCGCGACATCGCCGCCGCGCGGACCGTCCTGGCCGGAGCCGCGCCGCCGCCAGCCGGCGACGCGGCAGTGCGACTGGGCTGAGCCTGAAGCCGGCGCTTGGCGTCGGGCGCCAGCTTTGGGAGTGCGCCAGTTCCGTGGCGCTTTCCGGTCCAGCGCTCGGAGGGGCGAGCAACGCAACGCAGCGTGCCCCAAGGTAGCCGGCCTCTGGCCCAGAGGCCGGCAAGTGTCGCCCCTCGGCGAGGAGCGACCCACCTGCATTGCCGGAGGCGAAACGCGTCCGCCGCCGCCCGCGTCTCCGGGCTGAACGTCGGCGCTGGAGCCGCGGCCGGTTTGCCACTACACTGCGCGCCCATGAACGTTGAAATCACCGCGCTCAACGCCGAAGTGCAGCGCGCCGGGCAGTTTGTGCAGCCGCTGCTCGGCGAGATCGGCCACGTCATCGTCGGCCAGAAGTACCTGGTCGAGCGGCTGGTCATCGGCCTGCTGGCCAACGGTCACGTGCTGCTCGAGGGCGTGCCCGGCCTGGCGAAGACGCTGGCCGTGAAAACGCTGGCCGCCTGCCTGAACGTCAAGTTCGCCCGCCTCCAGTTCACCCCGGACATGCTGCCAGCGGACGTGGTGGGCACGCAGATTTACAACCCGCAGAACGGCGGCTTCACCGTGCGGCGCGGCCCCATCTTCGCCCAGTTGATCCTGGCCGACGAAATCAACCGCGCGCCGGCCAAGGTGCAGAGCGCGCTGCTCGAGGCCATGCAGGAGCGGCAGGTCACCATCGGCGACCAGACCTTCGCGCTGGACGAGCCTTTCCTGGTGCTCGCCACGCAAAACCCGATCGAACAGGAGGGCACCTATCCGCTGCCCGAGGCGCAGGTGGACCGGTTCATGTTGAAGCTGCGGATCGGCTACCCGAACCGCGACGAGGAGCGGCAGATTCTCGAAACGATGGCCCGCACCAGCGGCCAGCCCAGCGCGCGGGCCGTGGTCGAACCCCGGCAGATTCTCGAGGCCCGCGAGGCGCTCAACCACATCTACGTGGACGACAAGGTCAAGGAGTACATTGTGGACCTCGTCTGCTGCACACGCGAGCCGGACAAGTACAAGATCGCGGTCAAGGACTTCATCCAACTGGGCGCCTCGCCGCGGGCGACCATCGCGCTGACGCTTTGCGCCAAGGCCCATGCCTTCCTGCGCGGGCGCGGCTACGTGACGCCGCAGGACGTGAAGACCATCGGCATGGACGTGCTCCGGCACCGTGTGACGATCACCTACGAGGCCGAGGCCGAGGAAAAGACGCCCGAGGCGGTGATCCAGCGCAT
>CAZMOZ010000054.1:0-20038 GCA_964568145.1 uncultured Verrucomicrobiota bacterium
CGCTTCCAGCCAACGCAACCTGCTTCGAGTGCTGTAAAGCCGGAAGCCGAAGTTGACCGTAGCGCAGTGCGTCCCGCCTGCTCAACTTCGGTTTTCGGGCGGCACGGCACTCCCGTTCCCCTCACCCCGACCCTCTCCCAACGGGAGAGGAAGGACCGCCGTCCGCGCTGGGTTGACCGAACGCGCCGGATTCGCGCGGCGCGTGCGGGGAACTTCCTCGAGGAAGCGGGTTAGGGTAAGGGGGAAGATGGCAAACGAATGTCACGAACGGGTTGAAGGCCGTCTGTGGCCGGGCAGGGAAAAACTCCCGGCAAGCAAGTGAGTTGCGCCCGAGCGGGTTGGCGCGGGCAATCGGCTTGGCAGGTCCGGCGATGCCGCCTAGCCTTGGCGCATGCGTTCGCTGCGGGCTTGGTTGGCGTATCTCGCAGTCGTGTTTCTAGGCGGCGCCTTGCTCGCCCCTTGGTTGTATCGCGCGGCTCAAGCCGCGGCGGAGAGCTTTCCGGCCTGTCAGTCGCTGGCGGCCAAGCCGTTTCACCGCTTTGTGAACCGCTCCTTGCTGGGCCTGGCGCTCGCGGGGCTGTGGCCGTTGCTACGCCGATGCGGCCTCCGGAGCTGGCGCGATCTGGGCTGGACCTCCTCCACCGGCCGGTGGCGCCCGGTGTGGCGGGGGGTGTTGGTGGGATTTGCCGGGCTGGGCCTGGCCGGCGGGACGGTCTTGGCCGCCGGAGCGCGCATCTGGCGAGCCGAGATTCTTTTCCCGGACCTTGCGCTGGCGGTGGCCGGGGCGGCGGTGACGGCGCTGGCGGTGGCTGTGATCGAGGAAACGCTCTTCCGCGGCGTGTTGCAGGGCACGTTCCGGCGCGCCTGGAATCCGCTTGGCGCGCTCTGGCTGAGTAGCGTCGTGTACGCGGCGCTGCATTTCCTGGCCCGGGTCCGGTGGAACGAACCCGTGGAATGGACTTCCGGCCTGGCGGTGCTCGTGCGGATGCTGGCGGGGTTTAGCGACTCGACGCTGGTGTTTCCAGGCTTTCTGAACCTGGTGCTGGCGGGCGCGTTACTCGGCGCGGCCTTCGAACGGACCGGCAGCTTGTACTTCTCCGCCGGTCTGCACGCGGGCTGGGTGTTCTGGCTGAAGCTTTACAACGCCACCACCTGCGAAGTGGCCGGCGCGTTCCCCAGACTCTGGGGCAGTGGGAAGCTCACCGACGGCTGGATCGCCCTGCCGGCGCTGGCGCTCACCGCGACGGTGCTGCCGCTGGCGCTTCGCGATCCCCGGCCAGCCAGGGTGGCTTGATGATCCGTCCCGGCATTCAGGCGCTCGCACCGTGGCTTGAAGCCGCGCTGGGATTCCTCTACCCTCCGGTGTGTCAGCTCTGCGGCAACCATCGGGCCGGCCCCGGCGAGGGGTATGTCTGCGGGCCCTGCTGGAACCGGCCGGGCGGCGTGCGGTTCATCCGGCCGCCGTTTTGCGAACGCTGCGGACTGCCCTTCGAGGGCGCCGTGACCACTTCATTCGAATGCAGCAACTGCCGCGGCCTGGAGCTGGACTTCACGTCGGCCCGGGCGGCGGTGGTGGCTTCCGAGGTGGTGTTGGAGGTTATCCACCGTTACAAGTACGGCCGCGCGCTGTGGTTCGAGCCGTTCCTGGCCGGGCTGCTGGTGCGCGAGGCGCGGCCGGCGCTGGCGGCGGTGGCTTGGGATGCGGTCGTGCCGGTGCCGCTGCACCCGCTCAAGCAACGCGAGCGGGAGTTCAACCAGTCTGCCCGCCTGGCGGCGCGGCTCAGCCAGGCCACGGACATCCCGTTGCAAACGCGCTGGGTGCGCCGCACGCGCCCGACCCGGACCCAGACCCTGCTGACCCGCACCGAACGCGCGGCGAACATGCGCCACGCCTTTGCCCCAACGCCCGGCGCGCAGATCAAGGGCGCGCGCGTGGTGCTGGTGGACGACGTGCTGACCACCGGCGCCACCACCAGCAGTTGCGCCCGTGCCCTCCGCGCGGCCGGCGCCGCGGAGGTGTGCGTGTGGACTGTGGCGCGCGGCGTGTGACCCCGCCGGCCGGCCATTCAACCAACCTTACCCCATGAACACCCCCAACCTTCCCCAAAAACCCGAGGGCGTGGCCGCCCCGGCCTCTCCCAGCGCCCCCACCGTGCCGCGCAAACCCAAGTTGAGTCCCACCCGGACGCGCAAACGCGAGATCCCCGAGGGCCTGTGGACCAAATGCCCCAAGTGCGGCACGATGCTTTATGACAAGGAGCTGGACGACAACCTGAAGGTCTGCCGGCATTGCGGGCACCACTTCCCGATCAGCGCCCGCGAACGCATCAACGCGCTCGTCGAGACCTGCTCGTTCGAGGAGATGGACGCGGACATGACCAGCATGGACGCGCTGCAATTCACCGGCGTGTCCCCGTACCCGGAGCGGCTGGCCGCGTACCAGAAATCCACCGGGCTCAAGGACGCCGTGGTCACGGGCATCGGGCGGATCGGGCCGTGGCGGACGGCGCTCGGCGTGATGGATTTCGGCTTCCTGGGCGGCTCGATGGGCGCGGTGGTCGGCGAGAAACTCACCCGCATGATCGAGGCGGCCACGGATCGCGGCCTGCCGGTGGTCATCATCTCGACCAGCGGCGGCGCCCGCATGTACGAAGGCATGTTCAGCCTCATGCAGATGGCCAAGACCGCCGCGGCGCTGGCGTATCACGCGAACCACCGCCTGCCGTACATCAGCGTGCTCACCCACCCCACCACCGCCGGAGTCATGGCCAGCTACGCCAGCCTGGGCGACCTCATCATCGCGGAGCCGGGCGCCATGATCGGCTTCGCCGGGCCGCGCGTGATCAAGGACACCACCCAGGCAGAACTGCCGCCTGGCTTCCAGACCGCCGAGTTCCTCCAGGAATGCGGTTTGATTGACACCATCGTGCCGCGCCGCGAACTGAAGGAGCGGCTGATTCGCTACCTTCTGTTCCTGCTTCACGGGCAACGACAGGCCGCCGCATCCGTCTGAGCTGGTCGCCACAGCGAGCGGCCGGGCCAAGCTTGACGTGGTGGGGCGAGACTCCGTAGGGCCTTGCTGTCTTGGTCCTTGTTCCTTGGTCCTCGGTTTGTGACCTCCCCAATCCGGGTTTCGAGCCAGGCTTTAGACTGAGACCCGTCCGATTGACCGCCGACGGGCCGTTTGGCTTTGACAGCCGGTGCGCGTCACGGTAGCCCTCCGCCCATGATTCATAGACCCTTGCTGCCGGGTGCGCTCGCTCTGGCCTGCCTCGCCACGACCGCCTGGGCCGCCGACTGGACGCGCTGGCGCGGGCCGAACTTCGACGGCATCTCCCCGGAAACCGGCTGGCTGACCCAGTGGCCCGCCGACGGCCCGAAACAGCTTTGGAAGGCGGATGTCGGCCTCGGTTACTCGTCGTTCTCGGTCAGCGGCGGCCGGCTCTACACGATGGGCAACACGGACGAGACCGACTCGATTTACTGCCTGGACGCCGCCACGGGCAAGACGGTGTGGCAACACTCCTACCCGTGCTCGGCGAAAGACCCCAACGGCTATCTCGGCCCGCGTTGCACGCCCACAGTGGACGGCGACCGCGTCCATGCCGTGAGCCGCGCCGGACATTTCTTCTGCCTGGACGCGGCCTCGGGCAAGGTGATCTGGTCGAAGGAATTCCCGAAGGATTACGGCGCCAAAGTCCCGACCTGGGGTTACGCCGGCTCGCCGTTGATCGAGGGCAACTGGGTGATCTGCGAGGTCGGCGGCGCGGGCTCGTCGGTGGTCGCCTTCGACAAGAAAACCGGCCAGGAAGTGTGGAAGGCCGGCGACGACACCATCGGCTACAGCTCGATCGTGCCGTTTGACCACCAAGGTCAGCGCTGCCTGGCGGTCTTCAGCGCGGCCGGAATCGTCGGCCGCCGCGCCAAGGACGGCCAGGAGCTCTGGCGGCATCCGTGGAAGACCAGTTGGGACGTGAACGCCGCCACGCCCATCGTCGCCGACGGCAAGGTGTTCATTTCCTCCGGCTACAACAAGGGCTGCGCGCTGCTCGACTTCTCGGCCAGCAACCCGACCGTGGTCTGGGAACACCGCAAGATGCGCAACCACGTCGCCAGTTGCGTGCTGTGGCAAGGCCACCTCTACGGCTTCGACGAAAACCAGCTCAAGTGCCTGAACTGGGCCGACGGGGCCGAGAAATGGTCCGACCGCAGCTACGGCAAGGGCTCGCTGATGCTGGCGGGGAACCATTTCATCGTGTACAGCGACAAGGGCCGGGTGGCGGTGGTCGAGCCTTCCACGGAAGGCTTGAAGGAGGTCGTCGGCTTCCAAGTGCTGAGCGGCAAGGACACCTGGGCGGTGCCGGTGCTGGCCAACGGACGACTGTACTGCCGCAGCCAGAAAGACCTGGTCTGCCTCGACGTGTCCGGCAAGTAGGCGCTGCCTGGGGAAAGACACTCACTTCCAAGGAATCCAACCATGAACCGAAGCTCCCGATTCCCGCTTTGGGCCGGTGTAGCATTGCTGGCCGCTCTGGCCGTCACCGGCTGCGGCAGCGTCAAGCCGGTGCCGGAATTCCAACCGCTCTTCCCGATGGACGGTCCGCCGACCGGCTGGGTGGTCCGGGCTTGGAACGACGTGAGCAAGCCGGCCGAAGGCAACCCGCAGTGGCGCGTCGAGAAGGGCATTCTCACCGCCGGCGAGCCGCGCGGAAGCTGGCTGCTGAGCGAACGCCAGTACGGCGATTTCATCCTCGAATTTGAGTTCAAGCTGGGCGAGCGCGGCAACAGCGGCCTGGCCTTGCGGGCGCCGCCGGCTGGCGACCCGGCCTTTGAGGGGATGGAGCTCCAGATGGCCGACGTGCGGTACAATCCGGAAGCCAAGCCGGACGAACTCACCGGCAGCCTTTACCGCGCCGTGGCGCCCGGCAAACAGGTGTACAAGCCCACCGAGTGGAACAAGTACGAGGTCGCCTGCGTCGGCCCTGAACTCAAGGTGGTGTTGAACGGCGAACTCATCCTGGACCTCGACCTCGGCGAACAAACCGCGCGGCCCAAGCGCCACGACGGCACCGAGGCGCCGCCGCTCAAGGATCGCCCGCGCCGGGGCCACCTCGGCTTCCAGGAGTTGAGCCGCGACGGCAGCCACGTGCAAATCCGCAACGCGCGCATCAAGGTCCTGGACTGAGGCGGCGCCGGAGCCGGAAGAATGTGACGAAACGCACCGGGCCAGGCTTGCACGGAAGCCGGCAGAGGCGCATTTTACCCACCGTGAAAACAATGTTTAAGCCCATCGCGAAGGCGCGGCTGGCCGGGCTGGCCGCCTTGATCGCTGGTTTCGCCCTGGCCGCTCCGGCGACCCTGGCTGGACCGGAAACCAAGTGCTGCGATCCGAACACGGCCGCGTGCTGCGGCAGCTGCTGCACCGCCAAGACCACCAAGACCACCAAGACCGCCAAGAAGGCCAAAGCGCCCAAACAGAAAGCCGCCAAGAAGGACGTGACCGGCTCGCACCTCAAGCAGCGCTCCGTAGTCGCCCGCTTCCCGGAAACCACTTCACCGGTCGAGGTCTGGGACCGCGAAGTCATGCTCCGCAGCGGCGAGGCCACGCTGAGCGGCTTCCTCAGCCGGCAATCCGTGTTCCGCTGAGCCGCCCGCCCGCTGCCCGGGCGCGATCCGCTTCCGTGGGCTGCGCCCGCCCGCGCGGCAACCCAAGTTTCGCGGGGTGCGGCAGGCAGAGTTTGCGCAGTCTGCTCAATCCGAAAACCGAAGTTGGCCATGGCGCAGTGCGTTCCGCCTGCCCAACTTCGGTGTTCGGGTTCAATCCAGGAGGATCTCGAAACGACTCCTGGGCCTACCGGAACTCATCCGAGTATCGAGCCCGCCGTTCAAGCACCGCGCTCACGTAACCCTGCGTGGACGGAAACCCGATCCCGGCATGGAATGACACGCCGTTGGTGGCCGATTCGCCTTTCGCCCACTTGAGCACGTTGCCGCGGCCGGCGTTGTAGTCCGCCAGGGCAAAGACCTCCGGCTGGTCCGTCTGCGCGTACCGCTGCAGTAGCTTCCGCAGATACCACGTGCCGGCCAGGGTGTTGGTGCGCGGGCTGAACAGATGCTCTTCGGGAAGCGGATAGACGCCTTCGCTTTCCGCCCATTCCTGCGCCGCGGCGTCGGTGAGCTGCATCAAGCCAATCTCCCCGGCCCGGCCGCGCGCCTGGGCGTCGAAGCGGCTTTCGCGCCAGACCACCGCCTTGACCAGCGCCGGATCCACGCCGTAACGGAGCGCCGCCGCGCGGATCACGCCGTCGTGCCGGTGTTCGCGGCGGTCGGTCGCCCACCACCAGGCCACCAGGCCGCCGGCCACGACCAGCAGGCCGGCCATTACCAGCCCGCGTCGCAGCAGTCGCGCCATCGCTTCTCGTTGTGTTCCGCGCATGTTGATTGACCCCGAAAACCGAAGTTGGCGGTGGCGCAGCGCGTCCCGCCTGCCCGACTTCGGTTTTCGAGCTGGCCCAACCACCGCCCGGCGGATCGGTCAGGTCACCGGATCAGCCGCAGCCGCGTGGCAAAGAGATAATACAGCGTGGGCAGCACGACGAGCGTGAGCGCCGTGGCAAACAGCAGGCCGAAGATGTGCACCGCCGTCAGCGGCCGCCACAGTTCGCCGCCCGACACCGCCAGCGGCACCAGCCCGCCCATCGTCGCCAGCACCGTCACCAGCACCGCCCGCAACCGCACCAACCCCGCCTGGATGAGCGCCTGCTTCAGTTCCATGCCGGCCGCGCGCGCTTCCTCGATGAAATCGCTCAGCACGATGATGTGGCTCACGATCACCCCGGCCAGGCTCACGATGCCCAGCAAGGCCATGAAGCCAAACGGCGCGCGGAAGGCGGTCACGCCGATGAACGCGCCGATCAACCCCAGCGGCACGGTCAGCAGCACCACCCCCGCCTTCACCACGGACTGGAACTGCACCACCAGCGCCAGCGCGATCAACGCCAGCGACACCGCCATCACCGTGCCCATTTCCGCGCGGCTTTGGCGCAGCTCCTTTTCCTCGCCGGCGTATTCGAGCCGGCTGCCTGCCGGCAGCGTCAGGGCCTGAAGTCGCGGCCGCGCCCGCGCCAGAACGCGGGAGGGCAGTTCGCCGACCCGCGAATACGCCTTCACGGTCACGGCCCGCAGTTGGTTGAAATGTGCGATGGTCGCGTACTCGGGGTCGAGGCGGACGGTGGCAAAGTTGTTCAACGGCACCAGCTCATCCCGCGGCGAGCGCACGTACAGCGTGCGAATCTTGTCCGCCTCGTTCCGGTCCTCGGCCCGCAACCGCGCCAGCACGGGGATGAGATGGTCGCCGTCGCGCAATTCGGTCACCGGCAGACCGTGAAAGGCCGACTGGGCGAGCAGCCCGATCTGCGCGTTGCTGATGCCGAGCGAATTCGCCCGCTCCTGGTCAATGTCTATCTGCAACGTCGGCATGCGCCGCCCCAGATCGTCATGCACCTGGTAGGCGCCGGCGTCGCGCAGCACGGCGGCGACCTGGTCCGCCAGCATGCGCAGCGCATCCAAATCGGCGCCGCTGATGCGGATCTGGATGGGCGTTTCCACCGGCGGACCCTGCTCGAGTTGCTTCACCACGCAACGCGCGCCGGCGATTTCGCGGTCGAGGCGGTCGCGCAGCCGCGGCAGCAAGGCCGGCACGTCCGCCGCGCGCTGGGTGTTCACCAGCACCTGGGCGAGAAAGCCGCCCGGCTCACGGGGGTTGAGGTTGTAGTAAAAGCGCGGCGCGGTTCCGCCCGAGAAGACCGCCGCGCTGCGGATTTCGGGCTGCTCGCGCAGGACACGGCCGAGTTCCCGGCAGACTTCCCGCGTCTGGACGATGGACGCCGACTCCGGCAGTTCCACGTCAATGAGCAGTTGGTTCCGCTCCGCCGGCGGAAAGAACTGCTGCCCGAAAAACGGCGTCAGCCCGAAGCTCAGCGCCAGCAGGCCGTACACCAGCAGCACCGTCCGGCCCGGCCGTTCGAGCGAACGCTCCAGCCCGCGGCGATACCACGGCAGCAGGGCCGTCAGGCCGCGGTCCACCGGCTGGAACAGCGGGAAGGCGCGGATTTCGCCGCCGGCTTCCAGGCCCTTCTGGCCGCGCAGAAGGTAATAGCCCAGCAACGGAACGAAGGTCATGGAGACGATCCGCGACGCCACCAGCGCCAGCGTGACCACCGCCGGCAGCGCCCAGATGAACGCGCCCTTGTCGCCGGGCAGCAGCACCAGCGGCAGAAAGGCCACGGTGTTGATGATCGTGGCGAAGAAGATCGCGCGGCGCAGCTTGAACGGCCCCAGCCACGCCGCCACGCCGCGCGGCTGGCCGTGGGCGAGTTCGCGGTTGATGCCGTCGGACGCCACCACGGGGTCGTCCACCAGCATGCCCAGCGCGATGATGAGCGCCGCGATGGAAATCTGGTGCAGCGGCACGCCCAGCAGGTGCATGCCGCCCAGGGTCAGCGCGATCGTGAGCGGAATGGCCGCCGCCACCACCAGCGCCGCCCGCCAGTCCATCAGGAACAACGCCACTAGCACCACGACCACCACCGCCTCGATGAAGCATTTGCTGAACTGGGCGATGCGCTGCGACACCGCCGCCGGCTGGTCGGACAGGGTGAGGATTTCCATCTCCTCGGGAAAGCGCGGCGGACCCGCCGCGCGAAACGCGTCCACCACCGTTTGCACCTCGCGGTTGAACCGACTGATGATGTTGCCGTACTTCATCTCGACCGCCACGAGCACCGCGCGGCGTTCCACCGGCGGCTGGCCGGACCCCGGGCGGTGCAGCACTTCCACCTTGAATCCGATCGGGTTTTCGTAGCCCCGGCGCACCTCGAACAGGTCCCGCAGATACACCGGCAGGCCGCTGCTCGCGGTGGCCGCCGTCCACGCCTCCACGCCGCG
Organism: uncultured Verrucomicrobiota bacterium; assembly: GCA_964568145.1. Taxonomy (GTDB): domain Bacteria; phylum Verrucomicrobiota; class Verrucomicrobiia; order Limisphaerales; family J093; genus DSVZ01. The sequence goes on from CAZMOZ010000054.1 coordinate 8,947, forward strand.
CGTCCCGGCCACACCGATGATCGTGTTGCGCAGATCCTCGGTGAACCGCCGCTGGCCGTCGAGCGGGTCGGGCGTGCCGAACTCGCCGGTGAGCTGCACGGGGAAACTCTGCCCTTCCGTACGCAACACCCCGCCGGGGATGATCGCGTTGCGCGTCGCGATCGCGTCCAGCACCAGCGTTGGATCGAGCCGGTAGCCTTCCACGTTCAGCAGCGAGTACAGCAGGTAAACGACTTCGGGCACGTTGCCGATCAGCCGCACGCGGCCGACGCTGGCCACCTGCTTGAGGTCGTCCTGCAACGCCTCGGCCGCCCGCTCCAGTTCGCGGTACGAATAGCGCGGCGGTGTGGCCTCCCGGATGCGCTGGAGCAGTTCGGCCCCGCCATCCCCGCCCATGACAATGAACCCGCCGCCGAAGTCTGGGTGCAGTTCGCCGTCGCTGCCGGCCACCTGGCGCTGGAAGCGCTGCAGGTACGCCTCCAGCTCCGCGCGTCCAGCCGGGGTGGGAAAATCCGCGAGGATGAACGCCGCGCCGCGATCCAGCCGCGGCGGCGCCGACGCCAGCCCCTCCGCCAGCAGGCCTTCGACGAACTGCTGCTGCAAACGCCCCCGGTAGTCCGCCTCGATGTCGGCGGGGAAGAACGCCACCGCCGCCGCCCGTCCGGACGGGGATTCATCACCGCGCAACCGGGTCAGCCGCTGGCGGACCAGTTCGGCGCGTGCCCGCACCTCCGCATCGCTGGCGGGCGGGCTGGTGATCGCAAAGAGCAGGGTCACCGTGTTGCCGAAGTCCGTGTCGAGGAACGGCGCCTGGCAGCCGGCCGGCAGCCGCACCTCGCCGATCCGGGCGCGAATGCGGTCCCATTCCTGTTCGACGGCGGCCCGCGGGGCCGGTCGCTGGGTGACGTAAATGACCGAGACGCCCAGCCGGGATTGAGACTTCAGTTCCTCGATGCATTCCAACTCGTTGAGCTTTTCCTCCAGCTTTTGCGTTACGAGTTCCTCGATCTTGGCCGCGCTGGCGCCGGGAAAGCGCGTCACCAGCACCGCGCGCCGGTCGGGGATCTTCGGGTCTTCCTGTTGCGGCAACCGGGTGTAGGCGATGGCGCCCCAGACCAACGTCGCCACCAGCGCCAGCCAGCCGACTTCGCGGTGCCCGGCGAAATAGCGCGCCAGCCCGCCCCGGCGGTCCGCGGCGGAAGTCGGTTCCGGCTTCATGGCGCGACCGGCGTTGCGACCCCGTTTGAGAACGGCCGCGCGTCCACTCGCTCGCCGTCGTGCAGCCGGCTAGCGCCCACCACCACCACCCGCTCGCCCGGCCGCAGTCCCTCGGTGACGACCACTGAACTGCGGATGAGGTCATCGGTGCGCACCGGGCGTTCGCGCGCCTGGCCCGAGTCGTCCACCACGAAGACCGCCAACGGCGGCTGGCTGGTCCCGCCGCCAGCCGCGGGGGAGCGGCCCACCAGTGCCGAGAGCCTCACCAGCACGGCCTCCGGTCGCGCGCGGGCCGGCTCGCGGAAACTGACCGACGCGGTCATGCCGGACCGCAGTTCACCGCGCGGGTTCGGCACCTTGAGCACCACCTTGAACAGGCGCGAGCTTTCCTTGGCGGCCACGCCCACCTCGGAGACTTCGCCATCGAAACGCCGGCCTTCGAGCGAATTGACCGTCAGCGGTATCCGCTGTCCCGGCTGGATCCGGCTCACGATGTGGTCCGGCACGCCCAGTTCAACCGACACCACACTCAGATCGGCCACGCGCAACACCGGCCGGCCGGGCATCACCGTCTCCCCGGCGCTGGCCAGCCGGGCCAGGATGTGGCCGTTGAACGGCGCCCGCAGCGTCGAGTCCAGAAAAGCCTGTTGCGCGCGCTCGAACGCGGCGGCGGCCTCGTCCCGCGCGGCCTTGATGACGTCGAACTCCTGCGGCGAGATGGCCTGGTCGCGGAGCAGTTGCTCGGCGCGGTGGAGGCGGCTTTGGGCCAGTTCGCGTCGCGCGGCCGCCGAATCGCGTTCCGCCGCGAAGTCCACCTGGGCAAGCTGGGCCAGCACCTGGTCCTTCTCGACCCGGTCGCCTTCGCCCCAGTTCCGGCCGGGCTCGGGACCGATCGAGTCAAGGTTCCCGCCCACCTTGAAGCCCAGGTCGGTCTCGTTTTCGCCGCGGATGACCCCGATGTAGGTCTGCACGCTCTCGAGGTGGGCCTCCTCGAGCCGGCGGACCTCTTCCACGCGGACCACCGTGGCCGGCGGCTCGGGCGGAGCTTTGGGGCGGCAGCCCGGGCCCAGCACCACGAGGACACTGACCAGCGGGAGCAGGAAGTTTTTCATGACGGCACGGAAGAGACTCAATCCAGCGTCTGGCGGTAGCGCTTGATCGCCACCGTCAGCATCACGACCACAAACAGCCCGATCGGCCACAGCTCCGGCGCGATCCCGGCCACGCCGTTTCCCTTGAGCAGCACGCCGCGCACGATGCGCAGGAAATGCGTCAGCGGCAGCACTTCGCCGATCCATTGCGCCCAGACCGGCATGCCGCGGAACGGGAACATGAACCCGGAAAGCAGGATGTTCGGCAGGAAGAAGAAGAACGCCATCTGCACGGCCTGAAGCTGGTTGCGCGCCAGCGTCGAGAAGGTGATGCCCATCGCCAGGTTCGCCGCGATGAACACCAGGATCACCACCAGCAGCAACGGCACGCTGCCCACCATCGGCACGTGGAACAGGAACCGCGCGGCCAGCAGGATCAAGGAGACCTGGACGTAGCCGACGAGGATGTACGGGATGAGCTTGCCGATCATCACTTCGGCGGGCCGCACCGGCGTCGAAAGCAGGTTCTCCATCGTGCCGCGCTCGCGCTCGCGGGTGATCGCCAGCGCGGTGATGATGACCATCGTCATCGTGAGCACCACGCCCAGCAGGCCGGGCACGACGTTGTACTGCGTGACGATCTCGGGATTGTAGAGCCGGTGAACGCGCACCTCGACCGGCCCCGGCGTGGCGCGCAACCAGCCCGGCGGGCCTTTCAAGTCGCGGTCGAACACCGTCATCGCGAGCGTGCCCAGGGCCGAGAGCGCGTAGCTCGTGGCCGCCGGGTCCGTGGCGTCCGCCTCGAGCAGCAGCCCCGGCCGCTCGCCGCGCAACAGCCGGCGCGCGAAGTTCTCCGGGATCGTCACGCCGAACTGGACCTCGCCCCGCTCCAGCAGCGCGCGCAGCTCGGCCTCGGTGTCCACAACCCGCGTGATCACGAAGTAATCGCTGTTGCGCAGCGCCCAGATCAGGCTGCGCGCAAACGGGCTGTGGTCCGCCGCCCGCACCGCCGTGGGCAGGTGCTTTGGATTCATGTTGATGGCGAAGCCGAACAGGATGAGCTGCAGCAACGGGATGCCCACCATCATGCCGAAGGTGAGCCGGTCGCGGCGCATCTGGACAAACTCCTTGACGACCACCGCCCAGAAACGGCGCAGGCTGAAGACGGGCCGGGTCATGCGCTCCAGTTGTCCTTCGCCGTTTCCATGAGGCTGATGAACACGTCCTCCAGCCCGGCCTCGACCCGCCGCCACGCGCGGCCGCCGCCCTCGAACTCCCGCGCCACGGCTTCGAGCCGCGCCGCGTCGCGCCCGCTCACGTGCAGCGTGTTGCCAAACGCCACCACCTGCTCCACGCCCGGCCGGCCGCGCAGCGTCTCCGCCAGTTCCCAGAGCCCCGGTCCGCTGATTTCCCAAGTCGCCAGCGCCGCGGCCCGAATTACCTCCGCCACCGTGCCACGTGTGAGCAGGTTGCCATACGCGATGTACGCAAGGCTGTGGCAGCGCTCCGCCTCGTCCATGTAATGCGTGGTGATGAGCACCGTCAGCCCGGCGGCCGCCAGCCGGTGAATTTCTTCCCAGAAATCGCGCCGCGCCTTCGGGTCCACGCCGGCGGTGGGCTCGTCCAGCAGCAGCAGTTCCGGCTGGTGGATCATGCAGGCGGCCAGCGCCAGTCGCTGCTTCCAGCCGCCCGAGAGTTCCCCGGCCAGTTGCCGGCGGCGCGCCGCCAGGCCGAGGGCTTCGAGGCTGCGGGTGACCGCTTCCCGCCGCCGCGGCACCCCGTAAATGCGCGCCATGAAATCGAGGTTCTCCCCGATGCTCAAATCCTCATAAAAGCTGAAGCGCTGCGTCATGTAGCCGACGTGCTTTTTGATCTCGCCAGCTTGCTTGCGGATGTCGAATCCCAGACACGTGCCGCTGCCGCCGTCCGGCGTCAGCAGACCGCAGAGCATGCGCAGAAACGTGGTCTTGCCGCTGCCGTTCGGGCCGAGGAAGCCGTAAATTTCGCCGCGCCGGACCTGCAGCGCGATGTCGTTCACCACCGCGCGGCCGCCAAACCGCTTGGTGATGCCGCGCACGTCAATGACCGGCTCGCCGTTCATGGCTGAAGGAAGTCCGAAGTCCGAAGTGCGAGATCCAAGAACCCAAAGGATCAGGCCCAACTTCCCAAATCCGAAATCCGAAATCTGAAATCTGAAATCTCAAATCTGGGACGCGAAGCACGGCGGCCGCTACTCCTTTCGGATTTCGGTCTTCGGATTCCCTTCGAACTTCGGATTGCGGTTTTCGGGTTTTCACGGCCCCACCTTCACATCCACCGGCTGCCCGGCCCGGAGTTCGCGCGCGTTCGGTGGGGCGATCACCGCCTCCACCATGAACACCAGCTTGGCGCGGTTCTCCTGGTTGTAGATCACTGGCGGCGTGTACTCGGCCTGGGTCGCGACGTATGAAATCGTGGCGGGCACCGGCGCGGGCCGGCCGTCCACGCGCACCTCCACCGCGCCGCCGATCTGGAGCGTGGCCACCTCGCCCTGCGGCACAAAGAACCGCGCCATCAGATTAGCCGGCGGCAGCAACGACACCACCGGCATTCCGGCCGCCACGAACTCGCCTTCCCGGTACAGTGTGTCGTGGACCCGCGCGTCCGCCGGCGCGGCCTGGCGCTTGTTGTCCAACGCCCAGCGGGCGCGTTCCAACGCGGCGGCCGTGGCCGCCACCTCCGCCTCCGCCGCGCGGATTTCGTCCTCGCGCGCGCCCAGCCGGGCGGTCTCCAGGTCGGCCCGCAGCGACTCGACCTGCGCGGCGTCCTCGTCGCGTTGCGCCTGCGCCAGGTCCAGTTCGGCCGCCGAAATCACGTCGTCGCGCAGCAACTTCCGGTGCCGCTCGAGGTCGGCCTCGGCCCAGCGCAGGCCGGCTTCCGCCCGCCGCAACTGCGCCTCCAGCGCGGCGATCTCCGAAAGCCGGCGGCCCTTCCGCAGGTTGTCCAGCCGGGCCCGGGCCTGGGCCAGCCGCTTCTCGGCCTCGGCGACCGCCGCCGCCTCGGACGTCTGCTCCAGTTCGAACAGGAGATCGCCCTCTTTCACCTCCTGGCCGCGCGTCACGGCCAGCCGGGTCAGCCGCCCGGCCAGTGGCGCGCCCACGTAAACGAACTCCGCCTCAAGGTAGCCCTGGTAGCCATGCGCCAGGCGTTCCCGGCAGCCCGTGACAACCAGGAGGGCGAGCAGAAGACCCAGCGTGGCGGCCGGCCGGGAAACCGGCCGAGGGCGGGGGGCTTGCGGGTGAACCGGGGTTTTCATCGCGTGCGCGCCGGGCGCGGACCGCAGTACAGCAAAATGGACTTGACGTGTCAAACTATTGTTTGAAACAGTCGCTTCAAACATGCGTACCACGCCGTTCCGTACCGCCCCGCCGGCCACGCCCCCGACCCGCGAGGCCCTGCTGCACGCCGCCGGCGAGGTGTTTGCCGAGGTGGGTTTCCAGGCCGCCACCGTGCGGGCCATCTGCCGGCGCGCCGGGGCCAACGTCGCCGCCGTGAACTACCACTTCGGCGACAAGGAGCGGCTGTACCTCGAGGTGCTGCGGCACGCCCAGACCGAAACCAGCCGCCGCCTGCCCTTCGACCTGGGGGTGCCCGCCCGCGCCACGCCGGAGCAGCGGCTGCGGGCCTTCGTGCGCAGTCTGCTCACCCGGCTGCTCGAGCCCGGCCCGCACGCCTGGCTCGGCAAATTGATGTCGCGGGAAATGCTCGAGCCCACCCACGGCCTGGACCAGATGGTCCGCGAGCACATCCGGCCGATGGCCGACCAGCTCCGCGCCATCGTCCGCGCCTTTCTCGGACCCGACCGCGACGAGCAGACCGTCCGGCTATACGGCTTCAGCATTGTCAGCCAATGCCTGTTCTATCACCACTGCCGTTCGGTGATCTGCCGGCTGTTCCCGGACCTGCGCGTCGCGCCGGAAATCATCGAGCCGCTGACCGACCACATCACCCGGTGCTCGCTGGCCGCCTTGAAGGACGTGGCGCGGCCGCGATCCCCCGCCTCGCGTCCGCGCTCACCAAGTCCACGTCACCGGAACGGTAGAACGCGCGCAACGCCACCTCGGAGCCCTGCCCGCCAGCACTCAGTCAAACCGTCATGAAGCCGTGCTTTCCCCTCCCCGGCCGCCGCGCAATCGGCGCGGCTCTGGCCTTCGCCGCCGCCGGCCTGCTCTGCGCCGCCGAAACGAACTCCCCCGCCCTGCCCTGGCCGGACCGGCCGCTGTCGCTGGCCGAATGCCTGGACATCGCGCTGGACCAGAACGCCGCCGTGCTCAAGAGCCGCAAGGACATCGAAGCCGCACACGGCCTGAGCATCCAGACCCGCGCCATCGTCATCCCCAAACTCCAGGCCAGCGGCGACTATTCGATCGTCGAGGACAGCGCGGTCGAACGACTCGAAGCCCCGCCCAACCCGCTGTTCCCGGAGGGCGTGCCGGTGATTGACCCGGGCACCCAGCGGTGGGCGGCCGGCGTGCGCCTGGTGCAGTCCATCTTCGAGGGCGGACGCATGGCGTCGTCGCTGCGCACGGCGCGGCTGTTGCGGGACGAGGCGCTGGCCCGGCATCAGGCCGTGCTGGCCGACACCGCCACCGAGGTGCGCGTGGCCTATTGCAACGTCTTGCTGGCCGAAAAGGAGATTCTGGTGAGCGAGGCCTCGGTCGAGCTGCTCACCCGCGAGCTCGAGGACAACCAGCGCCGGTTCAACGCCGGCACGGTGCCGCGGTTCAACGTGCTGCGCGCGGAAGTCGAGCTGGCCAACGCCCGGCCGCGGGTCTCGCGCGCCCGCAACGCCTACCGCATCACGAAAAACCAGTTGGTGAACCTGCTCGGCTACAACGTGCCCAGGAACATCTGGGAGGACATCCCGCTGCGCCTGAGCGGGACGCTGGAAGCGCCGCGCTTCGCGCTGGGCGTGCCCGAAGCCATCGCGCAAGCGTTCGAGCGGCGTCCGGAACTCGCGGCGCTGCGCTTGGCCGGGCAATTGCGCCGCGAAGGCGTCGTCAGCGCCCGCGCCGGCTACCTGCCCCGCCTGCAAGGCTATGTGGGCTACGGCGCGCGCAAGTCGAATTTCAGCAGCGACGTCGGCGACGAGGTGCATGGCTGGGAAGCGGGCGTGCTGGCCACCTGGAGCCTGTTCGACGGCGCGCTCACCCGCGGCAAGGTGGCCGAGGCGCGCGCCTTGCTCGAGAAGACCGAGGTGGAGGCCGACGACCTGGCCCGCCAGATCGAGCTCGAAGTGCGCGTGGCCTACTCGACGCTGGTCGAGGCCTGGGAGGTGCTGGAGTCGCAGAAGAAAGTCGTCGAGCAGGCCGCGGAAGCCTTGCGGCTCGCCCGCGCCCGCGCCGACGCCGGCACGGGCACCCAGCTCGACGTGCTCGGCGCGCAGACGGCGCTCACCGACGCGCGCACCACGGAGATTCGCGCCCAGCGCGAATACGCCGTGGCGCTGGCCCGGCTCGAACGCGCGATCGGCGCGTACGTGCCCGAACTGGAACAACGCACCGGCGCGCGGGTGAAATAAGGCACGCGCAGCAGCGGCAGCACCTTTGCCTGATTGCCGCTAAGCGGCGTCTCGCACGCACCGGCCCACGTCGCCCCTCGGCGAGGGGCGACCTACCTCCCAAGGACTGCGCCAGTTCACTGGCGCTCCTCCGAAGAGCAGTCGCGCGCCGACGACCGCAGCCGGTTCTACTTGAATCCAGCCGCCGACTGACGACGGCAGCCACGACACCCCATGCGTTCTACGAAGATTTTCGTTGACATCTACGAAATATGTCGTAGTTTCGCCCCGTCATGGCCACGCGTTCCCCGAAATCCCGGCTGCCCCGCCCCACCGACGGCGAACTCGCCCTCCTGCGCGTCCTGTGGCGCCGTGGGCCCAGCACCGTCCGCGAAGTCCTGGAGGAGCTCAACCGCGCCCAGGACACCGGCTACACCACCGTGCTCAAGCAGCTCCAGATCATGAACGCCAAGGGGCTGGTACAGCGGGCCCCGGCGGGCCGCCAGCACGTGTATCAACCCACCCGCAGCGAGGAAGAAACCCAGCGTCAGGTGGTCGAGCACGTCCTGGAGCGGGTCTTCGGCGGCGCGGCGCACAAGCTGGTGCTCCAGGCGCTGGCGAATCGGAAAGCCACCCCCACCGAGCTGGCCGAGATTCGGCGGCTCCTCAACGACATCGAGAAAGGCATCCCATGAACCTGCTCCAGGAATTGCTGAACCAGCCCGTGGTCCAACGGCTGGGTTGGACGCTGCTGCATTTCGTCTGGCAGGGCGCGTTGTGGGCGGCGTTTTATGCCGCGCTGCGCGCCGCCTGTCGCGACCGCTCGGCGAACGCCCGCTACCTTGCCGGCTGTCTCACGTTGCTGCTGATGGCCGCCACGCCGGTGGCGACGTACCGGATGCTCTCCGCGCGGGCGGGCGGAGACGTGCCGTACGCAATGAGTCCCGCCCCGGCCTCGTCCGAGGACATCCGTGCCCCGGCCGGAGCGCCGGCACCGGTGTGGCCCGAACCGGCTCACCCATGGGTCCGACTGAACCGGGTGTTGGACGCCGCGGTGCCCTGGCTGGCGGCGGGCTGGGGACTGGGGGTGATGCTTCTCTCGGGCCGCTTGGTGGTGGGTTGGCTGCGCCTCTGTCGCGCGCACGTTCGGCAGGGCCAATCGCTGGAGGCGCGCCTGGGCGAGCGGCTGCGGGCGCTGCAACGGCGGTTGCGCGTGGCCCGGCCGGTGCGCGTGATGCAATCGGCGCTGGTGCAGGTGCCCACCCTGCTGGGGTGGTTTCGCCCGGTGATCCTGCTGCCGACCAGCTCGCTCACGGGGCTCAGTCCGGGGCAACTGGAATTGATCCTGGCGCACGAACTGGCGCATCTGCGGCGCCGGGATCACTGGGTGAACCTGTTCCAAGTCGCCCTCGAAACGCTCTTGTTCTACCACCCGGCGGTCTGGTGGGTGTCGCGTTGCGTGCGCGAGGAGCGCGAGCATTGCTGCGACGAAATGGCCGTGGCGGCTTGCGGTGACCGGCTCGCGTATGCCCGGGCGCTGATGACCCTCGAAGAACTGCGCGGCGTGCCGGCCGACCTCGCGCTGGCGGCCGGCGGCGGCTCGTTGCTGGCGCGCATCCGGCGGATACTGGGCTCGCCCGAGCCTTCCCACGGCGGGAGTCTGCGGGCGACCAGCGGCGCGGCGCTGGTGCTGCTGGGGTTGACGATGTTTGCCGCCGGGACCGTGCTCTACGCGACCGCCGAGCGGCAGTTCACCGCGCTGACTCATCTCGTGGTGGAACCCTTGCCGCAACGGTTCGCCTTATACCCTGGGACAAGTGAGTTCGACCTCCGGCACGAGCTCGAGTCCCATGCGGTTCTGATCAAATCCCCGAAGATATTGAACCAGGTGGCCAAGGACCTGGAGCGCGCGGCCGGGGCATCCGGGGTAGCCGGAGCCCAACCCGTGACGCCGGGTGTGGATCGGCAATGGCATCGCCGGGTGCACGTTCGGATCATCCCGGGGACGCGGTTGATCGAGATTCGGGTCCAGGCGCCGCGGCCGGACCTGGCCCGGGAGATGGGCACGCGCCTGGCAGCGGCCTATCAGCAATTTCTCCAGCAGATCCGAACGGAGCGATTATTCTCGGGCCTGCAAGAGTTGGAACAGGAGCTGACCCAGCAATCCAATCGGGTGGCGGCGCTGCGCGAGCAGGTGAACCAACGTTTCGTCGAGCAGCAACAAGAATCGTGGGGCTGGGAAAACCAACCTTCGCTCGGCGGGGGTCGGCAGGACAAGCCGCCGACGGACACGGTGTTTGCGCAGCTCACCCACGCCCGGGGGGAGCTCCTGAGCCTCCAACAGCGGCGTGCCGCTTTGGAAAAACTGCCCGTGGAGCGTCGCCCGCAGGTCTTGCTCCAATTCTTCCCCGAAGAGGAAATTCTCCCCCAATTGTTGCTGGACCTTAAAACCAGCGAGCAAGAGTTGGCGAAATTGCGCGTGGACCACGACTCGACGCATCCGTCCGTCCGCCAGGCCGAGGCGGTGCAAGCCGAAATCCAACGCCAAATCCGGGAGCGCGTCGCCGGCATTATGTCCGGCCTGGAAAACATGGAGCACAGCATGGCCCAAACCTGCCTGCGGCTGGAAGAGCAGGCCGAGCACTTACGCCAGCGACGAGCCCTCGCGGCCGGTAAAGACCAGGAACTGGCCCGCCTCAAAGCGGACCTGGCGCAGGCAGAGCGTGTGTTGGAAGCGATGTTCCTCCGCTACCAGCAGGAACGCTTGGACACGCAGTTGACCGGGTTCTCGCTGGTGGTGGCGCCCGAATCCAGCACCGGTCCCTGGCGGTCCTCGTATCCCCTGGACGTCGGCTTGATGGGAACCGGGCTGTTTACCAGCCTGGCCGGGCTGGGCCTGCGCCGGTCGGGCGGCCATACCCCGTTGTAAGCCGCCGTGGCCCGACCGAACCCCCGGCGGGCGGGGCGGCACCGGCCAGACCCAGCGCTCGTCAGTGCGCCTCAAACCCGCGGTGCGGCCAGGGGCGCCAGCGGGGTGGCCTTGAGCCGGCGCAACTCCATTTGCCGTCGCAGGGCGGCCACGCGCTCGGCCGGCGGCGTGTCCGGATGCGCCACGCGCCGGGTCAACTCGGCGATTTCCCGGTCCAGCCAGCGGTCGCGCACGCGGCGCACCGCGTCCATGAGAATGCTGAAACGCTCCTCGAGCGGGCCGGCCAGCGCCACGGCTTCGGTGATCAACTCTGCG
>CAZMOZ010000055.1:0-19730 GCA_964568145.1 uncultured Verrucomicrobiota bacterium
CGCGAGCATGAAATGGTCCTGGCGCATCGGTCGGGTGGCGGGCATTGACCTGTACGTGCACGCCACGTTCCTGATCCTGCTGGCTTACGTGGCGCTCTCGGCCTACCGGTCGCGGGGATCGTGGGTGGACGCTTACGGCGCGGTGCTGTTTGTCGGGAGCTTCTTCTGTGTGGTTGTGCTGCACGAACTGGGGCACTGCCTCACCGCGCGCCGCTTCGGCATCGGCACGCACGACATCACCCTGCTGCCCATCGGCGGCGTGGCCCGGCTGGAGCGGCTGCCCGAGAAGCCCGCTCAGGAACTGGTCATCGCCCTGGCCGGCCCGGCTGTGAACGTGGTGATCGGCCTGCTGCTGTACTTTGTGCTGCGCGCGCCCGACCCGGGCCGGTTGCTGGGCGGCGTGCGGCTGGTCGGCGGCGAGCTGCTGGTCAACCTGTTTTACGCGAACGGACTCATGGCTGTGTTCAACCTGGTGCCGGCCTTTCCCATGGACGGCGGCCGCGTGCTGCGCGCCCTGCTGGCGCTGCGCCAGGACTTCGCCCGCGCCACAGACCAAGCGGCCACCGTGGGCCAGGCGTTGGCCTGGGGCTTCGGGTCCATCGCGTTGTTCACGCAAAACTGGTGGCTGCTCATCATCGCCGTGTTTGTGGTGCTGGGCGCCGAGGCCGAGGCCGACTTCGTCCGCACCAAGTCCGCGCTCGCCGCGGGGCGGGTGGCGGACATGATGATCCGCGAGTTTCGCGTGCTCTCGGTGAACGACCCGCTGCACCAGGCGGTCCAGCACGCACTGGCGGGTTTCCAGCAGGATTTCCCGGTGGTGGATGGCGGCAAGGTGGTGGGCGTGCTCACCCGGCGGCGGTTGCTGGCGGGTCTGACCAGCGGCGGCGAGAACGCCCGGGTGGGCGATTACATGCTGAAGGATTTCCGCACGGCGTTTGCCTGGGAATCCACCGCCGAGGCGTTCCAGCGGCTGCAAGACTGCGACTGCCACGCCATGCCGGTGCTGCAGGACGGTCAGCTCGTGGGTGTGCTCACGACCGACAACCTCGGCGAGTACGTCATGATCCGGGCGGCGTTGCGCGGGGACCAACCGCCGCGAAAACGGCCGTGAAGCGGCGCGGAACCCGGGTTTGCGGCGGCCCGCCGCTCAAGCCATCGTGAGCGCATGGACAAACCCGCCTGCGAAATTCCGCTCAAGAACGCCACGCCCGCCGAGGTGCGGCAGATTCTGACCACCGCCAGGACCGTGGCGGTGGTCGGCCTTTCCGACCTGCCCGACCGCGACAGCTACCATGTGGCCGCCTACATCCAGCAGGCCGGTTATCGCATCATCCCGGTAAACCCGAACCTCACCACCGTCCTGGGCGAACCGGCCTATCCCAACTTGCGCGCGATCCCGATGCCGGTGGACGTGGTGGACATCTTCCGCAGGCCCGAGGCCGTGCCGGAAATCGTCGAGGACGCCATCGCCATCGGCGCGCGCGCGGTGTGGATGCAGGAAGGCATCGTCCACAACGCCGCCGCGGAGCGCGCCCGCCAGGCCGGACTGGCGGTGGTGATGAACAAGTGCATGATGCGCGAGCATCGCGCGTGGCGGGCGGCGCGCTGAGCCATTGCTCCGAGGCCGTCGGCACCCGCCGCGCCGCCACCCGAAGCGAAGCCCGACAACTTCTTCGCCGGGTGAAACCTTTCGTCGCCAGCCGTGTCTGTTGAGGAACGCCGGGCCGAGCGGCGGGTGGATTCCTGCCCGGGTCCGGCCGTGAATGATAGGGAAGCCCGGCGCGTCTGGAAACTTGTGTCCGCGCGCGCCGGACCGGCCGGATCGCCCGGCAGACTCATGGACCTGTGTTTGACGCGCTCACGCAAATCACCCAAGCTCCGCCGCAGCACATGAACGCAACTCGTTTTGCTCGTTTTGCCTCCACCGTTCTGATGGGACTCCTGACCGCCCGCGCCCCGGCCGCCGAGCCCCAGTCCGTCTCCCTGGAGGAATGTTTCCAGCTTGCGCTCGAAAAAAACCTGGACATCCGCATCCAGCGCCTGACGCCGGAGATCGCCCGGGCCAGCGTGTACGGGTCATACGGCGCCTACGAGCCCACGTTCAACGCCGGCATGTCCTACCGGTCCTCGACCCAGCCGGGGGGCTTTGACGAGCAGAACCGGCCCTTCGGCCAGGCGCAAAGCAAGACCGAGTCCTTCAACGCCGGCATTGGCGGCCTGCTACCCACCGGCACCCGCTACGAGGTGGGCTTGGGGTACAGCGACGTGTTCGGCGCGCGCGAGATCGCGATTGACGGCATCCCCATCGGCGTCCAGCAATTCGAGAACACCTCCGGCGGCATCCGGCTAAGCTTGACGCAGCCGCTGCTGCGGAACTTCTGGATTGACGCCCCCCGCCTGAACATCCAGCTCAGCCGGAAGAATCTGCAAATCTCGGAGTTGACGCTCCGCAACCAGATCATCGCCACGATCACGGAGGTCGAGTTGGCCTATCTCGAGTTGATCGCCGCCCGCGAAACCATCGGCGTGACCGAGGTGGCCCTGCAGCTCGCCGAGCAGTTGCTGCGGGAAAACCAGAAACGCGTGGAGGTGGGCGTGCTGGCGCCGCTCGATGAAAAGGAGGCGCAGTCGCAGGTGGCGGCCAGCCGGGCCAACCTGCTGGGCGCGCGCAACAACTACAGCATCCGCCAAAACCAGCTCAAAAGCCTGCTGGGCGACCACTTCGTGAGCTGGCACGAGGCGGAGCTGCTGCCCACCGAGCAACTCACCACCGCGCCGCAGACTTACAGCCTCCAGGACAGTTGGTCCAAAGGCATGATCCTGCGGCCCGATTTGCAGCAGGCCAAGCTCGACCTGGAGCGCCGCCACATCACCCTCAAGTACCAGAAAAACCAGCTCTTCCCGCAGCTTGACCTCGTGGGCTCGTACGGCCAGGGCGGCAGCGGACGCGAGTTCAGCGACGCCTTCACCGTCACCTCCGACGGGAATTACCCGGAGTATTCCTTCGGCGCCATCCTGAGCGTGCCGCTGGGCGGCAACCGCCAGGCGCGCAGCAACGTGCGGGCCACCCAGGCCGAGATCGAGCAGTCGCTCCTGCGGCTCAAGAAGATCGAGCAGGACATCATGGTCCAGATCAGCGACGGCATCGCCCAGGCCCGGACCAGCTACCAGCAGGTGCAGGCCACGGAAGAGGCCGCCGCGTTCGCCCTGGAGGCGTTGCGGGCCGAGGAGAAGAAGCTCGAGAACGGCAAGAGCACCAGCTTCCAGGTGCTGCAGCTCCAGCGCATCCTGACCGAGCGGCGCTTCTCCAACATCCGCGCCCGCGTGGATTACAACGCCGCGCTCGCCCGGCTGGCCCAGGCCGAGGGCTCGACCCTCGAGCGCCACCGCATCAACCTCGAGATTCACTGAGGCCCGCCGCGCCGAGCAACGCGCGGATGTCGCCCACAAAGTCGTCGAGCATCCCGGCCAGCGTGTCCGCCGGCAGCGGCACGTACTTGCCGGTGGCGGACGCCATCAGCGTGTCCGCCGCGTCCCGCAACTCGGCCCGCGCCAGATACAGCTTGTCGCGGTGGTTGTCGGTCAGTTCCCCCACCACCCGCAACTCCCCCGCGGGCGGCACCGGCCGGCGGAAGCGCACGCTCAGTTCCGCGCAGTACGCGAACCGGCCGGTGCGCACGCCGCACGCCCACACCATCGCCTCGTCCAGCACCGTGGACACCAGCCCGCCGTGGACCACGCCTTTGAAGCCGCTGTGCTCGGCGCGCGGCTGGAAGCGCGCGGTCACGATCCGGCCGTCGGTGGTGAACGCCAGGTTCAGGCCGCGCGGATTGGCGACGCCGCAGACAAAGCACGAACGCGTGCGGGGCAGGGTTCGTTCCATGCCGGCAGCCTAAGCTACGCGGGGCGCGCTGACAAAACCGAAGCGCAACTCGCGGCACCGGCGCTCAATAAAGCCGGCGTGCCTCGCGTCCAAACCAGCAGTGTTCGCTTCCGGAACCTCGCGCGCGCGCGTCACCGTGGACGGCAAGTTCTTCCGGGCTGGGACGCGCAAGTTCCATCCCAAGGGCGTTGCCTACGGCCCTTTCGCGCCCAACGGCGCGGGCGAGTGCCTGGCCGGCCCGGAACAGACCCGGTGGGACTTTGCCTTGATCCGCGAGTTGGGGGCCAATCTGCTCCGCGTGTACACCGTGCCGCCCGCCTGGTTTCTGGACCTCGCCCAGGAACACGACCTGCGGTTGCTGGTGGACGTACCGTGGAACAAGCAGGCGCGCGTGCTCGACGCCCCGGCCGCCCGCAACGCCGTGCGTGAAACCGTGCGCCACGCCGCCCGCGCCTGCGCCCGGCATCCGGCGGTGTTTGCGATCAGCGTCGTGAACGAACTTCCACCCGACGTGGTGCGCTGGAGCGGCGCGGCGGCCGTCGAGGCGTTCCTGGACGAACTGGCTGCCGAGGTGAAGGCCGTGGTCCCGGAGTGCCTTTGCACATTCGGCAATTACCCCACCACCGAGTTCCTGCGCCCGCGCGGCATGGATTTCGCCTGCTTCAACGTGTACCTCCACGACCGGCGCGTGCTCCGCAATTACCTCGCCCGGCTGCAAACCCTGGCCGACACCCGGCCGCTCGTGCTCGGCGAATTCGGCATGGACGCCATGCGCGAAGGCGAAGCCCGCCAGGCCGCGCTGGTCGCCGGGACGATTGAAACGGCGTTTCGCGCCGGGCTGGCCGGCGTGGTCGCGTACAGCTTCACGGACGAATGGTACAAGGACGGCCGCCATGTCGAGAACTGGCGCTTCGGGCTGACCGACCAAGAGCGCAAGCCGCGACCCGCCTTCGCCGCCGCGCAAAGGGCCTTCCAGGCCGCGCCGTATTTTCCCCCGCCCGTCCGGCCGGCGGTCTCGGTGGTGGTGGCCGGCTACAACAGCGCCCGCACCCTCGGCCCGTGCCTCGACTCTCTCAGCCGCCTCAATTACCCCGATTACGAGGTCATCCTGGTGGACGACGGCTCGACCGACGACACCGCCGCCGTGGCCGGCGCCTTTCCCGCCGTGCGCTACATCCGGCACGAGCGGAACCTCGGCCTGTCGGTGGCGCGCAACACCGGCATCGCCGCGGCGCGGGGCGAGGTGGTGGCGTTCACGGACGCGGACTGCCGCGCGGACGAAGACTGGCTGCACTACACCGTGGGCGAACTGCTCGACAGCGGCGCCGCGGGCGTGGGCGGCCACAACCTGCTGCCGCCGGACGATTCCTGGGTGGCGGCGGCGGTGATGGTCTCGCCCGGCGGCCCCGCGCATGTGCTGCTCACGGACCGCGTGGCCGAGCACATTCCCGGCTGCAACATGGTTTTCTGGAAACGCGCGCTGGAGGAGGTCGGCGGCTTCGATCCCCAGTTTCGCAAGGCCGGCGACGACGTGGACATCTGCTGGCGACTGCAACAGCAGGATTGCCATCTCGGCTTCAGTCACGCCGGCTTCGTCTGGCACGCGCGGCGCTCCACCATCCGCGCCTACCTGCAACAACAGCAAGGATACGGCGAGGCGGAGGCCCTGCTGGCGCGCAAGCACCCGGAGTACTTCAACCCGCTCGGTGGCAGCCTCTGGCAGGGACGCATCTACGCGCCCGCCAGCGGCCCGCTGCTCACGCGGCGCCCCATGATTTACCACGGCCGCTTCGGCGGCGCGCCGTTCCAAAGCCTTTACGAAGGTCCGCCCGCCTTCGCGCTCATGGCGGTGACCACGCTGGAATACCACGCGCTGGTCACGCTGCCGCTGCTGGCGCTGGGCGTGGTGTTCGCCTGGCTGCTCCCGCTGGGCATCGCGAGCGCGCTGCTGTCGCTGGGCGTTTGCGCCGCCGCCGCCTGGCAGGCGGACCTGCCCCGGCGACGCCATTTTTGGTCGCGGCCGCTGGTCGGGTTGCTGCACGCGCTGCAGCCGGTTGTGCGCGGCTGGGCGCGGTATCGTGGCCGGTTGTTCCTGCCGCTCACCCCGCTGGCCGCGCACGAAAACCTCGACTCGCTCAGCCGCCAGCAATCGCGGTTGGCCCCGCGCGAAGTGGTCTGCCCGGACCGCGCCGGCCGGGGGCGCGTCTCGTTTCTGGCCGCCACGCTCGACCGCCTCGGAACCGAGGGCTGGCAGCATCGCGTGGACACCGGCTGGGGCGGCTTTGACCTCGAAGTGTACGGCAGCCGCTGGAGCAAGCTGCAGCTCACCACGGTGGCCGAACACACCCCCGAGCGCGGCGCGCAAGTCTGCTGCCGGCTGCGCACGCGCTGGACGCTGCCCGCCCGGCTGGCTTTCAGCCTCCTGGCCGGCGTCTCGGTGCTGACGACGGCGGCCTGGGTGGAACGCAGCCCGCTGGCCTGGCTGCTGCTGCTGGCGGCGCCCGCGCTGGCGGTGGTGTTTCAGCGAGACCAACAGAATCTCCGGCGCGTCTTCGCCGTGTTTTTGGAGCAGGTGGCCGCGGCCTGGGATGCGCAAGATCAACCCACGGCGGCGCCGAAAGATTCGGCCGCCACGCATCCGCTGGGAAAGGCTCCTGGTCCGGCCGGCAGTTAGCGCGCGGGCCGGTTGATTTCGCTATGCCGGCCTTTGCCGCCCAGGCTGGCCGTCCAGATCATCAGCGCGCCGCTCACCAGCGCCAGCGTCAGCGCCACGCCGCCAAACCAGCGCGGCCAGGCGGCGGCCTTCCGAAACGCGACCAACCCCGCCACGGCGGCCAGACCCAAGACCGCCGTCGCGGCCAGGGCCAGCATCGCCACTTCCTCGTGCTGGTCCAACGCCTGACGATTCACCCCGGGCAGGGACTCCATCGTCTTCAGTGCCGGTTTGCCGGAGACAAACGCCGGCACGGCCAGCAGTCCGGCGAGCAAAAACAAGAGCAGCGCCGCGCGACGGAAATCCACCTTGCGCCACACCAGCCCGGCCAGCCAGATCACCAGGCCGAAGAGAATTGCAAAAACCGGGGCATGGGTGGTGAGGAGGTGAACTTGGGCGGCGTTCATGAACGGCCGGGCCATTGTGGCCGGGGCCGGCCGCGCGGCAACCCGAAATCCGAAAGCGGTGAACACAAGCACAACTTCCGAGGGCGGAGTTCCACGACGCCCCGCCTTTGCAGCCCGCCCGAACTTCAGTACCGCGGCAGGCTGGGATCCACTTCCTCGGCCCAGGCCAGGATGCCGCCACGCACGCTCTTGACCTGCCGGAAACCGCGCGCCTTGAGCCACAGCACCGCCCGCAATGAGCGCTGGCCGGATTTGCAGTGCAGGTAGTAGGCGCGGTCGGGATCCAGCTCGCCCACCCGTTCCGGCAGTTCCGAAAGCGCCAGCTTCAGCGTGCCCGCGACCTGCGCGATGGCCCATTCCTCGGGCTCGCGCACGTCCACGACCGTCACGCCCAGTGCGGCGTCGGCCAGCGCCCGCCGCATGTCCTGCACGGTCACCTCGTCGGGGCTCAAAGCCGCCGCGGCCTCGCAGACCGGCGCGATCTCGCGCAGCTCGCGGATCGTTGGGCGCTCGCCGCAGACCGGGCAGGCCGGGTCGCGCCGCAGCTTGAGTTCCTTGAAGCGCATGGCCAGCGCGTCGAAGAGCAGCATCCGGCCCATCAGCGATGTACCTTGGCCCAGGATGAACTTGATCGTCTCCGCGGCCTGGATGCAGCCGATGATGCCGGGCACCACGCCCATCACGCCGGCTTCGGCGCAACTGGGCGCCACGCCCGGCGACGGCGGCTCGGGGAACAGGCAGCGGTAGCACGGCGCGCCCAGGTGTGGCGCGAACAGGCTCGCCTGGCCCTCCCAGCGTGAAATCGCGCCGTACACGTATGGCCTGGCGAGCAGCACGCAGGCGTCGTTCGCCAGGTAGCGCGCGGCGAAGTTGTCCGTGCCGTCCACCACCACGTCGTAGTCGCGGATCAACTCCCGCGCGTTCGCGGCGGTGAGCCGCGTGGCGTGCGGCACCAGATCCACCTCCGGGTTGAGCCGGGACAACGTCGTGCAGGCGGACTCGACCTTCGGCCGGCCCACGTCGGGCGTGCCGTGCAGGACCTGGCGCTGGAGGTTGGAAAGGTCCACCGCGTCGAAGTCCACCAACCCCAGCCGGCCCACGCCCGCCGCGGCCAGGTACAGGGCCGCCGGCGACCCCAGCCCGCCCGCGCCGAGGCACAGCACGCGCGCGGCGCGCAGCTTCTGCTGGCCGGCGGGGCCCACCTCGGGCAGGATCAGGTGCCGCGCGTAGCGGCGCAGCTCCCGCGGGCTCAAGTCCATGTTCGATCTCGGCACCCAACCAGCGTAATGAACGCCCGGCCCAACGCAAGGCAGCGCCCAACCCGGAGTCGCTCCGCGCCCACGGATGCGCAGGAAAAGCTGCTCGCCGCTGCGGTCAAAGCACTCCAGGCCACGCGCCTGCCGCCGCCACGCCTGGCCATTGTTTTGGGCAGTGGCTTCGGTGGTGTGCTGTCAACGGTGCGGAGCGAAGTTGAACTGCCTTACGCCACCGTCCCCGGCTTTACGCCGGCCAGCGTGGCCGGGCATCCGGGCAAGCTCGTGCATGGATGGCTGGCGGGCACGCCGGTTTGCCTGCTCGCCGGGCGAGCTCATTTTTACGAAGGCCACGACCTGGCGACCGTCACGTTTCCCATCCGCGTGCTGGCCCGCTGGGGCGTGAAGGAAATCCTGCTCACCAACGCGGCTGGCGGCATCAACCGCCGCTTCCGGCCCGGCGATTTCATGCTGCTCACCGACCACATCAACTTCATGGGCGCGAATCCGCTTCGCGGCGCGAGGTCCGCCAGTGGCCCGGCGTTCGTGGACCTCTCGGCGGTGTACGATGCCGGTTTGGCGGCGCGGCTGCGGGCTGCGGCCCGCGCGGCGAAGCTGCGGCTGCGGCGCGGCGTGTACCTGGCGGTGAGCGGTCCCAGCTACGAAACGCCGGCTGAAATCCGCGCCTTCGCCCGGCTGGGCGCGGACGCCGTGGGCATGAGCACCGCGCCGGAGGCGATCGTGGCGCGGCATTGCGGCCTGTGCGTGGCCGGCCTGAGCTGCATCACCAACCTCGCCGCCGGCCGGACCCGCCAGCCCATCTCCCACGCCGAAGTGATGGTCGTGGCTGCGCAAACCCGCGACCGCGCGGCGCGGCTGCTGGCCGAATTCGCACGCCGGCAACCGGGCGCGCAGAATTCGCCGGCCAGGCAACTCATGTAACCATTCACTCGTTTAACCCGAAAACCGAAGTTGGCTGTAGCGCCGGCGTCCCGCTTGCTCAACTTCGATTTCGGGCCAGCCTTCTCCGGCCGCAAATTCGCGCGCTTTCGCGTCCGTTCGTGGTTCACCCCTTCAGCCTCGCCTCGCCGCCCGCCACCGTTGCCAGATGGCCTTGAGCCGGCGCGTAGGATACCGCGCGGTGAAGCGCCGCAATGCCAGCAGGTCGGTGTCCGGGCCGTTCACGCCGGCCACGGTGGTCACCGCCGTCCGGTAGCCCGCCTCCGCCACGAGGTCGCGCACCCGCGCGTCCCAGTCGCCGTAAGGGTGGCAGAAATCGAGCACCGGCACGCCAAAGCGGTCTTCGAGCTTGCGGCGGCTGGCCGCAATTTCCTCGCGGGCTTGGTCGGCCGGCAGCCGCGTGAGCCACGGATGCGTGCAGGTGTGCGAGCCGATCGTGTGCCCGGCGGCCAGCCAGTCGCGCACCTCGGCCTCGTCCATGAGCCGCTCCGCCACGCCGCCTTCGCGGGCCTGCCATTCGCTGGTCCGACCGATGAGGTCCGCCACCAGGTATTGGACGGCGCGGAAGCCGGTTTCGCGCAACACCGCTAGCCCGTGCTGCCACACGTTGCGGCAGCCGTCGTCGAAGGTGATCACAATGCGCGGCGGCGCGCCCGGAACCGGCGGAGTCGCTGGCAACGAAGCTGACTCGAAGCCCGCCGCGCGCAACTCGGCCAACTGCCGGCGAAACCGGCGCGTGTGGAGGTAAAGCCCTTTGAGCCGGGCGCCGCGCGGGCGCGGGCCGAGGCTGTGGTACGTGAGGATGGGCAGCCCGGTCCGGAAGAGTTCGCGAAACGGCGCGAGCGAACTGTAATAACTGGGCCAGGCGTCGGACATGTCCGGCCGCCTTGTGCCGGCGGGCGCGGCGCGGTGTCAAGCCGCTACCGGTACCCACCAAGCGCGCCAAGAAGACGGCCGTTGAGGAAGTGAATTGGGGCCAAGAGCGCGGGCGTTCTCGTCCTCCCCAGCCCGCGTGCCTGCGCCCGACGGCGCAACCAGTGTTGCCAGCTCTCCCGACTTTCCAGTCGCGCCGGGCGGAGCCGCGACCTAGAGTCGCCCGCGTGGACTTCAGAGCGTTGACCTGATGGAACTCTGGACCGCCTTCATTCTGGGCCTGGCCGGCAGCGCGCATTGCGCGGGCATGTGCGGTCCGCTGGCGCTGGCCCTGCCGCGCACCCCCGGCGCCTCCGCCGGGACGCACCTGTTCGGCCGGATGGCTTACAACCTGGGCCGCGTGGGCACGTACGGCCTGCTGGGCGTGGTTTTCGGCTGGGTGGGCCGCACGCTGGCGCTGGCGGGCGTGCAACGCTGGGTGTCCATCACGCTCGGCGTCGCGCTGCTGGCCGGGCTGGCGCTGGCCCGGAGCCGCCGGCTGCGGCTGCCCAACGTGCTGGCGCTCGCGCCGGTGCGGACGCTGTTCGGCCGGCTGCTGCGCCAGCCGGGCGTGGGCGCGCTGACCCTGCTCGGCGGGCTCAACGGCCTGCTGCCCTGCGGCCTGGTTTATGTGGCGTGCGCGGGCGCGGCCGTGGCGGGCGGCGTCGCCGCCGGCGTCGGCTACATGCTCGTGTTCGGGCTCGGGACGGTGCCGATGATGCTGGGCCTGACGCTGGCGGGCGGCGCGGTGCCGGTCGCGTTTCGGCTCAGGCTGCAAAGGGCCATCCCCGTCTGCCTCGGCCTGGTGGCCATCCTGTTGATCGTGCGAGGTCTGGGCCTGGGAATTCCTTACCTGAGCCCGGATTTGAGCGGTCCACCCGGCGGCGCGAGTTGCTGCCATTGAGACTCGTGGAATGCGCGGTTCCCCGGCTTGTGAAATCGGCCCTGCTGCCGCACACTCCGGCCGCACGGTTTTTAAACACCGCGGATGAACCTGATGAACCCGGTTGAGCCCTTGCAAGCCGCCAGGCGGTGTTGCGCCCGCCGGCCGGCGTTCCGGGCGCCTCCGCGTTCATGCGCGACCACCGGCGGTTCCACGACCCCCTTGATTTATGCCCCCCAACGTCCTCATCGCCCAGTCCGGCGGCCCGTCGGCCGTGATCAACAACTCGCTCCGCGGCGTCATTGATTTCTGCCAGGAGCACTCCGGGACCTTCGGCCGCGTGTTCGGCGGTTGGCACGGCATCGAGGGCGTGCTCAAGGAGGAATTGCTCGACCTGTCCGCCCAGGACCCGCGGGAAATCCGGCTGCTGGAGACCACGCCCGCGGCCGGCGCCATCGGCACCTGCCGCTACAAGCTCAAGGACCGGCAGCGCGAGGATTTCCAGCGTGTCGTGGACGTGTTCCAAGCGCACCGCATCGGCTTTTTCTTCTACATCGGCGGCAACGACTCGATGGACACCGCCCACAAGATCGCGGCGCTCGCCCGCGAAAAGGGCCTGGACCTGATCGCCACCGGCGTGCCCAAGACGATCGACAACGACGTGGGCGACGCGGACTTCAAGCTGGTGGACCACACGCCCGGCTACGGCTCCACCGCGCGGTACTGGGCCGTGAACCTTCTCGCCGCCAACGAGGAGAACGCCGGCTCCTGCCCGGCCGATCCGGTGCTGGTGCTCCAGGCGATGGGTCGCAAGATCGGCTTCATCCCGGCGGCCGCGCGGCTGGCGGACCCGCGGCGCGAACTGCCGCTCCAGATTTACCTCACCGAATCCGGCCTCACGCTGGCGGACCTCGCCGACCGGGTGAGCGACCAGGTGAGGCAAAGCGGCCGTTGCCTGGTCGTGGTCAGCGAGGGCTTCAACGTGGGCGACATCGGCGCGCAAAAGGACGCCTTCGGCCACACCAGCTTCGGCGCGAGCGACCTCACCGTGCAGCAGGTGGTGGTGTCGTATCTGAACCGGCACGGCCTGCCCGCCACCGGCAAGGCTCGCGGCCAGGTGCCGGGCACCGACCAGCGCCACAGCGCGGTGCTGGCCTCGACTGTGGACCTCGCCGAGGCGTACGAAGCCGGCCACAAGGCCGCCGAGATCGCCATGAAGGATGGCAATGGCTGGATGGCGACCCTCCTGCGGGAGCCCGGCGAAGTCTATCGCGCCCGCTACGACAAGGTGCCGCTCGAGGTCGTGGCCAACAGCGAGCGGTTCTTCCCGAAGCACTGGATCGCGCCGAACCGGATTGACGTGACCGACGACTTCATCCGCTACGCCCGGCCTTTGATCGGCGAGGAATGGGTGCGCGTGCCGCTGGAAAACGGCCTGCCGCGCTTTGCCCGGCTCAAGCCGCTGTTCGTGGAGAAGCGCTGCCCGCCGTACCAGCCGGAGGCGTATCGGAAGAAATAGCGGCGGCGCGCCGGCCTTCGCACCTCGGATGCGGCGGGCATTCTTGCCTGCCGTTGAGCCGGGCTTCCAGCCTGGCGGATTTTTGCAGCGTCGAACCCGCGGTTCGACCTCGGCGCGCAGCGCCGACCCCGAAAGGCCGCGCGTTCCACGTGGGTGGGTCACCCCTGACTCAGGGGTGACAACCCCGGCTGCCCGGACATCCCGGCCGCGGACCGGACGCAGGCTGCCACTTGCTCGCACCCGTCGGCTGTGGCGCCTGTTCCTTCCTTGAACAGCAGCGACCGCGCGGATAGCCTGCCGCCACTGTGAAACCAAATTCCCCTGCCCTTCTTAACATGAAACGTCGCCAGTTCCTCCGTTCCGCCGCCTTTGCCGGCGCGGGCGCGCTGGTCCTGCCGCGGATGCGGCTCTTCGGCGCGGACGCCCCCGGCAACAAGCTCAACATCGCCCTCATCGGCACCTGGGGCCGCGGCGAGGCGCACTTCGGCGCCATCGCGGGCGAAAATGTCGTGGCCTTGTGTGACGTGGACGAAAACCACCTCGCGTTCGGCGCGAAACGCTTTCCCCAGGCCAAGACGTACGTGGACTGGCGGCCCTGCCTGGACCAGAAGGACATCAACGCCGTGGTCATCTGCACGGCCGACCACACGCACGCGTTCATCGCCCACTGGGCCATGAACCGCGGCCAGCACGTCTATTGCGAAAAGCCGCTGGCCAACAGCGTCGAGGAAGCTCGCGCCGTGCGCGCGAAGTACCTCGCAAACAAGTCCAAGCTGGCCACGCAATGCGGCACGCAGCGGCACGAGTACCCGAACTTCAACCGCGTGCGCGAGCTCGTGCTGGACGGCGCGATCGGCGAATTGCAGGAAGTCTCCGCGTGGGGCAACCGCCAGATTCCCCGGCCGGGCTACCTGCCCGCCGCCGGTGAACCCCCCAAGCACCTGCACTACGATCTTTGGATCGGCCCCTCGCCGATGCACCCGTACAACCCGGGTTACTTCGCCGGCGGTCCGGGCATGAACTGCCTGTCGTGGAACATGTACTGGGACTTCGGCAGCGGCCAGGTGGGCGACATGGGCAGCCACACGATGGACATTGCATGGAACGCCATTGACGCCGACCTGCCCACCTCCGCGGAAGCCACGGGGGATCCGTTCCACCCCGAAGTCACGCCGGTGAAGCTGGTGAGCCAGTGGGACATCCCGGCGAACAACTGGCGCAAGGCCATCCGCCTGGCCTGGTACCAGGGCGGCGCGATGCCGGAGTCGCCGAATCGCGCGATCAACCTGAAGGCGATTGACCACGGCGCGATGTTTGAGGGCACGCGCGGCGTGCTGGTGTCCGATTTCACCACGCGAATGATCCATCCCGCCGGCGACAACGCGGACTTCACCTACTACCAGCCGCGCGGCAAGGACGCGGTGCTCCCGCCGATGGGCAGCTTCCAGGGCGAGTGGATCAAGGCTTGCAAGGGCAACCTCAAGACGTCCTGCGACTTCGACTACAGCGGCCGGATGATCGAGACGCTGCTGCTGGGACTGGTGGCCTACCGCGCCGGCAAGAAGATCAGCTACGACGGCGCCGCCGGCCGCGTGCCGGACAACGCCGAGGCCAACGCCCTCCTGAGCCGCAAGTACCGGCCGGGCTGGACGCTGAATGGTTAAGGCTGCTCTCCGATCCGCGCCGCTGCGCGCGATTTGGAGTTGCGCGATCGGCAGCACGCACTCATCGGCGGCGACGCTGCGGAGCCTTGTTCCCATTGGAACATGGAGCGGGCTGGCGCGCCGCGTCGCATAGATTTTCTCCGCAGCCTGGACGCGGCGGACGCCTGCCGGTGCCCCAGCCGCGGCTTGAATTCAGCCCGAGCACGCGCGATCCGGATGGTTTTGACAACCCCGCATTCGGGCCTACGTTCGGCGCATCCATGAGCAGCGACACGGACCTCCGCGACCTTTCCACCCGCGGCGCCGACCCCCCCCGCCACCCGCAAGCCGCCGCGGTTGTGGCCCGGAATTCTGCTTGTCGCTGTGCAATGGCTGGGGTGGTACGCCGTCCCCGCACTGCTGCCCGACGCGCGCGTCGCAGGCGTTCTCGTTGGACTCCTTTGCAGCCTGCTGCTCGTTGTGTGGTGGCTGTTCTTCAGCCGCGTGTCGTGGCCCGAACGCCTCGGCGCTCTCGCGCTCATCGCCATTGTGGTGACGGCGCTCCGGCCGCTGCTCCACGAATCCATCCGCGGCGGCATGATGGGCATGATGTTCGTGGTTTCCGCGCTTCCACCGCAGGGGCTCGCGCTCGTCCTCTGGACCACGCTGAGCCGCCGGTTGGGCGGCGTGCCGAAAGCTGCGGCTCTCGCGGGCCTCCTGCTCCTCGCCTGCGGTCCGTTTCTGCTGCTGCGAACCGACGGCATCAGCGGCGATTCCGCGTCCGCCCTGCACTGGCGCTGGACCCCGACGTCCGAGCAACAATTGCTGGCGAAGGCTGCCGCGTCCCCCAGGACAGCGACCGCCATCGCTGTCCCGGGCCTGGCCACGAACAGCGCGCCGGTGTGGCCCGGCTTCCGAGGACCGGACCGCGACAGCGTCGTCCGCGGCGTTCGCATCGCCACGAACTGGACGCAGCGCGCGCCCACCGAAGTCTGGCGCAAACCGGTCGGCCCGGCATGGTCTTCCTTCGCCGTTCACGGCGACCGCTTCTACACCCAGGAACAACGCGGCGAGGACGAAGTCGTGTCGTGCTACCGGCTGGCGGATGGCGAGCCGGTGTGGATGCACCGCGACCCGATCCGCTTCTATGAATCCAACGCCGGACCCGGCCCCCGCGCCACGCCGACGCTTCACAACGGCCGCGTTTACACGCTGGGCGCGAAGGGCACCGTCAATGCCCTCGACGCCGTGACGGGCAAGGCGATCTGGTCGCGTGACGCCGCGGCCGAGACCGGGCAGAAGGTCCCCGAGTGGGGGTTCGCCGGTTCGCCCGTTGTGATCGAGGACCGCGTCATCGTCGCGCTGGCCGGCCAGTTGATCGCCTATGATCTGGCCACGGGCGCGCCGCGCTGGCAGGGCCCTCCCGGCGGAGGTGGCTACAGTTCGCCTCACGTGGCAAACATCGGGGGCGTGCCGCAAATCCTGCTCCTGCGCGGCGCCTGGACGATCAGCCTTGCGCCCGCCGACGGTTCGCTGCTCTGGGACCACAAGTGGCAACCGGCCGTGAGCATTGTGCAGCCTGCATTCACGGCCGAAGGTGACGTCCTCGTCGCGGCCGGCGACGCGATGGGCGGCATCGGCCTGCGGCGGCTGGCGGTGACACACGGGCCCGCGGGCTGGGCGGCGGAGGAGCGCTGGACTTCGCGCGGGCTCAAGCCGTACTTCAACGACTTCGCGGTTCACAAGGGCCACGCCTACGGCTTCGACGGCAGCATTCTCGCGTGCGTCGAATTGGCAGACGGCCTGCGAGAGTGGAAGGGCGGCCGCTACGGCCACGGACAACTGCTCCTGCTCGCCGACCAAGACCTGCTGCTGGTGCAGTCCGAGCGTGGCGAAGTGGCGCTCGTGGCGGCCACGCCCGAGGACTTTGTCGAAATCGCGAAGTTCTCCGCCATCAAAGGCAAGACCTGGAACCACCCTGTCCTCGTCGGCGATCTCCTTCTCGTGCGCAATGCGGAGGAAATGGCGGCGTTCCGCCTGGCGAAAGTGGCGAACTGACGCGTCCCTCGCCCACGCAAAGCTGCTTTGGCACTCGCAACACGGGGGAACTGCGCGGCGTCAGTCGCGCGGGCGTGGCAGCAGGCGGGTGACACGCATCATGCCTTTCGGCGGCGGGACGGATTGTTTGACCGCCACGGCTTCATTGCCTGCAATGACGTGCAGACCGACGCGGCGCGGGTGGGGGCGGCGCGCGCGCCGGGCCGTCCCCGGCTGGTGACGGCCACGGGCTGACCGGCCCCACGGATCTTCCTCGCGCAAGCTGGGGTCAAAAGCTCGCCGGCGGGGCGGAGCTTTGTCGAGCGAGGCGAATCCGCTGAAAAACCGTCCGGCAAATCCGCATCCCGCGTTCGAGGGAGTCTCGCCCCGTCGGGGAGCAGGAGGAAGATGACGAGCAGGAGCGGTCCCCAGAACCCAGACCCAAGACCCCAGATGCCGGGTCCAGGAACCCAAACACCCGGTTTTGGTTCCTGGGTTTCGGTTCTCCAGTCTTCCTGAGTTCCAAATTCAGTTTCCGAGACCCCTGGGTTTCGGGCGGCCGCTCAGCCCGCCAGCAGCAGTTCGAGCATGGCGCGGTCGAGCTTGTGCCCCTGCCAGTCTTCGTACTGGACGTCGGTGCGGCCGCTGTCCACCACGCCGAAGCTGCCGCGCAGGTTCCACAGCGACCAGCCCCAGCCGGCCTGGCCCCAGAGATCCAGAAAGTCGCGCATCCAGGCGAGCGCGACGCGGTGGGGCGTCTTGTTGAATGCGCCCCATTCGCCCACGTGAACGCCCACGCCCTGCTTCTCCAGCGCCTGCCAGGGCTCGATGCACTCACGGCGCAGGCGGTCCTTGTCCCAGACGTCGCCTTCGCGGAGCCGGAGCGGCCAGTCGGGCGTGGGCCAGTTCTGGCCGTTGACCCAACTCGCGCCGTGATGACTCACGGGCATGGGCTGGTAACCGCGCGTGCTCTGCGCCACGTGGAAGGGCAGCAGTTCGGGCACCGGCTTGTTGCCCCAGCGCAGACCGTCGGCCACGATCAGCCGGTCCGGGTCCTCGGCGCGGATGGCCTTTACGAGCCGCCCGACGATGCGCACGTAACTGGCCGCAGGCTCGTCCTTCGGTTCGTTGAGCAGATCGAAGCTGAGGTGCCGGTTGGGAATGCCCTTGTAGCGCCAGGCGAACGCGGCCCAGTGATGCGCGCACGCGTCCAGCGCCGCGTCGTCCTTCCACAAATCGAGCGGCTCGGGCGGCGGGTTCACGCAATAGCCGGGCGCGCGATGGAAGTTCAGGTTCACGTGCACGCCGTACTGCCGGCCAAACTCGATGGCCTGGTCAATGTGCTTGAGCTCGTCCTCGCGCAGCTTGAGCCAGTCCGCCGGCTCGGCCCAGCAGCGGTACGACAGCGGCAGCCGGACGAAGTTGAAGCCCCAGCCGGCGATCCACTCGAAGTCGCGCTCGCGGAACGGCGGGTTGCCGTCGCTGCGCTGGGTGAATTTCTCGAGGAGGTTGAAGCCGCGCCAGCGCGGCAGCTTTTTCGGCGAGGGCTCGGGCAGGACCGGCGCCGCAGCCCTGGCCGGCAACGGCGTGGCGGCTCCGGCGGCCCAGGCCACAGCCCCGGTGGTGCGGCCGAGAAACTCACGACGGCTAAGAACGGTGTGCATGCGAGGATTGGACTCCGGGTCACGCCGGGCATTCAATCGGAAAACTGTGGAAAGGTTGCGCGCAGGCACATCTAGCTTTTAGCCCGAAAACCGAAGTTGGGCAGGCGGGGCGCATGGCGCTACGGCCAGCTTCCGTTTTCGCGTTTAGCGGAGGCTCCTTCTGGCAACCGGCAACGAGCAGCCATCAAACCAGCGCAGGTCCTTGCTTGCCCCCTCCCCCTCACCCTCGGGAGAGGGAGCCCACTCACCCGCCTCAGTCGGTTTGAATGCGGTCGTGCTGGTGCTCCCAGTGGCATCTTGCGTGACCGGGCGGAAAGCGCCTTGCGGACAGGCCGCGCGGCGGCGCGAGCCGGACGCGGACGCCCACGTCTCCGGCCAGCTTGAATGCCGGGCGGCAGGATGCCGCCCGCCACGTCAGGCAAGTTGCCTGACGTCACAACTCCCGGTAGCGCCGGGTCCCGCGCAAGGTTGCGCGCCACGGGCTTTGCGGCATTGTTGCGGAAAATCAGCTCTGAACCATGAAAGCCACCACTTTCCCCGACCGCGCGCAGCCGCCGCCGCCGCGACCGATGACTACTCTTCAGCCGCTCAGCCGGCGCGGATTTCTGCGTCGCGCCGCTCTGGCGGGCGGCGCGTTCGCCGTCGGCGTCCCGCGCTTGAAGGGAGTTCAAGCCGTGGAAGGTCCGTTGCCCACGCGCGTGCTGGGTCGCACGCAGGCGCGGGTGAGCATTCTCGGCCTGGGCACCGCGCCGGTGGGCGAGGCCTTGGTGGAGCCCAAGGAGGCCGCGCGCATCTTCGGCGCGGCGCTGGACGCCGGCGTGACGTACGTGGACACCGCGCGGATTTACGGCAACGCCGAGACGGTGCTGGGAACGCTGGTTCCCAGCCGGCGCGACGAGCTGTTCCTCGTCACCAAGGTCTGGACCGACTCGGCCGGCCGCGCGCAGGAGATGTTCGAGGAGTCGTTGCGCCAGTTGAAGGTGGATCACGTGGATCTGGTGCACATCCACCACATCGGCGACAAGAACCTCGAGCGCGTGCTGGCGCCGGACGGCGTGCTGGCCTACCTGCTGAAGCAGAAGGAGGCGGGCAAGCTGCGGTTCATCGGCCTGTCCGGCCACGCCCGGCCGCCACGCTTCCTGAAGATGCTCGAGACCGGGCACCTTGACGTGGTGATGCCGGTGATGAACTACGCGGACCGCCACACCTACAACTTCGAGGGCACGGTGCTGCCCGAGTGCCGCAAGCGGAACGTCGGCGTCGTGGCGATGAAGGTCTATGCCGGGATTAAAGGCGGCTTCCCGAATCACAAGAAAGCCTGGGTGGGCTGCGTGACCCCGCCGGAGCGCCTGGAACAGGCGCTGGCCTACGCGCTCGATCTCGAAGGCGTGAGCGCGGCGGTGATCGGCCCGTTCACCCGCGAGCAGGCGGTGCAGAACGTGGCGTTTGCCCGGCGCTACCAGCCGCTCTCGGAAGCGGCACGCGCGGACCTCCTGGCCTACGGCCGGGAACTCGCCGCCACCCTCGGCCCGCGCTACGGCCCGGTGGCCTGAACCCAGGAGCAGGATTGGGGGACGCACCCGCTCCAGGTGTGGCGGGGCGCGCCTTGCTCCCGCGCCACCGGCCGGTTGCGCACCCGCCGGGGCTGTAACATGCTTGGGCCGTCGAAATGGTCGCGGCCACGAATCATCAGCGGAATCCGTCCAACGGCTTTCTGCCCACCACGCGCGCCGAGATGGAGGCGCGGGGCTGGGACGAGCTGGACGTGTTGATCATCACCGGCGACGCCTACGTGGACCACCCCTCGTTTGGCGCGGCGATGATCGGGCGCGTGCTCGAGGCCGAGGGGCTGCGCG
>CAZMOZ010000056.1:0-18602 GCA_964568145.1 uncultured Verrucomicrobiota bacterium
AGTCCCAAGTCCCAAGTTCCAAGTCCCAAGTTCCAAGTCCCAAGTTCCAAGTCCCAAGGCCGGGGTCCAAAGTCCGGAACGATCGAGCGCGCATCCTAAATTTCGCCCCTGTTGACCACGGACATGGCCATCCGCGCCGCGGAGGTTTCGCGCCGACGCCGGTCCGGGTCAGATGGCCACGCGGAATGGCTCGCCGGGCTTGACCGAAAGGACAAAGGCGGCCAGCAGTTCGGGGATTCGCTCCAGGTCGCGCAGGTTCACGAGCTCGACCGGCGAGTGCATGTAGCGGTTGGGCAGGCTGACCAGCGCGCTGGGGATGCCGCCGCGCGTCCAGAAGATCACGTCTGTGTCCGTGCCGCTGGTGGCGGACATGGCCTCGTGCTGGAGCTTGATCTTCGCCTTGCGGGCCACGGCTTCGAGGCGGGCCACCACGGCGGGGTGATTGCAGCCGCCGTGCGTCAGCGTCGGGCCCCTACCCAGGCGCACGTCGCCATGCATGGCCTGGCTCACGGTGGGGTAGTCTGTGGCGTGGGTCACGTCCACCACCAGCGCCACGTCCGGCTTGAGCGAATAGGCGATCTGCCGCGCGCCCAGCAGGCCGACCTCTTCCTGCACGTTCGACACGGCGCAGACCTCCGCGGCCGGCTTTTTCTTCGATTCGGCCAGCAAGCGCAGCGTCTCGGCCACGGCGAAGGTGCCGATGCGATTGTCGAACGCGCGCGCCACCGCCACGTCGCCCCGCAGCGGCTCGAACTCGGGCGTCAGGGTCACGGGGTCGCCCACGCTCACCAGCTTGCGGGCGGCGCCGCGGCTGCCCACGCCGATGTCAATGAAGAGGTCGCTGATCTCCGGCAGCTTGCGGTCCTGGTCCTGCTTGGCGAGGTGCGGGGCCACGTTGCCGATGACGCCTTTCACCGGGCCGCGGGCGGTGTGGATGACCACGCGCTGGGCGCGGGCGACCACGGGGTCCACGCCGCCGAGCTTGCGCACGTACAGGAAGCCGTCCTTGTCAATGAAGTTGACCGCAAGGGCGATCTCGTCCGCGTGGGCCGCGAGCATGATGCGCGGCGCACCGCCCTTGTTGCGGACCGCGACGCAGTTGCCGTAGGCGTCCGAGAAGGTCTCGTCCGCCCAGGCTTTCACATAGTCCAGCCAGACGCGCTGGCCGCGGACTTCGTGGCCGGACGGGCTGGGGGTGTTCACGAGGGTGCGAAGAAACTCGAGGGACTGGTCGCGCATGGCCGGAATGTGCCGGAAGCCGGCGGGTCAAGGAAAGCCGCAAACGCCGGGCGGTGGCGGCAACCTGTCAGGCAGCCGGCGTCTCGCTGAGACGCCGGACCCCGTCGCCCCTCGGCGAGGGGCGACCCACCCTGCACGGCCGCCGCGGGTTTGACGTTCGGTGACGCGGCTGTTACAAGGCCGGTTGTGACGTTACCGGCCTGGGCTTCAGCCCTTCCCAAGCCCGCACACGACGCGGGCGGAGCCGGGCCGTTTTTCGACGGCATCCCCGACCTGCCATGAGTGAAGCCCCCACGCTGAAATACCGACGCATCCTGCTCAAGATCACCGGCGAGGCGTTGGGCGAGGCCGGCACCGGCACCGGTATCTGCCCCGAGCGCATTCACGAGATCGCCCGGGAAATCCGCGAAGTGCGCGATCTCGGCGTGCAGGTGGTGGTGGTGGTGGGCGGGGGCAACATCTTCCGCGGCCTTCGCGGCAGCGAAAAGGGCATTGACCGCGCCACCGGCGATTACATGGGCATGCTGGCCACGGTGATCAACGCGCTGGCCCTGCAGGACGCGCTGGAAAAGCAGGGCGTGCCCACGCGCGTGCAGAGCGCCATCATCATGGCCCAGGTGGCCGAGCCGTTCATCCGCCGCCGCGCGGTGCGGCACCTGGAAAAGGGCCGCGTGGTGATCTTCGCCGGCGGCACCGGCAACCCGTACTTTTCCACGGACACGGCGGCGGCGTTGCGCGCGAACGAAATCGGCGCGGACATCATCCTCAAGGCCACCAAGGTGGACGGCGTTTACAGCGAGGATCCGAAGAAGAATCCCCAGGCGCGCCGCTACGACCGCATCACCTACCAGCAGGCGCTGGATCAACGGCTGGAGGTCATGGACGCGGCGGCCTTCGCGATGTGCCGGGACAACGCCATGCCGGTGATCGTCTTCGACCTGTTCCGCGCGGGCAATGTGAAGCGCGCGGCCACCGGCGAACCGATCGGCACGCTGGTGACCGGTGGTTGACGCCCCGCGCGCCCGGCCTTATACCAGCGCCCGACTCAAACCCCGTTTGCCCATGGATATTGACGACATTCTTCTGGAGGCGGAGGACAAGATGTCCAAGACCGAGCAGGTGGTGCTGCACGAATTTGCCGGCGTCCGCACCGGCAAGGCCTCGCCGGCGCTGGTCGAAAACATCCTGGTGGACGCCTACGGCGCGCAGATGCGCATCCGCGAGCTGGCCGGCATCACCTCGCCCGAGCCGCGC
Source organism: uncultured Verrucomicrobiota bacterium (assembly GCA_964568145.1). Taxonomy (GTDB): domain Bacteria; phylum Verrucomicrobiota; class Verrucomicrobiia; order Limisphaerales; family J093; genus DSVZ01. The sequence continues at coordinate 2,494 of CAZMOZ010000056.1, forward strand.
CTGCTGGTCATCACGCCCTGGGACGCCTCGATGCTGCACCCCATCGAAAAGGCCATCCAGAAGGCGAACGTCGGGTTGAACCCCGCCATTGACAAGAAAGTCATCCGGCTGGTCTTCCCGGAGCTCAGCGGCGAGCGCCGCCAGGAGTTCATCAAGGTGGTCAAGAAGATGGCCGAGGACGGCCGCGTGGCCATCCGCCACGTGCGCCGCGACGCGATGGAGTCGCTCAAGAAAGCGGTCAAGTCCGGCAGCGTGGGCGAGGACGCGGAGAAGCATGCCGAGAAGGAACTGCAAAAGCTCACGGACGAGTACATCGCCAAGATTGACCAGCACCTGGCCCACAAGGAGAAGGAAATCATGACGGTGTGAGGTGCCGGCGATGGTGCCTTCTTTCGCGGGCGGGGGAACACGACGCAACCTTTCGGCGCAAGACCTGAGGCCGGAAGTTCGCGGCACCGAGAAGCCGGTGGATGACCCGGCTGGGAGGGGAACCAGCGCTCCCCCCTCACCCCAGCCCTCTCCCCGGGGGAGAGGGTGAGGTGTGTTCCATCGCCGGTGAAGACCTGCGGCGGGGTTGGCAGCGCGCTGCCTGGCGGTCATCATCGCGGATTGCGGTGCTGGCCGCGCCGGGTTCAACCCGCTGCGAATGTCCTCACCTGCCTCGCGGCGCTCCCCACTGCTTGTCCGTGTAGTCCAGAAACGCCTTCCAGTCCTCGCTGGTGGTCGAGTGCTTGCCGGCACGGATGAAATAGCCCAGGCGGCTGGCGATCAATGTCCCCGGCGGCGGCATTTGCGAGGCGTCCAGGCCGGGCGCGCCCAGCAATCGGTACACGGGCGCCGCCGCCGCGAGCATGTCGAACTGCCCGGCCGGGTTCGCCCACTGGTCCTCGGTGGCGTTGGACAACAGCACCGGCCGCGGCGCGCACAACGCGATCAGCGCGTGCTGGTCGAACGGCAGCCGTTCCGGCGCGTCGTTGAACTGCTTGAAGGCCGCGTTGAACCAGTGCGGGAAGCGGTCGTTGATCTGCTTCACCGACTCCCCGATCTTGCCCCGGCTGGGCGCGGACCCGCCGCAGCCGGCCTGGTGGCACAGGATGAGCGCGATCCGCTCGTCGAACGCGCCGGCCAGCAACGCGGTCTTGCCGTTCCGCGAATGACCGAACACCGCGATGCGCCGCCGGTCCACTTCGGGTACGGTGACCAAGTAATCCACCGCGCGATGGAACCCCCAGGCCCACGCCGCGAGGGTGCTCCAGTCGTATGCGCCGCGCGCGTAACGCTCCGGGCAGGCCGGGCACTTCAGGCCGGGCTCCGGTTTCTTCAGCGCGCCCTTGAATCCGCCTTTCGCCGCAAAGGCCCGGATGCCGGTGGGCGCGTCGGGGTAATCCGGCTCGAGGTCGCCATGGTAAAAGGTCGCCACAGCGTAACCGCGCCGGATCGCCTGGGCGATGTCCCAGGAGTCGCTGTTCTTGCCGCGCCCGGCCTCGGTGGCCCGGTTGTCGGGACAGCCCGGGCAGGACTTCGGCATCCAGCCGGTGGGCAGGGCGATGGCCGGATCGGCCAGCACGGCGTGGTTGCCGCAGAAGTTCACCCCGAGAATGACCGGCACCGGCCCGCGCCGGTCGTTGGGCGTGATGAGGAGCAGGTTCAGCTTGGGAGCTTCGGGTGGTCCGAAACTGAGCGAGACCTCGCGCAACGCCGCCAAGCCGTCGAGCGCCCGCGGATTTTCGCGCAGCGGCGTGGCCTTGACCCGCCCGGGCGCGGGCGGCAGGTGCCCGTACATGTAATGCTGGAACAGCGCCTTGAGCTCGGGCCGACGGCGCTTCTGCCAGTCGGCTGCGGTGGCGACGCGGTTGCCGTCAAAAGCCGCGAGCGGGTCGGGCAAGTCCGCCTGGACGGGCAACCGGCCGGGCTCGGGAAAGGAAACAGACCGGCTGCCGGCGGCGCAAGCGGTCCAGACCGTGGCCAGCAGGCAAAGGGCGAACAAGGCGGGCTTCATGGCCACTGGTGTAAGTTGGCCGGCGGCCGAAGACAACCTTCCAGTTCAACCCGAATGCCGAACTTGGCATGGCGCGGTGCGTCCCGCCTGCCCGCTTCGGTTTTCGGATTCAACGGACCGCCGCAGTGCTCGCAACCCAATGGCGCTGGCGCAGCGGTGTCCAGGCATTGGGGCGGTGGCTCCCCCAGCGGCGCCGCGCGCCAGCGCGGCCGGGGCGCGGACGTTCACCTCAGCGGCAAATCGCACCCGTGGGTTGGTCGCCTCTCGCTGCGAGATGACCGGCTCCGGCCTCTGAGCCAGTGGCCGGCCACCCGCCAGCGCGGCCGATGCGACCCCAAACAAAAGGGCGGCCCGCCGGGCCGCCCTGAAACACACAACCAACTCAGCTCAGAATCTGCTCAGGCGTTGCCGGGCTGGTTCGCCGCTGGCAGCGGCAGGACCTTTGAAGCGAGGCCGATCTTCATGCAGATGAAGTACACCACCGCGCCCACGATGAACGCCGCCACCGGCGCCGCCGGCACGGTGTAGCCGGTCAGCTTGTCGAAGATGCCCACGATGAAGCCCAGGGCCCAGGCGATCCAGCCGGCGGGGTTGAAGCCCGCGCGCGGGCCGCTCCATTTCTTCCCGGCCAGCAGGTAGTCCACCATCATCGCGCCGCAGATCGGGCCGAACGACGCGCCGATGATGACGAACACGCCGATGGCGCTGGCCACCTGGCCTGTGACGGCGAGAACGATGCTGATGGCCGCGCCGATGCCGACCGAGATAAAAGGATTCACCTTCGGCAGCGTGGTTTTGAAGCTGTTCGCCGCGATGAACGACGAGAAGCAGGCCGGCGGGAACGCCGCGATTGCGAGCAGGAAGATCAGGACGCCCGCCGTCTTTTCGCCGAGGACAACGCCCAGCAACGAGGTGGTCCGGAGCAGTTTCTCCGACACCGCCTGGACGTGCTTGGTCTCGGCAACCGGATCGTTGAGTTCGAGCGCCTTCTGGGCGTCGGCCTGCGCGATTTGCTGAATCTTTGGACCGTAGTCCTTGTGCCCGTGGACGCCGGCCACGATCAGCGTGGACAGACCGGCCGTCAGGAAAATCGCCAGCGCGATGCCGACCCAGCCGCCCATGCTCACGTCCTTCTTGTCCCGGCTGTTCAGGCCGAAGTCCACGCCTGCCGCGCCGGCCGTGGCGAAGAAGCCGACCACGTAGGTGGCGATGAAACCCAAGATGCCGCCGGTGATCAGGCTGAACATCGGCATGGGCGGGCCCGCGTTGCCGGCCGCCGTCTCGTGCAGTTTTTGCAGACCGTTAGGGTCAAAACTGCCCACGCCGCCAATCGTCTTGAAGAACATGATCAACAGCACGGCGATGGGGATCAGCGGCAGGTAAGTCGCCACCTTGGCCACGTACTGGATGCCCTTCAAACCCACGAAGGCGGCCAGCACACCCCAGATCACCATCAGCACCTGGGCGTTTATGCCGGTGAAGGCGGCGATGGCCAGCGAGGAGAAATAGACGTTCACACCCAACCACCCGAACTGCAGCAGGCCCATCAGAAAGCCCGGCAGGATGAAGCCGCCGGTGGCGCCAAAGGTCGAAGTGCCCACAATGTACAGCGGCAGACCAGTCTTCATGCCCAACAGACCGGGCACCAGGTAGAACAGCAGATGACAGATGAGCGCGGCCACCACGATGCCCAGCAGCGCCACGCCCACGCCCTGGGCCAGGCCGCCGCCTTTGGTGTTGGAGAGGACCGCGTCCTGCCAGAAGACGAACCACAGGAAGATGCCGGCATAGGTCGGCGCGGTGTTTTTGTACCACGGCGCGCGGTTGGTGACCGGGTTGGGGACGGCACTGGTGATGTACGCAGGCAGGGCGCCTGGGGAGGCAGCGTTCTGGTTGCTCATGGCTTCGTTATGTCGTTTTCTAATCCGTTCGCAAGCCGAAAGTGCTGCCCACTCCTGCCGGGGGCGATGTACGTCAGCCGCCGGCTGGGGAAGGCGGTCAAGGCGGGGGGCTTTGAGGGTGAAACGGGGTGGCGCGACGATCTAGGAAAAATTGCGGAAAAAGGCTTGACGGCGGAAGTCTGCATTGGCAAGTACGCCATTGGTTTCCACAAGGAATGTTATGAAATCGGCACGCAGGGCTCTTCACGTTATGGGCGCGGCAGCCGTGGCCGGAATGGCTCAAGCTCAAGTGGCCTACACCAGCGCCGGCAACGCCTACTCGCAAAACTTCGACACACTGGCCAGCAGCGGCACAAGCCACCAGTGGAGTAACAATTCCACCCTTGCGGGTTGGTTCTTGTACCGACAGCCGGCGCCGGGGACTGCCATTACGACTTACGACGCTGCGACGGGCACTGCAACCAGCGGCACTTTCAAAAGCTACGGTGCTTCAGGTTCCACCGAGCGGGCCCTCGGCGGCGTCGGAGCCGGCTCGGCTTACTTTGGATCCCCCGCCTCAGGAGCGGTCGCCGGTTGGATCGCCGTCGCTTTCAACAACGCCACCGGCGGCACACTCAACTCGTTTACGGTGAGCTACGACGGCGAGCAGTGGCGCAACAGCGGCAATGCGTCGGCGCACACCATGCGCTTCGAGTACGGCTTTGGCGATCCCTTTACCAACGTAACTGCCTGGACGGCTCCGGGTGGTTCGTTTGACTGGGCTTCGACTGTGACTGGCAGCCCGGCGGGTGCGCTGGACGGCAATTTCACGGGACTGGTGGCGGGCCGCGGGGGCACCCTCTCGGGTTTGTCCTGGGCCGCCGGTGAGACCTTGTGGCTGCGTTGGGTGGAAGTAAACGACACCGGTGACGACCACGGGCTGGCGATTGACAACTTCAGCTTCACCGCCACGGCCGTGGGCGCAGCGGTGCCCGAGCCGGCGGAGTATGCCTGGGCGGCCGGGCTGGCTCTGGTAGGGTTCTCGCTCTGGCGCCGCCGTGACCGACGTTAGGGCGTCCCCGGCATTCTCCAACGGGATCGTAGTCGCCGGCCTGCCGGCCTTTGTCTTGGGCCAACCGGCTGATACGAACAGGACCGCCGCGAAGCCGGCCGTTTTCATCTCGAAAACCGAAGCTGGCCGCAGTGCATTGCGTCCCGCACGCCCAACTTTGGGTTTCGGGTTCACCTCTGCGCCGGAACGCTGTCGCGCCGGCTTCACCTGCGGCGTCGCACTTGACCAGCGGCCCATCTTGGGCTCTGCGAGGGCGGCTCCGTTTGGGCTTCAGACCAGAAACCACGCCACCGCCGTGGCCGCCAGAACCATCCCCGCCCCCAAGAGCATCGGCCCTCGCAGCCCGGCATGGCCCGCACCCACGGCCAGACCGGTCTTGACTATTGTGTTGCTGGCGGCGGCCAGGAGCACCGCGCGCACCGCGGTGTCGAGCTGGCCGGTGGTCCGCGCATAATCGGCCATGGAGAGGCTGACGGAGTCCACGTCCGGCACGCCCGCCACCAGCGCGACGACGTACACCCCGCCGGCTACGGAGTATTGCTGGACGAGCTTGACCAGCAGCAGCACCCCGGCGAAGAGCGCGGCGAACTGGACGGCGGCGGTGAGGCTGAAGGGGTTTTTCAGCTCCAGCGCCACGCCCGTGCCGGGTTCGCCCGACGGCGGACGGCGGGCCAGGAACAACCACCCCGCCGCGCCGGCTGTGACCAGCGCGATCACGCCCAGCGGCGCCAGACTTCGCCGCGCCAGTTCGGGGTTGGCAATCAGCAACAGAACTTCGATGCGCACCACCATGACCAGCCAGGCGGTAAGGATGCCCGCCGCCAGGGTGCTGGCTTGTCCGGCCGGGGGGGCGGGCGCGGCGCTGCGCCGGGCCAGGGCCAGCGTCACCGCCGTGGACGACACCAGCCCGCCGGTGATCCCGGTGACCAGAATGCCGCGCGCGGTCCCCAGCCAGCGTGTGGCCACGTAACCGACCAGCGACAGGCCGGAAATCAGGATCACCAGCAGCCACAGCAGATACGGATTGAGCGCGCCCCACGGGTCCACCGCCCGGCGGGGCAGCAGCGGCAGGACGATGAACGTGGCGATGAGCAGCTTGAGCCCGGCGTACAGGTCTTCCGTGCCCACCTTGCGGACGACTTCGTGAATGGGCTGCTTGAAGGCCAGCACCGCCGAGGTGGCCACGCCCAGCGCCACGGCCAGCTCCAGATGTCCGAGCACGCACACGCCGCCGAGCAGCAACACCACCAGCGCGGCCAGCTCGGTGGTCAGGCCCAGCCCACCGGCCGGCGGCCGCAGCAGGTCGCCCACGTAAGACGCCACCACCGCCACGCCGGCCACGGCCAGCGCGGCCAGGAACACCCCTGGCGAATCCAGCGCCCGCGCCACGTAAGCCGCCGTCGCGCCGGCCAGCGCCAGCAGAATGAACGTGCGGATGCCGCCGATGGCCGATTCGCCCTCGGACTTCCGTTTCTCGCGGTCAATGCCGACCAGCGCGCCAATCAGCACCGCCGTTCCAAACTGGCGGAGCAGATCGAGGTTCAGGTCGTTGTCCATGCGGGGTCAGAATTCCACGGCTTCGCCCAGCGCCGGCAAATCCGCCTTCAGCCCGTGCCGCTCCTGGATCAGGCGCGCGAGCGTTGCGCGGCCGGATTTTTCGCCGTGGGTCAGGAACACGCGTGGCGCCGCGCCGGCCAGGCACCCAAACCACTCGAGCAACTCGCTCTGGCCGGCGTGCGCGCTGAACCCGCCCAGCGTGCGCACCTGCGCACGCACGGCCACCTTCTCGCCAAAGATGTTCACGTGCGGCGCGCGCTCGACCAGTTGGCGGCCCAGCGTGCCTTCGGCCTGGTAGCCCACGATCAACACGCTGGCCTCCGGCAGCCAGAGGTTTTGCCGCAGGTGATGCAGGATGCGCCCGGCGTTGCACATGCCGGCGCCGGCCAGGACCATGCACGGACCGGGCGCGTCGTTGATCGTCTTCGACTCGTCGGCCGTGGCGGTGATCCGCAGCGTGTCGAGGTCTTCGAGGATGGGATGTTCTTCGCCCAGCGCGCGCAGTTCGTCGTCGAACAACTCCTGGTGACGCAGGTAAATCCGCGAAGCCTCGGCGGCCATCGGGCTGTCCAGGAAGACCGGGAACTTCGGCAGTGCGCCGCGCCGGAACAGGCAGGCCAGGAGCACCAGCAGCAGTTGCGCCCGCCCCACCGCGAAGGTGGGCACCAAAATCTTGCCGCGCCGCTCCACCGCCGCTTGCACCACCTCGCGGAACTCCGCCACCGTCTTGTCAAACGGCTGGTGGTCGTGGTCGCCGTAAGTGGATTCGAGGAAGACCGCGGCGGCCGGCGCGTGGCGGCATTCGGCGTCGCGGAGGATGGGCACGCCTTTAGGTCCAAGGTCGCCGGAGAAAACCGCCAGCTTCGTCCGGCCGTTCTCCCGGGCATGGAGGTGAATGCTGGCGGAGCCGAGCAGGTGGCCGGCCTCGACGAACCGCGCGCGCATGTCCGGCGTCACCTCCACCTCGGTGTCGTAAGCCACCGTCTGGCCGTGACGCAACACGCCCACGACATCCTCCACCCCGTAAAGCGGACCCACGGGCGGCTCGCCGGCGCGCTCGCGTTTGCGATTGACCCGCGCCAGGTCCTGCACCTGGACCTTGGCGGAGTCGCGCAGGATCAGGTCCGTGATTTCCAGCGTGGCGGGGGTGGCCAGGACCGGGCACGCGCCGCCGGCGCGGGGCAGCAACGGCAGGCGCCCGGTGTGGTCCAGATGCGCGTGGGTGAGCAGCACCGCGTCGAGCCGGGCGGCGTCCAGTTCCGGCGGCACGTGGTTGCGCGCCTCGGCGTGGGGCACGCCCTGGAAGAAGCCGAAATCCACCAGCACCCGGCTCCGCTCCGTTTCGACCAGGTAGGCGGAGCCGGTGACTTCGCCGCCGGCCGCGCCGAACAGGGTGACTTTCATGGCGTGCGGCGTGGGGTTTGGCTGTTGTCGGGCGATGCCGGCCGGTGGTGCGCGCGGAACATGCGCCACGCCTTAGCACAGCCACCGCCCGGCCACAAGCCCCGCCAGCCTGCGGGCGCGACTACTTCCGCGGCGCGCGCGGCCGGCCATGTCCGCAGAACCCAGTGAGGAACGCAACCGGCTGCCGCAAACAGGGGCTCGTGTAACTCGCCCCTCCGGCCTTTTCGGAGGGCGGAGTTCCACGACGCCCTGCCTGGCGGGGCGCGGTGCATGATCCAGCATCCGGGCTTGCATCCCGCCGCCGGCCCGCTAAACCGTCCGGCGTCATGTCTGCCAACGCCCCAGCGTCGTCCCCGCGACTGCGCGCGGTGGCCGATCAACCTCGAAACCCCCTGCCCGTATGCGCCCGTTGTTGCTTGCCCTTGCCTTCACCGTCGCCCAATTCCCGGCCGGACTTTGCTTCCGCACCCTGGCCCAAGCCACCCCGGTTGCCGAAGCCGAGTCCCGCGAGCCGGACGTGGTCTTCGTGCCCACACCCCAGGCCGTGGTGGAGAAGATGCTCGAGCTGGCTGAGGTCAAGAACGGCGACATCGTCTATGACCTGGGTTGCGGCGACGGCCGCATCGTGGTGACCGCGGCCAGGAAATACGGCGTGAAGGCGTACGGGTTCGACATTGACCCCAAGCGCGTCGCGGAGTCCCTGGCCAACGTCAAATCCAACAAGGTCGAGCACCTGGTCACCATCAAACAGGCTGACATCTTCAAGCTGGATTTGAGCGAGGCCAACGTGGTGACGCTGTACCTGCTGCCCGAACTCAATGTCCGGCTGATGCCCCAGCTCGAAAAGCTAAAGCCCGGCTCGCGCATCGTGTCGCACGACTTCGCCATGCGCGGCGCCAAGCCCGTGGAGATCCACCGGATGCGCGTGCCGAACAACTCCGCGCCCGCCACCGACTCGGACTACGGCAGCGGCCGCGAGCACACCATCTACAAATGGGTGGTGCCTTGGGAGAAAGAAACTCCCTCGGGGCTCGGCAACTGAGCGCGCGGCGGCTGTCAGGGCCTTGACGGGGTGGTGCGAGACCCCGTTGAGCCCCGCTGTTTTGGTTTTTTGTTCTGGTTCTTGGTTCGTTGTTCCAGCCCGCGAATTTCGACTTTCGAACTTCGACCCACTGGCGGCGCCTGCGCCCCGCCGTTCACCGCCGCTGCGGCTCTGGCCCCCGCAAAGTGTAAAGGATGTTCCCGGTTCAAACTGTCAACCATGTTCCCGGTCCGTTCCGATCCGGCATCGGGTAGCCGGCCCCTGACTCAGGGACCGGACCTGTCGCCCCTCAGCGAGGGACGACCTACCTGGCGGGAAGCAGCGCTCCATTTTGCCTGAAAACCGAAGTTATCCGTAGCCTCGGATTCCCATCCGGCTCAACTTCGGCTTTCGGGTTTTACTCAGACGCGCGCCCCCAGAACTTCCACCCGTTTCCAGCACCTGCACAGAAGTAAGATGCGCCCCGCTCGGAAATCCGCTTTACCCCACCGCCCGCCTGTGCAACCTTCCCCACCATGAAGCGCCGCGACTTCCTGGAGAAGTGGGGTCTGTCCGGTCTGAAGCTCAACCCCGGCTTCCTCGAAGGCGAGTTCGCCCCGCGCGACCCCGACCGCGCCGCCGCATGGGAGCTCTACGTCGAACTGCTCACCCGCATCACCACCCAGCGGCTCCCGCCCGAGGACGGCGACGAGAAGACGGCGCTGGACAGCGTGTACGCGCTATTCCCGCTCACGCGCGAAATCCTCCGGCGCCACGGCCCGGACTGCGGGGAGTTCGCCAAGCTCGCCATCCCGGTGCTTAACCAGATCCTGCGGCCGTTCACCGCCCGCTGGCATCGCCGCGCGCTGGCCGGGGCGTTCACGGACGCCGCCCGCTGCCGCGAGTTCCGCGCCGAGCTGGCCGCGCTGCAAACCCAGCTTCGCAACTATACCCGCGCGCTGGCCGAGATGGCGCAGGTCGAAGACCTCACCAGCCTGGAAGCGACTTGAAGGTTGCCCGGCGGGGGTATGGTGCTAAAGATTACCCATGCCCATGCGACCGTTGGCGGACAAATTCCACGTGGCCTTCTCCTTCGCCGGGGAACAGCGCGAACTGGTCCGCGCCATTGCCGAGGCGGTGGAAGCCGCGCTGGGCGAGGGAACGGTCTTCTTCGACGAATGGTACGAGCCCTACCTGGCCGGGGCCGACGCCGACCTGAAGCTGCAGAAGATTTACGGCGAAGGGTGCTCCCTGGCGGTTGTTTGCGTCTCCGAACGGTACGGCGGCAAGGCGTGGACCCAGGCGGAACATGAAGCCATCCGCGCCCGATTGATGAAGGCCCGCGCCTCGCCCGATCCGCGCGAGCGCGACACCATCCTGCCCATCCGCGTCGGCGAAGGGGAGGTCGCGGGCATCCTTTTCACCGCCATCGTCCCCGACGTTCGCACCCGGCCCGTTCCGCAGGCCGCCGAGTTGATCCTCGAGCGGCTGTACCTGGTCCGGCCGGACCTCAAACCGCAGAAGGCCACCGAGACCTCCGCCGGTCCGTCCTGGCCGAAGGAGCCGGTCCCGTTCAAGCACGGTCTGGCCGACCGCACAAAACGCGAGTGGCCGGCGGTGCTGCTGCTGCTCACCGCCCAAGCCGCCCGGCGCATCCTGATCTTCAAAGGCCCCAGCGGCTTCAGCAAGTCGGCCCTGCTCCAGGCGGCGGAGCGTTACGCCCGCCTGCTGCGCGTGCCCAAAAGTTACGTGGACTTCAAGGACTCCGCGCTGCTCAACGAGGCCAATGTGCTGGCCAAACTGGCGGCGGACCTCGGCCACCAGCTTCCCGGCTTCGCCGCGGTCAACACCCGCTTCGGGCTGTCCCGGGCGCTCCGGGCCACGCGGCAGCCGCTGCTCATCCTGCTCGACACCTACGAGCGCGCGGCCGAGACCAAGGAACTCCGCGAGTGGATCGAGACGCAATTGCTGGCCGAGGCCGAGGAATGCGAGCAGCTTCGCTTCCTCGTCGCCGGCCAGAAGGTGCCCGACGCCTCCCTAGCCCGCTGGCAGGATTGCGCCGAAACCGTCGAACTGGACCGCATCCTCGACCTGCGCGCCTGGAAGGACTGGGTCCACGCCATCAACCCCAACGTGGACGAGAAGCACATCGAGAGCATTGTGGTGGGCACGGAAGGCGTCCCCTCGACCATCAGCACCATCCTCGGCACGTTCGCCAAGAGCCTCACCAACCCCGCCTGACCATGGCCGACCTCGACCTCGCATTCCTGGAACGCCTGGAAAAGGCCAAGGGCGATCCGCAGGCGCAAGCCGCGCTGGCCGCCGAGTTCGCCCTGGCCACGCGTCCGCCGGCCGAGCACGCGCCGCTCCGCGCCGCGCTCGACGCCGCCGCCGTGCTGCACTGGTTCGACGCCGCCCTGCTGGCCCGGATGCTCGACATTCCCGAAAGCGACGCCGCGCAGCGCTTCGAGACGCTGAAGACCTTCACGTTTGTCGAGCGCTACCGGCGCGGCGCGGGCGACCTCCGCAATATTCACGAGGTCACCCGCCTGGGCTGGCGGAAACACCTGGCCAACGGCAGCCGCGCGCGGTTCCAGCAACTCTCCGCCCGCGCGGCGGCGTGTTTCGAGACGGACCGCGCCACCACGAGCCGGATTGAATGGATTTACCACCTGCTGTGCGCCGACCCCGAGCGCGGCGCCAGCGAACTCGAGGCGCTCGACCGCGACTGGAGCAGCAGCGCCCGGCCGGAAGATCGTTACGCGCTGGCGGCCGTGCTCCGGGAATTGCTCGTGACCGGCCGGGTGGAAGGCCGCGCCCGCGTCTGGGCGCTCCTGGCCACGGCCTGGGCCCGCGTGAGCCGCGGCGAGACCGCCCGGATGCTGGACGAGGCGCGGGACATCCTCCGCCAGGCGCGCGCCGTGGGCGACCCCCGGGCCGAAGGTGACGCCTGCTGCCTGCTGGGCGACGTGTTGCAGTCGCAAGGCAAGCTGGCCGAAGCCGAGTCCGCCTTTAACGAGTATCTGGCCATCAGCCAGCGGCTGGCCGCGCAGCGACCCGACAACGGCGGCTGGCAACGCGATCTGGCCGTCGCGTACAGCCGGGTGGGCGACATGCTGGACGCGCAGGGCAAGCTGAACGAAGCCCGCGCGGCGCTCGAGCAGTCGCTGGCGATCACCCGCAAACTGACCGAACTCGACCCAAGCAACGCGGGCTGGCAGCGCGAGCTGGCGGTCACGCACAGCCGCGTGGGCGACATCCTGCAGGCGCAGGGCAAATTGGCCGAGGCGCAGGCCGCCATCACGGAAGCCCTGCGGATTTCGCGCCGGCTGGCCGAACAGGACCCGGCCAACGCGGAATGGCAGCGCGATCTGGCGGTGACGTACAGCAAGGTGGGCGGGGTGTTGCAGGCGCAAGGCAACCTCGCCGGCGCCCAGGCCGCCTACGCCGAGTACCTCGCCATCATGCAACGCCTGGCCGCGCAGGACGCGGGCAACGGCGACTGGCAGCGCGAACTGGCGGTGGCGCAGAGCCGGATGGGCCGCGTCTTCCAGGCCCAGGGCAACCTGGCCGCAGCCCAGGCCGCGTTTGACGAGCACCTGATCATTTCCCGCCGGCTGGCCGAACAGGATCCCGGCAACATCGGCTGGCAGTTCGGGCTGGCGGGCGCCCATCGTTACCTGGGCGACATGCTGGAAGCCCAGGGCCGGCTGAACGACGCGCAAGCCGCGCTTTCCGAGTCGCTGGCCATCAGCCGCCGGCTCGTCGAGCGGGACCCCATCAACCTCGCCTGGCAGCGCGACCTCGCGATGGCGCACAGTCGCATGGGCGACATTTACCAGGCGCAAGGCAGTCTCGCCGAAGCGCGGGAAGCTTACGGCCAATACCTGGCCATCATCCGCCGGCTGGCGGAGCAGGACCCGACCAACACGATCTGGCAGCGCGACCTGGCGGTGGCCCACCGGCTGGTGGGCGACGTGCTGCAGGCGCAAGGCGACCTGGCCGGTGCGCAGGCGGCGTTCGAGCAGGATTGCGCCATCCTCCTCAAGCTGGCGGCGCTTGATCCGACCAACGCGGACTGGCAGCGCGATCTGGCCGGCGCCCACAACCGGGTCGGCGGCGTGCTCGAGGCGCAGGGCCGGCTGGCCGAGGCGGAGACGGCCTTCAAGGCGGCCTTGACGGTCAGTCGCAAGCTCGCCGGGCAGGACCCGGGCAACACCAGCCTGCAGCGCGAGCTGGCGATCGCCCAAAGCCGGGTGGGCGATGTGCTGGAGTCCAAGGGCAACGTGGCCGAGGCGCAGGCGGCGTTCAACGAATACCTCGCCATCTGCCGCCGGCTGGTCGAGATGGACCCCGGCAACGCCGGCTGGCAGCACGATCTGGCGGTCGCGTACACCCGCGTGGGCGGCTTGTTGCTGGCCCAGGGCCGGCTCGACCAGGCGCTCCAGGCGTACGAGGCGCGCATGAAGATCAGCCGCCGCCTGGTGGAACTCGCGCCCAACAACACCGAATGGCTGCGCGGCCTCGCCCTGGCGCACAGCCGGATGGGCGACGCCTACGAGGCCCAGGGCCGGCTCACGCAGGCGCAGGCGGCGTTGGGCGAGTACCTCGCCCTCTGCCGCCGGCTGGCCGGGCAGGACCCGGACAACGCCGACTGGCAGCAGGACCTCTCACTGGCGCACAGCCGTGTGGGCGACATCCTGCTGGCGCAAGGCAACCTGGCCGGGGCGCTCGAGGCGTTCGAGGCGCGGCTCCAGATCAACCGCCGGCTGGCGGAGTCCGCCCCGTCCAACGCCCGCTGGCTGCGGAGCCTGGCCGTGGCGCACAGCCGGGTGGGCGACGTGTTCGAGGCGCAAGGCAAACTGGCCGAGGCGCAGGAGGCCTTCGGCGAATACCTGGCCCTCTGCCGCCAGTTGACCGAACTCGACCCCGACAACGCCGGCTGGCAGCAGGATCTCGCAGTGGCGTACAACCGGATGGGCGGGATCCTCGAGGCCCAGGCCCGGCTGCCCGACGCGGAGGCGTCCTTCCGCGAGGCGCTGGCCATCTTCCGGCAACTGGCCGCCCGCGACCCCACCAACACAAGCTGGCAGCGCGAACTGGCCGTCGCTTACAGCCGCCTGGGCGACGTGCTCCAGGCGCAAGACCGGCTGGACGAGGCGCTCGCGGCTTTCGAGGAGCGGATGCGGATCAGCCGCCGGCTGGTGGAACTCGTGCCGTCCAACCCGGAATGGCTGCGCGGTCTGGCGCTGGCGCACAACCGGCTGGGCGGGATTCTGGAGGCCCAGGGCAACCTGGCCGCGGCGGAGAAGGCCTTCGCGGAGATGCTGGCCATCTTTCAGAAGCTGGTCGAACTCGACCCGGCCAACACGGGCTGGCAGCAGGAACTGGCCGTGGCCCACAGCCGCCTGGGCGATGTCCTGCTGGCGCAGGACCGGCTGGCTCCGGCGCAGGCGGCCTTCGAGGCGCGGCTGGCGATCAGCCGCCGCCTGGTGGAGCTCGCGCCGTCCAATCCGGATTGGTTGCGCGGTCTGGCCGTGGCGCACAACCGCGTGAGCGACGTGTTGCACGCGCAAGGCAACCAGGAAGGCTCGCGGGCGGCCTCCCAGGAAGCCGTGGCGCTCTTCCGCCAACTGGCGGCGCAGAACCCCGCCAATGCCGGCTGGCAGCGCGACCTGGCCCTCACCTGCGTGAAGCTGGCGCGGCGCGAAATCGAGTGGGGTAGCCTCGATCGCGCGCTGCCGTTTTACGAGGAGGCGGGCCGCGCTTACGCCGCGCAGGCGGAGCACGTCGCCGATCTCGGCGAGTGGGCCAAAGAAAAGGAAACCGTCGAGTCCGAGCTGGCGGTCTGCCGGACGCTCGTCCAGGAAGTCAAACGCTCCGCCGCCAAGCCGGACCGGAACGGCCGCCGCCCGCACTTCCCGGACAATCCGCCTGCGTCCCCATGAACTGCGGTACCTGGTCGTGGCCTCCACGGCGCCAGACGCCAGGCGCGTCCAACCACCCCCGCGGGCGGGTGCGCTACCCGGTCCCGCGGGATCGCTCAACCGCATGAAGCCGCGCATCTTCATCTCGGCGGTCACGCGGGAGTTTGCCTCCACCCGCCAGCGGGTGGCGAACGTCCTGACCCGGCTCGGCTACGAGCCGGTCTGGGAAGACATCTTCGGCGCCGAGCCGGGCGACCTACGGTCCATCCTCCGGGCCAGGATGGACGACTGCCAGGGGCTCATCCAATTGGTCGGTCACAGCTACGGCGCCGAGCCGCCGGAGCCGGACGCCGAATTCGGCCGGGTGTCCTACACCCAGTTCGAGTTCCATCACATGCGCCAGCGGGGCCGGAAAACCTGGCTGATCTTCCCCGGACCGGACTGCAAGCGGGACACCGCCCCGGACCAACTGGACCTGCCGCGCGACCCGGACCACCCGGACCCGGCGGGTTACCAAGCCGAACGCCGGGCCTTGCAGGAAGCCTACCGCCGGCGCCTGCGCGCCAGCGAACACCTTTATCACGACCCGCAAAACGACGCGGAGCTGGAACTGGTGATCGAGCGGCTGCGCGATGTGTTTCAGGAGCTGCGTCGCGACTTCGAACGCTGGCAGCACGACGTCAAGAGCAGTCTTGAACGGATTGAAAACCACCACCGGGTCACCCGGGAACGCATCCGCGCCCATCTGCTGGAAACCAGTGAAAAGAGACTTGCCGCCGACCTGGCCGCGGCCGACGCCCTGACAGGCTGGGAGGCGCGCGAGCAGCAGCGCGAGGCCGCCGAACAGGCCCACGCTGCCCGGCTCACCCGCAATGACGACCTGACCCGAATGTTTGCCGAACTTGAGGGCCGCGCCGACGCCTCCGCCGTGTTCCGGGAATTGACCCGCATCGTCCGCGAGGAAGGCGTGGAGGCCGCGCTGGCCTACGTCGAGCGCCAGCGGCCCGGGGTGCTGGAACGCGTGCGGGCACGCCAGGCCGCCGCCCGCGAACAGAACCGCGCCGAATTCCAGCCGTTGCTCCAGGCCGCCGGCCTGCACGCGACGAAGGGCGATGCCGCCGCCGCGCGTGCCCGGTACCGCGAAATACTCGCGCTCGAACCGGACTGGCCGGAGGCGCTGGACGCATGTGTGTGGTTCCTCCGCGACCAGGCCGCGCTGGCCCAAACCCACGGCACGCTGGCCGAGGCG
>CAZMOZ010000057.1:0-18133 GCA_964568145.1 uncultured Verrucomicrobiota bacterium
GGCGGCATCATCTTTGGCATGATGAGCGACAAGCTGGGCCGGGTGAAAACGATGGTCGCCACGCTGCTGGTGTATTCCGGCTTCACCGGGCTCTCGGGCATCGCCCAAAGCTGGCAGGAATTCATCGTTTACCGCTTCCTCGTGGGGCTGGGGGTGGGCGGGATGTTCGGCGCGGCCACGACGTTGGTGGCCGAGAGCGTGCCGGGGCGGTTCCGCGCGGTGGCGCTCGGCGCCCTGCAGGCCCTGTCCGCCACGGGCAACATCATGGGGTCGCTGATCAGCTTCCTGATCCCCCCCGGCCAGTTGAACTTCGTGGGCAGCTTCTCCGGCTGGCGGGTGCTGTTCTTTGTGGGCATCCTGCCGTCGTTGCTGGCCGTCCCGATTCTGTTCCTGCTCAAGGAACCGGAGGCGTGGAAAAAGGCCAAGGCCACCGCCGCGCTGGGCCCGGAAAACAAGCAGGTCGGCTCGCTGGGCGACCTCTTTGGCCATCCGCGCTGGCGGCGGAATGCGATTGTGGGTCTGCTGCTGGGCGTGGCCGGCATGATCGGCCTGTGGGGCATCGCTTTCTTCTCGCCCGAACTGATCACCGAGGCGCTCAAAGGCGAGCCGCTGGAAAAGGTGAACCGGGCACGTGCCTTGGGCACGGCCTTGCAGGACGTAGGCGCGTTTTGCGGCATGCTGGCCTTCACGGCGGTGGCGGCCTTCCTGACCCGCCGGCTGGCCTTTTTCTGCTCGTTCCTGCTGTGCTCCTTCACCGTGGCCTTTGTCTTCTTCGGGCTGAAGACCGAGGCCCAGGCGTACTGGATGCTGCCGTTGATGGGCTTTGCCACGCTGTCGGTGTTCGCCGGGTACTCGATTTACTTTCCGGAACTGTTCCCCACGCGGCTGCGCGGCACGGGCGTGGGCTTTTGTTACAACACGGTGCGCTATCTGGCGGCGCCCGCGCCGGCCTTGCTGGGGCACTTGAGCGTCTGGGTGGGGTCGTTCCGCACGGCGGCCATGATCATGTGCGGCATCTACCTGGTGGGGCTGGTGGCGCTGCTCTGGGCGCCGGAAACCAAGGACAAGCCGCTGCCGGAGGATTGAGTCCGCAAGCCGAAGTCGGGCAGGCGGGACGCGCTGCGCTACAGCCAGCTTCGGCTGAGTGCGGGCGCTCCCCCCTTCGACTTTCGACCTTCGACGTACCCGCCGCGCTCAGACCCGGCCCAGCAGGGCCTCGACCTCGCGTTTGAAGGTGTTTTCGCCCACGTTCACGATGCGCATTTCGCGCCGGGCGTTTTCCGCCGAGTCGCTGGCGTGCGCGGCGTTCACCATGATGTTTATGCCGAACTCGCGCCGGATCGAGCCGGGCGGGGCTTTCGAGGGGTCGGTCGGCCCGAGCACGTCGCGGATCTTGGCGACGGCGTTCACGCCTTCGTACACGAGGGCGATGCACTTCTCGGTGCCGGGCGTGGTCAGTTGGGCGGGCTCGCACTCGCTCGGGCTGCGGCCGGCCATGAAGCGCACGATGTTCTCGAACTGGTGCTCGCCGAACAGCGGTCCCAGTACCTCGCCAAGCCGCTTTTCCTCCGGCGCGGGAATCTTGAAGCCCAGTTCCTTCTCCAGCACCGTCCGCGCCCGGCCGGCCACGACGTCCCGCAGCTTGGTGCGCAACACCTCCCGGACCGGCCCGTAAAACTCCATCGCCTGGGCCACGCTCATCTGGTGCACCTTGATGCCGACGATGAACAGCCCGGTGCGCGAGAAGAAATCAATCATGTTGCCCGGCCGGCCGGAGGCGAAGCGGAAGTTGTCCGGCTTGAGCAGCACCAGTGTGCGCTCGGGTTTCTCGTCCGGGCCGTAGTTGATGACGTCCTCGAGCACGCCGCCGTCCGTGTCCGAATACCGCGCCCACAGGCGCAGCCGGACCGCAGCTTCCTCGGGCGTGGGCGCCGACAACACGGCCGGCTCGAAGTACCGGACATTGTCCTCGCTGTCCACCACCAGGTCGCCGTACGTGTCGCGGATGGTTTCGCCGCTGCGGCGCTGAAAGGAAAAACTGCCCACCACGCTGCGGACCTTGCGGACGGCGTCCTCCCCCTTGAACAAGAGCATCATGACCCGCCGGTGGCGGTGCGTCTTGGGGTCTTCCGAGAAATTGCTCAGCACGTAATCCCGGATCAACTCCTGGATCCGGCGGTCCTGGGGGTCGTTGGGCGACACCTGGCATTCAGCGTACGCCTTCACCAGGGCGGGGCTGGGGGCAAACATCCTCGCCGCGACCAAGTCCAGGTTGGTGCGGGCGACCAGGCGGGCGATGATGCCGCCCGTGCGGGACTTGTGCAGCGAATGGGGGGTGATGACGGCGTAGGCGAGCTGTTCAGACATAAATCCAGAAGTAGAAGAACGCCGGCCGGCTCAGGCCGCGGGCGCGGCGGCGGGCGGCGGTGCAGGCGGGGGAGTGCCCCCCGACGCCGGATCGGCCGGCGGCGTCACAACCGCCTTGCCCCCAAGGATCTTGAACATGACGACGCCGCAGGTTGGACAGCGACCTTTGATCGCCTTGCGGCCGTTTTTCATGACTTCCTCGACACCGTCAGCGATCTCCTTCTTTGCTTTGCATTTGACGCAGTAACCTTCGGCCATAAGAAAGCGCCAGATGGGCCGCATCAGGCGGCCCATCTGTAGCCGGTTGGGAGCTTAGGGGGGGCTTCTTGGGGGCGTCAACCGGGAAAACCGGGCCAAAATAGCCGGTCAGTCTTGGTGGGGCGAGACGCCGGCGGTTCCTGCGGTTCTGGTTCTTGGTTCGTTGTTGGTGGTTCGTGGAAAGCGGATGCCGGAGGTCCCAACCGGTAGGGCCGCGCTGCGTCGCGGCCGAGCCGCAGGCGGGCCGCGTACCGCCCGGCCGGGACGATTCAGCCTGCGGGTCGCCGGGGATCACGCCCGCCCCCGGGCGTTGCGGGAGGCCCCCCGCCTCCGGCCGCGCAGGCATAAACCGCCGGGAAAGGCAGCTTGGGTTTGGACGCCGACGGTTTTCCGCGCGGCGCGGAAAAATGCGCCCGGGGCGGGCGCGCTCTTCGCTTTCGCTTCAGTGCCGGAGGTTGCGTGGCCGGGCGGACGGCAGCGACCGCCTTTGAGTAATGGCCGGCTGCGACCGCCGCCCGGCCCGCCGCCTTCTGACGCTTCATTCAAAAACTTGTTCCGCGCCGGAGAACTGCTTCCATACCCCGCAACGATGCCCGCTGAACGCTCGCGAATCGCCGTGATGGTGCTCGAAGACGACGCCGGCACGCGGAACGCCCTGGGCGCGCTCCTCAACGGGTCGCCGGGGTACGTCTGCACGGGCCTGCACACGACGGCGCGCGCCGCGCTCAGCCGCATCCCGGTGGAAAAGCCGGACGTCATCCTGGTGGACCTCGACCTGCCGGGCATGAACGGGGTGGAATTTCTGCGCGCCTGCCGGCCGCGGCATCCCGGGATTCAACTGGTGGTGCTCACCATACACGACGCGCCGGAATACGTGTTTCCCGCGCTGCAGGCCGGCGCGACCGGATACCTGGTGAAGGGCACGCCGCCCGCGCGTTTGCTCGAGGCCGTGGCCGAGGTCGCCGCCGGCGGTTCCTGGATGTCCGGCCAGATCGCGCGCTTGGTGCTCGGCGCGCTGCAAGCCCCGCCGGCCCGCGCCGGCGAACTGGCGGCGATCACCGGCCGCGAACTGGAGGTGCTCGAGTCGCTCTCCGGCGGCCTGCGCTACGACGAGATCGCCAGCCGTCTGGGCGTGAGCGCCCGCACGGTGAACTCGCACCTACAGCACATCTACCGCAAGCTCCACGTCCACTCCGCCGCCGGCGCCGTGGCCAAACTCCTGCAAGCCCACCGGCCCCTGCCCCGCCCGAACTGACGCGTGGTCATAACCTGGCTGCGTTCGTCAAAACGGCCTGGCAGTCTGGCCCCAACAAGCTGCCTTCGTCAGCACCGGCCGCTGATCCCCTGCACGGCATGAACGGCCGTTGCCTGGTTCGACCGCCCACCTCAGCCCGGACACCGGCGGGCTCATGAAAATTACGTATGCCACCGCCGTCTTCCCGGCGTTCTGACGGTCACTTTACGTATTTCAACGGATGTTCAAAAAACCGGCCGCCGCCTAGACTAAACTCATCAGATGCCGGTTCTGGTTCAGCACCTCTTGTGTGCCGTGGGGACATGCGGAGGGCAGCCGGGGAACGGCAGCCTGAGAGGGGGCTGGTCGGCTCTTCACGGCCAGCCCCCGCACTCCGGGATGGGAGCCGTGAAATGCCGAAGGTTCACAATCATGGGAAGGTGGCCGGTCTGTCCGCGCCCGGCGCGGACACGATCTCCCGCCGCGTTTCCCCGCCCATGCCCAACAACCCATAACCCAGACGAACCATGAACCACCCGTTCCACGCGCTCCCATCCCGTCCATCACTCCTCGCCCTGCTGGGCCTGAGCCTGCTGCTGCCACCGGCCCTCCGCGCCGAGACGCTGGTGGGCGGCACCATCGCCAACCAGAACTGGACCAGGGACAAGTCGCCCTACCTCGTGACCAACGATGTGTACGTGAGCGGCAGCCTCACCATCCGCGAGGGCGTCGAAGTTCGCTTCGAGGGGAATTACGTCTTCGAGGCGGCGGGCCGGTTGCGCGCCGTCGGCACGGCCGCCGAGCCGGTTCATTTCCACCCTGCCGATGCCAACGTCGGCTGGCAGGGGCTGCTGTTCCGCGACGCCGTGCCGGGGTCGTATTTCGTCCACACCATCATCGAAGGCTCGAAGCAAAGTGGGGTGCGGATCACCAACACACCGCCGGCGTTCACGAACTGCTGGATCATCAACAATACGACGCTTGGAAATGGTGGCGGGATTCTGGCCTCGATTTCGGGGCCGGCCCTGATCCTGAAAGATTGCTACATCACCAACAACACGGCGGGTGTGCCTACGGCGGGCGGCAGTTATGGCGGGGGTGTCTTCGTGAGCGGAACGAGCTTTTTGATCAATTGTGACATTTCGGAGAACCGGACCCTCGGCCAAAGCGGCGTGGGCGGCGGCATTGACGGCCGCGGCGATTGCACCATCTACAACTCGAGAATCATCAAGAACGTCGCCAACGGCAGCGCGTTCCACTGGGGCGATGGCGTGCATTTCATGAACGGGAAACTGCGCATGCAGAACTGCCTGGTCGCGACCAACGGCACTTTCGGGGCGCCGGCCAGAGGCGGCGGATTCCGGCTCTACGCGGCCGAGGTGGATCTGGTTAACTGCATTCTGTCCGGCAACGCCAGCCACGGCATCGCTACGGAGGGTTCCTTGCGACTGCTGAACAGCATGATCCTCTCCAGCGAAGCCTCGGGCATTGGCATCTGGTCCGGCAGCGTCTCGGTGACCAACAGCATCCTTTTTTTCAACAGCAACAGCGGACACCAGATAGACAGCAACGCCACTGTCCGGTACAGCGACATTCAGGGAGGGTATCCCGGCGAAGGAAACATCAGCTTCACCCCGTCGCTTTGCCCCGACACCTTCGCCCTCCTCGCCGGCTCACCCTGCATTGACGCCGGCCATCCTGGCCGGGAGTTCCGGGACAGCGTGCTCAACGCGGACGACTGCTCGCCGTACGCCCGCGGCACCGTGCGCAACGACATGGGCGCTTACGGCGGGCCGGGCGTGGCCTACTGGACCCAGCCGCGCGCCGAGCCGGTCATCCGCCTCGCTCCAGATAACACCATCGGCTTCCGCAACCAGGCGGTGGCGCTGCACGTGCTGGCCACCGGCCAGGACACCTTGAGCTACCAGTGGTTCCGGGACGGCGCACCACTCGCCGGCAAGACCAACGCCCTGCTGGCCCTCCCCGCCGCCGCGCTGGGTGATGTCGGCGCGTACGTCGTCGAGGTGCGCAACGACCTGGGGTTGGTCACCAGCGTCCCGGTCCGGCTGGGCGTGGCCCAGTTGGAGGCGGTGACGGAAGGCCTCGACCAGGGACGCCCGCGGCTGCGCGTGCGCAACGGGCAGGCCGGACAGAAGTGCGCGATCTACGCCCGCGGCGCGCTGCCGCCTGGCGAAAGCCTGACCGTGCCCGGCGCCGGCGCCGCCGCGTGGGAGCTGCGCGCCACGCTGGACTTCACCACCGCCGAGGCGACGTGGACCGATCCCCGGCCGCTGGCTGCGGACGAGGCGCGTTACTACGGCGTGCTGCCTGTGCCTTGAACGCCGGCGCTTTCGGAGGGCGGAGTTCCACGACGCCCGGCCTTCGGGACGCGGCCTGCGGCCGCGAAAACCGAAGTCCGAAGTGCGAAGCGAGTAGCGAGAATCGAGCATTCTCGATTCTCAATTCTCGCTCCCCGCTTCTGGTATCTGGCATCCGGCATCTGCTTTCCACGAACCACAAACCAAGAGCCAGAACAGCCGGGCTCGACGAAGTCTCGCCCCACCGGCGTGTGGTGTGGGGTCCGGGTTCTTGGGTCTGGGCTCTGGGGTTTTGGCTTCCGGCCTTCCGGCTTTCCCAATTCCAATTCCAACTTTCTGAGTTTCTGAGTTTCGGCTTGGTGGTGTCGCGCGAAGGCCGCGAAGGAGGCGAAGCAGCAAGGACCGGAGCTTCCCAGCCTTGGTCAGTATGGTGTTCCCGTTCGTTGGGCTCGACGGGGTCTCGCCCCACCGGCGTGGGATCTGGGGTCTTGGGTCTGGGGTTCTGGCCTCCGGCCTTTCAAGTTTTTGAGTTTCGGCTATTGGCTGGGCCTCCAGCGGCCGGGACTTGTCGGCTCTCAGCGAGAGCCGACCCACCAGCGGGGCCCATCACGTCGGTTTTGAAGCCGGCGCGCCAGTTCCGAACTCCGATTTTCCGGCTTACCGCCGCCTGGGCTGCGGGCGCGGATACGGCAGCGTGTCCGGCTCCACGCGGACGGCGGTTGTGAGCTTGAGCGGCGCCGGACCGCCGAGGTCGTAGGTCAGTTCCACCAGGTAAGCCGTCCAGCCGCGCGCGGGCCGGGCCACGCGGCCGGTGAACCGCCCGCCGCCATCGTCGCGCAGCACGGTCGAGGTCCAGACGGCACCCAGCGTCTCCAGCCGGAAATCGCGCGCCTCGGGATTGGTGGCCTGCCAGAGCCGGACTTCGCGCGGCGCGTCCTGCGCGGTCACGCGGATCGAGCCGTCCGCCGCGAAACGCCAGTCAAAGCGCGGCAGCGGCCGGCGGTTCAGCAGCGCGTCCTGCCAGGCCAGCAGCGTCTGCCAGGCGTCGCTGTCCTTGAGCGAATGATCGGCGTTGGGCACGTAGCGCAGGTATTTCACGCCCTTGAGATCGTCGAGGTAGAACCGGGAAGAATCCGGCAGGAAGAACTGGTCGCCGCAGGCGTTGAGAAGCAGCTTGGGCTGGGTCAGGCGCCGGCGGTATTCGTACGGTTCGACGATCTTCAGCAGCCGCTTGAACTCCGGCGTGTCCATCCAGTCCATGATCCCGTGGTTCACGTAATCCTGCACGGCCGGCGCGTAAAAGCCGTACGCGCGGTAGTGGTGGACGAACGACGGCACCACGTTCAGCAGGTCAATCACGATGGGCGCGCAGCCCACCACGCGCCGGTCCACCGCCGCGGTGGTCCAGGTGGTCCAGCCGCGCTTCGAGGCGCCGGCCACGATGAAGCGGTCCACCGTGAGGCCGCCGCCCGCCGGGCTCGCGCAAAACGCGGTCGCCGTGTCCATCGCCCGGACCGCGGCCTTGGTCATGGGCAGGCGCGCCAGCCAGCGGGCGTCGCCGGAACGCAGGAATTGGTCCCAGCCGTACGCGATGAGGTCGTCTTCGTATCGCTCCTGGCCGTCGCCGTGAAAGATCAGGGGCTGGTTGGGCACCTGCTTCAACTCGAGCACCACCGACCGGGTCTGGCGGGCGATTTCCACCAGCGACCCGCCCGGCGCGGGCACCTTGCCGTCCTTGTTGCTGCCGCCCGAGATGAACAGCAGGCCGGTGGGGTGGGCGACTTCGGGCGGCCGCACGACGAGCAGCCAGTGCCGCCAGACGGTCCGGTTCACCTCGTCCGGCGTCAGCCAGGCCTGCGACACCAAGTCCAGCGCGGTGACGGTGCAGCCGTTGACGTTCGAGACCGCGACGGCCCGCCAGGTGTAATTGGTGTCCGGCGCGGCCACGTAACGGTCGAGCGGCGTGGCCAGCGCGCGATTCGTGCCGGGCGGCTGCGTGGTGCAACCGGCGGCCAGCAGCAGCAAACCGGCGGCCAGGAAGCGGCAAAGCGTCCATGGGGTGGGTTGGGCGGCGTTGTTCATGGCATGAAGTCCGCGCAGAAAAGGGCAGCGCCCGCCGCCTGTCAATCGCGCGGTGGAGACGGGGTGACGGGTGTCGGATGCCGGATGCTGGATGTCAGATGCCAGAACTGGGCGCGCGGCGCGAGGTGCGAGGCGCTCGGATTTCGGTTTTCGGACTTCGCGGCCGCAGGACGCGCCCCCTTGACGCGCCGAAGGCCCAATCCCAACGTGTCTGCGTTGCAGAACGTTTCGGATTCCCCGGCCACGCAGGCGCTGCTGGCCGCGCTCAGCGACTCATCTCCCGTCCGCGGCTTGGTCCGGGAGTTGGCGTCGGGGGGCGCGGTGTCGCTGGCGGGGCAGGCGGCCGCCGCCTGGCCGTTGCTGGCGGCGTTGCTGCGCCAGGCCTTTCCTCGGCGCGCGGTGCTGGTGGTGACCGCCGACCTCAAGCAGCAGGAATGGTTTCATCAAGACCTGCAAACCTGGCTCGCCGCGACGCTCGCCTCGCCCGCTGCCGGTTCGTCCGCGCCCCCCGCCCTGTTCTTTCCGGCCTGGGAAATCCTGCCCCACGAAGCGCGGCTGCCGCACGTGGACGTCGTCAGCGAGCGGCTCGAATGCCTGGCCGCGCTGCTGGCGGCCCCGCCTGCGGGTCCGGCGCCGGTCATCACCACCCAGGCGCTCGCGCTCACGCAACGCACCTTCGCCCCGGCCGAACTGGCCCGCCGGCTGCGCGTGCTGCGCTGCGGCGAGGTCTGCAATCCAGCCCAACTGGCCGCCTGGCTCGAAGCGCAAGGCTACGAGCCCGAAGCCCAGGTGAGCCAAAAGGGCGAACTCGCCCGGCGCGGCGGCATCGTGGACGTGTTTCCGCTCAACTGCCCCTGGCCGGTGCGGATCGAGTTCTCCGGCGACACCGTGGAGTCGCTGCGCTGGTTCGATCCCATCACGCAGCTTTCGCGCGAGCCGGTCGAGTCGGTGACGGTTGCACCCGCGGGTGAACTCGGCTTTCTGCGCCCGGGCCAGGCCGAAGCCCCGGCCACGCCCGAAGCGCCCCCGCCGGCGGATGTCTCCGCCCTGGGCACGCTGCTGGACTACCTGCCGGCGGACGCGCTGGTGCTGCTGTGCGAGCCGGGGGCGCTGGCGGACCGCTGGCAGCAACACGCGGCACGCCTGCCGCCCGGCGACCCGTTCCACGAAGCGTGGCCGGAGTTGACCGCCCGGATGACCGCGCGCGGGCTGACCGCGGTGAACGTGGAAGAAGCCGAACCGGCGGTGACCTGGGACGAGCCAGCCCCGGGCCTGGCCGAAAGCGGCGGACACATCCCGACCGCGTCCGACCCGGAGCGGTTGCGCTTCGAAAGCCTGGAGCTTTGGCGGCCGCCGGGGCTTCAAGCGCCGGAGCCGGAGGTGGCGGCGGCCCAGCGCAAGGCTTTCTTCGGCCAGCTTCACCGCTGGTTGCGTCAGGGCTACGCCGTGCATGTGTTCTGCAACAACGTCGGCGAGCGCCAGCGCTTCGCGGAAATCTGGGCCGAGTACGGCTTCGAGGACGCGCTGACGCTGTCCATCGAAGGCCTGGCGCAAGCCGAGGCACCAGTGCCGGTGGCATCGTCCGCCCGCCCCACGTTGCACCTCGGCGCGCTGGCGCGCGGCTTTTTGTGCGAGCAGGCCCGGCTGGTGGTGGTGACCGACGCCGAGATCTTCGGCCGTTACAAGGTGCAACGCCCGCGCCGGCTGAAGTCGCCGCACGCGGCGGCCACGCGGTCGTTGCTGGACATGGACTTCGCGCAGCTCGAGCCGGGCGATTACGTCGTGCATCTCCAGCACGGCATCGGGCGGTACCTGGGCTTGCAGACGCTGCCGGGCGCGTCCGCCGGCGAAGCCGCCCGCGAGTGCCTGGTGCTCGAATACGCCCCGCGCGAGCCGGACCAGCCCGCGCCCAAGCTCTACGTGCCCATCACCGAGGCGCACCTAGTGAGCAAGTACGTGGGCGCCGGCAAGGCCCGGCCGCCGCTCAACACGCTGGGCGGCACACGCTGGACCCGCGCCAAGGCCGACGCCGCGCAGGCGGTGCGCGACCTGGCGGCGGACTTGTTGAGCCTGCAGGCCGCGCGCGCCTCGCAGCCGGGCTTTGCCTTCCCGCCGGACACGCCGTGGCAGCGCGAGTTTGAGAGCGCCTTCCTGTACGAGGAAACCCCGGATCAGATGCGGGCGATCCTCGAGGCCAAGCGCGACCTCGAGGCGCCCAAGCCGATGGACCGCCTGGTGTGCGGCGACGTCGGCTTCGGCAAGACCGAGGTGGCCATCCGCGCCGCGTTCAAGGCCGTGCTGGCCGGCAAGCAGGTGGCCGTGCTGGTGCCCACCACGGTGCTGGCCCAGCAGCACTTCAACACCTTCCGCGAGCGCATGGCCGATTACCCGGTGCGGGTGGAACTGCTCTCGCGGTTCCGCACCCGGCGCGAGCAGGAGCGGGTGCTCGCCGCGCTGGCCGCCGGCGCGGTGGACATCGTCGTGGGCACGCACCGGCTGCTCCAGCCGGACGTGGCGTTCAAGGATCTCGGCCTGGTGGTGGTGGACGAGGAGCAGCGCTTCGGCGTCGCGCACAAGGAGCGGCTCAAGCAGCTTCGCCGGCTGGTGGACGTGCTCACGCTCACCGCCACGCCCATCCCGCGCACGCTCTACCTGGCCCTGACCGGCGCGCGCGACATGAGCACCATCGAGACCCCGCCGCAGGACCGCCTGCCGGTGGAGACCATCATCGCCGCGTACGACGAGCGGTTGATCCGCGACGCCATCCGGCGCGAACTCGCCCGCGGCGGACAGGTGTTCTATCTGCACAATCGCATCTTCGACATCGAACGGGTCGCGGCGAAGCTCAGCCAGCTCGTGCCGGAGGCGCGCCTGGTGGTCGGCCACGGCCAGATGCCCGCCGACGACCTCGAGGAGGTGATGACCCGCTTCGTGAACGGCGAGGCGGACGTGCTGCTGTCCACGACCATCATCGAAAGCGGCATCGACATCCCGAACGCGAACACGATCCTGATTGACCGCGCGGACCGCTTCGGCCTGAGCGACCTGTACCAATTGCGCGGCCGGGTGGGCCGGTACAAGCACCAGGCCTACGCGTACCTGCTCATCCCGCGGCACGCCGGGCTGCTCGCGGACGCGCGCAAGCGCATTCACGCGATCAAGCAGTTCTCCACGCCGGGCAGCGGCTTCAAGATCGCGATGCGCGACCTGGAGATCCGCGGCGCGGGCAACCTGCTGGGCCGGGAGCAAAGCGGGCACATCACCGCGGTGGGCTTCGCGCTGTACTGCCAGTTGCTCGAGCAAAGCATCCGCGCGCTCAAGGGCGAGACCGTGAAGCCGCCGCCGGCGGTCAACCTGCGCCTGGACTTCCTCGCCATCGGCGCCGCCGACGAACCGCAAAGCCCAACCGCACCAGCCAGGGCCGGCACAGACCGGCGGCTGCGAGCGGGGCTGCCCGAGACGTACATCCCCGAGCCGCAGCACCGCGTGGAGCTGTATCGCCGGCTGGCCCAGTGCGCGTCCCAGCCCGGGCTCGAGGCCTTGCGCGCGGAACTGCGCGACCGCTTCGGGCCGTTGCCCCGGAGCGCCGGGTTGCTGCTGGACGTGGCCGGGCTGAAGCTGCTGGCCGCCGACCGCGAGGTCGCCAGCATCGAAACCCGCGAGGACAAGCTGCTGCTGGAGCGGCGCGGCGATTTCGTGATGGTGGGCGGCAAATTCCCGCGGCTCACCAAACGTGATCCCAAGGCCCGCCTCCGCGAAATCCGGAAGGTGCTCCTGGCGCTGGGCGGGTGAACTTGAAAGCGATTTCGGAACCTCCGTTTCGCCCTCGCCGGGAGGGACAATTGGGAACTCAGGAAAGGAATGCGGGTTTCCGCCTCCCGCTTTCCAGATTCGTGAGTTTCTGAGTTTCGGCTGGGCTTCTTGCCGCCGCGCCACCCTTCCAACTTCGGCCAACCGCCGTGCGGATGGCTTGTCCGCCCGGCTCACGCACCGGCTGGCTCGCGCACGCGCAGGGCTTCGATCCGCGCGGCGTCCACCTCCACGCCCAAGCCGGGGCCGGCGGGCACGCGCAGTTCGCCGTTTTCCACGGTCAGCGGCTCGCGCAGGAGGGAGCCGGTCAGAAACTGCGGCCCGTTCAACGCGGCGGGCGTGGCGAGATCGTAAGCGCCGTACAGTTGCAGCGCCGCGGCCAGCGAGAGGTCCGGGTCCGTGAGCCCGCTGCCCAGCCACATCAGGCCGCGATCCCGCAGCAGCTCGATCTGGCGCCGGGCCTCGGTGAGGCCGCCGCAGCGGGCGGGCTTCATCGCCACACCGTCGAGCAAGCCCAGCGCGATGAACTCCTCGAGTTCGACGTGCGTGACCACGCCTTCGTCCATGAGGATCGGCAGCGCGCCAAGCTGCTTCAGGCGGCGGTAGCCGGCGAGGCGGTTGGCGGGCAGCGGTTGTTCGAGCACCGCCACGCCGAGATCGGCCAGTTTGGGCAGCGCGGCCAGCGCGGCGGCCTCGTCGTAGCCGCCGTTGGCGTCGGCCCAGAGAAAGCCGTCGGGCGCCAGCCGCTTGACCAGCCGGCAGAGCTCGAGGTCAAACCGCGGGTCGGGCGCGACCTTGACGTTGAAGTGGTGGTAGCCTCGGTCCTGGCCGGCGGCCACCTGTGCCTCCGCCTCGTCGAGCGTGCGCGGGTTCAGCGTCCAGCTCAGCGTGAGGCGGTCGCGGCCGGTTCGGTTCCACGCCCGCGCCGCCGGCTCGCCGCGCAATCGGCCGGCCAGGTCGTGCAAGGCGAGGTCCACGCCCGCCTTGGCGATGGGCTGGCCGGTGGAGAACGACGGCGCGATGGCGGCGTTCATGACGGCGTGGATGGCCTCAAAGTCCAGCGGGTCCAGCCTGGTCAGGGCGGGAGCCAGGTAACGTTCGAGGGTGGTCTGGACCGATTCGGGCGTTTCGTAACTCCACCGGGGCACGGGCACGCTCTGGCCCCAGCCGGTCAGGCCGTTGTCCGCGGTGAGTTTCACCAGCACCGCGGGGCGCCCCGGCGGCGCGCCCGGCGGGCCTTCCAAGAACTTGAACCACCCCGCCACCGGGTACCGGAGCGGGATCGCTTCGAGGCGCGCAATGCGGGGTCCAGCCATCGTGCTCCGCGGAGGCTACGGCCGCGCGCGTAGCCGGGCGATGTGCTTTTCGAGTTCGGGGCCGATGTCTTCCTGGTAGAAGTAGGCGTCGCGGCTGCCGCCGGTGTTCCAACTGTGCAGGAAGAGCATTTTCTCGAATTTGACCCACCGTGCCGAGCCGTCCATGTGCATGTGGTTGCCACCGGCGGGGATGCCGGCGGCGGCCTTGTGCGGCGGCATGCCCTTGAACGCGGTGTCGCGGCCGCCGCCCCATTTGCCGTCAATCTTCAGATTCGCGTCCGCGGCCAGCACCCAGCCGGGTCCGGAGGAGCTGGTCTTGACCGGGCTGCGCGCGGGGAAGGTGCCGGCGGGGTTCAGCCAGTTGGTGATCCCGCCGAAGTACTGGAAACCGATGACCCATTGCGGGTACTCGGCCTCGTACGTGGGAAAGCCGGGCCGGCTGGGGCAGGTCCAGATTTGCGGCGCGGACTTGTTGGTGCTCATGGTCAGGCCCACAGTGGCGGCGGCCCTTTCCTCGGGCGGGTTGAGGGCGATCTGGACTTGGTTGAAGCGCGCCTCAACCACGCGGTCCAGGTTGTCCAGCGCGTACACGTTCATCCCGATGCCAATCTGGCGGAGGTTGTTGATGCAGGCGGCACGCTTTCCCGATTCCTTCGCCCGGCTCAACGCGGGCAGCAGCATGCCCGCCAGGATGGCAATGATGGCAATGACCACCAGCAATTCGATGAGCGTGAAGCCGGCGAAGGCCCCCGGCCCCCGGAGCGAGCGGGTACGACGGGACGGAATCGGGGAGTTCATGGGGGAAGAAAAAGGCTGCGGCCGGCAAAGTCAACCGGCCGCAGCATGTGCAGCTTACTTTCCAGGGCCTACTGGCGGGCCCGGTAGAACCGCGCGGCCTCAGAGGCTGGTGTGGTGTAGGGCGAGTTGGCCCCGGCCACCGGCGACCACGGGCCGGTGACGGCGGGGGCGGATTCGAGCGAGCCGGTGCTCCAGCTCACGGTGACCTGGTTGCCTGCGCGGCTGATGCTCAGGCTGGGCGGCTGCCCCGGCAGCGGCGTGGTGAAGCCAAACGGCCGCGGCACCGTGCTCAGATAGCCGGACTTGCTCAGGTACAGGTCGTCGAAGAACAGGAGGCGGGCATCGGCAGTGTGGCTGGCCAGCGCCCCGAGGAGCACTTTGTCCAAGGTGTCCGTGGCAAAGCCCACATCCGCGGCACCCGGACCGCGGGCGGAGAGGTAGTCACTGATGACGGTGGTCCGCTGGGCCTCGCCGTCTTTGGCGACATGGATGCTGTAGATGTCGCCGCTGGAGAAGGGATCGGGGGTGAGGGGATCGTTTTTGATGTCCACCCAGACGTTGTACACGGTCTGGAATTGCAGGACGGGCTCGTAGAACTCGACGGCCATGCCGTTGCCGTTGGCGCCGCCCAGCATCATCCAGCCCATTTCGTTGCTGGCGATGGCGCCCGGCCCGATGTCGTTGCCGGCGGCGCCGACGTCCGAGCCGAAGCGCACGTTGCGGTCGGTTAGTGCCACCATGCCCTGGGCGGCGGCAAACTCATCATTGGCGTGGTACACGCGGAAGAAGAGGGTTCGCTGCTGGCCCGGGGGGATGGACAAAGCCATCAGGGGGAGCACGGCGGTGGCGTTGTTGTTGGTGGCCACGGCCGTGAGGTTGCCGCTGACGTTGGCCACGGTCCATTCCACGGCGTCGAGGTCCTTCCAGCCTCCCTGGCCGTTGAGCAGGCCCTCGGTGTAGCGGTCGAAGTTGTCCACCAGGCTCCAGCCGTTGGCGATGCCATCAATGGCGGCCACGCTGACCTGGGCCGTGGCGGTTTCGTTGCCGCGGCGCAGGGTGAGGGTGAAGGTGCGGCTGACGGGGATGGTGACCTCGATGGACCCCAGGCCGGCCACAGTCTGCGCTGTCACGTCGCCCACGCCCTGGTCAATCTCGACCTGGACGTTCTTGGTCACGTCCCAACGCAGCCAGACCTTGTCGCCGGCGGCGACGGCGGGGAAGTCTGCGGTGAAGGAGCGGACCGTCAAAGGTTGCGGCTTGGTGAAAGGCACCGGCACACCCTGGGTCACCACGGTGTTGATCTCCGCCTCAGCGAGGGCCCGGTTCCAGAGGGCCACTTCGTCCAGGAGGCCGGTGAGCCAGTGGGTGGGGTTGGCGCGGAGGATGCCGCCCAGGGTGGTGGTGTTCACCCGCCAAGCGCCCGGTTCCTTGGCCGGGATTTCCACCGGGTCCCGCACCCCGTCAATGTACAACGCCCGGCTGCCGTCGGCCTGCTGCACCAAGGTGAGGTGGTGCCAGGTCCCGTCCAGAGGCTGGCCCACGCTGCGCAGGTGGTTGACTTCCGTCCAGCCGCTCTGCCGGAAGTAAAAGTCCAGCGTGCCGTCGTTGCCGGTGTTGGCGGTGCCCAGGTTGAAGAGCGGGTTGTTGTCGGTGGTGCTGGCCTCGCTGAACAGGCGCAGGTCGCTGAGGCCGGTGCCGGTGACGTTGGCCCAGAAGGTGATGGTGAAGGCCGGGTGCTGGTTGATGGGCAGTTGCTCGCCCGGGTTGTTGACGCGCCGGAGCATGGTCTGGCGGGCGTTTGCAAACTGGAAGGCCTGGCCGCGCTTGCCCGCGACCAGGTCCGCAGCGGTAAGGTTGGCCAGTTCCAAGTCGTAGCCGCTGGCCAGGTCGGGCGTCTTGGTCCCCACCACCTCGTCCAACGGCCAGTACGAAACCAAGTCTTTGGCCAGCGGGGGAAAGACGCTGACCAGGCCTTCGTTGACCACCTGTTGGATTTCGGCCTCGGTCAAGGCCCGGTTCCAGAGGGCCACTTCGTCCAGGAGGCCGGTGAGCCAGTGGGTGGGGTTGGCGCGGAGGATGCCGCCCAGGGTGGTGGTGTTCACCCGCCAAGCGCCCGGTTCCTTGGCCGGGATTTCCACCGGGTCCCGCACCCCGTCAATGTACAACGCCCGGCTGCCGTCGGCCTGCTGCACCAAGGTGAGGTGGTGCCAGGTCCCGTCCAGAGGCTGGCCCACGCTGCGCAGGTGGTTGACTTCCGTCCAGCCGCTCTGCCGGAAGTAAAAGTCCAGCGTGCCGTCGTTGCCGGTGTTGGCGGTGCCCAGGTTGAAGAGCGGGTTGTTGTCGGTGGTGCTGGCCTCGCTGAACAGGCGCAGGTCGCTGAGGCCGGTGCCGGTGACGTTGGCCCAGAAGGTGATGGTGAAGGCCGGGTGCTGGTTGATGGGCAGTTGCTCGCCCGGGTTGTTGACGCGCCGGAGCATGGTCTGGCGGGCGTTTGCAAACTGGAAGGCCTGGCCGCGCTTGCCCGCGACCAGGTCCGCAGCGGTAAGGTTGGCCAGTTCCAAGTCGTAGCCGCTGGCCAGGTCGGGCGTCTTGGTCCCCACCACCTCGTCCAACGGCCAGTACGAAACCAGACCGTCCCGGAGGTCGGCGTGGAGGTGCAGGCCCCCTGCCAGCGAGGTCAGCAGACCCCAAAGGACCAAGCGGGCTGGGAGGGTTCGATCAGAGGCTGGTTGTTTCATCGTGGCTGCATGTTTTGGGTTCATCCGCCCTGCCCGTGCGCCACACCACCGGCTTGAACCCAACCCAAGCCAGCACGGCGCAACCACAGGGCGATGTTTCCTACATTAGCAGGCTGTCGCGCGTTGGCAAGCCCAAGCGGCGGCGAGGCGGCAATCGGCAGGGCGGCGTTTTCGGCTGGCAGAAGGCTGGGGGCCATGGCGGCCCGCCCCGAAGGGCCAAGCGGGTCCGGGCTCGAACGGATGGCGCTCGGCAAGGCGGGCAGGCCTATGCGCCGGGAGGACGGCGGCGGGCGGGGGCGCATCCCAATTTCGTGCAGGCCGGCCAGCCGGCCGGGGTGGCGGCCGGCTTCCAGCCCGGTGGCGATGCGCGGTCAGCCTCCCGCCGGCGGTGTCTGCCGCCACTGAAGTTGGCTTTCCGTCCCGGTGGAGCGAGCGCCGCGAGCCCCTGGCAGCAACGTCCGCTTGCGGACATCGCGGACTTGAACGTCCACGCCGACCGCGCGGCAGCGCGACCCGCCCGGCCTGAGCATCCCCGGCCCGGCAGGGCGCCGCAGCCTCGGCGCGTGGGACGCTCGCGATCTTACGCGTCGCGCGGCGCGAGTTTCAACGCGGCTTCGGCCACGCGCTTGCCGAGTTGGGCGGCGGTTTTGAGGCCCAGTTCGTCCTGCGCGATGCTGTCGTTGACCGAGAGCAGCGTGGCGCCTTGGAAGGCCGGAGCATGGCCGCCGACGGGAATCATCCCGAAGCACAACAGCGCGGCCTGGATCTGCTCGATGGTCAGCTCCTGCCCGCCGTTGCGGAACGCGCCGACGGCGACGACGCCAAACGGCTTGTCCGCGAGCAGCATCTTCGGCTCGCGCAGCGGCGCCAGCCGTTCGAGGAAGCACTTGGCCAGGCCGCTCAATGTGCGGAAATACGACGGCGAACCAATGATGAGCCCGCCCAGCGCCGGGTCCTGGAACTTGGGCAGGAGGGTTTTCATGTCGTCGTCGGGCGGCTGCGGCGACCACGGCGCGATGTTGAGTCCACCGAGATCAAGCAACTCGGTCTGGATGCGCGGGTCCACGGCCCGGGCGGCATCGAGCGCGGCCCGCACCGCCTGCGCGGTCGTCATGCCGTGGCGCGGGCTGCACGCGACGCCGAGGATTTTGATGGGCTTGCCGCCGGGCGAATCGGCTGCGAGCGCAGTAGTTGCGGTTGCGGCAAACGCGG
>CAZMOZ010000058.1:0-17109 GCA_964568145.1 uncultured Verrucomicrobiota bacterium
TCTTGGCCTTGGTGTGGACGCGGTCGGTCACGATGCCGGCCTGGGCGCCGGTGAGCGACACTGCCGGCACGCCCAGCGCGTGCAAGGCCATGGCCGTGAGGGCGATGGTGGTCTGCTCGCCGGTGGCCAGCAGCATGTCCATCTCGCGCTCGGCCGGCAGGGGCATGATCTCCCTGGCCAGCTTGATGAGGCTGTCGGTGACACCGCTCATGGCGGACACCACCACCACCAGCCGGTCGCCCCGCTCGCGGTACCGGGCGACGCGGGCCGCGACGTTTTTGATGCGCTCGGGGTTGCCCACCGAGGTGCCGCCAAATTTCTGAACGATCAACGCCATGCCATCAGGCCGGGCACGGCACGGAAACACCCGCGGCGGACCGGCGACGCGGAAGCTACCGGGCGCTCCATGGGTGTCAAGTGGGCTTATGGGGTGCCTGGAAAGCATTCGCCAGCTTGACACCGGACGGAAGGCGTCAGGAGTCAGTTGTCAGTAGTCAGTGTTGAGAAGTCAGAGGTCAGAAGCCGGCATCCAATTTCGGCTCCGGCTGCACGCCGCGTGCTCAAGCACACAGCCACGCCGGTGGCGGCCGCCGCAGACCCGCGTCGCGGGGGGGCAGCGATTTTCCGTTTCATGCGTGGCGGAACTGGGCGATAAGCTCCCGGTCGCATGGACTCCAAGCCGACGTTGTTGATTGTGGACGACGAGAAGCCGACGCGCGAAGGCTTGCGCGCCGCGCTCGAGGAGCGGTTCGACGTGTACGTCGCCGAGGATGCCGCCTCCGCCATCCACCTGCTCGAACAGGAGCGCTTCGACGTGGTGCTCACGGATTTCC
Organism: uncultured Verrucomicrobiota bacterium; assembly: GCA_964568145.1. Taxonomy (GTDB): domain Bacteria; phylum Verrucomicrobiota; class Verrucomicrobiia; order Limisphaerales; family J093; genus DSVZ01. The sequence continues at coordinate 834 of CAZMOZ010000058.1, forward strand.
GCCTGCCCCGCGAGGACGGCATGAAGGTCATCGCCCGGGCCCGCTCGTTGAGCCGCCCGCCGGTGTGCGTCCTGATGACCGCCTACGGGTCGGAGGAACTGGCGGTGGAGGCGATGAAGCGCGGGGCGGACGACTACATCGCCAAGGGCCGGCTGCAGATTGACGAGTTGGAAATGCGGATCGCCCGGGCGCTCCGTTCCCAAAAGCTCGAGGGCGAGGTGCAGGAACTGCGCCAGCAGTTGAACGACAAGTTCGGCCTCGAGCACATCGTGGGGCGCTCGCCCGCCATGCTCGAGATCTTCGAGATTGTGAAGCAGGTGGCGCCCACGCCGGCCACGGTGCTGATCCAGGGCGAAAGCGGCACAGGCAAGGAACTCATCGCCAAGGCGGTGCACCAGCTCAGCCCGCGCGCGCGCCAGCCGCTGGTGACGGTGCATTGCGCGGCCCTGCCGGCCACGCTGCTCGAGAGCGAACTCTTCGGCCATGAAAAGGGCGCCTTCACCGGCGCGCACGAGCGGCGCATCGGGCGGTTCGAGCAGGCCAACGGCGGCACGTTGTTCCTCGACGAGATCGGCGAGATTGATGCCAGCACCCAGGTGAAGCTGCTGCGCGTGCTGGGCGAGCGCACCTTTGAGCGGGTGGGCTCGAACAAGACCATTTCCGTGGACGTGCGCCTGATCGCCGCCACCAACAAAAACCTGGCCGGGCTGGTCAAGGCCGGCCGGTTCCGCGAAGACCTGTTCTTCCGGCTGCGCGTGGTGGAAATCTGGCTGCCGCCGCTGCGCGAACGGCCCGGGGACGTGCCGCTGCTGGCGCTGCACTTCCTCAAGGAGGTCGCCGCCGAGTACGGCAAGCCGGTCACCGACTTCACGCTCGACGCCATGCAGGCGCTGGTGAATTACTCCTGGCCGGCCAACGTGCGCGAGCTGCGCAACGCCATCGAGGGCGCGGTGGCGCTGTGCAAAGGCGACAAGATCACCCTGCGCGACCTGCCGCCCACGGTGCGCGGCCAGGCGAGCGGACCGCCGCCGGCGGCCGACCGCGGGCTGCTCGTGGCCGGGACGACCACGCTGCAGGAGGCGGAGAAGCAGCTCATCATTCGCGCCTTGCAGGAAAGCGAGGGCAACCGCACTCTCGCGGCCAGGAAAATCGGCATCAGCCGCCGCACGTTGCACCGCAAGCTGCACGAGTACCACCTCGAGGGCCTGTGACCGCGGCGCGGGCGCGAGGCCCCCTCACGGCCGCGGTTGTCCTGATTTGGCATGCGCTTACCACCCGTTCAGGAATTCATTCACTGGCTCGAAGTCGGCCAGGGCGCCCGCGTCCTCCGCATCATCGTGGGCGTGCTGGGCGTGCTCACCGTCACGACGTGGTACGACCTGTACCAGACGCGCAACTTCAGCGCGCCCGAGGCCATGGAGGCGGCGCAACTGGCCCGCAACCTGGCGCGGGGCGAAGGCTTCACCACCCAGGTCGTCCGGCCGCTGACCATCCAGTTGGTGGAAGACACGCAGGGCGTGAACGCCCGCCTCGGCCGGCAGCCGCATCCGGACCTCTTCAACCCGCCGCTGTATCCGCTGCTGCTGGCCGGCTGGATGAAGCTGATGCCCTTCGACGACGACATCGAAGGCTTTTTCTGGCGGCACCAGCCCGAGGTGCTGATCACCGCATTCAACCAACTGCTGTTCCTGCTGCTGACCTGGCTGGCCTGGCGGCTGGCCCGGCGGCTCCTGAACGGCGAGGCGGCCGTGGTGCTCGTGGCGGTGCTCTGCGCCTCCGAATTCCTGTGGCGCTTCAGCGCCTCGGGCCTGCCCACCATGCTGCTGCTGGTGCTGTTCGTGGCGTTGCTGGACGTGCTCACCCGGCTGGAGGAAGCCCAGCGCGAGGGTCGTCACCGCCGGCGCTGGTTTCTGCCCTGGGCGGCGGCGGCCGGACTGTTGCTGGGCCTGCTGACGCTGACGCGCTACGGCCTGTTGGTCTTGCTGCTGCCGGTGGCGCTGTTTTACGTCCTGTTCCTCGGCCGGCGGGCGCTGCCGGTGCTGGCCGTGACGCTGCTGATGACCACGGTGGTGGTGACGCCCTGGCTGGTCCGCAACCACCAGCTCAGCGGCACGCTTTTCGGCGTGCGCGGTTACGCGATTTACGAGGAAACGCTGCGTTTTCCCGAAGGCCGGCTGGAACGATCCCTCCGGCCGGAGTTGGAGACGGTGGGCACCCTGGACCTCATCCGCAAGGCCGGCGAAGGCCTGCGGCAACTGGCCGGCGACGACCTGCTGCGCCTGGGCGGAAGCTGGGTCGGCGCCTTCTTCTTGGTGGGCCTGCTGGGGCAGTACGGTAAGCCGGGCTTGAACCGGTTGCGCGTCTTTCTGTTCCTGTGCCTGCCCACGCTGGCGCTCACCCAGGCGCTCGGCCGCACGCACCTTTCGGTGATGTCACCGGCGTTCACCACCGAGAACCTGCTGGCCGTGCTCACACCCGGAGTGTGCCTGGTGGGGGTGGCCTTCTTCTTCTGGATGATCGAACGGCTGGAGCTGCCGTTCCCCGAGTTCCGGCACGTCCTCAGCACCGTGCTGGTGCTGGGCACGGCGGTGCCGTTGTTCGTGCGGGTGTTGCCGCCGCGCACGGTGCCGGTGGTGTACCCGCCGTATTACCCGCCGTACCTCCAGGAAGCGGCCCACTACCTGGAACCCTCCGAACTGCTCATGACGGACATGCCCTGGGCCACCGCTTGGTACGGCGACCGCACCTCGGTCTGGACCACCATGGACGCGCACCAGTCGTTCTACGCGGTCAACGACCAGCACAAGGCGCTCTCCGCCCTGCTGCTCACGCCGCTGACCACCGACGCCCAGTTCCGCCGGCAGATCCTGCAAAGCCGCAACTACGAGTGGTCGCGCCTGGTGCTGGAGGTCATGTTCCGCACCAACGTGCCCGCCGGCTTCCCGCTCACCCACGTCTGGCGGCGTGGCACGCCGGACCATCTGTTCCTGGCCGACCGCCCGCGCTGGCTGGCCAAAGGTCCCGCCAAGCAAGAAGAAGCGCCCCCCCTGCCGGCTGGCGAAACCAACGTCACGCCCGCTCGCCTGACCGGTGAAACGCCGGCCGGCCCGCCAACCAGCGCCACCAACCAACCGCCCGCTGGCGGGACCAACCCGCCGCCGGTCACCCCGGACACCGGCGCCACCAACGCGTCCGCCGCCGCGCCTCAACCCGAAACCCGAGGCGGCTCGGAACGGTGACGGGTTGGCCCTGATCCTGAAAGCGAAGTAGGAAGGGGAGCGCGCACGCCTCGCGTGCGGTTTTCCGCGCCTTTGCGGAAACCAGGTTTGGGGGAACTTCACGGACCTCGCCCCGGGCTTTGGTGTCACAGTCCGGTACTACCTTCCGCGAAGCATCGCCCGGACGTGGTAACGATCCCTTCATGCAACCCATTTAATCCGAAAACCGAAGTTGGCCGTAGCGCAGTGCGTCCCGCCTGCCCAACTTCGGTTTCGGTTTCAACCATTCACCCACTTAACCCCAGGCTCCCGGGACTTATCATTGTCGCCACTCCAGGCGGACGATCCGGGCGGTCCCGCTCAAATCAGCAGGCTGAACAGCGCGTCCCGCAGCTTGGGCTCGAACCACGTGCTCTTGGGCGGCATGAGGCCTTCCGCGTCCGCTACCGCCATGAGTTCCTCGATGCCCGTCGGGTGCATCGCAAAGGCGCACGCCGCCTCGCCGGCCTTCACCCGCCGCTCGAGCGCCTCCGGCCCGTGGATGCCGCCCACGAAATCAATGCGCTCGCTGGTCCGCGGGTTCTCGATGCCGAACAGCGGGCCCAGCACGTGGCGTTGCAGCAACGCCACGTCCAGCAGATCCGCCGGCGTGGCTCCGGTCACGCTGGCCGGCTGGAACCGCAGCGTCCACCACCGCCCGCCGAGGTAAAGCCCCACCTCGTGCCGCGCGGCCGGCCGGCCCGCACCCCCCTCGCTGACGCTGAACACCGCGCGCAGCCGCGCCAGCAACGCTTCCGGCGTGAGGCCGTTCAGGTCTTTGAGCACGCGGTGGTAGGGGAGGATTCGCAGTGCGTCGTGGGCGAAGATCACGCTCAGCAAGCCGCCGCTGCCGCCGCGGCCCTGGCGGGCCTGGAACACCCGGGCCGCCGCCGCGGACCGGTGGTGTCCGTCCGCGATGTACAGCCGTGGCAGCGCGGCGAACCGGCTTTCCAACCAGGCGATCCCGGCCGCGTCCGCCACGGTCCAGGTGGTGTGCCGCACACCGTCCGGTGCCACGAAATCCACGTCCGGCGGCGCGGCCGTCCGGTCGCTAACGAACGCCGCCAGGTCCGGCGCCGCGCGGTAAAACAGGAACGCCGGTCCGGTCTGGGCGTTCAACGCCTCGATGTGCCGCACCCGGTCGTCTTCCTTGTCGGGCCGGGTCAGTTCGTGTTTCCGCACCACGCCGTCCAGATAATCCTGGCAACTGGCCGCGGCCACGAGGCCCGTCTGGCTGTGCGCGCCCATGACCTGCCGGTACAGGTAAAAACATGGCCGCGGATCGCGCGTCAGCACGCCGTCGGCCTGCAGCGCCGCGAAGACCGCGCGGGCTTGCGCGTAGGCCGCCGGCGAGTATGGGTCCGTGCCCGGTGGCAGACCCGTCTCGGGCCGGCTCACCCGCAAAAAGCTCAGCGGCTCCGGCGCCGCCAGCCGGCGCGCCTCGGCCTCGGACAGCACGTCGTATGGCGGCGCGGACACGCGCGCCGTGAGATCGGGCCGGGGACGCAGCGCCGCGAAAGGTTTGACCACAGGCATAATCAGGCGCCGGACCATAGGCGGCGGCCGGAGCGGGCGGAAGCGCAAAGCGGCCTTGCCAGCGGCCGGACGCGGCGCATCGTTCCGCCATGAAATCCACGCCCCAACGCGAACGCCTGGCGGTCCTGGAAGGCGACATCACCCGCCAGGCCGTGGACGCCATCGTGAACGCCGCCAACACCACCCTGCTGGGCGGCGGCGGCGTGGACGGCGCGATCCACCGCGCGGCGGGTCCCGAACTGCTGGCCGAGTGCCGCACGCTGGGCGGCTGCCCCACCGGCGAGGCGCGGATCACCCGCGGCTACCGGCTGCCCGCCCGCTGGGTGATTCACACCGTCGGCCCGGTGTGGCGCGACGGCACCCGCGGCGAGGACGAGCTGCTCGCGCGCTGCTACCGCAACAGCCTGGCGCTCGCGGTGGCGCACGGCCTCAAGACCATCGCCTTTCCGGCCATCAGCACCGGCGCCTACGGCTTCCCGCTTGACCGCGCCGCCCGGATCGCGGTGCGCGAGTGCCGCGCCTTTCTGGAAAGCCATCCGGAATTTGGCGAAATCCGGCTGGTGTGCTTCGGCGCCGCGGCGCGGACAGCCTGCGAAACGGCCTTGCGCGAAACCACGGCTCGCGCGCCCGGTTGAGGCCGAAAACCGAAGTTGGCCGTAGCGCCGGATTACCATCCGGCTTCAACTTCGGTTTTCAGGTTGAGCGCGTGCCAGGCCTTGTCTCCCCGCACGATTCGCCCAGGCGCCGCACTGCAACGCCGCGGCAAAGCCGGCTGCCCGGCGGGCCGGCCTTGACGGGGTGGGGCGAGACTCCGTCGCGCCCTGCCTTTCGGGGCTGCGGTCGGCAAGGCGCGATCCCCGCGGGCGGGTCGCCTGCGGCACGGAAGTGAGATGCGCCCGGCAAACCCGATCGGGTGACATTGGTTTTCACTTTTCTATTTCAAGAGTTGAAAAACTTCTTGCCCCGCTGCGCTTTTGTGGCGGAAACTGCCGCCACATTTTCATTTGCAATATGCCATTGTGAAACGAGCGGCCCCCGTCTTCGATCCGTGGCCGACTGCCCGTCAAGTCTGGGCGGCCGAAGCCGGCGCGCTGGCGGCGCTGGAGCGGATCGTGGATCCCGCGGCGTTCCGGTGCTGCGTGGAGCTGCTGGCCGGCTGCCGCGGGCGGATTCTCACCGCGGGCTGCGGCACCTCCGCCGCGGCCGCGCGCAAGATCGCCCACTCACTGTGCTGCATCGAACGGCCGGCCGCGTTTCTGTCCCCGGGCGATGCCGTCCACGGCGGGCTGGGGCTGGTCCAGCCCGGTGACGTGGTGATCGCGATCTCGAAGGGAGGCGGGACGCGCGAAATCGTGAATCTGCTGGCCGCGATCCAGACGAAACGCGCGCGGCTCATCGGCGTCACCGAGCGGCCGGACTCCGCGCTGGGCCGCGCCGCGGACTTGTGCCTGCGCGTGCAGGTCGAGCGCGAGCCGGATGAGTTCAACATGCTGGCCACCGCGAGCACCCTGGCGGTGATCGCCGTCTTTGACGCCGTGTGCATCGCGCTGATGCGCGTGACCGGTTACACCCGCGAACAATTCGCCGTGATTCACCCGGGCGGCGCGGTGGGCGAGCGGCTCGTGGTTGCGCGGAAGGGTCGTTCTCCCGACCGGAAATGAAGGCAGCCTTCCTCACCGATCCCCAAACGATCGAACTGCGCGACGTGCCGGCCCCGGCGTGTCCGCCCGACGGCGTGGTGCTCGAAATGAGGGCCTGCGGCGTCTGCGGCTCGGACTTGCGCCGCTGGCGTGAAGGTCCGCCGGCCGGCACGCCCTGGCTGGTCCAAGGCCACGAACTGACCGGCGTGGTGATCGAGGCGGGCGCGCAGGTCAGCCGGTTCAAGCCCGGCGACCGTCTGGCCGTGGCGCCGGACATCCATTGTGGGGCATGTTGGTATTGCCGCCGCGGCCTGTTCAACCTTTGCCCGGCGCTCAAGCTATTGGGCATTACGCCGGGTCTGGACGGCGGTTTTGCCGAGCGGGTGGTGCTGGATGCCGCCGTGCTGCGCAACGGCATTGTGCATCCGATGCCCGATGGGCTGAGCTGGCACGAGGGCGCCTTGGCCGAGACTTTGTCCTCGGTGCTGGCCTCCCACGAAAAATGCGGCACGTCCCTGGGCGAAACCGTGGTGGTGCTCGGCGCCGGCCCCATCGGTTGCCTGCACATCGTCATCGCGAAGGCCCGCGGCGCGGCCGCGATGGTGGCCGAGCCGAACGCGCTCCGCCGTTCCGGCGCAGAGAAGTTCGGACCCGACTGGATTCTCGATCCGTCACAGCAGGACGTCGTGGCCGAGGTGAGGCGGCTGACCGGCGGGCTGGGTGCCGACGTGGTGATTTGCGCCAATCCGGTGGCCAGCACGCAGACCCAGGCGGTGGAGATGGCGCGGCGCGGCGGACGGATCGTCCTGTTCGGCGGCCTGCCCAAGGCCGATCCGATGGTGCGCCTGAACGCCAACCTCATTCACTACGGTGAGCAGGTCGTGCGGGGGGCGTTTTCCTATCATCCGCGCTTCCACGAAGAGGCGCTCGAGGTGCTCCGGCGCAAGGTCGTCCGGGCCGAGCACTTCGTCACGCACACGCGGCCGCTGTCGCAAATCGGCGAAGCGTTTGCGATCGCCGCCTCCGGTGAAGCGCTCAAGGTCATGGTGGAACCGGACCGCTTCCCGGACTGGGGCACGCTGGATCGGCTCACTGCAGCCTATCTCGAAGAACAACTCGGCGCCGCGCCGCCCGCCCTCGATTCTCGATGAACGCCCTCAACGAACGCCTTCTGGAACGTGAAGCCCGCGGGGAACCGGTCACCATCGGCCTGATCGGCGCCGGCCAGATGGGCCAGGAAATTCTCTGCCAGGTCCAGTTGATGAAAGGGGTCCGCGTGCCGGTGGTGGTGGACGTGGACGTCGAGCGGGTCGGGCTGGCCTGTCGCATGGCGGGGCTGCCGACCGAACGGGTGGTCCGCGCCAACGACCCTGACGCGGCCCGGCGGGCCATCGCCGCGGGTCGCACCGTGGCGGTCACAGACTGGCGCGTGGTCACCGCGCTGCGGGAGGTGCAGGTGGTCGTGGACGCCACGGGCGTGCCGGCGGTGGGTGCGGCCATTGCGCTGGCAGCAATCGAAGCCCGGCAGCATATCGTCATGATGAACGTCGAGTGCGACGTCACCATCGGCCCGCTGTTGCGGCGCAAGGCCCAGGAAGCGGGCGTCATATACACGCTGGCCGCGGGCGATGAGCCGGCCGCCATCATCGAGCTCCACCGCTTCGCCACGGCGCTGGGCTTCGAAGTGGTGTGCGCGGGCAAGGGCAAGAACAATCCCCTGGACATCACCGCCACCCCCGACGCGCTGGCCGGGAAAGCGAAGGCTCGCGACATGAGCCCGCGGATGCTGTGCGAGTTTGTGGACGGCTCGAAGACCGCCGTCGAGATGTGCAGCGTGGCCAACGCGACCGGTCTGGTGCCGGACGTGCGCGGGATGCATGGCGCCTCGGCCACGCGCGACACGCTGCATCGGGTCTTTTGCCCGCAGGCTGATGGGGGCGTGCTGCGAGGCAAGGGCGTGGTGGATTTTGCCATCGGCGTGCATCCGGGCGTATTTGTGGTCTTCACCACCGACCAGCCGCGGCTGAAACAGGGGCTGATCCAGCGCGACATGGGCAACGGCCCGAACTACCTGCTGTTCCGCCCGTACCACCTGTGCAGCATCGAAGTGCCGCTGACCTGCGCCCAGGCGGTGATCTACGGTGAATCCAGCGGGCATCCACTGCCACGGCCGGTGGCCGAATGCATCGCCATCGCCAAACGCGATCTCCGCGCCGGCGAAACGCTGGATGCCATCGGCGAATACTGTTACCGCGGTTCGATGGACACCGTGGCCGCCGCCCGCGCCGAAACCCTCCTGCCCCTCGGTCTGGCCCAGGGTTGCGTGCTGCGACGCGACGTGCCTTGCGGTCAACCCATCCGCTACGACGATGTGGAGGCCGTCCCTGATACGCTCTTGACGCGCCTGCGCCGCGAGCAGGACGGAGTGTGTTTCGCCTCTGCCGCGTGTGTACCCAACTCCGGCGCCCAACCAGCAGAAACCACGAACCACCCACCACCAACCACGAACCACCCACCATGTCTCTGATCGGCCTGGACATCGGAACCACCGGTTGCAAGGCAGTGGTCTTCGACCCGGAGGGCCGGATGCTGGCCCGCGCCTTCCGCGAATATGGCATGGTTTGCGACGCGCCGGCCAAGGCCGAGCAGGACGCCGAGCAGGTTTGGATGCTGGCCAAGGAGTCCTTGCGCGAGGTGGCGGCAACCGGCAGCGCCCGAAACACGCGCGCCCTGAGCGTCTCCGTTCAAGGTGACGCCATCATTCCCGTGGACCGCGACTTTCACGCGCTGCGTCCGGCCATCCTCGGCATGGACTACCGCTCCGCGCCGCAGGCGGAGCGCTGCGCGGAAATGGTCGGCGCGTTCGCGCTGTTTCAGCGCACCGGCATGCGCCCGCATCCGATGAACTCGCTCACCAAGGTGCTGCTGCTGCGGGAGCTGGCGCCGGCGGTCTTCGCGCGCGCCTGGAAGATCGTCACCTACGCCGACTTCATTTGGGGCAAGCTGGGCGCCGGCGCCGTGATGGATCCGACGATGGCCTCGCGCACCATGGCCTTCGACCTGGCCGCCGGCGAGTGGAGCCGCGACCTCCACGCCCGCCTCGACTTGGACATCAACCTTTGGTCGCAAGTGGCGCCTTCGGGCACGGTGGTGGGAAACCTCCGGCCGGCGCTGGCGGATGAACTGGGCCTGCCGTGCGGACTGGCGCTCGTGGCCGGCGGGCACGATCAAACCTGCGCCGCGCTGGGCGCAGGCGTCGTGCGGGAAGGCCTGGGCGTGGTTTCAACCGGCACCGCCGAGGTGCTGTCCACCGCGTTCAACCGGCCGGTCCTGAGCCGGGCGATGTTCGAGGGGTTCTACCCGTGCTACCGGCACGTGAAGGCCGGGATGTACTTCACCTTCGGCTTGAATCACAGCGGCGGGATTTCGCTCCGCTGGTGGCGCGACAATTTCGCCGCGCCCGAGGTGGCGGACGCGGCGGCCTGCGGCGCGGACCCGTACCAGCTCATTGACGAGCGCCTGCCGGAAGCGGCGTCGCCAGTGATGGTGGTCCCGCACTTCAACGGCAGCGGCACGCCCACGTGCGACCTCGCGGCGCGCGGCGCGATCGTGGGCCTGACCCTGACCACGACCCGCCACGAGGTCGCCAAGGCGCTGCTCGAAGGGCTGTGCTTCGAGCTGCGGACGAACCTCGAGGCCTTGCGGGCCGCCGGGGTGAACGTGACCGAACTCGTGGCCGTGGGCGGCGGCGCCCGGTCGGCGCGCTGGTTGCAGCTCAAGGCGGACATCTTGAACCGGCCGATCCGCACGCTGCGCTGCGGCGAGGCCGCGTGCCTGGGCGCGGCGTTGCTGGCCGGCACGGCGATTGGTGTGTACGCCTCGTTGGAGGAAGCGGTGCGCGCGACGGTGCAAAGCGAGCGCGAATTCACGCCCCGGCCGGACCTCGCCGCTCAATACCAGGAGCGATTCGCCGCGTACGCGACGCTCTACCCCGCATTGCGCGAAACGCGCCGGCAAGCCGCCGGCGCTCCCACCACGTGAACCGCTCCCAGCCCAGACCCGGAAACAGCCAGGCCGTGCGCATCCCGCATCGCTGCCTGCTCAAGCTCAAGGGCATTCACCACTCGCTCAAGAGCGCCGAGCGCAAGGGCGCGGATTTCCTGCTGGCGCACCCGGACGAGGTGGCCGGGCTGGGGGTGGTGGAGTTTGCCGGGCGCGCCGGGTGCAGCGAGGCGACGGTCGTCCGGCTCGCGCGCAAGCTCGGTTACGCCGGGTTCCCGGAGTTGAAACGCGATTTCGCCGAGTTCGAGCCGTTGATGACCTACCGGGACATCGCGTCCGGCGACGCCCCCGAGGCCGTGGCCCGCAAGGTGTTCGCCAATTCCGTCCAGGCGCTCACCGACACGCTGGAGACGCTGGACTGGACCGAGTACACGCGTGCGGTCGAGGCGTTGCGGCGCGCGCGGCGGCTGGCGTTCTTCGGCCTGGGCAATGCGGCGGTGGTCGCCCGCGAGGTGTACCACAAGTTTCTCCGCATCGGCGTGCCCTGCTTCACGGCGGAGGACCCGGACCTGCAGCTCATCATCGTGAACACGCAACTGGCGCGCGGCGACGTGCTCACGGCCATCTCCCACACCGGCGAGAGCAAACCGGTGCTGGCCGCCGCGCGCCAGGCCCGCGCCCGCGGCATCGTGGTGCTGGGCCTCACCAATTTCCCACGCTCGACGCTGGCGCGGCTCGCGGACCTGGTGCTGTTGACGGCGGTGTTTCAGGAACACGTCAACGGCGAGATTGGCTCGAAGCGACTGGCCCAACTGGCTGTGCTCGAAAGCCTGTACGTCAATTTCCTCGTCCGCGAAGGACCCCGCCTTCGCCGGGACCTGGCCCAGGTGAACCAGGCCCTCGGCGTGAACAAACTTCGAAATCCGTTTCCTGAAAATCCCAACGCTCACACCTCACCATGAAACGCAAATACGCCGCCATCGCCGTCATCTTCGGCGCTTGCGCCGACCGCTACGTGCTCCAGGGCTACACGCCCAAGCGCGACTTCGACCAGATGCTCGTCGACGCCCAGCAGGTGCCGGGCATCACCGGCATCGAAGTCATCGGCGGCTGGCACATCAACGACGAAAACATGCACGCCCGCGTGAAGCAGATCACCGACGCGGGTTTCCAACTGGCCGGCGTGATCCCGGAAATCTGGGCCAACCCGAAATGGGGCTGGGGCACGTTCGCCTCCACCGATCCCGGCATCCGCCGCGACGCCATTGACCGCGTGAAGGTGGCGATGGACCTGGCCGCCAGCACCGGTTGCAACCACGTCAGCCCCTGGTTCGGCCACGACGGCTGGGACTACATCTTCCAGATGGATTACCTCCAGGCGTACGACTGGATCATCGCGGGCTTGTGCGAATGCGCCGACCACAACCCGCAGGTGAAAATCTCGGTCGAGTTCAAGCCCAAGGAACCGCGCACGCACATCCTGGTGAGCAGCACCGCCAAGACGCTGCTGCTCCTCAACGAGGTCAACAAGCCGAACGTGGGCATCAACCTCGACACCGGCCATGCGAACATGGGTTACGAGACGCTGGCCGAGTGCGTGGCACTGATGAAGCGCTTTGGGAACAAGCTCTTTCACCTCCACCTCAACGACAACTACCGCCTCTGGGACGACGACATGATCCCCGGCTCGGTCCACACGCTCGAATGGCTGGAGTTCTTGTGGTGGCTGGACCGCACCGGCTACGACGGCTGGCTCTCGCTGGACGTCTTCGCCTTCCGCGAAAAGGACAAGGTGGCCGTGGCGCGCGAGTCCATCGCCTGGCTGGAGGCCTTGTCCAAGGCCGCCGAACGGCTGCCCTCGGCGGAGCTCGAAGCCGTGTTCCAGAGCGGCGACGCGATGGCGGCCCAACGCATCCTGCGCACGGCGCTGCTGGGCTAGGAGCGCCGACGGCCACGTCGGCGCATCGGCCAGCAGGCGAATCAAACGACCAAGCCAGAACCATGAACACGAAAACAGGAATTGGGGACCGCGCCCACCCCGGGCGTTGCTGGATGCCACCTCGCATTCAGCCGTTTGGCGTCCAAGCCATGGCAGAAGTTCGGAAGTTCGTTGGGTGTTCGAGGTTTTCCGCGAGGGCGCGGAAAACTGCGCTCGGAGCGGGCGCGGTCCCCATTCCAGCTTCGGAATCGGGAATGAACACGCCGCCGCTCGCGGCGCTCGCGGCGCTGCTGCTTTTCACGCTTGCGCTGTCCCTCACCGGTTGTGGGCAATCCGCGCCGCCCAACAACGCCGCCGGTGAGACCTCCAAGCTCCTCACCATCGGCGTCTCCTTCGAGACGCTCCAGACCGAGTTCTGGGTCGCCGCGCTCCAGGCCTTCGAGACCGAGCTGGGCAGGCGCAACATCCAGATGCTCCAGGCCATCGCCGACAGCGACGCCAACCGCCAGATCGAGCAGGTCCGCAACTTCATCACCCGCCAGGTGGACGGCATCATCATGGTGCCCAAGGACGCCAAGGCCTGCATCCCGGTCATCAAGGCGGCGAACGCGGCGAACATCCCCATCGTGCTCTTCAACCGACCGCCAGCCGAAAGCGACGCGAAGTCCGTGGCCGTGGTGGCGGACAACTTCGCGCTGGCGAAGGAGACCGTCGCCTTCCTGATCGGCGAGGCGCGCAAGGCCGGCGGCCGGCACAAGGCGCTGCACCTCATCGGCGACCTGGGCGATATCAATGCGATCGGCCGGCGCGACGGCTTCGACGCCGCGGTGAGGGAGGCGGCGGATTTCATCGAGGTCGTGGCCCGCGTGCCCACCGAGTGGAACAACGAAAAGGCGTACGCCGGCACGGTGAACGCCTTGCAGAAGCACCCGGACATCAGCCTGATCTTCTCGCCCTCGGACGTCCATCTGCCCAGCGTGGCGTCCGCGCTCAAGAACGCCGGCAAGTGGAAGCAGCGCGGCGAGCCGGGCCACGTGATCCTGGGCGGCTTCGACGGCGACGCCACCGCGTATCAGATGCTGGTGGACGGCCACCTCGATGCCACAGGCGTGCAGGACGTGTACTTCGAGGTCGAGGCCTGCGTGCAGGCGGTGCTGGACGCCCGCGCCGGCAAGCCCGTGCCGGCCACGATCCAGGACCCCGGCTTCGTGATCCACACCGGCAATCTTCAAGAAAAGGCGCCGCGGATGTGGGGGGCGAAAGTGAAGAAATAGTTCTTGGTTCTTGGTTCGTTGTTCGTGGTCCTTTGTCCGCTGCATCACGCCACACACTCGCAACCTTGGGCGACCAACAACGAACCACCAACAACGAACAGCGGGAGACATGTATGGCCAGGACGAACTTTGAGAAGCTCGAAGTTTATCGCCTTGCAGAGCAGCTCACCGATGCGGTTTGGGGCATCGCCGTCCACTGGGACAGCTTCGCCAAAGACACCGTTGGCCGGCAAATCGTGCGCGCGGCGGACAGCGTCGGCGCGAACATTGCGGAAGGCGCCGGCCGCGGCAGCCACCCGGACAACAAGCGCTTCGTCCGCAGCGCGCGCGGTTCACTGAACGAGACCCAGCACTGGTTGCGCCGCGCCTTTCGCCGCAGATTGCTGTCCCAGGAACAGACGGCCCGCTTGAAGCCGCTCGTGGACGAACTTGCCCCGCGTCTCAACGCCTATCTCAAATCCATCGGCCGCTTTTCGGACGAAGCGTGATTCCCCTCAACGAACAACGAATAACGAACCGCCAACCAGGAACCAGTAACCCCCATCCCGTCGCTTGGATGTTCAGACGCGCGCTCAATTCCGAGCACCTGATCCTCTGGCTCACCGCCTTGGGCTTCCTCGCTTTGCTCCCCTTCACACCCGCCCTGGCCAGCCGCGCCAACCTGGCCAATCTGCTCCTCACCTTGCTGCCGTTGTTCGTGCTCGCCACCGGCCAGACGATGGTGCTGATCACCGGTGGCATTGACCTCTCGGTCTGCTCGATCATGGCCCTGGCCAGCGTGCTGGGCGGGCTGGCGATGAGCGGCGACACCGGCTGGCTGGCCGGCAGCCCGTGGGCCGCGCCGGCTGGGGTGGTGTTGATGCTCGCCGTGGGCGGGCTGGTGGGCGCGTTCAACGGCGTGGCGGTCGCCGTGCTGCGCATGCCGCCGTTCATCGTCACGCTCACCAGCCTGATGTGCTTCAGCGGTCTGGCCATCTGGCTGACGCGCGCGGAGACGCTCTACAACCTGCCGGCCGGCTTCAACGCGCTCGGCGGCCGGCTGCCGTTCGCGGCCGCCCTTGCTGCCGGCCTGGCCGTCGCGGCGCATCTGCTGTTGAGCCGCACGTTGTACGGCCGCTGGCTTTACATGGTGGGTCACAACGCCCGCATGGCGCGGGTGGCCGGCGTCCCGGTCGCCGGGATCACCGCCGGCGCGTACGTCCTCAGCGGGCTGCTGGCCGCCGCCGCCGCGATCTTGTACACGGGCCAGGCGGAGACCGCGTCGCCGCAACTGGGCCAGCGGCTGCTGCTGGACGTGATCGCGGCCACGGTCATCGGCGGCACCAGCCTGTTCGGCGGGCGGGGCAAGGTGGTCTGGACCTTCGCCGGCGTGCTGTTCATCAAGCTGCTGGACAACAGCCTGAACCTGCTGAACGTCTCGTTCTTCGCCATCACGATGATCAAGGGCGGCGTGGTCCTCGCCGCCGCCTTGTTGGATTCGACGCGGACGCGGATGGCGACAGCAGCGTCATTCGTACCCCAAAGGAGCGCCGACGGCCCGTCGGCGCCCAGTACGAGTGGAGGCGAGCCACAAGGCACAACCATGTAAGCACAAAGAAAGAAGCGCCGACATCCGCCGGCGCGCATCCATGAACCAGCGCGAATACATCCGCCAGGTCATTGCCGGGAAGCGGCAGTGGCATACCCCCGTCGAGCCGGACGAATCGCACGCCGGCTTCCACGGCTGGTACTCACGCGGCTACCTCCCGCACTTCGACAAACCCGGGCTGGTCCAATTCATCACCTACCGCCTGGCCGACGCTGTTCCCGCCGCGCGCCGGCACGAATGGATCGCGCTGCTCCGGTGCGAGGAGGAGCGGGAGCGGCTCCGCGGACTCGAACGATTTCTCGATCGCGGGTACGGCGGTTGTTGTCTCCGGAAGGAGCCGATCGCCGCGCTGGTGCAGGAGAACCTGCTGCATTTCGACGGCCGCAAGTACCGGCTTTTTGCGTGGGTGGTCATGCCGAACCACGTGCATGTTCTGGCTCAGGAGACCGCCGTGCCGCTGGCGATCCTGGTGAAAAGTTGGAAATCCTACACGGCGCATCAGATCAATGCCCGTCTGGGCAGCTCGGGCACGGTGTGGCAGCGCGAGTATTTTGACCGGTACATCCGCGACCGGGAGCATTTCCACAAGGCGATCCATTACATCGAGTGGAACCCGGTGAAAGCGGGACTCGTGCGCGAACCCCGGGAGTGGCGCTGGAGCAGTTATGTCTGGCGAACACATGCGCGGGGACCGGGCGAACCCGGATCGCGTGACTACGATCCAGCCACGAATCCCGTGAATCGGAGGAGTTATGGCTGAGCGAGAGCCCCAACGCGCCGACGAGCCGTCGGCGCACCCCTCCGCGGCAGCGGGATGGGATTCGGTCAAGCCGTCGGCGCTTGATCCAGCCGCGCCGTCGGATGCGAATCGCGAAGGGGTTCGCACGCCGACGAGGCCGTCGGCGCTCCAATTCGAACGAATCACGAAATCGTTCTCCGGCGTGCGCGTGCTGCGCGACGTCACTTTTGCGGTGCCTGCGGGGGCCACGCTCGGCTTGGTGGGCGAAAACGGCGCCGGCAAGTCCACCTTGATGAACATC
>CAZMOZ010000059.1:0-15278 GCA_964568145.1 uncultured Verrucomicrobiota bacterium
CGTGGGCTTTTTCGACGGCCACGTGGAACTGGTGCCGCTGGAGCGGCTCTGGTCGCTGTACTGGCACAAGGATTACCAGCCGCCGGCCAAACGGCCGGGACGACCGTGATTTATGCGTTGTTACCAAAACAATTTCGTGGCCGGTGAACAGCCCCTGACCTCTCCAAGAAGGAGCCAGGCCAGTACGCGGAGCAGATCACTGGTTGCGATAAAACCAAGGAAAGTTATGAATACACTCAAACGTCTGTTCAGCCCACGAACTCTGGCGACCACGGTGGCTACCGGGATGTTGGCGCACGCAGTGATCACTGTGCTAGCGGACGGCTGCTATACCCAGAGTACTGCGTGGTGGTGGTGGGGATCAGATTGCGCGAAGTACTGTACTGCTTCGGGTGAGGTTCCAAGCAAACCAACATGGACGGCGTATTGGTGTTGCCGAACCAGTGACTACTGCGCTGGACTCTACAATCAACAGCTTGGCTGGTGTTGTCCGTACTAGCGATTGTTCACTCGACGGGAGGCAGTCGACAGCCTCCCGGCACCGCCAAATATAGTGCCAGCGCCGTTCGTTCTGCGCTCAGGATGTGGACCTCCCTCGTTTGTACATCTACGGCGTTCCCGGGCCTTTGGGCGGAGCCTCGACCAAGCTGGTTCACTTGCTCCGATTACTGCGGAATCACTTCGCCATCACCGTTGTTTTTCCTGCTCCGGCTGCCAGAAGCAAGGAGTCCGAGCGCATCCTGAAACTCAACGCGGTTTGCGGCTGCTTGCTCAAGGATCTGCCCCGACAACTATGCGGAGTGGTCCTCGGGGTGTGCGAGCAGCAATTCTTTAGCTCGGGGGCCGTGCGCGAGTTTGAGGAACGAGGGGCTCATGTCGTTTGGGCCAATGAAATGACCTGGGCCTTCAAGGGCGAAGCGGAGGCGGTACGGGCAGGCTGGATTGATCGCGTGCTCTACGTCTCGGAGCACCAGGCACGGGCGCTGGCGGAGGTGCACCGAGGCGTGACGTCGTTCCTCACCGGCAACTACATTGACCCGGCGGATTACCCCTGGCGCGAGCGACGGAATCCGATCTTCACGCTCGGCCGGCTCTCCCGGCACGATCCCATGAAGTATCCATTGAACTTCCCGAGCTTCTTCGAGGAGTTCCGGCTGTCGGACGTGCGGTATCGCATCATGGCTTGGAGCCCGGAGGTGCATAGACAGTATCGCTGGCATCGCTTCGGCCCCGAGTGGGAACTGCTGCCCGCGAATCGGGAGCCGGCAGCGCGGTTCCTCCACAGCCTGGACGTGTTTGTCTATCCGCTGGGGCATCGCATCCAGGAGTCTTGGGGCCGGGCGGTGGTCGAGGCGATGCTCACCGGCGCGGTGCCGGTGGTGCCCGCCGGGCAGCAGTTCGACAAGCTGCTGGTACATGGCGAAAGCGGTTTCATTTGTCACGCCTACAGCGAGTGGAAGGCCTGCGTGCGGGAACTGTGCGAGAATTATCCCCTGCGGCTCAAGGTCAGCCGCCAGGCTGCCGCACACGCCCGCGAGCGGCTCTGCCATCCGGAGGAACACCGGCGGCGGTGGATCGAGGCGCTGAGCTTCTG
This sequence comes from uncultured Verrucomicrobiota bacterium, assembly GCA_964568145.1. Classification (GTDB taxonomy): domain Bacteria; phylum Verrucomicrobiota; class Verrucomicrobiia; order Limisphaerales; family J093; genus DSVZ01. The sequence continues at coordinate 1,595 of CAZMOZ010000059.1, forward strand.
AGCAGCCCGCCGGCCGGGGCGGGCGGCTATGCTTCACCATGCGGGCCAAGTTCTGTTACTGGTCGGTGGCCACGGGCCCCTACGCCGCGCGGATGGAGCGCTGCGTGCGGACGGCGCGGGCGGCGGGCGTCTTCAAGGAGTTCCATGTTCTCACCGACCGCCCGCTGGAAGGCTGTGAATGCTACGAGGCGTACGAGTGCGACAAGGCCCACGGCCTCTTCAAGCTCCATTACCTGAAAGTGGGCATGAGCCGGCTGGACTTTGACTGGTTCGTCTGGCTGGACGCGGACACGGTCTTCACCCGCAACCCGGTGGACGTGCTCGCGCGGCTGGGTTGCTCGCCCCTCCACGTGCCGCTGGAGGTCAACCTGACGCGCTTGCCGGCAGAAGCGGAATGGAGGGGCGCACGGGTGGGCGCCGTGCGCGAGCTGATGGTTCGGCAAGGGGTCATCAACGATCCCTGGCTGGGCGGCAGCGCGTTTTGGATCGTCCACCACGAGGCGATTGAAACGGTGTACGAGCTGGCGCTGGGTTTCTGGCACCGGGCCAGGGAGGCGGGCGTGACCGTGGACGTGTCCCTGGCGCTGGGCTTTGCAGCGCAGACGCTTTGCGCGGAGCCGGAGGCGCACCGGCTGGAAAGCCACCCGGAGCTTTGGGCCGGCGACCATCTGGGCGTCCTTCCGCAAGATCAGTTCGATGGAAAACCTTGGTGTTGGCGTCATCCGCTGGGCAACTCCGTGCTGCAGGTGCATCCGGCCATCGTCCACCTCGGCCACCGCCCGGCCTGACCAGCGGCGCTTCGGGTGAAGCCTCCCCCCGAAGTCCAGCCCGGATGCCGGCAAGCTGCGCGTCAAGGGGACCGTTCCCTCCCGCGGCTTCCAGCCTCGCGCTACTGGGGGGCGATGCTGGGGAGGCGTGCATCCGTTCCAGGAAGTTCGTGCCCACGACCGGCGTGGGCGTGGCGAGGACGGCGCTGGCGGGCCTGTTCACGCGAGGTTCTCAAGGCGCCGCCTTCCCGAACCTGGAAACCGAAAACCGAAGTTGGCCGTAGCGCAGTGCGGCCCGCCTGCCCAACTTCGGTTTTGGATTGAAACCGCGCGGAATCCGCCGGCGGCGCGGGAATTGGACGTGCCATCCGCGCGCGCGCCTGCCATGAATTTGGCGTGGCCGGCGTTCAGTTCATCCGGGACCTGGCAATCGTGCTGGTGATCGCGGGCGGGGCCGCGTGGCTCTGCCAGCGGTTGCGCCTCTCCGTCGTGGTGGGCTACCTCGTGGCGGGCGCGGTGATCGGGCCGCACACGCCGCCGTTCGCGCTGGTGACCGACCTCGAGCGCGTGGAGACGCTGGCGCAACTGGGCCTGGTGTTCCTGGTCTTCTGGATCGGGCTCAATCTGAGCCTGAGCCGGCTGCGGAACCTCGGCTTCTCGGTGATCGCCGCCACGGTCATTGGCGCGCTGATCGTGCTCAACGGCTGCCGGCTCCTGGGCTGGGCGCTGGGCTGGAGCACCACCGCGAGCCTGTTCCTGGCCGGCCTGCTCATGGTCTCCAGCTCGGCCATCATCGGCAAAGTGCTCGAGGAGCTGAACCTCACCCACGAGCGGCCCGGCCAGTTGGCGCTGGGCATGACGGTGCTGGAGGACGCGGTGGCGGTGGCCCTGCTCACCCTGCTCACCTCGCTCGTGCAATTCGGCGGGACCGGCACGGCGTCCGTGCTTTCCACCCTGGGCGCGCTGGGCGCTTTTGTGGTGTTCCTCGCGCTGGTCTCGCTGTTGCTGGCGCCGCGGCTGCTGGCGTGGGTGAGCCGCGACACCGCCCCGGAAATCCGCACGCTGCTGGTGGCCGGGCTGGTGCTGGCGCTGGCGTGGTGGGCGGTGCGGGCCGGCTATTCGCTGGCGCTGGGCGCGTTCGTCTTTGGCGCCATCGCGGGCAGCACCCGCTTCCGGGCCGACCTCGAGCGGACGTTCGAGGGCCTGTACCAGATCTTCGGCGCGGTCTTCTTCGTGGCCGTGGGCATGCAGGTGGACTTCCGGCTGCTGGCGGAGGCCTGGCCGCTGGTGCTGCTGGTGACCGCGCTGGCGTGGCTGCTGCGCCCGCTGGCCTGCGCGCTGGGCCTGCTGGCGGTGGGCAACACCAGCCGCGAATCGCTCCAGGCCGGCTTCGCGCTCACGCCGCTGGGCGAGTTTTCCTTCGTCATCGCGCAACTGGGCGTCGCCTCGGGCGCGGTGCCGCCCGGGCTCTTTGCCGCGGCCGTGGGGGCGTCGTTGCTGACCTCGCTGGGCGCGCCGTTTCTGACCCGGCAGGGCGAGCGGCTCGGCGAACGCCTCACCCGCGCCATGCCGCCGCGGGTCGGCGCGTGGGTGGGGTTTTATCACGACTGGCTCACCCGGCTGCGCGGCCGCGGCGGCGGCAGCCTGCTCTGGCGTCTGACCTCGAAACGGCTGGCGCAGGTGGCCGTGCATGTCCTGTTCGTGTCAGCGCTGCTGCTGTTCGCGCGGCCGGCGTACCTGCGCGCGCGCGAAGCGGCGGGTCCGGACTGGCTGCCGCCGGACGCGGTGCCGTTTCTGTTCTGGTGCGGTTTCGGAATGGTGCTGCTGGCGCCGTTGATCGCGCTGTGGCGGAACATTTCCGCGCTGGCAATGATCCTGGCGGAAAGCGCCACCGCCGGCTCGCCGCGCCAGGCGCGGTTGCGTCCGCTGCTGGAAGCCGCGTTGCGCGCGGTGGCGCTGGTGGTGCTCACGGTCTGGCTGCTGGCGCTGCTGCCTTCGGGGTGGTCTTTGCTGGGCGCGGCGGGCGGCGTGCTGGTGCTGCTGGCGGGGGTGACAGCGTTGTTCTGGCGGCGCTTCGTGCATCTGCACAGCCGGTTTGAGATCGAGCTACGCCGCCAGTTCCAGCGCGCCAGCCATGCGACGGCCACCTCCGCCTGGTCCGTGGCGTTGCCGGACCCGACCGCCGACTGGCATCTGGACATTGACGAGGTGACGCTGCCGAGCGACTCGGCCCTGGCCGGGCGCACGCTGGGCGAGCTGGCCGTGCGCCAGCGCTTCGGCTGCTCGGTGGTGGGCATTGACCGGCAGGGCTACGGCATCGCCAATCCCAGCGCGGACACGGTGCTCTTTCCGCGGGACAAGCTGCTGTTGCTGGGCACGGCCGGGCAACTGGCCGAGGCCGCGCGCCAACTGGGCGCCGCCGCCAGCCCGCAGCCGCCTGCCACCGACTTCGACGAACTCACGATGGAATCCGTGCGCGTGCCGGAAGGCTGTCCGCTGGCGGGCCGGCCGCTGCGCGAACTCGATCTGATCCGCCGGGCCGGCGTGCAGATTGGCGGCATCCGGCGCGGCAAACGCCGCAACCTCGCGCCCAGCGGCAACGATCATTTCGAGGCGGGCGACGAGCTGTTGTTGCTGGGCACGCACGCTCAGATCAAGGACTTCTGCGCCCTGCTGGCCCCGCCGGCTGAAGAAGCCGCGAACGTCCCGTCCACATGAGGCGCGGCGGGCGGCTCGGCCGCTTCGGAAAGAGGCATATTGCACCCGACCTTCCCGTCTCGGAGGGGCGAGTTCCGCGAGCCCCAAGCTTCCCTTCCGGCCTCGACGCAGCGCGGCCCTGCCAAGCTTGAGGATTTCAATCATCCCGGCAGGGCGCCGCTGCGTCGGCGCGGTTGGCCAGCCTCTGGCTCAGAACTTGGAAAAACATCGCCCCTCGGCGAAAGGCGATCCACCTGCGGTGCCGGATTTCAATCCGGCGGTCAGGCTGACACGATCCCGGGCGGGCTGGAGCCCGGCGCTGCCTCGGCGGCAGACGCCGCCGGCAAGAAACTCAGATGCGCCTTGCCCGCCTCAGACGCCCTCGCCGAAGAGGTTGGCCAGCCGGGCGGCGAGTTTGCGGCGGGCGACCGCGTAAGAGAAGTACTTCAAGCCGAGTTCGTAGTTGGTGTAGGCCCACTGCCGCCGCAGCCCGATGGAGCCCAGGATTTCCCGCACCTGGTCCACCACCTCGCGCGTCACAAGCTGCGTCATCTCGATGGTCTTGAAGCCGAGCGGATCGAGGTCGCGCGCATAGACCGCGTAGGTGTTCACGACCACCGGTTTGCCGAAGTAAATCGCCTCGAGAAACGCGTTGCCGAAACCCTCGTAAAGACTCGGGTAGGTCACCAAGTCCGCGTGCGGGTACACGTCAAAGAGCGTGTACACCTTCTGGCCGGCGGCGTTGCGGCCGCGCGTTTCGCCGACGCGGTCGGCGATGAACCGCACGTCAATGCCCGCGTCGGCAATGCGGTCGCGGAGCATTTGCATGTAGGCGCTGCCTTCGTCGCCCGCGGGATGCGAGATGACCAGCTTGGCGCGGGGGTCCTTGAGGCGGCGGACCAGGTCAATCGCGTGCTCGATGCCTTTGCGCAACACCACCCGCGTGGGCTGGAGGATGAACCAGTCGTCGTCCGCCAGGCCGATCTCGCGGCGCAGGTCGCGGCTGTAATCGTCTACGCCCGGCGGGGGTGTCTCGAAGTCGAGCACGTTCGGGATGATGACCGAGGGCAGGCTGCAGCGGCGCGCGAGTTCCTTCTGGGCCATCGAATTGATCACCACGTGCTCGGTGCGCGGCGTGGCGCCCGGAAACGCGGCGCGTAAATGGTCATTTACCGCGCTCAGGACAAACCGTTCGCGTTCCCAGGCGAAGTCGTGATGGTGCGCGATGGCCGGCAGGCCGGTTTCCATGAGCACCTCGGTCATGGCCAGCCCCAACGGCACGTGCATCGGGATGGCCAGGATGTTCTCCGGGATCAACACCTCGATCTGGAACCGCTCGAGGAACCGGTACAACTCGTCCTTGAGCGCCTCCTTGAGCCGGTGAATTGCATTGGTGGTCGCGCGGCTGCGCGTGGTCACGCCGAACAGCCGCTGCTGGAGTTCGCGCACCTCCGGGTGATCGAAAAAAGCCGCCGGCACCACGTGGCTGATCCCGGCCGGCGCGTCCAGCAACCCGGCCATCCAGAAACAGGAATGCCCCAGCCCCTCGAGGATCTGCGCCCATTTGCGCGCCTCCAGCGTGACCCCGTCCGTGCCGGCAAAGCGTGTGGACACAAAGCCGATGCGCTTGGGGGGCCCTGGTGTGAGGCAGACCGTTTGCATGGACGGCAACGTAGCCGCAAAGCCCGCGCGGTGAAAGGGGCCTCGCGCGGGCTATGGCGCGGGCTCGAGGCCGGTCGTCGCGGCGGGCGCCAGGCGGGCCGGCGGCGCATTGGTCACCGCGCGGCCGTCGTACTTGAGCGCCTGCCGCTGCTCGACGAGGCGGAGTTCCCGCTGCAACGAAGCCACCACGCGGCTGCCGCCCAGCAGCAGCGCGGCCATGACCGCCACCAGCGCCAGCACGATGACCGACGCCGCAAAGCCGCGTTGCGCGCCGGTGGCGGCGCGGTTCATGCAAAAATGACTTCGGCCAATCTTCATGGCGCGGGTTTCGCCTGGGTGACGGCGGTGAAGCTGAACAACGGCGGCGTCCGCGCCGGGCGCGGGCCGGACTGCAATTCCACCTCCCACCGCCAGGTGTGGACGTGCTCGCGCGACTCGGCCACGAACCGCGACGCCTTCACCCGCGGCAAAAAGGTCTGCCACGACGCGTCCGCGCCCGCGCGCCGCACGACGTTCGAACCGTCGAAGAAGTACACCACCTCGGCGTCCGGCCGCGGCAGGTGCAAAGCCTGAACTTGCCCTTCGGCCACCAGGCGCGGCGACGCGGTGGCCGCGCGCAGATCGGCGCGCCAGCGCTCGCCGGCCTCGAGCGCGCGGGCGATGTCCGCCGCCACGCGACGCATCTGCCGCGTGTGGTCGAGCACGCGGGCGTAGGCCGCGCCGGCAACAGCGAGGATCACAAACAGCACGCTGATGTACACCAGGCACTCGATCAGGCACACGCCGCGCGGGCGGCGCTGACGGGCGTGGAACCGGGGTGGCGCAGGCGGTTTCATGGCATTGGTGACGCGGCTGCGGGCGCCGGGTTCAAAACCACTTCGCGTGCGACCGGTCCGCCCACGCCGCGCGACTCGGGCACCCATTCCAGGCGGGCGCGGTTGTTGGCAAGCGTCAGGATGAACGCGCCCGGCGGCAGGTTTTTCGCCGCTTCGGCCCGCACCGGGTACGGCTGGTGGCCGGGGGTGAACGCGCGCCATTCGCCGGCCACCAAGGCTTCCATCTCGCCGTCCACGATCTCGAGCGCCACGGCGCGGTGATACAGCCCGCGCGCCACCTGTTGCTCGCGGAGGAACGACACGGACAGCGGCAGCACCGCCGCCACGAGGATGCCGGACGCCACCGTCAATTCGACGCTGAGCGAGCCGCGTGTCCGCAAGCGGCTTCCGGGCTGGGAGGCAGTCACCATAACACGCCGGTCCAAATGAGGTTGATGAGCATCTGGAACACGCCCACCGCGAGCAGGGCCACAAGCACGCCGTTCAACAGCACCAAGCCCGTGGTCGCGAGCTGCGCGGCGGTCTGTTCCTGGCGGAAGGCGTGGGCGTCCAACGCCTCCTGCCAGCCGGCCAGCGCGGCGAGGAAGCCTCCCCGGCCGAAGACGGCGTTGGCCAGCCGCCAGCGGAACTCGCCCGCGTCGTCCATCCCGGCCAACGCCTCCGGCAGCGGCACGCCGCGCTCGAGTTCGCGCACCGCGGCGGCGGCGCGCGACCGGAAGACTTCGTTGCCGGTGCCTTCGCCGGCCAGCCGCACGGCGCGGGCTTCGGGCAGGCCGGCGTCGAGCGCCACAGCCAGCATGGTGGAGAAATCGCGTTGCAGGCGGCGCCACCGCCAGGGCACCGCCACGGCGAGGCGATCCCAGGAAAACGGCGAGCGCCGCGCCAGCCAGCGCGCCAGCCGCGGCCCGCCGCAGTACCGCACGGCCGCCAGCCACAACGCACCCACCAGGATCAACTGCGCGGCCAGCAGCGGCCCGCGCCATTCCAGCAGGTCCTGGAGCAGCGCCGGCGACGCGGCGCCCGTGTCCTCGGCGATCTGATTCAGCCGGGGCAGGACGAACACGCACAACATCCAGAACACGGCGAGCCACATCGGCGAGGTCGCGAACGCCAGCAGCATGAGGTAATGGTGGGCGTGCCAGACCTTCGCCGTGCCGTCGCGCAGCAGCCGCCGGCAGCCAGGCAGGATCTTGCACAGGTCGCCCAGTTCCGCGCCCGCCTTGAGCATCGCGGTCACCTGTGGCGGCAGCAAATCCGGGGTCAATTCCAGCGCCTCGGTGAAGCACGCGCCTCTTTCCAACCGGCCGGCAAACCGGCGGAACGGCCGGCCCAGCTTGCGCTCGCGCTGGGCGGCGACGCTCAACAGCGTTTGCTCGGGGTTGACACCGCGCTCGAGGCCGGTCTCGATCAAGTCCAGGATCAGCCGCGCCCGCTCCTGGCGGCGCAGCGGCAGGCTGAACAGGGCATAGACCAGTTGCATCAGGCCGATCAGGATCGGCACCAGCAGCAGCGTCAGCGCCACCAGCAGCCCTGTCACTGAGAGGTCGGCGCCCTCCATCAACGCGGTGCCCAGCGAATCCAGGATGGCAACATGCGCGTCCATGACCACCTCACTCCGGTCCGCCCAGGACGTTCAGCACGGACACGATCAGCGACAGCGCGGACGAAAGCTGGAGGAGGATCAGCAGGCCCAGCGCCAGCACCGCCGTCGGCAGCGCGGCATACAGCATCATCTCGACCTGATGGGCGGCGCGTTGCTGGTAAAGGTCCGCGGCGCGCTTGAAGCCGGCGGCCAGGTCCGCGCCCGCCTCGGCGACCAGCCAGACGAACAGCCGGGGAAAGACGAGCGGCGCGGCGGCGAATTCGGCGAACTGGCCGGCACCGGCGGCCAGGCGTTCGCGCCAGCGCGCCAGTTCGCGGCCCGCGGGCGAAGGCCCCTCCAGGTCGCGCAGCAGGCCCAGCGCCTCGCCCAGGTTGCCGCCGCGGGCGATCAGCAGATGCATGGCGGCGGCAAACTGCGCCACGTTGAATTCCTTGAAGCCGGGCAGCCGCCAGCGCAGCCAGCGCCGCGTGGCGGGCAGCGCCACCGCCAGCAAGGCCAGCGCCGCGAAACCCACCAGCCACACCAGCGGCAGCCAGAGCATCAACGGCGGTCCCGCCGGCAGGACGTGCAGGCCGACCAGTTCCGTGGCGGCCACGTACAGCACGTTCCGGTACAGCCAGATCAGAAACACCGAGAGCCCGGTGGCGGCGAGGAGCACGAGCGCGGGATAGACCAGCAAGGCCTGCAGCCGCGACCACAACGCGTGGCGGCGCTGGTAGTAGTCGGCCAGCATCGTGAGCAGGCCGGGCAGGTCGCGGCCTTGCGCGCCGAGCCGCATCATGCGCGTGTAGAATTCGGGAAACCGGCGGCGGCCCAGCGCCTCCGGGAGCGGCGTGCCGCGCGCGAGGTCGGCCTCCAGAAGCTGGATCTCCTCGCGCAACGCGCCGGCCCGCATCGTGGCGGCAAGCTGGCGCAGCGCGCCTTCGAGCGGCAGGCCGCCGCGGAGCATCTCCGCCAACTGGCGGTTGAAAAAGGCGAACTCGTCGAGGTTCATGACGGACGGGACGCCGGGCAGGCGGCAACTGGCGCTGGCTCCGTCGCCCGGTCAGTCCGGCGAAGTTCCAAGCACGCGTTCATACTCACGGGAATCAGACAGGCCCCGACGCAAAAGCTCACGCGCGGAGGCCTCGAGCGTTTGCGCCGGGATGACCGTCTCGAGGTCGCCGGCCCGGAGCCGGGCTCGCAAGGCGGCGCTGACGCGGACCCATTCGACCACCGGCACGCGACCGCGGTAGCCGGTGTGCGTGCAGGTGTCGCAGCCCGCGCCGGCGCAGGCGGCGCAGCGGCGGCGGAGCAGGCGCTGGTTGACCACCAGAGCCGCCGCCGCAGCCACGGCGTAACGGTCCGGGCACATCACGAACAACCGCTCGAACACACCCCGGCACGAGCCCGCGTGGAGGGTCGAGATCACCAGATGCCCGGTGAGAGCGGCGCGCACGGCCAAGCGGGCGGTTTCGTCGTCGCGGATTTCGCCGAGCACCAGCACCTGCGGGTCCTGGCGGAGCAGGTGGCGGGCGGCGACGGCGTAGCTGAGGCCGCGCGGCTCGTTCACCTCGCTTTGCATGACGCCGGGGAGAATTTGCTCGACCGGGTCTTCGACGGTGATGATGTGCCGGCCGCCCAAGTCCAGCAGGTGGCGCAGGCAGGTATAGATGGTGGTGGTCTTGCCGCTGCCGGCCGGGCCGGTCAGAAGCAGCAGGCCGGTCGTGCCGCGCAGGAACGCTTCCAGTTCCGCAACCACGTCGGCGGGCAGTTCCAATTCCGGCAGCCGGCGGACCACTGTCTGATTGAACAGCCGCAGCACGATCTTCTCGCCCGTGACGGTGGGGTACGTGGCCACGCGGATGTCCTGCGCGGTGCCGGCGTCCGCGCGGTCAATGCGGCCGTCTTGCGGCAGCGAGTCGTCGTAGGTCTTGAGCCGGGCGAGGAACTTGATCCGGCCGAAGACGTGTTCGGCCAGACCGGCGGGCAAAGTGGTGACCGGCGTGAGCACGCCGTCGAGGCGGAAGCTGACTGTGGCGCCTTCGCGGGTGCGCTGGAGGTGAACGTCGCTGGCGCCGGCCTGTTCGGCCCCTTGCAAGAGCCGGGTGAGCGTGGCGGGCGCGTCCGCGTCGGCGGTCATGCTGGGTTGGACCGGGACGCGCCGCCGTCCTCACGCGGCCCGCGCGCTTTTCAAAACGCGTAGCGGAGACTCAACGACCCCAGGTGCCGCGTGAACTCGCGGCCGGCTGTGTTCGGCACCTTGCTGTCCACCCAGTCGTACGAGTAGGCCAGTTCGGCGCTGAGATGCCGGTCGTGCCTGTAAGCGACGCCGGCGGAGACGGTGTTGATCCAGTCTTCGCGGGCCACCGGCGCGAACCAGTCGCCGATGTAGAGCCGGTAGCCGGTCAAGGCCGACCACTTCGGGTTGAAGACGTGCTTGAAGGCAAAGTCGTAGGTGATGTCGTCGTAAACCGAGCACGAAGCGAAGGCCGGCTGCGTGTTTGCCTTCCACGTGAAGGCGAACGAGTCGTTCTTCGTCGGCAGCAAGGTCACCACCCCGTCCACCCAGAGCGCGGTGTAATCCGTCTCGAAGGTCGGCGGGTGCGGGCCGGTGGTGTGGTGGATGTCCGGGCCGAGGCTGAGGTTCGCGGTGATCCACTTCACGGGCTGGCCTTCGATGCCGACCACCGGCCGGTGATACTCGGAGTCGTAATGGTACGGGCTGCCTACCAGATGGCCCTGCACCTCCCAGCCGAAGCGGTAGCCGGCAAAGACCTTCGTCTTCGCGCCGAACTGCCGGCCCACGTCCAGGCCCATATTCGCCTCGCGCCGGTCCACGTAATTCTCGTAACCGCGGTTCTCCGGGCAGCTCACATCCTTCTGCTCGGTGCGGAAGTCGTGCCAGTAGGCCGTGGCGACGGGCCGGAGGAACCATTTGTCCCGGCTCCAGGTCACGTTGAGCCGGCCCCGGTAAATGAACTGCTCGCGTCGGTCGCGGATCGGGATGCCGCCGATGGCCGGCGGTCCGCCGGGCGCGCCGAAGTACAGGCCTTCATCGCTGCCCTGCACGTAAGTGAGCGCGTTGGCGAACTGCCACGGCAATGCCCCGGCCTTGCCCGACAGGTTCACCTGGCCCCGATGCGCGACGTAATCCTCGGACGAGGCCGAATGATAGAAGGCCACCTCCGGCGCGTACGACACCGCGGCGGCAAACGCCTGGCCGGGCTTGTAGTCGAGGCTCAGCTTCGGCGTGACCGCGGTCACGAAGGACTCCTTGAACGGCTCGGCGGCCTGGGGCACCAGACTGTAATCCGGCTCGGCGTCCTGCAGGTACACGTTGCTGTCAAACGTCTCGCGGAACGAAATCTCGGCCTTGAAGGTGAGGTTCGTGTTCGCGGCGAGGGCGGCGGGCGCGAGGCCGGCCAGAAACATCGGCCAGCGCGGCAGGTGATTCCGGGCTTCGGATTTCGGATTTCGGATTTCGGATTTCGTCTGGGTTTTCATGGCAGGTGAAAGCCGGCGTTCGCCGCGCGGTACCAGGCGTGTTGTGATTGTGCCGGTGCGCTGGGTCACGGAGTCGCGGCGGCCTTGGCGTGCGGTGGCCGGATGAGAAACGTGACCAGAGCCGCGGCGACCAGCAGGCCGGCGGAGCAATAGTAAGCGAAGGCGAAACTGCCCTTCCATGCCGCGACGATCGCGCCGTCGTACACCGCGCCGGCCAGCAGCGACAGGCCGAAGCCGCCCCAGCCCCAAGCGGTGAACACCAGGCCGTAGTTCACGCCGAAGTTTTTCAGGCCGTAAAAGTCCTTGGTGATCGCGGGGAAAAGCGCCAGGTTCGCGCCGTAGTTGGCGCCGATGAGCGCCGAGAGGAGGGCCAGCACCACCGGCGAGGCCAGCACATTGCCGGTGCGGGCCTGCGACAGGAGCAGGATCACCACCGCCTGCAGGAGGAAGCAGATGAACAGAGTCGTCTGCCGGCCGATCTTGTCCGAGACCGTGCCGGCGATGATGCGGCCGGCGCCGTTGCCCAGGGCCAGCACGGCGACCAGAATAAAACCGAGCTGCACGCCCGCCTGCACCTCCGCCATCTTGGCCAGCTTGGAAATAATCATCAGTCCGGCGCCGGCGCCGCACACGTACATGAATTCAAGCACATGGAACTGCCAGGTCTTGAGCATCTCCAGCGGGGTGAACTCCGTCTTTTTCGCAGGCGTCCCCGGCCTGGCGGGCGGCGACCCGGCGGGCACGTAGCCGGAGGGCGGCGGCCGTAGAAACTGGGCCAGCCCCGTCACCAAAACCAAGAACCCGATGCCCAGCCCCAGCATCGTGGACGGCACGTCGTAGGCCTTGATCAACCCTTTCGCCAGCGGCGCCACGTACACGCTGGAGAGCCCGAAACCGGACACCACGAGGCCGGCGATCATGCCGGTCTTCGCGGCCGGAAACCACTTTACCGCGGGCGGGGTGGCCGAGGCGTAGCCAAACCCGATGCCCGCCCCGGCCAGCAGGCCGAAACCCAGGATGTACCCCAGCGAGGACGTGGTGCGGCTGGCCAGGATCATGCCCAGCCCCACCAACACGCCGCCCAGGGTCGCGGTGATGCGCGGCCCGATGCGGTCCTGCATCCGCCCGGCGGGCACCATGATGAAGGCGAACACCAGGCAGGCCACCGAGTACGGCAGGGACTTGGCGGCCTCCGTCCAGCCCCACGCGGCGGGGATCTCCTTGCTGACGACGCTCCAGGAATAGAGCACGCCCAACGCGAGGTTGATGCCAAGGCCGGCGAATGTGACGGTCCAGCCGCGATGGGTGACGGGTGTTGGGGTGGAGGTGGTGGATTCAGTGGTCATGGTAGATCAAGGGTCGAAGGCCGAAGGCTGAAGTTTGTAACGAAGATTTGGCGGGCAAGGTTTGCGTTGCCGGGTTGTTGTGGAGAGCCGCGCGGTCCAGGGTTGATTGGGGAATCCGAACGCCACGGGAGGCTCCAGAACTTTCATCCCCCTCACCCTGACCTTCTCCCTGCGGGAGAGGGAACAGCAAACGGCGCGCCTGACGTGGCACACACGCCCGCCCGGGTCCCGCTGTCCGCCGGTCTGCGGCTGAAACAAGTGTTGCGGGCTGCTCCAAAGGCTTCGAAGCGACCGGTGGCTTCGTTGCAGCCAGACCCGGCGTACGTTACTCCCTCTCCCTCGGGGAGAGGGTTGGGATGATGGGGAAAGAGACGTCATGGCTTCTCCTGCCTTGCCAGCGCCGTTTCGGAGCCGTGGGACAATGGCCAACAATATCCCGGCACGGGCTGAGGGGCGTGTTCTTGCAGTGCGTCCCAGATGGCACTACGAATCGCGTCTTTGTCCCAACGCAACCGGGAATTCCAAAATCGCTGTACCCGCAAGCCGCGAGCCGCCAGCCAACGGTCGCGTTCCTCGTCTCTTGTGCGGGTTTCCGGGTGTCCGTGCTGCCCGCCGTCCAGTTCGACGTCGGGGAAGGCCTCGACGCAGAAGAAGTCGAGGATGTACGGGCCGAAGGGGTGTTGCCGGCGGAACTTGTAGGCGGAAAAACGGCGGTCGCGCAACCAGCGCCACATTAGTTTTTCCGCCCAGGTGTCGTCCCGGCGGAGGCGGCGCGCGCTGGCGGTTAGGTGGGACGGTGTCATGGCGGGTCAGGCTGGAACAGCGACGCTGGACTTGCGTGAGCTGTCATCCCCCTCACCCTGGCCCTCTCCCCAAGGGAGAGGGAACAGGCTGCCAGCACCTGGAGGAGCTTCAGTGTCGTGAGTTCCCGCGCCGTGCCTGGGTCTCCGAGTTGAAGTGCCGCCGGCTGGACTTCCGAGCGACTCACAACCCTCCCGACAGCCGCAGATGTGTCGCCCCATGCCCAACAAAGGCGGAATAGCCAGCCAGCGCTGCCGATGGCTTCGGCACCTTGTGTTGCCGCGCTGCGTGAGGCCCTTCTGGCTGAGGCGCATTCGGCACGACCTGCTCGACACACCCGAGCGCGTTGAACGTGACTCCCTCTCCCCCAGGGAGAAGGCTGGGGTGCGGGGGAAGGGAAGTCCCGAACCGCGCCGCAAGCCTCCGCACTCAGAATGCGTACGGAAAATCGGTTGCAGGCATGCCTGGCCAGGCGGCGCGGCATCA
>CAZMOZ010000060.1:0-14432 GCA_964568145.1 uncultured Verrucomicrobiota bacterium
ATCTGGTATCTGGTATCTGGTATCTGGTATCTGGTATCTGGTATCTGGTATCTGGCATCCCGCCACCGGCGTCTCCCTTCTCGCTCCTCGCTTCTCACTTCTGCTTGGGTAGGGCGCCGCTTCGCCGGCGCCGGCTGACGGCCGGGACTCAGCCCGGCCCTACCGGACTGCGCCGTGCCGCCCCGCAGCCCTACCGCCGGCTCGTAGCGCCGGCTGCCAGCCTGCTGTAGCGCCGGCTGCCAGTCGGCGGGACAGCCGATTGCCAATCGGCGCCACGCCGTCCCACAACGCCGGGCTCACCGTCGAGCAGTTCGGGGCCCCGCTTTTTTTCCCGGCGATATACTTTTTTCCTGCGGTTTACGCATATAGGGGCGTAACAACCATACACCGAACACCAAACCCGACAACTCCATGAACTCCAACCCGACACGCTTGTCCACCCGCCCGACGGTGGCTCCGGCAAATCCTCCAGGTCGGCGCCGCGCGCCCGGGCCGGCACACCGCGCGCTGGCCTTGCTGGCCGGCGGCCTCCTCCTGCTCGGTGCCGGGTCGGCCCTGGCCGCGGCGGAAGGGCCGGCCGGCACCGATCGGGCGCCCCTCTTGCCGCGTTCGGACCTGCTGGAAGAACAGGACCTCACCCTGCACGAGGTCCGCAGGCTGAACCTTCGGCCGCCCGGCTTCTGCGGCACCCGGCATTCGCCGCGGCCCGGCGAAACTCCCGCCGCCCTCGGGCGCGCCGGGGTGGGGCTGCACGCCGGCAGCCTGCCGCCGGCCGACACGCAGCCCGAGCCGACGGTGGTGGACGTGATGTTTCTGTACACGCCCCAGACGGTGATCGGCGAGGGCAGCGAGGAAGGCATCCGACGCCGGGTCCTGGAGGCGGTGGAGGGCGTCAATTTCCGCCTCACCAACAGCCGGATTCACGTGCGCATCCGGCCGGTGTTCATCGGACTCATCAACTACCCCGAGACCGGCGATATGGAGCGCGACCTGACCCGGCTGGTCAGAGGCAACGAAGGCCTCGAACGGGCGCACCTCCTGCGCAATGATTACAAGGCCGATCTGGTCTGCCTGATCACCGAGCTGGAAAACCAGGGCATCGGTGGCATCGCGTGGGACATCACGCCCCCGGGCGGCAATTCTGCCACGGGCTTCACGGTGGTGCGGCGTGTCCTGCTGACCCGCGAAGAGACCACGCTGGCCCACGAGTTGGGTCACCTCTTCGGCTGCGCCCACGACCGCGAGCACGCCGGCGACCTCGAAGACCCCTGGTACAAGGCGCGCTGGCCGTACATCTTCGCCCATCGTTTCGAGGTCGAGGGCGTCACCTACACGGATCTCATGGGCTACGAACCGGGCATCCCGGTCCCCTACTTCAGCAATCCCCGGCTGGACCTGGACGGCGTGCCGCTGGGCGTGCCCGCGGAGCAACCGCGCCCCTCGGATGGCGCGCGCACCGTCAACGAAATCGCGCCCTATGTGGCCCGGTATCGCATCGCAGAAAGCCGCGTCGAGTTCGCCTCGCCACGCTTCTTTGGCCAGGAACTGCCCGGGCAGGAATCCCGTGTCGTCGTGGGTCTGCGCCGTACTGGCAACCTGGATACCAGCACGCGCGTCAACGTGACGTTCGATCCCGCCAGCCCGGCGAAGGCGGGTCTGGACTATCTCCGCCCCGCCTCGACCTGGGTGACCTTCGAGACCAATCAGGCCGCCGCGGAACTGAGCATCGAGATTCTCGCGGATGACCTCGTGGAAGGCGAAGAGACCCTGCGGCTGAGCCTGGCCTCGGTGCAGGGCGCCCACGGCCTCGGCGCGCAGGGCGCCTGTGAGGTGTCCATCCGCGATGCGGACGTGCCGCTCGAACTTGCGCTGCTCGAGTTTCCTGACGGCCCGCTCACCGTGCGGGAGACGGCGGGCGAGGCGCGGGTCCGGGTGCGGTATCCCCACCCCTATCCGCCTGCGTCTGTTCAGCCGCCGTTGCCGGTGCCCTATCGCACTGCGGACGGCACGGCCGTGGCCGGTCAGGACTATCAGGCGGTCGCGGGAACGCTGGTCCTGGCCCACGCCAACGAGGCGACGGAGTGGGACATATCCGTCCCGCTGGTGTCCCGCCCGGAACCGGGGCCGGACCGGAGTTTCACGGTGATCGTGGGCCTCCGCACCAACACCGTGCGGATCGCGGACGCGCAACGCCCCGGCGCCCTGGCGGGGACGCCCGGCGAAAACCTGAGTCCGGACGGCCAGCTCAGCGCGCTGGCGCGTGGCGATGGCCGGCTGCTGGTGTGGGGCAACTTTTCCCGCCTCGGCACCGAAGCCCGTCATGGGTTGGCCCTGCTGACCCTCGACGGCGCCGTGGACCCGGCCTTCCGCCCGCCGGAACTGTGGCTTGGCCACCGGCCCATCGAGGCACTGGGCCGCAGTTCCCCTAACGCCAGCATCGTCACGGTGAAGCCACAGGCCGATGGCAAGCTGGTGCTGGCCGGCGCCTTCTCGCGGGTCAACGGCCAGCCACGCAACAGCCTGCTCCGGCTCCACCCCGACGGCTCGGTGGACGAGAGCTTCGGGCGCGAACTGCGTTTCGACGGCGCCCTGTATGACCTGGTGATTCAGCCCGACGGCCGGATCGTGGTGGGCGGCGCCTTCGAGCACATCAACGGCCGGCGTCGCCCGTTCATCGCCCGGTTGCTGCCGGACGGCACGCCGGATGACAGCTTTCAGCCCAACGGCGGTCCGACCAGCGGCTGGACGGTGATCATTCTGGCACTCGACCTCCAGCCCGACGGGCGCATCCTGATGGGCGGCTACTTCGAGAAGGTGGACGGCCAGCCCATGCTGAACCTCGCCCGGCTGAATCCCGACGGCACCTTCGACCGCACGTTCAAACTGCGCAACGGCGCGTCCGGTCCGGTCTGGCGCATCCGGCAGCAGCCTGATGGTCGCATTGTCGCGGGCGGCGTGTTCGACACCGTCGGCGGACGCAGTTCCCGGCGGCTCGCGCGGCTCCTGGCCGACGGTACACCCGACCCCGGCTTCCGCCCGCCCCACCCCAACGCCGATGTCGGGGAGATCGTCTGCCTCCCGGATGGCCGGCTCCTGATCAGCGGCTCTTTCACCACCGTCGCCGGTCAAAGCCGGCGCTTTCTGGCCCTGCTGCAAGCCGACGGTACGCTCGATCCGACGGTGGACTTCGGGGGAGGCCCGGATCACTTTCCGGGGCGCCAGGATTTTTCAGGGCGTCAGGGAACCGCCGTCTTCGCGGAGGGCTCGGTGTATTTGGTCGGAAAATTCCAGCGGTTCAACGGCCTGCCGGCCGCCAGCGTGGCCCGGCTGCGACTGGGCGAGCTGGCGCCACGCCTGGCCGCGGCGCGCCTGGCCGACGGACAGATGGTCGTCCCGGTGCAGGGGTTGCCGGGCGGCGCGTATGCGGTCGAGGCCAGCGCGGACCTGGAACACTGGGAGCCGGCGGGTCAGGTGCGGTTGGAAGGCTACGAGACCACCGGCACTGTCCGCGTTCCCGCCACTGGCGCGGCGAGGTTCTTCCGCAGCCGGCGGGTGGAGTAAGGGGAGCGGTTGAGCGGCCAAGAGTCCGTTGGCGAAAGGACACACCCGCGATGCAAGGAACCGACAAAAGCCCCGGGGCCAGCGCGCCGGTGCGTGGAGCGGCTGGGATTGCGGTCGGCCAGATTTTCGGCCCCCGCCGCCGCTACGGTGGCAAGACCGGCGGCGGCCCCGGCCCGGGCGGCGGGGCCGGCGCTGACCCCGCGGGGCAAACATTCCTTGCCCGGCTTCGAGGGGGCGCACGCCTCTTGCGGCGGTGGAATGCGGAACACCGGATCGGGGAGCACACCCGCCCGTGGGTCTTGCGGGATGCGCCTCGTGTCCGGCTCCGGGTGGCGCGGTGTTCTGTTCGACCGGGGAATCAACCGTGCCGGGGTGTTTGGCGCGCGGGCGCGACAACCCGCCCGCAGGGCCGGCCGGCCGGCCGGCTGGCCAGCGCGGGCGTTCCCCGGGCAATTCCGGTTTTCGGGTGGGACGGCCCCGGCCGTTGGCGCCCGGAACTTCTCCCCCGGTCCGGTGGGGCTTTCCCGGCCGTCAGCCCTCGCCGCGCCCAGTCCCGCAAATCTCGCGTCCGCGATTCGCCAGACCGCCGCCGGGTGCTACTTTTCGGGCCAACCCGGATTGCCATGCCCGACACCGCCCGCCTCCTCGAACGCGCCCAGGCCGGCGACCCGCTGGCCGCGCGCGAACTGTTGCCGGCAGTCTATGATGAACTGCGCCGCCTGGCCCGCCAAAAAATGGCCGCCGAGCCGCCCGGACACACCCTCCAACCCACGGCCCTGGTCCACGAAGCCTGGCTGCGTCTGACCGGCAAGCAGGGCGCCCGTTTCGAGAATCGCGCCCACTTCTTTGCCGCCGCCGCCGAGGCCATGCGGCGTATCCTCATCGAGCGCGCCCGGCGCCGGCTGGCGGCCAAGCGCGGCGGCGGCGCCCAACCCGCGGATGTGGAGGCGATCGAAATTCCGCAGCCAGCCACCGACGACACCCGATTGCTCGCCGTCAACGAGGCGCTCGAGAAATTCACCGCCCTCGATCCGCGCAAGGCCGAACTGGTCAAACTGCGCTACTTCGTCGGCATGACCCATGAAGAAGCGGCCGAAGCCCTGGGCATCGCCGTGCCCACGGCCAAGCAATGGTGGGCCTACGCCCGCGCCTGGCTCACCGTCGAGCTGTCCGGGGAAACCCGGTTTTTCTAGCCGCTGACATACTTTTCACCCGCCGCTGACGCATGTTCGAGCGTATGGACCCGAAAGCCCCGGCTGCCTCCGCGGATGTGCAACGGGAAGCCGCCCTCTTTGCCGCCGCCCTCGAGCGACCGCCCGCTGAGCGCGCCGCGTTTCTCGACGGCGCCTGCCACGGCGACCCCGCCCTGCGCGCGCGGCTTGAGGCCCTGCTGGCGGCGCACGGGCAACCCGAGACGCTGCTGGCCACACAACCCGAAGCGGCCCGGCCGACCATCAAGCTCGACCTCGCCGACGCGCCGGACGACGCTGTGGGCCAGACCATCGGCCGCTACAAGTTGTTGGAGAAAATCGGCGAGGGCGGCTGCGGCGTGGTGTATGTCGCGGAGCAGACCGAGCCGGTGCGGCGGCGCGTGGCGCTCAAGGTCATCAAGCTGGGCATGGACACCAGGCAGGTCGTCGCGCGGTTCGAGGCCGAGCGGCAGGCGCTGGCCATGATGGACCATCCGAACATCGCCAAGGTGCTCGATGCGGGGATGACGGAAGCTCCCGTAGCGGCAGGCATCCTGCCTGCCAGTGAGGCGGGCTTCCAGCCCGGCGGAACGGGTGCCGACATCTCAAGCCCGCAGGGAAGTTCACAGCACAGTACGGCCGGCAAGATGCCGCCCTCCACGGCAGGCAGGATGCCCGCCGCTACCATGTCTGCCGGTCGCCCCTACTTCGTCATGGAACTGGTGCGGGGGATCAAGATCACCGACTACTGCGACCAGGCCAATCTCAGCACCAAGGAACGGCTTGATCTGTTCATCAAGGTTTGCCACGCCATCCAGCACGCGCACCAGAAGGGGATCATTCACCGCGACATCAAGCCGTCGAACATCCTTGTCACCCTGCACGACGGGGTGCCGGTGCCCAAGGTGATTGACTTCGGCATTGCCAAGGCGACGGAAGGGCGGCTGACCGACGCGACGGTCTATACGCAGTTGCACCAGTTCATCGGCACGCCGGCCTACATGAGCCCGGAGCAGGCGGAGATGAGCGGGTTGGACATCGACACGCGCAGCGACATCTACAGCCTGGGGGTGCTGCTCTACGAACTGCTTACGGGCAAGACGCCGTTCGATGCAAAGGAGCTGATGGCCCAAGGCA
Organism: uncultured Verrucomicrobiota bacterium; assembly: GCA_964568145.1. GTDB lineage: Bacteria > Verrucomicrobiota > Verrucomicrobiia > Limisphaerales > J093 > DSVZ01. Next base: position 5,889 of record CAZMOZ010000060.1, read on the forward strand.
TCGACGCGATGCGCAAGACGATCCGGGAGAAGGAACCGCAACGCCCGAGCACGCGCCTTGCGACGCTCGGTGCCGATCAGCTTACGACCACCGCGAAGCGCCGTTCCGCTGACCCGCCCAAACTCATCCACCAGCTCAAGGGCGACCTGGACTGGATCGTGATGAAGTGCCTGGAGAAGGACCGGACGCGGCGTTACGAGACGGCCAACGGTCTGGCGATGGACCTCAAGCGGCATTTGGCCAACGAGCCGGTGGTGGCCCGTCCCCCCAGTGCGGCCTACCGGTTTCAGAAAGCGTTTCGCCGGAACAAACTCGCTTTCACCGCCGCGACGGCGGTGGCACTGGCGCTGGTGATCGGCCTGGGCGCGGCCACTGTCATGTTTTTTCGTGAACGCGTCGCCCGAAGCGAGGAGCAGCATCAACGCATCGCGGCCAAGTCCGCGCAACAGGCCGCCGAGGCCGAGCGGCAGCGCGCCGAGATCGAGCGGGAACGCGCCAACGAGCAGGCGTTCCGGGCTTCCGAGAGCCAGCAACACGCCCGCCGGCTGCTCTACGCGGCGGACATGAACCTCGCCCAGCAATCGCTCATTCAGAACAATCTCGGCCGGGCGCGCCGATTGCTGGACCGGCACCGGCCGCTGCCCGGCGAGGAAGACCTCCGCGGCTGGGAGTGGCGCTATCTCTGGCAACTGACCCGCAGCAGCGCGCTGGTCACGCTCACCAACCGGCCGGTGCGCGGGTTTGCCACCAGCTTTTCACCCGACGGCACGCTCCTGGCCGTGGGCTGGTATGACGGGCGCGTGGATTTGTGGGATGTCCCTGGACGGCGGGTGCTGCGGCGTCTGACGGATCGCGATCTGGGTCCGCCGGGGCGGGTGGCCTTTTCTTCCGTCCGCAATCTGCTGGCGGCCACTTCCGATTCCGACCAGGTCACCCTGTATGATCTTGATTCCGGCCGGGAGCGGGTGCTCTGGCGCGGTCCCGATGAGGGAGACTGGGCGGTGCGCAGTCTTTCCTTCTCCGCGGACAGCTCGAAACTGGTCGTTTACTCCGGGTCAAACCACGTGCTGGGCGATGCGGTCTGGGTGGTGGATGTGGCCTCGTCCGCGACGGAAAGTCATCACCCCGTCCCGCACGTTGACACCCATCACCATGGAGCCGCCCGGCTCTCCCCCGACAACCGGAGTTTGTACCTGGCCCATTCCGATCCGGGGAGTTACCGCTACCACATCCGGTGCCTCGACCTCACCACCGGACGGGAACTGTGGCAAACGGAACCGCAGAGTGACTATGGACTGACGACGTTCGAGCTTTCCCCGGACGGACGGGTTCTGGCTTCCAGCTCCGGGTTCGAGGATCCCACGATCCGCATCTGGGACGCGGCCACCGGCCGCCTCCTCGTCCGGCTCAACGGGCACACCGAATGGGTGTGCGCGCTGGCGTTCAGCCCGGACGGCCGGCGCCTGATCTCCGCGGCGGGCGACCAATCCATCCGCATCTGGGACACGGCCACCTGGACCGAGAAGAGAACCCTGCGCGGCCATGCGGATGAAGTCCATGCGGTCGCCGTCTCGGGGCGGGCGCAACTCATCGCCAGCGCCAGCAAGGACGGCGACCTGCTGTTGTGGGCGGCGGAGGGGGAAGGCGCGACCGATGGTTACCGCAGCTTCCCGGAGTTCCGGGATTACCGCGGCAATGAAGTCCTGCCGCTGGGCGGCTCACGCCTGCTGCGCCTGCCGCCCGGCCAGCCGCCCGAGTTGATCCATCTCAAGGGCGAGGGCCTTCGGGTTCCGCTGCCGGAGTTGGGAGCTTCGGAGGACATTCTGGGCTGGACCGGCGCCACTGTTTTCCTTCAGTGGGATGGGACGAATCAGATCGTCGTGCGCGAGTTGCGCGGGGCGGAGTTTCTTTCCCTCGGAGCCATCCCCTTGGCGTCCGGCACACGGCCCCGCGGAGCCGCCTATGACCCCGCGCGCCAGCTTGTGGCATGGAGCGAAACCAACGCACCCAGCTCGGTTTACCTGGCCGGCCTCGCGGTCCCCGGCCGGCGGATTGAACTGCAAAGCGACCTCACGGAACTCGTCCCCCTCCGTTTTGGCGCCGATGGAAAACACCTCCTGGCGCTGACCGCCGGGAGAAGTGCCTGCCGCCTGTGGGATGTCGAAACCGGACACGTTGCCGCGTCCATTGATGGCGGCGTGGAGGATGCCAGCTTTGCCGCCAGTGGACGCGTGCTGGTGGTGACCGTCTGGCGGCCTCCCGACCATGAAATCCAGTTCTACGATTTGGATGACCCTGGCCAGCCACCCCGGCGTGTTCCCGGCAAAGACATTGCCCGAAAGCCTGCGGTGTCTCCGGATGGCCGGTGGGTGGCGTCGCCGAGTATTCTGGACGGCCTGCGGCTGTTTGATCTCCTTCAGGGCAAGTGGATCGAGTCGCTTCAAGGTCATCTGAATTCCCCCCATGGCGCGGCTTTCTCTCCGGATGGCAAACGGCTCATCTCGACGTCCGGCGGGCGGGAATCAGTCAAGCTTTGGGACTTCAGCACCCGCCAGGAATTGTTGACGTTGCCTGGCAGCGGTTCCTTTCTGAGAATCGCCCGATGGAGTGCAGATGGGGAAACCATCCTGGCGGGTTTCCTGCCGTGGCAGGTCTGGCGCGCACCGTCGTGGGAGGAAATCGCCGCCGCCGAAGCGCAGGAGAAAGCGGAAGGCAAACAGCCATGAATCCCCCTCCTGAGGAACTGCTGTTTCAGCTCGCGCTGACCAAAACCATCGCTGAACGGGCGCTGTTCCTCGACCGCGAGTGCGGTGATGACAAAGCATTGCGCGCCCGCCTCGAGGCCTTGCTTGCCGCGCATGAGCAACCGGCCACCGAACTGGCCGGAGCCGACGCGGCCGCGTCCACCGTGAAGGCCGCCGCCATCATGGAACAACCCGACGAAGCGGTGGGCCAGACGCTCGGGCGCTACAAGCTTCTGGAGAAAGTAGGCGAAGGCGGCTGCGGCGTGGTGTATGTCGCGGAACAGACCGAGCCAGTGCGGCGGCGCGTGGCGCTCAAGGTGATCAAGCTGGGGATGGACACCAAGCAGGTCGTCGCGCGGTTCGAGGCCGAGCGGCAGGCGCTGGCGATGATGGATCACCAGAACATCGCGAAGGTGCTGGATGCGGGGATGACCGGAGGTGGCGCAGGTTGGCAACCTGCTGTTTCGCCGACTGGCAGTCGGCGCGGCGTCGCCAGTTCGAGCGCGCCAGCTCCGTCCAACGCTCCGCAGGCTGCCAGCCCTGCGACACAGCAGACTGACAGTCTGCGCTACGCCGCCGGCCGTCCCTACTTCGTGATGGAACTGGTGCGCGGCATCAAGATCACCGACTACTGCGACCAGAACAACCTCTCCACCAAGGACCGGCTCGATCTGTTCATCAAGGTTTGCCAGGCCATTCAGCACGCGCACCAGAAGGGGATCATCCATCGTGACATCAAGCCCTCGAACATCCTGGTCACCCTGCACGACGGCGTGCCGGTGCCGAAGGTGATTGATTTCGGCATCGCCAAGGCAACGGAAGGTCGGCTGACGGACGCGACGGTTTACACGCAGTTGCATCAGTTCATCGGCACGCCGGCCTACATGAGTCCGGAGCAGGCGGAGATGAGCGGGCTGGACATTGATACGCGCAGCGACATCTACAGCCTGGGCGTGTTGCTCTACGAACTGCTGGCCGGCAGCACGCCGTTCGATGCGAAGGAACTGATGGCCGGCGGGATTGACGCGATGCGCAAGACCATCCGGGAGAAGGAGCCGGTGCGGCCGAGCACGAAGCTGGCGACCTTGCCGGGCGAGGACCTGACCACCACGGCCCAGCGGCGCGGAGCGGACCCGCCCAAGCTGATTCACCTGCTCAAGGGCGACCTGGACTGGATCGTGATGAAGTGCCTGGAGAAGGACCGGCAGCGCCGCTACGAGACGGCCAACGGCTTGGCGGCCGATCTCAAGCGTCACTTGAACAATGAACCGGTCACCGCCCGGCCGCCCAGCACCGCCTACCGGTTCCAAAAACTTCTCCGCAGAAACAAAGTCATGTCCGCGGCGGCGGCGCTGGTGATCACGGCCATTCTGCTGGGAACCGCGATCAGCCTTGCGCAGACGTTGCGAGCAAAGCGGGAGCTTCGTCGTGCCCTTGCCGCCGAGGCCAGCGCCCTGGCTGCGGAGGCGAAGGCGCTCACCGAAAAGGCGAACGCCCAAGCCGCGCTCTACTTCATCCAGGACGACGTGTTGAGCCAGGCCAGCCCCGATGCTCAACCGGACCGGGACCTCACCGTTCGCGCCTTGCTCGATCGCATCGCCAGCCGCCTCGACCAGGCCACCAATCGCCCGCCGCTGGTCGAGGCTTCCATCCGGCAAACCCTCGGCTCGGTTTATACGGAACTCGGTGACACGGCCAAAGCCATGCAGCATTACCAAGGAGCGCTCCGACTCCAGCGCGAGCACTTGGGCGAACGCCATCCCGACACCCTGCGGTCACTCTACGGACTGGCGATGGCCCACTGGTGGAGTGGCGACATGCCCGGCGCTGGACCGCTTACGCGCCAAGGTCTCGAGGAGAGCCGCCTGGTCCTGGGTGAAAAGGCCCCGTTGACGCTTCAGTTCATGCAAGCCCGAGCTTTTACTCTCGCTTACTCGGGAGAAATGCGCTGGACTGAAACCGAACCCTTGTTTCTTCGAGCGTTGACGCTGCACCGGGAAGTGCTGGGTCCGGACCATCCGGCGACACTGAGACTGATGTGGGGATTCGGGATCGGCTACTTGATGCATTGGCAAGGGGCCAAAGCGGAACCGCTCGTCGCAGATGCCCTTGAGCGATCCCGCCGTGTGCTGGGCGAGGAACACCCGAATACCTCAGGCCTCATGGGAGTTCTTGCTGCCACCTACCTGCAATTGAACCAGCCCGAGAAGGCCGAACTCCTGGCTCTCCGCGCCATAGAACTGCGCCGCCGGACCCTTGGCGAGGAACATCACCGAACTGTCAACGGCCTCCTCCACTTAGCCCGATCTTATGTCCTGCAGCAGCAATTCGCCAAAGCCGATCCGCTGGTGGAACGAACGATCGAACTTTGCCGACGCCTGCCCTTCGAGAAGAGCCCCTTCGTGACCGATTCATTGAGCTGGCTAGGTTGGGATTATCTCGAACAAGGCCACGTGACCAAGGCCGAAACCTTGTGCGACCTGGCGTTACAAGGCATGAGGCGCAAGCCGGACTCTATCCCGATGGTGAACTCACCGATCATCTCCCGCCTAGGCGCCATCCGCCTCGCGCAGGAGAAATACGCGGAGGCAGAGGCTCTGCTGCGCGAGGGTTCTCAGCTTGCGGAAAACTATTCTCCCGATCCCGTGCATCAGTTTCATATAATGAGCCTGCTCGGCGCGAGTCTGGCCGGCCAGAAGAAATACGCCGACGCCGAGCCGCTCTTGCTTCAAGGCTATCAGGAACTCCAACAGCGCCAGACCGGCGCCTCTTCTCCTCATTTCAACCTCCCGCGCCGGATCACCGAATCGCTCGAACGGCTGGTGCAACTTTACGACGCCTGGGGCAAACCCGCCCAGGCCGCCGAGTGGAAACAGAAACTGGCCGAGTTTCAGCAGGCTGCCCAAGCGGCTGAGAAGAAAGGGGCGCAGCCGTGAAGCCTAACCGCTTTGGGCTGCGGTGGCAGAGCGCAGCGGCGACACCGCTTTCGGAACGTGCGAGAAGCTATCGAAGTTCGGCAACTGCTCGCCCGCTCGAAAGCGCCGTCGCGTCTGACTTGCTGGCGCACTCCAAGACCTCGCGGACGGGGCAGCGGCCCTGTGACTCGCAAAGCGTCTTGGACTGCGGCCGCCCTCGGCCGCTTTTTACACCCTCATTTCACTCGTCCGCGCCGCCGAATCCCGTTGGGATTCTGTTGAACCACCTCGACAGGAGTCGCACTTCCTCACGGAAACAAATCACCGTTCGCCAGCAGCTTGAGGAACCGCGACAACGGCAGCACGCGCAGCGGGCCGTCCTTGAGTTCCACCGCGCCGGTGTAAACGCCGAAGCCGGTCTGGACGATGCCTTCCGCCAGCAGCCCTTTCAGTGGCGCGCCAAACTCAGGGCGCCAGCGTTCCGAGGCCTTGACCTCGAGGCCCACGGCGCGCTTGGCCCGTGTCCAGATGAAGTCCACCTCGCTTCCGTGGGGCGTGCGCCAGTAGTGAAGCTGGCCGCCGGTGTTGTGAAACGCCAGCGCGGCGCGCAACTCGTGCAGCACCCAGGTCTCCAGCAGGAAGCCGCGCTCGATCCCTTCGAGCGGCTCGCGCGCACGTCCGGCGAGAGCGCGCGCCACGCCGGGATCGAAGAGGTAGAACTTCGGGCTGGCCACTTCCTTGACCTTGGCGCGGCGTTGCCAGGCCGGCAGCCAGAAGCCGATGAGCGTGTCCACCAGCACCTCGAAGTAGCCCTGCACGGTGGGCCGCGCGACGGCGGCGTCGCGGGCGAGGCCGGCCACGTTGACGATCTGGCCGTTCATGAGCGTGGCGGCTTCGAGAAAACGCGCGAACGAATCGAGGCTCCGCACGAGCGCTTCCTGCTGGATTTCCTCGCGGATGTAGTTCGACACGTAAGCGTCCAGCACGTCGAGCGCGTGCGCCGGTTCGGCGTGAATCTGCGGCAGCAGGCCGAAGCGCAACACGCGGTCGAGATCGAAGTCGAAGTCCAGTTCGGCGGCAGTGAGCGGGAAGAACTGGCGGTTGACGGCGCGGCCGGCCAGCAGGTTCACGTCCAGGCGCTTGAGCTTGCGCGCGCTGGAGCCGCTGAGGGCGAAGCGATACTTGCGCCCGGTCTCCGCGATCAGGGCATGGACTTCATTCAACAGGCTGGGCAGGCGTTGCACCTCGTCCACCACCACCCAGCTTCCACGCCGACGCGCCTCGACTTGCTGGCGGAAGGACTCGGGCTGGCGGGTCAACGCGAGCAGCGTGTGGGTGCGGAGCAGATCGAACCACAGCGCGTCCGGCAACACCTGCCGCAGCCAGGTCGTCTTGCCCGTGCCGCGCGGGCCGAACAGGAAAAAAGTATGATCGGGAACCGAATACCGGCGCTTAAACATCGCCAGCAAATTGACGGTAAAACTGCTGGCTGGCAATACACAATTACCATCCCATGAACCCGACCCGCGAAGAAGCCCTGTTTGCTTTGGCGCTGGAGAAACCCTCTGAGAAACGCGCAGCGTTTCTGGACGCCATCTGCGACGGCGACCCCGCCCTGCGCGCGCGGCTTGAGGCCCTGCTGGCGGCGCACGAGCAACCCGCGACGCTCCTGGACACCGCGGCCGACGCGCCCCGGGCCGAGCCCGGGCTCCGGTTCACCGACGAGCCGGCCGACGACGCTGTGGGCCAGACCATCGGCCGCTACAAGTTGTTGGAGAAAATCGGCGAGGGCGGCTGCGGCGTGGTGTATGTCGCGGAGCAGACCGAGCCGGTGCGGCGGCGCGTGGCGCTCAAGGTCATCAAGCTGGGCATGGACACCAAGCAGGTCGTCGCTCGGTTCGAGGCCGAGCGGCAGGCGCTGGCGATGATGGACCACCCGAACATCGCGAAAGTGCTCGATGCGGGCACGACGGAAGCGCCGGTTCGTAGCGCAGGTTTCCAACCTGCTGTATCGCCGATTTCCAATCGGCAGGGCGTGGCAAGTTCGAGCGCGTACATTGCACACAACGCTCCGCAGGCTGGAAGCCCTGCGATACAGCAGACTGGAAGTCTGCGGTACGAAGGAGCGATCGGCGCCGGTCGCCCCTATTTCGTGATGGAACTGGTGCGGGGCATCAAGATCACCGACTACTGCGACCAGGCCAATCTCAGCACCAAGGAGCGGCTCGACCTGTTCATCAAGGTCTGCCAGGCCATCCAGCACGCGCATCAGAAGGGCATCATTCACCGCGACATCAAGCCGTCGAACATCCTGGTCACGCTGCACGACGGCGTGCCGGTGCCCAAGGTGATTGATTTCGGCATCGCCAAGGCGACGGAAGGCCGGCTGACCGACGCGACGGTCTATACGCAGTTGCACCAGTTCATCGGCACGCCGGCCTACATGAGTCCGGAGCAGGCGGAGATGAGCGGGCTGGACATTGATACGCGCAGCGACATCTACAGCCTGGGGGTGCTGCTCTACGAACTGCTGACGGGCAGCACGCCGTTCGACGCCAAAGAGTTGATGGCCCAGGGCCTCGACGCGATGCGCAAGACCATCCGGGAGAAGGAGCCGGTGCGGCCGAGCACGAAGCTGGCGACCTTGCCGGGCGAGGACCTGACCACCACGGCCCAGCGGCGCGGAGCGGACCCGCCCAAGCTGATTCACCTGCTCAAGGGCGACCTGGACTGGATCGTGATGAAGTGCCTGGAGAAGGACCGGCAGCGCCGCTACGAGACGGCCAACGGCCTGGCGATGGACCTCAAGCGCCACCTCGCGCACGAACCGGTCCTGGCCCGCCCGCCGAGCACGATCTACCGGCTGCAAAAGCTCGTGCGCCGGC
>CAZMOZ010000061.1:0-13957 GCA_964568145.1 uncultured Verrucomicrobiota bacterium
GGGGCCGGTTTGCTCGCGACGGCCGTGAACGCCGGTCCGCTGCCCGCGACTGATTCAGGCTGGAACCGCCGGCTTACGGACCTGCAAACCTGGCTGGAACCCGTCGCCGGCGGTTGGCTGGGCGCGGAGCTGGTCCTGGGTATCACCTGGCTGCAATTGATCCTGGCCGCCGCGGCGCTGGGTCTTGCGGCCGCGGTGGCGCAAATTCTGCGCGGGCTGGTGAAACGGCGGCTGCGTCGCGACGAAGGCCCCGCCGCGGACACCTCCAGGCCGGAAGCGCCGGCGGGCCCGCCCCGCGCGCCGTGGCTCAAGCCGTGTCTGGAGGCGCTGCTGCCGCCCGCGACACTGCTGGTCTGGCTGTGGGGCGGTTGCGCCGCGTGCGCCTTGCTCTTCGCCCATTGGCGGGACGTCGAAAGCCCCTCGCTGTTTCTGGCCGCCCTGGCGTGGGTGCGCGACGTGGGCCAGCTCGGCGCGCTGTTGTGGGCCATTTTCCGGTTGATCGGAGTGGTCGAACGGCAACTGGCGCGCTGGACCACCGGCACCCGGAGCAAATGGGACGACGTCCTCGCGGCGCTGGTGGTCCGGGCGCTGCGGCTGCTGGTGCCGCTGGCGGGCGTCATCCTGGTGATTCCCACGTTGCGCATTCCGGAGGAGGCCCAGCAATTGTTTCAAAAGGCGTCGAGCCTGCTGCTGATCTTCGCGGTCGGCTTCATCGCCTACCAGTTGGTCCAGGCCGTGGAGCAGGCGTTGCTGGGGCAGTACCGGCTGGATGTGCGGGACAACCTCGAGGCGCGCAAAATCTACACCCAGGTGCAGGTGCTCAAGAAGCTCGCGATGGTGCTGATCGTGGTCTTCACCGGCGCCTGCATGTTGATGGTGTTCGACACGGTGCGGCAGTTGGGCGCGAGCATCCTGGCCTCGGCCGGCGTGCTGGGCATCATCGTCGGCTTCGCCGCGCAGAAGAGCATCGCCACGGTGGTGGCCGGGTTCCAGATCGCCATCACCCAGCCCATCCGGCTGGACGATGTGGTGATCGTGGAGGGCGAGTGGGGCCGGATCGAGGAGATCACGCTCACGTACGTGGTGGTGCGCATCTGGGACTTGCGCCGGCTCATCGTGCCGATCAATTACTTCATCGAAAAGCCGTTCCAGAACTGGACCCGCGTCTCCGCCGACCTGCTGGGCAGCGTGTTTCTGCATGTGGATTACACCGTGCCCCTCCGTGCGCTGCGCGCCGAGCTGGACCGCCTGCTGGCCGGCTCGAAACTTTGGGACGGCAAGGTGAAGGTGATCCAGGTGACCGACGCCAAAGCGACCGCGATGGAAGTGCGCGTGCTGGTGAGTGCGGCGGACGCGTCCAGCGCCTGGGACTTGCGCTGCGAACTGCGGGAGCGGCTGATTGACTTCCTGCGCCGCCACTACCCGCAAAGCCTGCCGCGCACGCGCGTGGAACTGGGCGGGACGCCGGCGGCGGCGGGCCCGGTCAGTTGACGTTCCGCCGCCACGCGCCAACCTCGAGGCAGTTCGCGCCGGGTGGCGGTGGCAGCGGTTTGATCGTGCCCGGCCGGGGTTGAAGACCGCGTGAACCCGTGACTTTATGCCAGACAAGAATCATCGGCGGGACGGGTTGGTGGCGGAACCGTTCTGGTACAAGAGCGGCGTCATCTACGAAGTGCATGTCCGCGCGTTTCAGGACAGCGACGGCAACGGCATCGGCGACTTCCGCGGCCTGACCAGCCGGCTGGATTACCTGAAGGACCTCGGGGTGACCGCGCTCTGGCTGCTGCCGTTCTATCCCTCGCCGCTCCGGGACGACGGGTACGACATCGCGGATTACTACGACGTCCATCCCACCTACGGCACGCTGGCGGACTTCAAGACCTTCCTCGCCAAGGCGCACCGGCGCGGGCTGCGTGTGATCACCGAGCTGGTGGTCAACCACACCTCCGACCAGCATCCGTGGTTCCAGCGGGCTCGCCGCGCCCCGCCGGGCAGCCGATGGCGCAACTTCTACGTCTGGAGCGACACCGCGGACCGCTACCGCGATGCGCGGATCATCTTCAAGGACGTCGAGGTCTCGAACTGGTCCTGGGACCACGCGGCGGGCGCGTACTTCTGGCACCGGTTCTTCTCCCACCAGCCGGACCTCAATTACGACAACCCGGAGGTCTTCGCCGAAATCCTGAAGGTGCTCGATTTCTGGCTCGAGCTGGGCGTGGACGGTCTGCGGCTGGACGCGGTGCCCTACCTGTACGAACGCGAGGGCACTAGTTGCGAGAACCTGCCGGAAACCCACGAGGCGCTCAGACGGCTGCGCGCGCACGTGGACGCGAAGTACGGCGACCGCATGCTGCTGGCGGAGGCCAACCAGTGGCCGGAGGACGCCGTGAAGTACCTCGGCGTCGGCCGCGGCGACGAGTGCCACATGGCCTTCCACTTCCCGTTGATGCCGCGGCTGTTCATGGCGGTGCGCATGGAGGACCGCATGCCCATCGTGGACATCCTCGAGCAGACGCCCGCGATCCCCGAGACCGCCCAGTGGGCGTTGTTCCTGCGCAACCACGACGAGCTCACCCTCGAGATGGTCACCGACGAGGAGCGCGACTACATGTACCGGATGTACGCCAACATGCACCAGGCGCGGCTCAACCTGGGCATCCGCCGGCGGCTGGCCCCGCTGCTGGGCAACGACCGCAAGCGCATCGAGCTGCTCAACGCCCTGCTGTTCTCCCTGCCCGGCACGCCGGTCCTGTACTACGGCGACGAGATCGGCATGGGCGACAACATCTTCCTGGGCGACCGCAACGGCGTGCGCACCCCGATGCAGTGGAGTTCGGACAAGAACGCCGGCTTCTCGCGGGCCAACCCGCAGGCGCTGTACCTCCCGATCATCTACGATCCGGAGTACCACTACGAGGCGGTCAACGTGGAGGCGCAGTTGCAGAATCCACACTCGTTGCTGTGGTGGACGCGCCGGCTGCTGGCGCTGCGCAAACGCTGGCGCGCCCTGGGCGAAGGCCGTTGCGAACTCCTCCAGCCGGACAACCGCCGCATCCTCGCCTACCTGCTCCGCCACGAGGCCGAAACCCTGCTCGTCGTGGCCAACCTCTCGCGCTTTGTCCAGCCGGTGGAACTGGACTTGTCCGCCTTCACAGGCCGGGTGCCGATGGAGTTGTTTGGCCGGACGAGCTTCCCCGCCGTGACGGAGGCGCCGTACTTTCTCACGCTCAGCCCGCACGCCTTTTTCTGGTTCTCCCTCGACGCCCCGCCCGCGGCCGTGCCCGCCGCCGCCCCCGCAAAGACGACCGCCATCGCGGTCACCGGCGGCTGGACCGCCGTCCTGGCCGGCCGGGCGCGCGCGCAGTTGGAGGCCGTGTTGCCGGACTGGCTGCGTCAGCAACGGTGGTTCGGTGGGCAAAACCGGCAGCTCAAACAGGTCACGCTGCTCGAAGCCGTGCCAGTTTCACGGGGTGAAGACCAGGCCTGTCTCGCGCTGGCCCAGGTGGAGTACCTCGAAGGCGAAGGCGAAGTGTACGCGCTGCCGCTGGCCTTTGCGACGGGCGCGCGCCCGGACGAGCTTCCGGCCGGCCGGCCGGAAGCGGTCATCTGCGAACTCGCCACCCCGGAACCTGGCCGGTTGTACGACGCCACCGGGAGCGAAACCTTCGCCGGCGCCTTGTTCGAGTTGATCGCGCGGCGCCGGCGGATCAAGTCCGCGGCTGGCGAGCTGACCGGCGCGCGCGCCCCGGCCTTGCGCGGCCTGCTGGCCGCCGGTCGGGTGTTGCTCCCCACCGCCTGCCGCGCGGACCTTGGCGTCTCCGTGGTCACCCTGGGTGACAAGGCGGCGCTCAAGGTCTTCCGGCGCCTGCACGCCGGCGTACATCCCGACGTGGAAATGGCGCGTTTCCTCGCCGCGCACGGTTTCCAGGCCGCCGAGCCGCTGGCCGGGCACGTCGAGTTCCGCCACACCGATGGCCAAGTCCAGACCCTGGCGGTGCTGCGCGGGCACGATTCAGGCGCCCCGGACGGCTGGCAGTACACCCTCGATGCCCTGGGCCGGTACTACGACCGGATCGAGGCCCTGACCACCCAGCAGAAGGACCTGCAGCCGGACCTCCGGCCGTTCCGCCAGTGGCTCGATCTCGAAGAGCCGGCCGAGATGAAGACCCTGGTGGGCACGTACCTCGAAGTCGCCGACCGGCTCGGGAGGCATACGGCGGCGCTACACCTGGCGCTGGTGTCCGATCCCGACGATCCGGCGTTCGCACCGGAGCCGTTCACGCCGCACTACGTGCAGGGCGTGTACCAATCCATGCGCAATCTCGCCTCACACCACCTGCGGCTGTTGCGGAAGCAGTTCCGGCATCTGCCCGCGGAGACGGCAGCGCCGGCCCAGCAGGTGCTCGACCGCGAGGCCGAGTTGATCGCCCATTTCCGCGCGCTCTTTGAGCGGCGCCCCGCCGCCAGCCGGATTCGCTGCCACGGCGACCTCCACCTCGGCCGCTGGGTTCACACCGGCCGCGATTTTGCCATCCTCGACTTCGAGGGCCGGGCTGACCTCCCGGCCAGCGTGCGGCGCATCAAACGCGCGGCGCTGCGCGACGTGGCGTGCCTGCTGAGCGCCCTCCGGCACGCGGCCTGGGCGGGCTTGGAGCAGCAGGTGCATCGCGGCAGCCTGGAGGTGGAATCCCTGCCCCGGTTCGAGCCGCGGGCCGCGCAATGGCAGCAGACAGTCAGCGTCGGCTTCCTGCGCGCTTATCTGGACACGATGGGAGACAGCGTGGTGGTCCCGCGCCGGCCGGAGGAACGTCTCGTGCTGCTGGCCGCCTACCTGCTCGAAAAATTCCTCGAAGAACTGGGCGACGGGCTCCGCCGCCCGGCACCGGACCTGGGGATTCCGCTGCGCGGGATTGTCCATTTGCTCGACGGCCTGAAGTGAACCAAGGTTCTCCCTGCTAAATTCAACGACTCCATGACCCGTTATCTGTGCATCCACGGCCACTTTTACCAGCCGCCCCGGGAAAACCCGTGGCTGGAGGCCATCGAGTGTCAGGACTCCGCGTTTCCGTACCACGACTGGAACGAGCGCGTGGCCGCCGAGTGCTACGCGCCCAACGCCACGGCGCGGATGCTCTGCGGGGACGGGCGGATCGTGGACATCGTGAACAACTACGCGCGGATCAGCTTCAACTTCGGCCCGACGCTCCTGGCGTGGATGGCCGAGAAGATGCCGGAGGTGCTCGCCGCGCTGGTCGAAGCCGACCGGCGGAGTTGCGAGCGCCACGCCGGGCACGGCTCGGCCCTGGCGCAGGCGTACAACCACATGATCCTGCCGCTGGCCAGCGCGCGCGACCAACACACCCAGGTCCTCTGGGGCATCCGCGACTTCGAGCACCGGTTTGGCCGCCGCCCGGAAGGGCTCTGGCTGCCGGAGACCGCGGCGGGCACACCGACCTTCGAGGTGCTCGCCGGGCACGGCATCAAATTCACCGTGCTCTCGCCGTTCCAGGCCAGCCGCGTGCGCTCGCTCAAAGGCGGACACTGGAGCGACGTGAACGGCGGGCGCGTGGACCCTTCCCGCCCGTACCTGGTGAAGCTGCCGTCCAAACGGAGCCTCGCGGTGTTCTTTTACGACGCGCCGGTGTCCAAGGCGGTCGCCTTTGAGCGGCTGCTCAACAGCGGCGAGGCCTTCGCCGCGCGGCTGATGGACGGCTACGACGACGCCCGCCAGCGGGACCAGCTCATGCATATCGCCACGGACGGCGAATCCTACGGACACCATCACCGGTACGGGGAGATGGCGCTGGCCTGCGCGCTCCACCACATCGAGACCCATCAACTGGCGAAGCTGACCAATTACGGCGAGTACCTGGCCACCCACCCGCCCACGATGGAGGCGCAGATCCACGAGAAAAGCGCCTGGAGCTGCCCGCACGGCGTCCGCCGCTGGCACAGCGACTGCGGCTGCAACAGCGGCGGCCGGCCCGGCTGGCACCAGCGCTGGCGCCAGCCGCTGCGCGACGCGCTGGACTGGCTGCGCGACCGGGTGGCGCCGCTTTACGAAGCCGGGCTCGCACCCTTCCTCCACGACCCCTGGGCCGCGCGCGACGCGTACATTGACGTGATCCTCGACCGCTCGGACGCGGGCGTGGCCCGCTTCTTCGAGCGGCAGGCCCGGCGGCCGTTGACTGCGGACGAGCGGGTCACCTGCCTGCGCCTGCTGGAAATGCAGCGCCACGCGATGCTCATGTACACCAGTTGCGGCTGGTTCTTCGACGAACTTTCCGGCCTGGAGACCGTGCAGGTGCTCCAGTACGCCGGCCGGGTGGTGCAACTGGCCCGCAACGCGCTGGACCAGGACCTCGAGCCCGCCTTCCTCGACCACCTCGAAAAGGCCCGCAGCAACCTCCCCGAGCACCGCGACGGCCGGCACATCTACCTGAAGTTCGTCAAGCCCGCCATGATGGACCGGGAGAAGATCGGCGCGCACTTCGCCGTCAGCTCGCTCTTCGAGAACTACCCCGACCGGGCGCGCGTGTACTGCTTCGCCTTCGAGCAGCAGCACCGGGAAATCCTGGAGGCCGGCAAGGCGCGCCTCATCGTGGGCCGCTCGAAGGTCACGTTCGAGGCCACGCGCGCCGCGGACGAGCTCAGCTACGCCGCCCTGCACCTCGGCGACCACAACGTGAACGCCGGCGTGCGGCTCTTCCGCGGCGAGGAGGCCTTCCAGCAGATGCTCGGCGAGTTCCGCGAGGCCTTCGGTCGGGCGGACTTTCCCCAGATCATCCGGCTCATGGACCGGCATTTCGGGGAGTCGAACTACTCGCTCAAAAACCTGTTCCGCGACGAGCAGCGCCGGGTGCTCAGCCAGATTCTGGTCGCGACCCGTGACGACCTCGAGGCCCGCTACCGGACGATCACCGACCAGTACCTGCCCTTGATGCGCTTTCTCAAGGACCTCAACGCCCCGCTGCCCGCCGGCCTTAAGACGGCGGCGGACTTCATCGCCAACGCCGAACTCCGCCGGCAGTTCGAGGCGGACAACCCCGACCTCGCCCGGCTCGGTGCGCTGGTCCGGGAAGTCACGGACGGCGGCGTCGAGCTCCAGCGCGACGTGCTGGCCTACGCCGTCAAGACGCATCTGGACCGGCACCTCGAACGTCTCACTGCCGCGCCCGAGGACGGCGCGGAGCTGGCGCGGACCGCCGGCGCGGCGGAAGTCGTGTGCGCGCTCAACCTCGAGGTGAACCTCTGGAAGACGCAGAACCTGTACTTCCAGTTGCTCCAGGGCGTGGCCCCCGGCCGGCGGGACAAGGCGCGGGCCGAAGACCCGGCCGCGCGCGAATGGCTGGCGCATTTCGTCAAGCTGGGCGAATGCCTCGGCTTCAACGTGAACAGCCTCGCCGCATGACCGCCCGGTCTGCCACCGCCCGGCCGCCGCCGCGGGCCACGTACCGTCTGCAGTTTCACCGGGGCTTCACGCTGCGGGACGCGCTGGCCTGGGTGCCCGGCCTGCACATGCTCGGGGTGAGCCACCTCTACGCCTCACCGCTGCTCAAGGCCCGGGCCGGCAGCACGCACGGCTACGACGTGTGCGATTACTCGCGGCTGAACCCGGAGCTGGGCACCGAGGCTGACCTCGAGGCGCTGGTCGCCGCGCTGCGCGAGCACGGCATGGGCCTGGTCCTCGACCTCGTGCCCAACCACATGGGCCTCGGCCCGGAGAACCCGTGGTGGTGGGATGTGCTCCAGCACGGCCCGGCCAGCCGTTTCGCCGGCTATTTCGACCTGGACTGGAATCCGCCCGATCCGCGGCTCCGCGACAAGGTGCTCCTGCCCGTCCTCGGCGACGAGTACGACCGCGTGCTCGCGCGCGGCGAACTTCGCGTGGTCTGCGAGGGCAACGACGTCATCGTGCGTTACTCCGACCACCGCTTCCCGGTCGCGCCCGAGTCCTTGCTCGTGCCGGGCAAGTTCCTCGCGGAGGCGGTGGCAGAGTTCAACGCCGACGCCGCGTCGCTGGACTGTTTTCTCGAGCGGCAGCATTACCGCCTGGCCTGGTGGCGGCACGGCGACGCGCGCCTCAACTACCGCCGCTTCTTCACCATCACCGACCTCGCGGGCGTGTGTGTCGAGAATCCGCAGGTCTTCAGCGACACGCACAACTGCGTTTTGGGCTGGCACCAACGCGGCTGGCTGGACGGTTTCCGCGTGGACCACATTGACGGCCTGCGCGACCCGGCGCAGTACCTCCAGCGCCTGAGCCGCGCCGCGCCCGGCGCGTGGCTCGTGGTCGAGAAAATCCTGGAACCCGCCGAGGCGCTGCCCCGTGCCTGGCCGGTCGCCGGCACCACCGGCTACGATTTCCTCAACCGGCTGGGCGGGCTCTTCGTGGACCCGGCCGGCGAGCCGCCGCTCACGGAATTCTACGCGGCCTTCACCGGCGAACCCACCGACTACCCGGCGCTGGTGCGCGAGAAAAAGCGGCTGATCCTCCGCGAGTATCTGGTGGCGGAGGTGGACCGGCTCACACGGTTGTGGCAGGCCGCCGCCGCCCGACACGGGCGCGACTTCGCGCCGGAGACGCTGCGCGCCGCGCTCATCGAGGCCGCGGCCTGCTTCCCGGTCTATCGCACCTATGCCCGGACGAAGCCGCGCCAGATCAGCAGGACCGACCGGGACCACATCCAGACCGCCCTCGCCGCGGCGCGCGAACAACAGCCCGATCTCGACCCGGCGATCTTTGACTTCCTCGGCGCGCTGCTGCGCCTGGAACTGAAGGGCGACGCGGCGGACGACTTCGTCGCGCGCTTCCAGCAACTCACCGGCCCCGCCATGGCCAAGGGCGTCGAGGACACGGCGTTCTACTGCTACGGCCGCTTCGTGGCGCTCAACGAGGTCGGCGGCGATCCGGCGCGGTTCGGATTGTCGGTGGCCGACTTCCACCGGGCCTGCCGCCAGGCCCAGGCCGAATGGCCGGCGGCGATGCTCGCCACCTCCACCCACGACACCAAGCGCAGCGAGGACGTGCGCGCCCGGCTTTATTTGCTCTCCGAGATGCCCGGTGACTGGTCCAAGACCGTACGCCGCTGGTCGGCCACGAACGAGCGGCGCCGGCGGGGGGGCTATCCGGACCGCAACCTCGAGTACCGCATCTACCAGATGCTCGTGGGCACCTGGCCGCTGTCGCAGGACCGCGCGCTGGGCTACCTGGTGAAGGCTGCGCGCGAAGCCAAACAGCACACCTCCTGGACCCAGCCCAACCTGGCGTATGAGCAAGCGTTGAAGGACTTCGCCGTCGGCGCGGTCACGGACGCGACCTTTGTCGCCGACCTCGAGCGCTTCGTCGCCCCGCTGGTCGAGCCCGGCTACGTCAACTCGCTGGCGCAAACACTGATCAAACTCACCGCGCCGGGCGTGCCAGACATCTACCGGGGCACCGAGTTGTGGGATTTCAGCCTGGTGGACCCGGACAACCGCCGCCCGGTGGACTTCGCGCTGCGCCTGCGCCTCCTGGAAGCAGCCCGCGGGCTTTCCGCCGAGGAAGCCTGGGCGCGCCGCGGCGAAGGCGTGCCCAAGCTGTGGCTGATCCAGCGTGCGTTGGCCTTGCGCGCGCAACGGCCCGAGCTGTTCGACGCCGGCGGCGGCTACGAACCGCTCGAGGCCGCCGGCGCGCGGGCCGCGCATGTGGTGGCGTTCTGCCGCGGCGGCGAAGTTGCGACCGTGGCCCCGCGCCTGGTCTGGCAGCTTGGCGACGACTGGGCCGACACCACCCTCGCGCTGCCGCTCGGCCTCTGGCTCAACGAACTGACCGGCGACGTGGTGCGCGGCGGCCGCGTGCCGTTGCGTGACCTGCTTCGCCGCTTCCCGGTGGCGCTGCTTTCCCGCACCCACGACTGACCATGCACACCTTTCGCGTCTGGGCGCCGCTGCCGCGTGAGGTCGCCGTCGAGGTGGACGGCCGGCGCCACCCGATGAACCGCGATGCCGATGGCCGGTGGCAGGCGACAATCGCCTCCGCCGGCCCCGGCAGCGACTACGGTTTCGTGCTCGACGGCGAAGGTCCGTTTCCCGACCCGCGTTCGCCCTGGCAGCCGCGCGGCGTGCACGGGCTGTCGCGGCTGGTGGACCACGGCGCGTTTGCGTGGAGCGACGCCGGCTTTCGCGCGCGGCCGCTGGCCGAGGCGGTCTTTTACGAGCTGCACGTCGGCACGTTCACCACGGAAGGCACGTTCGACGCGGCCATCGAGCGGCTCGACCACCTCGTCGCGCTGGGCGTGACGCACGTCGAGTTGATGCCCGTGAACGAGTTCAACGGCCCGCACGGCTGGGGCTACGACGGCGTGGACCTCTTCGCCCCGCACCACGCGTACGGCGGGCCGGACGGCCTCAAGCGCCTGGTGAACGCCTGCCACGCCCGCGGGCTCGCGGTGGTGCTGGACGTGGTGTACAACCACCTCGGGCCCGCGGGCAATTACCTCGGCCGCTTCGCGCCGTACTTCACCCCGCGCTATCACACACCGTGGGGCGCGGCCGTGAACTTCGACGGCCCGGACAGCGACGAGGTCCGCGCCTTCTTCGGCGACAACGCGCGGCAGTGGCTGCGCGGTTACCACTGCGACGGCCTGCGGCTCGACGCCGTCCACGCCATCCTCGACACCCGCGCGGTGCCGTTCCTCGAACTGCTCGGCGTCGAGGTGCGGCAACTGGCCGCTGAACTCGGCCGCCCGCTGGTGCTCATCCCGGAAAGCGACCTGAACGACCCGCGCCTGCTCTGGCCGCCGGAGCGCGGCGGCTGCGGGCTCGACGCCCAGTGGAGCGACGACTTCCACCATGCCCTGCACGCCGCACTCACCGGCGAACGCGCCGGGTACTACGCGGACTTCGGCCCGCTTGCCGACCTCGCCCGGGCGCTGGCCAACGCCTACGTCTATGACGACCGCTATTCGGCGCATCGCCGCCGCCGGCATGGCCGGCCGCACGGCGGGCTGAGCGGTCATCGCTTCCTTGGCTACGCCCAGAACCACGACCAGATCGGCAACCGCGCCCGCGGCGAGCGCCTCAGCCAGTTGGTCGGTCCGGGCCGGCTCAAACTCGCCGCCGCGCTGGTCTTCACCGCGCCGTTTGTGCCGCTGCTCTTCCAGGGCGAGGAATGGGGCGCCCGCACGCCGTTCCTGTATTTCACCGCCCACCCCGAACCGGAACTGGCGCGGGCGGTGCGCGAAGGCCGGCGCCGGGAGTTCGCCGCCTTCGGCTGGAAGCCGGAGGAAATCCCCGACCCGCAGGACCCGCGCTCCCTGGCCCGCTCAAAGCTGGACTGGAGTGAACTCACCCAGCCGCCTCACGCGGACTTGCTGGACTGGCATCGCCGGCTCATCCAACTCCGCCGCCGCGAGCCGGACCTCGCGGACGGCCGGCTCGACCACGTGCGCACCTGGTTCGACGAAACGCAGCGCTGGCTGGTGGTCGAGCGCGGCCGGATCGTCGTGGCGTGCAACTTCGGCGACCGGTTGAGTACGATGCCCCTGCCGGCGAGACACTGGGAAGTCGTGTTGACCTCGGCGGCGGTCACAGTGCTGAATCCCGATTCGCTGAGCCTGCCGGAAGCCGGCGTGGTCGTGCTCCGCCAGGAAAACGCATGAGACTCAAAACCGGAGTTCGCAGCGGCTCGGGCGACCTCGCCCGCGGAACTCCGGTTTCCAGGATCAACGCGCGCTCGGCACAGACGGATGTCTGGGGCGTGACGCGTGGTTTTCGCGGCGCGAACGGCCGCTGGCATCGCACCACGCCGGAAACGCGCCGCGCCTTACACGCCGCGATGCACGCGGACCACGACCAATCCCGGGGCCAGAACGCCGGTCGCCGCTGATCCCGATCCGGTTGCCACCCCGTCCAACAAGGGCGCGGTCAAGGCCAGGAGCCGGGCCGTTCGCAGCCGCTAAGCGCGGGAAGGCCACTGCTCGTGGCGTGGGCGTCCACGCCTGCGGATCTTCGGCCTTCGCTTTGCGCCCGGGAAACCAAACCGGAGCGAGGCGGTTGGACCGGGGAGCGCACCCGTCCCTGGTGCCGTGGCGGGTGCCGGTAGGAACACCCAGGACGCAGGTGCTTCCCTTCCTCAACTGAGCCCGGAAACCGAAGTCGGCCGTGGCGCGGGGCGTCCCGCCGGCCAGCCAAGGGGTCGCGCAAAGGCGGCGAAGACCTGCACCGGCACCGCCCGCGCGCGAAACCGGTTCCGGGTTCCCAGCCCAAACGCAGAAACTCACAAACCAGGGCGGGGCGACGCGTCCGCGCGCTCCCGACCGCTGTTTCACCCCGCCCCCGCGTCGGGCCTCCGGCCTCCGGCTCCCCAGCCCCTCACCCGTCCAGCGGACTCCTCACTCCCAGCCCCGGCTTCCGCATCACGTGCGTGTAAAGCTGCGTCGTGGCCACATCCTTGTGGCCGAGCAGCTCCTGCACGGTGCGGAGGTCGGTGCCGCCCTCCAGCAAATGCGTGGCGAAGCTGTGGCGCAACACATGCGGGGTGACCTTCTTGTCCAGCCTGGCCTTCCACGCCGCCTGCCGGATGCAATGCTGGAACGTCGCGTCCAGCACGTGATGCCGCCGCCGCACACCCGTGCGCGGGTCGCGCGTCAGTTGGCGGGAGGGAAACCACCACTGCCATTCCCACGCCTCTCCCGCCCGGGGATACTTGCGCTCCAACCCCTCGGGCAGCCACACCCCGGGCAGGCCCGCCCGCTGGTCCGCTTCATACAACTCCCGCAGCCGATCCCGGTGCGCCGCCAGCCGCTCCAGCAGCGCTTCCGGCAGCACCGTCACCCGGTCCGCATCCCCCTTGCCCCCGCGCACCACCACCTGGCCGCGCTCCAGGTCCACGTCCTTGATGCGCAGCCGCAGCAGTTCCATCAGCCGCAACCCCGCCCCGTACATCAACTCGGCCATCAGCCGCGGCGTGCCGGCCAGCGCCGCGAACAGCCGCCGGCACTCTTCCTTGGACAACACCACCGGCACCCGCTCCCGCCGCCGCGCCGCCGTGAAATCACTGAAATCGCCCAGCGGCTTCCCCAAACTCTCTCGCAACAAGAACACCAGCGCGTTGAGCGCCTGCTTCTGCGTCGCCGCACTCACCCGCCCCGCCGTGGCCAGCCGCGACAAAAATTCCCGCACGTCCGCCTCCGCGGCCGATTCCACCGGCCGCGGCTCCAGGAACTTTGCAAACCGCCACGCCCAGCCTCGATACGTCTGCTCTGTGCGCCATTGCCGATGCAACGATCGCAACCGGCGCACCAGCCGTTGTTCCCATTCCGTCCGGCCCAGGTCGGCCTGGCCCAGGGTCGGCACATCGCTCATGACCGGCCCGTTCGTTGTCCCGGCTTTCGCCGGTTCCTCACCCACCACCCGCGCCACCGCCCGGGTGGCTGGCTCGGCCGCCCGCCGAAAAAACCAGTTCAACCCTTCCTTCCAAACCGCCAGCCTTTCCGCCGCCGGCTGCCGCTCCCGGTCCACCACCTCCATGAACTGCCGGGCCGAGGCGACGCTCACCGCCCAGCCCCGTTTTTTGCACTCGTGCAAATACCAAGCGATGATCCGCCGACAAGCCTCCCGCCGGGCTGGTGGCCACGGCTCCCGGGCCAGTGCCTCGGCCCAACCGGGAAACCACACCCGCTTTTCCAGTTTGTCTTTGTTCATCTCCAACCGGTTGCGCAAAACAAAGCCAGTTTGTCTTTAACCAAACGAGGCGCAAGCCCCAAAACGCCGCCGGCCCCAATCCCCCTCCACCATCTGGGTGACCGGAAAAATCAGCGAAAATTTTGTTGACGGCGCTGCACCAGGCTGTCAACCTGCCGCATGATTCGGCAGGACAGAGATTTGCCTTTGGGCACCCCTCTTTGTCCCAATACTAC
This sequence comes from uncultured Verrucomicrobiota bacterium, assembly GCA_964568145.1. Lineage (GTDB taxonomy): Bacteria > Verrucomicrobiota > Verrucomicrobiia > Limisphaerales > J093 > DSVZ01. The sequence continues at coordinate 13,902 of CAZMOZ010000061.1, forward strand.
TGTTCGGCAACAAGCCTATGAGCAGCGAGACGCCACCCAGAATCGAAGGGCTTTGT
>CAZMOZ010000062.1:0-13301 GCA_964568145.1 uncultured Verrucomicrobiota bacterium
AGTTTCTCCATCAACCGGCGGTGTGCGTCGAAACGACCGGGGGTTTCGCGGCCCGGTCGCCTTGGCAGGACCGCCGGACGGTGGTAAACATCCTCCGGCATTCATGTTGAGCTTTGGCACCAAGGCGAAAGTGGATAGCGAAGGCCGGCGCCTGCCGGGGCCGTTCGGCCGGTTTTACCTGCGCGAGCTGATCAACAGCGGCGGGGTGGCCGACTTGTGGCTGGCCACGGACGAGCATCACCAGACTTGCGCGGTGCGCTGTCTGCGCGAGACGGCACGGTTCGACTTCGCCACGCGCAAACGCTTCCTGCGCGGCTGCGAAGTCCTGGCCGCGGTGCATGACCACGACTTTGTGATCGGCTACCTCGAGCACGGCAAGATCGAGGGCACCTGGTACGTGGCATTGGAATACGTCGAGGGGGCCAACCTCAAGGTGCTCATGGGCCACAACGATCCGCAGCTCGAGGAGTTCGCCGGCAGCGTGCTGATTGACTCGGCCCTGGCCCTGGAGCATGTGCATGACCGCGGCTACATGCACCTGGACTTCAAGCCGGAGAACATCGTGGTGACCCGCAACGGCAGCGTGCGGCTGGTGGATTTCGACCTTGCCCGGCCGCGCCCCGAGTTCCCGGAGAAGCTGCCCGGCAACCCCGGCACCCCGGCCTACATGTCCCCCGAGCAACTGCAACGCGAGCCGGTGGACCACCGCGCGGATGTCTTCGCCTTTGGCGTGACCGCCTACGAACTGCTCACCTTCTGCAAGCCCTTCCCCGGCGAATCGCCCGCCGAAATCCTGGCCCGGCAGCTTGACCGCGGCGATTTCCAGCCCCCGCGTGAACTGAACAACGCCATCCCGCCCGCACTCGAACGCATCCTGCTCAAATGCCTGGAGACCGAGCCGGAGAAGCGCTACCCGTTCATGAGCGTGGTGGTGCGCGATCTCAAGGCCGTGCTGTACGTTTGAAGCCGGAGTTCAGGCCTGCCCGCGCACACGGCGTGCGCACCAAGTGTGGCAGAGGGTGGCGTGACAGATGGTTCCAAGCGCACTTTTCCAAACCTGTTTTTCGCAAGGACCGGGAGAACCATGCGCAAGGCGCGAGTGCTCCCCTGCCAGCCGCAGTTTTCCCGTTACCGATCCGTGATTTGGAAGAAGCGGTTTCCAGACGCGGCCGGCAAAGCCAGCCATTGGACCCGGCGGGGCGGACCCAGCGGTTCCCAAGCGCTGGCTGGATTCAGCTCCGCTGTCTTCCTAAGCCGGAAGGGCGCAGGGCCGCCGGTCCAGTTCAGTACCAGGTGACCGCCTTCCCGGCGCGCGTAAAGCTGCGGCCGGCTCCGTCCTGTGGGACTGGTCAGGATCAAGCTGTGTTCCACGCCGGCGGCAAGGGCCACGACGTGTCCCGGCCTGATTTGCGGAAGCTCCTCGCCGATGGCGTTGTAAGCCCATGTCACCAGCCGCCCATCATCGGTGAGGGCCAGGTTGTGATAGGCCCCCGCCGCGATGGCCACCACGTTGCTCAAGCCTGCGGGCACGGTCGTCTGGCTCTGGTCGGAGCGGCCCCACGCCACCACCTGGCCTTCGGCCGTCAACGCCAGGCTGTGTCCCGCGCCGGCGCTCACGGCCACCACGTTGGTCAGCCCCTCGGGAACAGCGGGGATGCCCAGGCTCGCGTCGCCCCACGCCACCACATGGCCGTCCGTGGTCACCGCGCGGCTGTGCGTGACGCCCGCCGTGATGGCCACCACGCCGGTCAGGCCGGCGGGCACGTTGGTTTGACCCCAGGCGTTGTTGCCCCAGGCCACTACGCGCCCATCGGTGGTCAGGGCCAGGCAATGAAATCTGCCCGCGGCGATGGCCGCCACGCTGGTCAGGCCGCGCGGGACCGTGGCCTGCTGTGACCCGCCCAATCCCCAGCCGGCCAGCGGCACCAGATGCAGGATGGCCGGGTCGCTGAGCACGCTCCGTGCGCGTTGCTCACCCGCACCGTGTAACGGCCCATCTGCGCACTCTGCACCAGCGGCAGGGTGAGCGCGGCCTGCGTGGCCAGCGGAACGCTGACGCCGTCCCGGAGCCATTGGTAGCGCAGCGGCTCCTCGCCGTCGGCCACCACCACCAGGACCACATCCGAGCCCGCCGGCACATGCTGGCTCCGCGGTTGAACGACGATGGCTGGCGGCGTCTGACCGCGGACCGGCCAGCAGGCGGCCGGCAGGGCCAGGGCCAGGAGAACGACAAACGAGCCGAAGCGGTGTAGGTGCGTCTTCATACCGATAAAACCATTGCAGTCCCTTGAGTCCCCTGGTTTCCCCACCGCCCGCCGGTTGGATGAGCCCGGGGCCCGGCGCTTCGCTCAGGCAATGAAGCTCCAGTCGTACGGCGCGCGCATCTCGCGGCCGACCCATTTGGCCGCCTCGGCATCGCCGACGATTTCCTCCCGGGCCGGGTCCCACTTGATGGGCCGGCCCAGGCGGATGGAGATGACGCCGAGGTGCGCCACGCTGATCGAGCGATGGCCGATCTCCACCGGGCAGATCGGATCCTTCCGCGAGCGCACGCACTCGAAGAAGTTGCCCATGTGGTTGTCGCTCTTGTACAGCCGCACCGCGCCCGCGGGCAGCGGTTCCTCGATCAACTCCGCTTTGCTCGCCTTGATTTCGCCGCGGCTTACGAAAATCCAGCCGTCGCTGCCCAGGAACTGCACGCCGTTTGGCGTTCGCTTCTTGTCACCCACCACGTTCCGGTCCGTGCCGGTGCTTTCGTCCAGGATGGTCAGGGTCACGCCATTGGCGTAGCGACTGTCCACGCGGTACCTGGCGACGGCGTCGTAGCCGCCGGGGATCATGTCCACCAGCCCCTTGCCGTCGAACTCGACCGGGCCGGAGTCCTCGGTGCCGTTGCCCCACTGGGCGATGTCGTTGTGGTGCGCCCCCCAGTCGGTCATCTGCCCGCCGGAGAAGCGGTACCACCAGCGGAAGTTCCAGTGGCAGTTGTGGCCGTTGTACTCGAAGAACGGCGCCTGGCCCACGTAGGCGTCCCAGTTCAAGCCGGCCGGCACGGGCCGCGGCGGAAACGGACCTTCGCGCGGCCCGGTGGGGAGGCCCACAATCAGGTGCTGGAGCCTGCCGATCCGGCCGTTGCGGACCAGTTCGCAGGCCAGCCGGAACCGCCCGTCGCTGCGCTGCTGGCTGCCCACCTGCAGCACCCGCTTCGCCTGGCGGACTTCCTTTATCAGCCGTCGGCCTTCCTCAATGGTCAGCGTGAGCGGCTTCTCGGTGTAGATGTCCTTGCCCGCGCGCGCGGCGGCCACGTTCACCAGCGTGTGCCAGTGGTCGGGGGTGCCGTTGATGACAATGTGAAGGTCGTCGCGCTCGAGCAGCTTGCGGAAATCGGTGAACTGGTGCTCGGCGTTGAACTGCTTCTTCGCCTCCGCGGCGTGGTCCTCGTCCACGTCGGCCACAGCGATGACGTTGCCGAAGTTCCGCGCCCAGTTGCAGTCGCCCCGGCCCTGGCCGCCGCAGCCGATCAGGCCGATGCCGGGTTTGTCATTCGCGGACAGCGGGCGCGGCTGGGCCGCGCGGGCCGAAAGGGTTTCCTCGACGAACCAGTCCGGCAGGCCAGCCAGCGCGCCAAGCGCGGCGGTGGATTTCAGAAAACGACGGCGGGAAACGTGAACATGAAAGGATTTCATGTGCCGATTTCAGGCGCGCCCGCCGGGGGCGTCAATGGCGAAGTCAGCCGCGCCGTAACCGGTCAGTCCTGGTGAGGCGAGACTCCGTCGAGCCCTGCCATCCTGATCCACCCAGGCCGGCTGGGCTCGAGAGGACTCCCGCCCCACCTGGGTTCACGGAGGCCTTACGCCGCGCCGTCACGCGGGGCGTGGTTCAACCCGAAAACCAAAGTTGGCCGTAGCGCAGTGCGTCCTGCCGGCCCAACGTCGTTTTTCGGTTTGAACTTCTTACAGGCACCAAGCAGGCCGTAGTGGCGTTCACGACCTTACCAGCGGCCGTCGCCCGGACAACACGCCCGCAGTTGCGCCGCGGACGTGGCTGTTCACGCCCCCAAGCCCCCGGGTAAGGCAGCAATGGGCGGCGTTTTACTGGGAGATTCCGCGATACACGGCGTGAGGTTGGGTCTTGGACGTCGGATCCAGGAGGCGAACCTCGGCTTCCAGGCCGCCGCCCGCGACATTGGTCCAGTTCTCCCATTGCAGGAGGTTGTATGAGCGCTGAATGGTGTATTCGAAGCCGCGCTCGGCGTACAGGTCCACCCGCACGCCGTCATCGGTGTTGCGGATCGCCAGGTGGAACGGCGGCGCCTCCGGCCGGGGATCGCTGTTGAGGCGCGCCACGTAGCGGCGCGGCTGGCCGGCCACGGTGGTGAAGCTGCCGGCGATGATGACTTTCCCGTCGGACTGGGCGGCCACGGCAAAGACGGTGCTGTTCGGCCCGTTCGCCGGGTCGAAGCGAGGATCCACGCTCCCGTCCGCGCCCAGCAGCCGCGCGACGCGCGTTCGGGTCAAACCGTTCACCGTCGTGAAGGAACCGCCCGCGATCACGTTTCCATCGGCATCGGTCGCGGTGGCCTGGACTTCGTTGTTGAAGCCGACGATCGTGTCGAGAGTCGGACTGAGACGGCCCAAGGTATCGAGCAGGGCCAAGGAGCGGGCCGCCAACCCGCTGTAAGCCGAGAACGCCCCGCCGACCAACATGTCCCCGCCCAGCAGGCGGAGCGAATTCACGGAGTTGTTGAAGCCGGTCCCTACCACGAAGCTCTCGTCCAGGCTGCCGTCGGCGTTGAGGCGCGCGACGCGGTTCCGATCCATCCCGGCGATGCGAGTGAAATCCCCGCCGATGACGATTCTGCCATTGCTTTGGATGACGACGGCCAGCACGCGGCCGTTGGCCCCGCCCGGGGGATTGAAGCCGGTATCCAAGGTGCCGTTTTCGTTCAGACGGGCCAGATAGTTCCGCGCCTCACCGGCCACGGTGGTGAAGAGGCCGCCAATGACCACCTTGCCGTCGGTCTGTGCGGCCACCGCGTCCACGGTGTTGTTTGCACCCAAGCCGGGTACGAAGGTGTCATCCAGCGACGAGTCCGCCAGAATCCGGGCGATGCGCTGGCGGGGCGCGCCGTTGTAAGTGAGGAAATCGCCGCCGAGCAGAATCCGGCCGTCCGGCAGCAATTCCAGGGCGCGCACCTCCGCGCTGGTTCCGCTGAGCGGGGCAAAGGTGGGGTCCACCGATCCGTTGGACCGCAACCGGGCCACGCGGCTGCGCGGCTGACCGTCCACCGTGGTGAACGCGCCACCGATGAGCACGCGGCCATCCGGCTGCAGCGCCAGCGCTCGCACGGTGTTGTTGGGTCCTTGCGCCGCGTTGAACGACAGGTCCACCGAACCCGCACCCGGCGCCTCGGGCATGACAATGAGCGACACGGGCACGCTGGCCGCGCTGCCGGCCGCGTTGGACACGGTCACGACGTACGTGCCCGCCAGGTCGGGCCGCGCGACCGGCAACGTGAGCGTGCTGTTGGTGCCGCCGGCCACGGGCGCGCCGTTGTGGGTCCATTGGTAAGTTAGCGGCGGGTTGCCGCCGGCCACCACGGTGAAACTCGCCGGGAGCCCGGCGTTCACCTTCTGTTCCACCGGCATGACGGTGATTTGCGGTGCCGTGGCCGCCGGGTTGCCGCCGTCGGCGACAAGCCGCGCCAGGTACCGGCGGTTCTGGCCTGCCACGGTCGTGAACTGGCCGCCGATCAACACGTTGCCATTCCGCGGCGCGGCCACCGCCAAGACGGTTGAGTTCGGACCTGTTCCCGGATCAAACGTCAGATCCACGCTGCCGTCGCTGCCCAGCCGCGCCACCCGCGCCCGCCCGACTTGGTTCACCGTCGTGAACGCGCCGCCCACGATGACGCGTCCGTCCGGCTGCAACGCGACGGCGTTCACCGTGTTGTTGAAGCCCACCGCCATGTTGAAGAACGGATCCAGTCCCCCGGTCGCGGTCAAGCGCGCCAGGTACCGCTGCGTTACACCGGCCACCTGGGTGAACTGCCCGCCGGCGAGGATGCGACCGGCGTCGTCCATCGCCAGGGCGTACACGCTGTTGTTCATGCCGGTACCAGGGATGAAGTTCGCGTCCAGCGAACCGTCGGCGTTCAGGCGGGCGATGCGATTGCGCGTCTGGCCGTTGAAACTGGTGAAGTCGCCGCCGATCACGATCTTGCCGTCGCTTTGCAGCGCCACGGCGCGGATCAGGCCGTTGGCGCCGGTGCCCGGGTCGAAGCTGGTGTTCACGCTGCCGTCGGCGTTCAGGCGGGCGATGCGATTCAGCGCCACACCGGCAATCTCGGTGAAGTTACCCACCACCACCACGCGCCCATCCGCTTGCACGGCGAGACCGTGCACCGCGTTGTTGGCACCGCCGGGCGGGCCGAACGCGTAATCCACCTGGCCATCCGGCAGCAGCCGGGCCAGCCGCCGGCGCGTTGCCCCATTGAGGATGGTGAAGTCCCCGCCCACGACCAATTGGCCGTCGGCTTGCACCGCGATGGCGCGCACGTCGTCATTGGCGCCCGCGCCCGGCTGGAAGGCAGGGTCCACCGCGCCATCGGGATTCAGGCGCGCAATCCGGCTGCGCGCCACGCCGTCCACCGTGCCGAAATTGCCGCCGATGAGAATCCGGCCATCCGGCTGGAGGGTGACCACGTTCACCAGCGCGTTGGGACCAGCACCCGGGTTGAAGGTTGCGTCCACACCGCCGTGTTGCGCCCTGGCCGCCAGGCCGAAATGCCCGACCGCCAGAAGACAGCACAGGCCTTGAATGATTGGGGTTCGCTTTTTCATGTATGGACAGAAAATGGCCTTGCAGAAAAGCGAGTTCAAGCAAAACGAAGTACGCCGGCCGAAGTTAACGAGTGTGTCTCAAGGTCGAAATGTCTTTGCCCTCCGCTTATAGCCTCGGCGGCATCTCATTCAACCAGCCGGCTCCGGGTCGCTCAGTCCCGATGCGTGCCCACCAGTCACTTCTGCTCAGGTTTCCGCCCGCAGGTCGGCGACGCACTCGATGTGCTGGGTCTGGGGAAACATGTCGAGCGGCACGACGCGTTCGATCCGGCAGGCGCCCCCGGCACACAAGGCTTTCAGGTCGCGCGCCAGCGTGGCGGGATGGCAGGAGACGTACAGGATTTGTGCCGGGCGGGTCGCGCGCAGCGCCGCCAGCACCGGCGCGGCGCAGCCGACGCGCGGGGGGTCCAGCACCACGGTGGTGCGTTCCGGGGCAAAGCGGCCCAGCAGGTCCGGCAGCAACTCCTCGGCGCGCCCGTCCACGAATTCGCCGTTGGCCACGCCGCGTGCGGCGGCGTTCCGCCGGGCGGCTTTGATCGCCGGGCGGTCCAGTTCCACTCCGGCGAACGACTCCACCACGTCCGCCAGTTCGAGGGCGAAGAAGCCCACGCCGCAGAACACATCCACCAGATGGCGCGTGCCGGCCGCGTGCAGCCGCGCGCGCGCGGTTTCCACCAGGCCGGGCAGCAGGTGAAAGTTGTTCTGGAAAAACGAATCCGGCGGCAGCTCCCAGCCCTCCGGCGGCAGGCGCAACACCACCTTCAAGCCGCCTTTGGGCGGGGGATGCGCGCGGACTTCGCGGATGCGCGCGCTCAACGCCGGCTCGGCGATGGCGCACTCCTCGATGTCCACCACCAGCCGGGAGTCGTGTCGGATGAACCCGATCGCGAGCCGCTGCTCCGGCTTGTTCCACTGGCTGCGGAGCATGATGCGGTTGCGGTACCCGTAAGGCGCGGGGCAGGGGATCACCGGCGCCACCACGTCCGGCGCCACGCCGCCCAGGCGCTGGAGCAGGTCGCTCACCTGGCGGTGCTTCACGCGGAGCTGCTCCTCGTAGGCCAGGTGCTGGTACTGGCAGCCGCCGCACACGCCGAAGTAACGGCAACGCGGCTCGACCCGCATCGGCGAGGGCCGCACCACCCGCACCAGCCGCGCGCGGGCGAACTGCCGCTTCACCTCGGTCAGCTCGAGTTCGACCACCTCGCCCGTCAGCACGAACGGCACGAAGATCACAAACCCGTTCACCCGCGCCACGCCGTCGCCGCCAAACGCCACGTCGCTCACAGCGGCGACCAGACGTTGCCCGACCTGAAACGGCTGGGAATCCAAGGCGGTCATGACTGGCACGGTACCACGAGGCCGGCGCGTGACCGGCTACTTCAACGCCCGCGCCGCGATGTCGCGCCGGAAATGCGCGCCTTCGAAACGAATCCGGTCCACCGCGGCGTAGGCCGCTTCGCGTGCCTGGGCCAGGTTGGCCGCCCAGGCCGTGACGCCCAGCACGCGGCCGCCGCTGGTCACCACCTGGCCGTCCGCGAGCGCCGTGCCGGCATGGAAGACTTTCGTGTTGGGCAGGCGCGCGACGTCTTCCAGGCCGCTGATGGGCTTGCCCTTTGTGTAACTGCCCGGATAACCGCCCGAGGCCATGACCACGCAGACCGCCGCCTGGGCGCTCCACTGAAGTGGCAGCCGGTCCAGCGTCCCGCTGGCGCTGGCCTCGAGCAGTTCCAGGAGATCGTTTTCGAGCCGGGGCAGGTACACCTGCGTCTCGGGATCGCCGAAGCGCGCGTTGAACTCGAGCACGCGCGGGCCGTTCTGCGTCAGCATCAGCCCCGGATAAAGCAGGCCGCGGAAGTCAATGCCCTCGGCCGCGCACCCCTTGAGCCACGGCTGGATGATGTCGCGGTAGGCCAGGCCCAGGTGCACGTCGGTCATGAACGGCGTCGGCGAGTACGTGCCCATGCCGCCGGTGTTCGGGCCCGCGTCGCCATCGCGCGCGCGCTTGTGGTCCTGCGAGGTGGGGAAGAGCTTCGCCGTCCGGCCGTCGCACAGCGCGTGCAGCGAAACCTCGGTGCCTTCGAGCAGTTCCTGGATGACCACCTGCCGGCCCGCCGCGCCGAACGCCTGCGCCACCAGGATTTGCTCGATGGCCGCGTCCGCCTGGGCCATGTCGCGGCAGATGAGCACGCCCTTGCCCAGCGCGAGGCCGTCCGCCTTCACCGCGCAGCGGCCGCCCAGTTCGGCGGCGAACCGCGAGGCCGCGCGCGCGTCGCCGAACACCCCGGCCCGGGGCGCGGGAATGCCGTGTCGCTCCATGAACTGCTGGGCGAAGACCTTCGAGGCCTCGAACTGCGCGGCGCGCCGGTTCGGACCCCAGGCGCGCAGGCCGTGCTCCTGGAACAGATCCACGAGGCCCAACGCCAGCGGGTTGTCCGGGCCGACGACGGTCAGGCCGGGCCGGTGCTCGCGCGCGAAGGCCAGCAGGCCGGGGAGGTCTTCCGCGCCGACAGGCGCGCACACGACCGGCTCGCCGGTGCGTGCCACGCGCTCGCGGGCGATACCGGCGTTGCCAGGCGCCGCCCAGAGCCGGGTGACATGCGGGGACTGGGCCAGCTTCCAAACCAGGGCGTGTTCGCGGCCGCCCGAGCCGATGACCAGCACTTTCACGCGCGGCCATTCAAGCCCAGACCGCGCGCCGTGCGCAACGGCGCAAACGCCGGGTGCCCGTGGCTGCCGTCGTCAGACGGCGGCGGGGACGGAAGCCAGAAGCCAGAAGCCAGAAGGGAGCATTGAGCTTCTGAGCCTCCTTCGAAAGGGTGGACGGGGGCGGAAGTGGTTTACTGGGGGGTGGTTTTCGTGAACGGCGCTTCAAAGGCAGCGGGGGATTGATACCCCGGGGGCGCAGGGGCGTCGGCACCTGTTGTCCCAGCGCGCAAGGCCCACCAAGATTGGTGGGGCGCGGCGGCGGGACCGGCGGGCTGTTCGCCCGGCCCACGCTCAGCTCGCTGGTCGCGGCTGGGGAAACCGCCACCAGCACGCTCTCTCACCCAGGTTCACCATCGAGCCGGAATTCGACCACGCCGAAATCCTGCTGGACGGCGGCTGGAGCGAACGCGTCAACGACCGCGAGAACCAGGCGCTCCAGTTCGTGGACGCCGCCCACGGCGAAGTGTTACTGGAAATCCTGCCGCCGGGCACGTACGTGCTGCGGACGCAGCGCGTGTCCTTGGACCACCTGAAGGGGCGAACAGTGCGCGTGAAGCTGGTGGACGACAACTGCAACGCCGGTTTTGCGTGGATCGGCCTGTGGCGACTCACCCTCATTGGAAACGTGGCCGCAGCGGTGCCGGGAACGCCGTAAGCAAACCCGGGTCCGCGGGGAAAAACAAGACCCGCCGGCCTTGGTGAAAGGCAGGCCGGCCCCCGCCCTGACGCGGGTCGGCCCGGATCCAAACCAAGCCTGGTGGAAAAGCTTGGAACGACCAAGCGGCCGGAGCCGCGCGCTGCGTCTCTGCGGACGGGGGTGCGTATGCCGCCCGCGGTTACCCGCGTCAACCTGCCAGCACGCGGGTGGGATGACAGGCCTTTACCTGACCGGAGCGCCCTGCTCCGGGGCCAACATGAATTCCCAATGCCCCGATCGGGTCGGTTTCATCTCGACCCCGAACCGCCAGGTATGTTGCCCGTCCTGCACCTGGATCTCGTAGGTGCCGTAGAACCCCCGGAACCGGACCTCGCCCGCACCACTGGTCGTTGCGCACAAGGAGGTGTTCCACTCCTCCCGTATCAACTTTCGCAGCCGGTGCCATGCGGGTTTCGGCTGGTTCTGCGCGTCCAGCAAACACACGTTCGGGTAACCGGGCGGGTCGGCATCGGTCAGGCCGAAATAGATGATCGCCTCCACGGCCGGGTGCCCGAAGGCGATGCGGTAGAATTCCTCGATGGCCTCGGCCTGACGCTCCGCGCTCCACTGGCCCTGCCGGTACTTGCTGGTGATCGCCCGACCGGGATCGGAGGTGTACCAGAACTCGGTAAAGTAGATCGGCCGGCGGAACTGGGTACCGAAGACTTCGCACGCCTCCCAAATCTCCTCGGGCGAGAACCAGTAGGCGCCTCGATCCGGTTCGTGCGCCTGGATGCCAATGGCGTGCAGCGGTGCCCCGCTCTGTTCAAGCCGCCGGAGCAGGTCCACAAAGCGATCCCGGTAATGGCCCCGCGGGATGACGCGGTAATCGTTGAGGAGCAGGCGGGCATTCGGGTTGGCGGCGTGCGCCCAGGCCAGCGCGTCGCTCACGTAAGGCACCAGCTCCGCGACCGGCTCGTCCACCCAGCCCGCTTTGTCCCACGCGCCCCACCGGCGACAATGGATCGCTTCGTTCACCACGTCCCAGACAATGTCCACCTCACGATAATCCCGCACCTCTCGCTCGATGCGCCGGCGGAGCTGTGCGGTACGCTCCGCGGGCTCGTAACGGAATAGCCATTCCGGGAGGAGCGAGCCGGATTGGTCCTGCCGTTGCGGCGTCCACACCAACATGTGGCCGTAGAAACGGGTGAAGCCGTTCTCCCGGCACCATCCGTTGATGAAATCCATCCGGCTGGACAGCAGGGGCTGGCCTTCTTCGGGCTCGTATTGGCCCCAGTTGAACTCGAGCAGCGAGATGAAGTTAAACAGCTCCTTGAACCGCGCCTGGTACCATTGGTTCGTGTAGTGTCGGGGCCGGAAGACATTGCCGAAACGGAACTCGTGCGCGGTCTGCCGCACCTCCACCTGCATCCCGGGCGCCGGCCGCCCGTCGTGCCAGCGAAACACGAGCAAGCCGTCGCCTTTGCGATGCTGTTCGATGCCCCGGGCTGCCCGCTCCGTCACGGGGTCGGCATTCGCGCTCTGGAGACCAAGACCAACGGCAAACGAAGCCAGCAGAATTCGTATCATCCTGCCAGCAGACTGCCAACCGGCCGGGTGGCGGCAAGTACGGACCTCGCGACATGGCGCGCTTCGACCCGCTCCAGTCCCGACGCTCCGGCCCGAGTCACCCGACTGAAGGTCCCGTCTCCCGCCCGGAGCGTTTTGCATCCCAGCCCGAGGCAGCCCCCCTTTGCCAAGCAGTCCGCTCATTGAGGCTCTGTCTGAATTCCCTTGCCCGGAATCCGACCTTGACGTGCCAAGCAGGGTGGGCGCCCTGACCCGGCAGAACGCCCACCCACACCTCGTCATCGCGCCGGTTGGTCTCACCGATAGGCCAGGTCGAACCGGTCGAGGTTCATGACCTTGGCCCACGCGGTGACGAAGTCTTTCACGAATTTCTCTTCGCCGTCGGACGCGCCATACACCTCGGCCACGGCCCGCAGGCGCGAATCGGCACCGAAGACCAGGTCCACGCGGGTGGCGGTCCATTTCAAGTCGCCGGTCTTGCGGTCGCGGCCTTCGAACTGCGTGCCGCGCTCGTCGGTGCGTTTCCATTCCGTGCCCATGTCGAGCAGGTTGACAAAGAAGTCGTTGGTCAACGCGCCGACGCGGTGGGTGAACACGCCGTGCCGGCTGCCACCGAAGTTCGCGCCCAGCACGCGCAGGCCGCCGACCAGCACGGTCATTTCGGGCGCGGTGAGGGTGAGCAACTGGGCCTTGTCCACCAACAGGTATTCAGCGGGGAGGCTGAAGTTGCCCTTCACGTAGTTGCGGAAGCCGTCGGCCACCGGTTCGAGGACGGCGAAGGATTCGACGTCGGTCTGCTCCTGCGTCGCGTCCATGCGGCTAGGGCTGAAAGGCACGGTGACGGTGTAACCGGCTTGTTTGGCAGCTTGTTCCACCGCGGCGCAACCGCCCAGCACGATGAGGTCGGCCAGCGACACTTTCTTGCCGCCGCTGGCGGTGCGGTTGAAGTCGGCCTGGATGCCTTCAAGCACGCCCAAGACCTTGGCGAGCTGGGCGGGCTGGTTGACTTCCCAGAATTTCTGCGGGGCGAGGCGCAGGCGCGCGCCGTTGGCGCCGCCGCGTTTGTCGCTGCCGCGGAAGGTCGAGGCCGCGGACCACGCGGTGTAAACCAGTTCGGCAACGGTGAGGCCGCTGCCGAGGATTTTGGCCTTGAGCGCGGCGATGTCCTGCGCGTCCACGAGCGGGTGGTTCACGGCGGGAATCGGGTCCTGCCAGATGAATTCCTCCTTCGGCACTTCCGGGCCGAGGTAGCGGGCGCGTGGCCCCATGTCGCGGTGCGTGAGCTTGAACCAGGCCTTGGCAAAGGCGTCGGCAAACTGGTCGGGATGCTCGAGGAACCGGCGCGAGATTTTTTCGTAGGCCGGATCGAAGCGCAACGAGAGGTCCGTCGTGAGCATCGTGGGTTTGTGCTTTTTGTTCGGGTCGAACGCGTCGGGGATGATTTCCGGGGCGTCCTTGGCGACCCATTGCCACGCGCCCGCCGGGCTTTTCGTCAGCTCCCATTCGTATTTGAAGAGGTTTTC
>CAZMOZ010000063.1:0-12776 GCA_964568145.1 uncultured Verrucomicrobiota bacterium
TCGCCTTGCGCGAGCAGGAGCCGCCGCAAGCCCGCCGGCTGGTCAGCAACCTGCTGGCCCGCCTGCGCCGGGCCGGCGTGGCCGTGCCGGAAACCACCGGCACGCCGTACGTGAACACCATCCCGCGCGAACAACAACCGCCCATGCCCGGCGACCGCGAACTGGAGCGGCGCATCAAGAGCCTGATCCGCTGGAACGCGATGGCGATGGTGGTGCGGGCGAACTCGACGACGAACGTCGGCGGCCACATCTCGACCTACGCCTCAAGCGCGACGCTCTACGAGGTGGGCTTCAACCATTTCTTTCGCGGCGCCGGCCAGGGGCATCCGGCGGACCTGGTTTACTTCCAGGGCCACGCCTCGCCGGGGGTGTATGCGCGGGCCTTTCTCGAGGGCCGGCTGGACGAGCGGCACCTCGAGCATTTCCGGCAGGAGCTGGCGGAAGGCGGCGGCCTGTCCTCGTATCCGCACCCGTACTTGATGCCGGCGTTCTGGCAGTTCCCGACCGTTTCGATGGGCTTGGGACCGATCATGTCCATCTACCAGGCGCGCTTCAATCGGTACCTGAAGGCGCGCGGCTTCCTTGCCGATCCCGAGCCGCGCGTCTGGTGTTTTGTCGGCGACGGCGAATGCGACGAGCCGGAAACGCTGGGCTCGCTCACGCTGGCGGCGCGCGAGCAGTTGGACAACCTGATCTGGGTGGTGAACTGCAACCTCCAGCGCCTCGACGGCCCGGTGCGTGGCAACGGCAAGATCATCCAGGAGCTCGAGGCCGCCTTCCGCGGCGCGGGCTGGAACGTCATCAAGGTGATCTGGGGCAGCGAATGGGACCCGCTGCTGGCGGCCGACCATTCCGGCAGGCTGGTCCAGCGCATGGAGGAAGCCGTGGACGGCGAGTACCAGAAGTATTCCGTCGAGCCGGGCAGCTACACACGCAAGCGCTTTTTCGGCAAGTACCCCGAACTGCTGGAACTGGTGAACCACCTCACCGACGAGCAGATCCGGCGGCTGTCGCGCGGCGGCCATGACCCGGAGAAAGTCTATGCGGCTTACGCGGCCGCGCTGGCGCATCGCGGCCAGCCCACGGTGATCCTCGCCAAGACCGTGAAAGGCTACGGTCTGGGCGAAGCCGGCGAGGGCCGCAACATCACGCACCAGCAGAAGAAACTGAACGAAAAGGAACTGCGCGAGTTCCGCTCCCGCTTCGGCATTCCGATCAGCGACGAGGAGATCGCCGGGATGCCGTTTTACCGGCCGGACGCCGACGCGCCCGAGACGCGGTACCTGCGCGAGCGCCGCCAGCAACTGGGCGGCTTCATCCCGGAGCGCAAGGTCACGGCCCCGGCGCTCGAGGTGCCGGCGCCGGACTTCTTCGCCGAACTGCACCGCGGCTCGGGCAAGATGGCGGTGTCCACCACCATGGCCTTTGTGCGGCTGATGAGCATGCTGCTCCGGCACAAAGGCGTGGGCCGGCACGTCGTGCCCATCATCCCAGACGAAGCGCGCACGTTCGGCATGGACGCGCTGTTCCGCGAGATCGGCATCTATGCGCACAAGGGGCAGCTTTACGAGCCGGTGGACAGCAAGTCGCTGCTTTATTATCACGAGACCAAGGACGGGCAGATCCTCGAGGAAGGCATCACCGAGGCGGGGTCGCTGGCCAGCTTCATCGCCGCCGGCACTGCTTACGCGACACACGGCGTGAACATGATCCCGTTCTACATCTACTACTCGATGTTCGGCTTCCAGCGCGTGGGCGACCTGATGTGGCTGTGCGGCGACATCAAGGCCAAGGGTTTCCTGTTGGGCGCCACCGCCGGGCGCACGACATTGAACGGGGAAGGTCTGCAGCACCAGGACGGCCACAGCCTGCTGCACGCCAGTACCATTCCCACCCTGCTGGCTTACGACCCGGCTTACGCCTACGAGGTGGCGGTCATCATCGCCGACGGCTTGCGGCGCATGTACGCCGCAGGCGAGGAGATCTTTTACTACCTGTGCCTGTACAACGAGAACTACGTCATGCCGCCCATGCCGGAAGGCGTGGAGGAAGGCATCTTGAAGGGGCTGTACCGGTTCAAGGCCGGTCCCGCCGGGCTCAAGCACAAGGCGCACCTCCTGGGCAGCGGGCCGTTGCTCAACGAGGCCTTGCGCGCCCAGGCCATCCTGGCCGAGCGGTACGGCGTCTCCGCCGACGTCTGGAGCGCCACCAGCTACAAGCTGCTCCGCAACGACGCCCTGCTGGCCGAACGTTGGAACTTGTTGCACCCCGACCAGCCGCCGCGGAAGCCGTACGTCCAGTCGCTGCTGCAAGGCGAGCAAGGCACGTTCGTGGCCGTCTCGGACAACCTCAAGACCGTGGCCGACCAGATCGCGCCCTGGGTGCCCGGCGGCCTCACCACGCTGGGCACGGACGGTTTCGGCCGCAGCGACACCCGCCCGCGCCTGCGCCGCTTTTTCGAGGTGGACGCCGAGTGTGTCACCGTGGCCACGTTGCACGCGCTGGCCAGGAGAGGCGCGCTCGAACGCCGCCGCGTGGCGCAGGCCCTCAAGGACTTGGATCTCAACCCGGACAAACTCCACCCCCAGATCGTGGCGGGCTGACCGCCCCGCCGCGTACCCTCGCATGAACCCACCCTCGCATGAACCCAACCCAGCCTGACGACGCCACCATGGCGGTGTTCCTCGACCTCGAGAACATCGCCATCGGGGCCCAAGAAGCCAGCTACCCGCGCTTTGACATCCAGAAGGTGATCGAGCGCCTGCTCCTCAAAGGCCACATCGTGGTCAAGAAGGCGTACTGCGACTTCGAGCGCTACAAGGCCTTCAAACGCGACCTCCACGAAGCCGCCTTCGAACTCATCGAAATCCCGCACGTGCGCCAGTCCGGCAAGAACTCCGCGGACATCCGCATGGTCGTGGACGCCCTGGACCTCTGTTACACCAAGGGCCACGTGGACACCTTCGTCATCATCAGCGGCGATTCGGACTTCTCGCCGTTGGTGAGCAAGCTGCGCGAAAACGCCAAGACCGTCATCGGCGTCGGCGTCAAGAACTCCAGCTCCGACCTGTTCATCAACAACTGCGACGAGTTCCTGTACTACGACGACCTGGTCCGCGCCGAGCGCACCAAGACCCGTCGCCGTGCCAGCGCCGCCGCACCGGCGCCCGCCGCCCGCAGCACCCCAGCCGGCGAGTCCACCGGCACCGAGCCCGCCAAGAGCGAAAGCCTGTCGCCCGAAAAAGCGCTGGAGCAGGTCGTTGAAACCTTCGACGCCATCCGTGAGGAGCGCAACGAGGACGACCGCATCTGGGGCTCGATGATCAAACAGGCGCTCAAGCGCCGGAATCCGGGCTTCAACGAGCGCGCGCACGGCTTCCGGTCCTTTAACGACATTCTGCTCGAAGCCGAGAAGCGCGGCCTGCTCAAGCTCGAGCACGACGAGAAATCCGGCGGCTACATCGTCACCAGCACCGATTGAGCCGCCGGCGGCGCTGGCAGGACCGCCAAGACGCCAGGGAACGCGAACGCCTTTCCCCCCGGCTGTCGCTTCAGACTGGAGAACCCCGGGAAGTTCTCCCGGCCGCATCATTCACCCTTTTAACCATTCACCTATTCACCCAATTGACCCGAAACCGAAGTGGGGCAGACAGGGTGCGAGTGCCGCGGCCAACTCCGGTTTTCAGGTTCCAGTCCGGCAGCAACGCCAGCGGCCGCCCCGCTCAGGTGGGCAGATCCTTCCCGCTGCTGGTGACGGTGAGCTTGCCGTGCTTCACGCCTCTGGCGGCGATGAGTTCGTCCGCGATGCGCTTGACCACGCCCGCCCTGCCACGCACTGCGAGCACCTCGAGGCAGTTGTGATGGTCCAGATGCACGTGCAGCGTCGAGAGGATCACGTCGTGGTGGTCGTGCTGGATGTCGGTGAGCGTGGCCTGGACGTGCTGTTTGTGGTGGTCATAGACCAGCGTGATCGTGCCCGCGATCTCGTGGTCGCCGTACCGCTGCCGGTGCTCCACCAGTTGGTCGCGGATCATGTCGGCGACGGCCAGCGAACGGTTGGTGTAGCCCTTCTCGCGGGCCATCTGGTCGAGCTGCCGCGCCAGTTGCGGCGGCAGGGAGATGCTGAACCGCGTGACGGACTCGTGCCGGGGACGCTTCATGACCGGCAGCGTACCGGCCGGCGCAACCGCGTCAACGCGCCCGGACCAGCGGGTTGGCCGGCGAATGGTTAAATCCGAAAACCGAAGTTGGTTGTAGCCCAGTGCGTCCCACCAGCCCAACTTCGGTTTTCGGGTTGAATCGGTATAAGGTTAAAAGGGTGAATGGCCGGCGGATTGCCGCGGCCAGCCGTGACTCCTTCGGGACAACGGCGCGAAACCATCCCGCCGCTGCAGAGGCCACAAGCAGGGAACCCGACCGCCAAAAGGCACAAGAGGCCGCAGCGTCGTTGCAGCCCAACGTTTTTGCGTCTCTTGCGCCTCTTTGCGGCCAACTCCCGGCTGTGGCACAAAGCCGCGGAACCCCGACCACCGCGACGCGGCGCTGACTCGCGCGCCGCTATTGTTCGCTTTGCCTGCGACCTTGACCGGTCTAGTCTGTGGCCATGAAGTCCACGCTGCCCGTCCTGCTGGCCGTTGCGCTCGGCGGCCTCGCGCCGTCCGCGGCCGAGAAGCCCCAGCCCACCGACGAGGAACTCAAGAAGCTCTTCCACGCCGCGCCCGCCACGCCCGCGGCCAGGCCCAAGCAACCGCGCAAGCTGCTCGTCTTCACGCTGTGCAAGGGCTATTACCACGTCTCGATCGCCCACGGCGCCCGGGCGCTCGAGTTCGCCGGGCAGAAGACCGGCGCCTTCACCGTCGTGGTCAGCGAGGACATCGCGATGTTCGAGCCGGAGAACCTGAAGCAGTTCGACGGCGTCTGCTTTCTAAGCGCGCTGGGTGAACTGTTCCTGCCGGACGATTTCGAGAAGTTGCCGCCGGCGGAGCAGGCGAAGCACCTTGAGAACGACGCCCGGCTCAAGCGCGCGCTGCTGGACTGGGTGAAGAGCGGCAAAGGCCTGGCGGGCATTCACGGCGCCTCGTGGCTGTTCTACCAGCGCGGCTCGGAGTTCGCCGCGGCGCTGGGCGGACTGTTCGAGAGCCATCCGTGGAACGCCTACGAGCGGCTGGCGGTGAAGCTCGACGAGCCCGACCACCCGCTCAACCGCGCCTTTGGCGGGTGTGACTTCGAGATCATTGACGAAGGCTACCAGTTCAAGGACCTGTACTCGCGGAAGAACAACCGCGTGCTCTACAGCCTCGACCTGACCCGGATGGACACGAACAAACCGAACCTGCGCGCCGATCGCGACTACGGCCTGTGCTGGGTGAAACGCTTCGGCGCGGGGCGCGTGTTCTACACGGCGCTGGGCCACAACCCGGAGGAGTTCTGGAACCCGGCGCTCCTGCGGCACATCGTGGACGGCCTGCAATTCACGCTCGGCGACCTCGACGTGCCCTGCGACCCCGTCCAGCCGTAGGCGCGGCGCAGAGCACACCCAAGGGGCCGTCAACCACCGCGTCTGCCGGCGGCGACTTACAACCGCATCACGGGATACTGCCGGAACACGGGGTCGCTGGAGGCCAGCCGCAGGGCTTGATCCTGAGCCTGACACACCAGCATGCGGTCGAACGGGTCCGGGTGAAGCGCGGGAAGATTGCCCAGCCGTTTGACCGCTGATACATCCAACGCCAAGGACAGAATCCCGTGCATCTCCCTTTGCGCCGGGACGAGAACGTCCGGCGGCTTGGGGCAAGGGCGATCTGCCGAGGGCGTGCTTGAGGACGATCCCCCACACCAACACCACCCTCAGGAAAACCCCGTTGCTGCCGTCCTGGACCTGCCTTCGAGTCTCGGCGGGCAACGCGGGATCGCCGGAGATGAACCATAGAAAGTCACACGTATCGAGCAGGATTCTCATGCTCCCTCGAATTCCCGCAGGATTTGTTCCGGCAAGGGAGCATTGAAGTCCGGCGCACTTGGAACTCTCCCCGTCCCAGTCCGAACGGCCGCGGGGTACCCGGCGCTGTCCCGGAGGGCGCAGAATGGTCAGTAGCCCGCTGCCTTTTTCCGGAAGCGGCTCCGGTCCCCGGGCCACGATGCGTCAGTGGTCAATCTCGACCTCGACGGTCACGTAACTCATGCCGTGAATCTACCGCAGTCTCAGGCAGAGGGAAGTCGTGAAGCCCGCCCACCCACGGGCGGTGTGGAGACGAAGCAAAGCGCGGGCCGGCTTACGCGGACAGCCTGCGGCTGCTCACCGGGTGCGGCGACGGCCGGGCGCGCTTGTGGGAAATCGAAACCGGCCAGTTGGCGGTCCCGCCGCTCCGGCACGGGGACGGCGGCTAGATGTGGCACGCGGCCGGGAAGGTACCCGACCAGCACATCCACGTCGCTGCGGGCCGGATCGAAATCGGGCCGCAGCATCGAGCCGAAGAGGCTGAGGCGGTGCACGCCGCGCGCGCGACAGAAGGCGTTGAGCCGTTCGCGATCAACCGGAATGGGCAGTTCGGCGATGCTCACGACAGGAGGATGGCCGAGGGGGGGTGGGATGCAAGCGCGGGCTGAGCCAGCCCTGTGGTGCGGGCTTCCAGCCTGCCACGCCTGAGCCGCGGGCTGGCCGGCGACCTGCGCCAGTTCCGCGGCTTGGCAGGCATTTTCGCATCCGCGTTGTCTTGCCGTGTGGTCAGTAGTTGCGGTGGCTCGGCGGACGCGGACGTCCGCGCCCCGAGAGCCGCCGCACCGCTCCACCCCGCGAGTCAGCGCGCGCTGAGGGTGATGTTGCCGCCGCTGGTGCGCAGGCGGATGAGCCTGCCGCCGGCGCCCAGTTTGCCGACCAGTTCGTTGCGGCGCGCCGTGCCCTGCACGGTCACGGGCAGTTCAGTCTTCACGCTGCCGCCGCTGGTCTTGGCGTCTATGTCCGCGTTGGCCGTGGCTGGCAGTTGGAGTCGCACGCTTCCGCCCGAAGTCGAAAGCCGGCACTCCTCCGCGGGCGAGCCAGCTAGGCTCGCGGTCACCGACCCGCCGGAGGTCACGGCTTCCACCGCGGCGTGGGCCTCGCCGATCTCGATGCTGCCGCCGGAGGTTTTGGCCGTGAGCGGGCCGCGGGCCAGCTTCACGCGGATGCCGCCGCCGGAGGTGCCGAGGTTGGCGGCGGCTTTCGCCTCGCCCACTTCGATGCTGCCGCCCGAGGTTTTCGCCTCGATCACGCCCGTGGCCGACGCCACGGCGATGCTGCCACCGGCGGTGCCGGCCGTGACCGGACCGTCAATCGCCCCGACCTTGAGGCTGCCGCCCGACGTGTTGAGTGCGACGGTGCCCGTGAGGTCGGGCACGGTGATCGAGCCGCCGGCGGTCTTGAGGTCGAGGCTGAACTGGCGCGGGATGGTGACGGTGTAGCGGACCTGGAGGTTGCCGCCGCCCCACCAGCTCCACTCCGACCACTGGCGGTGCGCCTTGTCGCGCACGGCCACGGTGTCGCCCTCCTGGGTGAAGGTAATCTCGTGCGAGTCGAGGATGTCCCGGGCCTTGCTCTCGGAGGCGCGGGTGACCTTGCGGAAGACTTCGATGGCCAACTGATTGTCCGTGCCGGTTTTGACCTCGATCGTGCCGCGGCTGACGGCCATCAGGAGCCGGCCGCCGGGGCTGACGGTGAAGGTTTTGTGGAGGGTGTCCTCGGTGGCGGCCAGCGCGAGCCCGGCGCCGCTGGCCAGCGCGGCGAGGAGCGCGAGGATGCGGATGTAGCGAAGATTCGTTTTCATGTTGGTCAATGCCGATGCGTTATGGTTGAGTCGGCGGCTAGTCGCCGGTTGACTTCCATGATACCCGGCGCGGCGGCGGGTGGTTTCAAAAAAATCCGTGGGCGCGCAAGCCGGACGCGAACCGCTCCGGCCAATCGCGATGCGCCAGGGCCGGAAGATCAGGAGCAGGAGCAAGGGCAGGACCCTGCGCCCTCTCAAGCAGGAAACGGTTATTGTGTCAGGAGGCTGAGGAAGCGCTCGCCGGTGGCGGTAAGGCGCCAGCCGCCGCCGCTCCGGGCCACCAGCTTGCCGCAAGGCCGGGCCTGCTGTTCCGCGGCGTTGACCTCGACGAGATGGTGGTGGGATTTGCTCTTCAGTTCGGAGGCCGCCAGCGGCACGAGCTTGAACGGCAGGCCGTGGTAGTTGAGCGAGATTTCATAGCCCGCCACGCCTTCGCGGGCCGCCCGCGCGCCCGCCGTGACGAACTGCGGGTAACGTCGCAGCCAGGCAAAGTTCGTGTCCCGCACCTGCACGCGGCACAGGGCGGTCTGGCTTTGCAGCAGGCGCGTGAGGTTGAAGCGCTCGCGCAGGCGCATTTGCTCGCGGAAGACCGGGAACGGGTCCACGGCGATGAAGTTGCGGCCGTTGAACTCGCCGTGGTCGTTGCGCTGGCCGGGGAAGTTCGCCTTCTGCCAGGCGGTGAAGCGGTCGCTGACGCGCAGGCCGAGTTCGAAGTGCAGATGCGCGCGGTCCTTCGCGATGCCCTGGGCGGTGTTCGCGCTGCGCCCCAGCACGCCGAGCGGTTCGCCCGCCTTGACCGCCTGCCCCGCCGCGAGCCCGGACCGGAGGCGCGCGAGGTGGGCGTAGGTCGAGTACACCTCCAGGCCGTCCACCCGGTGACGCAGGATCACGAACCGGCCGAAGTTGGAGAGCGCCGCTTTGGCATTCACGTAGGCCACCACGCCGTCGGCGGTGGCGGTGACCGTGTCGGTGGCTTCGCCTTGCTGGTCGCGGCCGGTGGCGCGGATGTCCCAGCCTTCGTGCAATTGCTGGCCGTCGGTGCGCACGCAGCCAAACGTGCCGCTCGACCACGGCTTGCCCACGGTGCCCACGAAGTAGCGCGTCTCGCCGCCGGACTGGAAGATGTCGCGGTTCGGCGTGGGCAGGTGAAACGGCTGGGCGCGCAGGCCGGCCGCGGCCAGCGCCAAAGCGGCAACCGAGGCGCGTAGAGGGCGGTTCACGACCTGGCCTCGGCTGCTTTCTTCTCCGGCTTCGGCCGGTTGCCAAGCTTGGTCGCCACGTTGTTCAAGCCGCGCACGATGCGCTCCGCCTCCTCGCGGGTGGCGTCCGGGGTGAAGACCAGCAGGCCGTCGCGGATGCGGGTGTTCATCTTGGGCGCGGCGAGCCAGCGGTCCTCGGTGAAGGTGCTGTGGATGGCCACGCGCTGGCCGCGGTACGTCGAACTGACGCTCTCGAGCACCAACGTGCCGCGGAAATCGTATTGCACCCGGATGGCGAAGCCGCCCACCACGTCCACCACCTGCGCCTCCACGATGTGGCCCTCGTCGAGGAAGGGCTGCCGGTTGATGCGGATGAGTACCGGCGTGGAACGGTACACCGGCACCACGGCGGTCTTGTCCCCGGTGGTGTCGAACTCCGTCTCCAAGTACAGCCGGAGCGTGCTGGCTTCGCTGGCGGCCTGGCGCTCCTCCGGGGACCGGCAGGCCACGGTCAGCCCGCCGACCAGCAGGGCCGCGACCAGAATGGAGTTGAACCGCCTGCAACGCGTGCGCATAGTCGCCGAAAACAAACGAATTCAGACGGCAAAGTAAAGACAACTATGGGCACGCAGTACAACAAGGTTGAAAAACGGCGTCGGCGCGAGCGTTATCTCAAGCGGAAGAAGACGGCCGCCAAGCTGGCGCGCCTGACCAAGACCTCCGCCAAACCCGCCGCGCCCGCCAGTGCCCCGGCCCCGGCTCCCGCACCTGCTTCCGCGCCCGCGCCGGCTGAAACGGCCGCGCCCGCCCCCGAGCCGGTCCCCGCCGCCTGATCCGGGGGTTTTCCGTCCTTTCCTTTCCACGTCCAGGCCACCCGCGCGGTGGCCTTTTGTGTTGCGGCCGGGAAGCAACCGGCCGGCGGCCTACCGCCCCGCCACCGCCGTCGGCTCGGGCCAGTCGCCCCGCAACC
Organism: uncultured Verrucomicrobiota bacterium; assembly: GCA_964568145.1. Taxonomy (GTDB): domain Bacteria; phylum Verrucomicrobiota; class Verrucomicrobiia; order Limisphaerales; family J093; genus DSVZ01. Next base: position 9,969 of record CAZMOZ010000063.1, read on the forward strand.
AGTCCGCCAGCAGCCCGATCTCGCGCTCGCGCAGCGCCGCCTCGGCGCCAAAGCGGGGCATCCGGTCGTTGCGGCGTCCGTAAAACCGGGGGTGCGCCGGGTCGCTGATGAAGTCCACCAACCAGGCGCGCGAGCCGTATCCGGTGAGGTCCGGCGCGATCGCGTCCTCGTCCGGCACGCGGAACTGGTGGCAGGTGGTGCATTTCATCGCCTTGGTGCGGATGAGATCGCGGCCTTCCGCGATCAGCGCCGCGTCGCGGGCGTCGGCCCCGGCCTGCGCTTTCAGCTCTGCCTCGGCGGACACGGCGGCGATCACCTTGGACAATTGCGCGCGCTGCTCCGCGTCGAACGACGCGACGTCGCGCTGGACGAAGCGCACCATCCGGCCTTCGGCGAACTTCGTGCCGCCAAAGTAATGCGGGCCGGCCACCCGCGCCGGGTCAAGCAGTCCGGCGAGCCATTCCCGGCTGGCGAACCCCTTCAAGTCCGAGGCGCTCGGCGGATCGGCCGGCTGACCGCCCAGGCCGTCGTGGCCGTCGTACCGATGACAACTCGCACAGTGGCGGGCGAAAAGCTTCGGTCCCTGCGACCAGGCGTCAGCGCGCACCAGTTCCAGCGCGCCCGCGGCCGGCACACCGCCGGCGGCGAGGGCCCGGGCGCGGGCACCGGCCGCGTGGGCGTGACGCACGGCCGCCTGAAACTCCAGGTTGTGCCGGTCCTTGTACACCGCCAGCCCGCCCAGGGTCAGCGCGCCCAGGGCGACGGCCGAGATGAAAGCCGTGTTGAACCGCGTGCCGAATCGCCAGCGTCCGATCCACGGCATTGCGGCGATCACGGCGAGGACCAGGGTCGGGATGATGACCGCCCCCCAGACTTCCGTGCCGGCCGGGAAGTATTTCAGGAACTGGAACAAAAAGAGCATGAACCATTCGGGCCGGGCCGCGGAATACGTCTCGGTCGGGTCGGCTGGCGCCAGCAGTTCCGGGAACGCCTCCGGCTGGCCCGCCAGGCGCGGGCGCAGCACGAAGAACAGAATTGTTGCCAACACCGCCAGGCAGACCACCGCGTCGCGCAAGGCCTGGTCCGGCCACCAGCGTCCACCGTGGCCGGGCGGCGCGTTGCCTGAAGTCGCCGGATTCGCCGTCCGCCAGGGCAGCAGGCACAGCACGGCCAGCAAGCCGCCGATGACCAGCGGCAGCACCGTGGCGTGCAATGCCAGGAAGCGCGTGAGCGTGTGGTGGCCGACCTCCGCGCCGCCGACGAGCACCTGTTGGAGCGTCGGGCCCACGACCGGCACAATGCCCAGGATGTTCAACGGCACCCGCGCGGCCCAGAAGCCCTTTTGGTCGAACGGCAGCAGCCAGCCGGTGACCGATTGCGCAATGGCCAGCAGCAGCAGCGCCAGCAGGAACAGCAGATTCAATTCGCGCGGCGCGAGATAGGCGCGCTGGATCACCACCTGCAACAGGTGCAGACCCAGCAACACCACGAACGCCTGCGCCGCCACCACGTGCAGCCCACGCAAGAGCCACCCGCCCGGCGTCTGGAACTGGAGATGAAAGACGCTTTCCCAAGCGGTCTGCGTGCTGGCGCTGTACCCGGTGAACAGGAAGAACCCGGTGACCACCTGCACCAGAAAGGTGAACACCAGCGCGGCCACCCAGCACCGCCGCCAGGACACGCCGCCCGGCAACGGGTCCAACACGAGCCGCCGGGCCAGGCTGCCCAGGCCGGTCCGCGCATCGAGCCACGCCCAGACGGTCTTCATGCCGGAATCTTGTCACGGACTCCGGTCCGGAAGTTCTGGAAGCGCACCCACACCTCGCCGTCGTTCCGGACTTCGACCTCGAGTTCGTCCAGCCCGCGCGGGCTGGGGCTGGCGGGGTCGTTCACCCGGCCGTCCATGGCAAACGTGCTGTTGTGGCAGGGGCACAGAAACCCGCCGCGCACCGGCGCGTAATCCACGAGGCACCCGGCGTGCGGGCACACCACGTTGAAGGCCTGCAACGTCGCCTCGCCCGTGCGGCGCAGGTACACCGCGCCCACCGGCACGGCCGGCGTCTTGTTCCAGGCGTTGACGCGGTCCGCCACCACCGCGAAGCGCCGGGGCACGCCGTCCGCCGGCAGCGCCGCCAGCCGCGTCACCCGGCTCCAGCCGGCGGCCTCGCGGCGCGCGCGCAGCGGGTGCAGAAACACCGTCAGCCCGGCGCCGGCCGGCGCCAGCAAGGCTGACCCGCCCAGGAGGGCGGCGGCGGCGCCTTGCAGGAAGTCGCGCCGCGCGGTGCCGGTCTCGTGATGGCCGGTGCTCATGAAAGCTGTGCCAAAGCCTAACGGCTGGCGGCTGGCTGGCAACCGCAACCTGCCGGCCGGAGGCTGGCGGGGCGCATCTCGGTTTTCGTGCCGGCAACGGGCGGGCCGGGGCTGGAGGGCGCGGCCGTAGGCGCTGAGCAGGGTGGCGTCGGTCGGGTCGGTCTTGGCGCGCCGGCCTTGAGCGCCGGCGAAGTGGCGGACGCGACCGGCCTCAACCAGGCTCATTGAAACGGCGGCGGCGTGGAGGACGCGCCGGAGGGGCGGTTCATAGCCGCCGGAGGCCTCGCAGACGATCTGGACGGTGGGGGGCTGTGGCAACGGGCATCCGCGCAAGCCTTGCCGGAGATACGACGCGCTGGCGATGGCGGGTGGGTAGTTCACCGCCCGCTCCCGTCCTCGTCGTCCGGAGGGAGCACGTTCCGCCAGTTCACCGTGAAGCTGAAGGCCACTGCCCCCGGCTCCGTTCCCGCCGCAGACGCCAGACGCCGCGCAGGTCGC
>CAZMOZ010000064.1:0-12120 GCA_964568145.1 uncultured Verrucomicrobiota bacterium
CGCGCCGACGCGCCAGCGCCCACCGGGGAGGAACGCTTCCACGCGCTCGACGCCGTGCGGGCCTTTGCCTTGCTGCTCGGCGTGGTCTTTCACGCGGCCGAGTCGTTCGAGCCGGGCGTGGAAACCTACTGGGCCATCGCCGATGCATCGCCCAGCGGCGCGCTGGGCATGTTCCGGCACGCCTGCCATTCGTTCCGGCTCGAACTGTTTTTCCTCATCGCCGGCTTTTTCGCGCACCTGCTGTACCATCGGCGCGGCCAGCGTGGGTTCATCCGGAATCGCGTCAGCCGCATCCTCGTGCCGCTGGTGGTGGGCTGGTTTGTCCTGTACCCGTTGCTGGTCTATCTCTGGCTCCTGGGCGCCTCGGTGAGCGGGCGGCTGGCGCAATTCGGCATTCCGCCGGACATGGCCCAAACGCCGCTCCCGCTGCTGGTGGCCGGCTTCTTCGCGACGGGCCAGTTTGTGAAGCGGTTCGACCTGACGCACCTGTGGTTCCTGCATCAGTTGCTGGTGCTGTACGTCGTGTTCCTGACGTTGCGCGCGGCGTGGCATCGCTGGCTCGATCCAAACGGCGCCCGGCTGGCGCGGGTGGACCGCCGGTTCGCCGCGCTTTGCGCCAGTCGCGGGAAGCTCCCGCTCCTCGCGCTCGTGACGACGCCCCTGCTGCTGTTGATGCACTCGTGGAACGTGGACACGCCGAAGTCCTCGCTGCTGCCGCACCCGCCGACGACGCTGCTGTTCGGCTTCCAATTCGGTCTCGGCTGGTTGCTGCATCGCCAGCCGGCGCTGCTGGAAAACTTCGCCCGGGGCTGGTGGGCGCCGATGCTCGTGGGCGTGCTGATGATCTGGCCCACCGACGCCGGGGTGGACTGGTTGCGCAGCCAGGGCATGACGCCCGGCAACGCGCCGTGGCTGCGGCCGGTCCACGCGGGCTTGTACGCGCTGATGATGTGGGGCTTCGTGCTGGGGTTCCTGGGCGCGTTCATCCGGTTCCGCCGCACGCCCAGCGCCCGCTGGCGGTACATTGCCGACTCATCGTACTGGATTTACCTCGTGCATCTGCCGCTGGTCGTCTGGCTGCAGATCGTGGTCGCGCGCTGGCCGCTGTCCTGGACGGTGAAATGGCCGCTGATCCTCGCTGTGGCGACGCCGGTGCTGTTCCTGAGCTACCACCACCTCGTGCGCCCCACCTTCATCGGGGCGCAGCTCAACGGACGGAAATATCCCCGGCGGCCGCAGCCGTAGCGCGCGGAGGCGCGCACCGAAAAACCGCAATCGGCCATCGTAAATCGTCAATCCCCATCCGCGCTCGCCCCCGGTCCCTGATCCCTCGTCCCTTCCTTGCACTCGACGCCTCCCGCGCTTGCGCCTATTTTCCCGGCCAATGAGTGTCGCCGCCATTGACAGCCTGCCGGACGCCCAGGGCCACTTCGGGCCGTACGGCGGGCGTTACGTGCCCGAGACCTTGATGCACCCGCTGATGGAGCTCGAGGCGGAGTACTTCCAGGCCCAGCAGGACCCGGTCTTCCAGGACGAATTGAGCTATTACCTCCGCGAGTTCTGCGGCCGGCCCACGCCGCTGTACTTCGCCGAACGGCTCACGCGCGACCTGGGCGGCGCGAAGATCTACCTCAAACGCGAGGACCTGCTCCACACCGGCGCGCACAAGATCAACAACGCCATCGGCCAGGTGCTGCTGGCCCGGCGCATGGGCAAGACGCGCATCATCGCCGAGACCGGCGCCGGCCAGCACGGCGTGGCCACCGCGACCGTCGCGGCGATGTTCGGCCTCCGGTGCGTGATCTACATGGGCGCGGTGGATTGCGAGCGGCAGGCGCTGAATGTCTATCGCATGAAGATGCTCGGCGCCGAGGTGGTGCCGGTCCACGCCGGGCAGAAGACGCTCAAGGAGGCGGTGAACGAGGCCATGCGCGACTGGGTCACGAACGTCCGCAACACGCACTACATCCTCGGCACGGCGTACGGCGCGCACCCCTACCCCGTCATGGTCCGCAACTTCCAGCGGGTCATCGGCGACGAGGCGCGCCGGCAGATTCTCGAAAAGGAGGAGCGCCTGCCGGACCTGCTCCTCGCGTGCGTCGGCGGCGGCTCGAACGCCATCGGCCTGTTCCACCCGTTCCTGAACGACGCCGCGGTGAAAATGGTCGGCGTGGAAGCGGGCGGCGAAGGCATCCTGCCGGGAAAGCACGCGGCGCGGTTTCACGGCGGTTCGCTGGGCGTGCTGCAAGGCACGCGCAGCTACATCCTCCAGGATGAATTCGGCCAGATCCAGCTCACCCACAGCGTCAGCGCCGGCCTGGACTACGCGGCGGTGGGGCCGGAACACGCCTGGCTGCACGACCGGGGACGGGTCGAGTACAGCTACGCCACGGACGACGCAGCGCTGGAGGCGTTCACACGGCTGGCGCGGCTGGAAGGCATCATCCCGGCGCTCGAATCCGCCCACGCCATCGCCGAATGCATCCGCCGCGCGCCGCAGATGTCCAAAAACAGCCTGATCATCGTGAACCTCTCCGGTCGCGGCGACAAAGACGTGGCCCAGGCGGCGGCGAAGCTGAAGCTCGAGATGCCGCCGTGAGTGTGTCCGTCGCTTGAGCGGCGCTACGAAGCACAGTGGCCCAGGCGGCGATGGCCGGGCCTCACCGCGCCGGCAGTTCGATCCGTTCGCCGGACCGCCAGGGGTGCTCGCGCTCGTCGAGGATCAGCGTGCGCGGCAGCAGCTCGATCTCATGACCGAACAGATCGAGCGTCACCGTGCCGGGCAGGACCGTGGTGTCGAGGAACTTCACCCGGCCGAACGGCACGGCATCGCGTCGCGTCGGGTCGTCGAACCGCACCGTGACGGCCTGGCCGGGCGGCGGGGCGTTCGTGCCGGGGAAGACGATCTGCACCCCGGTGATGCCCAGCGCCGGCGCGGCGATCTGGAGTGCCGGCACGCCGTTGGTGCTGTGGAAGGTTGCTTCCCAGGGCCCGCGCCGGGTGCGCCAGTGCTGCAACCCCCAGAAACCGCCGAAGTAAAACACCGCGCAGACGCCGAAGACCGCCAGCGCCTGCTTCCAGATCTGGTCGCGTTTGCCGTCCATGCCCCGTGGCCCGCAGGGTGCGGCGCGGGGCAGGCGCCCGCAAGCCTGCGCGCGTCGGACCTCCTGCCCCTCTTGCCTCAAGGCAAAATGACACCGAAGGGTGAACTTGGAGGCCAATACGTTGCCTCACGGGAAAATGACACCGGGGGGTGATCCCGTTCTGAGCTCGTCTCGGGCTGCTGCTCGCACGTCGGGCTCCCCCGCGAGGGGGCGAACCGATCCGCCCGGCCGGGTGGCAACCGCGTTGTTCAACTCCACCCGCGCCGCACCCAAGAACGGTCGCGGCCGCCGGTCCGGTCCGGGAAGGGGCGCTTGACAACATTTCGATTATTGGCTAAATATCGCATCGCCATGCGGGACTTTCTCCAGGTCACCAAGGCGCTGGCCGACGAAAACCGGCTGCGGCTGCTGCTGGCGCTGCGCCGCGGCGAGGTCTGCGCCTGCCAGCTCACCGAGCTGCTGGGGCTCGCGCCGTCCACGGTGTCGCGCCACCTCGCCCTGTTGCAGCGGGCCGGGCTGCTGCGGGGCCGCAAGGCCGGCCGCTGGGTGTACTTCGCCCTGCCCGGCTGCGACGCCCCCGTGCTCATCCGCGAGGCGCTGGACTGGGTGGTCCAGTCGCTCGGGCGCGGACCGGCGGCGGCCGCGGACACGCGCCGGCTCCAGAAAATTCTGCGCGCAGACCCCTCTGAACTCTGCAAACGCCAATGTCGAAGCTGAGAATCCTGTTTCTGTGCACCGGCAATTCGTGCCGCAGCCAGATGGCCGAGGGCTGGGCGCGCCACCTCAAGGCGGACCAGCTCGAGGCCTGCTCCGCGGGCCTGGAAAAGCACGGCCTCAACCCGCACGCCGTCCGCGTCATGGCCGAGGCGGGGGTGGACATCTCGCGGCAGACCTCGAAGACGCTGGCCGAACTGGACGCTGCCGAGTTCGACTATGTGGTCACCGTCTGCGGCCACGCGGACGAGCATTGCCCGGTGTTCCCGGCGAAGACGCGGGTTGTCCACGCCGGGTTCGAGGATCCGCCGACGCTGACCCGGCATCTGCCCGACGGCGAGGCGAAGCTGGCGGTTTACCGCCGCGTGCGCGACGAAATCCGCCGCCTCGTGGAGCGGCTGCCCGAGGCGTTGACCCAAGGTTGAAAACCATTTTTCCCAACTCCCATGAACAATCCATCCATGCTTCAAGAACCCGAACAGGTGCGCGCCACCGTGCGCGATGGTTACGCCCGGATCGCCCAGCAGGGCAGCGAGCGCCGCGAAGGCTGCGGCTGTTGCGGCGGCGACCAGCCCGGTCCGACTCCGGAAAACCTGGCCCGGGAACTCGGCTACAGCGTCGCGGAACTGCAGGCCCTGCCGGAGGGCGCCAACCTGGGCCTCTCCTGCGGCAACCCGGGCGCTCTGGCCGCGCTCCAGCCGGGCGAGGTGGCGCTCGACCTCGGCAGTGGCGGGGGCTTCGACGTGTTCATCGCGGGCCGGAAGGTGGGCCCGGCCGGCCGCGCCATCGGCGTGGACATGACGCCCGAGATGCTCGCCAGGGCACGACGGAACGTGGCCGCGTATCGCGAGCGCACCGGGCTGGACAACGTCGAGTTCCGCCTCGGCGAAATCGAGCACCTGCCCGTGGCGGACCGCTCGGTGGACGTGGTGATCTCGAACTGCGTGATCAACCTTTCGCCGGACAAGCCGCAGGTCTGGCGCGAAATCGCGCGCGTGCTCAAGCCCGGTGGCCGCGTGGCCGTGTCCGACCTCGGGTTGCTCCAACCGTTGCCGCCGGCGGTGGCGGAAATGGTCGAGGCGCTGGTGGGTTGCGTGGCCGGCGCGGCGCTGGTCCGGGACACCGAGAGCTACGCCCGCGCCGCGGGTCTGGCGGACGTGCAGGTGCGGGTGAAGTCCGATTACGTCGCGGCATTGGTGGGCTTCGAGGACCCGCTTTACGCCCGGATCGCCGCCCAACTGCCGCCGGGCAGCCGGCCGGCGGACTTCATCGCCAGTGTCGAGATCACGGCGCGCAAGCCGGGCGGGTGCTGTGGCGGCGGCGCGTGATCTTCCGGACACTTTTCCGCGACAGCGCGAACCTTACTCCAACCTCCATCGGCATGAACCAGACACTCGGCTTCATCGGCGGCGGGCGCGTGACCCGCATCCTGCTCGGCGGCCTCCAGCGCGCCAACCGGCTCCCTCCGACGACGGTCGTGAGCGATCCTGACGCTGGCACGCTGGCCAGGCTGAAAAGCGTCGTGCCCGGGATCACCCCGGCCGGCGCCGACAACAGCCAGCCGGCGGCGCAGGACATTGTCTTTCTCGCCGTGCATCCGCCGGTGATTCCCGCCGTGCTGCCGGGCCTCCAGGCCGCGCTGAAGCCGGAGGCCATCGTGGTTTCGCTGGCGCCGCGGTTCACTCTCGCGAGGCTCGCCGAGTTGCTGGGCGGCTTCGTTCGCATCGCCCGGTTGATCCCCAACGCCCCCGCGCTCATCGGCGCCGGGTACAACCCGCTCGCCTTCGGTTCCGGCCTCGATGCCGCAGGCCGGCAGACGCTTACGGACCTGCTCGCGCCACTGGGCGATTGCCCGGAAGTGGCGGAGTCGAAGCTCGAAGCCTACGCCATCCTGACCGGCATGGGGCCGACCTACTTGTGGTTTCAACTCCAGACCTTGCGCGAGTCGTCCGCCCGTTTCGGCCTCGCGGACGCGGAGTTGACGCCGGCGTTCAAGCGCATGGTCTGCGGCGCCACGCGCACTCTGCTCGAATCGGGGCTGGCGCCCGCGGAGGTCATGGACCTCATCCCCTTGAAACCGCTGGCCGAGGACGAGGCGGCCATCCGCGCCGCTTACGAGACGCGCCTGCCGGCGCTCTTTGCCAAAATCAAGCCGTGAACGCCGCGCCCAAGCGACTGGCCTTCTTCGAGCGCTACCTCACGGTCTGGGTGTTCCTGTGCATGATCGCCGGCGTGGCGCTCGGCAAGCTGGCGCCGGGGCTGACCGCCGCGCTGAGCAAGCTGGAGTTCGGCCGGGGCTCGCAGGTCAACGCGCCCATCGCGATGCTGATCTGGCTGATGATCTACCCGATGATGCTGAAGGTGGATTTCGGCGCGATCGGCGGCGTGGCGCGCCGGCCCAAAGGACTGGCCGTGACGCTGTTCGTGAACTGGCTGGTCAAGCCGTTCAGCATGGCGTTCTTCGCCTGGGTGTTCCTGCAACAGGTCTTCGCCGGCTGGATTGACCCGGACACCGCGCGCAACTACACGGCCGGCCTCATCATCCTGGCGGCGGCGCCCTGCACGGCGATGGTGTTCGTGTGGAGCTACCTCACGGACGGCGATCCGGCCTACACGCTGGTGCAGGTGGCGGTGAACGACCTCATCATGCTCGCGGCTTTCGCGCCCATCGTGATGTTTTTGTGCGGCGTGGCGGACGTGGTGGTGCCGGCGCGGGTGCTCGTCACCTCAGTGGTGGTGTTCATCGTGATTCCGCTGGCCGCCGGCTGGCTGACCCGCGCGCTGCTGCTGAAGAAGCGCGGCCGGGAATGGTTCGAGCGGAGTTTCCTGCCGACGTTCCATCCGGTGACCGTCGTGGCGCTGCTGGCCACGCTGGTGCTGATCTTCGCGTTTCAGGCGGAGAACCTGACCTCGCAATGGTTCGCCGTCCTGCTGCTGGCGGCGCCGATCCTGGTGCAGGTGTATTTCAACTCCAGCCTCGCCTACGGCCTGATGCGGCTGTGGCGCGTGCCGCATAACGTCGCCGCGCCCGGCGCGCTCATCGGCGCGAGCAACTTCTTCGAGCTGGCGGTGGCGGTGGCGATCACGCTCTTTGGCCCCGGTTCGCCCGCCGCGCTCGCCTGCGTGGTGGGGGTGCTGGTGGAAGTGCCGGTGATGCTCTCGGTCTGCAAGGCCTGCAACGCCTCGCGCGGGTGGTACCAGCGCGCGGTGGGAGCGGCGGCGTGAACCTGCAAGCCGAAGTTGGGCAGGCGGGACGCGCTGCGCTGCGGCCGGCTTCGGTTTTGGGGGAGCGGCTTCAGGCCGTTTCCGAATGTTGCCCGGACGTGGCCACGCGCCGCGCCAGCGCTTTCCGCGCCAGGCGGGTGACGAGCACTGTGACCGCCACCGTGGCCGCGAGTCCCACGCCATAAAGCGCCCATTCGCCGGTCGTCCGCGAGCGCGGGCCGGTGGTGGCGGCGCCCGCCAGCGTGCCCAGGTACACGTACATCACCGTGCCGGGCAGCATGCCCAGCCACGACGCGAGCACGTAATGCCCCAGCTTCACCGGCGTGAGGCCGAAGGCGTAGTTCAGCACTGTGTAGGGAAAGACCGGCGACAGGCGCGTGAGCAATACGATCTTCCAGCCTTCCGCCGCCACGGCCCGGTCCAGGGCGGCGAACCGCTCGTGGCCCGCGATCCGCCCGGCGACCGCCTCGCGGGCGAGGTGCCGTCCGAGAAGAAAGGCCACCGTCGCCGCGAGCGTGGAGGCCAGCGACACCAGCAGCGTGCCGCGCGCCAGACCAAACACCGCCCCGGCGCCCAAGGTGAGCAACGAGGCGGGCACCAGCAGCACCGCCGCCAGCACGTACAGCGCGATGAAAATCACCGGCGTCCATGCGCCCTGGCCGGCCGCCCAGTCCAGCGCCGCGCGCAGCCGATCCTGCGCGTTGAAATAGCGCACGCCCACACACAGCGCGGCGAGGCCGACGCCGGCCAGCAGCCACTTCCAGCGGCTGGGGAGACGCCGGGCTGTCGCGCGGGCTGGCAGCCCGTTGAACGAGTCATCCATTTCGAGGCACGGGTGATTGGTTAAATGTGTGAATGGTTAAATGGTTCGCCCCGCGCGGCGCGCTTAACGCTTCACTCCATTTTAACCCTCTTAACCCGTCCCGGAGACAACTGCGGGCCGCAGACTGCTCTCGCGGTGTTCCTTCGAGCTATTCCCCGCTTCAGTCGCGCAGCGCGCCGGTGCAACTGCTGCCGCCGCCGGCCGTGCAGGCCAGACAGTGAACGGCCGTCTGGATGGCCCCGCCGGCCAGCGACTCCGGCGCCACGTCCCACAGAAACAGCGGCCGGCCGTTGCGCATCCGCAGGCCGAGCATCTGGTTGAAGTCGCAGTCAAAGACCTCGCCCCGCCAGCCCACACTGAGGGTGGTGCGGCACATCAGGCTCTCGACCGTGTCCGGGTTGAAGCTGTTGGCCAGCAGCTCCAGGTACGCGTCCCACTGGCTCGTGCGGCGGAGTTCCCCGGCAAAGCGCGCGAGCGGCTGGTTGGTGAGCGTGAACAGGCGGGTGAACTCAATGCCGTAACGGCGGCGCAGCTCGGTCTTGTAGTCCGCCTCCAGTTCGGCTTGCGGCGGCGGCAGCTTCGCGCCGAGCGGATTGTAAACCAGATTCAGCGGCAGCCGGGTGCCGTAGCCCACCGCGTTCAGTTTGCGCAGCGCGGCCAGGCTTTTCGCGAACACGCCGTCGCCGCGCTGGGCGTTGACGTTCTCCTCGAGGTAGCACGGCAGCGAGGCCACGACCTCGACCGCGTGCGCCGCCAGATACTCCGGCAGCCAGACAAACGCCGGCGTCTCGATGAGGGTGAGGTTGTTCCGGTCAATCACGTGGCAGCCCACGCCGCGCGCGGTCTCGACCAGAAAGCGGAAATGCGCGCTCAGCTCCGGCGCGCCGCCCGTGAGGTCCACCACCGGCGGCCGGTGCGCGCGAATCCAGTCTGCGACGCGGGCGGCGACCGCCGCGGACATCGTCTCGGTGCGCCACGGCCCGGCGTCCACGTGGCAATGGCGGCAGGCCTGGTTGCACTGGCGGCCCACATTCACCTGCAGCGTCTGCAGCCGGCCCCGGCGCAGCACGCGGCCGTGCCGCGCGAGCTGGGACTCGAAAGGATTCATCGGCTCAATTTCAAACGACAGTCGTTGGGCACAGCCGCGCAGTGGTTGCGGACCCGCCGGCCGGCCGCGAGTCAGGTCCGGCAGAGAAGGTGGCTTGGCGCGCACGGCAGTCAAAAGAAATGCGGCTGGTGCGATTCACGCCTGCGGATCCCCGCGATTCCCGCAAGCGGACGTGGCTGCCAGGGGCTCGCGGCGTTCGCCCCTCCGAGACGGAAAAGCCGGGCCGGAACCTCGCGGGTTGACAGACTTGGCCAATTTGCCAAGTGTTGGCCGCGTCATGTCAAACCGTCCGGTCAGCGCTCGATTCAAGCAGCAGGCCCAGATCTTCAAGGCCCTGGCCCACCCCGCGCGCCTGCTGATGGTGGACGAACTTTCGCGCGGCGAACGGTGCGTCTGCGAACTGGCCGAACTGGTCGGCTCCGAGATGCCGACCGTCTCGCGGCACCTCGCCCAACTCAAGCACGCCGGGATTGTGGACGACGAGAAGCGCGGGGCGCAGGTGTTCTACCGGCTGGTCACGCCGTGCGTGATGAACTTCTTCCAGTGCGTGCAGTCGGTGAGGGAAAAATCCCAGAAGTAGTCGGGAGCGGGTGACGGATGGTTTTTGTCGTGAATGTGTGGACTGAGCTAAATAGCGAAGCGGCGTAGAACGGTTGAACCATGAATGGCTCGTGTGAAGTGGATGTCGCGAATGCGAACTGGAGCCGGGAACTGAAGATTCTCAGCGGGTTCGCCGCCGTGTTTGTGTTCCTCTTCTTCCTGCCGGTGGGCGTGCCACGCTTCGACAACGCGCTCAAGGAAGGGCTGGAACTGACCAAGTGGTATGCGCAGGAGCACGTCATGCTTTGCCTCATTCCGGCGTTTTTCATCGCGGGCGGGATCAGCACCTTCGTGAATCAGGCGTCCGTGATGCGCTATTTGGGGCCGAATGCCAACAAGGCGGTGGCCTACGGCGTGGCCTCGGTGTCTGGCACCATCCTGGCCGTCTGCTCCTGCACCGTGCTGCCCCTGTTCGGCGGGATTTGGATGCGCGGCGCGGGACTCGGTCCGGCCACAGCGTTCCTTTACTCCGGCCCGGCGATCAATGTGCTGGCCATCGTAATGACCGCGCGAATTCTGGGCATCGAACTGGGGGCAGCCCGGGCGATTGGCGCGGTGGTGTTCAGCGTCGTGGTGGGCTTGGCCATGCACTTCGTGTTCCGGCGCGAGGAACAAGCCAAGGCCGAAGCCGCGGCGGTGATGCCCGAGGTCGAGGTCAAGCGCCCGCTCTGGCAGAACGTGCTTTTCTTCGCCTCGATGGTCGGTCTGCTGGTGTTTGCCAATTGGAGCAAACCCAGCGAGACGACCGGGATCTGGGCTGGAATCTTCGCGTGGAAATGGCCGGTGGCTGGGGCGTTCGCCGCTGGCTTGGCGGTCTCGTTGGGGCTGTGGTTTGGCTTCAAGTGGAGGGAACTGGCGGTGGCGGCGTTGCCCGTGGCAATTCTGAGTTTCGCCTTTCCGCATGAGCCACTGATTCCGTTCATCGTCGGATGCGCGGGACTGGCGGTGCTCTGCGCCAGGAATCCGGGCGAAGGGCGGGAGTGGCTGGATGCGACCTGGACGCTGGCGAAGCAGATCTTCCCGCTGCTCATCGGCGGCGTGTTCATCTCCGGCATCCTGCTGGGGCGGCCGGGACACGAAGGCTTGATTCCGTCGGAGTGGGTGAGCCGGTCGGTCGGCGGCAACTCTTTTCTCGCCAATCTCTTTTCCTCGATTGTGGGCGCGTTCATGTATTTCGCCACGCTCACCGAGGTGCCCATTCTGCAGGGACTCCTCGGCTCCGGCATGGGCAAAGGCCCGGCGCTGGCGCTGCTGTTGGCCGGCCCGGCGCTTTCGCTGCCCAGCATGTTGGTGCTGCGGAGCATCATGGGCACGAAGAAGGTCGCCGTCTATGTGGCGCTGGTGGTCGTGATGGCCACGGTGAGCGGCTTGATTTACGGCGCGTTGTTTTGACCTCAAACCAAAGGCATTGAATTATGCAACTCCTCGTCATTGGCCCGGGCTGCACCAAGTGCAGGACCCTGGCGCAATTCACCGAACAGGCCGTCAAAGAACTCGGCGTGCAGGCGGAGATCACCAAGGTGACCGACCTCAAACAGATCATGGCCCTCGGCGTGATGATGACGCCGGCACTGGCCGTGAACGGCAACATCAAGGTGACTGGCAAGGTGCCGAGTATTCCCGAAATCAAGGCCATCCTCCAACAAGCTGCGGCGTGATCTGGACGGCTACGAGCGTAGCGCAGACTTCCAGTCTGCTGTATCGCCGAATTCCATTCGGCAGGGCGGCGGCACAGCGAACGGCATTGCAGGATCGGCGCGTCGGCGGATTGGAAATCCGCGATACCGCAGGTTGGAAACCTGCGCTACAAGCACTGCGTTCGGCACACGGTTGAACGCTCGAGGATGCACGCACTGAACAGCCAAAAAGCACAGTTATGACAACAAGCACTATTGGATTCATTGGCGGCGGGCGGATCACACGCATCTTTCTCGAAGGCTGGCGGCGGGCCGGACAATTGCCCGGCAAGGTGGTCGTCAGCGATTGCAGCGCGGAAACGCTGGCAAGACTGAAAGCACGGTTTCCCTCGGTCGAAACGGCCGCGCAAAGTCCGGCCGCGGCGGCGCAAGACATCGTGTTTCTGGCTGTGCATCCACCGGTGATGGCCGAGGCTTGCGCCGGCATCAAGGGGGCGCTCAAACCGGCTGCGGTGGTCGTGTCCCTCGCGCCCAAGTTCACCATTGCCAGGCTGACCGAACTGATCGGCGGCTTTGCCCGCCTGGCGCGCGTGATTCCCAATGCGCCGTCGCTCATCGGGCAGGGCTACAACCCGGTCAGCTTTGCGCCGAGCCTGGCGGAGTCGGATCGGTCGGACCTCCAGAGCCTGCTCGCGCCGCTGGGCGAATGCCCCGAAGTGACAGAACACACACTGGAAGCCTACGCCATCCTGACCGCGATGGGGCCGACTTACCTGTGGTTTCAACTGCAGGCTTTGCGCGAAGTCGCCGCGGGTTTTGGACTGACGGAGGCGGAGATCGTCCCGGCTCTCAAACGCATGGTCTGCGGCGGCACGCGCACGTTGCTGGAATCCGGCCTGACGCCCGCCG
>CAZMOZ010000065.1:0-11743 GCA_964568145.1 uncultured Verrucomicrobiota bacterium
GCAGCCATCCTGGCTGCCGTAGAGGGCGGCCTCCGGCCGCCCGGAGGTAATCCCGTCGTACCCAACCCGTCTTGCCAAGCCAGCCGAGTTCCGCCGGGCTGGAAGCCCGGCTTTACAGCAGGCAGGGATGCCTGCTGCTACGGCTGGCAGGTAGCGGCAGCCATCCTGGCGCCCGGATGTGATCCCGGCGTACCTAACCCGTCTTGCCCGGCCAGCCGAGTTCCGCCGGGCTGGAAGCCTGCCGCTACCGCAGAAAAAAGCAGAAGGGCCGGTTGCCCGGCCCTTCCGAAGAGTCAACGCAGGTCAGATTTGCTCAGGCTTTGCGTCGGGCCAGGAAACCCAAGCCCGACCCGTGAATCTCTTAGCCCGCTTCACCCACGCTCGCCATTCACAAAATCCCAGGCGTACGGTTTGCCGCAGTTCAAAAGCGCCACGCCAACACCTCCAACAGACTGCTGTGATCATCGGTCCAGACCACCTTGCGGGCGGGGCCTCGCCGCTCCCGGGCCGCCTGCTTCAGGACGGGATCATTCATCAACTCCTGGTTGCGGCTGACGGCCATCCAGACCAAGTCCGTGACCACCCCGGGCCGCATCGGGTCCACCGTGGACAAGGTCAGTGTTTGCATCTGAAGTTCACTCGCCAAGGTCTTCACCACAGGTTCGATGTCCAGATGCCGGTTCGTGATGTTGAACAACAACACGCCGTCCGCTTTGAGGTGACGGGCATAAACCCCAAACGCCTCGCGCGTCAGCAGGTGGACGGGAATGGCGTCGCTGGTGAACGCGTCGAGCACGAGCACGTCGAACTCCTGGGGCGGTTCGTTTTCCAACGAAATCCGGGCGTCCCCCAGCACGATCTCGACTTGGGCCTGTGAACCAGCCAGGAAAGTGAACATGCTTTCCGCCAGCCGCTGAATTTCCGGATTGATCTCGTAAAAACGGACCACGTCGGATTTCTTTCCATAGATGGAGAGCGTCCCGACTCCCAATCCCACCACCCCGATCCGCCGCTGGCTTTGCCGTGGAAATCGGGAAAGGGCCAGTTCGACCCCGCTTCCCTGGCGGTAATACCCGACCGGGATCAACGGATCCTTGGGCGGCAACATCTGAAGGCCGTGCATCGTGCTGCCGTGGAACAGCCCGCGCGTCCAGTAGAATCCCTCAGGGGAAAACCGTTCACGAACGGACAGCGCCCCGTAAAAACTGCGGGTGGCGTGAATGGTATCGGTATAACCCTGTCGCGCCACCACGACTACCAGCAAGCCCGCCAAGGCCGATCCCACAGTTGCGCAGGTCCACCCTGGCACGCGACGTGAGCCGACCGTCAGAGAAGTGCCTGCACGGGCGTGAACCGCAATCAGGAGGCCGCTCAACAGCCAGAGCCCCCAATGCAACTCGGCGTAAGTGTGGAAGATCAGGGGGGCAATCAAGGCTACGAATATGCCGCCCACCGCCCCGCCGGCAGCGATCAACAGGTAAAAGGTGGTCAGAAAAGCCGGCGCCGGCTTCAGGCGGTAAAGTTCGCCGTGGCAAAGCATGCAACACACAAAGAGCGCGCCCGAATAGACCACCACCTGATGCATCACCGGCACGCGGTGGACGGCGTACGACACCAGGCAGACCAACCCGATGGCCGGCATCAGCGCGTAGGTGTACAGCCTGCGGGAGTACCACCGCGGATTGTCGAAGCAGAGCATGAAACTCAACAAATACAGGCTCAGCGGCAACACCCACAGAAACGGCACCACCGCCACGTCCAGGCATATCGTGTTCGTGATGGCCAGCAGGAGCACCGAAGCGCAGGCGGGCAGGGCGAACCAAAGCGCCTTGGCGCCGAAGGTCGGCGCGGGTGGATTCTGCCCGGCTGCCACTTCAGACGTGATTGCCCCGTCGCCGGCCGGTCGCGCTCCGTAGAGTTGCCAGGCGCACGCAGCTACGCAGACTGCGAACCCACCCAGCCCCCATCCCCACCAGTTGGCCTGCGCTTGGCGGGAGAGCATTGGCTCGAACACCACCGGATAACTGAGCAAGGCCAGCAGCGAACCGGCGTTGGACAGGGCGTAAAGCCGGTACGGCGACACGCCCGGACGGACGCGACTGAACCATGCCTGCATCAGCGGACTCGTGGCCGACAGCACGAAATACGGCAGGCCGAGCGATACCGTAAGCAGCAACAGAATGCGCGACACGGGATGGTCTGGCGTAGCGGGTTTCCAGTGCTCTCCTGGCGTAATGGGCATTGTAAACAGCGCGGCCAGGACCAGCGCGACATGCACCACCGCCTGTGTGCCGGGTCGGACGAGGCGCGAGAGCAGATGCGCGTAAGCATAGCCGGCCAGCAGCAAAACCTGGAAGAAAAGCATGCAGGCCGTCCACACGCCCGGGCCGCCACCAAACCACGGCAGGACGTATTTGCCCGCGAGCGGCTGGACTTGGAAAAGCAGGAACGCGCCGCTGAAGGTGGCTAGCCTGAAGGAGATCATAAACCCGTGATCGGTGGTCGAGTGGTCTGGCCGCTGGCGAAGCATGAGTGAAGGAAGGGCGGGGTTCAAGATGGAAGCAGCCGGGTCCGCGCGGGGCCGGAGGTGTTTGTCATCCCCGGCGAAGGGCGATCCACCACCTGTTCCGCCGGGCTGGAAGCCCGGCTCCACGGCAGGCTGGGATGCCTGCTGTTACGGGAGGTGGGTGGAGGCAGCCATCCTGGCTGCCGTAAAGGGCGGCCTCCGGCCGCCCGGATCCGCGGAATGCCCGGCGCGGAAGGCGTGGCCGGCTTGGTTCCGCCGGGCTGGAAGCCCGGCTCCACGGCAGGCTGGGATGCCTGCTGCTACGGGAGGTGGGTGGAGGCAGCCATCCTGGCTGCCGTAAAGGGCGGCCTCCGGCCGCCCGGATCCGCGGAATGCCCGGCGCGGAAGGCGTGGCCGGCTTGGTTCCGCCGGGCTGGAAGCCCGGCTCCACGGCAGGCTGGAGGCCTGCCGCTACAGCGGGCAGGGATGCCTGCTGCTACGGCGTGGCGCTCATTCGCCTTGCCTGCCCGCTTTCCGCTTTGCAGCCTCAACGAGCCATGCATCCCCAGCGTCCGACATCCCCCGGTCAAGCCCACCCGCGCCGGCTCGTTTCGGGATTCCACTTTCGCGGTCATCTGCCCCACCTCAAGCGCGAAGGCGCGATCTATTTCACCACCTTCCGACTGGCCGATTCGCTGCCGGCCCACGAAGTCGCCCGGTTGAAACACGAGCGCGAGGTCATCCTGGAACAGTCCCGCGCCGCCAGACGACCGCTGACCTGGCACGAAGAACAACAACTGCTGGCTTGGTACTGTGACAAGATCGAATCGCTGCTTGATGCGGGCGCCGGGGCCTGTTGGCTCAGCCGGCCTGACGTGGCGCGCCTCCTGGCCGACGCACTGGCTTGTTTTGCCGGCCAGCGATACGACCTGCCGGCCTGGGTGGTCATGCCCAATCACGTCCATGCTGTGGTCTGGCCTTATCCGGGGCATACGCTCAGTGCCATCTTGCACAGTTGGAAGTCCTACACCGGCCATCGAGCCAACGCGCTGCTGGGCCGGGTTGGCCGGCCATTCTGGCAGGCCGAATCGTTCGACCATTGGATTCGGGACGATGCCGAGCGGGTGCGTTTGGTGCGGTACGTCGAAGACAATCCAGTAAAAGCGCGTCTGTGCGCACGGCCGGAAGACTGGCCGTGGAGCAGTGCGCGGAAACAACCGTAGCGGTGGCAGACGCTTTTGTAGCGGCAGCCATCCTGGCCGCCGTAGAGGGCGGCCTCCGGCCGCCCGGAGGTAATCCCGGCATACTCAACCCGTTTTGCCCGGCCAGCCAAGGTCCGCCGGGCTGGAAGCCCGGCTCCACAGCAGGCAAGGATGCCTGCTGCTACGGGAGGCTGGAAGCCCGGCGCTACAGCGGAAAAAAGCAGAAGGGCCGGTGGCCCGGCCCTTCCGAAGAGTCAACGCGGTTCAGGCTTGCTCAGACTTTGCGCCGGGCCAGGAAACCCAGGCCCAACATGCCAAGACCGAGCAGCGCAGCCGACATCCCACCATCAGGGACCGCAGTGTGGTTCCCATAAATGCTTACGTGCGAAATGCCTCCCTTGGTAGGCCAGAAATTCTGGCCTTGGATGACTTCCGTCCCATTCCATCCACTGATGTTATACAAGTACCACGCAGGTATCGCGTTGCCATCCTTGACCAGCAAGTACACAGGATTGGAGTTGATCGAAGATCCGCCCACGTATGAGATGGTGAAATCCTCGTCAGTGAGAAGTGGATCACCCAAAGTGGTGGTGTAGGAACTGGCAAAGGTGCCTTCTTCCGAACCGGGCGTATTCTGCACGTACAGCAGGGCAAGCGGCCCGTAATTCGCTTGGATAATCCCCTCGATCGCCGCTTGACTTGTGTCATTGCCCGTTAAAAGCGCCGGAGTAGTGCCTGCGGTGATCAGGAGTGCCTGAGCATTATATGCCAAGCTCCCCGCCACAATTGCCGCACACGCTAATAGCAGTTTTTTCATGTTTGGTCCTTTCGTTTTCTAGTTTGTTCGGCGTTGCCGCCGTGTTTTTGCGTTGTCTGACTCTTCTGTCGTCGCATTCTATGCAGGCCGTTTGCCAAGTCGCGTCCGGTTCCTGCCAGCCGGCCAGGGCTGGCGGTACCGCCTTCCAAACCAGCCGCTTGTGGTTTGAATTATTTTTCGTGGTCACCGGCCCGTCCAGGCCGGTTTGGGCGCCGGGTGTAAGCCGTTCCGGCAGGGCGGGCCTTGCTTGCGCCTGAAACAGCCGGTTTAGGCATTCAAGGCGCTGGCAATCAGTGTATTGTGAAAGGGTGAAAAAGTGTAAGCTATGCCGACAAAGCGGTTCAGGTTGGCGGTCCAAGGCGCAAGTCTTTGGAATGAAACTGTTTGACCGTGAAATAGGCGTGTTTTGGGTGTCGGAAGGCCGACGGTTCGGACGCGAGGTGAAGGCCGAAGTGGTCAGTGGTCAGACCGAGAGCCACGAACCACGAACCACGAACCACGAACCAAATCCTCTGGCCGCGCCGGGCTGCCGGCCGGTAAGCTCCGCCCAGCCCGTCCGCCGGGGATCACGCATGAACGAAACCACGCGTTACCTCCAGTCCGTGTCCGGCGACCGCCCGCTGGAAGTCGCCACACTGGTCAACTGCCTGCTCATTGACGCGGTGCGCGCCAACGCCAGCGACATCCACATCGAGCCCTGGGAGAGCACCATCGTGGTGCGCGTGCGGCTGGCGGGCGTGCTCCAGGAGCTGGCGCACCTGCCGCTGGACCTCATGGACAAGCTGGCCGGGCGCGTCAAGGTGATGGCCAGCCTGATCTCGTACCAGACGGACCTGCCGCAGGAAGGCCACGTGCCGGCCAGCCCCGAGTTCGGCGGGGTGGAGCTGCGCGTCTCGTTCTTCCCCACCGTGCGCGGCGAGAAGATCGTGATCCGCATCTTTGATCCGCGGAACCGGAGCTTCGACCTTGCCAGCCTGGGCTTCGAGGAGGACACGTTGCACACGTTTGTGCGGCTGCTCTCGCGGCCCAACGGCCTGCTCCTGCTCACCGGCCCGACCGGCTCGGGCAAGACCACGGCCATCTACGCGGCGCTCACGCACCTGGTGAACCGGCACGGGCCGACCATCTCGATCAGCACGGTGGAGGACCCGGTGGAGTTCCACCTGCCGATGGTGAGCCAGGCGCAGATCCATCCGGCCAAGGAGTTCACCTATCCGCGCGCGCTGCGCTCGCTCATGCGCCAGGACCCGCAGGTGATCATGATCGGCGAAATCCGCGACGCGGAGACGGCGGCCATCGCGGTGCAGGCGGGGCTGACCGGGCACCTGGTCATCAGCACCATTCACTCGGGCAGCACGGCGGGGGTGTTTGCCCGGCTGATCAACATGGAGATCGAGCCGTTCCTGCTGTCGTCGGCGATCAGCGGCGTGCTGGGGCTGCGGCTGATCCGCACCAACTGCCCGTTTTGCGCGCAGCCGTACACGCCCGACGCGGCGCTGCTGAAGGCCGTGCCGCCCGAGGCGCTCGAGGGCGCAAACCTGCGCCGTGGCGCCGGCTGCGCCGAGTGCCTGGACACCGGCTACGGCGGCCGCACGGCGCTCACCGAGATGCTGGTGGTGGACGAGGTGCTGCGCGACGCCATCCTGCAAAAGCTGCCCACGCGCGCCTTGCAGCAGGTGGCCATCCAGCAGGGCATGCCCACGCTCTGGCAGAACGGCCTGCGCCGCGTGCTCAAGGGCGAAACCACGCTGGACGAGGTGATGCGCGTGCTGGCGGCGGACCTGTGAGCCGGAAATCCTCGGGTGACGCGGATGTGACTGGACAGGCGGAGGTTGCCCCGAAAGCCGCGCCGGCGGTTCCCTCTCCCGAGGGGGGAGGGTGGATCGCGCTCTGCCGACCGCAGCCCCCAAAGGATGGGCTCAACGGAGTCTCGCCCCACCTGGAAGGTCGAAGGTCGAAGGTCGAAGGCCACAACGAACCAAGAACCAAGGACCAAAATAGCTGGGCTTGACGGAGTCTCGCCTCACCCCGTTAAGGCCGGATTGGCACATGACGGGATGCCCCTTTCGCGTCTGTGACGGGCTGGAGCGGTTTCAACAAAACTGCGGCCGCTTGCGACAGCGCTTCCGGCGCGCGGGGTTCACGCCGCTTCCCCGCCCGTCTGCCCGCGCACGGTGCAGCGGGCTGAAGCCCGCGCTCCCCACGCGGCCACAGCTTGAGTTAATTCGCTCTACCCTTCGCGCGGGCACACAAAACGAGTCGCACCGCTCACATCCGGCCTTCGTCGGCGTCAATCAGATCCACGAACGTGCGCACGTCGTCGCGGTGGCCCAGCCCGGCCTGTTGCTTGCGCAAGCGCAGTCGTTCCTGGCCCGCCGGGTCCTCGGGCGGCGGGTGGTGGAGCACGGCGGCGGCGAAAGACTGCTTCTCGGTCTCCGTCTTGCGCACGTTCGCGCGCACCCAGTCGGCCACCTCGCCGTCGGTGATCGTGTCCTTGACCAGCGCGATGAACTGGACGGCGTCCACGCCCGCGGCGGCGAGCCAGCGGCCGTCGAAGCCCCGGGTGAAGTTGGCCTGGTAATCCGGGTGCAGCCGGCCGGCCAGGTGCAGGCGGATTTTGTCCACGAAGCGGGGCAGATGCACCCAGCCGCACATCGTTTCGCGCGGGCTGCGGGGGTAGATGACCTTGCTCACGGCCGGAGGTTGGCAACAGGCGGCGGGTCCGCCAAGCCGGAAGCGCGCGGCGCAATCTGAGGGCGCATCTCATCATTGACGGGCGATCCGGGCTGGCCGATGTGATGCAGGCTTCCAGCCTGCCCGGATCCTGCCGCCCGCCTGACTGGGCAGGCCAGAGGCCTGCACCACAGGACAAACCCAGCCCTTCCAAGGTGGTGGCCGGTGCGGCCAGTGCCTGGCTTCTCCCAACAGGTGCAAAACGGTGAAATGCGCCCAACCCCCGCCCGGCTTCGCCGCGCCAGCCAACTCATTCAACCTTTCAACCATTCACCCATTTAACCCGTAAACCGAACTTGGGCCGGTGGGACGCACGGCGCCACGGCCAGCTTCGGTTTGCGGGTTTAACCGCTCCCGCCGCTTGTTCGCTCAGGCTGTGGCCATCAACGTTGCGGCGCCGCGTCCGGCCGCGCCAGCGCCTGGATGGCCAGCCACTGGTTTGTCCAGGCCAGCGCGAGGCGGGCGGCCTGGTCGGGGAAGCGGCCGACCAGGTTGGTCATTTCGCTCCGGTCAACGCGCAGGTTGTACAACTCCCAGGGCGCATCGGCGGCGGCCACCAGCTTCCAGTCGCCGTCGCGAATGGCGCGGTGGCCTTCGTGCAGCCACCACAGCGGCTCGCGCGCGACCGCACCGTCCGCGGCGAACACCGGCGCGAGGCTGCGACCCGGCGGGGGCGGCACGGGCTGGCCTTCCCAGGCGGCGGGCCAGCGCCCCCCGGCGAGTTCGAGGATCGTCGGCGCCAGGTCAATCACGTGCCCCGGGGTGCGACGGAATTCGCCGCGGGCGGCGATGCCGCGGGGCCAATGCATGATGAGCGGCGTCGCGATGCCGCCTTCATGAACCCACGTCTTGTGCCGGCGCAGCGGCGTGTTGGCGGCCGAGGACCAGCCCGGCCCCAGGCAGAGAAAGGTGCCGGCGCTGCCGGCCGGGGCGGCCGGATCGTGACCGTCGCCGCGCACCATGATCTCCGCGCTGGCGCCGTTGTCGCTGAGGAAAAAGATCACGGTGTCCTCGAAGGCGTCCATCGCCCGCAGTTGCGCCAGCACCCGGCCGATCTCGCGGTCCATCCGGTCCACCATCGCGGCGTGGACCGCCATCTTCGCCGCCTGAAATTCGCGCTGCGCGACGGTGAGTTCCTCCCAGGGCAGCGGGCGGTTGACCTCGCCCGCGCCGAGCCGGGCCAGCGCCTCCGGGAAGTGGTACGGCGGGCCCAGGTCGCGTTCGAGCGGTGACAGGCCGCAATTCAGCAGGCCGAGTTCAAGTTGCCGCTGGTGGCGTTCGCGGCGGATGACCTCCCAGCCCGCGTGGTAACGCTCGCGGTACCGGGCAATGTCCCCGGCGGGCGCCTGCAACGGGAAATGCGGCGCCAGAAAACACAGGTACAGGAAGAACGGCCGGCCGGCGTGACCGGCCGCGTGCTCGCGAAGCTGCCGGATGGCGTGGTCGGCGATGGCCGTGGTTGAGTAGTAGCCGGCGTCCGGCTTCACCGCCGGCAACGGCGCGTCGTCTTCGAGATGGTTCCGCGGCCCGAAATAACGATCGTGGTCCTCGACCCGGTAGGAGCGGTCAAAGCCGCCCGCGAGGGCGGGGCCGTCCACATGCCATTTGCCGGCGTGGTATGAGCGGTAGCCCAGCGGCCGGAGCAGTTCGGGCAGCAGCCGCGCCCAGGCCGGCCGCCGTCCGGCGCCGCCGCGGACCACGCCGGGCACGGTGTCCCGGCGCACCTGCTGGGCGTAATAACCGGTGAGCAGGCTCGCGCGCGTGGGCCAGCAGCGGGCGGTGTTGTAAAACTGCGTGAACCGCAGGCCCCCGGCGGCCAGGCCGTCCAGGTGCGGCGTGGGAATCTCGCCGCCCTGGCAACCGAGGTCCGAGAAACCAAGGTCGTCGGCGAGGATCACCACCACATTGGGCGGTGTGGGCGGGATGGCTGGAGTCGCCGGCTCTGCCAGCGCCGCCAACGCCGCCAGCCAGCCCACGCGGATGGCCAGCAACCCGGCGCCGGAAAAAGTCGGGCGGACTTGTCTCATCGGGAAAGCACGCATGGCGGGCACTTCCGCACCGCTTCGCGGCAGGAACCCCCGTCAGCCAACTGGCGGAAGGGGTGGGATTCGAACCCACGGTAGGCTTGCGCCTACGCCTGATTTCGAGTCAGGTGCCTTCAACCACTCAGCCACCCTTCCCGCCGTCGTCGCGCCGCGGGCAACCCGCGACCCGACGCGCGTCACTATGCCGGAGCGCCCGTGCGTGGCAAGGTGATTGCCGGAGCGGGAGGCGGGGTGCGAGGTGCGAAGTGCGAAGTGCGAAGTGCGGGGTGCGGGGTTACTGGTCACTGGTCACTGGTCACTGGTTACTGGTTACTGGTTACTGGTTACTGGCTACTGGCTACTGGCTACTGGGCTGGGGCGGGGTGGGCGGATGCCGGATGCCGGATGCCAGATGCCGGATACCGGCGTCCAACCTTCGACCTTCGACCCTCGGACTTTGAGCTTTGAGCTTTGAACTTGGTTCTTGGTTCCTGATCACTGGTTCCTGGTCTTTGGGGTTTGGCGTCTGGGAGCGGATTTGGGATTTGAGATTTCCGATTTGCAATTTCGGCCTTCAGCCTTCGGTTTTCGGATTTCTTTTCTCTTCGCCTCGCCGGCGGTTCATGCCAAAAGAACCGCGTTCCGCGCATGAAACCACCCGCCACCCCGGCCGCGCCCGACGCCGAAAGCCCCGGCGCGCCCGTCCCGCGGCTGGTCCTGCTGCTCACGCTCCTGGCGCTGCTGGCCATCCCGGCCCGCATCATCACCTACGGCTACCTCCCGGCCGACGACGCCCTGCGCCACGCCGCCAAGGCCGTCAGCGGCAAGTCATGGGCGGACATCCTCGTGCTCGGCCCGCATTACACCGTGGACCACAACTTCGGCTGGGAGGCCCTGCTCCGCCGGGCGCACCAGGCCACGGGCTGGGACGCGGAACGGCTGGTGGACCTGTCCGTGCTGGGACTGTTCCTCGTGGCGGCCTGCTCCGCGCTGCCGTGGCTGAAACGGCCGGAGGCCTGGCTGGGAACGTTGTTGCTGTTCTACGTGGCCTGGCCGCCCCTGACCGGCCGCTGGATGATCGGCCGCCCGCTGCTGCTCAGTCTGGGGGTGTTGATCTGCCTGCTGTTCCTGGCGCAAACCGCCGGCAACGCCTGGCCCGCGCGCGGAAAAGTCGTCGCGCTCGCGGCGTTGATCGCTGTCGCCGTGTTCACGCACGGCGTCTGGTACCTGTGGCTGCTGCCGGTGTTGGCGTGTTTCTTGGCGCGGGAACACCGCCTGGGTCTCGCCCTGGCCGCCGCCTGGGCGGCCGGCACGGTCCTCGGCGCGGTCGGCACCGGCCAGCCGGTGGATTACCTCGTCGAAGCGGTGCGCACCGCGCTGCGCGCCACGCGGCTTCACCCCACCGCGCGCACGCTCGTGTCCGAGTTGCAGCCGGCCTCGGGCGGGCTGGTATTGTTCTTGGCGCTGGGCGGCCTGCTCGTGCTCCGCCAGATCGCCCGGCTCGAGGCCCGCCCGCTCACCCGCCAACCCGCCTTCTGGCTGGCCGGCCTGGGCTGGACGCTCGGCTTCCTGAACCGCCGCGTCTGGGAGGACTGGGGCCTGCCGGCGCTGCTGGTGCTTGTGGCCGCCCACCTCGACCTGTACCTGCGCGCCGTGCTGGCCGCGGCCGCCCCCCGCCGGCTCGCCGTCACGGCCTGCCTGGCCGGCGCGCTCTTCTGCGTCGCCACCAGCGACCTCGACAGCCGCTGGACCCGCGGCCTCACCCGCCAATACCTCGACCAGGACGACCCCGCGCTGGCCGGCTGGCTGCCCGGGTCGGGCGGGATTTTCTACGCGGCCGACCCGGCGTTCTTCTACGAAACCTTCTTCAAAAACCCGCGCGCGGACTGGCGCTACATCCTGGGCTTCGAGATGACGCTCATGCCGCCCGACGACTTCCAGACGCTGTACCGGATTCTGTGGAACTTCGGCGCCGGCGCCAGCTACCGGCCGTGGGTGGAGAAACTCCGGCCGCAGGACCGCCTGTTCGTGCGGGGCGACCCCGGCGTCGCGCCGCCCATCCCTGGCTTGGAATGGCATCACACCCTCGGCGGCATGTGGAGCGGGCGGCTCCCGCGACAGCCGCCCTCCCCGTAGCGGCCTCCCCGTGGAGGGCGGCCTCCGGCCGCCCGGGTGTGATCCCGGCATACCCACAACCTGTCTTGCCAAGCCAGCCAAGGTCCGCCGGGCTGGAAGCCCGGCTCCACAGCCGGCAAGGATGCCTGCTGCTACGGCCGGCGGGTAGCGGCAGCCATCCTGGCTGCCGTAGAGGGCGGCCTCCGGCCGCCCGGAGGTAATCCCGGCGTACCCAACCCGTTTTGCCAAGCCAGCCAAGGTCCGCCGGGCTGGAAGCCCGGCTCCACAGCCGGCAAGGATGCCTGCTGCTACGGCCGGCGGGTAGCGGCAGCCATCCTGGCTGCCG
>CAZMOZ010000066.1:0-9218 GCA_964568145.1 uncultured Verrucomicrobiota bacterium
GGGGCTGCCGCGCCGCCAGCCAGCAGGAGCAGAGCGACGAAGGCCGCTGCGAACGAGGTTACGGGGAGTCGGAGCGGAACGGGCCGCAGGGCGAGTCCGGTTTTCATGGGGTGGGCTGCGAGGCTGAAACGAGGAGCATCATGAGTTTAAGAGCTGCAAGATGGGTTCGGGCTGGCCGCTGCGGCGGGCAGAAGCACAAGCTGTCTTCGTTGGCGCATTTGAGAGTCCGGGACTTTCACGGGCGGGAGGATGCCAACCAACGCAAGAATGTGAAAGCGAAACACTGCAGACTCCGCCGTCGTCGCGTCGCCGGATCGGCTTTCCAAGCACCCTTGGAGCTGGGTTTAAGACCGCCCAGCTTGATGATGCAAGCTATAGCCGGGTCAGCGGCGGGGGACGCCGGCGCGTTCTTCGGCAAAGATCCCTGGCGCGTCGAGTGCCAGCCGATAGGTGCTCAACGCCGTGAGGCTGCGGGCCGGCAGGGTGAGTTGTGCGGTCTGCGCCTCTTCGATGGTCCCGACCATCAGTGACTTGGGCGCAAGCCGAAGGCCGGGTTCGGCGAGGGCCTTTTCGTCCACCTGGTATCGAAACCACTCGCGGTTCGGGGCAACGCCGTGCAGGCGCAGGCTCACCGCCCGGTCGCCGGTTTCCAGATTCAACAGATACACCGTCAGTTGACCGGCCGGGCTGCGCAACGCCGCAGCCATAACGCCGGCGCCTTCCGGCACCGTGACTTCCAAGACCTCGGAGTGCCTGGCTTGGAAGCGGGTCAACAGGCCGTAAGCGTAGTAAGGCACCGGCTCTGGCTCGACTCGCGGCAGGTATTCGTGCCGGTCCATGTCCCAGGTGCGCACAAGTTGGAACTGGCCGTCCAGGTTGCCCCGGTTGACGAAGCTCCAGCGGTTGAAACCGTCCACGCCGAGGTTCAACCCGGTGAGCACCTTGCGGGCGACGGACAGTTGCGTGCCGTAGAGGCGCGGACCGGGGCTGCTCCCCTGCCAGCCCAGCGCAAAGTCGCCCATCTCGGATATGAAGAACGGCTTGCCCCGCGCACGAGCGTATTCGACCCATTGACGCGTGAACCGGGCGTAATCCTCCGGCGACTCGACGTAGGTATGGGCATCGAAAGCGCCTACCGATGCGTCGAAATCGAAGGGCGCCTTGCCGATGTAGCCCACGGTGTAGAAGTCCGGGGCGGACAGCGGCAGGGCCAAGCCGCGCCGGTTCAGTTCCGCTCGCACCGCTTGCAGGGCCGGGGTGATGGATTCGATCCGGCGCTCCGGCCCCAGCCACCAGCCGTCGGCAATGCCCGGTTCGTTGTTGATGCAGAGCCAGCGGATGCAGGTGTAGCCGCGACGTCGCAGCAGATGCTCGCACAATTCGCCCAGGCCGCGCGCAAAGTCCGCCATGGACTTCGGCGCGCTCTGCAGGGGATGAACTCCTTCGTGCGCGTTCCACTCCACGTCGCCCCACATCTGGGTAAGAAACACGTCCACGCGGTTGGACTCGCACACATCGAGGATGCGATAGAGCGTGCGCATCTCGGCGTTGTCCCAGTCGAACCGCTCGCGCCCGGGCTGATACATGCGTTGGGCCAGCTCGACCCGGCACCAGTCCAACCCCAGCCACCGGAAATGGCGTTCGAGGTCCTGCCAGGCGGCGGTGTTTTCCAGCGGCGGATTGCCGCCGAAGGCGCTACCCTGGGGCGCGCCACGTCGGCCGGGTGTCATGCCGTCCGGGTCAAACGGCACCTCGCGCCGGATCGCATGCCACGAAGCGCCCAGACCACCCGCCATGCGATGAAGGGGTTGGTCCAGACGCACCGCCACACTCACCGGCGCCGAGCCGGGAGGCACGTTCGACGTGTCAGCGGCCGTCGCCAGACTGACGGCCCCTGCACCCCACAAGACAACAACCGTCAGAAGCGCACAGATTCGATTCATGCGGGGACGCTAAGGTCGGCGGGAATGCAAGGTCAACCGCGGGTTTGCCGTGCGGTCCCTCCGGAGCGCAGCCTGATGATTTGCACAGGCGCACGACGGAGCGTTCGCGGGCCGGGCTTAAGAATACTTCGGGCGGGTTCGTCTCGCGTGGCACGGGTGTTTCAGCCAGACTCTCAGGGCCAATGCCTTCGCGCCTGTTGATTGTTGAAGACGATGAAAAGACCGTCCGCGCCCTGGCTTCCGGCCTGACGCGGGAGGGCTTTGCTGTCAGCACGGCACGCACGGGCGAGGAGGGGTTTTTTCTGCTGAACACGGAGTCGTTCGATTTGGTGGTGCTGGATTGGATGCTGCCCGGTCGGGACGGGGTGGAAATTCTCAAGACGCTCCGGGCGCGCGGCACGAGGACGCCGGTGTTGCTGCTCACGGCGCGCGATGCGGTGGAGGACCGGGTGCAGGGTCTGGAGAGCGGCGCGGACGATTATTTGGTCAAACCGTTCGCGTTTCCCGAACTGCTGGCACGGATTCGCTCGCTGCTCCGCCGGGCCACGACCGAACCTTTGCGCCGGACGCTGGGTGATCTGGTCGTGGACTTGGAAACCCGCCGGGTCTGGCGCGCGGGCCAGGCGTTGGAACTGACGCCCCGCGAGTTCGATCTGCTGGCGTATCTGGCGCGGCAGCCCAATCAGGTGGTGACTCGCGAGATGCTCGCCAAGGACGTCTGGCGCCCCGCAACGCCGGCCTCGCGCCGGAGGACATCGGCTACATCAACGCCTACGGCACCTCCACGCCCTAGGGCGACATCTGCGAGACCCAGGCCATCAAGGCGGTGTTCGGGGAGCACGCCCGCCGGCTGGCGGTGAGCTCCACCAAGGGCGCCACCGACCACATGCTCGGCGCCGCCGGCGCGGTCGAGATGGCCCTCTGCGCCAAGGCGCTTCAGACTGGCGTCCTCCCGCCCACCATCAACCTGGAGACGCCCGATCCCGAGTGCGACCTGGACTACGTGCCGAACGCGGCGCGCGAGCGGCGCGTCGAGGCCGTGCTCAACAACTCCTTCGGCTTCGCCGGCCATAACGCGACGATCTGCGCGACGCGGTTCGCCGGCTGACGCCCGGGGTTGTGCAGGTTCTTCCGCTCCTCGAACGTAAGCGTGATGGCGGCGCGCTTGCGCCGGAGCCTTCCCCGCTGATGATGAAGGTTCGCAACCCACTTGGCCCCGCGCCCCGACCGCCGCCGGCCCGTTTATTTGCTGAATCCCCCGGCGGCCGCCTGCCCGGCCGCTGCCACGGACGCGTCTTTCGTCGAACCAGCGAAAAAGCCCGTAAGCGCTCTTGACACCCGCGCGCGCCGGCAGATAAACGGCGGCTATGAACCCGACGCAAAAGCAATTCTCCCTGAACCGCGCACCGTCCCAAAAGCAATTTCCAATCAGTTTTTCTATCAGTGGACTGAAGATGTCGATGGGCAGAATGGCGATGAGGAGGTCGGGTCTGGCGCTAGCACTGGCGCTGCTTTCCGGAACCGCGCTGGTCGCGCAACCTGCCTCTGCTCCGATGGGAGAGGCGCAAGCGCCGCTCTATTCGCCTGACCATGACCCCCTGTTCGCCCGGCCCTATGTCGACATCGACGAATGGCGCGAGCACCCCGTGCGCCATCGCTATGTCCACGGCGGGTTCGAGGGGACGAACACACGGTTTTCCTTCTACCTGCCGCCGCCGAAACTCTATCGCGGACGCTTCTTCCAGCACATCACCCCGGTGCCCGACAACGAGAACCTCGCCCAGAGGGTGCCTTCCGGCCCGTTCAACAAGATCGAAGCGGCTTTCGCCGGCGGGGCCTATTTCGTCGAGACCAACGGCGGCGGGCAGATCGACCTGACGCAAGGCTCGCTGGCGCTGGCCGATCCCACGATCACCGCCTATCGCGCCAATGCCGCGGCGGCGGCCTATTCGCGCAAGGTGGCGATGGAGATGTATGGGGCAAAACGCCCCTACGGCTATGCCTATGGCGGCAGCGGCGGAGGCTTTCGCACCATCGGCGGGATCGAGAACACGCGCGGGGTGTGGGACGGGGTGGTGCCCTATGTCATCGGCTCGACCATGGCGATCCCCAACATGTTCACCGTGCGGATGCAGGCGCTGCGCGTGCTGCGCGACAGGCTGCCCGCCATCGTTGACGCCATGGAGCCGGGCGGCAGCGGCGATCCCTATGCGGGCCTGAGCGAACACGAGGCCTCGGTGCTGCGCGAGATCGAGATGATGGGCTTTCCGATGCAGTCCTGGTTCGGCTGGCGCACGATGGGACTGCATGGGTTTGCCGCGCTCTATGGCGGGGTGGCGGCGGCTGACCCCACCTATTTCGCCGATTTCTGGAGCAAGCCTGGCTATCTCGGCCATGACCGGCCCGAGTTGTTCGAGCAGGACCGCATCCGCTTTTCCAGCCGCATTGCCGAGCCGATCACCGCCGAGCAGGCGGCGCGGCTTGGCCTTTCGACCGATCCCTTCGCGCCTGCCGCGCGCGGCGGGGTGGACACGGCCTACAAGGGGCCGCCGGGCGAGGCGAACCGGATCGTCGGCTTTCGCCTCGCCGACATGCCGCCGCAGGTCTATTTCCTCGGCGGCGAACTGGTGGTCGGATCGGGCGCGGGGGCGGGGCGCAAGCTGATGCTCTCCACGCTCAAGGGCGATGTCGTCATGCTGGGCGTGGCTGACCAGAAGCTTGCCGCCAGCCTTGCCGCGGGCGATGCGGTGACGGTGGACAATTCCAACTTTCTGGCGATGGAAACCTATCACCGCCACCAGGTGCCCGGGCCGGATTTCCCGGTCTGGGACCAGTTCCGCAAGGCCGACGGCACGCCGAAATATCCGCAGCGCCCGATGCTGCTGGGGCCGCTGTTCGTCGAATCGACCTCCGGCTCGCGAATGACCGGGCGGTTCGAGGGCAGGATGATCGTCGTTGCCTCGCTGTGGGACCGCGAGGCCATGCCGTGGCAGGCCGACTGGTATCGCCAGCGGGTGGCGAAGAACCTTGGCGCCGAGACCGACAACCGCTTCCGCCTGTGGTTCACCGAACACGCGCTGCATGGCGACGAGCCGACCAACGAGGCGGCAAGCCGGGTGGTGAGCTATGTCCCCGTGCTCAACCGGGCGCTGCGCGACCTCGCCGACTGGGTGGAGCACGGCAAGGTTCCGCCCGCCAGCACCAGCTATCGAATCGAACAGGGACAGGTGATCGTCGCCCCCACCGCCGCCGAGCGGGCAGGGGTGCAGCCGGTCGTCAGCCTGAGTGTCAACCGCAGCCAAAGGGTGGAGGTCAAGGCCGGGCAGAGCGTCACTTTCCGCGGCCGCATCGCCGCACCTCCCGGCGCGGGCGTGCTGGTTGGTGCGGACTGGGACTTCGACGGTTCGGGCAGTTTCGCGGCCTCCTCGCGGCTGAAGCCCGGCGCGAAGTCGGCACAATTCACCATGCGTCATCGCTTCACCGTGCCGGGCACCTGGTTCGTGGGCCTGCGCGGTTCGGCCCAGCGCGAGGAGGAGGCGGGCCAGCCTTGGACGCGGATCGACAATGTCGCGCGGGTGCGGGTGGTCGTCACGCCCTGACGGACCTGCGCCATTCCTGCGTGTCACGCCCGTGGTTTCGGGCTACTGATACTTGCATAATATAGTGATGTCAGAAGCTCAAGTCGGCCTGTTTCCAGAAGGCAGCCACGAGCGTGGCTTTTCGACGCTGGGCCTGCCGCAGTCCCTGCCGGACCAGCCAGTGCAGTTCCTCCTCCGTGCGGGCACAACCGTTGGCCACGGTGTGGGGCTTCCACCAGCCCCAGAGGTATTCCACCGGATTGAGCTCGGGGGCATAGGCGGGCAGTTCCTCCACGACCCACCGGTCGGCTTGGCGCCGGAACCATGCCCGCACGGCCCGGCTGCGATGCACGCCCAGCCGATCCCACACCCGCCGGATCTTGCCACGGACCTGTCGTTGCAGATGGCCCGGGAAGTGGATCAGTTGCGCGGCCCGAATCGCCCCAGGATAGAGCCGGAAGTAGAAGCCCCGCCGGGTGACCCCCGCCGCCGCCAGCGTCACTCCATCCCCCTGCGCGCCGAAACGCGTCACGTCGTAGCGGGTTTCACCCGAGACACTCCAAACCAGGCCCAAGCCGGCCAGCCAGCAAAGGAAACGCATGGCCGGAGGCTAGCGGCCTTTGGGAATGGCGTCCATACACCTCAGGCCCGGTCTTGGAGATCACTTGTCTCCAAGCCACCGGCCTTGAGACGGCGCTTTGTCCGGCTGGCCACCGCCAGGCAGGCGGATCAGCCGCCGCTTCGGTCAGTAATGTGAACAGAATCAGGGCCTGCGTCCGCCAGTTTTGGCGCGCCACCACCAAGCGCCCCGCCGCCGGCTAACCGCCCGTTCACTGGGGCTCCTGCGATACGGAACTTGACCCACCCGGCTGCAACCGATTATACATCATCCATGATGTTTGGTGACCGCACCTTTTTCGTTCCAGATGGGCCGAGCGACCGCGCTTCCACCGGCCCCACTCCCGCCTGAGTCCATGCCTGTTCCCCCCGTCCAGTCGCTCCGCGAATTCATCCGCGACACGCTGCTCGAACGGATTGCACGGGGCGAGTTGTCCCCTGGCCAGCGCGTGGTCGAGGCCACGCTGGTGAACGAATTCTCCATCAGTGCAACCCCGGTGCGCGAGGCCATCCGCGAGTTGGTGGCCATGGGCGTGCTCGAAGCGCAGAACAACAAGGGCGCCTCCGTCCGGCAAATCCGTCTGCACGAAACCATCGAGGCATTTGAGGTGCGCGCCGCCCTGGAAGCGCTCGCTGCCCGCGCGGCCGCGCCTCGCCTGAAAGGCCGATGCCGGGACCTGCGTCGGGTGGCCCGGGCCATCGTCGAGTCGGCGCGGCGCAGGGACTTCGCGGCCTTTCAGGAACATAACCAGCAGTTTCATCGCACCATTGTCGAAGCCGCCGGCAACAGCATCCTGCTCAAGACCTGGGACTCCCTGTGCTTCCAGGTCCGCACGCGGTTCACGATGGACTACCTGCAGAGCGCCGACCCGGTGGC
Organism: uncultured Verrucomicrobiota bacterium; assembly: GCA_964568145.1. Lineage (GTDB taxonomy): Bacteria > Verrucomicrobiota > Verrucomicrobiia > Limisphaerales > J093 > DSVZ01. The sequence continues at coordinate 7,017 of CAZMOZ010000066.1, forward strand.
CATCGCGCGCGAACATCTTCCCATTGTGGATGCGCTGGAGAATGGCGACGCTGACCTTGCGGCATCGTTGCTGGCGTCGCATTCGGCCCATCTGGTGGAGTTCTTGCAGCGCGAGAAGGCGTCCCAGGCCCGGGCTGTCCCGGTGAACGATCGGGCGCCACTTTCCCACACGGTTCAACACCCGACTTTGAGATCATGAAATCCGGTATTTGCTCGATTTTGATTTGCACCGGGCTGGCGGCAGCCGCCTCTGGCGTCCTCGCGCAACGGCCACTGCCGCAACTGACCGAGGCGGAGGTGGCGCACTTGAGGCAAAACCTCCCGAACCGGGCCACGGTTAAGCCCGCCCGACCGCGCCGGTTGCTGATCTACAACTTCACGCGCGGCCTCTACCACGACGAAGCCATTGCCTGGGCCACGCGGGCGCTGCAATTCATGGGGGAAAAGACCGGCGCGTTCACCACGACTTCGAGTGTGGATGCCGCCGTCATCACGCCCGAGCGGCTGCGCGAGTTCGATGCCGTGGTGATGAACAACACCATGCTCAACGTCTTCGGCCCGCCGGAAGTCGAGGAAGCCCGGATGCGCGCCCTGGTTGATTTTGTGCGCGGCGGCAAGGGCCTGGTCGGCATCCATAGCGCCAGTGTCTGGGAAAAGGACCCGGCCAACCCGACCGAGGCGGAGTTCCGCCAACTCATCGGCGGGCGCTTCCGCAATCACCCGTGGGAGGCGGAGCCCGCCAGCATCCGCATCGAAGATGCGGCGCATCCGCTGAATGCTGCCTGGAGCGGCAAGACCACGCTGCCGCTGCCCTGGCTCGATGAGCTGTTCCAGTTCGACCCGCCCTATTCGCGCAACAAAGTGCGCGTACTGGTCAGCCTCGACCTGAGCGAGACGCCGGACAAAGGCCAGCGCCCGGACAAGGATTATCCGCTGGCGTGGATTCAATCCTGCGGCAACGGGCGCAGCTTCTACACCGCGTTTGGGCACAACCGGAACGCCTTCCGTGACCCCACGCTTCTGCGGTTCCTGCAGGACGGCGTGCAGTTTGCGCTTGGCGATTTGCCCGCCGACACCACGCCGGTGCCGCAGCCCAAAACCGATCTGGAGAAGGGCTTCGTCTCCATCTTCAACGGCAGGGACCTCACCGGTTGGCGCGGGGATACGAACTATTGGTCCGTGCAGGATGGCTGCATCACTGGCATCACCCCGCAGGAGGGCATCAAGGAAAACAGCTTCCTCATTTGGACCAACGGCGAACCGGCGGAGTTCGACCTCAAGCTTTCCTACAAGCTCGAAGGCGGCAACTCCGGCATCTATTTCCACGCCAGGGAACGCGCCCCCGGCAGCAAGGCCGAGGCGCTCGTGGGCGTGCAGGCGGACATGTCGGCTGACCATGTTTGGACCGGCGTGGTGATGGAATACCTGGGCCGTGAGAAACTGGCCGAACGCGGCCGAAAAGTCCTCTACACCGAGAAAGGCGAACGTAAAGACGCCGGCTCCGTGGGCGATCCCAAGGAGCTGCTGAAAGCCGTGCGCGACAATGATTGGAACGACTACCACGTCATTGTGAGGAGCAACCTGATTGTGCTCCGCATCAACGATGTCTTGATGAGCGAAGTGCGCGACCACGACCCGCGCCGCGCCCTCTCCGGCTTGCTCGCCCTCCAGGTCCACACCGGCCCGCCGATGAAGGTGCAGTTCAAGAATCTCAGAATCCGCGTATTCACACCATGACCGTCACCATGAACCGGCGCGCCTTCCTCACGCAGCTTGGCGCCGCCACCGCCGCCGCTCCGTTGATCCTGACATCCCGCGCCCGGGCCGCCAGTCCGGCTGCTCCGCGCGGCACTCCGGCGGCGGCCCGGACCTTTTTGTCACGCCTTCAACCGGCGGTGGTCGGCGGTGGCTTCGAGCTGCCCGATCATTGGGTGTGGTGCGGCGCGCCGATTCGCGGTGAGGACGGGCGCTACCACCTCTTTGCTTCCCGCGTGCCGAAGACCGTCGTCTTCCATCCGCACTGGCTGTTCATGTCGGAGATCGTGCGCGCCGAGGCGGACCAGCCCGTTGGGCCGTATCGTTTCGCCGAGGTCGCGCTCCCGCCGCGCGGTGGCGATTTCTTCGACGCACGGAGCACACACAATCCCCACATTCGCAAAGTGGGCGACACGTTCCTCCTGCTCTACATGGGCAGCAACTACG
>CAZMOZ010000066.1:9318-11118 GCA_964568145.1 uncultured Verrucomicrobiota bacterium
CACATTCGCAAAGTGGGCGACACGTTCCTCCTGCTCTACATGGGCAGCAACTACGACGGCCCCACGCCGACGCCGCAGTCGCCCGAGGTGTGGCGCTCGCCGCGCTACCTCGCCACCTGGGCGCGCAAGCGCATCGGTCTGGCCACGAGCAAGAGTGTGCGCGGCCCCTGGAAACGGCTCGACACGCCGCTAATCGAGCCGCGCCCTGGCGAGTGGGATTCCATCGCCACCACCAATCCGTCGCTTTGTCCGCTGCCGGACGGCTCGTTCCTGCTCGCCTACAAATCACGCAAAGAAAACCTCGGCCCACTCCAGGTCGGAGTCGCGCACGCGCCGCATTACACCGGCCCGTGGAAACGTCAGCCCACGCCCTGGCTCTTTCGCGGCCAACCCGCGCACGTCGAAGATCCGTTCCTCTGGTATGAGGACGGGCGGGTGCAGGCGCTGATGAAGGACATGACGGGCGAGATTTGCGGTGAGAAATTCGCCGGAGTGCACGTCACGAGTGCGGACGGTCTGGACTGGGACTTCGGCCGCGCCACGCTGGCCTACCGGCGCGAGGTGCGCTGGAGCGATGGCCGGACCACGCGGCAGGGGTTCCTCGAACGCCCGCAACTCCTCATCGAGAATGGCGTCCCGACACACCTCTTCTGCGCCACGGCGGAAGGCCCGGGCCTTGACCTGAAGGACGCCACGCGCACGTGGAACATGGTGTTTCCCCTCGGCAAATAGAATCGTGCCGCAAGACCGCGCACCTGCCCGGACATCTTGAACAGACTCCACCACCGCAAGACCTCACCCACATTGAATGAACCCCTCCTCACAATTCTCTCGCCGCCGCTTCTTATCCACGGCGGCCTGGGCCACGGGATCGCTGGCCGTTCCCAACCTCGTGCCGTCCTCCGTTCTCGGTGCGGACGGCCAGACCGCTCCAAGCAATAAGATCACCCTGGGGTGCATCGGCGTCGGCGGCATGGGCACTTACAATATGAAGAGCTTCGCGGGCCACGCCGGCTGCCGGGTGGTCGCCGTGTGCGATGTCCTGCAGGCCCGCCGCGAAAGTGCGAAGGAGATTGTGGACGCCACCTATGGCGATCACGGCTGCGCGATGATCGCCGACTGGCGCGACCTGATTGCGCGCCCGGACATTGACGCGGTCATGATTGCCACGCCCGACCACTGGCATTCGCTCATGGCCACGGCAGCCGCCAAAGCGGGCAAGGACTTGTATTGCGAGAAACCGATGGGCATCTCGCTGCAGGACGGCCAGGCAATCCGGGATGCGGTCCGCAAGCACAAGCGTGTTTTCCAGGCCGGCACTTGGCAAAGGTCTGACCGCAACTTCCGCTTTGCCTGCGAACTGGCCCGCAATGGCTACCTCGGAAAGATCCACACCGTCGAGGTGGCCACCGACGGGACCAAGTTCACGGCGGGCTACAAAGGCCCGCGCAATCCGCAGCCCGCACCGGCCGTGCCCCCGGGCTTCGACTGGATCATGTGGCAGGGACCGGCCCGGCAGCACCCCTACCATCCGGCGCGCCACAGCTCTGACTGGTTCATGATCTCCGATTACAGCCGCGGTTGGACGGTGAATTGGGGTGTTCATCATCTCGACATCGCCCTGTGGGGCTGCCCGGAGTTGGGCACCGAACCCTTTGAAATCGAAAGCCGGGTGACCTGGCGCAACGAAGGCTTCACCGACACCGTGAACGAGTGGGACGCGACCTACACGTACGCCAACGGCTTGAAGCTGGTCTTCAAGGACCAGAAGAAAATGCCCACCGGCTGCCGGTTCATCGG
>CAZMOZ010000067.1:0-10996 GCA_964568145.1 uncultured Verrucomicrobiota bacterium
CGCTCATGCTTCAGGGCGACCACGGTCCGGTGGCCTACCGGAACCTGCGCGTGAAGCCGGTCCGCCGCGAGCCGTAAACAGCCCGGGCCTCACGCCGGGCCGGTGAGCCGTTGCAGCAGATAATCCCGCAGCGCCACGGCGTTGTTATGGGCGGGGTCGCGGGCGCCAAACACCAGCGTGACCGGACCGCGCTTCGCGGCGTCCAACAGCGGCCGGACCGCCACGGGCCGGGCGTCCAGTTCGGCGAAGTAGCGGTCGCGGAACTCGGGCCACCGGGCCGCGTCGTGACCGAACCAGCGGCGCAGCTTGTCGCCGGGCGCGACGTCCTTCAACCAGCCGTCCAGCCGCAGTGCTTCTTTCCGCGCGCCGCGCGGCCAGAGCCGGTCCACCAGGAACCGCCGGCCGTCGTCCGCCGCCGGCGGTTCGTAAACGCGTTTGACGCGGATGTTCATTGTTTCGCCCGGGAAACTTGGAGCCGCTTCAACCCGAAAACCGAAGTTGGCCGTGGCGCAGGCGTCCCGCCTGCTCGACTTCGGTTTTCGGGTTCAATGCCGGTGTTGGGGTGCGGCCCCGGCGTGCGCTTCGACCGGCGCGGCTTCGCGAGCTTCGACGTGGTGCGCAGCCGCGCTTTGCGCCGCCTGGTGCAGGCCTTCGACGTAATGGACGTACTCCACGTAGGCCGCGACGAACGCGCGCCCGGCCTCAACGTTGTGTCCGGCGTGCGCCTGCTTCTCGCGGGCTGCGGCAAAGCGCTGGCGGATGCCGCGGGCCGCCTCGCTCGTGACGAGCCGCACCACCGGCTCGACGTCGCCGCTCCTCAGCGCCTTGTCCGCGGCCGCGACGGCCGGCCCCGGGTCGGTGCCGGCGGGCTTCAAGCCGGTGAACGGCGCGCCTTCGCCGGCGCGATGCACGCGGACCAGCGTCTCGAAGAAGAACTGGTCGGCGAGTTCGCGCGCCTCGGGGCCCTTGACGCGCACGGCCAGCGTCCGGGCGAAGGCGGCCTTGATCTCCGGCTCGCGTCGGGCTTCACCCACATCAAGACCGGCGTCACGTCCAGCGTGTCGCAATGGGCGCGGGCGGTTGGCGGGGCGAGCAGCCCGGCGCCGGCGAAAGCGCCGGCCAGCAGGGTTTTCAGGGATCGGATGTTCATGTTCATGGTGCGTGCTGTGGTTTGGTCGGTTCAAAGGCCGGGTCACGCTGGATTGCGGACCGGGCAAAAAATTTGCGTTTTCAAGCGGCGGGTTCCGGCAGTTCTTCAAAGGCGAATCGCTCGGGATTTTTGCGCACGCGGCGCGGATCAAACACGCGGCCGTTCATGGCCAGGTACACCCCGGGCGGCAGGCACTGCACCGCGCCCACCGCCACGCCCACGTTGAACGCGGCGTCGGTGTTGCGGAAGCGCGCCGGCTGCATCGAGCCGGTCAGCACGATCGTCTTGCCCGGCACGTCCCGCAGCGCGCGGGCGGTTTCCACCATCGTGTCCGTGCCGTGGGTGACAAGGACGCGCGGCGCGGGCGCGGCGGCCACGCGCTCGCGGATGAGCGCGCGGTCCGTGGCGGTCAGGTCGAGGCTGTCTTTGCGGAGGACCAACTCGAGCGTGAAGTCGAAGGTCACGTTCGCCTCGCGCAGGATTTCGGTGACCTGCGGCGAACCCACTTGGTATTCGCTCTTCGCGTCGAAGTACACTTTGTCAATCGTGCCCCCGGTGGTGATGATGTGGATGTGCATGGCGGTGCCGGACCACCGTGAACATCCGGCGGCCCGGGCCGCGGCGCAAGCCCCCGGCGCGGCCCGCCTCCACGCGCCGTTGACCTTCATCAAAGCGCGCGCCCGGCGCGGCGGCTAGCTTCCCACCGTCATGAACACGGAACTGGTGGACGTGGACGCGCGCGGACTCGAGCCGCCGCAGCCCATGCTGCGCATCCTCGAGGCCCTGGCGGCGCTCGCGGCCGGCGCCACGCTGCGCGCGCGCACGGACCGCCGGCCGATGCACCTGTACCCGTTGCTGGCGGAGCGCGGGTTTACCGCAGAAACCGAAGAACAAACCGATGGCAGCTTTGTCACCCACATTCGCCGCGCCTGACGCGCCGGCCGCGCGGGCCGTGCCCGCCGCGACCAGCGGTCCGGCCACGGCCTACGCGCCGTCGGTCACGCTGCCATTGCGCTTCGTGCTCACCGGCATCGCGGCGCTCTGGGCCGGCGTGATCCTGCTGGCCGCGCGGCCGGACATCCTCGCGGGTTACCACTACAACCAGTACACCGTGGCAGCCACGCACCTGATCGTGCTGGGCTTTCTCAGCTCGGTGGTCATGGGGGCGATGTACCAGCTCGTGCCGGTCGCGTTGGAAACCCGCTTGCACAGCGAGCGGCTGGCGCGCTGGCAGTTCGTGCTCCACGTCGTGGGCGCGGCCGGCATGGTCTGGATGTTCTGGCGCTGGGATTTGAAGCAGGTGGGGCACTTCGGCTCGGTGCTGGCGGCCGGCGTGGCGTTGTTCCTGTACAACCTCGGCCGCACGCTGCGCACCGTGCCGCGCTGGAACGTCGTCGCCACCGGCATCACCTCCGCGCTGGTCTGGCTGGCCCTGACGGTCCTCGCCGGGCTGATCGTGGCCACCGCCAAGTGCACGTACGACTCGGTCAACACCCTGGCCCCGGCCAACCCGCTCCGGCCGGTGCTCCAGGCCCTGCAGGCCACGGCCGGTTGGGTGAACCGCTTTGACGCGCTGGCCGTGATGCACGCGCACGCGCACCTCGGCGGCGTCGGCTTCTTCGTCATGATGATCGTGGCGGTGAGCTACAAGCTGGTGCCCATGTTCACGCTCAGCGATCTCCAAAATGAACGGCGCGCCGGCGCAGCCATCGGCCTGATCAACCTCGGGCTGGCGGGGCTGTTTGTGACCATCGCGCTCCGCAGCGCCTGGAAGCTCGCGGCCGCGCTGGTAATCGTCGCCGGCCTGGCCGTGTACGCGGTCGAAATCCTCGCCATCCTCCGCGCCCGCAAACGGCGGGTGCTGGACTGGGGCCTGCGGCATTTTCTGACCGCGCTGGGGTTGCTGGGGCTGGTGACGCCGCTGGGATTGATTCTCTGCTGGCCCGGCCTGCCGGCCACCCTCCTGACCACGCAGCTCGAGACCGTCTATGGCTGGCTCGGGCTGGCCGGCGTGGTCACGCTCACCGTGCTGGGCTTCCTGTACAAGATCGTGCCGTTCCAGATCTGGTATCACCGCTACGCCCGCCACGTGGGCCGCAGCCGGGTGCCGTCGCTGGCGGACCTGTACTCCGAGCGGCTGCAGGGCGCGGGCTTTGGCCTGGTGCTCGCCGGGCTGCTCGCCGCCGCGGCGGGCGCGGCGCTGGGCCACGAAACGGTGACGCGCGGCGGCGTGCTGGTCTTGCTGGGCGGCCTCGCGGTGTTCACCGTGAACCTGGGCCTCATGTTCCGGCACTTCTGGCGGCCCCGGCTCGAACCATTGGGCGGACCGGCGCCCGCGGCGGCAACTTCCTCCCGCAACTCATGAACACCCTCGACGAACCGACAGTCCTCGACGCGCTCCGCCAGGTGGTGGACCCCGAACTCGGCTGTAACATCGTGGACCTCGGCCTGGTGTACAGCGCCGAAATCCTCGGCGACCGCGTGCGCGTGACGATGACCCTGACCACCGCCGGCTGCCCGATGCACGAAAGCCTCGTGGCCGGCGTGCGCACCGTGTTGCTGGGCCTGGACGGCGTGCGCGAGGCCGACGTCGAGGTCGTCTGGGACCCGCCGTGGAATCCGGCCATGATGACCCTGGCCGGCCGCGCGGCGGTGGGCCTGGCGTAGCGGGCGGCGCGCCTGCCCAGGTAGCCAGCCTCTGGCTCAGCCGGGACGATTCCATTGAGGCTGGGGAGCACACGCGCCCGCGCGTGTCCCGACCGGCGCCCTCGCCGGTCGGCTCTCCGCGTTCGAACGGCACCGGGCGGTGCGTCAAACCCGCTGCGCTGGAAGGGGCGGGTGAGGCGCCCGCCCCGGCACCCGAGGCGGGTGCGCTCCCCCTTCCAATTTATTCCGGCTCAGAGGCCGGGAAATATCAGGCAGCCGGTACCTCGCCGAGACGCCGGACTGAAAAGACCAGGCCGCCTGAGCCAGGGGCGACCTACTTGCGGCAAGCGCTTCTCGCCAAGGCCGGAACTGCGACGGCGAGATTGTCATAACCAGCGTTTGCGGGCGGGTCGCCCGTAACACAAGCACGGGCGGGGGCGCCCGTGCCACGATGAGTTGCCGCGGATGGCCGGCGCGGGCGTCGTGTAACTCCGCCCTCCAGGCGATTTGGTGGCTAGCGCGGTTTATTAAAGTTGTGGCCGCGTGGGGCGCGCGGGCTTCAGCCCGCTTCAACGTGCTCGGGCAGACGGGCGTGGAAGCAGCGTGAACGCCGCGCTCCGGAAGCGCGGTCGCAAGCGGCCACAGTTTATTGAAAACGCTCTATTCCTGCGGGTAGAGCAGGACGCGGTCGTGGACCAGGACGACCAGGTCGTTCTTGCCGTCGCCGGTGAAGTCGGCGATGAGCGCCTCGCGCGGTTCGGGCATGGGGCCGCCCATGCGGCCCCGGAAGGTGCGCTCCTCGAACACCTGCCAGCGGTTCGCCGGCACAAGCTGGTGCGGCGGCTCGAAGGTGACGAGGTCCAGGTGGTTCTTGCCCGTTTCGAGGAAGACCAGTTCGAGGCGGCCGTCGTTGTTCAGGTCGCCGGAGATCACGTCGTGCAGGTAGCCGTCGCGGATGGGCGTCTCGTAGTCGTCGAGTTCCTTGAACTCCCAGACTTCGCCGAAGAGCGGCAGCCAGGCCACGCCGCCCAGGCCGAGAAAGGCCACGGCGTTCGGCGTGGGGCCGCCCAGCGCGAGCGGCTGGAGCGCGGTGAAGTCGGTCACCGGCAGCGGGAGGTTGCGCACGATCTGCCAGACGCCGTCGGTGTCGCGCTCGCAGAGCGTGAGCACCTTGCGGTCGGCGTCCAGGAGGAAGAGACTGGCCACGGCGTTGGCGCCGTTGGGCACGGCGGCGGCGGCCACGATGCGCGAGTTGCTGGACACGCCGTTGATCTGCTCCTTCACGCGGAAGGTCCAGGTGGGCTTGTTGGTGGAGCCGGCCGGCGGCGGCTCGACCATGAGGGTGACGGCGCGCAGGAAATTCTTCTGGGCCAGCAGCAGTTCCGGCTTCGCGTCGCCGTCCACGTCCGCCACGCTCAGCCAGGGCTGCTCGGCGCTGCCGCCCGGCGGGGCCACGTCCTGCTCCTCGAAGCCGCGGTCCGCCAACTGGCGGAGCACCTTGATCTTCTCGTAAGGCACGAGCACGACCAGGTCGGTCAGGCCGTCCTGGTCCATGTCGTGCAAGGCGAGGGCGCTGGGGTTGGCCTTGAAGGTTTCGGCGAGCTTCTGGCGGCGGGTCTCGCCCGCGGCATCGCGCAGGACCAGCTCGCGCTTGCCATCGAGGTCCACCAGCACGGCGAGCAGGGGTTTTTCATCGGCGCGCACCGCGCCGGCGGCCATCGCCAGCGGCCGGCCTTCGAGGTTGATCGGCGTGGGAAACGGCAGGCGGCCGTTTTCAAACCGCGTCACGCCCACCAGGCGCTCGTCCATGCTGAGCAGGAAGACCTCCGCCTTGCCGTCGCCGTCCCAGTCGGTCACGGCGATTTCAGAAACGCCCGTGAAGGCCGGGAAGGTGCGCGGGGCGCCAAGCGTGCCGCCGGGTTCCTGCAGGAACAGCGTCAACTGCCCGCCGTCGGGATCGGCCACCAGCAGGTCCACCGCGCCGTCGTGGTTGATGTCCGCCCACGCCATGCCGCGGCGGCTTTTGGTGGTGCGGGTGAGCGGTTGAAGCTGGAACTGGCCCTGCTTGAACGCGCCGGCCAGCGGCTCGGCCGGCTTGGGCACGAAATTCGAAATCTGCGCGCGGCCGGATTTTTGGGCGATCGTCACCACCTCGGTCTTGCCGTCGCCGTCGAGGTCGTCCGCCCAGTACGACCGGATGGCCGGCAGGGTGAAATGCACCTCCGGCCCGAGCTGGCCGGCCGCGTCCTGGAGGCGGAAGCGAAACGGGTTGGCCTGGTCCCAGTTTACCAGCAGCAGGTCCTGCCGGCCGTCGCCGTTGATGTCCAGCACCTGCGCGGCCTTCACCGTGCCGCTGTACGGGATCTTCTCTGGCTCGGCCAGCGTGTGATCCGCCTGCTGCGCGAACAGGTACAGGGCGGTCTCCCCCACCAGGAGCAGGTCGGGGCGGCCGTCGCCGTTCAAGTCGCCTTCGGTCAGGGCGTTCATGTCCAGCAGGCCGTCGTCGAGCGTCCAGCGCTTGGGCACGCTCCAGGTGTTGGTGCCCTCGCGGTACTGCACCACCAGCTCCTTGGGCTCGCCGAAGTAGGCGAGGTCGGCCTTGCCGTCGCTGTTCAGGTCGGCCACGACGAGCGAGGCGATGCGTTTTTCGGAGGCGACCGACTCGATGCGGAACCGGGCGTCGGGCGGTAGCTCGTTGATCTGGCGCTTCACCGGCCGGGCGGCGGCGAGGTTGGTCTCGCCCGTCTGGTTGAAGAGCAAGTTGATCTTGGAGCGCGCGTTGTTCACCACGATCAAGTCCTGCCGGCTGTCGCCGTCGAGGTCCGCGTGCCGCAGGTGGGTGATCAGGTTGTCGATCGGGAAAATCTCCGGGCCGGTGAAGCCGAAGCGGTTGGTGACGTCGTCAGCGCGCAGTGGCGCGAGACCCAGGCCGAGCGACAAGGTCAGGAACGCCGCGGCCAGGCCGGGCGACCGGCGGGGAGGATTCGGGAGTTGCGTCATGATGCGAAGGGTCAAGCGAGGTTTCAATCGGCGGAACCGCCCAGGACATGCACCACCACGTGGCGGCGGTGGGGCGCGTGGCGGTGTTCCCACACGTAGATGCCCTGCCACGTGCCCAGGGCCAGCCGGCCCTCGGCGAACGGCACGCCCAGGTTCACCGTGGTCAACGCCGTGCGGACGTGCGCCGGCATGTCATCCGCGCCTTCGCACGTGTGCCGGAACAGCGGATCGCCGTCCGGGGCCAGGCGGGCGAAGAAGCGCTCGAGGTCGCGCCGCACCTCGGGGTCGGCGTTTTCTTGGATCAGCAGCGACGCCGAGGTGTGCTGGAGGTGGAGCGTGACCAGGCCGGTCAGCCAGCCCGTGGCGCTGACCACCGCCTGCACCTCGTCCGTGATCTCCGTGAACCCGCGGCCCCGCGTGGGCACGATCAGCTCGCGGACGATCTGCCCCAGCAGGGCGGCCTGACGGGTGCTCTCCACTTACTTGCCGGCCGGGGCCGGAGCGGCCGACGCCTCCAGACGCTTATCGAGGTCCGGGTTCCGCGGCTGGCCGAGGTTGATGGCCTTCTGGTAGTGGAAGCGGGCGAGCTCGAGCGACGGCGGCTGCGCCAGCGCGTACACGGTGGCCAGGTTCGCGTGCGCCTCGCCGTAATTTGGATCGAGCGCCACGGCGCGCCGCAGCGCCGTCTCGGCCGCCTGTCGCTGGCCCCGTTGGCTCAGCGTCACGCCGAGGTAATTCTGGGTGTACGGATTGTCCGGGTTGAGTTGGGCCGCGCGGCTCAGCAGGTCGAACGCTTCCTCGTACTTGCCCTGGCGGAAACGCAGTAGGCCCATGAGCGACACGCCGTCGGCGCTGTCCGGGTCCACGGCCAGGGCGCGCTTGAGCGTGGCCTCGGCGTCGGCCAGCCGGTCCTGTTCGAGTTGCGCGGCGGCGAGGTAGGTCAGCATGTCCACGTTGCGCTCGTCGAGCTGGAGGGCCTGCGCGAACTTGCGCTCCGCCTCGTCGTAGCGCCGCACCTGGAAGGCGCGCTGGGCCTCGGCCAGCAACGTGGCCGCCCCGGCGGGAATCTGGCGCAACGAGCGGCGGGAGCCCTTGGGCTCGGCGGTGTCCGTGCCGCCGGCGACACCGGCCGTCTGCTTCAACAGCGTCTGTTCCTCCGGCGTGTAAGGCACGGCGCGGGCTTCGTAGGCTTCGAGCCGCGCGCGCAGGATGGCAAGCTGGTCCGTGCCGGTGGCGGTGTTCGTGGAGCCGGTCTGGCGGCGGAGATCCTCGACCTGGCGGGTGAGCATCCGGATCCGCTTGGTCAGGTCATCGCGGTCGCGCTCGAGCTGGCGGATGCGGACCTTGTCCACCTCGCGCTGGTACTTTGCCATCGCCTTCTCTTCCTTGGGGCTGGCCGTCGCCGGTTTGGCCGGGGCGGTTTCCGCCGGCCTGGCGGCCGGCGCGGCGCCGGCTTTGGCGGTCAGTTCGGCGACGCGCTTTTCCAGCGCCTCCTTCTCGGACTTGAACGCCTCCGCCCGCCACCGCTCGGTGGCCAGTTCCTGCTGCAGCTTCTCCATCCGCACCCGCAACTCGGCCAGTTCGCGGTCGGCCGCGGCGGGCTTGGGCAACTCCGGCTGGCTGGCAAGAAGTTCGGCCACCCGGCGTTCGAGGGCGGTCTTGTCCGCCTGGGCGGCGGCGAGCCGGCCTTCGAGGTCTGCCGCGCGCTGCTTCAACTCGGTGTTCTGCCAGCGCATCGTGGCCAGCTCCCCTTCGGCCTGCTTCGCGCCGCCATCGGTTTGCGGGCGCGGCGCGGCAAGCTGCTTTTCCAGGTCCGCCACCCGCTGGAGCAACTCGTTGTTCCGGCGGCGCAGCGTCTCCAACTCGTCCTGGAATTGCTTCGCCGCGGCCTCCGCCGATGCCGGGGCGGCCAGCCGGGCCAGGGCTTCCTGCACCTGGCGTTGCAGCGCCTCATTGCGCTCGGTGAGCGCGGTCACGGCCGCGGTCTGTCGTTCCAGGCTCTGGCGTTCGGCGGCGAGCCGGCTCTCGAGGTCCGCCGCGCGCTGCATCAATTCCGCGTTCTGCCGGCGCACCGCGGCCAGCTCGCCTTCGACCGGCCGGGCGCCGGCTTCAGTCGTCCGAGGTCGCGCGGCAAGCTGCGTTTCCAGGTCCGCGGCGCGCCGGAGCAGTTCGGTGTTTCGCTGGCGGAGGGTCTCCAGTTCTTCGCGGAGTTTCCGCGTTGCCGCCGTGTCCGGCGCCGGGCCGGGGGCGCGGGCCAGGGCCTCTTGAAGCTGGCGTTGCAGCGTCTCGTTGCGCCCGGTGAGCGCCGCCACGGCCGCGGTCTGCCGCGCCAGGTTCTGGCGGGCGTCTTCGAGCGCCTTCTGGGCGGCCTCGAATTCACTGGCGCTCACCACGGCGGCCAGCCGCGCCTCGCGTTCGGTGATCGTGGCCCGCAACTTTTCGTTCTCCTGGCGCAAGGTGGCCAGGCGCTCCTCGGCCTGGGCCAGCTCACGGGGGTCCACGGCGGCGGGCTGGGCGGCGAGGGCTTCGCGCAGCCGGGCCTGCAGGCGGTCGCGCTCGGCGACCAGCCGCTTGATCTCCTCCTGCAAGGCGGCGATCTGCGCCGCATCCGGCGGCATGGCCGCGGCGGTGGCGGCCGGAGCGGCCGGCGTGGTCTGGGCGCCGACACGTTCCTGCAGGTACTGCTTGCGGAAACGGATGATCTGCTCGTTCCAGCCGGGATAGTTCTTCTCGAACTGGAGCAACAGCGACAACGCCTCGCGGTAACGTTCCTGGGCGTCGCCGTTGCGGCCGTTTTGGAGGAAGACGTCGCCCTGCTGGATCAGCGAGTAGATGCGGATGAAATCATCATCCGGACCCGCGCCCAGCAGGCGGCCGCCCCCCAGGAGGGCGGCGCACAAAAGCAACCACACCACACGCTTCATAAAGCCGGATGGTACGAGGCGGGCCGCCGGCTTGGCAATGCGTTTGGCGGGCTGAATTGACACTGTTTTGGCGGGCGTGCTAGCGTCCGCAAACAGGTGGCCGCATGAGCACCTTCCTGAGCCAGCACGTCCTGGTGTTGAACCGGCTGTGGCAGGCGGTGAACGTCTGCTCGGTGCGGCGCGCGCTCACGCTGGTCTTCGAGGGCCACGCGCACGTGGTGTTGAGCGACGGCGACGGCGCCTTCCGTACGTTCGGCTTCAAGGAATGGCGCGACTTCTCGACGGCCCAACCGCACCCCGAGTCCATCGCCACGGTCTCGTTCCGCATCCGCGTGCCGCGGGTGATCCTGCTGCTGGTCTTTGACCGCCTGCCCAAGAAGGAGGTCAAGTTCACCCGGCACAACATCTTCGAGCGCGACAAGAACACCTGCCAGTACTGCGGCCGGGTGTGCGACCGGAAGGACCTCAACCTGGACCACGTCATCCCCCGGGACCGCGGCGGGCCGACGTCGTGGGAAAACATCGTGTGCTCGTGCGTGGGCTGCAACACCCGCAAGGCCAACCGCACCCCGCAGGAGGCCGGCATGCACCTGATCCGCCGGCCCAAGCGGCCCAAGTGGCGGCCGTTCGTGCAGGTCACCTTCGAGGCGCCGTACCACGACAGTTGGAAACACTTCCTCGACCTGGCCTACTGGAACGTGGAACTGGGCCAGGATCCCGCCTGAACCGCGGCGGACGTCCACGCGGCGTTCAGGCCTTCGCGCGGCCGCGCGAAGCCTCCTCGATCAACTCCCAAAACTTCGGGTTGTCCTGCAGGGCCTCGTCCTCCCCGAGCGGGAGGTTCGAGCGGAACTGGAAATCCTTGAGCGTGTTCCGGTGCAGGATGCGGTGGACCACCAGCCCGAGGTCGTGCCGCTCGAAGTACAGGCGGAAATCCCCCACACGGAAGCGGTGGAGCGTCTTGCCGCCGCGGCGCAGCTTGCCGAAGCGGTCCAGCTCGTTGCTCAGCACCTCGGCCGGCACGCCGCGGAACTCGCCCAGGATCTGCAACTGGAGTTCCTTCGGCATGCGGGCCAGTTCGGCGGCGCTGGTCGGGTTGAAAATGATCTGGAAAATCCGCATCGCGTTCGGGCCGGCGGCCAGCCCGCGCCGGGCGGGCGGGGGTTGGTAGCGCGTATGGGAATCGAACCCATCTTTCAGCCTTGAGAGGGCCGTGTCCTGGCCGATAGACGAACGCGCCAACCGGCGGCGTACGTTTATCGCCGGCGGCAGGGGA
>CAZMOZ010000068.1:0-10899 GCA_964568145.1 uncultured Verrucomicrobiota bacterium
CGCTTGATTGTCGCTGGCTACGACCGTAAGGGCCAGATAGATCAAGGTTGCGCTGCCTGGGTGTTCAGACTGCTCTCGAATGCGGCGAAGTGTTCGCTTGTCCTGCCATGCAAAGGGTACGCTCATAGATTCTCCTTTCGCTGATGCTTGACGCTATCTCGGCGCGGTGTTACCGTCTGCGCGTCGAGTATTACCTTCCCCGTTCGCTTGCCGGCGGCGAGGCTTTGCTCTGAGTCCTTCATCCTTCGTTCTCCTTTTCCTGGGTCGGTCGCTTGCTCCATCGGCGGATTCTGACCGCCGGTTTCGGCAGGCCGTAGAGGCGGCGAAATTCTGCGATGTCGTACGGCAGGCGGCTCCAGCGGGTTGCTTCAACCAAAGCCCTTGTCCCGCGCCCCAGCAGTTGCGGCGCGAGGACTTGAATCAACGCGAGGGCGCGAGAAGCCAGCTTGCATTTCTGCGGGCGTTTCCCGGTCCAAAAACCGTCGGCGAGAAACCGCAGCAATTCGGTCACGGCGATTCGTGCGCGTTCGTTCCTGTCGTTGGCGGCGGGCTGGGCCTCGCCGTCGAGGTCGGCGAAGATTTGCTGCCAGTCGAACTGCGTCGCGGTGCAATCGGCCAGCGTGGACGGGTCAACCGGAATCTCGCGCCAGCCGGGCGGGTCTTGGTCCCGCTTGTCGAGGGCGGGCATGGCCTAGTTGCGGACGATTGCCACTTTTTGCGCCGCGAGCCATTGCTCAAGGTCGCCTCGGCGGATTCGGGTTGTCTTGCCCGAAATCCGCACATAGGGCAGACCGCGCGACATGCGCCAGCCTCTAACCGTGCGGGGTTTGACCGTTAGAAGTTCTGCAACCTGGGTTTCGGAAAGCCAATCGGATTCCGCTGGTTGCCCGCCGTTCAATTTTTCACTCATGCCGCCGATTCAAGCGGCGTCGCGGCGGCAAAAAAAACTGGCGAGTGAAACTTTAAGTGCCGGTTTTTCGGGGGCGTCCTGGCGGGGGGAAAGTGAAGCCAAACTCCTTGGCGGCGCGTCGCAAAGTGCGGTCGTCAAACTTCGCTTCGGGATGCTTTGCGGCAGCGAAGTCTCGCAGCGTGGACGCCTTCACGCCGGCCTTGCTGCCGCCTTGGGCCAGATACGCTGCCAGCGCATGGCGCAAGGGGTCCGCTGGTCGGTAAAGGTCTGGCGTGCTTTCCGTGCGGCGGGCGAGTTCATGGAAGAAAGCGGCGTCCCCCGTTTCGACTGCTCCGAGTAGGGCGTTCAGGATTCCGAGCGCGGCGGCTTTCGACACGGCGAACAAAGGGCGGGCCTTGTTGCGGACGGTCGCGCCGTTCCTGGGCGGCAAGCCAGCCTCGCGCAATCGGGCGCGGAGTTGTCGGCCTTTGCTCTGCCCTTCAAGGCCGGCGCGGAAGTGGGCGAGGAATTGCAGCCATTCGAGCAACCGGACGGCTTGCGGGTCGAACGTTCCGAGGCGGGAAAGCTGCAAGTGGGCCGGCGGGCCTTGGGCCTGCCTGTGGCCTTTGGCGCACTGGCCCGGCTTGCGGCCTTTGGGGTTGTCGGTCGAAAGCATCGGCGAGCCTTTCAGGCTTGGGCGGCGATGGGCAGGACGTTGGCCGGGGCCTGCGGTGCCACGGCAAACCAAGCGGCGGCGTCGGCGGGGCGGACAAGCTCGCGGTAGTGCCGGAAGATGATTTGCGGACTGTTGCCCGCTTCAAGCGCAACCTGCGGGGCGGACTGCACAGCGGCCAGCCGATAGGAGCAAAAGCTGTGGCGAAGGGCATTCGGTTTCCACGGCACGCCAGCGGCCTGCGCTGTCTCGGTGCGAGCGGCGGCGAGCGTGTTGTCATCGCCCTGCCAGACCGGGCCGGACTGCTTCGCGTGCGGTGCGAGCCATGCCCGCAAGTTGTCGCTGATGGGCACGATTCGGCGCGAGGCGGTCTTTGCGATGTCGGCTCCTACGGTGATGAAGCCTGCGGCCAAGTCCACGTTGCGCCAGTCGAGGCGTTGAATCTCGGCTGCTCGGAGTCCGGCAAATGCTCCGATGGCGAGGAACGGTAGGAAGTCGGGCGAAGCGGCGGCGAGTAGCTTGGCCACTTCGCCGGGTGTGTAGATTTCGATGGTCCGGCCAAAGCCGTTTGTCGAAACTCGCTCGGTGCCTTCAACCGGGTTTTCCCCCTTCGGAATGTAACCTCGGCTCTGCGCGAAGCTGAACAGGACGGAAAGCGCCTTGCGATAGCCTGCGAGCGTTACCGGGCTGAGGCTCATGCCGTCGAGATACCGCTGCAAGTCGCTGGTCGTCACGCTGGCGATTTGCACGGCGAAGGCATCGGCGAAGCGGTTCAACTTGCTCCGCAAGTCGCCCAAGTAGCGGGCAGAAGCGCCGCGCGCGGCTCGGAGTTCGAGCACTTCGGCCACAACTTCTGCAACCGTCTTGCTCGGCAGCTTGTCGGGGCTTCGGCTGGCGAAGTAGCGGGCGGCTTCTACTACGCGGTCGCCTCCAAGCTCCTTGACGGCCTGGGCGAAGTGCGCGGCGGCAACTTCAATCGAAAGCCCGGTTCCTTCCAAAAGCTGACGGGCACGGGCGAGGGAAGCGGAGTCCCGTCCGGTCATCGCGGCGGCGGTCGCGTCGCCTGTGGCGAGGCGGCGGGCGATGGTCTCGGCTTCGCGCCGGGCCTCGGCATGGTCGGCAAACGAGCGAAAGCGGCGCGTGCCGGTGGTGTAGTCGGCCACGTCGAACTGAGGGTAAACGACTCCGTTCTTGATGCGTTCGCGCCCATAGATTTTCACGCTGATGCCGCCCGCCTTGACGGTTTCGATTTTGCACTTAGTCTTGCCGTGTTGTGTTCGTTTCATGTCGTCAAATGTCGGCTTTCTGTCGGGAAAAGTCGAGAGGAATTTTTGCGAATGTTCGCAAGTTGCTGTTATGCAGTCAAATATAGTCGAAAATGGCGTTTGAAAAGTACAGATGGGAAGTCTGCGCTACCCTGCTGGCTTCGCGTGCCTGTTTGGCCTGCTCGCTGCAAGCCGCAGACCCGGTCAAGCAACCCTGGTATTCGCCGCTCAAGGACATCGAAGCCGGTCCGGGCAAACTCGACCTCGGCCTCAACGTCCGCGCCCGCTACGAATACCTCGACAACTTCAACATCCTCCACTACGGCACGGGCGCGGATGACGACGTGCTGCTGCTCCGCACCCGCCTGAGCGCGGATTACAAGTTCACCGAGCAGGCGCACACGTTCGTCGAGTTCCAGGACGCGCGCTACTGGCTGAGCGACCTCGCCCTTTCCGAATTCGGGCGGAGCTGCACCTACTTCGACGAATTCGACCTGCGCCAAGCCTACCTTGAATGGCGGCGCATCGGCGAGTCGGCGTTCGGTGTGAAGCTGGGCCGGCAAATCATGCTCTACGGCGACCGCCGCGTGTTCGCGCCCGCCGAGTGGGGCAACGTGGGCAACTACTGGTGGGACGCCGCCAAAGTCTATTACGACACCGACCCGGTGCAGGTGGACGCCTTCTACGCCCAACGCGTGTTGAGCGAGCCGAAGGACTGGAACTTCGACCATTGGCCGTATCACGTGGGCGCGGTCTATGCCCGCGTCAAGCAACTGCCGGTCACGCTGGATGCCTTCTACGTGATCAAACACGACTGGTCCGGCAGTGCGAAAGGTGAAAGTGGCACAGGCGACGAGACGCGGTACACCTTCGGCCTGTTCTCCGAGCGGCCCGCCGGCAAGGGTTGGGATTATGGCTTCTTTGCCGCCGGTCAACTCGGCGAATATGGCCGCGACGACATCCGCGCCTTCGGCGTCATCGCGCGCGGCGGCTACACGTTCAAACCGGCCTGGAAGCCGCGTGTGGGTTTCGAGTTCAACTACGCCAGCGGCGACCGCGACCCGAACGACGGCGTGGCCGGCACGTTCGACGGCATTTTCGGCGCGATGGACATCCCCTACGGCTGGATGAACGTGGTGAGCTGGAAAAACCTGGAGGATTACGCGGTGAACTTCAGCGTGAAGCCGGCCCGGTCGCTGACCTTGAGCGCTGAGTATCACTACTTCCGCCTCGCGCAGGCTCGCGACGCCTGGTATTGGGTCAACGGCCAGCCGGAGCGCCGTGACCCCAGCGGCCAAGCGGGCCAGGACCTCGGCCACGAGTTAGATGTGATCCTGCGCTGGCAGGTGAACAAAGAACTGGAACTCCTGTTTGGCTACGCCCGCTTCTTCACTGGCGCTTACGTAGCCAACACGCCCGGCAACAGTCAAGACGCCAACTGGGCATTCGCGCAAATGACCTTCGCCTTCTAAAATGGAACATCTGTTGACCAACCTCAGGCGCGCCGTTGGAGTCGTGCCCATCATCGCACAAGCCTCGGCGCTGGGTGCGACATTACCCTTGCGCGTTTATCGTGGTCCTGCTTGCAGCGCAAAGCCCAGTTTCCAAGAATGGCTGCTATGCACACGTGGGGGCTGACTCCGCTGCTGTCCGAACTGGACCTTAACGAGTCCAGCGAGGGCGGTCTTGACCCGCTGGGCACGGAACCCCTTGCCGACAAGCTGGCCGCCAAACTCGCGCCCGGCGTGCGCGAGCGCCAGCAGCACCCGCGTTTTTTGACCGCCACGGCGGCATCGCTTTCGCTGACTGCCGATTGGGGCGAGGAGGTGCTGGCCCGCGACGGAGTCACCGAACCGTGGCTGGTGTTCGAGTGGCATCTGGTCCACGGCCTGGTTTTGGCCAGTGGCCGACAGGACCTTGATTTGCGCGGCCTGCCGGGCCGGCTGAAGGCGGAGCAGGCGCTGCGGGACGGCGTGCCGTTATCACCCAGGCGCTACCTTAAGACCCCGGCTATCTTCGGTTTCCATGGCGTTTACCGCGTCTTGGCGGAGAGGCTTGGCATCGAGCGCGAAGGTCAACTCGGTGAGCGCGGCTACGAGTTGCTCAATGTTTGGTGCCGGGAGCAGAGCCTCGACGGCTTCGTTGGCACTGGCAACGGGCCGGGGCGCAAGCTCCGGGACCAACTGCGAGACGCGCTGCGCGATGGATTGGATCAGTCCGCCGTGGCTCGGACCAATGGCTGGTCAGGCTGGCGTTTCTTCGCGGACCATTTGGCGCCGCGGCAGCCGGGACGCCGAGAGAGGAAGTTCCTCGCAAACTTGCTGCTCGACGATCCAGAGGGATTCCGCCAGGAGGTTCTGAGATTCCTCGTTTCCCCCAAGGGCTATCGCGTTTGGCGCGGCGAGATGGATTCCGGCCGTTGGTCCGAGCGCACATTCCACGAGGCGCTGCGCCAGCGGGCCAGTCCCGAATTGCGCCGCTTGCTGCTGGCCATTGGCGCTTACGAGCAGTTCAGTCGCTTGATGCAAGACGCGTTTGACGCGTGTCTGCATGAGATGACGCGGCGCCGGGGCTACGTTTCGGTCACGCAGTTGGGCGGGCAGGAGGCTGTGAAGCAGGCCAGCCGCCGCGCCGCCGCAGCCGTGCGGCAAGCGGAGGACCGTCTCGATCCGTTCGGCTTGGCGGCCACGTTCAACAGTCTTTTCGGGCGCCTGGGCGAGGGCGGTTCGAGCACGCAGTGGGTCGCGCGGTTGATGAGTCACCACCGCACCACTCAGGAGCGCAAGCCCCCGAACGGCAAACTGCCTTGGTTTGAAGGCGACGAGCGCGGCTATGTCATCCGCCCTATCTACCGGCGCGAGGATCCGGCTGCAGGCAACAGCCGCTATGTTCACCTTTTCCGCACCCGCCCGTTGTGGTCGTTTGCGTCCGATCTGAGGATGTTTCCACGATGAAACAGCGGGCCAGCAACCGGCCGGGCTACGGCCGAATCCTCGAAGCCTGGCGGCCGCCGGAGGACGCGGGCGAACCGCTGGGTTGCGTGGCGACCACGTTCACCTTCGGTCCGGCATTCTTTGAGGAGGAGTGTTTGAGCCGTTTCCTCGCGCTGGAAACTGCGCCGGAGGACGGCGCCGCCTACTTGATCGAGCGCGAGGAAAAACTGGCCCAGGCCGCCGCCGCCGTGCTGGTGGATCAACATCATGCGCGCGGCAAGCGCAACCCGCGCTGGGACCTGCTCGCGGCCCGTGTGCCCGGAGGGATTCTCCATGCCAAGGTGTCGTTGCTCCTGTGGACACACCACGCGCGCCTGATTGTGGCCTCGGCCAATCTCACCGAGCCGGGCTACCGGCGAAATCACGAGGTCTTTGCTGTGCTGGACTTTTTCCCGGGCAGTCACGCGCCGCTTCCGGTGTTGGTCGAGATGGTGGAGTTCCTGCGGCGTGCTGTTTCGTTTGCTGCCTCAGACAAAACCACGCCAAGCCCGGCGCTCAACCGTTGGAACAGCTTCCTTGACCTCGTGCTCAAGCGCAGCCGCCAGTGGGGCGCGCGTCAGCCGCCAAGAAGCCTTGCCAGGCTGCGCGTTTTTGCCGTCACCACCATTCCCGGCGGGCCAAACGCCTTCCGCCGGTTGCGAGAGATCTGGCCGGCAGGTGCAGCGCCATCCGAAGCCTTCATCGTCAGCCCGTTTTTCGATCCTCCCGATGTTCGGAACAAACCGGCCGAGGAAGTCTGGCGACTGCTGCGGCGGCGGGGCAAAGCACTCGTTCAGTTTGAGGTCATCGGTGAAGACGCGCCGGGCGGCGGTGTTCTGCTCCATGCGCCAGAGAGTCTGCGCAAAGCACAGCCTGCTGACCGCGACTCGGCGGAAACCGTGTTTCGACGGCTCAAGCTGGAAACTGATCGTGCCCTTCATGCCAAGTGCCTGCGGCTGCAAAACGGCGAGTGGGCGATATACCTCATGGGATCAAGCAACTTCACCGCGGCCGGCCTTGGCCTGAGCAAGTTGCCCAACGTGGAAGCCAATCTCGCCTATGCCGTCTGCCACGCCCGCAACGGGAAGGCATGCCGCGCGCTGCAACAGGCTTGGCTCGACAGTGAGGAGGGGAAGGGCAACCCGCGTTTCCTGCGTGAACCGTTGGACGATCGGGAGGACGCCCCACTGGCCGGCGACATCCTGCTGCCAGCGGCCTTTGGCGAGGCCGTGGTTGGGAAGGAAGACCAAGGCGCTTTGTTTGTCGAATTGACTTTTCCAAGTCCTCCGCCCGCCGGTTGGCGGCTGCTGTTGGAAGACAAGGATGAAGTCTTCTTCAACGAGCTGGCATGGCGGGCACGGCGGTCCCCCGCGCGGATGCGCCTGCCCTGGCGACTGGACCGGCCGCCTTCGGCCTTCCGTGTGAGCTGGCGCGGTTCCAAGGGCTTTGCCTGGTGGCCGGTCAACGTGCGCGATGCCGCAGCGTTGCCACCGCCGGATGAACTGCGGTCGCTTTCGCTCGACGACCTGATTGAGATTCTCGGCTCTGCCCGACCGCTCCACCAAGTGTTGCGCCGGTGGCTCCGAAACCGCAGCCCCGGGAACCCCGATGGACAGCCGCCGCACCTGGACCCACACCGGCGCGTGGACACTTCAGGATTTCTGCTCCAGCGCACGCGCCGCCTTTCCTGGGCGCTGGCCGCGCTCCGCGAGCGGTTGGCGCAGCCCGTGCCCTCGCGGGCGGCTCTGCACTGGCGGTTGCGCGGACCGTGTGGCGTGATGGCGCTGGCCCGTGCCATCTTGGGCGAGGACCGAATCGAGACCGAGAAGGCTTTTCAACTCGCCGAAATCGCAGTCGAACTGGCCCTCGTCGAACCGCGTTACGCACCCGGGTGCCTGCCCAGGCCACAGGTGCGGGCGGCGTTGCGCGAGTGTGTCCGGGAAATTCGCGCGTTGGTCCCGGCGGCTGCGCTCGGGGACCTGCCACAAATGAAGAGTTACATCAAACGAGCGTTCCGGGAGGCAAGCGCATGAAACCGTGGCATCCGTTCGCAAACGCAATCCGGCTGCACGTGCCGAAGCGCATCGCGCAGGAGGATGCGAGCCGGCAGACGCGCACGGCGCGGGAAATCCTGAATCGTTTGGCTGATCAACCGGGCGTGGTACTGGCGGACGAGGTTGGCATGGGCAAAACGTTTGTCGCGCTGGCCGTGGCTGCCTCGGTGGCGCTCTCCGACAGGCAGCGTCGCCCGGTGGTGGTCATGGTCCCGCCGTCCTTGCGCGAGAAATGGCCGCGCGACTTCGCCGTCTTCCGCGGCGAGTGTCTGCCAAAGGGTGTGGCTCAACGCCTGACAGCCGCTTCTGCAGAACGGGGCGTCGAGTTCTTGAAGCTGCTGGATGATCCGCCGGCGCGTCGCAAGTCCATCATCTTCCTCACCCATGGAGCGCTTCATCGGGGCTTGGGTCGCGGCGTCGCGGGCGGCTGGATAAAGTTGGCGCTGATCAAACGGGCGATGCACCGCCGCAGGAACCTGGGCTGGCTGAAACAAGTGCTGCATCGGCGCCTGGGGGACCTGTTGGAAATGGGAGTCATTCATTGGAAGCATGCAGAAGCCTGGGAGGCGCTGCTCAAAGCGCCCTACCAAGACTGGCTCGGCATCCTCCACGCCCACGGCGTTGACCCGGAGGGTGATGAGGACCGCCGGACTAATGACGATCCGGTGCCCGCGGCCGTGGCGCGGGTCTTGGAGCGGTTTGACAGTGGCCGGTTGGAAGACGTGCTCGAAGCGCTCCACCGCATTCCCGTCCGTGACTCTCTCAACTACGCAGACCGCCTGGCCCAAGCCCGACAAACTCTCAACGGCGCGCTGGCTGAACTTTGGCGCGAATGCCTGAGCAATCTGCGGCTGCGGCTGCCCCTTCTCATTCTTGATGAGGCGCACCATTTGAAGAATGCCCAAACGCGGCTGGCGTCGCTTTTCCAAGTGCCCGATGCGGCCGGCGACGCCCACGACATCTCCCCGCGCGGCCCGCTGGGCGGAGTGTTCGAGCGGATGCTGTTCTTGACCGCAACGCCCTTCCAACTTGGCCATCAAGAACTGTGCTCTGTTCTGGAAAGGTTCGATGGCATCTGCTGGCGGGAGAACTGCGCTCCCCGTGCGGGCCGGGAGCATTTCAAAGAGCAAATGGCGGCGTTGCGGGAGCGACTCGACAGCGCGCAAGAAGCCGCGCTGCACTTCGACACCGCTTGGGGCCAGCTCACCCCGGACGACCTCGCCGTGAATGGCCGGAAGTTCGACGATCTTGAAGCCTGGTGGTCTGCCGTGCAGGTGGCACCGCCCCGCTCGTCCACAATCGAAAACGTCGTCGCCCGTTACCGCAGCGCGGAGAAACAATTGCAGGCGGCGGAGGAAATCCTGAGGCCCTGGGTCATCCGACATCGCCGCCCGCGGGAACTAACCGGCCCATTTGCCGGGCGTCCCCGCCGGCAGCGGCTGCCCGGGCGGTCCATTCTTCAGGACGATGGGCAACCCACCGAAGACGGTCTCGAGATCTCGGAGGAGGCTCTGTTGCCTTTCCTGTTGGCGGCGCGGGCGACGGCTTGCCTGGCCGAGGCGCGCCCGGTCTTTGCCGAGGGGTTGGCGTCCAGCTACGAAGCCTTCCGTTACACTCGGCAGCACAATGCCGGATTGGACGCGGACTCCGAGCCGCCGACTTCCGCGAAAATCACACAGGCCGCCGACTGGTATCTGACCCAACTCGATCAGGCGCTCCCTTTGCGCGGGCCGCGGGCCTCTTTCGACCATCCCAAGGTCCGGGCAACGGCTGAGCGGGTGTTGCGGACATGGCAGCAGGGCGAGAAGGTTTTGGTGTTCTGCCACTTCATCCAGACGGGCCGGGCGCTGCGCCGCGTGATTTCGGCGCGACTGCACGAGGCCATGCGCCAAGTGGCGGCAGAGAGACTCCGTTGCTCGACGCGAGAGGCGGAACGAAGACTCCAACTCCTGAGCCGCCGCTTTTTTGATGTGGACTCGCCGGTGCGGCAGGCTTGCGAGAAGGAAATCAGCGAACTCTTGAGGCCCTACCCGCGTTTGAAACGCCACGTGACGGAGTTGCGAGAAACCCTGCGGCGCTACCTGAGGACGCCGGCTTTCCTGGTTCGTTACGCGCCCTTGACGAGGCGCGGGCTGAAGCCGCAGGCGATTCAAAAAGCCTTTCGCGGCCACACCGGTTTGCGTTCCGTGTTTGAAGCCTTTCTGAATTTCCTGCAAGACCGCTGCACTCCACGGGAGCGGGAAGATTACCTCGCTGCCGTTCGCCACATTCAGACCGGTGACCTGACCGGCCGCGAGGCCCGGCAAAGCTTCGAGGCTGACGAACTGGCCGGACGAAGGCGCGGCGAGTTGCTGCTGCCCAACGTGCGGCTGGTCAACGGAGCTACCAAGCCCGAAACCCGCCAGAGATTGATGCTCGCCTTCAACAGCCCGTTCTTCCCGGAGATTCTGATCACCAGCAACGTGCTGGCCGAGGGGGTGGACTTGCACCGGTGTTGCCGCGTCGTCATTCACCACGACCTGGACTGGAATCCGAGCGTGGTCGAACAGCGCACCGGGCGAGTGGACCGGATCGGCGCGAAAGTGGAATGGGCGAAGGACGGCGATCCGATCCGCGTCTTTCTGCCGTATCTGGCCGAGACCCAGGACGAAAAGATGTATCGCGTGGTGATGGACCGGGAGCGGTGGTTCAGCGTCGTCATGGGGGAGAGGTTCTGCGTGGACGCCCGGACAACGGAGAAACTGGCGCGGAGAGTGCCGTTGCCGGAGTCGGTGGCGCGGAAACTCGCGTGCCGGCTGGACCTGCCCGCACGTCACGCCGCGAGAATTTCAGAGTCGAAGTGATCGCGAAACAAAGACAACCAGGGGCAATGCAGAATGACATTCCTGTCTGCGACCTGTGCGTATCCAACACCGCGTTGTAGAGCACGCTTTGTGCGGTCCACGCAACACTGTTATGGAGCAATTCTTCACCAATCTGAGCCACGCAGTCGAAGGCGCGCCGGTCATTGCGCTTTCCGCCGCAGTGATGTGGGGCATCCTGAGCA
>CAZMOZ010000069.1:0-10879 GCA_964568145.1 uncultured Verrucomicrobiota bacterium
GGCAGGCGGGTCGAGCTGCCGCTGGCGGACCGCACTGATCCGCTGGAAGCGGGATAAATAGCGCGCGGGAAGGCGTGCCGGTTGACCCCGCCCGGGTGACCGGCTAGCGTCGCACCGTGGAATTTGAACTCGTCGCCCCCTTCCAGTCCACCGGCGACCAGCCCCAGGCCATCGAGAAGCTGACCGAGGGCCTGCGCCGCGGCGCGCGCCACCAGGTGCTGGTGGGCGTGACCGGCTCCGGGAAGACGTTCACCCTGGCGAACGTGATCGCGCAGGTGAACCGCCCGGCGCTGGTGCTCTCGCACAACAAGACGCTCGCGGCCCAGCTTTACGCCGAGTTCAAGGGCTTTTTCCCCCGCAACGCCGTCGAGTACTTCGTGAGCTACTTTGACTATTACCAGCCCGAGGCCTACATCCCGCGCACGGACACCTACATCGAGAAGGACTCCAGCCGCAACGAGGAGATCGAGCGGCTGCGCCTGTCCACCATGAGCGCGCTCTTCGCCCGGCGGGACGTGATCGTCGTGGCCAGCGTCTCGTGCATCTACGGCATCGGCAGCCGGGAAGATTACGAGTCCATGCTGGTGCACGTGCGGGTGGGCCAGGAGTGGAACCGGGACGCCTTCCTCGCGCGGCTGGTGGAACTGCAATACAGCCGGAACGACCTCGCCTTCGAGCGCGGCCGGTTCCGCGTGCGCGGCGACGTGGTCGAACTGTGCCCGGCCTACACCGAGGACGCGCTACGGATCGAGTTCTTCGGCGACCAGGTGGAGCGGATCACGCGCTTTGACCCGCTCACGGGGCACCGGTTCGAAGAGCTGCCCGCCGTGACGGTGTATCCAGGTGCACAATTCGTGACCCAGCCGGACAAGCTGAAGCGGGCCATCCTGAGCATCCGCCAGGAGCTGACCGAGCGCATCGCGTGGTTCGAGGCCCGCGGCAAGCTGCTCGAGGCCCAGCGCCTGAAGATGCGCACCGAGTACGATCTCGAGATGATGGAGGAAATGGGCTTCTGCTCGGGCATCGAAAACTACTCGCGGCACATCGCCGGCCGGCCGCCCGGCTCCCGGCCCTGCACGCTCCTGGACTTCCTGCCCGAGGATTACGTGCTCATCATTGACGAGTCGCACGCCACCGTGCCGCAGATCGGCGGCATGTACGCGGGCGACATTTCCCGCAAGCAGGTGCTCGTGGACCACGGCTTCCGCCTGCCCAGCGCCCTGGACAACCGCCCGCTCCGCTTCGACGAATTCCAAGCCCTGCAGGGCCAGACCCTCTACGCCAGCGCCACGCCCGGGCCGCAGGAACTCCGGTGGGCCGGCGACAACGTGGTCGAACTCATCGTCCGTCCCACCGGCTTGGTGGATCCCCCCGTGACCGTGAAGCCGTTGCGCGGACAGATTGACGACCTCATCGAGGAGGCGCGCAAACGGGTCGAGCGCAAGGAACGCGTCCTGGTCACCACCCTTACCAAGCGCACCGCCGAGGAGCTCACCGATTACCTCCGCGACATCGGCATCAACGTGCGCTACCTGCACAGCGAGATTGACGCCATCGAGCGCGTCGAAATCCTGCGCGCGCTGCGCAAGGGCGAGTTCGACGTGCTGGTGGGCATCAACCTGCTCCGCGAAGGCCTGGACCTGCCCGAGGTCGCGCTCGTGGCCATCCTCGACGCCGACAAGGAAGGCTACCTGCGCAGCACCACCAGCCTCATCCAGACCGCCGGCCGGGCCGCGCGGCACTTGCACGGCGAGGTGATCCTCTACGCCGACGTGATGACGCAAAGCATCCAGAAGTTCCTGGCCATTTCGAACTACCGGCGCGAAAAGCAAATGGCCTACAACCGCGAGCATGGCATCACCCCGCGCAGCGTCAGCCGGGCGGTCGAGGACAGCTTGGTCACGCGGCACGGCCAGGCCGCCGCGGCGGAAAGCGTACTGCGCGAAACGGCCGGCGACTTCGACGTGACGGAAACGCTCCGCGAGCTGGAGGCCGAGATGCTGGAGGCGGCCAACCGTCTGGAATTCGAGAAGGCGGCGTTGCTGCGCGACCAGATTCGCGAACTCAAACGCCAATTCGGCCAGGCCCCCGGCCCCGCCAACGCCCGTGCCACCGTGGCCGCCAGCACGGTTAATTACCGGAAAAGCAGGCAACGCGCGCGGTAGGGCGGCGCGTTCCGGGCTGTTGCCGGAGCAGCCTGGTGTTGTGGAAGCCTCCCCGCTGGCGGCGGTCAGTTTCCCCGGGGAGGACCACGCAGGACTTCCGCGACCAACTCGTAAACCACGGAGCGCCTCCCGGCAAAGAGGCAGCGGGCCGCCCGCGCCCCAAGCCGGGCTTGAAGCCCGGCTCCACGGCCGGCTGGAAGCTGGCGCTACCCCGGCAGGCGACACCGCCTGCGCGAAATTGAGATGCACCCCCTCGCCTGGAGCCGTGCCGCGGGTAACCCGCCCGCGGGGACCGCAGTCGGCCGATCGCAGCCATGAAAGGCCGGCGCTCGACGGAGTCTCGCCCCACCCCGTCAAGGCCGGACCGGCAGAAAAGGGAGACGCGCCTGTCTGCTGGCCACAAGTCTGCCGGTTTTCCCGGCGGCTCACCCGCGCGAGCTGTCGCGGACGGCGCGGAACAGGGCCTCGACGTTCTCGATCGGGGTGTTGCCCTGGATGTTGTGGATGGCGTTGAAGACGTAGCCGCCGCCCTCGTTGAAGATGGCGATGCGCTCGCGGACTTCGCCGTACACCTGGTCGGGCGTGCCGCGCGCGATGGTCTGCTGGGTGTCCACGCCGCCGCCCCAGAAGACCAGGTCCCGGCCAAACTCGCGCTTGAGCCGGCGCGCCTCCATGTCCGCGGCCGAGCACTGCACCGGGTTGAGCACGTCGAAGCCCGCCTCGATGAAGTCCGGGATGAACTGGTACACCGAGCCGCAGGAATGGATGAACGTCTTCCACCCGGTGCGGCGGTGGATCAGGTCGTTGATCCGCCGGTGATACGGCTGGTACAGCTCGCGGTAGGCCCGCACCGAGATGAACGGCCCGCGTTGCGTGCCGAAATCCGTGCCGGTGATCAGCGCCACCTGGATGGTGTCGCCGAAGAGTTCGATCAACGTCTCCAGGTTTTGCAGCGCCACCTCGCACTGGCGGTCGAAGATGCGCCGGACGAAATCCGGCCGGGTCTTGGTGATCATGTACCACTCGGCCACGTCACGGATGCCCTTCGGGTGCTTAAGCCACGGCGCGGGCACCAGCGCGATGTCGCCGAAGGCGGTGCCGGGGATCACCAGGATCGAGCCGCACTCGCGGCGCTCGTCGAACCAGGTTTTCTTCTCGCGGTAATACGCCAGGTCCTCGGCGCTCAGCGGGCCGAACTCCTCGGTGTTCTCGGCGGGATCCAGCTTCGCCTCGTCCACCGGGTCCTGCCGGATGACCGCGTCGAAGAAGTACCCGCCCTCGGGCATGTGACCGCTGGGGCCCAGGCTGGTGTCGCCCTCCGGGTGCATGTACCAGCCGCCGTCGGGCGCGCGCGTGAGGTTCATCGCGCCGGGGATCAGGCACGGCGTGCCGTCGAAGGTCGTGAACGGCTTCCAGTCCTTCGCCTCGGTGCCGAAGATCGAGCGCCGGGCCAGCGCGCCGATCACGTCAATGCCCAGCGCCTCGCGCAGCGGGTCGTCAATCTCGCCCAGCATCTGGTACGGCTCGATCACCTTCACGCGGTCCTCCGCCCCGCCCAGCAGGCGCTGGCGCAGCTTGTGGACGATCGAGACGTGCATGCCGGTGACGAACGTGGCGCCAAAGTCCACCGGCACGCGGTCGGGTTGGCGGTGGTCGAGGGCGGCCTGGAGACGTTCGCGCGAGTTCATGGCAGTGTCTGCGCGACATCAAAGCCGCGTCCCGCCGTGGTGACAACTGCGTTCTGGGCGCCGGCTGGGCAAGGCACATCTCATTTCGTGCAGGCAGTATCGCCTGCCGGGGTGGCGGCCGGCTTCCAGCCGGCCGTAGAGCCGGGCTTCCAGCCCGGCGGTCTGGGCAGGTCGCCTCCCGGCGGGAGGCGAACGGGTTCCGGCCCCCCGGCGAGGGGCCGGCTACCTGCCCGGAGGCCGGCCGCCGGCTTGCGCGGGCCGCAACGCTGCGTCGTCCAGATCGAGCCGGTAAAGGATTTGGTTGTAATCGTGGCGCGGCGTGGGCGGCGGGCGGTCCGCGAATTGCGCCGTGAAGGTGCCTTCGAACAGCAAGATGGGCGAGTCCGGCGACGTGAGTTCGACGTGCAGGCGCGGATTGTAGAACGTGTAGTTGTCGTGGCTGAGCACCTTCACCGCCGGCCCCCACGGACCCGTCGGGGCGTTGGCCTCGGCGTACCACAACTCACCGAAAGCGGCCGGCCGGCCGAGCGCCTGCATGAACACCGTCACCCAGCGCTTCCGCCACGGATGCCAGGCGATGGACCCGCTGTGCGCGCCGGTGTGGGGCTTGATGGCCTCGCCGCTGCCCGCCGCCGGAATGATTTCCTGGGGTTTGAGCGCCTCCCAGGCGGCCGGGTCCTGCCAGGCCTCGAAGGTGGCCGGGCAACGCAGGACCGGCAGCGGATTGCCGAACAACACCCAGTCCCGGCCAGCGTCTTGCCACAACACCGCATGGCCTTCCGGGCGTGGCGGGGGATCGGGCGCATCCGCCGTTTTGGTCCAAATCATCTTCAGCCGTTCAAAACTGCGCGCCTCATCGTTCCACACGCAAAGCCCCCACTCGTACGCCTCCAGCGGCGGCTTGATCTTCACGTAGCTGGCCACCAAGCGCGGCGTGCCAGCGCGATCCGGCAGGCTCACGCAGGCGCTGAGCCAGGTGGGGCCTTCGCCGGGCATCTTCGCCACGCCGCGCGGCGCGCCCCGTTCATCGGTCACGTACTCGAAGCGCAGCCGCACCGGCGGTTCGAAGTTCGCCAGCGGCCGCATTTCCGTGAACGCCGCCGTGCTGTCGAAGATGCCCAGCGGATACCGCGCGAGCGTGGTGTCGCCCCACAGCCAGAACAGCCGCCCGCGATGCAACGCGGTTTGCACGCTGTCGCAGCCCAGCACGCCGGACTCCGGCCAGTCCGCGGCGAGGCCGAGTTGCTGGCTTTCCGCGAAGAGTCCCGCGCCGGTCAGGCGCCCGAGTCGGCGCGCCAGGAGGCGGCGTTCCACCTCGACCCGGAGCGTCTGGCCGGGCATCGGCGTCAGGCGCACGCCGCGATAGCCGAAGCCGTCCCGGGGCACCTCGTAACCGTGGCCGATCACGTCGAACCACGTCTCGCGCCCCATCAACTCCGGCAGGTCGAAGGCGATCAGGCCGGCGTTGTCCGAGACGAAGCGCACCTGGTGGGTGGTGCGCAACTCGACCAGCGGCACCGGCCGGCCGCTGCCCTTCTCCACAACTTCGATCCGGCAGGGCGTGACTGCGTGGGCGGCGAGCGTGAGCGCGAAAGCCAGGCCAAGTCCGGCCAGGACGGTGTTCATGAGCGCCAAGCCTGCTCCTGCCGCCGGCAAAAGCCAATGCTGCGGCGGTGTTGTCATCGCAACCAGGGGCGGAACAGAATCAGGCCCGGCACTTTGCGAAGTCTTCGTTTCCTTCGCGCGCTTCGCACGACACGGAATGCTGGGCTCGACGGAGCGGGGCTCGCCGGAGTCCGCCCCACCCGACTTTTGTCTTCTGACTTCTGCCTCCTTCCCCCGCCTACCTTGCCTTCACGTCGTAGCACCAGAGCAGGCCGTGATCACGCAGGTAGAGGCGGCCGTTGGCCACGACCGGGTAAGCCCAGGACTTCTCCATCGGGCTGGAGCGCTTCGGGCGGTCCGGCGGCGTGAAGCGGCCTTTCTCGCGATAGCCGTCGGGGCTGGGTTCCACCAGCGCCACCTCGCCGTTCTCGCCGTGCAGGTACAGCCGGCCGTCCCCGTAGCACAGCGACGCCGGGCCGATGGCTCGTTCCTCCCACAACACCTTGCCGGTCGCGCGCTCGACGCACATCAGCACCTGCGCGGTGGTGCCGTACAAGTGCTCGCCCACCTGCACGGCGCCGCCGATGGCCGTGGGCAGCTTGGACTCGAAGTACAGTTCCTCGAAGCTGACGCCGCCGTTCGCTGGTTTGACGCGGACTGCTCCGCCGCCGGTTCCCGCCGATGCCACGTAGATCAAGTCCGCGTTGGCGAGCGGACTGGGAATGTTCGCGTTGAAGCGGCTCACCGGCTTCGGGTAGCGCCACAGCAGCCGGCCGGTCTGGCGGTCGAGGCCGACCAGCCCTTTTTGCAGGAGCTGCACCACCTGCCGCACGCCGCCGGTCTCGACCACGATGGCCGAGGCGTACGCGGCTTCATCCGCCTCCGGCAGCGCGGCCTTCCAAAGCACCTCGCCGGTCTTTTTGATCAGGGCCACGACCGTCGCCTCCGCCCCGCCGGGCGCGCAGATCACCGCGTCCCCGTCCACGAGCGGCGACTCCGCGTAAGCCCACTCGCCGGGCTTGCCGCCGAAATCGGTCCGCAGGTTTTTCTGCCAGCGCACCTTGCCCGTGGCGGCTTCGAGACACGCGAGGTCGCCGTCTGAACCGAGCGCGTACAGCACGTCGCCGTCCACGGTGGGCGTCGAGCGGGCGGCAGGGAAGTTGGGTTTCTGGTCCGGCCGGCCCACCTTGCCCAGTCGCGTGGTCCACACCGTCTGGCCGTCGGCGGTGGCGAGCGCCCGCGCGAACTCGTTTTCAAGCCCTTCGTTGGCCAGCACGTACAGCCGGTCGCCGACCACCACGGGCGCGGCGTAGCCGGAACCGATGTCGGTGCGTTTCCAGACCAGGCGCGGGCCGTCCGGCGGCCAGCTTTGAAGCAGGCTGGTCTCGGCGGAGACGCCGTTGCGTTGCGGGCCGCGCCACTGCGGCCAATCGTTGGCCGAGGCGGGCGCGGTGAGAAGGCTGGTTAAGGCCGCGAGGGCAGTGAGCAGGGTGAGGCGTTTCATAAACTGGGTTGGCGAGTTCATGGCGGTAAGGTTGCTCCGTCCCGCGCCACGTCAAAGGGAATTTAGCGCCGCGCCGCGGGGCAAACCCGGGCTGGATCAGGCAGACTTGCGGGCGAACTAATGTGCTGCTCCGGCTGGCCGGGTAGCACCACGCTCACTTCCTCGACCTCGTGACCCAGCTCGCGCAGGAGGATCACTGCGGAGCGCGGCAGGTTGGCATCGAGCAGGAATCTCATCCCGCCGCGGTGCCGAGGGGATGGTGTTCTTCCTGCTCCACCAGTCCCCCGGCGAACTTGAGAGCGGCGCAAATCTGGGCGCGGTTCAGACCGTACTCCCGCTCCACCTCATCAAAGCCCATGCCGCCGGCCAAGCTTCCCACCACCAGCGACACCGGCACGCGCGTTCCTCGCAGGACCGGCTTCCCGTGACAAATCCGCGGGTCAGTGACGATCAGGTCGTTCATGACTGCATTTTAGCACCACGCCGGCGCCGGCAGGCAGGTTATCGCGGCGCCGCGTGCACCGCCGCCGCCACCTTGAGGCGCAGCCCATTCAGACGGATGAAGCCCGTGGCGTCGCCCTGGTTGTAGGCCCGGGTCGGATCAGCTTCCATCGTGGCGATGTGCGGGTTGTACAGGCTCACCGGGCTCTTGCGGCCAGCCACCAGGATGTTGCCCTTGTAGAGCTTCACGCGCACGGTGCCGGTGACGTTCCGCTGGCTTTCCTCGACGAACGCCTGGAGGGCCAGCCGCTCCGGGCTGAACCAGTAGCCGTAGTACACCAGTTCCGCGTAGCGCGGGATGAGCGAGTCGCGTAGGTGCATCACCTCGCGGTCCATCGTCAGGCTCTCCATCTGCCGGTGGGCGAAGTGCAGGATGGCGCCGCCGGGCGTCTCGTACACGCCGCGGCTCTTCATGCCCACGTAACGGTTCTCGACCATGTCCACGCGGCCCACGCCGTGTTTGCCGCCGAGCTTGTTGAGCGTCTTCATCACGCCGAGCGGCGAGAGCTTCTTGCCGTTCACCGCCACGCAGTTGCCCGCCTCGAAGTCGAGGGTCACGAACTCGGGCTTGTCCGGCGCGTCCTCGGGAAAGACGGACAGCGTGTTGAAGAACGCGCGGTTCTTGCGGTCGCCGGCGTCGAACCACGGGTCTTCCAGGATACCCGCCTCGTAGGAGATGTGCAGGAGGTTGCGGTCCATCGAGAACGGCTTCTTCGCGCTGGCCTGCACCGGGATGCCCTTGCTCTCGCAGTAGGCGATCATCTCGGTCCGGCCGGGGAACTGCGCGCGGAAGCGCTCGTCGCGCCACGGGGCGATGGTCTCGAGCTCGGGCGCGAGCGCGGCGGCGGTGAGCTCGAAGCGCACCTGGTCGTTGCCCTTGCCGGTCGCGCCGTGGGCGATGGCGTCGGCCTTCTCGGCCCGGGCGATCTCGATCATGCGCTGGGCGATGAGCGGGCGGGCGATGCTGGTGCCGAGGTAGTACTGCCCCTCGTAAACGGCGCCGGCGCGGAACATCGGGAAGATGAAGTCGCGCGCGAACTCCTCCTGGAGGTCGTCAATGTACACCTTCGCGGCGCCGGTCTGGCGGGCCTTCTTCTCGAGGCCCTTGAGCTCCTCCTCCTGGCCGATGTTGGCGCAGAAAGCGATCATCTCGGCGTCGTACGTTTCCTTGATCCAGGAAAGGAGCACCGAGGTGTCGAGGCCGCCGGAATAAGCGAGGACAATTTTCATGGCGGCGAATTAACGGCCAACGCCCGAAGACCGCCAAGAGCAAAATGGCCGGACAGGCCGCACGGGGCGCATCTCGCTTCTTGTGCCAGTCCGGCCTTGGCGTGGTGGGGCGAGACTCCGTCGAGCCCTGATCTTTCGGGAATAAGGTTGTCAGTCCGCAGTGACCGCAGGCGGGGCACCCGCGCCACTGCAGATTCAGGCGGGCGGTTGCTTGGGCGCTACGCGTCGGGCCAGACCGGCGGCCCGCACCACGCGGCGGCGATGAAACCCACGCGCGATCACTTCGTGCCCGTCGTGGGCCTCGACGTGAAACGCCACGGCCGGTCCGTCGGCCGACACGACCCGCGCCCGGCAGGTCACCGTGCCGCCCACCGGCGTGGGCGCGAGGTGCTGGAGTTCCACCTCGGTGCCCACCGAGACCTCGCCGCCCGCCAGGCGCGGAGCCAGCGCGCGGATGGCCGCCTGTTCGAGGAACCACAGCAACGACGGCGTGCTCAAGACCGGCGGCATCGCGGGATCGAAACTCACCGCGTGCGAGCCTTCGACGACGAACGTGATCTCGCCCGAGTCACCGGGCCGGGCTGGCGTGTTCATGCTATTTGCCGGAGCCAAAGCTTGTCGCCGCCCGCCAGCGGAGGCGAGCCTGGAAATGCTGCGTTTCTTTTGAAAGCCGCCAAGAGGCGTCCAAGGCGCGGGTACTTTGAGCTTTGGCGTCTTTGCGCTTCCAGCGCCTCTTCGCGGCCATCCCAACAACAGAACCCGGATTCATTCGGGTTCCCACGGCACGATCCACTGAAAAATCTTGTGGCGACGCTGGCCTTCGCCGGCGACTTCCACCACGCGCGCCGGCTTCGCGCCCACCATGTCGAACTCGAACGACAGGATGCGTGTGCCGGGACGGAGCCGCGCCAGCTTGGGCATGAGGCGCACGTTCAGCTCGGGCAGCAGGTACAGCGTCACCACCGTCGCGTCGCTGAAGTCGAGTTCGAAGATGTCGCCCTGCTTGATGGTGACCAGCCGCTCCACGCCCTGGCGCTTCGCGTTCCGCCGGGCGTCCGCCACCCGCGCCGGGTCAATGTCCACCCCCACGGCCCGGATGCCGTAGCGCCGGGCGGCGGTGACCACGAACCGGCCATCCCCGCAGCCCAGATCGTAGAGCACGTCGTCCAGCTTCAGCTCCGCCAGCTCCAGCATGCGCTCCACGAGGGGCTGGGGCGTGGGCACGTACAGGATGTCCGGCTCGCGCGGGCCGGTGGGGCCGGAGAGCTTCAGCACCCACCGCTCGAGGTGGGTGGGCGTCTCGCGCGCGGATGGGTCGAAGTCCCGGAGCGGGAAGTGGCTCACATACGCCCCGGCCAGCACCGCCAGCAGGCCGGCCAGCCCCAGCAGGCGGAGGCGCGAAGCGGGCGGGGCGGCGGAAGTCGGATTGCGAACTTCCGCGGGTGAAGCCGGCTGCGTTTCGGTCAGCTTCGGAGACTGGCTGGAATCGGGGTTCATGCGCGCAAGCTAGAAGAACCGGCGGCACCTGCCAATTCTTGGGATGCCGCGGTGGCGTTGCCCTCAAACGCGGACGCTCACCGCAGCGGCCGGTGGAGGAAAGTGCGGGGCTCGTGGCGCGCGCCCCCGGGAACTTTGGCAACCGTCACGCCGAAACTGTGCAGCGTGTCCACCTGCCTACACCTCGCGCGGCAGCACGAACACATCCTCGGGCCGGACCTGCACCGGCAGGGCGGCGCCGGGCTGGCGGATCTCGAGCGGGTTTTGCTCGAAGGCTTTGAGCTTCAGCCCGCCTTCGAGTTCGAGCAGGTATTGTTCGATTTCGCCCAGGTAAGTCACCTTGCGGATGCGCGTTGGCAACGCGTTCACCTCGCCAGGTCCGATACGGACAGCCTCGGGCCGGAAGCCCACCCACACGGCGTCGCCCGGCTTCAGCGCCAGACTCGCTTCTGCTTCCAACGCGCCTGCGTCGCTTTGCGGCCCAAGCAGGGCTCGACTGGATCCAGCCCCACCAACGGTCGCCGCCACCAACACACCGAAGTCGCTTTGCAGCCGCAGCCCGTTGGGGCCGGCCGCCAGGACTGTTGCCGGCAGCCAGTTGGTTTCGCCGATGAAGTCGGCCACAAACCGCGTTGCCGGCGCGCGGTACACGGTGCGCGGGTCGCCCACCTGCTCGACGGCCCCGTCGC
>CAZMOZ010000070.1:0-10568 GCA_964568145.1 uncultured Verrucomicrobiota bacterium
CGGGCCGCGAAACCCCCGGTCGTTTCGACGCACACCGCCGGTTGATGGAGAAACTAGACGCGCCGAGGCTGGCGGAGGGTTATTGAACTTGATCGGAGCCGCCCGGCCAATCTTCACCCCGGCCGCGCCGACGCTTGCTTGCCGCCTGTGGCAACAGCCATCCAAAATGTCCCAGTGGGGCGAGCCCAGCGAGCCCCGGCCCACAATCCGAAACGTCCCGGAGAGGCGATCTCCGCGAGCCCCAGCCTGCATCACCCGGTTGGGCTCCTTCTGCGGATGTGAAGGCTCGCACCCCCAGCCACGTCGCAGCGGGCCTGCCCGGCGGGGACAATTTCCTGCCTGGGCAGGACGCCGCGGCTCGCCACCGCCGGCTGTCCCACCCGGACGGGTTCAAGGGTGTCCGGCGCGAAGTCGTCGCCAGCGGCTGTCCGGGCCTGCCCGGCGATTAACGGTTGGGTCGGCTTGTAGCATAGGTTTCAAATTATCTAATACTTTATAAGTAGCTCAGTAGCCGTATTGACACCACATCGAAATTTTGCCACCTTCCCAGCCACGTGATGAATGCGAATCCACATGTAGCCCTCGTGGGAGCAACCGGCGCCGTGGGCGTCGAGATGATCAAAACCCTGGAACGCCGCCATTTCCCGGTGGGCAACCTAACGCTGCTAGCGTCGGCCCGCTCGGCCGGCAAAACGCTCCCGTTTCGCGGGACCGAGGTGCCCGTGCAAGAGCTCACCCGCGAATCCTTTAAGCGGATTGATCTCGCGCTCTTCAGCGCGGGCGGCAGCATCTCGAAGGAGTTTGCGCCCATCGCGGCGCAGGCCGGCTGCGTGGTGGTGGACAACTCCAGCGCCTTCCGCATGGACCCCGCCGTGCCGCTGGTGGTGCCGGAAATCAACGCCGCGGACATCCGAGCGCACCGGGGCATCATCGCCAACCCGAACTGCACCACCGCCATCACCCTGATGGCGCTGTATCCGCTGCACGCGGCGTTCGGCTGCACGCGCATCTTCGCCTCCAGCTACCAAGCCGTGTCCGGCACCGGCGCCAAGGCCATCGCCGAGCTTCAGCGCCAGGTGCGTCAGCTTGTTCAGGACCAGCCGGCCACCCGGGAGGTGTACCCGCATCAAATCGCCTTCAACGTGCTGCCGCACGTGGATTCCTTCCTGCCTAACGGCTACACCCGCGAGGAGATGAAGATGGAGAACGAGGGCCGCAAGATCATGCATCACCCCAATTTCCGCGCCAGCGTCACCTGCGTGCGCGTACCGGTGTACCGCGCCCATTCCGTGGCCGTGAGCGCCGAGTTCGAGCACCCGGTGACCGTGGAAGCCGCCCGCGGGGTGCTCCGCCAGGCGCCCGGCCTCGACTTGATTGACGACCCGGCCCGCTGTGAATATCCGCTGCCGCTGTACCAGGCGGAGAAAGACAACTGCGCCGTCGGCCGGCTTCGCAAGGATTGCGCGCTGGACAACGGTCTGTGCTTCTGGGTCTCCGGCGACCAGCTTCTCAAAGGCGCGGCGCTCAACGCCGTCCAGATCGCGGAAGAGTTGCTGAAGCTGTAAGGGCTGTCTCCGGATTCGCGAGTACGTCTGCCGTCACCGGCGCTGGATGCGTTTTGCCTCCAGCGCCTTGGTGTTTCCGGTCTCGCCGGGTCGGAACAAACCTGGGGCGCCCTTCAATCCGAAAGCCGAAGGTCCATCCGAGCAAGGATCAGCCGGCGGGAACCTGGTATTTCGCCCCCCAAAAAGAACGAGGGCCGGATTTGTGATCCAGCCCGTTCCGAGAACAAATTCAATTCTCACGGCGGATGCGGCGCCGCAGACTTACGCCAACCCCCACACACGGTTCACTGCGTTTTGCATCCCAACAACACCTCCAGCTTACCCCACCCCGCCGTCCCCACCAGTCCCCAGAACTGGGGACAGGCCCTCACCCAACACTATCCAGTCAACCTCAGCCAAGGCTGGGAACAGGCCCACCCCTGGACCTCGCGCGACGCGGATTGCTGCCGGTTTAGGAAGCGGCTGGCGGCGGATTCGGGACGGGCGGAACCGGGGGCGGGGGCGGGGGCGCACCGGGCGGGGCCGCAGGAGGCGGGCCACCTGCCGGAGTGGGCGGGACCGGCGGATTCTGGATGATGGCCAGCGCCTGTTTGACGATCAACTTCCCCATCTCGCCGCCACGATGGTTGAACGAGGAGAGCACATGCAGCGTGGCCGCCGCGGGTCCGGAAAACTCCCAGCGGCAGTCATCGAACCGGCAGCCGTCGAACTGGACCGATGAATATCCGCAGTACACCAAGCGGCAGCGGCGGAAGGTGCAGCCCAGAAAATAGTGGTAGTCCATCAGCACCGGCTCGTTCTCGAAGGTGTAGTTCTTGATCTGCATAAAGCCGCTTGCAGGCTACCGTCCGGCTTCACGGCGAGGCAAGCCGCGTCTGGCCACCCCCAGCCCGCGCGTGCATCTCACTATTTTGCAGCCGGAGGGAACTGCCAGAAGCTGCTGGGGGTGGCGGCCATCCCTGGCCTCCGTGGAGGGCGGCATCCTGTCGCCCGGAATCTGCGTCGGACATCCTGTCCGCAGGGTGCCGCTTGCACCCCCCGCCAGGCTTGGAAGCCCGGCTCTACGGCCGGCGCGAAGCCGGCCACCACCCCGGCAAGCAATGCCGCCGGCAAGAAATTGAGATACGCCCCCGGCCTGATGCTTCTCAGTTGCGGGCAAGGAACGCCGGCCCGCCGGTTTGCGGCCAGACGATTGGAAAACTTCGTCGCGCCCGATCGCGACCGGCGTTGCCAGGCGGCGCGAACCGCCTCACTCCGGTTCGACGCGGCGCCGGGCCGCCTTTTTCGCGGCGTGGCGCAACTTGTCCGCCAGTGTGCGCTGGCGGGCGGCCGCGCTCGGGCGACGCTGCTGCCGCTGCGCTTTTTCCCGCCGCGCGCGTTCGGCCGCGGCGCGGGCCCGCCGCTGCGCCTCAAGTTTTGCCAGCAGCCATTCGCGGGCAAGCAGGCGGTTGAGTCCTTGCTGCCGCGTGGCCTGACAACGGACTTGCACGCCGCTGGGCCGGTGACACAAGAACACGCACGTGGCGGTCTTGTTCACGTTTTGCCCGCCGGGGCCGGCCGCGCGCACGAAGGTTTCCTCGAGGTCGGCCTCGCGCACGCCCAAGGCCGCCATGCGTGCCGCCAGTTGGGCCTGCCGATCCGGGCTCGCGGACGGTGTGGTCATGGCCGGAGCATAAACCGTCGGCGCAACCGCGGAAGGCGGTTGTGAAACCAAGATTTGTCAGGGGCGCATCTCATTTTCGTGTCGGCAGCGGGCGGGTCGTAGTGGCCGAGGCGACCCCGCCTGGGACCGTGCCGGGCGACCCGCCCCGGTGACCGCGGTCTGACGACCGCAGCCCCGAAAGACAGGCCTCGACGGAGTCTCGCCCGACCCGTCGAGGCCGGAGCGTCACAAAAGTGGGCTGCTCCCGCTTGTAAGCGCCCCACGGCCATGTCCCGCGCGGCTCAACCCCGTTTCCTGCTCGCCGGTCCGGGAGCCGCCCGCCAGAATCCGGATGCTACGTGACGCGACCCCTGCACATCCGTGCCCGCATCGTCTGGCCGCTGGACCGCCCGCCCGTGGAGGACGGCGCGGTGCTGATCGCCGGCGGCGAGGTTCTGGCGGTGGGACGCGCGGCCGACGTGCGCGGGCCAGCCGGCGCGACGCAAGTGGACCTGGGCGACGTGGTGGTGCTGCCGGGCTTGGTGAATGCGCACTGCCATCTGGATTACACGCTCATGGCCGGGCACATCACGCCGATGAGCAGCTTCACGGATTGGATCAAAAGCATCACCGCTCTCAAGGGCGCTTGGTCGCCGGAGGATTACCAGGATTCGTGGCTGGCTGGCGCGGCGATGCTCGTCCAACGCGGCGTGACCACGGTGGCGGACATCGAAGCCGTGCCGGAGCTGCTGCCGGCAGTGTGGCATTCGACGCCGTTGCGCGTGGTGTCCTTCCTGGAAATGACCGGCGTGAAAAGCCGCCGCGACCCGGCGCAGATCCTCGCCGAGGCGGTGGCCAGGGCCGGCTCGCTTCCCGCCGGCCGGTGCCGCGTCGGGCTCTCGCCGCACGCGCCGTACTCGACCGTGCCGGCGTTGCTGCGCGGGTGCGCGGCCGCCGCGGGGGCGCGCGGCTGGTTGTTGAGCACGCACGTGGCCGAATCGGCGGAGGAATTCGAGATGTTTCAGCACGGGCGCGGCGCGATGTTCGACTGGCTGGCCCGCAACGGGCGCGACTCCGCCGACTGCGGCGGCGTTTCCCCGGTGCAACACCTGGCCCGCCACGGGTTGCTCGGCCCGAATCTCCTCGCCGTGCATGCCAACTACCTGGCCGCGGGCGACTCGGAATTGCTGGCGCTACGCGGCGTCCCGGTGGTGCACTGCCCGCGCAGCCACGTGTATTTCGGCCACCGGCCGTTTCCGTGGCAGGGCCTCGAACGCGCTGGCGTGAACGTCTGTCTCGGCACGGACAGCTTGGTGACCGTGCTGCGCCGCCAGGAGCAGGTGCTGGATTTGTTCGCGGAGATGCGCGAGTTCGGGATCCACGCGCCGGGCGTGACGCCCGAACAAGTGGTGCGCATGGCCACGCTGAACGGCGCGCGCGCGCTGGGCTTGACCGGCAAGGCCGGCGTGCTGGCCGCCGGGGCGTGGGCGGACCTGATCGCCGTGCCGTTTTCCGGCGGCCCGAGCGAGGTGGCCGATGCGGTCGTGCATCACCAAGGCGAAGTCGCGGCGAGCCTTATCGCCGGCGAATGGGCGGTGCGCCCGCCAGGCGTCGAGCCGGCATGAGCGAAGTCGCGGAAAGCCCGGTTGTGTTGATCACCGGCACGGCCGGCGGCTTGGGCGGAGGTTTGGTGCAGGCTTTCCGCGACGCCGGCTGGCGCGTGGCGGCCGGGTATCATGTCCGGCCTTTGGCAGGCGAGGACGACCGCGTGTGGCCGCTGGCGCTGGATGTGGTTAAGCCCGGCGAACCCGAGCGCGTGGTCGAGGCGGTGGTCACGCGCTGGGAACGCTTGGACGCGCTGGTGAACAATGCCGGCGTCGTGGCCGACGCGGTTTTGCCGCAGCTCGCGGAAGCTGATTGGGACCGTGCGCTGGCGGTGAATCTGAAAGGCGCCATGGCCTGCGCGCGCGCGGCGGCCCGGCCCATGAGCCGGCAGGGCGCCGGCCACATCGTGAATGTTGGCAGCTACGCCGGGCGTGTCGGTGCGCGAGGCCAGGCCGCTTACGCGGCGGCCAAGGCGGGGCTGATCGGCTTCACGCAGTCACTGGCAGCGGAGCTGGCCGACCGAAATGTCCGCGTCAACGCCGTGCTGCCCGGTGTGTTGCCGACGGCCATGACCGCCGGCCTGGCCCGGGAAGCACTCGACCGGCTGGTCGCCGCCAATCTGTTGCGCCGGCTGAACTCGGTGGCGGAGGTGGCGCGCTTTGTGGTCTTCCTGGCCGGCATGCAAAACGTGTCAGCGCAGGTCTTCCAACTGGACAGCCGCCCGGCGCGGTGGCTTTGAGCAGGGGGTGTCGTTCGCCGCGGCTGAGCGGGGTGACACTTGGTCGAACCCAGCGCCAGGGCGCGACGCTTACGCCCGCAGGGACGCAGTCTGGCGACCGCAGCCACGAATGGCAGGGCTCGACGGAGTCTCGCCCCACCACGTCAAGGTCGGACCGCCTGCGACCAAGTGAGAAGCGCCGCTTCGCCCAACGGCCCCGGCTTTCGCTCTTGCCAGCGCCGAAAGGGCTCGGGCATGTTGTGACATGGCAAGCGACCTTGCGCCTTCAAAGCTCGATGCCCAGTTCTACCTGCCGGCGGATGAGTTCTTCGCGGCTCATCGCCACACCGCGTTAACCTACGACGACGTCACGCTGGCGACGTTATTCTCGGAGATTCTGCCGCGGGACACACAGCTCGACACCCGGCTCGCGGAGAACCTCACCCTACACATCCCCATCATTTCGGCCGACATGGACACGGTGACCGAGTACCGCATGGCCATCGCCATGGCGTTGAACGGCGGGCTGGGGTTCGTGCATTACAACATGAGCGAGCGGCAGCAGATTTCCGAGGTCACGCGGGTCAAGAATCACGTGCACGGGCTGATCCAGGATCCGATCAAGGTGAGCCCGGAGCAGTTCGTGGGCGACGTGCTGGGGTTGATCGAGGAAAAGCGTTATGCGTTCAGCACGTTTCCGGTGGTGGACGTCTCAGGCAAGCTCGTCGGTCTGCTCTCCAGCCACGTGGTCAAGCCGCGGTACGCGCACCAGCCGGTGGCCAAGGTGCTGACGCCGCGCTCCCAAGTCCACACGGTGAACGAAGAGGAGCTGAACGACGATCCGATCGCGCGCGCGGACCGCTTTTTCACCGAGCACCCCGGCATCCACAAGCTGCTGGTGGTGGACGCGGAGGACCGGTTGCGGGGTCTGTTCACGATGAGCGACGTGGAGCGGATCACGCAGGAGCGGCAGGCGCAATTCCCCCCGGCCCGCGACGCGCGGTTTCA
Source organism: uncultured Verrucomicrobiota bacterium (assembly GCA_964568145.1). Lineage (GTDB taxonomy): Bacteria > Verrucomicrobiota > Verrucomicrobiia > Limisphaerales > J093 > DSVZ01. Next base: position 6,539 of record CAZMOZ010000070.1, read on the forward strand.
CCTGGTTTGCGGCGCCGCGGTGTCCGCCACCCGCAACGCGTTCGGCGAACTGGATCGCGACCGCCTGCTGAACCACGTGGGCGCGTTGGGGGAACGCGGGCTGGACATCGTGGCGGTCTCCACCGCGCACGGGCACAGCCGGGGCGTCGGCGAAGCGGTGCGCATGATCCGCGACGCGTTTCCGCGGTTGCCGATCCTGGCGGGGAACGTCACCAGCGCGGCGGGCGTGGAATACCTGGCGGACTGCGGCGCCGACGCCGTCAAGGTCGGGCAGGGCCCGGGGTCCATCTGCACCACCCGGCTGGTGGCCGGGGTGGGCATTCCGCAGCTCACGGCCCTGTATGTGTGCTCGCGCGCCGCTCGCGCCAAGCGGGTGCGCATCGTGGCCGACGGCGGCATCACCCGCTCGGGCGACATCGTCAAGGCACTCACGCTGGCGGATGCGGTGATGTGCGGCAGCCTGTTCGCCGGCTGCACGGAAGCGCCCGGCGAGGTGCTCGAAATTGACGGGAAGTTCTACAAACAGTACCGGGGCATGGGCAGCCTGGCCGCGATGAAGGCCGGAGCAGCCGCGCGTTACGGCCACGCCAGGAACCAGACCGGCAAGATCGCCGCCGAAGGCATCGAAGCCTTGAAGGAAGCCACCGGCTCCGTGGACGCGGTTCTGACCCAGCTCATCGGCGGCATCCAGTCGGGCATGGGCTACCTCGGCGCGCGGACGCTGGCGGAATTGCAGGCGCGCGCGCGGTACACGCGGGTGACCTCGGCCGGACGCCGGGAGGCGGCGCCGCACGACGTGGTGGAGTTGAAAACCGGAGGCTGACGCGCGGGCAGCGCGCGGCGAAAGCTCAAAACCGGTACGCTTCGTTGGTCACACCGCATAGCGGACAACGCGAACGATCCACGTCCGGATCGTCTGTGTACACATAGCCGCAGCCGGCGCAGCGAAACACCCGGTCAAGAGACCGCGTGGGGCCGAAGCTGCGTTGGCGCCAGCCGTAATATATTGCCACGGCCACCAGCGCCGCGAAGAGCATGACGACGTACCAGCCCAGCAACGCGCTGACGCTCATGGCGGGGAGGAGGTTTGTGGCGTGTCCGGCGGCGCCACCGTGTGCCACACGAACTCGACATCCCCCCAGACTGGTTTGGCTGCGCCCACCGAAGGCTGGATTCGCTCGAAACGGAGCGCTCGCGCCAGGCGAAGCGCTTCTTGATCCGCCGCCGCCTGGCCGCTGCCGGGCGGCTTGACTGTGGCGGACATCACACCGCCATGTTCATCCACCAGCACCTGCACGACGGTGGCGGCCAGAAGCTGGGAGTTGGTCCAAGCGGGCAACCGTTCGCGCAACGTCACCTGCCAGCCGGCGAACCCATCCGTCGCGCGCACCACCGACCCCGCACTGGAGTTTCTGGGCAAAGCCGGCTGTGTCTGCGGCCTCGGGCCGAGCGCCAAGGGAAGGGGGACGGACTGAATCGAAGTCACCAAGTTTATTGATCGAGGGATGCCCTCAAGGCGGGGTCGAGGAAGCGCGAGCGTTTCGGACACCTTTCCGAGGCCGGTTGTCGGGGGAGCGGCCGGAACAGACGCCTCAGACACCCAAAGCGGTCCGGAGAATCCTTGCGAGACAACGCGGGCGAACACGGCGGGGTCGGGTAGCAGGTCGAGGCTGTCGTCCCTCGGATCCGTGTCCTGCCAGGCTAAAGCCACGGGTGGACGGGCGGGAAGTCCGGATGTATCCCGCGCGGGGTGTCGCGAAAGCACAAACACCAGCATCACCTGCACCACCAGAATCCACGCGATGACGCGGGCCAGTTGCGTCCAAGGCCATCCGCTTTGCGCTGGCGGCAGCCAATTCACGGTTGTTTGCGGGGCAGTTCCGGCGCCGCCGACATCGGCCGCGTTTGCAGTTTCAGGTTGGTGACGCCAGCCCGGCGGCAGAGCGAGTAAATCTCCGCCAGCCGGCCCAACGCCAGCGCGCGATCAGCCTGGATCACCAGTTGCACCGGCGAGACGGCCTGCGCGGCCTTGGCCGCGAGGTTCGTGACCAGCGCGGCGTCCGTGGTCAACTGCTGGCGGAAATATAGGCGCCCTTCCTTGTCCACCGCCAGCACCAGCCAGTCCGCGCCGCTTGCGGGTTCGGAAACGTCCGCTGCCGGCAGTTCGACCGGCACACCGGGAACCGGCGCCAGATGGGATTGCACCGTCAGAAAGATGACCAGAAGAAAGAAAACGCAGGCCAGCGGCGCGAAGTCCATCTGCTCGCTGAACCATTGCACCCGGATTGGAAACCGCCGCTGCATCAGGCACCACCTTCGGCAAGGATGTTCAGGATCTCGGCGGAGGTTTTTTCCATGTCCAGCACGATGGTGCGAACGCGGCTCACCAGGTAGTTGTAGGCGGCGTAACTGGGCGCGGCAATGGCCAACCCCGCGCCGCTGCACACCAAGGCCCTCCAGACACCTTCCGCCAGCGCACCAGACGGCGCGGCGACCCCGGCGGTCTGAAGCACCTGGAAAAGCTGGATCATGCCCAACACCGTGCCCAGGAGGCCGACGATTGGCGCGATTTGCGCAATGGTCGCCAGCAACCCGAGTTTTTCCTCCAGCCGTGGGACTTCGACGAGTCCGGCCACGTTCAAGGCTTCGCGGATTTGCTCGCGGCCGCGGTCGCGGACCAGGATTGCCGCCTTCACCAGGCGCGCAACCGGCCCCGGGGTGGCGTCGCAAATGGACAACGCCTCCACCACGTTGCCCCGCTTGAGCACGGTGCGTACGCCGTTGAGGAAATCCACGCTGTTGATGTTCTCGCGGTGGTAATGCACGAGTCGCTCGACAAAAACGCCAATGGCCACGGCGCCCATGATGAGGAGGAGCCAGATCGTGACGCCACCGTAGGAAACAAGTTCCGGTATCATGTACGTTGCCGCAGCCCCTGCGCGTCGCTGTCGTTCCGAACGCCGGCCGACCGACTCGAGCCCCCCGCCCACACTGACGCCCCAGGTTGCCGGGACATCAGTCCATACCCGCACATCGTGCTAAAGGTCAACATTCTTTCACGCGCAGTTTGAGCTGTCCGGTTCACCCCTCGATGCAAATGAAAAAGCCGGGGCTTGCGCCCCGGCTTTTGGAAAAACTGGCGACAACCTACTCTCGCGGAAGCTATACAACCACTACCATCGGCAAGACGACGTTTGACGGCCGAGTTCGGGATGGGATCGGGTCGGACCATCGCTTGATTGTCACCAAAAAGATCACCCACCACGCAGGTGTTCATTGAAAACTGTGCGCTGGTTTTGTGCCTGAATCCATCCTCAAATCACTGGCCACCGAAATGACCGGAGCGATCAAGCCGCACGACCAATTAGTATCAGTCCGCTGAACGCGTTGCCGCGCTTGCACGTCTGACCTATCAACCCGGTGGTCTGCCGGGGGTCTTGAGGGCCTTACGGCCGGGAGACCGTATCTTGGGAGAAGCTTGGCGCTTAGATGCTTTCAGCGCTTATCTCTTCCGCACATGGCTACGCAGCGATGCCCCTGACGGAACAACTGCCACACCAGAAGTGCGTCTTTCCCGGTCCTCTCGTACTAAGGAAAGAACCCCTCAAGTCTCCTGCGCCCACAGTGGATAAGGACCGAACTGTCTCACGACGTTCTGAACCCAGCTCGCGTACCGCTTTAACCGGCGAACAGCCGGACCCTTGGGACCTTCTCCAGCCCCAGGATGCGATGAGCCGACATCGAGGTGCCAAACCGGGCCGTCGATATGAACTCTTGGGCCCGATCAGCCTGTTATCCCTAGCGTACCTTTTGTCCGTTGAGCGATGGCAATTCCACATTAAACCATCGGATCACTTGGGCCTGCTTTCGCATCTGCTCGACTTGTTGGTCTCGCAGTCAACCCGGCTTGTAGCCATACCCTCAACGCACGGTTGCCAACCGTGCTGAGCCGAGCTTCGCGCTCCTCCGTTACCTTTTGGGAGGAAACCGCCCCAGTCAAACTGACCCGCAGGCACTGTCCCCCGCCTGG
>CAZMOZ010000071.1:0-10509 GCA_964568145.1 uncultured Verrucomicrobiota bacterium
TTGCCACCACTCTAAATCACCCGAAGATTTGTCTAGACTTCGGGGAGCACCTCACTTCATCAGCCTCCTTCTTGCGCTGTTCCATTTCCCGCTGGAGTTCCGCAGCCCGGTCACTGACGTTCTGGATCAACGCCCTGGCATCCCGTTCCAGCCGGCTGAAATCGGTGGACTTGCGGACCGCGTATGAAATTACAGGGTGAAGCTGGTCAAAGGCTGGGTCGTAGGCTTGCCGCAGTGTGTTCAACCGACTGTCACGGTCTGACTTGGGCAACCCAGATTCAAACTTCAGAATTGAATCGAGAATCTGGAAGTCGTTGTCAGCTTGGTTCTTAATCCGGTCCAAGAACTTTCGGGGCAACTGTTCCAAGACCTCGACCGGCAATTGACGGTAGAGATCAATCAAACGAATTGCCGGCTCGACCGCATCCCTGAAATTCAGGGCACTGCCAAGTTCCTCCACGCGCGGCAGCGAATTTGGATCGAACGTTTGCATCCGTCCGAGCGATTTTCGCGTTTCCTCAACGGCTTTTTTCTACTCGGCGTTCATGAAGCCAGGGTATCGGAATTGTCTGTGGAATTCCATTCTGGAGTTGGCCGCCTGGTCTTTGCGCCAAATCTGGAAGCGGTTCTTGTGGAAAGTGTTCTCGCCTCGCCATAAACCCGGAGATCGGAGCGTTTGCGGTGGAGGGCGCGCGACTCCTCGATTTCGGCGCGCCGGAAAAGGCCATTCAAGGTGTCGCGCAAACAAGGCGTTCAGCCAGCCGGCCACGCGGCTGCAAAACGTGACTTCGTGGGTGCGGATGTCCGGCTCGGGCACGCCGCTGAATTAAGGGGTTTGCCGCGCGAGTGGCGACAGTTTTTTGCTGTCGAGCCCCGCCGTTTTTTGATCAGAACCCGTTCGCCAGCCCCCTCCCGCTCAATCCTCCGCGAACAAGTATTCGAGGTCGGCTTGGGTGAGGCTGCGGGCGAAGCCTTCCTCGCCGAGCACGTCGGCGATCGTCTGCGCCTTGCTCTGCTGCAGCTCCCAGATTTTTTCCTCGACCGTGCCCGGCGCGATCAGCCGGTAGGCGTTCACCGTGCGGGTCTGGCCGATGCGGTGGGTGCGGTCAATGGCCTGCGCCTCCACGGCCGGATTCCACCACGGGTCGTAGAGCACCACGTAGCTGGCGGTGGTGAGGTTGAGGCCGGTGCCGGCGGCGCGCAGGCTGAGCAGGAACAGGCACGGGTTGGGGTCGTGGGTAAAGGCCTGCACGACGTCCTGGCGGTTCTTGGTTTCGCCGGTGAGCAGGTGCGTGGGCATGCTGCGCTTGCGGCATTCGCCCTCGAGCAGGAGCAGCATCCGGACAAACTGGCTGAAGACCAGGACCTTCTGGCCTTCCTCGAGCAGCGGCTCGATGAGCTCGAAGAGCGTCTCGGTCTTGCCGGACGCGCAGTCGCTGCCCACCAGCGACGGATGGCAGCAAATCTGGCGCAGCCGGGTGAGCGCGGCCAGCACCTGCAGCCGGCTGCGCGACAGGCCCCGTTCCTGCACGGTTTGCAGCACCTGCTCGCGGCTGCGGCGCAGCTCGGCCAGGTAGAGCTTGCGCTGGTCCTCGACCAGTTCGCAGTCGCGCCGCTCCTCGATGCGATCGGGCAGGTCCTGCGCCACCTGCTTCTTGAGCCGGCGGAGCATGATGGGGCGGAGCTTGGCGGAAAGCTTGCGGCGGGCGATGCGCTTGTTCCACTCCGCGTTCTCGCCGCCCGGCTCGTAGGTCTCCTGGAACTGCTGCTGGGTGCCGAGATAGCCGGGGTTGACGAAGTCCACGATGCTCCAGAGATCGAGCAGGCGGTTTTCGAGCGGTGTGCCGGTGAGGGCCAGGCGGTGGTCGGACTCGAGCTGCTTGACGGACTGGCTGACCTGCGCGGCGGGATTCTTGATGAACTGCGCCTCGTCCAGCACCACGGCGCGGAACGGAAATTTCTTCAAGGCTTCGAGGTCGCGGCGCAGCAGCGCGTAATTGGTGACGATGATGTCGTACTGCGGGATCTGCTTGCGCAGGTTGTGGCGGGCGGGACCGCTTTCGAGCACCAGCACCTTGAGCTCGGGCGTGAACTTGCCGGCCTCGCGCCGCCAGTTGTGCAGGACGGAGGCCGGGCAGATCACCAGCACCGGCTTGGGCTTCCTGGGATGCTGCGCCTTGAGCCACGCCAGCCAGGCCAGGGTTTGCAGCGTTTTGCCCAGACCCATGTCGTCGGCCAGGATGCCGCCGAGCCTCACCCGCGCCAGGTGGCACAGGAAATCGAAGCCGTCCTTCTGGTACGGGCGCATCGCGGCCGTCACCCCGTCGGGCAGCGGCACGGCGCTCACGCCGCGGAAGTTGGCCAGCCGCTCGCGCAAGGCCCGCGTCTCCGGCAGGTCCGCAAAGCGCGTCAGCCCTTCCTCGCCCAGGTGGACGGCCTGCACCATGTCCACCTTCTGGGGCATGGCCGAGAGGTTCTCGATGCCCAGGTCGGCCATGGTTTCGTGGGCCTGCCGCACCGCGCCAAGATCGAGCTGCACCCAGCCGCTGTCCGGCAGTTTGACGAACCGCGACGTGGCGGTGGCCAGCCGCTCGAGGTCCGCCTTCGTGAGCTTGAGCCCTTCCTGCTCCCAGGCCGCGGACACCGCAAACCAGTCAATGCCGCTGCCCTGGACGATGATCTTGGGCTTGAGCTGGCGGGGCTGGAGGAACAAGCGCTGGAAGGCCGGGTTGGCCAGGTAATCCGCGCCCTCCGGCCGGTCGGGCCAGGCCGCAGCCAGGGCGCTGAGAAAACTGTCGTTGGCGTCCCCCACCCACAGGCCGGGCTCCGGCGTGAACCAGTCCAGCCGCCGGAGCCATTGCGTGGCCTGGTCCAGCCGCGGATCGTCCAGCACGTCGGGCCGGTCGGCGGGCCGCTCGGGGGGCTCGCTGCGCTGCCATTCGTGGCCGTTCCATTGCCAGCGGCCGCGGTCGAGCTCGCTCACCGCCAGCAACCGCAGGCGCACGGTTTCGTCCTCGAGCTCGAAGATGAACTGCGGCCGCGCGGCATGCACCGTGCACAGGCTGTCCCAGTCCGTGCCATCACGCGGACCGGCCTTGCGCAGGTGCGTGAGCAGGCGATGGCTGAGCCGGCGGACGGGCACGCCGGCGTCCTGGACCAGCGCCGCCAGCAAGTCCGGCGGCGGCGCGTTGCGGAGCAGGTAGAAGGTCTGGTTCACCGCCACCAGCGGCGGTTGCCCCGCGAAAAAGCGCGCGTCCTTGAGATCGAGTTCCTGGCCGCCCGGCAGCCGGAGCCGCTGCACGAAGGCCAGGTCCTCCCGGGTCTTGTCCAGATGCGGCGCGAACTCCGCCATCTGGCCGGTGAAGAGCACGTTCTCCGGCCGCCCGGCCCATTCCATCCACGGCGGATTGCCCCAGCGCGCCAGCCATTGCAGCAGCTCCAGGCCGCGCAGGCGCAGCGGTTCGCCATCAATGGCGCGCGTGCCGAACAGGCCCGCCAGCCAGCCGAGAAATTCCCAGTCGCGCGGCGCGAACAACTCCTGCTCGTGCATGGCGCGGGTGGTGAGCTCGATCAATTCGCCCGCCGTGCGCGGCTTCTCGCCCGAGCGCGGCCGGAACAGCGTGAACTCCACCCCCAGCGCGTGCAGCCCCGGCTCCGCCTCCAAAGGCAGCGCCCGCACCAGCACCCGCAGATGCGCGCGCGGCGCGTCCAGGTGCGCGGGCTGCGGCGGCAGGAGCCATTGCTCGAGCGCGGCGATGCGTTTCTGCTCGGCCTCGGCCCGCTCGATCTCCGCCAGGCGCTCGAAGTTCGCGTAGCCGCTGAGTTCGCTGGGCAGCGGGCGGTTGTTGCGCAGAAATAGCAGCGCCGTTTCCTCGAGCCGCGCGGGGCCGGTCGCCGCCAGCAGCCGCGGCCACCACTCCGTGCCGGCGAAGTCGCGCCGGGCCAGGGACAGCTTGTTGAAGTAATCCTCGAGCAGCAGCCACGCCCGTTGCGAGTCCTGGCAGGTCGCGAACATCTCCAGCAGATGCCGGCGCTGGTCGAGCGCGGCGCGGGAGTCGGAGAGTTCGCGCCGCAGGTCGGCAAACGCGCCGTAAGCGGTCTTCAACGCCGTCTGGGTGGCGTCGTACTTGTTCACCTGCGCCGGTCGCGGCGCGCTGTTTTTTCTCGTGCGTGGCATCGTTCCCAACGGTGCAACCACCGTAGAAACCCATTATGTCCGCACAGCCCGCCACTGGCGGTCAATCGAAAAACTGTTCGATTGTGGGCGGCGCATCTCATTTTTGCGCCGGTCTTCCCTTGAAGGGGTGGGGCGAGGCTCTGTCGGGCCCTGACTTGTCGGGGCTGCGGTCGTCAGACTGCGGTCCCCGCGGGCGGGTCGCCCGCGGCACGGCCCCGGGCGAGGTCGCCTGGGCCACTGCGGCCCGCCCGCTGCCGGCACAAGATTGAGATGCGGCCTTCGCCCGGCGCATCTCCCGGGCTTGCCAGCCGCGGTCTGGAGCAACGGTGCCGACCTCCCGCCGGAGCGCGGACGGCCATGTCCGCGGCGTGAAGCCACCGGGCTGGGCTCGGGAAGCCACCCGCGCCCCTTCGGAATGGACGCGGCCGCATTCCGGGTCGAAGCGTCGGCGCGGACTGGAGCCTGGCGTGCCGGACTACTGCTCGCGGGTTTCCAACACCGCCAGGCCCTTGAGCAGGTCCAGCGCGCGTTGCAGCACGGGGTCGGTGACGCGCGGCGCTGGCGGCGTGTCTTCCCGGCGCGGTCGCGCCCCGGCCGTGCCGAGTCCTTCGCGGTGAATCCGCACCAGGTCCGCCTCCGTGAGCCGCGGGGCCCGGCTGCCCGCGCTGCCGCGCGGACCGGTCGTGGCGGCGACGTAAAACGGGTCTTCGACGTACCGCCGTTCGTCGGCCGGCGCGACGTCCACCTGGATGTCCGGCGTCACGCCGGAGAAGGCGAGGGTCTTGCCGCCGGGCCCGACCTTCACGTGCGCCACCGCCACCTTCAGCCGCTGGCCGGTGCTCAGCGGGAACTCGCGATAAACCGCCGCCTGGCCTGCCGTGGGCGAGCCCAGGATCAGACCGGCCCGCACTTCGTGCAACACGGCGGCCAGCGCCTCGGCGGCCCCGCGGGTCTCGCGGTTCACCAGCACCGCCAAACGCAATGGGAGGGCGTTGGTCCTGGCGGCGGCCTCGAACCGCTCGTCTCCCCACTCGAGCAACGTCTGCGGTTCCGCGACGAACAAGTCCGCCACCTGGCCGGCGGCGGCGAAGTCATCGCCTTCGGTGAAACGCAGGTCCAGCATCAGCCCCTGCAAGGCCGTCGTGGCGCTCCAGGTTTCGAGCGTGGCGCGAATGGCCCCGGCCAGCCCGCCGGCCACGCGGCCGACCCGCACGCTGGCGATGGCGCCGTCGAACAGATTCGTGCGCGCCAGCAGGACGGGCGGCACCACGGTGGCAGGCGGCGTGCTCGTGACCAGAAAGACGCGCGGGCGGAGCTGTTCGAGCAGGCCGTTCACCGCTGCGGCGTTCAACTCCGCCGCGGAGCCGCCGGCCAGGTGGGTGCGGACCACTTCGAGCACCTCGTCGAGGCGGGGCGGTTCGCCGGTCCGGGCGGGCCACAGCCCCAAGGCCACACCGGCGCAGCACAGCAGGCGCAGGACACGTCTCATCGCGGCGCACCGTAGCACAGCCGGCGGCGCGGGCGCGATTTTTCTTTGCCCCGGCCGGAGCGGCTCTCCATGCTCATGGTATGGGAACGCGACGCGAGGCGCGCGAACGCGCCGTGCAATTCCTGTTCCAGCACGATTTGAACCCGGCCGCCGACCTGGAGGAAGCCCTGGAGCGGTTCTGGGAGTCGCAGCGTGCCGTGATGCTGGCCGGGGACCGGGCGCGGCCCACCTGGGGCCAGCCGGCCGAGCTGCCGCCGCCCACGGCCGAGGAGTCCGCCGTGCGGTTGTTTGCCGAGCCGTTGATCCGCGGCACGCTCGAACACCGGGAGGAGCTGGACGTTCAGATTCAAAAGCACGCCAAGAACTGGGCGCTCCACCGCATGGCCGTGGTGGACCGCAACATCCTCCGCCTCGCGGTGTACGAAATGCTGCACCGCCCGGACATCCCGCCGGTGGTGAGCATCAACGAGGCGGTGGACATCGCCAAGAAGTACTCGACCGACGACAGCGGCAAGTTCGTGAACGGCATCCTCGACAGCCTGCGCAAGGAGATCCTCCGGCCCGCCCGCCAGGCGACCTGACGCCGTGCCCCGCCGCCCGTCCCGATGTTTGCCGACCTGCATCTGCACACGCATTTCTCCGACGGCACGTGGTCGCCGGAGGAGCTGGCCGGCGAGGCCCGCCGGCAGGGGCTCGCGGCGCTGGCGTTGACCGATCACGACACCGTGGAAGGTTGCGCCCGCGCCGCCGCCGCCTGCGCGTTGCACGGGCTCGAGTTCGTGCCCGGCACCGAACTCACCGCCGAGCACGAGGGCGTCGAAGTGCACGTGCTCGGTTATTACGTGGACCCCGCCCACCCGCGCCTGACCCGCGAACTAGCGGTGTTCCAGCGGGTGCGCCAGGAGCGGATCCGCGAGATGGTGGCGCGACTGAACGAGCGCGGCGTGGGACTCCGTGCCGAGGCCGTGTTCACGCTCGCCAACTGCCGCTCCCCCGGCCGGCCGCACGTGGCGCGGGCTTTGGTGCAAAGCGGCTTTTGCGGCACGCTCGACGAGGCGTTCGAGCGCTTCCTCAAAAAGCACCGCCCGGCCTGGGTGCCCAAGCACAAGATTTCCGCCCGCCAGGCCATTGACCTGCTCCACGCGGCGGGTGGGCTGGCGGTGATGGCGCATCCGGGTTTGAACCACAACGACCGCCTCATTCCCATTTTGGTGGAGGCCGGCCTGGACGGGCTCGAGTGCTGGCATTCCAAGCATTCCGAGGCCCTCGCGGCGCATTACCTCGAGGTAGCCCGCCGGCACGGGTTGCTGGTGACCGGCGGCTCCGACTGCCACGGCACGAGCAAGGGGCGGCCCCTGCTGGGCAGCGTGAAGCTTGGCTGGGAACATTACGAGCGGTTCAAGAACGCCCCCCGTCACCCCGCCCTGCCCGCCTGACTCATGGGAATCTTCCAACGACTCAAAGCAGGTCTCGCCAGGACCCATTCACGGCTCGTCCACGAAATCCAGCGCATTGTCACCCGCTCGCCGCGCCTGACCGGCGCGCCGCTCGAGGAGCTGGAGGCGGCGCTGCTCGGCGCCGACCTCGGCATGGCCATGACCCAGCAGATCGTGGCCGCGGTGAAGCGGGCTTACGAGACCCAGGGCGGCGGCGGCGCGGACGTGTTCGCCATCGCCCAGGCCGAGGTGGAGAAGAGCCTCACGGCCGGCGACGCCGCGTTGCGCCGCGCCACGGACGGCTTGACGGTGGTGTCGGTGGTCGGCGTCAACGGCACCGGCAAGACCACCACCTGCGCCAAGCTCGCCCATCTCTGCCGGGCGCGCGGCGACGCCGCCGTGCTGGCCGCGTGCGACACCTTCCGCGCTGCGGCCATCGAGCAGCTCAAGCTCTGGGGCCAGCGGCTCGACGTGCCGGTCGTCGCGGGCGCTTACAACGCCGACCCCGCCGCGGTGGCCCACGACGCCATCGCCGCCGCGCAGTCGCGGGGCGCGCGGTTCCTTTTCGTGGACACCGCCGGCCGGTTGCACACCAAGAGCAACCTCATGAAGGAGCTGCAGAAGGTTCACCGGGTCATGGACAGGAAGCTCGCCGGCGCGCCGCACGAGGTGCTGCTCGTGCTCGACGCCACCACCGGGATGAACGCGCTCAACCAGGCGCGCGAGTTTCACAAGGCCGTGCCGCTCACCGGGCTGGTGGTCACCAAGCTGGACGGCACCAGCAAGGGCGGGATGGTCGTGGCCATCCAGAAAGAAATGGGCCTGCCGATCAAGTTCATCGGCGTGGGCGAACAGCCCGAAGACCTCCAGCCCTTTGACCCGAAACAGTTCGCCGAGGCGCTGTTCAGCGAAAAGAGCTGACCTCGCACTGGCGCGCCCAGCCGTGTCCCGGTGGGGCGAGGGCGTGGCGGTTCGGGGCTCGACACGGTGGGGCGAGACTCTGTCGAGCCCTGCAATTGGGGTTCGCGGTTCGGGGTGCGAGGTGCGGGGAAGGCGGATGCCCGATACCGGATGCCGGATACCGGCATTCGCCGCTCGACCTTCGACTGTGGACTGAATACTGGTCACTGGTTACTGGTTACTGGCTTCCGGCGTCCGGGATCAGGTTTTCGGACTTCGGACTTCGGACTTCGCAGCCACCAGCCGCGCCGAGTCTGAGGCTCGAAATCAGCGCAGAGCGCCGCCGCTTCCCAGCCCGGTTCGCGCTGGCGTCGCTGCTACGGGTGCGGCAGGCTCGGGCCGTGCCCGGTGCTTCTTTCAACCCCGCCTTCCTGTCATGAACTGCGCCTCCACCCGTCCGATTCGCCGGCTGATCTGTGCGGCCTTGATCCTGTTCAGCGCTGTCACATTGCGCGCCGCGCAAAACGCAGCCTTCACCCGCCTCGAGCCGCTGCCCGCCCCGCGCATCGCCGCCGCCGCGGAGGAGTACCCCGGCGGCAACCACGAAGCCGCGCACCTCACCGACGGCCGGCCGCAATCGGAGTACTCGTCGAACGGCAAAGGCACGGCGACATTTGTCGAGTTCGACTTCGGGGCGCCGGTGAAGCTGGCCGGCTTCCGGCATCTGGATCGCAACGACCCCGCGACCGTCGCCGCTTCGGAACTGGTCTTCCTCGACGCCGCCGGCCGGGAACTGGGCCGCCAGGCCGTGCTGCACTCCGGCCAGCGAGCGGGTGTGACGTTCGTGGCGCTCGCGCCCATCGTGGAAGCAGCGCGCGTCCGCTGGCAGGTTACCAGGCTGGGGCCGCAGAACTACGGCACGGTCGGCGGCGCGGAGATCGTCTTCTTCAAGGCCGGTGAAGCCGAGAACTCGCCGTCCGCACTCGCCGTCGAAGCCCGGCCACTGGCCATCGCGGAACACGCGGCCGACGGCCCGCGCCAGCCCGTCCGGTTGGTGATCGAGTATCCTTACGCGGAGCCGCTCGACGCCACCGTGCGGCTGGGCGCCGCCGCCGCGAAACCGCTCCGGCTGGCGCCGGGCCAGCAGACGGTCGAGTTCGCGGTCGCCACCGCGTCCGCCGAACGCCGGCTGCCGGTTGTCCTGCAAACCGCCAGCGGCGAGACACTGCTGCGCCGCGACGTGAGCGTGCCGGCCTTCCGCGAATTGACGGTTTACATCCTGCCGCACTCGCACACGGACATCGGCTACACGGAGATTCAGACGGACATCGAGGAGAAGCAGGTCAACAACCTCCTCGCCGGCATCGTGGCGGCGCGGCGCACGGCGAATTATCCAGAGGGCGCGCGCTTCGTGTGGAACGTGGAGGTGCTATGGGCGGCGGACCTGTACCTGCGGCGGCTCAACGAGGCGCAGCGGAAGGATTTCTTTACCGCGATCAAACAGGGCCAGATCGCGCTTTGCGGCATGTACCTGAACGAATTGACCGGCCTGTGTCGGCCGGAGGAGTTGATCCAGCTCTTCAAGTACGCCACGGAGCTTCGCCAGCGCACCGGCGCGACGATTGATTCAGCCATGATTAGCGACGTGCCGGGTTACACCTGGGGCACCGTCACGGCGATGGCCCAGGCGGGCATCAAGTACTTCTCCGTCGCGCCGAACTTCTTCGACCGCATTGGGGACATCCTCGTGCAGTGGGAGAACAAGCCGTTCTGGTGGGTCGGGCCGTCCGGCCGCGAGCGGGTGCTGGTGTGGATTCCGCTCAAGGGCTACGCGATGTCGCACATCGTCGGCAAGCTGTCGCCGGAATGGGTGGAGGACTACACGGCGCAACTCGCGCAGCGCAACTACCCGTACGATTTCGCCCACATCCGCTGGAGCGGCCACGGCGACAACGCGGTGCCCGACCCGGTGATCTGCGAGTTCGTGAAAGATTGGCAGGCCAGGTACGCCTGGCCGAAGTTCATCATCAGCTCCGCGAGTGAGGCGTTCGGCGCGTTCGACAAACGGTACGGCAACCAGCTCCCCACCGCGCGCGGCGACTGGACGCCTTACTGGGAGGACGGCGCGGGGTCGTCCGCGTTCGAGACGGCGATGAACCGCGCCAGTTCGGACCGTGTAGCGCAGGCCGCGGCGCTCTGGGCGATGCTCAGCCCAAAGACCTATCCGCGCGCAGCCTTCGAGGACGCCTGGCGCAGCGTGCTGCTGTACTCGGAACACACCTGGGGCGCGTGGTGCAGCATCGGCGAGCCCAACCGCCGCGAGACGCTCGAGCAGTGGGCGATCAAACACAGCTACGCCGCGACCGCTGACGCGCAGTCGCGCGACCTGCTCCAGCGCGCGTTGTCGCTGAGCGCTGGCGCCGAAAGGCCCAACGCGATTGACCTCTTCAACACGACCTCGTGGCCGCGCACTGAACTGGTGATGCTGCCCAAGGACTTCACGCCCG
>CAZMOZ010000072.1:0-10113 GCA_964568145.1 uncultured Verrucomicrobiota bacterium
TGCGGGTTGGCGGCTATGACACGGCCGGGTACGCCCTGGGCGTGGCGGTGGCGGGAGATTATGCCTACATGGCTGACGGCTGGGGAGGCCTGCAGGTGATGGACGTGAGCGATCCGGCCAATCCGGTGCGGGTCGGCGGCTATGACACCGCCGGGAACGCCTACGGCGTGGCGGTGGCGGGCAACCTTGTTTACGTGGCCGATGGAGAATGGGGGCTGGCGATTCTCCGGCTCGAAGATGCCGGCAGTCCCCCGCAGATCACCCAGCAGCCGCAAAACCAGACGGTCGTCAGCGGGCAACCAGCGACGCTGAACGTCACCGCCACCGGCACCGCACCGCTCGGGTACCAGTGGTACGCGGGGCCAAGCGGGGACACCAGCCAGCCGATCGGCGGCGCGAGGGCCGCCGTTTACACCACGCCGGCCCTCGCGGCGGAAACCAGCTTCTGGGTGCGGGTGAGCAACCCGGCCGGTTCCGTGGACAGCCGGACGGCGACCGTGTTCAGCGCTTCCTTGGAGCGGTCCGCGGTCGCGCTGGACCGCTTCGAGCAACTGGGGGGATCGCAGTACGCGCAGACGGTGGGCTGGCGCTTCCAAGTCACCGCGCCCATCCTGGTGACTGCGGTGGGGGTGTTCGATGAGGCCCGCGACGGCCTGAACATCCCCCACGCGGTGGGGCTGTGGAGCACCAATGGATCGTTGCTGGCCACCGCCATCCTCCCGGACGGCGTCCAAGCCGGACTCATCGGCGACTTCCGTTACGTAGCGGTGCCGCCGCTGACGCTGGCTCCCGGCACCTACCATGTTGGCGCTTATTACCCGGAAGGGGTCAGCGACCGCTTTCCGGGCTCCGCCGCCATCCGTCCGGCTCCGGAGATCGAATGGACCAACCCGTGCTATGGCCACGGCGCTTCCCTGGGTTTCCCGGCGAAGGTACAGACGTCCTCCGGCCTAGACCAGGCCAACCATTTCGGGCCGAACTTCCGGTTCCATTCGGTGGATTCACCCGTGATCACGATTCACCCCGCCGCGCAGACGGTGAGCCTCGGTTCGACGGCATCGTTCGCGGTGACCGCCACTGGCGCCCCACCGCTCAGTTATCAGTGGAAAAAGGGTGAGCTCAACCTGACCGACGGGGGCCAAGTGTCCGGCGCCACGACCGCCACGCTCGCGTTGGTGAACGTCCAGCCCGGCGACGCCGGCGCCTACAGTGTGGTGGTGAGCAATGCCGCCGGCGTCACCGCCAGCCTCGAGGCCACGCTGACGGTGAACCTGGACACGACCCCGCCCCGGCTGGTGGCGGCGTACGGCGGGAGCGACTTCGCCTCGGTCACCGTCGAGTTCTCCGAGCCGGTGGACCCGACCAGCGCGACCACCCCGGACAACTACGTGATCGGCGGCGGCGTCAGCGTGAGCGGGGCGGCGCTGGTCAACGCCAGCACGGTCCAACTGACGACCTCGCGGCACCCCGACGGCCACCGCCGGCGGCGAACTGGGCGTCTTCGCGGACCCGGCCACCCTCCCGCCGGTGATTGTCCGGCCGCCGCAATCGTTGACGGTTGCCCAGGGCGCCACCGCCACGTTTACTGTGGAGGCGTTCGGCCGGGAGCCGCTGAGTTACCAATGGTATGTGGGCCAGCGCGGCGACACGAGCCAGCCTGTTCCCGGGGCCAACGCGTCCAGTCATCGCACGCCGCCGCTGGCGGCCACCGCCAGCTATTGGGTGCGGGTGAGCAACACCCTGGGAACCGCGGACAGCCAGCCGGCGACGGTCCTGGTCATCGAGCCGCTGGTGATCACGCAGCATCCGGCGGGCGCCGTGCTGCCGTTCAACAGCCCGTTCAACCTGACGGTGACGGCCACCGGGGCCGGGCCACTGCGGTATCAATGGCGCCTGAACGGCCAGGACATTCCCGGCGCCAGCGACCCGATCTACGCGATCCCGGCCTTTCGGCTGGCCGACGCCGGCACCTACACGGTGGAGGTGTCCAACGAGCAGGGCGCGATTGAAAGTGAACCGGCCCCGGTCAGCCCCACCGGGATGCTCCTGCTCGAACTGGTGGATCACTTCGAGGACCGGCGGCTCTTCACCGCCGACACGTTCGAGGGCCGGACAAACAACCTCGCGGCCACCTTCCAGCAGGCGGCCGGCGAACCGCGCCACGCGGGCAAGGTGGGCGGCCGGTCGCTGTGGCTGACGTGGCGCCCGCGCGTCTCGGGCGTGGCGACGTTCAGCACGGTGGGCTCGGGGTTTGACACGTTGCTGGCGGTCTATCGGGGCGACACCCTGGCCGAGTTGAACCGTCCCGAGAACCAGATCGCCAGCGACGAAGACCGGGGCGGCTACTTCACCAGCCTGCTGTCGTTCAACGCGGAGGCGGGTCGCGACTACCACGTCGCCGTGGACGGCTTTGCCGGGGCGGCCGGCGAGCTGATCCTGTCCTGAAAGCTCGAGCCCAACGCGCCGGTTTTGCCCGAGATCACGCAGTCGCCGACCAACCGGGTGGTGGGCGAGGGTGAGTCGGTCACGCTCACGGTCGTTTCGCCCACGCCGGGAGTGACATACCAGTGGTTCTACAACGGCCGGGAGCTGACCGGGGAGACCCAGGCCAGCTTGGGCTTCACCGCCGCGCCCGCGCGGGTCGGCACGTACCGTGCGCGGGTGACGGCGCCCAGCGGCGCCTTCCGGGACAGCGCCGACGCCTCGATCGAGGTGGTGCCGGCGGGAATTACAGTCACTCCGGGCGAGGGAACCACGGCCGACAAGTGGCAGGACTTGTTCGCGGATGACGTGATTCCGAACCGGGTCCAGTTGCACGGCCGTCCGGTCCGGATGGGCGGCGTCACGCCGGTCACGGTGGGGGTGGGGGCGCGGTACACGGACCTGGTGGGCGCGAGCCGGAGTCCCGCTGATCCCTCGGGGTGCCGCGGGGGAGCGGCCGGCTCGCGCTGGCTCTGGTTTCAAGCGGACCGCAGCCTGATGGTGAAGCTCACCCTGGAGAGCAAGGAGGTGGACGCGGAGTTGACGGTTTAACTCGTGCCGCCGGGGGAGCCGGCGGTGATGCCGTGTCTCCCGGCGAGGGCCAACGGGGGGCCGGTGACCAACCAGTTCCTGGCGGTGGCGGGGGTGGATTACCTGGCGATGGTGGCCTCAGGCGGCGGGAGCGGCAAGGTGCTGCTAAAATGGCGGGGCGAGCAGGTGGAAGTGACGGTGGGGGAACCGGAGACTGCTTCGATGCCGGACAACCGGTTCCGGATCATCTGGCCGGGCCTGCCGGCGGGCAATTACGAACTGCGGATCACCGGCGACCTGGCGCAGTGGCGGCGGGTGTTTGAGACCAACGTGACCAGCGGGGTGATCGAGTACGTGGACCCGGAGCCGCCGCAGAGCCAGGCGCGATTCTATCAACTGTGGCAGATGCCCTCACGACGGAAAACGCCTTGACGAGAAGAGTTGGGCGGCGCGGCCCATCGCGAGTTCTTGCAGGCAGTATCGCCTGCCAGGGTGGCGGCTGGCCTCCCGCCGGCTGTGGAGCCAGGCTTCCAGTCCGGCGGCCTCAGTAGGTCGCCTCTCGCCGGGAGGCGACCCCTGCCGGCCTCTGAGCCAGAGGTCGGCCCACCTGTCTCCGGGCGGGAGGATGCCGCCCTCCACAGCGGCCAGGGATGGCCGCTGCCACTGCCGGCGGCGTCTGACTGTCTCCACCGGCCGCAAAAAGTAAGATGCGCCCACACGCTGGTGGGTGTCGGTTTCACTTGCCTGCCGTTTTTTTGCGGGCGTAATCTCCTGTTGCCGCTGGCGATGCGGCTGGTTGTGCCAGGGTAGCTCAGAGGTAGAGCAGGGGACTCATAAGCCCTTGGTCGTGGGTTCAATTCCCTCCCCTGGCACCACCTCCAAGTGCGGAAGATAGGCCCGCAAGACAGACGGTTTTCGAGCTTTCCCGCCTTTCCCTGCCGGTGCATCGCCGGGTCTGCAGAAGCAAGAAAGGTCGCCAAACCGCGGTGAATCCGGCAAATCATCTGACGGATCCAGCCACCCCGGCACCGAAACGTAGGAACGGCCGGCGTTCCAAGAAGCCTGCGTGAAGCGTATCCTCCCGGCCTTGAGCAACCGGACGCCAGGCGACGGCCGGGAAGTTCGACCGTTTTTCCCTCCGAGCGATTTCCGGTGCGTAACCCAATCGAACATGATCCAAAGCAACCCGCCCGCCGGCCTGCTTGACCGGGTGTTGGTGGTGACCGGCTCGGGCATTTCGGCCGAGAGCGGCATTCCCACGTTTCGGGGCCAGGCCGGCTACTGGCGGAATTTCGACCCGACGAAACTCGCCACGGAGGCCGCGTTCCGCAACGACCCGGCCCTCGTATGGCAATGGTATCGCGAACGTCGCAATCTCATCCGTCGCAGTCAGCCGAACGCGGCGCACCAAGCCCTGGTTCGACTGGCCGGACACACCCGGGAGTTCCTGCTCCTAACCCAGAATGTGGATGACCTGCACGCCCGCGCGGAATGGCAGGGCCGGCGGCTGGACGGGGACCAGATCGTCCAGATTCACGGCGACATCTTCGTCACGAAATGCGCGCGTTGCGCCTTCAGCCGGCGCGACACAGCCGCCGATTCCCCCGAGGTGCCCCGGTGCCCGCACTGTGGCGGGATGATGCGGCCTGGGGTGGTCTGGTTTGGTGAGGAGTTGAATCCCCGGGAAGTGGAGCGGGTGGAGCGTTTCCTGTCGCGAAGTCCGTGCGAGGTGGTTCTCGTCATCGGCACCGCGGCGGTGTTCAACTACATCGTTTATTGGGCGTTGGCGGCCAAAGAGGCGGGTGGCCGGCTCTTCGAAATCAATCCCGAAGAAACCGCCATCTCGCCGCACGCCACCGAAGCGATCCGCCTGCCGGCAGCGAAGTGTCTGCCAGAGCTGGTTGGGCGCTTGATCCGTTGAGGCTTTCGCCGGGCGGGTGAGCGGAGCGTTCCGCTCAGTTCACGGAGGGGTCCTCGGGCGAGTTGGCCAGCAGCAGGTAGGCCGGGCCCTTTTCCAGCAGCACCACGCGCCACAGATCGGCTGGCGGCACGTCAAAGACCAGCCGCAGCGAGGCCGGATGGATGAGCCAGGCCTTGCGCTTCATTTCGTCGTCCAACTGGCCCGGACTCCACCCCGCGTACCCGGCGAAGAGCCGGATTTTCTGCGTAGGCGAGTAGGAGTCGCCCAGTTCGATGAGTTCGTCGAGTGAGTGGCTCAGGTTGAGGTTGGGCATCACGTTGGCGTCGGGCAGGTAGTCGTCTGTGTGCAGGTAGCTCATGGCGGTGGGCTGGACCGGGCCGCCGATGTACAGCCGCTGCTCCTTGAGCTGCTCGGGCAGGTCGGCCACCAGGGCGTCGCCCACCTTGCGGCCGCTGTCGCGGTTGAGCACCAGGCCAAACGCCCCGTCGGCGTCGTGCTGGCAGATGAGCACCACGGTGCGGTGAAACCACGAGCCGCGCAAGTTGCCCCCATCCAGGAGCAACTGGCCCTTCAAGGATTTATGTTCTTTGGCCATCGCTCGACCTGTGTCCGGCTGGTGCCTGCAACGGCATGTTCAAATGTACCTGCCGGCAGTGTGGCGCAAGGTGTCGTGGCTGGCAATGCGGCAACTGCCGGCGCAGGCGGGAACATGCAGCGGGAACCGCCCAGACGCCCAGGACACGATAATGGGCAAAAGATGTCCGTCCTCGTGACCAGGCAATGCCTGCGGTGAATGCCCGGGTGGCTCCGCGCGGTGTCCCCGGAAGTTTTTACCCGATCGCGCGAATTTTCGGACCGAATCGCTCACTTAACGATTCACCCATTCAACCCGAAAACCGAAGTCGGGCAGGCGGGACGCACTGCGCCACGACCAACTTTGGTTTTCGGGTTTAACCGCTTTCGGTGGGGGCTCCGCGTGCTCTGTCCAGGCGTTGCTGAACCGCACGCTTCCGCCTCAGCCGGCCAGTCCCAGACGCCAGGCCGCTTCGGCCGCGGAGACGCCTGAAATCTCGAAAACCTTGTGGCCGCCGGTGCGGCCCCGCGCCAGGCGGACGCTGGCGCGTGGCACCTCCAAGGTCCCGGCCAGGTAACGCAGCAGCGCCGCGTTCGCCGCGTCGTCCACCGGCGGCGCGGCCACGCGCACCTTCAACTCGGCGCCGAGCAGCCCGGCCAGTTCAGTGCGCGCCGCGCGCGGCTGCGCCTTGACACGCAATTGCAGCACATCCCCGGCGAGCACCTGGAGGCACGGCGGGATCACAGCGGCAGCCGGTCGAACAAGCGGGCCAGGCCGGCGCGGACCAGCGCGAACGCGGCCAGGGCCAGCACGATGCCCACGACGGGGGTGAAATCCACCCGGCCGGCGCGCAGCGGCAGGCGCGCCAGCGGCCGGAGCAGGTTTTGCGCGGTGAGACTCAGGTAGGTGAACGCCCCGTGGCCGCCGAGGTACAGGTAGCTGTTCAACACGTGCGCGAAGATCACGCCCACCACGAGGTACTCCCAGACCAGCGCGGCGCCCAGCCCCACCACCGCGGCTTCCTGCCAGAGCTGCGACGGCGCGCGCAGCGGCGCCACGAGGCTGGCTTCGCGCATGGCCGGATGCAGCGCCGCCCAGAGCCCGCCGAGCACGACCGCGGGCAGCAGCAGGCCCAGCGGCACCGGCAGGCGCGCCAGCCAGCCCAGTTGCGCGGCCACCGCGCGCATCCACGGATGCGGGGGCGGGTGGCGGCGGTTCACAGCCGCCAGCAACAGCAGCCACATGAAGAAGCCGCCCAGGAACAGCCCGAAACTGGCGATGGAAAAGGCGAGCATGCGCTCCCACACGGCGCTGTTGAAGTCCAGCCGCGCGGCGCCAAGGTCGAGCCGGGCCACCCAGCCCACGTCGCGGCCCACCCGCCAGTACAGCCAGGAGCGACCCAGCACCAGCAGGATCAGCGCGGCCAGAAACAGCCAATGGAGCGCGGCGCGGCGCGGACGCGGATTCGAGGCCGGCAACCGGACCGGTTCGAGTCCGGCCGGACGCCAGCTCAGCCACAGCGCCAGACCCACGCAGTTCAGGACAAAGTTCAGCAGGTTCACGCGCGACGGCTCTCGCCGGGCCGGCCGGCAGCCCCGCCCGTGGCGACGGGCCGGACCTACATGTGTTTGAGCAAAGCGGCGGCCATCTCCGCCGGCGACTCCGTGACAGCCACGCCCGCCTCGCGCAACGCCGCAATCTTGGCCGTGGCGGTGCCCTTGCCGCCGCTGATGATCGCGCCGGCGTGGCCCATCCGGCGGCCCGGCGGAGCGGTGGCGCCGGCGATGAACGCCGCCACGGGCTTCCGGCAATGCTGCTTGATCCACGCCGCCGCCTCTTCCTCCGCGCTGCCGCCGATCTCGCCGATCATGATGATGCCGTGCGTGTCCGGGTCATGGGTGAAGAGCTTGATGACGTCCAGGTGCGACAGGCCCGGCACCGGATCGCCGCCGATGCCCACGCAGGTGCTCTGGCCCACCCCCTTGCAGGTGAGCTGCCACACCGCCTCGTACGTGAGCGTGCCGCTGCGCGACACCACGCCGACGTGACCCGCCTTGTGGATGTAACCCGGCGCGATGCCGATGCGGCACCCGCCGCGCGAGTCCGGCCCGGGACCGGGCGTGACGATGCCCGGGCAGTTCGGCCCGATGAGCCGGGTCTTCCGGCCCTCGAGCGCCCGTTTCACCTTCAACATGTCGGTCACCGGGATGCCCTCGGTGATGCACACCACGAGGTCCAGGCCGGCATCCGTGCCCTCGAGGATGGCGTCGGCAGCAAACGCGGCCGGCACGAAGATGGCCGACGCCGCGGCGCCAGTGGCCCGCACCGCCTCGGCCACCGTGTCAAAGACCGGCACCGCGCCGCCGTTGTGCGTGAAGACCTGGCCGCCCTTGCCGGGGGTCACACCGGCCACGACCCGTGTGCCGTACTCGAGCGAGAGCTGCGTGTGCCGGGCGCCAAAGCTGCCGGTGATGCCCTGGATGAGGACCTTTGTGTCGGGCTTGACGAGGATGGACATCGGGTGGTGGGGATGACGCTGAATGTTCGTCCCGATGTCAGCGACCGGGATTGCGCTTGTGAATGCAGAGCGTGTTGCCGTCCGGGTCGGAGATCATCGCCATCCGGCAGACCGGCGTGGGGAAGGGCTCGATGCGGAACTTCACGCCTGCCGCTTTCAAGTGCGCGATGGCGGCGTCGAAATCCTCGACCTCGAGCCCGACGGTGCAGCCGTCCGGACTGGGCTTCCAGCCCGGCGCCGCGCCGAGGGCGAGGGTGTGCGGTCCCATTTCGTACTCCACCCACTGGCCGCCCGGCAGGTCCACCACCTGCGCGGGCTGGAGGCCGAGCACGCCTTCGTAAAAGGCGCGGGCGCGGGGCATGTCCGTAACGGCGTAACAGGCAAAGGCGATTTCGGTGACTTTGAGCATGGTTCAGTCGGGTTGGGTTGTTTTGACGGTTGCCACCACCTTCTGCGCCGCGTCGGCCATGGTGTCGCCGGTGATGAGTTTCAGGCCCGAGGCGGCCAGGGTTTGTTTGCCGGCTTCGACGTTGTTGCCCTCGAGCCGGACGACCAGTGGCAGGTTCAGATGTGTCTCCTTTACGGCCTGCACGATGCCTTGGGCGATCACGTCGCAGTCCATGATGCCGCCGAAGATGTTCACGAGGATGGCCTTCACGGCCGGATCTGTCATGATGATTTGGAAGGCGGCGGTGACCTGCTCGACGCTGGCGCCGCCGCCCACGTCGAGGAAGTTCGCCGGCTCGCCGCCGTAATGCTTGATGATGTCCATCGTGGCCATCGCCAGGCCGGCGCCGTTGACGAGGCAGGCGATGGAGCCGTCGAGCTTGATGTAATTGAGGCCGTGCCGGCCGGCCTCGACCTCGAGCGGCGATTCCTCGGCGAGGTCGCGCAAGGCCTGGAGGTCCGGGTGCCGGAACAGGGCGTTGTCGTCGAGGCTGATCTTGGCGTCGAGCGCGGTGAGCGCCGGCTTGCTGTCCGGACCTTCCACGAGGCCGAGCGGGTTGATCTCGACCAGCGACGCCTCGCATTCCCACCAGGTGCGGTACACGCCGAGCAGGAGCCGGGCGGCGGCGTTGAGCTGGTCGCCGCGCAGGTCCAGGGCCGCGGCCAGCTTGCGCGCCTGGAAGGGCATCATGCCGGTGGCCGGGTCCACCGTCTCGCGGACGATCCGCTCCGGCGTGCGGGCGGCGACCTCCTCGATGTCCACGCCGCCCTCGGTGCTGACCATCATCACCGGTCGGCCGGCGGCGCGGTCCAGCAGCATGGCGCAGTAGAACTCGCGCAGGATTCTGGCCCCGGCCTCGATCAACAGGCGGCTGACGACGCGGCCCGCCGGGCCGGTCTGGCGGGTGACCAGCGTCTGCCCGAGCATGGCGTCCGCGCGCGTGAACACTTCGTCCGCGCTGGCGCACACCTGCACGCCGCCCTGGAGGCCGGACTGGAAGACGCCCTTGCCGCGGCCGCCGGCGTGGATTTGCGATTTCACGACCACGCGCGCGTGCCCGGCCGCGAAGAGTTGCTCCGCCGTGGCGCGGGCCTCAGCCGATGTCGCGGCGGGGCCGCCGGCCGGCACGGCCACGCCCATGCGCGCCAGCAGTTGCTTGGCCTGGTACTCGTGAAGGTTCATCCGCAGGCGAATTGTGGCGGCGCCGGCAGGGTGGTTCAACGTCCAAAACGGGCGTTCGGGCGCGAAATCCTCCGCTGCTTCGCAACGCTACAAGCGGCGGCCCGCTGGGCAGGAAAGCGCGCGGCGGCGGCAGCCTACTTCAGCTCGAGCTCGTCCCGGCTGGGCAGCGGCGGGAATTTCGCGTGCGGTTCGGTCTGATACCAGAAGGCCACCGAGGCGATGTCGTCTTGGAGTTGCAGGTAGCGGCCGTCCTTGCGCCAGCCCAGCGCCTGGATGGTGACCTTGAGCTCCTGCTCGAAGCGGATCGGGTCCACGATGTGCCAGCGGTACAGGCCGAAGCGCGTCTGCGCGTCGTACAGCCCATCCGGCCGGATGACCTGGGCCAGGCCGCTGTACGGCGTGCTGAACTCGGTGTAGCGGCGTTTGCCGTCCGGGCCGGCGGTGTCGAAGTTGTACGA
>CAZMOZ010000073.1:0-9743 GCA_964568145.1 uncultured Verrucomicrobiota bacterium
ATGGAGTTGGGGTCCTTGCGGCAGTCCTCCTTCTTCTTCGGCACCCAGATGCGGCCGTCGTTGCGGAGCGACTCGCTCATCAGCGTAAGCTTGGACTGGTAGTCGCCGGTCACCGGGATGCACGTCGGGTGGATCTGCGTGAAGCACGGGTTGCCGAAGCACGCGCCGCGCTTGTACGCGCGCCAGATGGCGGTGGCGTTGGAGTTGCGCGCGTAGGTCGAGAGGTTGAAGACGTTGCCGTAACCGCCGGTCGCCAGCACCACGGCGTCCGCGCTGTGGCGGGTGAGCTCGCCGGTGATCGGATCGCGGACGATGATGCCCTTGGCGTGGCCGTCCACGACCACCAGATCGAGCATCTCGGCGTGCGTGAACGACTGCACCGAGCCGGTGGCGATCTCCTTGCACAAGGCCGAATACGCCCCCAGCAGGAGCTGCTGTCCGGTCTGGCCGCGGGCGTAAAAGGTGCGGCTGACCTGCGCGCCGCCGAAGGAGCGGTTGTCCAGCAGCCCGCCGTACTCGCGGGCGAACGGCACGCCCTGGGCCACGCACTGGTCAATGATGTTCACGCTCACCTCGGCCAGGCGGTACACGTTGGCCTCGCGCGCGCGGAAATCGCCCCCCTTGATCGTGTCGTAGAACAGCCGGTACACCGAGTCGCCGTCGTTCTGGTAGTTCTTGGCGGCGTTGATGCCGCCCTGGGCGGCGATCGAGTGCGCGCGGCGCGGGGTGTCGTGATAGACAAAGTTCTTCACCCGGTAGCCCAGCTCGCCGAGGGTGGCCGCCGCGGAGGCTCCGGCCAGCCCGGCGCCGACGACGATGACCTCGTATTTGCGCTTGTTGGCCGGGTTGACGAGCTTGGACTCGAACTTGTGCCGCGCCCATTTCTGCGGCAGCGGGCCGGCGGGGATTTTGGAGTCGAGTTGGGCCATGTTACTTCGCGGCCTCCTTTCCGGTGGTTGGCGCGGCCACCATCCGGGCGCTGTGCTCCACCACCTGGTTCAAATAATCCCGGCCCCAGCCCAGCAGGACGGCCGTG
Source organism: uncultured Verrucomicrobiota bacterium (assembly GCA_964568145.1). Taxonomy (GTDB): domain Bacteria; phylum Verrucomicrobiota; class Verrucomicrobiia; order Limisphaerales; family J093; genus DSVZ01. The sequence goes on from CAZMOZ010000073.1 coordinate 1,037, forward strand.
GGGATGCTCAGGTAACCCACCAGCAGCACCACGGCCACAGCCTTCGCCAGCTTCCCGATCAGCGGCGCGTAAACCGGGTTGCGCAAGCCGAGCGACTGGAACATCGCCGCGAGGCCGTGGCTGAGGTGAATGCACAGCAGCGTCACGCCCACGGCGTAAAACAGCGAGACCGGCCACACACGGAACCCCGCGACCATCATCGCGTACACATCCGCGCAGCCGGTGCCCGGCTCCTTGAGCTGGCGGAAGGCGATCACGGTGCCGTTGAGCGACTCCACCTTCACCGTGTAGTGCAGGAGGTGGTACACCACGAACGCGGCGACGATCAAGCCGCTCACAAGCATCGTGCGCGAGGCAGCGGTGGAGCCGTAAGCCGTCACCGGGCTGGCGTACGCCTGCGGCCGGGCCGCGCGGTTGGCCGCCCAGAGCCGGAAGGCGGTCCAGACATGGATGCCGAGCAGCGCCAACAGGACCAGGCGCACGGGCCAGAGCAACTCCAGGTTGCTTTGCAGGAAATGGGCGTAGCGGTTCAGGGCGGGCGGGGGCAGGAAGATCTGGAGGTTGCCCACCATGTGGCCGCAGACGAAGCCCACCAGCACGAGGCCGCTTGCCGCCATCAAGTACTTCTGGCCAAGGGAGGAGCGGATCAGTCGGAGGAGCACATTCATGGCAAGAAGCGCCGCGCCGCGGACAGCCCTCCGCGGCGGCAACCGGCCGGCATGATTGGATGCTTCTGGAAATTCATCAGCCCACGCCGGAGCGTGTCCCGGTCCCGCAACCCACGCCGGTAACCGGATGTTCAATCGCTGTTACAGCGACCCACTTTATCTAATGGTGAAGGCGATTGGCGTCAACGCCTTCGCCAAAATATAAGTTTCTTTCCAGACTGACCTTAGAGAGCCTGTTCCGATCCCGCCCGCAACCACCCCGGCAGGCCGGCCAGCGAAGCCAGGACCGGGCCGGCCGGGCCGGCCGCCACGCCGCCTTCGCGCGTCAGCCAGACGGCCCGCCAGCCGGCCGCGCGGGGGCCCGCCACGTCTTCATCGAAGCTATCGCCCACATGCACGATGGCCGCCGGCGGCACGCCCAGAGCGCGGGCCGCCCGGTCGAAAATCCGCGGGTCCGGCTTGTGGACGCCCAGCTCGGCGGACACCCCGAGCCAGTCGAAATGCCGGGCCAGCCCCAGCGCGGTCAGCAGCGGGCGCAGGCGGACGTCCCAGTTGGACAACACCGCCAGACGGTAGCCGCGCCGCCGCAATTCCCCGAGCACGGGCAAAACGTCCGGGTAAACGCGCCACGGCTCCGGGCCGGCGAAGTGTTCGTAAAGCTCGCCGAAGTACCCAGGATCGTCCGCCAGCGGGCTGAGGCCGCGCAACGAATCCGCCACCAGCGCCGCCCAGGCCGCGCGTGAGTAATCGAACGCGGGGCCGCGGCCCTGCCAGGCGGCCAGAAACCGGCGGTTGACCACGACCGGATCCAGCCTGCCGTCGCCGTGCCGGCGCGCCACCTCGACGTAGGCGTGTCCAACCGAGGGCCAGGGCTCGATCAGCGTGCCGCCCGCGTCGAAACTCACCGCCACGATCTCAGAACGGGCTTTCACAGCTTCGGCTTGCCTGGCGCCTGCCGCCCGGCCGGTCGTGCGGACCCGCGGCGTTCACGGGTACGCCTGGTCCAGTTGCTGGAAGCGCTTGTGCTGCGGGTGATCGGGTTTGATCCGCTTCTTGATGAGGTTCAGCACGCCGCGCGCTTCGCCGGGATTGGTCCGGCCGGTGACCACCACGAAGTCGAGTTCAATCTCGGTGAGCCGGGGCTCCCCGATTTGCGCGCGGTGCTGGGCGATCCAGCGTCGGAACGCGTTCGCGCCTTCGCGCTGCGCAGCGGCCAGTGAATCCTCGAGTTCCGCGGGCAGGCCGGGCAGCTTGCCCGGAGCGTAGCGGCGGAAGGTGTCGGCCTGTTCGTGCCGGGCCACCTCGTTACTGGCGAAGCGGAAGAACCGCACCCCCGCCCACACCGCCGCGAGGATCAGCAAGATCGTCAGCACTTGTCGCATGGCTCACCTCATTCCTGGATGCGGGCCACCCGCGCGCCCAGCCGGCGCAACTTTTCGTCCAGCTTCTCATAGCCGCGATCCAGGTGGTAGATGCGTTTGACGCGGGTTTCGCCTTTGGCCACCAGGCCCGCCAGCACCAGCGCGGCCGAGGCGCGGAGGTCGCTCGCCATCACCGGCGCCCCGCTCAGCACGGTGGGTCCTTTGATCACCGCGGTCGAGCCTTCGAGCGTGATGTCCGCGCCCAAGCGAGCCAGCTCGCTCACGTGCATGAAGCGGGATTCGTAAATGCGCTCGGTGATGAGGCTGAGGCCGTCGGCCTGGGTCAACAGGACCATCATCTGGGCCTGGGCATCGGTGGGAAAGCCCGCGTACGGCTGGGTGGTCAGGTCCGCGGGCCGGTAGCGGCGCGCGCCCCGGATCTTCACGCCGCCCGCGAGGTGGTCCACGCGCGCGCCGGTTTCCAGCAACTTGTCCAGCACGGCGTGGTAATGCTCCGGCCGCGAGCCGCGCAGGGTTACCTCGCCCCGCGTGGCCGCGGCGGCGATGGCGAAGGTCGCGGCCTCGATGCGGTCGGGAATGACTTCGTGCGCGGCGCCGTGCAACTCCTTCACGCCGGCGATCGTGATGGCGGGGCTGCCGGCGCCGGTGATCTGCGCGCCCATCGCCTTGAGGAAATTGGCGAGGTCCACGATTTCCGGCTCGCAGGCCGCGCTTTCGATGACGGTCACGCCCTGGGCGAGCGTGGCGGCCATCATCACGTTTGCCGTGCCCAACACTGTGGGGCCGGCGCGCCCGCCCAGGAAGATGCTGGTGCCCAGAAGGCGTTTCGCGCGCGCGCAGACGTAGCCGCGTTCCACCGTCACGCTCGCGCCCAGCGCGCGCAGGCCCTTCAAGTGAAGGTCAATCGGCCGCGGCCCGAACACGCAGCCGCCGGGCAACGACACCTCCGCATGCCCCAGCCGGGCCAGCAACGGCCCGAGAATGCAGATGGACCCGCGCATCCGGCGCACCAGTTCGTAATCGCCGAAACCCTTCACGCGCGCCGCCTCGACGGTGATCTCACCGCCTTGCATCCGCACTTTGGCGCCCAGCGAAGTTAGCACGCGCCCCATGAAGGCCACGTCGCTCAGGTCCGGCGCGCGCCGGATGACGCACGGCTCGCGCGTCAGCAACGTGGCCGCCAGGATGGGCAGCACGGCGTTCTTTGCGCCGCTGACGTGTACCTCGCCCTCGAGCGGGCGTCCGCCTTGAATCGTCAGACTGTACATCTTGAAAAATCCCCGGCCCCGCGGCCGTGGCCGCCAATCTTTCACGGGTCGCCGCGCGCGGCAACGAGCATCCGGGGGCGACTTGCCAGGTCGTTGCCCACCGTGACGCTGGACCAGCCGGCCGCCGTGAACAACTGCCGCACCGCACCGGCCTGGCCGTCGCCGAACTCCAGCATGATCCGGCCGCCGGGCTTCAGCCAACGGCCGGCGCCCGCGGCCAGCTTGCGGATGAAGTCCAGGCCGTCCGGCCCGCCGTCCAGCGCCGCGCGCGGCTCATGCTCGCGTACTTCCGGTTGCAGCGCGGCGATTTCACCGGTGGGGATGTACGGCGGATTGGCCACGATCAAATCAAAGCGCACCGTCTCGGGCAGCGCCGCAAAACCATCCCCCGTGTGGAAGACAATGCGGTCTTCCACGCCGTGCCGGGCGGCGTTGACGCGGGCCACCGCCAGCGCCAACGCCGAGATGTCCAACGCATGGACGACCGCCGTTGGGTGGCGCGTGGCGAGCGCAATCGCCAGGCAACCACTGCCGGTGCCGTAGTCCAAGGCGCTCGTCGAGACGGGCCGTGAGGCGAGGAATGTCCAGGCCCGCTCGGCGAGCAGCTCGGTTTCCGGCCGTGGAATCAGCACGGCCGGAGAGACTTGCAGTTCGAGACCGCAAAAGTTGACCGAGCTGGTCAGGTACTGGAGCGGCTCGCGCGTGCCCCGACGTTTGACCAGTTCCCGCAACGTGGCCAGTTCGGGCTCGGTCAGCACGCGCTCGAAGTCCAGATACAGCTTGAGGCGCGGCTGGTGGAGCACATGCGCGAGCAACAGCTCGACTTGGAGCCGGGGGGATTCCACACCCTTGCGGGCCAGAAACCCGGTGCTGCGCTGAATCACCTCAAGAACCGTCACGCCGGGAGGTTATCCAGCCCCGGGTTCGCGCGAAATCAAAATGAGGCAAGGCATTTAACCGGAAAGCTATGCAGCCTTTGGGCGTGATCGGAAACGGCGGCTTGTCGAATTTTTGTGGTTTCCCGAGGAATCCCGAAAACACGCTTGAACGAATCACGCCTGGAACTGAAGCACCCCACAAAGCCGCTCTTCGTTACAGTTAACGCCCGCCGTGATATGCCCGCCATTCCAAGGTCCAGTTTGCGGTGCCGGATGCCTTCAAATGATAGTTTTACTTATGCCTATACAAATGATTTGACAATGAGGAACTCGATTTTCTTGCTTTGCGACCGTGTCGAGTCCAGGCCGTTGAATGAAATTTCCTTGTTGTCAGTCACCGACTGTTTGCTACTTTCCGCCCGGCCGCCATGGAACCGCCGGCGCTGTTCAGCAACCTGGCGTCGGCGGGGCGGCGACTGAAAAGCAAACGAAACTGAAAGCAACACAAGAACCAACGCAGGAGGAATGCGAATGAACAAACACTTGTGGACATCCGCCTTGGTGTCGGCCGGCGTGGTCAGTACCGCCGCGCTGCTCCAGGCGGAGGAAGCGGCACAACACCCGGTGGTAACAACGTTGCAGTCAACGACCATCAGCGGATACGTCAACACCTCGGCCATCATCCGGCTGGGGGACGACGTGGACGTGGTGGGACGGTCCTTCGACGGCAGCAGCAAGCACAACGGGTTCAACCTGGACGTGGTGTCGCTGGCCATCGAGAAACCGCTGGACGACACCGACTGGTCGGCCGGTTACCGGGCCCAGTTGCTGTTCGGGCCGGACGCCAACACCCTGGGCTCTGTCTCGACCGGCACCTCGGATGGCGATTTCGCGATCAAGAACGCCTACGTCTCGTTGCGGGCGCCGCTGGGCAGCGGCTTGAAGCTGAAGATGGGTGTCTGGGACACGATCATGGGGTATGAGGTGTTCGACGCCGGCAACAATCCGAACTACAGCCGCTCGTTCGGTTTCTACCTCGAACCCATCATCCACACCGGCGTGCTGGCCACGTACGACTTCGCGGACTGGCTGACCGTCAGTGGCGGTGTCGCCAACGGCATCCAGGACCGCGCGGCGTACAACCGGATCAACGCCCGGGCGGTGGACGCCGACACCGGCGAGTTTTACTTCGAGAAGCTGACGTACGTCGGCTCGGTGGCGCTCACCGCGCCGGAAAGCATGGGCTTCCTGGCCGGCGCCACCCTCTACGGCGGCGTCATGTACGCGGGCTTCGGGGAGGACGACTTCGGCGGGAACGACATCATCAACTACTACGCCGGCGCCACCGCGCCCACGCCGCTCAAGGCACTCACCGTGGGCGTGGCTTACGACTATCAGGCCAATGGCCTCTTCGACAACTCGTACGCCAACGCCATCGCCGGCTACCTGTCCATCAAGCTCAGCGAGAAGCTCAAGCTCAACGCCCGCGGCGAGTACGCCACCGGCAGTCCGGGCGCTTACGGCACTGCCACCGGCGAGAAGGCCGAGTTGCTGGGCGTGACCGGCACGCTGGACTACTCGCTCTGGGCCAATGCCATCACCCGCCTGGAGTTCCGCTGGGACCACGACCTGTCCGAGAACGGCATCTTCGGGCCGGAGGACGAGGACGACGCGCTCTCGCTCGCGCTGAACGTCATCTACAAATTCTAAATCGTCGTCGGTTGACGACTGTTTCCAAACCCCTTCCAGGCACCTGCCGGGGAGGGGTTTTTGCTTTCGGACGGCAAGCCAGCACGGCGGGTCAGTCGCGTAGGCGCGGTCCTTGGTGGACGCAGATGCCGCGGCGGGTGGTCGCGACGAACTCCAGCAGCAGCCTGCTCAGTTCGCTCACGAACTGGCCTTGCGCCGCGGCGACCGCCTCCCGCAGGTTGCGATTTTCGAGGAAGAGAAACCGGTAAAGCCGCCGGAGCTCCAGCCGCCCGGCCTCGGCGATGCCGGCCCGGCGCATGCCGACGGTGTTCAGGCCGCAAATCGCGTTGTCGCCCCGCGCCACCGTGAACGGCGGCAGGTCCTTGCTGATGGCGGAGCCGCCCTGCATCAGCGCCAGCGTGCCGACCCGCACGAACTGATGCACCAGGCAGTTGCCCGAGATGAAAGCCCGGTCCTGCACCGTCACGTGACCGCCGAGCGCGGCGCCGTTGGCCAGCACCACCCGGTTGCCCAGCGCACAATTGTGGCCCACATGGCAGTGCGCCATCAGGAAGTTGTCCGAGCCCAGCACCGTGTCCTCGTCCAAACGGTTCGAGCGGTGCACCGTGACGTGCTCCCGGAACACGTTGCGGTCGCCGATGCGGAGCCGGGACGGCGCGTCTGTGTACTTCAGATCCTGCGGGGCGTCCCCGAGCACGCAGCCGGCGTGCAGCCGGTTGTCCGCGCCCAGCGTCGTGTGGCCGGTGAGGTGGACGTGCGGGCCGATCACACACCGCGGGCCAACCGCCACGTCCGCGTCAATCACCGCACCCGGCCCGACCGTGACCGTCGCATCAAGCTGCGCGCGCGGGTGAATGACGGCCGTCGGATGAATCATGCCGCTGGCGCATACCACGCCGGACGCTTCGAGGAAACGCCGAAGTGGCGTCCGGCCGGAAAAGCCGGCGGTTTCCGTCCTGCCGGGGGCCAAGTCGCGGCGCCTTGTGACGCGGCGTGTCTTCTCAGCCGGCCTGTCAAATAAGGTAATTGACTAATACACTGTCATTGTCAGACAAAAAAACGCTTACACGTTGCCAAATCGCGGTTAGCTGTCGGCCAACCCCGTAGCCCAACATGCTGCAAACCTGTCCGGCCGCGCGCGGAACCCCAAAAGGCTGGGCGCGGCCCAGCCCGGCAGGCTCCGGCGCCCGGCATGCGCGGCTAAACCGCGTCCGGCCCGCGCCGTCCGGGCGTAAGGTGTATGGCGCATCGGCTGACGACTTGCACGTTTTGCGGCGTGGGTTGCGGGATCTACCAGGAAACCCTGGGCGGCCGCATCACCGGCGCCTATCCCAGCATGTCGCACCCGACCAATGCCGGGAGGATCTGCGTCCGCGGCTGGCACGTCCACGAGGTCGCCAGCTCGCCGGACCGCCTCCGCCGGCCGCTGGTGCGGCGGGGTGGCGAGCTGGTGGAGACAAGCTGGGAGGAGGCCTTTGACGTGATCGCCGAACGCCTGCTGGCCATCCGCGCCGCGCACGGTCCGGACGCGCTGGCGTTCCTGAACGTTCCGCGTTGCTCGAACGAGGAAAGCTATCTCCTGCAAAAGCTGGCCCGGGCGGTCATCGGCACCCACAACGTGGACCACGGCACCGGTGTGTACACGCACAACAGCATCGAGGTGCTGCTCGACATGCTGGGCGTGCCGGCCTCGACCAACCCTGTCGCCGACCTCGACCACAGCGACGTGATCCTGGTGGACGGCGTGGACCTGGGCATGCAGTTGCCGACCATCGCCGGCCGCGTGTTGCGCGCCCGGCTCGCCGGCGCCCGGCTCATCGTGGTGGACGCCCGTCGGCACCGCATCGCCGAGCACGCCGATCCGTTTCTGCAAGTGCGGCCGGGCACGGATGTCTTCCTGTACGGCGCGATGGCGAAGGTGATCGTGGACCGCGGCCTGTTGAACCTGCCCTTCCTCAAGACGCGCGTGGGCAACCTGCCGGCCTTCCTCGAGGCGGTCGCGCAATACGACCTGCTCGGCGCCGCGGAACGCTGCGGCGTGCCGGCGGCGAGGTGGGGGCTGGTCATCACGCTGCTGGGCACGGCGACGCTCTCCACCGGCAGCGTGCAGGCGCTGCGCCAGGAGCAGTCCAGGCGCCTGCTGGCCTTCTCCAGCATCGGTCAGGGCGGCTACATCCTCTTCGGCCTCGGCGTGTGCCTGACGTCGCTGGGCTCGCCCGGCGAATCCAGCGCCGCTCTGGCCGCCGCGGCGTTCGTCGGCGCGCTGTTCCACACGCTGAACCACGGCGTGTTCAAGAGCCTGCTCTTCCTCAACGCCGGCTCGGTCCTGCACGCCACGGGCACGCAGGACCTGAACAAGCTGGGCGGCTTGATGCGCCACCTGCCGGTGACGGCGGTGACGGCCTTGATCGCCAGCTTCGCCATCGCCGGCGTGCCCTCTTCAGCGGCTTCGCCAGCAAGTGGAGCATCTTCGTCGCGGCCATCCAAGGCGGCGCGGTCGCGCGCTGGCTGCCGGTGTGCGTGCTGGTGGCGATCTTCACCAGCGCGATCACGCTTGCGCTCTTCATCAAGTTCTTCGGGGCGATGTTCCTGTCGCGCGCGAGCGACCTCGTGGCCGCCACGCACGCGCGCTACCGGATTGACCAGGCTATCCGCTACTTCGCCGGCCTGCTGGGGGTGGCGGTGGGCGCCCTGGCGCTGGCGAGTTATGGCTTCTGACAAATCTGAAATCCAGATGACGCATTTCGTGAGGTGCTCCCCGAAGTCTAGACAAATCTTCGGGTGATTTAGAGTGGTGGCAA
>CAZMOZ010000074.1:0-9279 GCA_964568145.1 uncultured Verrucomicrobiota bacterium
GGCTCGATCGTGGCGTGGGGCACACGCGAGGTCACCGAGAATTGGGATGAGTCGAAGGTGCCTGTCGGTTTTCCACCCGCTTTGGCCGTTGCCGCAGGGGGCGGAAGTTTGGCGATTGTCCGCGACCCTCAGCCTTCGTTGACCCTCCTGCGCAACGCCGACCAGACGCTCAACCTGTCCTGGACCGGTGCGGGCACCCTCGAACAGAGCGCAAGCCTGTCCACGCCGAACTGGCAGCCGGCACCCAGCCAGGCCAATCCGCAGTCCTTCAAGGCCACCGAGCCCGCGCGGTTCTTTCGGTTGAAGGCGGAGTAGCCAAGTCATGAAAGGACAAAGCCGGAATGGTGTCGTCGGATTGGAGGGGGTTCGCCTGGGGGCGCGGCCGGAGGATTCGTCTCCGCTTCAGCGGCGCTTGGGTGCGGCGTTTACGCTGATCGAACTGCTCGTCGTCATTGCCATCATCGCCATTCTGGCGGCGCTGCTGTTGCCGGCGCTGAGCTGGGCGAAGCTTAAGGCCCCAGGGCATCGCCTGCATGAACAACCACCGCCAGCTCACACTGGCCTGGCTGATGTACGCCCACGACCACAATGACCGCTTCCTGTTCTCGAGTTCGATTTATCCGGACAATTGGGGATGGGAACAGGCCTGGGTGGGCGGCTGGCTTGATTTTGATCCCGCCAACCGTTCGAACTGGGATGTGAGCCGCGACATTCAGCGGAGTCCGCTCTGGTCCTACTGCGGCAAGGCGGCGGGGGTCTTCAAATGCCCGGCCGATGCTTCGACCGTGGTTCCGTCGAACGGCCCTTTCCGGGGCCGCCGTGTGCGGCGCGTGCGCAGCATGGCCATGAACGTTTGGTTCGGCGGGGGGGCGGTCAACTGCCCAACATCCTGCCCGGCGTCAGCAGTCCGCCCTGGCGGCTGTACCTGCAGATGGGAGACCTGGTTGATCCGGGTCCCACGATGACGGCCCTGTTGTGGGACGAACGCGAGGACACGATTGACATGGGGAATTCCTTCATTGACATGACCGGCTGGCCCAATGCGCCACAGCTCACCCAATGGGACGGCGACCGTCCGGCTGCCTATCATGGTCGCGCGGGCGGTCTCTCGTTTGCCGATGGCCACTCGGATATCCGCCGGTGGAAGGACGCGCGGACAACATCGCCGATTCAGAAGGGGGACCTCCCTCGGTGGGATTGTCCGGCAGCCCAACAACCGCGACATCGTCTGGCTACAGGAGCGTGCTACGAGGAGAATCCAACCAGGTCGCTGATGGTTTTGCGTGCCGGAGCGGGGAAGGGCGCGACGTTCAGGCTCCATTCAATTCGTAGAAGAAATCGGGATTTCTGGCCGGGCGTTCCGGGCGCATCATCGCTGTCTGCGAAGATCCTGCCAACGACAGCGGGGCGGGCTGGGGGTTGTTGACAAACGGCGATTATCGCCAACATTAGCTAGATAGTAGTTAATGCCCAAAAGCCTGAACTCCGGAAATCAAGCGAACCCATGAAGCGAATCGCAGTTCTTCTTGTTGTCTTTGTCGCCCTGGCGGCGTCCGTGCGCGGGGCTGTGTTTCGCACCACCCTGCTGCCCAGCGCCCCGAGCAAGGCCGGTGGTGGCGTCTTCTTGACGGTCAACCCCCTAACCCGGGGGTGGGGCCTCACGAGCACCATCTCGAACCTGACTTTCAGCGTCAGGTCGGCGGGCATCTTCGGACCGATCCAAGAAGGCCAGCAATCGCCTCCATGGATCCCGCTCGGCTACCCCTCCGAAACCGAGGGCGATTTGACCGGGGGGTGGCGTCCTTACCGAAGTGGAGTTCAACTGGCTGTGGAACGGGGCGCTCGAAATCAAGGTGTTCACGGACGATACACAGTTTCCCGAGGGCGAACTGAGCGGCCGTCTGGTTCTAGTGCCCGAACCCGGGGCCACCGCTCTGATCGCGGGCCTGGGTCTGTGCGCTTGCGCGGTCGGCCGCCACTTGAGGAACCGCGTCCGGCCCCAGCCCAATCACCCGGGTCGGACCGGTTCGTGAACAAAAAACTGGCTCGTCGAGTGCGCGGCGAATCCGCACGCCCGCGCCCCGGCATCGTTCAGGTGGACGAACCGCCTCGCGAGCCAGGAGACGCCCCTTCCTGCCGCCGCGCTTGGGGCAGGATGACGTAACATTTCTTTCCGACTTCCCAGTGCCAACCGCCCGGCCGCGCTTCTCGGTCTGTGAAATCACCACCTTCACGGCGAGCTTCGAGGAGGATCTTGCGGCCTGCCGTGACGGGGGCGCGGACGGCATTGGCATTTGCGAATTCAAACTGCCCGCCAGCGGCGGTGACTCCGCCGCGCTCGCAGCCTTCAAGGCCAGCGGCCTTCAGGCTTCGATCTGTGTTCCGGCCACGCTCTCGATCCTGCCGCTGCCGTTGCTGCCGGGGCCGACCGATCCGGCCGGTCGCATTCAGGCCATCTGTGCCGGCATCCGACGCCTCGCAGCCTTCCAGCCGGCCGCGTGCGTGTGTCTCACCGGACCGCGCGGCGCGCTCCCGGAGGCTGGGGCGCGGCGGATCGTCGTGGACGGCTTGCGCGTCATCGCGCGGGCGGCCGCGAGCGTCGGCGTTTGCTTGGGTCTGGAGCCGATCCATCGTTCGATCCGCGAGGACTGGTCGCTCGTCGCCACGATACCCGAAGCGGTGGCGCTGCTCGACGAAGTGGCGGAGCCGAATCTCGGCCTGATCTTCGACGCCTGGCATTTGTGGGACTCACCCGAGGTGCTCGCGCAAGGTTGCGCCCTCGCGCGGCGCATCGTGGGCGTCCACGTCAGCGACCGCCGCGAGCCGACACGCAGTTGGAAGGACCGCGCACTGCCGGGCGACGGCGTCATTGATCTCCCGGCCATTTTCGCCGCGCTGGAAGCCGGCGGCTACGACGGCTGGTACGACCTGGAAATCTTCTCCGACAACGGCGCTTTCGGCGACGATTATCCCGATTCGCTCTGGAAACTGCCGCCGGCGGAAGTCGTGCGGCGCGGGCGGGCGGGCTTCCTCGAGGCGTGGCAGCGTCGTCGCGGCTGAGCCGTGCAGCCGACGTTCATCGCTTCGAGCCGCGCAGGAGGTGCCGTTCCGCGAACTCCAGGAATTTCAACCAGTCGAACATCTCGACCGAGTGCCCTCCGGCGCGGAGGTGGTAACCGACGTCGGAGTCGAGCAGCGCCTCTCCCACCGGCGGCGAAGACCCGGATGTCAATCGGTTGGCGAACAACGTCCTGATCTGCGGCCAGCGAACGTTCTGCCTCCCCAGCAAGAGGGGCGTTCGTTTCATGGCTGGTTGATCGTGGTTCAATGATCGCGCCCTAGTTTCGCTTCCAGGCTGACCGGAGTTCGTGCACTTCCAGGAATTCGATGCGCGCGGAGCCGCCTTTCACACTCAGTCCCAGGGACCGGTCGGCTGACTTCGGTTGAAACGGCATGGGCACGTACGTGAGGCCGTCGCTGGCGAACACCTCCAGTCCGGTGCGGTCGCAGAAGATCGTCAGGCGCTGCCGCCCGCCCAGGAGCGGGGCCGGCGCGCGGTGGCCGTTCACGCTGAGTTCCTGCCGGGCCGGATCGTAGGTGATGTCGGCGCCCCGCACCTTGAACATGACTTCCCGCGCGTCGCCCGGCACGAACTCCGCCCGCAGTTCCACCAGTTCCGCGCGCACGTCCGCCAGCGGGTTGGCGCCGCCGGGCGCGAGCGTCGTGGATGGAAGCCGATGTGACTTGGCGCGCAGGGCCTCCAGTTCGCGCACCGGCGTGAACGTCATCCGCGGCCCGTCCGGCGTGGCGGTGAGCTTCAGCTCGAGCGGGATGGTCATGGACTGGTTGAACGGCATGCCCTTCGTCTCCGTCTGGAACCAGCCGATCTGGATGCGCCGGCCGTCGCTTGCCGGCAGGTCGCTGAAGGTCTGCGCGGCGTAGAAACCCCGACCGCGATGGCCGGGCAGCCGGCTCTGCTCGGGCGTGAACCGCCGGCCGTCGAAGGTGCCCACCGCGTACTCGCTGTTCGCGGCGGTGAGCACCCACCTGCGGTTCGCCGCGTCGTTGTCCACCGCCAGCTCGAAGAAGTCCGGGCACTCGTACAGGAACGGCTGCCCCACCGGGTCGCCCTCGGTGACGCTGGCGGGCGTCCAGTCCCGCAGGTTCGGCGAGGTGAAGAAGTGAATGGTGTGCTGCTTCTCCCACTCGACGTAGAGCACCATCACCCATCGTTTCGTCGGCGCGTGCCAGATTACCTTGGGATCACGGTTGCCCGCCGTAATCTGCCCCAGCACGGGGTTGCCCGCGTACTTGGTGAAGTTCCGCCCGTCCGTGCTCGACGCGAGGCATTGCACGGTGGGATTGCCGGCGGCGGTGTAGATGAGCACCAGCGGCGGCCTGCCGTCCCGGCCGAGGCCGCTCGTGTTGTGCCAGTCCACGACCGCGCTCCCGCTGAACATCGGTCCGAACTCATCCGGGAGGAGCTTGTCGCCCAGTTCCCGCCAGTGGACGAGGTCGCGGCTGACGGCGTGGCCCCAGTGCATGTTGCCCCAGCCCCAGCCGTAGGGATTGTGCTGGAAAAAGAGGTGGTACTCGCCGTTAAAGAAGGCCAGGCCGTTCGGGTCGTTGTTCCAGCCGCGCTTGGGCGAGAAATGGAACTGGCCCCGCAGCGGCTCGCGGTAAAGATCCCGCGCGCCCTTGATCGTATCGGCAGGCACGATGGAACTGAGCGCGGTGGAATCCTCGGGCAACCGGTCCACCTCCAACACCAGGGTCTGGCCGCGCCAGGCCGCCACCTCCATGGGCGCCCACCAGTCAGGCGGGCCGTCCGCCAGTTCGATGTCGTCGCGCACCACCACGCGACCGTCCACCCAGGCCGTGACCACGCGCTTGGGCGCGCCGTTCTTGATGGGCAGGTGCAAATATCGCCGCTTCACCCTGAACTCGCGCCGTGCGTTCGCGCGCAGGCCGGGCGGCCGGCGGTCGGTTTGCACGATGTGGTCCACGTTGAGGTGACCCCACCCGCCCGTGGCCTCGTCCACGATCCGCAGGATTCCGGTCTTGCCGATGAGTTCGCTCACGTCCCACGACGCCGGCGCCAGCGCTTCGCTGCCCCCTGGCTGGTCATTCGGTCCCGTGGCACTCCGGACCACCTGTCCGTCCACAACCAACTGGAAGGCCAGTTGGTCCGGGTTCCGGCCGCCGCCGATGAGGAAGCCGATGAACCTCCGCTCAATCGTGAACGGCGGCGAAGTCAGCGTGCCTTGGGTGTCGTCACCCCCGAAAAAAGAGTTGACCAGTCCCTGGCCCTTGAAACCGCTGACCGCCATCTGTCCGGGCAAAGTGCCCGGGGCGGGGCCGGGGCCAAAGGCCCCGCCCGTCGCCTTCCACTCGCCATAGGTCGGTCCCTCGAAGTCAGCGAGGACGAGGTCGGGGCGTTCCGCGCCCGCCAGGGACACGGCCAGGCACGACGCCGCCAGGATCCCCACGAAGTTGTCTCGGATTTTCAGTCTCATGCTTTGCGGCCGAGGGAACCGTGTTTTACCCAGGGACGCGACATCAAACTGATTTGGGGCGGCGGCCCACGTATCACCACCGGCCAGGCCGCCATCGCTGTGTGCCTTGCGAGCAAGGAGCGCCTGCGCCGGTGCCGGGGCAACCAGCATGCCCGCTCCCAAGCGTGCGCGGGCGGATTCGCCCTGGAAACCGCCGCCGGCGGAAGTCGTGCAACACGGGCCGGCGGGCTTTGTATGCGCCTGGGAAGCGCGCCGGACTGCGTCTGGGCACATCTCAATTCTTGCCGGCAGCGAGCGCCCGTAGTGGCCCAGGCGACCCGCCAGTGGGTCGAAGGCCAAAAGTCGAAGGTCGAAGGCCAGAACAACGAACCAAGACCCAAAATGGCAGGGCTCGACGAAATCCCGCCCCACCACGTCAAGACCGGACCGGCACAAAAATGAGACGCGCCCTCTGCGTCTCCAGCCAGGCTTTCCCCACCGGCCTGAACGTGCTTGAGTGGGCCGGCCGGCAGCCCGCGGTTGCGCCGGCTTGTGACCGGCTCTGTCAAGCGATTGTATGAACCTCCGCCCGTTGCCCTGCGCCTTGCTGATCGGGCTCGCCCAATCGAGCCTGCTGTCCGCCGCTGAGCCGCCGCCGCGCACGTCGCTCGCCAACCCGCAGACGCGCTTCACGGTGCCGGACCAGCCGTACGTGATGCTCCGGCGCGGCGAGATCGAGGCCGTGGTCGTGGACAACCGCGCGGTGGACGACACCGTGCTGCCCGGTCACCGCGCCAGCTACAGCGGTCTGGCATCGCTCAAGCACACCCGGCAGCCGCGCAACCTGTTCGTGCCCGCCTACGCCGGGCTGAACTTCGAGCACATCCTGGACGGCACGGCACAGGAGCGGACCGTGTTGTTCGAGCCACGCCACGCCCCGATGGAACTGCGCGTGATTGACCGCCACACCGTGGAACTCCACCAGGCGCCGACGCCGCATTACGGCCTCGAGAGCTGCCACCGCTTCGAGTTGCGCGCGGACGGCGTGCTGGAGATGACGTTTGAGTGCATTCCCCGGCGGGCCACGTGGCGGCACGGTTATCTCCTGCTGTTCTGGGCCAGCTACATTGACCGGCCCGAATCCCTCGACATCCATTTCGTCGGACGGACCGATGGCGAGACGGGCCCGCCGCGCTGGATTCGCGGCGTCACGCCGAAGCACGGCGTGGACGCGACGCACCGGGCGCTGGACGATGACCGCCAACTCGTCCACGTCGAGCCGTTCCCGCTGGAGCTGCCGTTCAGCTTTTCGCGGCATCGCTACGCCGAGCCGTGGTATTTCGGCGTGTGCCGCGGCCGGGCGTTTGCGCAGGTGTTCCACGCCGGGGACGGGATTCGCCTGACGCAATCGCCTTCCGGCGGCGGGGCGGGTTGTCCGGCGTGGGATTTTCAGTGGATCATCCCCAACTGCCAGGTGGATCGGCGCTACCAGTTTGTGATGCGGGTACTCCACACCCCCTGGCCGGCCGGCGCGGACGAAGCGGGCGCGCGCGAGGCATTGCGCCGGCGCGTGAAGGCGCTGGCGGAATTCAGGTGAACGCCGGACAACCGCCGCGCCGGAGTTCATCGGTTCCTGGCCAGCGGGTGGGACGACACTGGCGCTGCCCGGACCGTCGCTTGCTTCCGGTCCGGCGCGGGCGCAGTCTCGGCGCGTGAGTTCTCCATCCTCGTCCATCCGCGGCTCGTTCGCGTTGACGTTCCTGCTGGCGGCTTTCGAGCCCGCCAGCCTCGCTCCCCGGCTCGCCGCGCAGGAAACCGCCGCGCAACGGCACGCGCAGGCGACGAATCACCTCCAGCGCGTCGCGATGGAGATGTCCGCGCGCTGCCTCGAAGACGTGCGCACGCTCGAGGACTGGCAGCGCCAGCGCGCGCAGCGCCGCCGCGAGTTGCTGGACATGCTCGGGCTCGATCCGCTGCCGCCGCGCACGCCGCTCCACGCCCGCGTCACCGGCACGCTCGACCGCCCGGCGTACCGCATCGAAAAAGTCGTGTTTCAAAGCTCGCCCGGACTTTACGTCACGGGGAACTTTTACGTGCCCAAGGACGCGCCCGGGCCGTTGCCGGCGATCCTTTACCTGTGCGGTCATTCGCCACATCCGCGCGGCGCGAAGACGCAGTATCAGGACCGCGCGCAATGGTTCGCGGCGCACGGCTACGCGGTCTTGATCCTCGACACGCTCGAGTTCGGCGAGGTGGCCGGCCCGCATCACGGCACGCACAATCTGGGGCTCTGGCACTGGTTTTCGCTCGGTTACACGCCGGCGGGCGTGGAGGTCTGGAACGCCCTCCGCGCGCTGGATTACCTCGAGACCCGCCGCGAGGTGGACCGGCGGCGCATCGGCATCACGGGCATTTCCGGCGGCGGCGCGGTCACCTGGTACGCGGCGGCCGTGGATGACCGCGTGGCCGTGGCCGCGCCGTCGTGCTCGACCTTCACCTACGGGTCGCAGGCGGAGCACTGGCTCGCGTCCAGCCAGTGCGATTGCATCTACTATGTCAACACGTACGGCTGGGATTTTCCCGTGGTGGGCGCGCTCATCGCCCCACGGCCGCTCATCATGCTCAGCGGGCAGCAGGACACCATCTTCCCGCCCGACGGCTACCACGCGGTCTTTCAGCGCGTGAAGCGGGTTTACGACCTTTACGCCGGCGGGGATTCCGGGCGCATCCGCGAGGTGGACGAAGCCGTGCCGCACAGCGACTCGCCGTTGCTGCTGGCCGAAGCGCGCCAGTGGATGGCGCGCTGGTTGAAGAACGACCCGACGCCCGTGCCGCTCGAAGCAAAGCCGGCGTTGCCGCCCGAGCAGCCGGAAGACCTGGCGTGCCTCGCCGCGCCGCCGCCCGACGCCGTCAACGACCGCATCCATGACCAGTTCATCGCGCTGCCGGCGGGGGCGCAGCCCCGCACGCGCGCGGGGTGGGACCAGCGACGCGGAGAAGTCCTGACCGGCTTGCGCGCGAAAGTCTTCCGCTGGTTTCCGAACAAGCCGGTCCCGTTCGAGACGCGGGTGACCGGCAACAGCGGCGGCTGGAGCGCGCGTTACGCGGATTTCAAGGAAGTGACCTTCGCCACCGAGCCGGGCGTGCGCATCCGGGCGCGCCTGTTCAAGCCAAAGAACCCGCCCGGCGCAGCGCCGCTGCTGGTGGTGGTGAAGCCCGGCGGCGATCTGGTGTACTCGGCGGACTTCGACGAATGGCTGCCGCTGTTTGAGCGCTGCTCGATTCTCGTGGTGCATCCGCGCTTCAGTGAAGTGTCACTCGGCGCGGCCGAATTCACCGACTTGGAACGCACCGCCGCGTGGACCGGCCGCACGCTGGCGGCGATGCAGGTCTGGGACACGCTGCGGGCGATCGCCTGGGCCGTGGAGGAGGAACGAATCCCGGCGACGCGGATCGCGCTGTTCGGGCGGGGAGAGGCCGGCGCGCTGGCGCTTTACGCGGCGCTGCTCGAAGAACGGGTGGGCAGCGTGATCCTCGCTGACCCGCCGGCGTCGCACTGGCGGGGGCCCGCGTTGCTGAACGTGCTTCGCGTCACCGACCTTCCCGAGGCCGCCGCCGCGCTGGCGCCGCGCGAACTGGTCTTTCTCCGCGCGCTGCCGGCGGGCTTCGCGGCGATCCAGGCGCTGCTCAAGCGCGCCGGCCATGCGCGCTCGCTGCGCGTGGCGGGGAGCCTGGCTGTGGCATTGAGACCGGCCAGGCCGGCCGGTGCCGAAACCCGGTGACG
>CAZMOZ010000075.1:0-9275 GCA_964568145.1 uncultured Verrucomicrobiota bacterium
ACGACCTCGTGGCCGCGCACTGAACTGGTGATGCTGCCCAAGGACTTCACGCCCGGCGGCGATCGCGTGATGGACCAGGACGGGGAAGGCCGGCCGGTGGCATCGCAGCGGTTGACCAGCGGCGATCTGGTGATCCTCGCGCGCGACGTGCCGCCGTTTGCCGCACGCCGGTACACGATCTCGGCCGGCGCCGCGCACGCGGAAGGCAAGGTTGTGGCCGAGGGCAACGTCCTTCAAAACGAGAAGCTCAAATTGGTGCTCGATCCGCGGACTGGCGGCATCGTGGAGCTGCGCGCCGAGGGCCTGGACGCGAACTTCGCCGACACCGCGTCCGGTCACGCGCTTAATGACTACCTGTACTTCAACGGCAACAACCCGGCCGACGCCAAAGGCAGCGGCCCGGTGAAGATGCGCGTGAAAGAAAAGGGCCCGCTGGTTGCGTCACTGCTGGTCGAGTCGGACGCGCCGGGCTGCTTCAAGCTGGTCCGCGAGGTGCGCTTGGTGGCCGGCCAGGACCACGTCGAGCTGCTCAACCTCGTGGACAAGGAGCGGCTGCAGGCGGCGAGCTACCACGCCAGGGAAGGCAAGGAGAGCCTGAACTTCGCCTTCCCGTTCGCCGTGCCGGACGGCCAGACGCGCGTCGAGGTGCAGTTCGGCGTCATCGCCCCGGACGCCGACCAGATTCCCAGCGCGTGCAAGAACTGGTTCACGGTGAACCGCTGGGCCGACGTGGCGAACGACCACTTTGGCGTGACGTGGATCACACTCGATGCGCCGCTGCTTCAGGTCGGCGGGCTGACTGCGAATCTGCTCAACTCGCAGTCCAATCCCGACACATGGCGCAAGCACGTTGGCCCGACGCAGAAGCTCTATTCCTGGGCGATGAACAACCACTGGGGCACGAACTACCGCGCCTACCAGGAAGGGCCGGTGATGTTCCGCTTCGTGCTGCGGCCGCATCGTGGTTACGACCCCGCCGCCGCCACGCGCCTCGCGGTCGCCTGCAGCCAGCCGCTGCTGCCCACCCGCGCGCGTGGACCCAAACCGTCCGGCACGCCGCGCCTTGCGGTGTCTTCGCCCGACGTGTTGGTCACCGGCCTGAAGCCCAGCGACGACGGCAAGGCGTGGATCGTGCGGCTGTGGAACGCCAGCCCGCGCGACACGGAAACGCGCCTGAGCTGGAGCCGCCCCGCACCGAAGGGCGTCTGGCTGAGCGACACCGGCGAGCAACGGTTGATCAAGGCGGGCGAGACGATCGCGCTGCCGGGGCAGGCCTTGATCACGCTGCGCGCGGAGGTCAAATGACTGCCAGCCATTTGAACCAACCTCGTGATCGCCGCTGCCGGCGGTTCATTGCGGGCCTCGCGGCCGGGTTGTCATGGTGCGCATTCACCGCGCCGCCGGCGCTGGCCGCCGTCGGCGAGGTGATCGTCGTCTTCAAGACGCATTTCGACATCGGCTACACGGACATGGCCAGCAACGTGGTCCAGCGTTACCGGACCACGATGATTGACGACGCGCTGAAGGTCGTGGACCAGAACCACGACCTGCCGTCCGAGCAGCAGTTCGTCTGGACGCTGCCCGGCTGGCCGCTCGTGAAAATCCTCGAGGACTGGCCGGGCCAGACGCCCGAGCGCCAGCGACGCGTCCGCGAGGCCTTCAAGCAAGGGCGCTTCGTCACGCACGCCCTGCCGTTCACCACGCACACGGAACTGCTCGAACTCGAAGACCTCGTCCGCGGGCTGGGCTACGCGTCGCGGCTCTCGCGCGAGGCCGGGCTGCCGCTGCCGCGCGACGCGAAAATGACCGACGTGCCGTGCCATTCGTGGATCCTGCCTACGCTGTTGCGCCACGCGGGCGTGGATTTCCTGCACCTCGGCTGCAACGCCGCCAGCAGTTCCCCGCGCGTGCCGGTGCTGTTCTGGTGGGAAGGGCCGGACGGCTCGCGCCTGCTCACGATGTACACGGCGGAGAGTTACGGCACCGGCTTGGTGCCGCCCGCCGACTGGCCGTATCGCACTTGGCTCGCGCTCATTCACACAGGCGACAATCACGGCCCGCCGCGGCCCGAGGAGGTGAAGAAGTTGCTCGACGAGGCAAAGGTGAAGTTGCCGGGCGTGAAGGTGCGCATCGGCCGGCTGAGCGACTTTGCCGACGCGATCCTGGCGGAAACTGGCGATTCGGAGGGCGGAGTTCCACGACGCCCTGACACGGTCGAGGCTGGGGCTCGTGGAACTCGCCCCTCCGGCAGGCCGGTGATTCCGGTCGTGCGCGGCGACATGCCGGACACGTGGATTTACGGGCCGATGAGTGATCCGCTAGGCGCCACCCTCGCGCGGACGTTCCGGCCGCAAATCGCCATGACGGAGTCGCTCAACACCTTACTGCCGCTGTGGGGGGTGAAGACCTTGAGGTGCGACGACGAGGTTGCGAAGGCACGCATTGAGGATGCGTATGAGAACAGCCTGCTTTACGGTGAACACACCTGGGGTGGGGCGTTGTACTGGGTAACTCCTTATGGCAGCGGCATGAAATGGAGCTACGGCGATAAGTGGGAGGAGGATCGAAAGGCGGGCCGCTTCGAGCGCATCGAATCATCATGGGAGGAGCACACGGCGTATATCCGGGAAGTGGTCGGACTCGTTGGCGACAGCAGCAGGCAGATGCTCCAGCAGCTTGCCCGCACGATAAGCGTGCCCGGCCACCGGATCGTGGTGTTCAACCCCCTGCCGTGGAAAAGGGACGGCATCGTCGAACTCGAGACCCCGCACCCGTTCCGTCGCCAGCCCCCGGACTGGACTTGGGTTCCGCCCCGCGCGCTACGGCCGGTGGATGGCGGTGATGCGGTGCCGGTGTCGGACGGCAGCACGAGCGTGGCTCGACAGATGAAACTGTCATTTACTGCTCGTGACGTTCCACCTCTGGGCTACCGGACATACGTGGTAGCCGAGCCTCCTCCTGGCGGTTCCACGCCTGCTGGTTTGAGTTGTGATCCTGTGCGAGGGGTCGTCGAAACCCCGCATTTCCGAGCGGAGTTCGACACGAACCGCTGCGTCCTGATTTCGCTGGTGGACAAGGCGACCGGCCGGGAGCTGGTGAATCGCGACGCCGTGCATGGCTTCGGGGAGTTCGTTTACGAGCGGTTCACCTCCAACCAGGTTGCGGCCTTCGTGCAGGCCTACGTCAAGATCAATGCCGACTGGGCCACCAACGAGCTGGGCAAACCCATGCTGCCTTCATCCGACCCCAATCCTGTCCAGGTCCAGTTCAAGCCCCGCGGTCTCGAGTTCACGCAGACCGCCGCACGGCTGGACGTCGGCGGGTGGAACCTGGGACAGCATTCCCTGTTGGGCATAATCATGACACGCTACACTTTTTACGCGGATCAGCAGTTCGTTGACATCCAACTCGTGGCTTCGAAGCCCGCCGACCCGTGGCCGGAGGCCAGCTGGCTGGCGCTGCCGTTCAAGTTCGACCAGCCCCGCTTCCAACTCGGCCGGCTGGGCTCGGTGATTGATCCCGCGAAGGAAATCGTCGCTGGCGCCAACCGGCACCTGTTCGCGCTGAACACCGGGCTGACGATCACCGACGCGACGGGGTTCGGCGTTGGCCTGTGTTCCGACGACAGGCCGCTCGTCAGCCTGGGCGAACCCGGCTGCTGGAAGTATTCGGTCGAGGATTTTCCGCGCGCTGCCACGGTTTACATCAACTTGTTCAACAACCAGTGGACGACCAATTTCCGGCTGTGGAATGAGGGCATCGTGAGCGCCAACGTGCGCATCTGGCCGATCGAGAAGGGTACGTGCAGCGAGGCCGCGCTAATCACGCCCTCGCTCGAAACGCGCTTCCCGCTTCAGTCGGCGGTGGCGAATGGTCCCGCCGGCTCGCTGCCGACCACGGCTATGGGGCTCGAGCTTTCCCGTCGCGGCTTCCAGGTCACGGCGTTCGGCGCCAACCCGGACGGCTCCGGCACCGTGCTGCGCCTGTGGGAACTTGCGGGCCAGTCGGGCGATTGCCAGGTCACGCTGCCGTCCGGCATGAACGTCGCGCGGGTTCAGCCGGTGGACTTGCGCGGCCGGCCGACCGGCGCTGCGATACCCGTGAACGACGGCCGGTTCACCGGGCCGTTGCAGGCCTTCGCCCCGGCGAGCTTTGTGCTGGAACGGTAGCCGGGCATGACGCGACGGTTTCCCAGCCAGGCCGGGCCAACTCGCGCCTTGTCGCGCGGGCGCGAAAGGACTACGGTATGAACGACGAAACTGCGGGGGGATCTGCTGAAGCACGCGACGCCGGAAGAGACGCTCAAGGAGGCGCTGGCGCAGAATCACCGCTACAAGCCCGAGCCGCTTTTCTCCAAAACTGGGACTGGCAGTCTGTCGTCCGCCTCAACCGCGGAGTGTGCGAGCGAGGTCGCGCGCAGCACGGCGCGAATTCAGAAAGCTTTGCGGAAGTCGGGTGGGAGTGGGACCGCCGCCGGGGCTTAGAAACCACGCTGGGCAAAATCCTCGACTCCCTCCGCCTTTGCCACCGGCCGGCGCCGCTTCTCTTCTTCAACGGCAACACCTTCGCGGACATCGCCCGCACCTTTTCCGATTACCTCTTTGCCGAACTTCCGCCCGCCCGGCGGCGTGAAGCCACGTCGGCGGTAGCCCATTATGTCGCCGGCGTGCTGGATCGCGCGGCGATGGCGGAGATCCTCGACGGCCTTTGCGCCAGCGCGGATTTCCAGCCCGGCGACCGCGTCCGCACGTTCCGCGGCTCCCGGCGCGGCGTCATCGTGGGCATCCAGGCCGACGGCCGGGTGGTGTGGCGCACGGATTCCGGCGCGGAACTGCTGTCCCTCCCCGAAGCCTTGCTCCGCGAAAGCGGTTCCTGACCCCGCCCGACGCTCCCCGGCCTGAACCCCAATGCCATGACGCCTCCCCCGAAAACAACCGGCACCCTTGCCCTCGTCACGCTGGTCGCCGCGACCGGCGGCTTCCTGTTCGGCTACGACACCGCCGTCATCAACGGCGCCAACCAGTATCTCAAGGCGCATTTCACGCTGACGCCCACGCAGGAAGGCCTCGCCGGCGCGAGCGCCATCCTGGGCTGCATTCCGGGCGCGATGTTCGCCGGCTTTCTGAGCGACCGCTTCGGCCGGCGCAAGGTGCTGTTCCTTTGCGCGGTGCTTTACGCGCTCTCCGGCCTGCTGTCGGCCGTGCCGCGGACGTTCGGCGAGTTCCTGGCCGCGCGCTTCATCAGCGGGCTGGGCATCGGCGCGTCGTCCATGATCTGCCCGATCTACATCGCGGAACTGGCGCCGGCGGAAAAGCGCGGGCGCCTCGGCACGCTGTTCCAGCTCGGCATCGTGACGGGCATTTTCCTGACGTTGTTCATCAACGCGTGGATTCAGGGCCGCGGCGACGAGGGGTGGAACACCGCGCAGGGCTGGCGCTGGATGCTCGGCGCGGAGGTCGCGCCCGCCGCGCTGTTGCTGGCGCTGCTGTTCTTCGTGCCCGAAAGCCCGCGCTGGCTCATCCAGGCCGGACGCGAACCCGAGGCGCGGCGCATCCTCGAAGGCGTTGCCGGCCCGGCGCGGGCGGAGAAGGAGATCGCCGCGGTGCGCGAGGTGCTCGGGCAGGAGGAAGGGCGGTTCCGCGAACTGTTCCACGCGCGGTTCCGGCGGCCGTTGATCATCGCCGCGGTGCTGATGGCCTTCTCCCAGTTCTGCGGCATCAACGCCATCATGTATTACTCGACGAAGATCTTCATGGCGGCGGGGGTGGGCGTGAAAAACGCCTTCATGGCGTCGGTGGTGATCGGCCTGGTGAACGTGCTGTTCACCTTCGTCGCCATCGCGTTCGTGGACCGCGCGGGCCGGCGGCCATTGCTATTGATCGGCCTGGCGGTGCAGGTGCTGGCGCTGGGCGCGGTGGGCTGGATGTTCCGGGCGGGCGCGGGCGGCGTGCCGTTGCTGATCGCGGTGCTGGCGTTCATCGGCGCCTTCGCCATGGCGATGGGACCCATCTCCTGGGTGCTGTGCTCGGAAATCTTCCCGACGAAGGTGCGCGGGCGCGCGATGTCCGTGGCCACGTTCACGATCTGGACATCATGCTTCATCGTCACGCAGACCGTGCCGATGATGATGGCCAGTCCCGGCGAACTGCCGCCGGCGGTCACGGCCTGGGACCGCTTCGCGGCGTTGCTGGCCATCGGCCCGTCCGCCACGTTCTGGATTTACGCGTTCTTCAGCCTGGCGGGATTCCTGTTCGTGCTGGCGATGGTCCCGGAGACGAAAGGGCGCACGCTCGAGGAGATCGAGGCGGGCTGGCGGCGCGGGGCGTGACGGCCGGCTCAGTGCTGGCCGGCGAAAATCCGCGCCTCCTGCTCGGTGATGCGGCCGTCGCCGTTCGTGTCGCAGCGCCGCACCGCGTCGTTGAAGGCCGCGTTTTCGCCGCCGACCACGCGCTGCTTATGCTCGAAGACGATCGGCAGGCTCACTTCGGTTTCACTTTCACTGCGGCGCCCGCCGGACGGCATCTTGCTCAGCGTCTCGTAAAACAGGCGGCCGGCGGTGTCGTTCTCGAACTCGACCTTCACGCGCGGCTCGTCGCGGTAAACGGTCTCGTGGTGCGAAATGCAGCCGGCGGTCAGCACCGCGACGGCCAGGCCGACGGCGAGCAGGGCGATTGATGCTGTTTTCATGCGGTTCAGGAGAGGCGGTTTTCAGCCGTCATTCCTGCTCCAACCGGCCGGGTTTGTCCAGCGCCGGCCGGCGGTCGCGCGGGCGTCCCCGCCCGCGTCGGTCATTCTTGCTCCTGCTCTTGCTCGTAATCCTCATCCCGCTTTCAGTGTTGACCTCAGCCGCGCGCGCGGCTGCCATCCGGCCGCCGGACGTTGATTTCCAGCAGGTTGGCGCTGCGCCGCGCGGTTGGTTTTTCGCAAGACCGTTTTCTGCCTGAACCACCCGCGGGGTTGCGAAGTCGTCCTTCGATACACCTGGCGGCGTCGCTCCACATGCACCGCCTATGAGGTTCTTTGCTGTTTCGGTCCAAGGGGTTCCCGAAAAATCTGCTTGTTCCGCCCCTTCCACCCGAACCACCCGAATAAAGAACGGCCGGCTCCTGATGGTCAGGGGCCGTACAATAATCGGGAAGATTCCATGAACCAAAACAAAGTCTCGGCCGCGTTGTCCGACACGGATGCGGCCGTCAACATGACCGCCCCGGACACCATCCGACAGAAGCTCCCCTTCCTTGTGGACCTGACGCCGGAGGAGAAAGTGGCGCTGCTCAAGATGGGCGACAAGCGCCGCAGTTTCGTGCGCGACGCCCTGACTGTGGCCCAACAAAACCCGGACATCCTGCCACGCGCGTTCAACGTGGAGGAGTTCGCCCGCGACGTGGCCCTGGAACGGAAGCTGGCGCCCGTGGCCGCCGCGTCGAGCCGCCTGGCCGAACTGGTGGATGACACCCTGGTGGCGGTGGGGAGCGACGCTTACATGACCGCCCTGGCCGTTTATCAGGTTGCCAAAGTCTCCGGCAATGGCGTCGGGCTGGACGCGCAACTCGACGCCTTGGGCCAGCGTTTTGCCCGCAAGACCCAGCCCGCCAGCCCGACTCCGTCACCGGCCCGATAGGCGGCCACCCCGTGGACCATTCCGGGGCAACACGCCCGTTTCAATCCGAAAACCGATGTCGGGCAGGCGGGACGCGCTGCGCTACGGCCAACTTCGGCTTTAGGATTCAAGCGCCGTTTTCGTTTCCCGCGCGCCGCGCGACGCGCAGCGGCCGGGAAACCGCCTGCGCCCCATGCGCCCCGCTTTCCTTGGGCAACAGGTTTGCGTCCAGTTGCTTAGGCTGAACGCCACGTCCCCGCAACCGGACCTCCAGGGTTCATGGTAGGATCTCTGAGGTTCAGCCGCCCACCCCGGCCCTTGGGCGCTGCGGCCTGGAGCATGGCGCGGGAAGCGCGCGGGTTCGCCCGCGAACTTGGCCGCCTCGCGAAGCCTCGCCCCAGCCTGGCCCGCGAAGCCTTGCGCTGCCGGCCTGAACCTGCCAGCCATGCCGGACGCAGCCGGAGGGTTCAATTCCGCACCGGGAGGACTCTCCGGTCTGGGAACAAGCTTCATCACCGGAGCCGCGGGCGCAGCGTCGGATCCGGGAGGTTGTGGCTGAAGATACGAACATGGCGGGCCGGCGGCTTGGTCGCGGGTCTGACCGGCGGCCGGCAGCCGGCGGGTTCCCCCTGGACTGTTGGGCCTCCGGGCTTCCAAGCTGGACGCCAAAGGACAAGCGCGGTCCGAGCCGCTTCCATGGGCCGGACCGGTACCGGGCGGAGTATCTTCAACCGCCCCGGCGTCTCCGGCGGGCTGCGGCGCGATTGGGCGCGTCTCGGTTTCTTGCACCTGTTGAAGAGAAGCCTGGCGCGGGCGCAGGTAGCCGGCCCGGGCAGGCAGGGCCTTGCTGTGGTGCAGGCCTCTGGCCTGCCCAGGCTCGCGGCTGGCCGGGTCCGGGCAGGCTGGAAGCCTGCACCACTCCGCCCAGCCCGGATTGCCGGCAAGAAATTAAGATGCGCCCGGCGCGATCTCGGTGCGATTTTCGGGCTTGCCGCGCCGGGCCGCCGCCGGTTCAATCTTGCCGTCAACACTGAAAGAAGGCCGATGGACAGGGTGAAGGCCGTCGTGCATGGCGTTAAGCGCATCGGTCGCTTGGTAGCGAAAGCCGTCAAGTGAGCTCGTCGTGGAAACACGGTGTAGTCCCAGCCTGCAAGGGCGTCACCCTCCCGTTTGAGGTCGAACGCCGCTAACGTGCCCCTGCTGTCGCAAGCGGCAGGGGCACACTTTTTTGAGCGCACCCTGAATGCGCCGTTGAATCAGAACATGGAAACCCGCCGCAGCGAGTTTCTCGACAGCTTCCGGCTGGGAGTGGACTTTGGGGACAAGGCCCACGGCGTCGCTGTCGTGAAACAACGAGAGGTGGTCTTGGGAGTAACGCTTCAGGACGCCAGCAAGTCGGACCTGAGCACACGCCGCCAACTCCGGCGCGGGCGACGCACGCGGGAGAGCCGCCGCCAGAGGTTGGCCCGGTTGCGGCAATGGTGTCTGCGAAATCACCTTCCCGATCCCGACCCATACTTCAACAAGGAGTTGGCAGCGGTTCTTTGGCCGCCCGATCGCGACGGGAAACCGCTCTCGGCCTTCGACAAGTTCAATCTGACCCAGGCCCAGCGACGGGCTTGCTTGAGGTGC
The DNA here is from genome assembly GCA_964568145.1 of uncultured Verrucomicrobiota bacterium. Lineage (GTDB taxonomy): Bacteria > Verrucomicrobiota > Verrucomicrobiia > Limisphaerales > J093 > DSVZ01. The sequence continues at coordinate 9,233 of CAZMOZ010000075.1, forward strand.
TCCCCGAAGTCTAGACAAATCTTCGGGTGATTTAGAGTGGTGG
>CAZMOZ010000076.1:0-8205 GCA_964568145.1 uncultured Verrucomicrobiota bacterium
TTGCCACCACTCTAAATCACCCGAAGATTTGTCTAGACTTCGGGGAGCACCTCAGGTCGCAGGAGGATTTGGAACTAGCGAAGACTCGCCTGCGTCTGCTACAGTAACACCATGAAACAAGAGCACATCGGTTCTGATTTCGACGACTTCCTCAAGCAGGACGGCCTGCTCGCCGAGTGCGAAGCCGGCGCGCTCAAGCGCCTCGTCGCGTGGCAGATCGAACGCGAGATGAAACGCCGCCGCTTTTCCCGCGCGAAACTGGCGAGCCGCATGAAGACCAACCCGGCCGCCCTTGACCGGCTGTTCGCGCCCGACCAGTCCTCCGTCACGCTCCAGCTTCTGGAGCAAGTCGCCTTGGCGCTGGGTCGCAAGCTCAAGATTGAACTGGCCTGAAGCACACCAACCCGCAATGCGACAGCCTCTTCACCAAAGGCCCGGCCGACGTGCTCGACCACGCCACCAGCGAAATCGCCAGCGGCAGCAAACTGGGCATTGCCGCAACGAAGAAACTGCCCGGCGAAGGTTCAAATGCCCCTGGCCGCCGCTCATCAAGATGGATGCGGCCGTGAAGACGAAGGTGGAAAAGTTTTTCGACCCTTAGCAGCCGACGTGAGTGGGCTACAAACTGGAAGGGCTGAAAGTCCGAAAGAAAACAGCCCAGGACAGTGCAGTGAAACGACCGCCGCCCTGGGTCAACGAACAAAATGAACCTGAGCCCCGAAGGGGCGACATTAAAAGAGAATCGAAGAATAGTCCTGCGAGTCCGCGAGAAGGGCAGCGGGCTTCGCGCGAATTGCGCGAAAGCGTGACTTGAATTCACTCTTGCGCACACGTATGCACGCAGGCATTGTTGAACCGGCAATGGAGTTTGCCGTCTCGCCCCGCGAGAGAACCGCCTGATTTGCCTTCAGCGCTAATAACTCCTACCAGCGATGATGCTGGCAGAGTTGTCATGTACAACAGTTTCATCATAGTTCTCGGCGGCGGGCTGGGCGGTCTGGCCCGAGGGTGGGCTTCCGGTTTCGTGGCCAAACGCGTCGGCCAAAACTCGCTGTGGAGCGCATCGCTCGTCAGTGTCTCCAGTTCATCCAAAGGAATGTGATATGCACCTCCCACACGACGCAATGTTGCTGCGGATTTTCATCGGCGAAAGCGACTGCTGGCATTATCAACCGCTTTACGAAGCCATTGTGCTCAAAGCGCGGGAAATGCACCTGGCAGGCGCGACGGTCCTGCGCGGACCGATGGGTTTCGGCAAATCAAGCCGGTTGCACACAGCGAAAATCCTTCGGCTCTCAATGGACTTGCCGCTTGTCATCGAAATCGTGGACACCGAGGAAAAAATCAATTCTTTCTTGCCCGTGCTGGACGAACTGATGAAGGGTGGGTTGGTGACGCTGGAAAAGGTGCGCGTGATTAATTACCGCGCGGACGAGTCGGTCGCAGAGTTGCCGAAGACCTGAGCATCACTATGGACAACATCTGGTTCATCGCCGCGTTTTGGATGGGACTGGCTCTGCTCGCCAGTCTGATTTCTATTCGCCTCGGCATCTCCGTCGCGCTCATTGAAATCCTCGTCGGCGTGGTCGTCGGCAACATTCATTTCGGTCAATACCACCAACTGCTGCGCACGACGGAGTGGACGAATTTTCTCGCCATGCTCGGCAGCGGCGTGCTGACGTTCTTGGCGGGAGCAGAAATTGACCCGGCCTCTCTGAAGGCAAACCTGCGGGCTAGCATGAGCATTGGCGTCTTGTCCTTCCTGCTGCCGTTTCTTGGCGTCTGGTTTTTCGCGCAATACGTTTTGCAATGGCCACTGCACCAGGCATGGATTGCAGGCATCGCGCTCTCCACGACCTCGGTGGCGGTCGTCTATGCGGTGATGATTGAAGGCGGATTGGGCGGCACGCCGATGGGCAAAACGCTGCTGGCCGCGTGCTTCATCACAGATTTCGGCACGGTGCTCGCGCTAGGCGTGCTGTTCGCGGATTTCAACATCTGGCTCGTCGTGTTCGTCGCAGTGACCGCCGTCATGCTCTGGTTCATGCCCAAGTGGACACAACTCATCATCACCCGGCTGGGTGCGACGCGAGTCAGCGAGCCGGAAGTGAAGTTCCTTTTCCTCGTGCTGTTTTTCCTCGGCGGCCTAGCGTCCACGGCGAAAAGCGAAGCCGTCCTGCCGGCGTATCTGCTCGGCTTGGTGGTAGCCGGTGTGTTTCTGCGCGACAAAACCCTCGTGCATCGGATGCGCTCCATCGCGTTCGCCATCTTCACACCGTTCTACTTCATCAAGGCCGGGCTGTTCGTCTCGCTGCCGGCGTTGTGGACCGCGCTGGGCGTCATCGCTGTCCTGCTCGCGATGAAGATGGCAACCAAATTCATCGGTGTCTGGCCGCTGTCGCGCGTGTTCTACATGCGGACGCGTGAGGCGAATTACACTGCGCTGCTCATGTCCACCGGCCTGACCTTTGGCACAATCTCGGCGCTGTTCGGTCTGCAAAACAAAATCATCAGCCAGGAACAGTATTCCGTGCTCGTCACGGTCGTCATTCTGAGCGCGTTCGTGCCGACGCTCATCGCACAGAAGTGTTTCCAGCCGACGCTCCGCACGATGAACGCTTGGGGACGGCTTTATCAGCGCAAGGTCAACGGAAAATCACTCGCCCCACCTGCTCCAACGAAAGGCTAAAGCATGTTCCAGAAGATCCTTGTCGGTTATGACGGCTCGAAAGGCGGCAAAGCGGCTTTGCGTCGTGGCGCTGCGCTCGCCAAAGAAGCGAATGCGGAAATCACCGCTCTCTGGGTGCGTGAACCGCTGCCGCGTTACACGGATTTGCCCGGCGAGCCGGAGGAAGAATCGGAAGCCGCCGACGAATACTTCAAGCAACGCTCCAACGAAGTGCGCGAAGTGGCCGCGCAACACAGCCTTACCATCCGATGCGAGACGCGGCGTGGCCATCCAGCGAAAGCTATCGTCAAATTCGCCGTCGAAGGCGGCTACGACCTCATCGTTATCGGCCACAGCGACCACTCCGAGCTTTGGGGACGGCTGCTCGGCGACACCGCCGACCGCATCAGCGACCACGCGCATTGCAGCGTGCTGATTGTGAAGCCATGACTATGGCGCCAAGCTAGAGCATTTTAAATAAAACTATAGCCGCAGGAGGCGAACCAGTTCAGGGCGTCCTGGGCGGTGACGCTGGCCAGTGCGGCGGCGATGGCGGCCTGAAGTTCCTCCCCGGTGCGCGCCGCGGCGCGGCGCAGGTGTTGCTTGACCTTGCTCCACATCTTCTCAATCGGGTTCAGGTCCGGTGAATAGGCCGGCAGGAACCGGACCGCGGCCCCCGCCGCTTCCATCAAACACGGCGTGGGGGCGTGCTGGTGCGGGACAGGTTGTCCATCACGACCAGGTCGCCCGGGCGCAAGGGGGGACACAGCACCTCGCGCACATAGGTCTGGAAGACTTCCGTGTCCGTGGCGCCGTCAATCGTCAGGCAGGCGGTGGAGCCATCCAGCCGGATCGAAGCGAGCATGGTGGTGGGTTGCCAGTGGCCGGCGGGTGCGCTGGCATGAACCCGCTGGCCGCGCTGCGCCCGGCCACAACGTCGGGTCATGTTGGTTTTCGCGCCCGACTCGTCGACGAAGACCCGCCGCGCCGGGTCGAGGCCGGCCTGCCGCCGCCGCCAGGCCCGCCGCGCCCGCCGGATGTCGGGGCGGTCTTGTTCCGCAGCGCGGAGCGTCTTTTTTTATATGTCAGCCCCAGCCGGACCAGCACGTGGTGGATGGCGGGCAGGGTGCAGTCCAGCCCCGTGGCGGCGCGCAGTTCGTTGAGGGTCAGGTCGGGCCTTTGATCCAGCAGCGCCCGCAACTGGCGCTGCTGGCTGGCGACAATACGGGGCTTGCGGCCGGAGCGGTGATGCTGCGGGCGGAGGTCGCCGAGGCGGCGACGCTGCTGGAGGAGTTTCTTGACCAGGCCCAACGACACCCGGAACCGGCGGGCCACCTCCTCGCGGGTGCCTTCGTCGGCGTCGTAGGCCGCCAGAATCCGTTCCCGCAAATCCAGGGAGAGGGTCTTGCGCACGCCCCAAGCCTGCCACCCCCCACACAAAACGGCTACAGTTTGATTTAATACGCTCTAGGCGGTTGTTTATCAGCATTTGAAAAGCGTTTTGATCCATGCCGACTCAGCCGATACGAATGGGTTCAATCTGTTGTTGCACCTGCAACAAAAGATTGGATGGGCCATTGGCCAGGGCGCAAACGTCCGCAGGCGTTCGCCGGTGCGGCCCAGCACGGACTTCCGCCGCTCCCACGCCCGGCGTCCGAGATATTCCGCCGGCAGCAATCGTTCCGGCAGCAGCGGATCGGGTTGCACCGCCCCACGCTTCGCTTGATTTCAGATGACAGATTTCAGATTGCCTATTGCGCCGCGCCCGCGTCCGCCAGTTTTTCCGCCGGACAGCGGTCGGGCACTTCCAGATGGCGCGCGTAGCGGCGGTTGATTTGCGCGAAGTCCCATGCGCCGTCCACGATCTCTGCAAGTCACTGCTCTCACCCGGCCTGTCGGCCCCCCTCTCCCATCCGTTGGGCGAGGGGTAGCGCCGCGGGCCGCGCTTCGAGCAGCAGCAGGCTTTCGACGTTGGCTCCGGCGATCTCAACATGTGCCTCGTCCCGCCCGCCCGGCTCGACATCAGGACCCGCCAGGAATTGATGGGGCAACCCGGCCCCCGCGGTGGGCCACGGAACTGGCAGACAGCCGGACAGTTTGTGGACGATCTTGGCGAAGTGAAGACCCTGGCTCGGACTCCGTTCTACGAACTCCAGGCCCCCTACGGCCCCGTGCGCCTCGTCAGCCTGGAAGACTTGCTCGTTGAGCACGTCTTGATTTCCGTCCATCCCCAACCGCACGAACCGGCGGCCGTCTGCGCCCGCAAACGGATCGCCGTCACTCCCGCTGGGCAGGTGGAGATGGACTGGCCGGAAGTCCACCGGCTTGCCGGGCGGCTCGAATATCGTATCCTGCCGGCGTTGGAAAAGCTGGCAGGCGAAGCCGCCCATGAACTCGGAAAACCAGGTTCCCATCCATTCCAAAGGGCCGGCCCATTAGCTGGGAAGACTGGCTCAAAGGCCGCCGCGCCCGGCGCGAGACAGGCAACCGCGTGACGCCGGAAATCATCCGGCGCGCCTACAGTTCCAGCGACCGGCGGTTGCGCAAGCTGTTCGGCGGCGAGCGCGGCATGCTCCTCAAAAGACGGAGGAGTTGTGAGCAATCGTGACGCGGACAAGCACCTCGCCGGCGGGGGTTTCAAGCCCTGGCCGCTGCCTGCCCGGATGGGGGCCGGTGGTTGAGCGAGACGGCGCCAGATTGGGCTGTGCGCCCGCTTGCGCCCCCCAATCCTTACGAGCGAGGTGAGGACCTGCAAAAGGTGGTGAATTGTTCTCCCGGGTGTGGGGCCTGAACCCCCAGGCCCGCCATCACCAAGCAGGATCCGCGCCTCCGCCTCCAGTTCGTCGCCAACGCAAATCCAGTCGCAACGATGGGTGAGGTGCGGCATGACCTGAATCCGCCGCCACTCTGGCCTGTAATTTGCTTAGTCAATCCCTGTGGCCCTGACGGTCCTCAGCGTGAACTCACCGAACCCGGCACGCCGCGTCGCGGGACAGGCCCGGCGTGCGACGACCCCAGGCATCTCGACCGAGAGGAGCTTATGAAAACACCCACCACCGGAATCGTGCGGGAGAAACAAGCAGCATTGCGGCGACGGTTCCATGGGATTTCCGCCGGATTGGCCGCGATGGTCCTGGTCATGGCCCAAGTTCCGGCCTTGGCGGCGGCACCGGCGGGCCGGGTGGTTGGCTGGGGCGGAGTGGTGCTGCCGGACAAACTGTCCGAGACCCGGTTTGCCCGGATTGCCACCGGCGGGACACACAACCTGGGACTGACGGCCGACGGCCGGGTGGTGGCGTGGGGCGGCAACGGGTACGGCAAGAGCGTGGTGCCGGATGGGCTGGGCACAGTGCAGGCGGTTGCTGCCGGCGAGCAACACAGCCTGGCACTCAGGAGTGATGGAACGGTCGTGGCCTGGGGCTACTGTGGCGGCTACTTATGCGAGCCGCCGGCGGGGTTGAACACAGTGGTCGCGATCGCGGCGGGTGGCCACCACAGCGTGGCGCTGAAGAGCGACGGCACGGTGGTGGCGTGGGCAGTTGGTGACGCGAACTTCGTGCCCGAGGGTCTGAGCAACGTGGTGGCGATCGCGCCCTGGCTGGCGCTCAAGGGTGATGGAACGGTCGTGGAGTTGGGCGTCTCTGACGGTCAAAGCACGGTGCCGGATGGCCTCAGTAACGTCGTGGCGATTGCGTCCTCCGGTCAACACCACCTGGCGCTCAAAAGCAATGGCACGGTCATGGCGTGGGGCACCAACAACTACGGTCAGATCGCGATACCGGAGGGATTGAGCCAGGTGGTGGCGGTCGCCGCGGGCCTCAACCACAGTCTGGCGCTCCGGAGCAACGGCACCGTGGTGGGCTGGGGGGACGATTATTACGGCCAGAGCACCGTGCCGGCCGGACTGAACGGGGTGGTGGCGATTGCGGCGGGCGGCAACCACAGCCTCGCGCTCAGGAGCGATGGCACTTGGGCGGCCTGGGGCGCCAACGGCAGCGGCCAGTGTTTGGAACCCGAGGACCTGCGGAATGTGATCGCGGTCGCCGTGGGCAAATCGCCTCCCGCTCCACGCCATTCCGGGCACAGCCTGGCGCTCAAAAACAACGGCCGGGTGCTGGCATGGGGCGCCAACTGGTTCGACCAGAGCATCGTGCTGGAAGGATTGAACAACGCGGTCGCGATCGCGGCTGGCGCCCGGCACAACCTCGTCCTGCAGGATGATGGAACGGTGGTGGCGTGGGGAGACGACGGCCTGGGCCAGGTGTCGGTGCCGTCGCACCTCGGTCCGGTGACGGCCATCGCCGCCGGCAGCGCCCACAGCCTCGCCTTGCAGCGGGATGGAAAGGTCGGGGCCTGGGGCGATAACCTGCACGCCCAAAGCATGGTGCCAGACGGGCTGGGCGGCGTGGTGGCGATTGCGGCGGGCGGTGAGCATTCCTTGGCCCTCAAAGCCGACGGCACCGTCGCCGCCTGGGGCCGAAATGATGCTGGCCAGACCGAAGTGCCGGCGGACCTGTACAGCGTGGTGGCGTTGGCCGCCGGCGACAAGCACAGCCTGGCGCTGCGGAGCGATGGGACGGTGGCGGCGTGGGGTGACGATTCCCGTGGCCAATGCAGGGTGCCGCCCGGTTTGAACCGCGTGACCGCGATTGCGGCGGGCGCTCTGCAAAGTCTGGCGATCCGGGATGACGGCACTGCGGTGGCCTGGGGGCACGATTACCTTGGCCGGGACGCCGTGTTGGCGGAGTTGGGCGGTGTGCTGGCCGTGGCCGAAACCAGTACTCACGGTCTGGCCGTGGTCAGCGGCAGCCGGCCACGACTGGTGCCTATCCAGCTTCAGGCGAACGGGGCCTTCGAACTGCGGCTCATCGGCGAGGCGGGCCAGCAGTACACGATCCAGGCCTCAAGCAACCTGCGGGACTGGGCGAACCTGACCAGCTTCGTCGCGCCCGCCCCCGCCAACACCGTGCTAGACACCGAGGCCGCCGGCCAGCCGCTGCGGTTCTACCGGGCGCGCACGCCTTGAACCCGAAAACCGAAGCTGGCCGTAACCCAGTGCGTCGTGCCGGCCAAGCTTCGGTTTCAGGGTTGAGAGATGCGTCCGGCTTGCGGGCTGGCGAGTGTCGTGGTCGGGTCTTTGCTGTCACTTTCCGCCCGCATCATCCCGCACCCGGATGAGCAAGGCGCCGCCTTCGCGCGGCAGCCAGGCGCGGATGCGACCCCGTCCGGCCGATTCCACCGGGGCTTCGCGAGCCGTCCAGTGAGTCAGGTCCGGGCTGACCTCGATGGTGAACCGCCCCGCCGGATCGCCGCCCCACAACACTTCCAGCCGGCCGTCCGCCGTGGCCTTCGCCAGGCCGGACGAGCCAAAGCGCAGCGCGCGGATCGGCGGAGCGACGTTGTTGCCGGGCAGCCCGATGACCACCGGCGGGTGGCCGTTCAGGGTGCCGCCGTTGCCGCTTTCGCGGACGAACTGGCCCGCGCGCAGCGTGCCCTCGTTGTTCAGCGTGCCGGTCGCCAGCAGGGTCAGCACCCGC
>CAZMOZ010000077.1:0-7599 GCA_964568145.1 uncultured Verrucomicrobiota bacterium
GCCACGCGCCCGCCGGGCTTTTCGTCAGCTCCCATTCGTATTTGAAGAGGTTTTCGAGGTAGTAATTGCTCCACTTCGTGGGCGTTTGCGTCCAGGTGACCTCGAGGCCGCTGGTGATGGTATCCGGGCCTTTGCCCGAACGGAAGGTGCTGTTCCAACCGAGCCCCTGTTGTTCGATGGGCGCGGCTTCCGGCTCGGGGCCCACATGGCTGGCCGGGCCGGCGCCGTGGGTCTTGCCGAAGGTGTGGCCACCGGCGATGAGGGCCACCGTTTCCTCGTCGTTCATGGCCATGCGGCGGAAGGTTTCGCGGATGTCACGGGCGGCGGCCACGGGGTCGGGATTGCCGTTGGGGCCTTCGGGGTTGACGTAAATGAGGCCCATCTGGACGGCGGCCAGCGGGTTTTCCAGGTCGCGGTCACCGGAGTAGCGTTTATCCTCCAGCCACTTGGATTCCTTGCCCCAATAAACGTCCTGGTCGGGTTCCCAGGTGTCCTCCCGGCCGCCGGCGAAGCCGAAGGTTTTGAAGCCCATGGTTTCGAGGGCGACGTTGCCGGCGAGAATCATGAGGTCGGCCCAGGAGATCTTCTTTCCGTATTTCTGTTTGATGGGCCAGAGGAGACGGCGGGCCTTGTCCAGACTGACGTTGTCGGGCCAGGAGTTGAGCGGGGCGAAGCGTTGCTGGCCGCGACCGCCGCCGCCGCGGCCGTCGCCGACCCGGTAGGTGCCGGCGCTGTGCCAGGCCATGCGGATGAACAAGCCGCCGTAGTGGCCGAAGTCGGCGGGCCACCAATCCTGCGAATCGGTCATGAGCGCGGCGAGGTCCTTCTTGAGGCCCGCGAAATCGAGGCTTTCGAATTCCTTGCGGTAGTTGAAGTCCCTGCCCAAGGGGTTGGACTTGTCGGAATGCTGGTGGAGGATTTCCAGCGGCAGGGCGTGCGGCCACCAGTCGCGGTTGGTGGTGCCGACGCCGGCGGGGACAGCGCCGGCAAACCCGGCGCCGTGTTGGAAGGGACATTGGGCTTCAGTGCTCATGCGGCAAGTTGCAATCGGTTTTCGTTCATTCAAACCCGGCGCCGCCATCGGCGCACGAGCCATAGTACTAGTTTAGGCGATCGGGCCACGCCGTTGAAATACATGTTGCCTTGGCTCACCATAGTCAACGCCTATGGAACTGCACCAACTGCGCTACGTGGTGGCGGTGGCCCGCGCCGGCAACTTCTCGCGCGCCGCCGAACAATGCCACGTCTCGCAACCGTCCCTCAGCCAGCAAATCCAGAAACTCGAGGCCGAGCTGGGCGAGCGGCTCTTCCACCGCCTGAGGCGGCAGGTGAAGCTCACGGCCCACGGGGAGGCGTTCGTGCGCCGCGCCGAACGGATTCTTGAAGAGGTTGAGGCGGCCAAGCGCGAGGTGGCCGACGCGCGGGACCTGCTGCGCGGGACGCTGACCCTTGGCGTGCTGCCCACCATCGCCCCCTACCTGCTGCCGCCGGTGCTCACCCGCTTCCACGCCGAACATTCCGGCGTGGAAATCGTGGTGCAGGAGGACACCACCGCCCAGTTGCTCAAATTGGCGCTGGCCGGCGAGATTGACCTGGCGCTGGCAAGCCTGCCGATCGGCGACGGCCGTTTCGAAGTCCGGGAACTGTTTGCCGAGGAACTGCTGGTGGCGCTGCCGCCGCGGCATCCGCTGGAGGCCAGGCGCGTGGTGCGCCTCAGCGACCTGGAACGGGAACGCTTCATCGTGATGAAGGAAGGCCACTGCTTGGGCGACCAGGTGTTGAACTTCTGCGAGCAGCGCGAGGTGCGGCCGAACGTCACCTTCCGCAGCGCCCAATTGGAGACCGTCCAGGCGTTGGTGTGTGCCGGCCTGGGATTGTCCCTGATTCCCACAATGGCGGTGGGGCGGGGAAGCTGCCTCCGGCCGGTTTACCGTCCCCTGCAATCGCCCCGGCCCGAACGCAAGATCGTGGCCGCCTGGCCAAGGCAATGTCCCCCCGGTCGGGCCGCGGAAGCGCTGCTGAGGCTCATCCAGCAACACCGCCGCCTGCCGGCAGCGCCCCGGTCCGGCGGGGCAGCCTGAACGAGCCGGCTGTAGCCGCCCGCCCCGCCCCCAGCCACACCGGACCGAAATCCAGTTCCTCGTCCACCCAGTCCGGCTCGGCCATCGCCGCGCGCAACGACAGATCGTCCACCCGGTCGAGCCCCCCGCGCCCGCTTCACCGGCTCGGGCGCCCCGAAGAACTCCGTCAACACCTCCAGCCGGGTCGCCTCCGCCCGCAGGCCGAACTCCTCGGGATCGGGCGGGCTTTCGCGCAGGATTACGTCCTGCTCCAGGCCGGATTTGCGATAGGTATAGACCACATCAGCCTTCAGCCCGGTGAAGGCGTCCCGATAGACGAGGCGGTTGGGCGGGAGCAGTTCCCCCGGCGCGTCCCGCGCCACCGCCAGCGCCGCGTCCTTGCCGCTGGCCGCGTCGTAATAGGCCAGGGCCAGCACCGAGGAACGCAGGAGGACTCCCTCACTCGTGGCGAGGGTGATGGCGCCGTCCGGTTCATTGACGTTCGGCGCGAAGAGCACCCGCTGCTGGCCGCGCCGGGCCACGCCCACGCCGTTCACCAGTTCGATCTCCGCCACCGCCTCCGCCCACGCCTGCTGTTCCTCGTCCCAGTAATTGAGGCCGTCCTCGAGCTGCACGTAGCGGCCGGGCACCGCCACCGGTCGCCCCTCGAAATCAGTCTCCGCCCGCGTCGTGGCCACCAGGTTGTGATGCGGCCCGCGCTCGACCACCCCGGTCGCGTGCGGAAGGGTTTCTGGGCCGGTTTCCGGCCGCGGCGGCTCCGGTGCCGCGCCAAAAGCGCCCAGCCCGAGAATACAAACTCCGGGGAGGAAATTTGCCATCCTTGCTTTCATAACGGGGCAGGGGTCGCCCAGTATCGCCCTCCGCTCAAGGTGTAAAATAGATAAGGCGAAAGTTTTCAGGGGTGGCCATGGTCGGATTGCGGGGCGCTTTCAGCGGGCCCGGGCACGGCCCAGCTCATGACCCGGAACGGCTCAAGGCATTTCAACGCCCGAGAGGCCTCGCTTCGCTAACACGGGTTTCCGGACAACACCGCCGGGGGTTCCGCAGCCCGGCTCAAAACTCGAGCGGCACTCGGACCACGATGCCGCCCAGCACGTCGCCGTCCTTGAAGTCGCGGCGCGGGCTGGCGGGATGCTGGTTGTGGCAGGTCACGCACGAGGCGGACACGGCTTTGTCGGCGTAAACGGCCGTGAAGTAGCCGCGCCCACCGAGGGTTTCCTCCGTGTAAAAGTTCGTGCCGGGATTCCGCGCCACAAACTCGAGTCCGGCCTTCTCGACCTCGGTCTGCGGGCCATGGCCGGGGTTGATGGGCCAGAGGCTGCGCAGCGTGTAGGAGAATTCCGCCCCGCGCCGCTGAATGCCCGTGGCGGCCTCGCGGAGGAGCTGCGCGTGGGTGGGCAGGCAGTTCTCCGTCCGCCAGTCCTGGCTGACTTTCATCGGCCCGGCTTCACCCGCCAGGCGCTCGACGACCAGCCGCGAGTAGGCCTCGCGGTCGGCGGCGATGACCGCGTGGAGCGAGTCGGCGAACTTGCGCGGGCTGATGGTGGTGAGCTTGTGGGTCTTCTCCGCCGGGGTTTCCGTCGCGAAAAGCCAGACTGCGGCGAGGGTGCCCGTCAACGCGGCCAACCCGGCGAGGGGTGCGAGTTTCATCGGTTGGGAAGAGTTCATGGCGACGGCGACGCTCCTATTGCGGTTCCTTCACTTTCAATACGCGATCCACGGCCAGGTTGGTCAACACCTGCGTCGGCCCGCCGGGCCAGCGGATTTCCAGCCGGTCCACACTCGCCGCGCGGCCGAGGCCGAAATGGACCCGCTTGTCGCCCTGCATCAAAAAGCCGGTCGGGCAGAGCGACTCGGCCCTCCACGTCCGGCCGCCCGCGGTGACGGTGAGGAGCGCGCCGTAGCCGCTGCGATTGCCGCGCGTGCCTTCGAGGTCGAGCGTGAGCCAGTGATGGCCGATCTGAGCGCGGTTGCGCAGCAGCACCGCGCGGTTCGCCAGCAGTGTGAGCAGCAGGTCCGGCCGGCCGTCGTTGTCAAAGTCCAGTACCGCCGCGCCGCGTCCGTCCACCGGGGTGCGGAAGAACGCGCCGCCTTTCACCGCCGCGTCGGTGAATTGCGCCTGGCCGCCGTTTTCGAGCAGCAAGCTGAGCGTGCCGGTGAGCACGAACGCGGAGCCGTTGGCCACGAACAGGTCGCGGTCGCCGTCGTTGTCGAAGTCCAGCGCCACGCCGCCCCAGCCGACGTATGGCTGCGTGATGCGCCCCAGACCGGACGCGAACATGCGGTCGTCGTACAGGCCCCGCGGGTTGCGGAGGTACAGCGAGCCGTAGCCCAAGCGCGTGACAAACAGGTCGGGCAGGCCGTCGCCATTGAAGTCGCCGAGGGCGGCGTTCATCGAGCCGGGCGCCTCGCCGATCGAGTTGAACGCCACACCCGCCGGGATGGCCACGTCCTGGAAGCGGCCCTTGCCGTCGTTCAGCCAGAGCGCGTTCGGCGTGTCGTCGTTCGACACGTACAGGTCGGTGTCGCCGTCCCAGTCCGCGTCGAAGGCTGACACGGACATTCCGCGGTGGCCGGGCGCGTACAAGCCGGCTGCGCGGGTCGCGTCCTCGAACGTGCCGTCGCCGCGGTTGCGGTACAGCACGTTTGCCTCGCCGGGGTACGCCAGCGGGCCGGGATACGCGCCGGGGTTTTGCTCGGACACCGTGCCCGGATCGAAGGTCAGGTAGTTCACAACGAACAGGTCCAGCCAGCCGTCGTGGTCGGCGTCGAACCAGACCGCCGAGATGCCCGTGCCGGCGTCGCCCACACCGGCCCTGGCCGTGACGTCCTCGAACGTGCCGTCGCCGCGGTTTCGGTACAGCAGGTTGCGGCCGAAGTTCACGATGTACAGGTCCGTGAAGCCGTCGTTGTCAAAATCACCGGCCGCCGCAGCGCTGCTGAAGCCGCTCCCTACCAGCCCCGCTTTGGCGGTGACGTCCGCGAACGTGCCGTCGCCGCGATTGCGGAAGAGCCGGTTCGGCTCGCGCGGGCCGGCGTGCTTCGGCGAGGTCACGCCTGCGAGCGGCCCCCAGTTCACCAGGTAGATGTCCACGAAGCCGTCGTTGTCGAAATCGAACACCGCGCCGCCCGCGCCGTTGGAGAGCAGGATGTTCGCGATCCGGTCGTGGCAGAAGTGCTGGACGAAGTTCATGCCCGCGCGGGCGGTGACGTCTTCGTACCAGTCGTCCGGGCCGGCGGGAACGGGTGGCAGCGGACGCCGGGCTTCGGCGGCGCTGGCGCTGAAGATTGCGGCCAGGCTGAGCAAGGCCAGCGGGCCGGCCGGCCAGCCGCGCGCGGACGGGGCGGATGGGATCATTGCGCGCGCAGTGAGTAAGCTTTTCACGGCGGCTGTCAAGGCCGGGCGAACCGGCGCGGCGCTCAGGGCGCATCTCAGTTTGTTGCGGGCGATCCAGTTTGGGCGGGGTGGTGCTGGCTTCCAGACCGGCGGGGTTTGAGGTAAAGCCGGAACTCAGAAACACTGAAAATGGGGAAGCGGGCTGGGGTATTGGGTAGCCGGCCCCTGGCTGAGGGGCCAGACCCGTCGCCCCTCAGCGAGGAGCAACCCACCTTCGCTGGCTAGAAGCCGCGCTCCCTTTTACTCCGGCGCACAGCGCTGGAACTTCCGGGCGGCAGGATGCCGCCCTTTACGGCAGCCGGGGATGGCTGCCACTACCCCCGGCGCTGACGGCCACGGCTGCCGGCCGGTGGCAGTTCCGCGCGACGAAAGCCAAAGTCGGGGTCGTCGCACCTCGCGCGAGCGATCCGGGAGTTTCTTCAGCGCGGGTTTACCGTCATCGTCCGGCCATGTCTGACACATCCCAGAGCAGCAGGAGGCCGTCCTCGGTGCCGGTGGCGACCCGCCGGTTGTCCGGCGACATGGCTACGGCAGTGACCGCGCCGGGATGTCCCTCGAATGCCCGCAGCCGCGTACCGGTGTCCAGCCGCCGGGTCGGTCCACATACTCGATGCGGTGCCGGCTGCCCGCCGCGCCAACGGCGGCAAGTCAGTTGAGCGTCGGGCGGCTACTTCGCCGCCTCGACCGTGGCCAGGCCGAGGTCAATGTACTGCCCGCCGCCGGTCTGGCGGCAGCGGACGGCGATGAGGTTGCGCCCGGGCTTGAGCGCGGCGCGGCCGGCGGCGTTCAACGGCACGGTTTCGTAGCCGGTGGTGTAGCCGCTGACCCGCGCCGCGAGCACGCCGTTGACGTAGATTTCCGCGTCTTCGTCGTGGTGCAGCCACAGCTCGGGATTCATCAGCGCCCCGGCCGGCACCTCGATCTCGCGGCGCAGCCAGATGTCGCTGGTGTCCCAGCGCGTGCCCACAATCGCGCCCGGCGTGCCTTCGGTGCCGAAGCCGCTGTGGCCCTCCTTCCAACCGCTGGCGTCGAAGTCCGGCCGAAACCAGCCCTCGCCCGGCCGTTGGGTGGTGTAGCGCCACAGGGCCGGCTCGCGGTCCGCGGCGGGCAGCAGCACCTTCACGATCGGCGGTTTGGGCATGGGCGCCCAGTTGGCCGCCTTGGTCTGGTCGCGGCTGGCGTACTTCTTCCAGGTGGCCTGGTCGTAGAGCATCTGCGCGAACACGCCGCCCACGACCGGGCGCGCGGTGAAGCCAACCTTGCGCGCGGTCTTCGTCTCGTACCAGTCGGTCAGGGGCGAGCGGTCGGGTGTTTCGTTGAGGAAGCGGAACACCGGGTCGGTGAGTGCCTCGAAATCGGCGCGATCCTGCGTGAGCGTCGCCGTCCAGAGAATCCAGTCGAGCTTGGTGTAGTCGCGGCGGTTGTCGAGCGGCAGGCCGTACTGGTTCTGCACGCGCTTGTAGTAATCCATCTCGGTGCGGAGCACGTGCGCGGGGAAGAGATTGAGGCCGAGGATGCGGTCCCAGATGAGGTTGTACTTCTGGCTCCAGGTGCCGGGCCGGTCGAAGGCCAGCCGGTAATGGTCGCCGTCGCTGGCTTCCTTGACCCAGCGCTGGGCGAACTCGCGCGCGTGCTGGAAGTACTCATCGGCCTTTGCCTGGTCGCCGCGCATCTGGCACAGCTTCGCGAAGGCGCCCAGACCGCAGATCGCCTTGGCGCTGAGATTCACGTTGTGGGCGAGGTGGCCCGCGAAGTCGTCCGTGCAAAGCTGGTTCTTCGGGTCGAAGCCCTTGTCCTTGAGATACGCCGCCCATTTCTCGAGCTGCGGCCAGTACAGGCCGGCGAAGTTCGCGTGGCCTTCCATCTGCGCGACGCCGCCAAAGAGGATCAGCAGATTGCCTGACTCCTCGACTGGCATCTGGTTCTCCTCCGTGCGTTCGCCGCCGCCATAGACCTGGCCGTTGGCGTGCGGATAGGTGCCGAGGTCGTGCGGCGCGAACGGGAACTTCCAGCGCTCGCTCGCGGCGTAATTCATGAACGGCACGAGGAACGACTTGGCCAGCGACGGCCCGAAGAGCAGGAACTGCGGCGCCATCGGGTAGAACACATCCGAGGTGCCGA
>CAZMOZ010000078.1:0-7026 GCA_964568145.1 uncultured Verrucomicrobiota bacterium
TCTTCGCGCCGGCCTTCTTCGCCAGCTCCATCACGCTCGCAGGGGTGCTCATGGTATTCGATTGATGTTTGTTGTGCTGTTCGGTAGTTCGTTGTTTCGCGTAGCCGACCTCCGGGTCGTCGCGCAGGCCGTGCCAGGGGCGAACTCCCATTCATCTCCTGGCGCGGCCGTTGCCTTGAATCGCTAGGCGGCGTGGTAGCCCTCCTCGCCGTGTTCCATCAGGTCCAGGCCGAGGGTCTCGACTTCCTCGGACACGCGCAGCCCGACCACCTTGTCGGCGATGAACAGGGACACCGTGGCCACGACGCCGCTCCAGATCACGGTGACGATCACGCTCTTGAGCTGGGTGAAGACCTGGCCGGCCATGCTCACGCCTTCGGCCAGACCGACGCCGCCCAAGGCGCTGTGCGCGCACACGCCCGTGAGCAGCGCGCCCACGATGCCGCCGACGCCATGCACGCCAAACACGTCGAGGCTGTCGTCGTACCTGAGTTTCGACTTCACGTACGTCGCCGCGAAGTAGCAGGCGACTGTCGAGGCGCACCCGATGATCAACGCCCCGAGCGGGCCGGCCGTGCCGGAGGCGGGGGTGATCGCCACCAGCCCCGCCACCGCGCCGGTGGCCACGCCCACCGCGGTGGGTTTGCCGCGCCGAATCCACTCAATGAACAGCCACGTGGCCGCGGCCGTGGCGGTGGCCACCTGCGTGACCAGCATGGCCATGCCGGCAGTGGCGTTCGCCGCCAGGGCGCTGCCGGCGTTGAAGCCGAACCAGCCCACCCACAGCATGGCCGCGCCCACCACGGTCAGCACCACGCTGTGCGGGCGCAGGTTTTCGCTGCCGTGGCCCAGGCGGCGGCCCACCATGAGGCAGGCCACGAGGCCCGCGATGCCCGCGTTGATATGCACCACCGTCCCGCCGGCGAAGTCCAGCACGCCCCAGGCGCCAAAGAGCCCGAAGGTTTCCTTCAGGTCGCCGGCCCACGCCATGTGGCAGACCGGCAGGTACGAGAAGGTGAACCACAGCACCGTGAAGATCATCATGGCCGAATACTTCATGCGCTCGGCAAACGCGCCCACGATCAACGCCGGCGTGATGATGGCGAAGGTCAGTTGGAACATCACAAACACCGGCTCGGGGATGCTGCCGGAAACCGACTCCAACCCGACCCCTTTAAGGAACGCCGTGCCCAATCCGCCCACGAACGAATGGAAGTTGGTCACGCCCTTTTCCATGCCCTCGCCGTTGAAGGCCAGGCTGTAGCCGTACACCACCCACAGCACCGTGATCACGCTGGCGATGCCGAAGCATTGCATCAGCACGGAAAGCACGTTCTTGACGCGCACCAGCCCGCCGTAAAACAGCGCCAGCCCCGGCAAGGTCATGAACAGCACGAGCGCCGCCGCCGTGATCACCCAGGCGGTGTCGCCGGAGTTGATGGCGGGCTTGGCCGCCTCGGCCGCCGCCGCGGTGGCCGTGGACGCCACCTCGGCGGGCGCTGCGGCGTCCGCCGCGGAAAGACGCGGAGCAAGGGCCGCCAACGCGACGAGCAAGACCAGAAGAATCAGGATTGGGTTTTTCATGGGGTCGGCAATGGGTTGGGGTTCACGTTGCCGGGCTTAGACGGCCGCTTCACCGCGTTCCTCGGTGCGGATGCGGATCGCCTCTTCGATAGGCGAGACAAACACCTTGCCGTCGCCGATCTTGCCCGTCCGGGCGGTCTTGAGGATGGCCTTGACGGCGGGTTCCACACGATCGTCCGGCAGCACCATCTCGATCTTGATCTTGGGCAGGAAATCCACCGTGTACTCGCTGCCGCGGTAAATTTCCGTGTGGCCTTTCTGCCGGCCGAATCCTTTGACCTCCGTGACGGTCATGCCCTCGATGCTCAGCTCGCTAAGGGCGTCCTTAACCTCCTCCAGTTTGAAGGGTTTGATGATGGCTTCGATTTTCTTCATCGTCAGGTCGCTTGCGGGAAACACCTCCCGGCCGCCGGCCGCGACCGCACGCGGTCCGGCCGGCTGGGCGATTCCCAACAGGGTTGAAATGTGGCTGGAGTCCAGCGCATCGCCGGCGGGAAAAGCAGCGGCGGTGCCAATGGAGCGTCGCTCGTCAACGACTTGTTGGAAGTGCTTCCAGGAAAAGAAGCTCAGCCGAAGAAATTTTTTGGGCCGGGGTTTACAGCGGAGGTCACCAGCAACGCAGGCTGGCGAAGTTCGAGCAGCCTGGCCTCAAAGCGACAAGCTCTGGCGCTCAGCCTGCCGCGGGGCTTGGGATCCGGTTCCACGGAACGGACACGAGCCGTTGGCCCACGATGGCCACGACCTGACTCCACGCCGCGCCTTGGGCCAAAGCCGAGCGGAACTGGCCTTCACGAACATCGCTGCCCGTCGTCCCCGGGGAGTAGGCCGAGTAGGCCGGCAGCAACAGGCGATCGGGCGCGACCAGGAAACAGCGGCAGCGTGCCGTGCTGGCCACGCCGGTGGGCAGGGTCACCACCGGCTGTTCGCGGCCGAACACCACCTGCCCGCCGCTGCCCGGTCCGCTCAGCCAGGACAGCGCTTCGGCGGACGAGGCGTCGTCGCCGGACACGAAGCAGCGCCGGCCGAGGGCCAGCGAAGGGCGGACTTCGAAGCTGAGCCCCAGCCGTTGTTTGGTGGCTTCGTGGCGGCGTTCCGGATCACCGGTCACCACCACCAGTTCGCCGTGGCAGGCGACCGGGGCGACGAACGTCTTCAGCACGTGTTCGAGATGCAGCAGATCCAGGCCGGCGGGCACGAGATCGCCGAGAACCACCGTCTTCAACGGCCGGTAATCGGCGAGCAATTCGGCCAACCGCATGCCGAAATCATCGAAGGCGGACAAGGGCAGCAGTTGGCCGGGTGGGCGCTGGCCGCCGGCGTGGCCCAGTTGCACGTCCGCCAGGGCCAGCAGGGCCTCCTCGCCGAACCACACCGCGCCGCGCGCGTCTAGCACGCCCCCCGCATCGAGTTGGAGTTGGTCCGCCATCTTGCCGCCGCCGCATCCGGGATGCTTTAGCCGCTTCAACGTCTCATCCGGGCCGCCGGCCGGCAACGCTTTCCTGCGGCCCATGCCGGGCGGCGGACCGGGGTAACCGGTCAGCATTGGTGGGGCGAGACTCCGTCGAGCCCTGCAATCATCGGAGCGCGGACGGCCACGTCCGCGGCAGACGCGGGCGGGTCGCCTGGCCCAGTCCGGCCCGGCCACTGCGGGTAAGAAATTGGGATGCGCCCCAGGCCGCAGCCGGGACTTTTTCCATTTGACCGTCGCGGGGGCGGGCCTCAAAACCGGCGGGATGACGGCTCCGATTGAACTTCATTGCCCAACATGAAACTCGTCTTCTCGGAAGCGCGCTCCGACTACAGTCGTTACCTCTACCCGTACGTGATCTGGGCCCTGCCGGAGCCCGGCGAGCAGCCCGCCGAGTTCTTCCGCCGGGGTTTCCTGCCGGCCTCGCCCCAGATGGACCGCTATTACCTGTGCCGCAATCTCCGGCTCCCGCTGGCCGGCTGGCGGCCCTCCTCCGAGAACCGCCGCATCCTTCGCAAGGGCGACGGGCTGGTGGTGGAACTGATCCCGCGCCCCGCCTTCGAGTACACTGCGGCGCGGCGCCAAGTCTGGAAGGAATTCGCCGACGAGCGCTTCGGCGAGGACGTCATGTCCTGCGGCCGGCTGGACACGCTGATGGCCTCGCCGGTGGTTTCGCACCTGCTCCGGTTCACCGACCCGGCCACGAACGCCGAGGTCGGCACGGTCCTGCTGTTCCTTCAGGAGCCGGCGCTGGCCTACTACTACTACGCCTTTTACGATCTGGCCCACCGGGGGCGCAACCTGGGCATGTACATGATGACCCGCGCCGCGCAGTTGTTTGCCGGGCGCGGCGTGGCGTACCTGCATCTCGGCACGTGCTATTCGCATCAGGCGCTGTACAAGACCCAGTTCGCCGGCGTCGAGTTCTGCAACGGCTTCCGCTGGTCGGCGGACCTGGAGGAGCTGAAATACCAGATTGACCGCGACGAACGGCAGGTCGGCAAACACCTGCTCGACGTGCCCGAATACCGGGACGGTTTCTACAACGGCTCGTTCGACGCCATCACGGAGGCGAGCGCCTTCCGGCTGACGGCGTGAACGGTCCTGGCCGCGACCAGGCTTCCCAAAGCGGGCCCGCCCCCCTAGCCTCATCCGGATGCGCACCGTGAAAGTACCCGCCCGCGGCGGATTGTCGCTGGCGGTGGCTGCTCTGTTGACGCTCGCCGGCTGCCGCGCCCCCTCGTCCGCACCCGTCGTGTCCGAGGCGAGCGTGAAACCCGGCATCAACGCCGAGTACCTCAAGCCGGACGTGGACGCGGCGCAATGGACCGAGCGCTTCGAGCGCGAAGGCCGCGAGATTTACGACCAGCGCGAGCGCATCACCGACGCCGCGGGCCTCCGGCCCGGCCTGCGCGTGGCGGACATCGGCGCCGGCAGCGGGCTGTTCACGCTGCTGTTTGCCAAGCGGGTCGGGCCGCGGGGCGAGGTCATCGCGGTGGACATCGTGCCCGAGTTCCTCGAACAAATCCGCCAGCGCGCGGCGGCGGCCGGGTTCAAGAACGTGCGGACGGTGCTCGCCACCGAACAGTCCGTCGAACTGCCGCCGCGTTCGGTTGACCTCGCCTTCGTTTGCGACACCTACCACCACTTCGAGTATCCGCGGAATTCGCTGGCCTCCATCCACCGCGCGCTCAAGCCGGGCGGCGAGCTGGTGCTGGTGGAGTTCAAGCGCGTGCCCGGCGGGAGTTCGGACTGGGTGCTGAACCACGTGCGGGCGGGCGAGGAGGTGTTCACGGCCGAGATCGAGGCGGCGGGGTTCAAAAAAACGGGTCGGGCGGATTTCCTGCGGGAAAACTACCTGGTCCGGTTCCGCAAGGTGGGGAAATGAGCGCGCCCGCCGTTGTTTCCCGCCGTCAACTGGGCCTGGCCACCGCCACGGCGCTGGTCGTGGCCAACATGATCGGGACGGGCGTGTTCACCACCAGCGGCTTTTTGCTGGCGGACCTGCACTCGCCGTGGGTTGTGCTCGCGGCCTGGGCGGTGGGCGGCGCGCAGGCCGCGCTGGGCGCGCTGTGCTACGGCGCGCTGGCCCGGCGCATCCCGGAGTCTGGCGGCGAGTACCTGTTTCTGTCGCGGACGCTGCATCCGGCGGCCGGCTACGTGGCGGGCTGGCTGTCGTTGCTGGTCGGTTTTTCCGCGCCGCTGGCCGGCGCGGCCTTCGCCTTCGGCGAATACACGAAGTCCTGGCTGCCCGGCTGGCCGCCGAAACTGGCCGGCACGCTGCTGATCCTGGTGTTTTCGGCCGTGCATGCCTGGCACGTGCAGCGCGGCGCCTGGCTGCAAAACGCCGCCGTGGTGCTCAAAGTCGCGCTCATCGCCGGCTTCGCGGCGGTGGCGCTGCCGCGCTTGCCCGAACTGGATTCGGCGACGGCGGCCGCGGCCCCGGTGGGCGCGTTCGCGGTGTCGTTGGTCTGGATTTCCTTCAGCTACGCCGGCTGGAACGCGGCGGTGTACATCGGTGGCGAGGTGCGCCGCCCGGAGCGCAACCTGCCGCGCGCGCTCTTGCTGGGCACCGGCATCGTCACCACGCTGTACCTGGCGCTGAACTACGTGTTTGTCTTCGCCGCGCCGGCGGGCGACCTCGCGGGCCGGCTGGAAATTGGCCGGCTGGCCGCTGAGGCGCTCGGCGGGCGCGCCTGGGCCGACGCGATCACCGCCTTGGTCGCGGTCGGGCTCATCAGCTCCGCGTCGTCGCTTATCATGGCCGGGCCGCGGGTGTACGCGCAGATGGCGGCGGACGGCTGCGTGCCGCGGGTCTTTGCCGCCAGCGACGGCCCGCCGCGGACTTCCATCGCCTTGCAGACCGTGGTGGCGCTGGCGTTGCTCTGGAGCGCCACCTTCGAGGCGCTGCTGACCTACATCGGCTTTACCCTGAGCCTGAGCACCGCCGCCACGGTGGCGGGGCTGATCAAGCTGCGCCGCCGCGAAGGTCCGGCCCTGCCCGTGCCGGGCTGGCCGTGGGTGCCGTGGCTCTTTCTGCTCAGCGTGCTGGGCATGGTTGCTTTCTCCGTGGGCCGGCGGCCGCTGGAAAGCCTGCTGGGCCTGGCCACGATGGCGGTCGGCTGGGTGGCCTGGTGGTGGAGCCGCCGGCGAAACGTTTGAACCGGTGAAGGGTTGAAAGGGCTGAGTGAGTTGCCGGGGTGGCCGGGTTCGGCCGGCTCAAAGTTCGGCTTCCTGGCGCGAGCGTTTGAGGCGGGAAGCCTGGGTGTGCTTGGTGGCCTTGCGCTTGTTGTGGCGCTTGCGAATTTGCTGCTGGATTTTTTTGAAGACGTTGTCAATGGCCGCGTAAAGGTCGCCGCTGGCATCCTGGGCAAAGAGGTCCGGCCCCCGCACGCCGAGCCGGACCGAGCAGCCAAACTGCTTCTCCGGTGCCTTGGTCTGGTCGTGGACCAGGATGACGCGGGCGTCCACCAGCCAGCGGTCGAGGTGCTCGAGCTTCTCGATTTTCCCGAGGATGTGGTCTTCGATGGCCTTGGTGAGCGTGAGGTTCTGAGTGGAGAGGATGAACTTCATGGCCCAAAGATGCCCTCGCCCGCAACGAAATCCAGTCAAAGGTGGAAAGGTTGGCATCCGGCATCTGGCAACCGCTTTCCTCGAACCCCTGGCACCAAGCGCCATTCTGTGACATGCGCCCCGCCGCGAGGTAGGGATTGTCGGCCTGACGCAATCCGGTATGTTGGGGCGGGCGCCGGGCACCCGGGAGCCGGATCCAACGGGCGCGCGCCGCGCGGCGCCCGGCCGCCATTTGTTTTTGCGACTGTGAAACCTGCGACGTCTGAACCCGCCGCCATGCCGGCGGTGAACGTTCCCGCCACCTCGAGCCGGTCATGGTTTGAGGCTTACGGACAGCTTCTGGAACTCGCCTTGCGCGAGCAGGAGCCGCCGCAAGCCCGCCGGCTGGTCAGCAACCTGCT
>CAZMOZ010000079.1:0-6822 GCA_964568145.1 uncultured Verrucomicrobiota bacterium
AAACTGTCAACCATGTTCCCGGTCCGTGCCCCCCGCCCATCTCCCTTGGGAAGTGAGGGAACTCTTCGCGGCGTGTCCCGGTTTGCGGGCTTTAGATTTCATTCGGACTTCGGACTTCGGACTTCGGATTTCCCCCCAATGTCCCTCTTAAGCAAACTCCAGGAAGCGATGGTCTGCCTGAAGGCCGGCCGCGTGACGCTGCCCTACCCGGCGCAGGCGCAGCCGGTGCCGAAGGGCTTCCGCGGGCGGCCCATCTTCGACGCCGCCAAATGCCTCGGCTGCGCCGGCTGCGCGAACAACTGCCCGGCCCGCGAAATCCTAGTCTTCGACGTCTGCCAGGAGGTGCGCATCCTGAAATACCTCGGCCGGCGCTGCACGTATTGCGGGCGTTGCGCGGATGTCTGCCCCGAGCAGGCCATCACGATGAGCCCCGAATTCGCGAACGCCACAAACGCGACCGGCGACCTCCAGCAGCGGCTCGACCTGTTCATGAGCACCTGCCAGCGCTGCGGGCGCTGCTTCAAGGAACCCAGCCCGCTGGAGCAACTCAAGCTCAAGGGCTACCGCTTCGACGACCTGGCCAACGAGCGCTGGATCTTCCGATCGAAGGCTTACCTGACCGAGGAAGCGGCGGTGGATGATGTGAAGATCGAACTGGACTGATTTGCCCGCTAAACACGCTAAACGACGCCAAAATGAAGAGAACCGTTGAAGATTTGCTCTACAAGGAAGAGGTGTATGCGATCATGGGCGGCTGTTTTGCGGTGTACAAAGACAAGGGCTGCGGCTTTCTGGAGCCGGTTTACCAGGAATGCATGGAGATCGAGTTCGAGCATCTCAAGCTGCCAGCGGTGCCCAAACCAAAGCTGGAGTTGAGCTATCGCGGGCGCGTGCTGCAGCACAAATACGAACCGGACTTCATCTGCCACGGCAAGATCATCCTTGAACTCAAGGCCGTGTCAGACTTGGTGGACGAGCATCGGGCGCAAGTCCTGAATTACCTGAACGCCACCGGCTTCAAGCTGGGGCTGTTGGTGAACTTCGGCCACTATCCGGGGCTGGAATGGGAGCGGATCGTGAATACCCGGGCAACGAAACCCGAGTCGGACAAACCTCCTTTTGCCTTTTCCCTTTAGCGTCCTTTCGCGTGTTTAGCGGGCCATCATGTTAAAAAACCTTTGCCAGAAAATGTTCGGCCGCTCGCTGTGGGTTTATCACGCCAACAGCGGCGGGTGCAACGGGTGCGACATCGAGGTGCTGAACGTCCTCACCCCCTACTACGACGCGGAGCGGTTTGGCATCAAACTGGTCGGCTCGCCGCGCCACGCGGACGTGATGTTCTGCCAGGGGCCGGCGATGCGCTCCACCGCGTCGGCGCTCCGGCGCGCGTACGAGGCCATGCCTGCGCCCAAGCTGGTCTTCGCCATCGGCTCATGCGCCTGCGGCGGCGGCATCTGGTTCGACAGCTATGCAGTTCCCGGCCCGGTCGAGAAGCTGATTCCGGTGAACTACTACATCCCCGGCTGCCCGCCGCGGCCGGAGGCGATCCTCCACGGCGTCGCCGTGGCGCTCGGCCTGGTGGACAAAAAGACCGCGCCGGTTCAGTTCAAGCAGCTCGAGCTGCCCATCCCACGTTACCACCCGAGCGACCTGCGCGACGAGGGCGACCTGGTGGTGTACACCAAGGCCGAGCGCGTGTGATTGGGCAGAGCCAGCGGGTGCTGACGACTTGAACTCGCAGTGTCTGCCTGGGCCGGCAATCACCCCATCGAGGCGAGCGGGATTGGTTAAAATGTGAAAGGTTAAACGGTGCCCGCGGTGCCGCCCATTTAACCATTCAACCACCTTTAGCCTTTTAACCAAAACCGAAGTTGGGCAGGCGGGACGCACTGCGCTACGGCCAACTTCGGTTTTCGGACTTAACCCGCCTCAACACCCCACCTCGCGCGAAGCTGCTCCGGCGTGACGCCCCGGGCCCGGAGGGCACGCAGGCTGAGCGCGTCCTGCCGTTTGGCCAGCCTCCGGCCATTCCGGTCGGTGAGCAGCGGGCCGTGGAAGAACGCCGGCGGCGTCAGGCCCAGCACGCGGTACAGCAGCAATTGCCGCGCGGTCGAGGGCAGCAGGTCCGCGCCACGCACCACCTCGGTGACACCCATCGCCGCGTCGTCCACCACGCACGCCAGTTGGTAGGCCGGCACGTCGTCCGGCCGCCACACGACAAAGTCGCCGAAGTCGCGCCCGGCCACGAAGCGTTGCGGGCCGAAGCCGCCGTCCACGAACTCGATCACCTCGCCGTCCGGCACGCGGAACCGCCAGCCTGGCGCGCGTCCGACGTGGCTGGAGCCGGGCGGTGACGCGCCCGCCGTCCGGCAGGTGCCCGGGTAAATCATTTCGTCGTCGCCGGCGTGCGGCGCGGTGACCGCGGCCAGGATGTCCTTGCGCGAGCAGGTGCAGGGATACACGAAACCGCCGGCTTGCAGCCGCCGCAAGGTGTCGCGGTAAAGCGCGGTGCGCCCGCTCTGCGAATACGGCGCGTGCGGGCCGCCCACATCCGGGCCTTCCTGCCAGTCCAGCCCGAACCAGCGCAAATCCGCGTACATCGCGGCGACGAATTCCGGCCTGCTGCGGTCCGGGTCCAGGTCTTCGTTGCGCAGGATCAACGTGCCGCCCGCCGCCCGCGCGCGTTCTTGCGCGAGCCAGAACGTCCGCGCGTGCCCCAGATGCAGGCAGCCGGTGGGCGATGGCGCCAGGCGCCCGCGATAGGCACGCGGGGAAGAAGCCGGCCGGTTCTGCGCTTCTCTGGCCATGTTTGCTCCGGTCAAGCCGCCCAAGCCGCCGCCACGCGGCGCGCGAGTTCGGCCAGCCATTGCGCGGCGCGGTGTTTCGCGTCCTCGATCGAAGTCAGATCCGGCGCCAGCGCGTGAACGCCGGTGAACCGCCGCTCCGCCCGCTCGCGCGCCTGCACCACGCCGCCCAAGGCCAGGCACGGCCGCCGCCGCCGCCGGCACAAGCGCGCCAGGCCGCCCACGCCTTTGCCCATCGAGAGCGTTGTTTCATCCAGCGCGCCTTCGCCAGTAATCACCAGATCGGCCGCGGCAATGCGCTTCGCCAGACCGACAAAGCGCGCGAAGAACTCAAAGCCCGGTTCGATCCGCGCCCCGGCAAAAGCCACCAAACCGAAGCCCAATCCACCCGCCGCGCCGGCACCCGGCAGGCTGGCTGGCCGGGGTCGCGAGCGCCAGGCGTGGCCGACCACGCGGGCCAACCGCCGCAAGCAACGCTCCGCCGGTGCAATGTCTTCGGGTCGGATGCTTTTTTGCGGACCGTAAACGCGCGTGCAGCCGTGCACGCCGAGCAGCCGGTTGCGAACGTCCACGGCCACGATCAGGTCGCCCAGTTTGCAACGCTTCGCGGGCGCGACCAGGCGCTCCAAGTCGCCGAGCTGGGTCCAGCGCGTCAGGTGTTTGCCCGCCCGGTCTTGGAACGTCCAGCCCAGCGAGCGGGCCAGGCCGAAACCGGCGTCATTCGTCGCGCTGCCGCCGACGCCGACCAGGGTCCGCCGCGGACGCAGGCGCGCGGCCGCCCGCAGCACTTCGCCAAGGCCGAATGTGTCGAGCTCGCACGGGTGGAACCGGCCCGGCGGCAGCATCGCCAGGCCGATGATGCGCGCTGATTCAATGATCGCCGTGCGGCTGCGCGGTTCCCACCACCAAGTGGCCTCCAGCGGGCGGTGCGCCGCGTCCACCGTCCGGGTGACACGTTCCCTGGCGCCGTGCAGCCAGCCGAGCAGTTCGCCGAAGCCGTCGCCGCCGTCGCTGATCGGGAGCAACTCCAGTTCGTCGGCGGGCCGGGACCGGCGCCAGCCTTGCGCGATGGCCCCGGCCGCCTGGGTGGCGGTGAGTGTGCCCTTGAACTTGTCCGGGCAGATCAGCACCCGCGCCGGCCGCGACTTCGTTGTCCACGCCGCCCGGCTCATGGTCGCGCGTTTCACGCGGCGTATGGCAGGGCCCGCGTCATCGCTGCCAATGCGGATGCTCCGGCAGGCTGGCGTTGAATTCCTGGAGCAACGCCTCCTCGTACTCGCCGGCGAACTGGAGTTTCAGGAAGCGCTCGAGCCCCTCGTCGTAGAACCGCTGCCAGGACGCCTCCTCGCGGCCGGGCACGACCGGGAAGAACAGCGCGTGGTTGGCGCGGGCCGCTTTGAAGTCGCCCGGCGCGTCGCCGATCATCAGCACATGCTTGGGCGCGTACTTGCCGCCCGCGGCCAAGCGGAGGTGATCGGTTTTCGAGCCTAGCTCCTGGCCGGCAATGAGGCGCACATAGGTGTGGATGCCGTGCTCCTCCCATTCCCTTTCGAGCGCGGGTGTGGGCGTCTGCGACACCACCATAGCGTCCGCCAAGGCGGTCAGCCGTTGCAGGCATTCGCGCACCAGCGGGAACGGCGGCACGCCGAAGACCATGTCCTCGATCGCGGCGTTGACGGCCTGAGACCACGCGAGCACCGGGGCAAGTTCCACGGCGCCGTCCGTGACCGCCTGCTCCAGTGTGCGGTTGGTCAACTTCGGCTCGCGCGCGATCCACGCGTCCAGCGCCTCGGTGGACAGGGGCTTCACGCCGCGGGCCTGCACCTCGTGCCGGGTGGCGAGGAGATTCAAGGTGTTCGAGAGCGCCGGAAAGCGGTTGATGCCCCGGGTCTTCGAGTAAAGGTTCACGAACTCCCACGCCTCGCGCGCGTAACGGCTGACAGCCTGGAGCCGGAAGTGCTTGATGAACTGCGGGGTGAAGCACTCCTTGTGCTTGATCTCCATGGTGTCAAACACGCAGCCGTCGGAATCTATGCCCACGAAGAACTCATGCGCCGGCTGGAAGTTCGTCAGAAGGTCGGAATGGTCGCTCATAGCGTGATGCCTGCGACGACAACCTTGGCGGGGAAGCCGCTGGCAAGTCAAATGGTTTGGGCACGCCGGGCCGCCCTGGGGCACATTTCAATTTCTTGCAGGCAGTACCGCCTGCCGGTGTGGCGGCCGACTTCCAGCCTGGAAGGGGGGCGAGCGGCGCCCTGCGGACGGCGTGTTCAACGCCGATTCCGGGCGGCAGGATGCCACCCTTTACGGCCGCCAGGGATGGCTGCCGCTACCCCGGCGGCTTCTGGCTGTTTCCAACCGGCTGCACAAGGTAAGATGCGCCTGCCGGCGTGGGTGAACAGGCTGATTTGCCGCGCTGTCTGGTCCGCGTGATGGCGAGCCGCGTTAAACCCGAAAACCGAAGTTGGCTGTGGCGCCGTGCGTCCCGCCTGCCCACTTCGGTTTTCGGATTTAACTGTTCACCCTTTCAACCAGTCACGCTCGCTTCGCGACAGGCAAACAACGCCGCCCCGGCCACGCTCAGGTGATCTGCCAGCCGGCGCGGTAGCGGCCCTTGAGGTACTTGTCCGCCTCGGGGCAGTTGGGCGACTTCATGGCGACGGCGTCCCATTCCATCTTCTTGCCGACGCGCAACGCCACGAGCCCGAGCAGGCCCATCTCGGTCAAGCCCGCGCCGTACTCGAAGTTCGCGCTGGGCTTCGGCCCGCCTTTGCAGGCGTCAATCCAGTCGCGGTGATGGCCCTTGGAGCGCGGCAGCGTCTTGGGCGGGCGCTGGAAGTCGTCCATCCGCGAGCCGGGCAGCAGGCGCGGGTCGCCGGCCCAGCCGGGACAGGTGAGCATGCCCTTGTCGCCGATGAACAGCGTGCCGTTGCCGCCGGCGCCCAACTGGTCTTCCGGTTCGAGGCCGGCCGGCCGGGGCGGGCGCATCCCGCCGTCGTACCAGGTGAACTTCACCGGCGGCATCGCGCCGCGGGCGGGGAACTCGTAGTAATAAATTCCGCCCGGCGGGGCCATCTCGGTGTCCACGCCGCCCGCGCCGTAGGCCTCAATGCTGGTCGGCGCCGTGAGGTCCAGCGCCCAGCAGGGAGCGTCGAAGTTGTGGCAGAAGAAATCGCCGATGGGCGCCGTGCCGAAGTCCCAGTAATCGCGCCAGGTCACCGGCGTGTAGGCGGAGCTGTACGGGCGCGGCTCGCGCGGGCCGAGCCAGAGATCCCAGTTTGTGCCCGCGGGCACCGGTTCCTCGGGCGGGCGGCCGGCGAAGTATTTCTTGTTCCAGCGGCTGGCACTGGTCCAGGCGTGGACTTCGCGCACCGCGCCGATCACCCCGGCGTGAATCCACTCGTACGTCTGCCGGATGCCTTCGCCGGAGTGGCCCTGGTTGCCCATCTGCGTGGCCACGCCGGTTTCCTTCGCAACCCGGGCGACGAGCCGCGCCTCCCAGAC
The DNA here is from genome assembly GCA_964568145.1 of uncultured Verrucomicrobiota bacterium. Taxonomy (GTDB): domain Bacteria; phylum Verrucomicrobiota; class Verrucomicrobiia; order Limisphaerales; family J093; genus DSVZ01. The sequence continues at coordinate 6,309 of CAZMOZ010000079.1, forward strand.
GTTGTGCGTGAGCGGCTTCTCGCAATAGACGTGTTTGCCGGCCCGCATGGCCAGCACGCTCACGTACGCGTGCAGGTGGTCCGGCGTCGCGCACACGAGGGCGTCAACGGCCTTCTCCTTTTCGAGCATCACGCGGAAGTCCTCGTAGGCGGCGACCTTGAAGTTGGGCGCCTTCTGGCCGTAATGCTTTTCGGCCTCGGCCTTCACGGGCAGCCGGCCGGCCACGCCGCGGAAATAAAACGCCTCGAGGTCCAGGTGTTCGATGGGATCGGCCACCGCGATCACCTGGGCGTCGGCCAGCGGGAACAGGCCGCGCAGGTTCGTGCGGCCCTGGCCGCCCGCGCCCACGATGGCGATATTCACCTTTTCGCTGGGCGGGACAAACCGCGGGCCGCCCAGGACGTGGCGGGGCAGCACGGTGAGCGCGGCGCCGGCCGTGGCCGCGGTGCGGAGGAACTGGCGCCGGTTGACCGGCAGTGACGTGGTTTTCATGGACTGGATTGACTGGTTGCGA
>CAZMOZ010000080.1:0-5946 GCA_964568145.1 uncultured Verrucomicrobiota bacterium
TGGCGGCGGACCCCGAGAAATAGCTGCGCCACGAGCCGATCATGGCGCGGCCGGCGACGCCGCGGGAACGGTTGCTGAAGTGGACCCGGCGCAATTCGGCGCTGGCGGCGGCGGTGGGTTTGGCCTTGCTGGTGAGCGGGCTGGGCGCGGCGGGCGTGCTGACCCAATGGTGGCGGGCGGAGCGCGAGGTGGAACAAAGGACGCGGGCACTCAAGGCGACCGAGCCATATTGGAAGGCGCGCGCGGCCTGGAATAAGCGCACCGTTGCGGGGTATTACGAGGCGCGCGACCGCTTCCAAGAAGCCCTTCAGGCCGATCCCGAATTCGTGCCGGCTTGGATTAGCTTGGCGGACATCCACGTCTTGGGCTGGCTGTTCAAGGATGAGCATCCGCACAGCTTGGGCGCGAAGGCTCACGACGCCGTGCGCCTGGCGCTCAGGTTGTCGCCCGACCGCGCCGAAGCTCATGCCACGCTGGGATTTCTGCTCTCGTATTATGACCGGGATTGGACCAACGCCTTCCGCGAGTTCGAACGGGCGATCCAATTGAAGGCGGACTACACCCCTGCGTACTACTGGTATGCTCTCACTCTCGCGCGCTACAGCCGGACCCGCGAGGCCATTGACCGGGCCCGGCAAGGTCAGGCATTGGACCCGAACAACCCGGTGGCGGCATGGTATGTCGGCTCCGTCCTTTACTACGCAGGCGAACATGCGGAGGCGATCATCCAACTTCAGCGCACCCTCGAACAGGAGCCTGGTTTTGCCTACGCCCACACGTACCTCGGCATGGCGCACCTGGCCCGGGGCCAGGTGCCGGAGGCCATCCGCTGGTTGGAGGCGGGCCGCAGAATTAGCCCCTGGACCTGGTCCCGCACCTGGCTCGCGGAAGCCTACGCCCTCTCCAAAGAACCTGGCGATCAAGTCCGGCTGGAGGAGTTGCTCCAACCCGTGCGCCAGCCAGCCGGGGGTTATGCCTCGGCGTATCCGCTGGCGGTGGTGCATGCCGTCCGCGGTGAAACCGACCGGGCGTTGGATTGCCTTGAACGGGAGTATCGGGAAGGTTCGCCCGCCATTACCTGGATCAAGGTGGACTGGCCGTTTGACGCGATGCGCGAACATCCGCGCTTCCGGGCCCTGATGCGGAAGGTCGGCCTGCCCGACTGACACCCGCGTCCAGTCCGGCCGCAAGTCGCCGTTCAGCTCCTCTGCAATATCCCTGTAAGATTCGGCGCGGTTTGTTTCTTTACCCGATGAAGGCGCTTCGGCGGCGGCCGGAAGGGGCCGGTCCGCCACGGACGCTTCGTTGAACCATGACACAGGACCCTCCAATGATGATTTACCGGTCGGTGCCTGGCCGGTCAACCCGGTCATCGGGCTTCACGCTCATCGAACTGCTGGTGGTGATCGCGATCATCGCGGCCCTGGCCGGGCTGCTGCTGCCGGCCCTGGGCAAGGCCCGGGGGCTGGCCCGGCGCACCGCCTGCCTGAACAACCTCAAGCAGCTCCAACTGGCCTGGCTGACCTATGTGGCGGACCAAACCGATGCCTTGCCGCCCAACCACGAGGATCAAGGCGATGGGAGCCAGACCGGTTGGCGTAGCGATGCCCCGTCCTGGGTGACCGGCAACGCCTTCATCGACACCACAGCCTCAAACATCCAGCGAGGCGTGCTCTTCGCCTACTCCGGCGCCGAGGGCACATACCGTTGTCCGGCGGACAAATCCACAGTGCGCGACCAGGGCAGGCTACGCCGCACCCGCCATTACGCGATGAGCGTTTACTTGAATCCCGCGGGGGGCGTGACAGGTACCTTTCCCAATCCCGGTCTTTGGTGGCGAAAGCATTCCGACATGATCGAACCAGGAACCGCGGGCGCGTTCTTGTTCATCGACAACCACCCGGTGACCTCGGCGGGCGGAACCTTCATCGTGTCTCAGCCTTTTCTGGAGCACGAGTGGGAATGGGCGCACTTCCCGGATGCCCGCCACCACGGCGGCGCCAACCTCTCCTTTGCCGACGGCCATGTCGAGCACTGGGGCTGGAGGGAAGCCAGCACCCTCAAGCTCGCCCATGATTGCTGGTGGGGTTGGAAACCGACAAAGGCGGGCGACCGGGACTTGGCCCGGTTGCGGACCTGCATCCCCAGCGCGCGAAAACGCTAACTCGATCGTGGCCCGGTCGCTGGCGCGGTGTTCGTCAACGCCATTAAGCCTGCCGTTTCCTGGCCCGGCGCAGGCCGGCGCTGCCCGTGGCCGTGAGGGGGTTGAACCAGCGCAGGCCCTGGAATCGCGTGAAGTCCGCGTCGGTCGTGTGCAGCACGGCGTCGTGGTCCAGCGCCAGCGCAGCCAGTTGCGCGTCCGTCACCAGATTGCCCGCGGTGCCCACTCCTTCCAGCAACGCGAGCACCTGCCGGACGTGGTCGGGACCGGCCTCGAGCAACTGCACCGGCGGCTGTTCGAGCCACGCGCGCACGTGCCCCGCAGCCTCCGCCGGGGTCATGGGCTGCAGGAACACCCGCGCGCTGGTGGCGAGGCGGACAAATCCGAACACAACGACGTGGGGCAGGCCGACCGGCTCCGTGCCGGCCAGACAGGACTGCCACCAGGCCGAGGCGGCGGCATGAAAGGGCGAACTCGCGTCGCAGGCGTACAGCAGCAGGTTGAGGTCGGGAATGATCACGGGCCCTCCGGGCGGAGCTGCTGCCGCTGCCAGGCCTCGATCTCCAGATCATCCGCCAATTTGTTGAGGCCGTCCGGATCGAGGCCCGTCCGCAGGCCCAGAGGCCGGGCCTTGAGCACAAACGGCCGGCGCGCGGCCGGCGCCGGCTTCGGCCCGAGGCCGGCGCGGACGGCCGCGTTGAGCGTCTGCTTGAAGCTGGTCCGGGACCGATGCATGGCCTCGCGCAGCAGCCGTTCCACGTCCTTGTCCAGCGTCACCGTGGTTCTCATGCCTGGCATCGTGATGCTCAAAATATTTGCTGTCAAGATGCCGCCCCTGCCCGGCCGCGTGGCCGCCCGCGTTCCCCCAAAAGTTGGTAAGGTCCGGCCCGACTTGGTTCAGAAAGGAGGTGGCGTGCTTTCCCGGCCGCCGGCGCATTCATGAGCGGGCCGCCGCTCCGCTGTGGCGGGGAAGGGACGCCCAAAAGACGAATCAAAGACACACAACACAGCAGAACCTATGAAAAACAGGCAGCACCTCACCCCGGCCGCGGTGATCCTAGCCCTCGGGGCCGCCACCGCCGCCTTGCGCGCCGAACCGTTTCTCTACGCCGCCACCGGTTTCGGCAGTCAACTGGTCAAGGTCGACGTCGGGGCCGGCACCGTCACGAACATCGGGCCCTTCAACCAGCCGGGCTGCTTTGCGATCGCCCTCCACCCGCAAGGCGACCTCTACACCGTGACCCAGGGCTTTCCACCGGGCCAGCCCAATCCCCAACTAGCCTGGGTGGACGTGACCACCGGCGCCGCCACGCCCCTCGGCGTGAACCTCAGGCCGGAGATTTTCATGGGCATCGGCTTCACCCCCGACGGCACGCTCTACGGCGTGAGCGCCGCCAGCGGCACGCCCGACGCCGGGAGCCTCTACCGGTTCGACCCGGCCACGGGAGCGGCCACCAAGGTGAAGGTCACCGGCAGTTGCGGCATGATCATGGATCTGGCCGTCCATCCCGACGGGACCCTTTACGGTGCGGATTCCTGGTCGCTCTACCGCATCAACCCGCACACCGGCGAGGTCACGCTCGTCGTCACGACCGCGCACACCCGGATCATGGGCCTGGCGATTGACGACGACGGCAACTTCTACGTCAGCGAAATCAAACCGGCCACGCCGCTGTTGCGGCTGGATCCAGTCACCGGCGCCACCACGCCCGTTCCGGGGGTGACGTTGAACGGCCCGCACGGCCTCGAGTTCATCCCCACGCCCCGCACGCGGCCGGTCTCGTTGGCATTCGCCAAATCGCCGGTCACCGCGGCGCACTGGGTGGGCACGGTGGACACCGACGGCGACGGTTCGCCCGACGGTGACCTAGTTTACGATCAGCTTTCGGGCCGGACCGCGGGCGGCACGGTCCACATCGAAGGCAAGTACACAGTCGAGACGGCCTGCTACCGGTTCACGGCCGTGGTGAACCTCAAACTCAACCTGGGCACTGGCGCGATCCGCGGCAACGGCGTCATCACCGACGGCTGGCTGGACGGCGCGCAGATCCACTTGGAGGTGAACCTCGTCCCGGGCTGCAGCGCGGGTGTCCTGCGCCTCCTGCCCGGCAGCGCGGACTAACCGGACGGCCCAGGCGCCCGGCGCCGGCGGCAAGGCCGGCGCCGGACCGGGGCGGGACTCTGCCAACCGTTGCCATCGTTCGATCCAATGAAAACGCTTCACCTGCACTCCTGGCGGTTCGCTGCCGCCTGGCTGGTGTTGGCCGCGGTCACCCCGGCCACCCACGCCGATCCCATCATCTACGCCACCGCCGGGGCCGGAACCTCCCTCGTCAAAATCGACGTCGCCGCCCAGAAGGTGACGAAGCTCGGCGATTTCGGCGTGCCGGGCGCCGACGCGATTGCCATCAACGCGAAGGGCGAAGCGTACACCGTGACGCACGGTTGGCCGCCCGGTGGCGATTCGCAACTGGCCGGTGTCAACCTGAAGACCGGGGTGGCGACACCCTTTGGCCCGCTCCACAAGCCGGAGAACTTCATGGGCCTGGGCTTCGCGCCCGATGGCACGCTCTACGGCGTGAACGCCGGCAGCGGCACGCCTGACGCGGGGAGTCTCTAGACGTTCGATCCGGCCACCGGCGCAGCCACGAAAGTGGGGGTCACGGGCGGCTGTTTCGACATCATGGATCTGGCCTGGGCACCGGACGGCACGATGTATGGGGCGGTGAACGACGCGCTCTACCGGGTGGATCCAGCGACAGGCCAAGCCACGCTGGTGACCAAGCTGCAAGGAGCGTCGCGGGTGATGGGTTTGGCCATTGATCACTTCGGCAACTTCTACGTTTCCGAGATCGTCGCCAACGCGCCGTTGTTCCGAGTGAATCCGGCCACGGGGGCGACCACCAAGCTGTTCGATACCGGCGTGGACTACATCCACGGGCTGGCCACCCGCCGCCCGCTTCCCCTTGGGCGCGCAGGCACTTCGCTTTGCCGCTCGCGAGAGCGGCACCGGCTTGGGTCGGTGAATCCGTGTGGCCGGCCCAAGCCGGCAACCAACCGCCGCGTCAAAAACACCGGACGCCGGGGTGCATCTCAATTCCGTGCGGGCAGGATCGCCTGCCGGGGTAGCGGCCGGCTTCCAGCCAGCCGTGGAGCCAGGCTTCGAGCCGGTGAACGCGGCGAGAAAGCCCAAACTCAGAAACTCAAACGGGGGGTGGGTAGTGTGGTGGGATTCGACATCTGGTAGCCGGCCCCTGGGCCGGATCCGTCGCCCCTCAGCGAGGGGCGACCCACCCCCGCGGGCGGTAAGCCGCGCTCCCGTTTTGCTCCGGCGCACAGCGCCGGTAACCCGGGCGGCCGGACGCCGCCCGCCACGGCGGCCAGGGATGGCCGCCGCTACCCCCGGCACATCCGGCCGTTTCCACCGGCTGCAAGAATGTGATCTGCGCCCCGATTCCCGCGACGCGAGGATTTCGGCTTCACCGCTCCGCGGCCGGTGCTTAAGGTCCGGCCTTGCGCGGGCCAGGCGCGTGGATTCCGGCGGGACCGTTCACGGCTGGCGACCCAGCCGCCGGAAGCCTTGCCGGCCGCGTTGTTGTGATGATTCGCGTCCGTCACCTCTACCTCTCGCCGGGGCACAATTATCGCGGCCACCACGGCGGTCCGCCCGGCACCCATCCCATCCTCGCCCGCGACGCCATCGAATGCGTGGCCGGCCGCGGCATCCGCGGCGACCGCTACTTCGACTACCAGCCCGACTTCAAAGGCCAGATCACCTTCTTCGC
>CAZMOZ010000081.1:0-5853 GCA_964568145.1 uncultured Verrucomicrobiota bacterium
CCCTGCTGGCCGAGCGCACGGTGACGCCCCACGGCATGGACCGCCGCTGGCACGCCCATCTTTACCCGGTGTTCCAAGCCGAGCGGTGCGTGAAGAACAGCTTCGTGAGCATGTCAATTCAGTGCGCCAGCCGAGTTGACATCAAACCGAGTTGCCTGTCTGCCATCTGCCCGCAACTGGCCAAAAACACGGCCAGCCACCGTTCAAGTTGACGGATTTCGGGAGACAGCCATGTGGGTCGAAGGCGATTCAGAGCAGCTACGATACTTCATGGTTGCGGCCACTCGCTGGCATGTGCCATACTGCTACGCGAAAATAAACAATGAAAACAGTCTATAGAACTGGGTTCCCGTTCTTGTCCGCCGCTCGTGGCGATTCACTTGAAGCTGCTGCTCGTCTTTGCCTCGAGTGGGTGGTCAACCGGCAGGGGATTGAGGTTCAGCATCGCACCTTGCCCCAGAGCCCGCTTAAAACCATCCCTGAAACGCCAATCGGAGCAGGAAATGTGATCGAAGCGCGCCTAATCAATCGCAACGAAGGACGTGCTTGGGCGATGCGTTACACACATCCGCACCGAGATGGATCACACACTGACTCGGCCATTCAATGGCTGACGGACATCGGCGTGGCTGAAAAGCACCACAGCTTCGCATTTCATTGTTCCGTCAGCGTTAGGCGAACCAGGGGCGGCGTTGCACCAGTTCGGCATGTCCCTACGCGCCCTAGAATTGTGCGGGAGATGCTAAGCAAATTCAAGTGTGGCGGCACAATCCGATTGTCTGACAAAGCTTACGTAATCAGAGATGAACCACATGATGTGGAGTTGTTTCTGGATCTGCTGCAAAGCTCTTCGAGGCAACTTCCTGTCGTTTTTGTGACGCCGTGGGCGACGGGTGAATACGTTGCCGATTACAAGAGCATCGCAAGTGAACTCGCTGGACTCGCATATGTAGTAGTCGCCCAAGACCCAAACGCTACGAGATTGCTCGACGACCGATTGCCCAAGCAACTCAATTGCTTTGATGGTGGTGTACGAATCTATTGGCCAGAATTCAGCGTTTCGCAGGCGGCATCCACTTTGGCCGTGGTGGCGCATTCAGCCTTTCAACACGAGGCGTCCGACCCCATTTGCGAAAGAACTGTTGAAGCAGATTTCCGCCGTCGCGGTTCTCTCCTCTAATCCTGATTGGTTTAGTTGGGCGGAGGCCGATGCACATGAACGCTCTCAAGCCATTGCTCAGGCTAAATCTGCGGATGATAAAGAAAAGCTCCTAAGACTTTTTGAAGAGGAGAATGCAAAGCTTGAAGAAGACAGGGCGCAATTGCGCCGCGAACTGCAATTAACACAGCAAGAGCTCAAGGCGGCGCGACAAAAGATTACCGCGTATGAATTAGTTTTCGAGGAGCGCAAGCAAAAGAGCGACCAGCCGACGGATGCACCAACTCCGATCCCCCCAAAGACCGTTGCTGAAGCGGTTGAACAGGCTAAGGGCCTTTATGCGGACCGGCTCGTCTTCGCCCTAAATGCAAAATCGGAAGTGGATGGGAACCCGTTCGATGAACCTGAGGAGTTTTTCCAGGCTTTGTCTTGGCTCGCAAATGATTATCATGATTCCAAAACAGGCAAAAAACCAGGCACGACGCCCAATGATAGCATCAAAAAGACATTGCACGACTGGTTCTATTCCGGGGGACAGAGCGACCATACTGTAGGGCAATATAGGGAATGGTATTGCTGCAAATTCGAGGGACGCACTTGGGAACTGGGCGAGCACGTTGGTACCGGTACAAGCAGAGATGCCCGCCACACTATCCGGATCGGCTTCACATGGGACAAAGCCGGCCAACGGGTGATAATTGGGTACATTGGGCAACACCAACGAAACCGAAGAACCTGATGGAGACGTCGGTTGGCAAAACGCGAGAATCAAGGCCGCAACGGATGTGCCTGATGAGAATGTGCCCCAGAAGGTCATCATCTTCGTGGACGAGCTGAACAAATACGCGCCGGAGAGCACGAAAGGCTCGCCGATTTTGGATCAGGTGCTGGAGGTGGCCGAGCGCGGCCGCTCGCTCGGCATCGTGCTGTTTGGCGCGCAGCAGTTCCTGAGCGCGGTTCATGACCGCGTGACCGGCAACTGCTCGACCACGTTGCTGGGCCGGACCAACGCCGCCGAGATGGCCGAGCGCAATTACCGCTTCCTGAATCCCGACATCAAGGCCGCCGCCACGCGTCTGGAAAAGGGCCAGCTCATCCTCAATCACGCCGTGTTCCGCGAGCCGGTGAAGATCAAGTTCCCGCACCCCGCCTACCGCCAGCCGGCGTAGCCCGCCAGCTCAAGAAGGCACTCAATCATTCCCTGCGCAGCCCACCTGCCCCGCCTTGTTGCTCATCCCCGCAGAGGTGATGCTGATTGCATCGCTGGCTGTGAATGCGCCGTCCTTCAACACGGCCAAGCCAGCGGTCTGAAGCAGGGGGTGTTTGGCCCCGGGCAAACCGTTTCTGGCCAGCACGAGCACCAGTTGGCCGGCTGCGCCGTTCGGTTCAGCGGCCCCGGCGTCGTCGGCGTTTTGGAGAAGCTCCTTGAGTATCGGGAATCCGTCTTGATACCGGTCGCGCAGGTCCTGGCGGATGCGCGAGATGTCATCGAGCGCGGAATGGCGGAAGCCCGGCATAGCGATTCAAGGGCTGTTCATTTCTGGACGCGCCAGCCAAGTCGCAGCCGCCAGTCAGCGGAAATCGTTTCGCTGCGTTGTTCGGGGCAAAGCTGGTCCAGGGCGGCGGCCAGGCCGCGCCAGTCGGCCAAGTGTTCTGGTTGTAGCCAACTCAGGTCCTTGCCGCCTGAGGCTAGACGGATGGCCTGTTCATGGAAGACGGGCATGGCGACTCGCCGCGATGCTGCCAAACGACGCTCCGGGCGGCAAGGGGGCCGGATGGCTTCCGCCACGGCCCGGGCGCACGCCGGTTGTCCCAGAAAACCGCAGTTGGGCAGGCGGGACGCGCTGTGCCACGGCCAACTTCGCTGTTCGGGGTTGTTCCGGGGCACAGCGCGAGAAGCCGCGCGCCAAGAGAGGCTCGCTGTCCGCCCCGCGGACCGTGGTCAGATCTCTGCCCGCTGCCAGAGGTCGTGGAAGAACCGGCCAGTTTCGCTGAGCGAGCCGTCCGGCTTCACCAGCCAGAAGCCGCGGACCTGCGTCGGGTCCGTGACCGGCGGCCGGGGCGGCGGCGACAGCCGGGGGTTCAGCTCGTTGCAGAGCAATTCCCATTGCACGATGTACGGCACGTCCGCCGCCAGGAGCGCGCCCAGCCATTCGTCCCAGCGCTCCGCCACCCGCTCCGGCTGCTCGTTTTCCGGCAGGCCGATCTCGCCGACGAAGACGGCGCCCGGCCCGAACAGCGGCCCGGTGCGCGCGTGCCGCCGGATGTCCTCGATGCACCACCACAGGGTCAGGCCGTCGTAGGCCGAGTACGACACCAGGTCCAGTTCCACGCCGGGCAACACCTCGCGCGTCAGGGTGGGGATGCCCCGCCAGGCGTCCGGCACGCGGTTGACCTCGGCCGCGTGCGCCACGCGGCATTTCGCGCCGGTGGTGGCCTCGCGGCGCGCGCGGCTCACGCCGGCCTGGCGCGCGGCCAGCCAGCGCTGCATCCGCTCGCATAGCGCCCGCCAGTCCGCAGGCGGCGGGTTCCACGACTGGCCGGCGCCGCGCAGCAGCCAGTCGCCTTCCCAATGCTGGAGAATGATCGTCACCGCGCGGTCCCGGCAGACCCGGTACAGGTGGGCGGTCAGTTCATGGAACTCCGCGGTCACCGTCTCGTAAAAGGCCGCCGGCAGGCCGGGCTTTTTCCAGCCTTCCTCGCCGGGCGCGTGCGCCTCGAAGACCAGCGTCTCGAACGGCATCGCCAGCAGTTCGGCGAAGTAGTCGCCGCGCGCCAGGCTGGCGAGCGTGTCGTGCCGGCCCAGCGGCTGTGGAAGGGGTAGGAGCGCTCGAGGTCGCGCGGGATGAGTCAGAACTTGCCCAGCCGCGTGCCCAGCTCGAGCAGCCGGGCCGCGCCTTCGAGCAGGAACGGCTTCGTCGTGAAGTGGTACTTGCCCGCGACGTGCGTGGCGCCGACCCGGCGGTTGAAACCGTCCGGCAACTTCGCCAGCCGGCTCGGGCGATGTGCGTCTATCAACCGCAGCATTTCCTCCCGCCGCGCGGGCGAAAGCGGCGGCTCGCCGGCATTCGGGGGTTCCCCGGCCGAAACGAAGCGGGCCAACGTGGAAACCCCGCTCAGCGCCGCGGCGGTCGCCTGCAGAAAGCGGCGTCGCCGCCAGCGCCACGTTGGCGTCCGTGACGGCCGGCCGGCGCGGTGGGCGTCAGCCGACGAAGCTGTAGTCATACGGCTTGCGCATCTCGCGCGCGACGTGCGCGTTCGCCCCGGCCGCGCCTTCGCCCGTGAACTGCTCGCGCGCCGGGTCCCAGGTCAGCGGGCGGCGCAACCGCAGCGCGATGGTGGCCAGGTGGCACACCGACGCCGAGCGGTGGCCGATCTCGACGTGGGCGACCGGGTCCTGGCGCGAGCGCACGCAGGCGAAGAAATTGCCCATGTGGTCGCCGCTGGCCGCGAGCTTCTCCGCGCCGGCGGGCAACGGCGTGGTGATGATCTCGTCCCGGCTGGCGTCCAGGTCGCCGCGCGTCACCCAGATCCAGCCCTCGGTGCCTTCGAACTTCAGGCCGTTGCGCTGGCCGTCCTTGTTCACCACGCCGCCGAAGATGTTGTCGTCCCGGGTGCTCCGGACCACGTGCCGCACGCCGCCGGCCCAGGTGAAGGTGACCACGTACTCGCTGATCGCGGTGTAGCCGCCGGGGACCGGCTCGGCCAGCACCTCGGCTACGACGCCGGTCGGCCCGTCCAGGCCGAGCGCCCAGCGGGCGATGTCGTTGTGGTGCGCGCCCCAGTCGGTGATGGTGCCGCCCGAGTAATCGAGCCAGTAACGGAAGGTGGTGTGGCAGCGTTCCTTCACGTACTCCACCTCCGGCGCCTGGCCGAGGTAATAATCCCAGTCCAGCCCGGCCGGCACGGGCGAGGGCGCGAACGGCCCGCCGCGCAGGCCGGCGGGCAGGAAGACCGTGATCTGCTGGAGCCGGCCGATGCGGCCGTTGCGGACCAGTTCGCAGGCGAGACGGAAGCGGTTGTCGCTGCGCTGCTGGGTGCCGGTCTGGAGCACGGCCTTGTGCTCGCGCACCGCCTGCGCCAGCCGCCGGCCCTCGTCAATCGTGAGCGTCAGCGGCTTTTCGCCGTACACGTCCTTCTTCGCGCGCACCGCCGCGAGGTTGATGAGCGTGTGCCAGTGGTCGGGCGTGCCGTTGAGGACCACGTCCACGCCGGGGTGCTCGAGGGCCCTGCGGAAGTCGCGAAACTGCGCCGGCGCCCTGCCGTCCCGGGTGAACTGTTTGACCGCGGCGGCCACGTGGCCTTCGTCCACGTCGCAGACGGCCAGCACGTCGCCGAAGCGCTGGGCGTTGGCGGCGTCGCCACGGCCCATGCCGCCGCAGCCGACGAGCAGGATGCCGGGGCGGTCGTTCGGGCCGGGCGGGCGGGCGGGCGGCTCGGCGGCGGCGAGTTCGCGCTCGACGAACCAGGCGGGCAGGCCGGTGCTGGCGGCGGCCGCGGCGCAGCGTTGGAGGAAGGTGCGGCGGGTGATCGTGAAAAGCTTCGGTGTCATGGCGGGATTGAGCGGGGCCGGCCCGGCGGCGTCAAGGTCGCGGCGCGGTGGCCGGGATGAAGGCGCCGCGCACCCAGCCTTGAGGCGAGTCCCAAGTCCCAAGTTCCAAGTCCCAAGTTCCAAGTCCCAAGTTCCAAGTCCC
>CAZMOZ010000082.1:0-5654 GCA_964568145.1 uncultured Verrucomicrobiota bacterium
GGTCCCTCACGGGCGGCCAGAACCCGCCGGCCGTTGTCGGCCTGCCCGCCGCCAGCGGCGAACTTAACCAGGTAGGCGCGCTCACGATCGTGAGCGTGGACGGCGTCAACGTGGTCCAGCCCCCCACCGGCAACCTTCTCACGCCAGACGTGGTCTTCAGCGACGCCGGGCAGGTCAACGTCGTCATCAACGGCACCGGCGTCCCGAACGGCACCCCGGTGACTCTGCGCGTGACCACGGCCAACTCCGTGATCACGGCCGGGCCGGTAAACATGCAAGGAGGCACCGTCACCATCCCGGTCACCGTGCCGGCGGGCGTTGGCACCTTGCAGGCGACCGCGCAGTTTACACAGCAGTAGGCTGCGGGCAGGCTTTCGGGTTGACGGCGGAGCGGCGCAAGTCGCTCCGCCGTTTTGTTTGGTAGCCGCGCTAGTGAAACCGCGGCGGCATTTCTGTTTTCGGAGGGCGGAGTTCCACGACGCCCAAGCACGGTGGGGCGAGACTCAGTCGAGCCCGACCTTCCATCGCGAAACGCGGAACGAAATCGCGCTTCCCGACCTTCGATTTTCGGCCTTCGACCTTCCTGGCGGGCGAGACCCGTTGAGCCCGGTGGTTTTGGTTCGGGGTTCGTTGTGACTGTGGTCGTCAGACCATGTGGCCAATTCCCGGAGGGGCGAGCTCCGCGAGCCCTCAGCTTCCTTTGGTGCCGCAGACGTGGCCGTCCACGCCACCGCAGAATTCGGCATGGCTGGCCGGGCTACTTCAATTCCGCCAGCCCGAGTTCGTCGAGCACCCAGTCCATCGAGCGCGGCACGGGCTCGCGCCGGTTGCGCAGTTCAAGGTTGTGCAAATGGGTCTTGAGCACCGCGATCAACCGCGGTCGGCGGTCCGGATCGGCCGCCGCCTGCCGCGGCGTCAGTCCGTCCAGTTCCGGCAGGGCGTGGTCGAGGAACTGCCGGTAGCGCTCCTCATGCTCACGCAGGATTTGCTCCGCCGTGACCGGAGGCTCCTCCTCCGGTTCGAGCGGAGGCCCGGCGGCGGGCGGCTCCTCGGGCTCAGGCGACTCGCCGAAAACGGCGTTCCCGGCGGCCTCGACCAGGGCGCCGCGCCGGTCGCGCATGTTGGCCGCGCGGGTGAGGTCGAGCACCGACTCCTCCTGGAACCGGACCTGCGCGCCGAACTGTTCCTCGATGAGGCTCCGCGCGCGGGCATGCAGCTTGCGCGATGAAGTCTCGACCAACAGGAACTCCGGATACAGCCGGACCTTGCCCGTCGCGGATTGCGCTGTGGCGCCGGCGCCGGCGGCTGCGCCGGGCGTTTCGGGCGCGGGCGCCGCTTCGAGCCAGTCGAAACAGGCCAGCGGCGGGGCATAACGCGGGTCCGCGGGCGGCGTGGCCGGCCGGAAGGCGGGGTGGTTCCGCAGCGCGGCCTCGAGCTCGGCCGCCGGCACGGTGAGACGGAAGCTGGCCAGGCACTGATGCAGCCCAAGCAGGTCGAGCAACTCCGCCCGGTGCGCCTCGGACAGCCCGGTCAGCAGCCGGATGAATTCAGACAGGTGCTGGTCCAGAAAGGCGCGCGGGGCCAGCCCCGGCGTGGCCGCCGCCGCCTCCGCGTGGCGCGCTTGGAACGCCGCCCACCACGCGTCCCAAAGCGGATGCAGAATCGTGACTGTCGGCAACCCCAGCGTCGAAAAATGCGGGTAGTTGGTCAGCACCGTGAGCAGCCGGGTGAACCGGACCGCCTGCGTGGCGGCGCTGCGATCCATCACCACAAACGGCGGGCGGGCGGGGTCCAGCAGGTCTAGGCAGACCAGGCTTTGGCGGCCCAGCACGCGCTGCACCTCCACCACGGCGGGCGCCGCGCCGCGGCGATGCCGCATCATCACGCGCTCGTCGTTGTTCAAGCCCTCCCAGCCGGCCGCCTCCCAATCCTCCGCCACAGTGTGGCTGGCCGGGCCGGGCTCGCGGAACAGCAGCCGGTGCAGGGCGCGGTTGAGCGCCGCCTCGACTTCCAGCGATTCACCGCCCAACGGAACTTCCCGGGCCTTCATCTCCGCCTGAAGCCGGTCGCGCCCGAAGACGCGGATCACGCGGTCCAGCGTCTTGCGCATCCACTCGATGTCCACCTTGAGCCAGAGGTCGTATCCGGCCGGGCCGAACGGGAAGTACGGGCAGGTGCCCGGGCAGTTCAGCCGGCTGCCGCGCTGGCTGCCGCAGTCGGCGGCGCTGATCGGGCCGTTCAACACCGGGCAGGGGCGATGCTTCTTGCCGGCCCGGGGAGCGGGAGCGGTCGGGTTCATGCGCGCCGCGCAGCATGGGCACCACCACCACCGACGCAAGGTGATTTGCGTGACGGGCGCGGGCGCGGCTCTGTTTGACGCGGGGGGCGAGACTTCGTCGAGTCCAGCAATCTTGGAGCGCACGACAACCAAGTCCGCAGCGCGGGCGGGTCGCCAGCCGCCGCCGCGGTCTGACGTCCGCAGTCACAGGAAGTCAGGGCTCGATGGAGTCTCGCTCCACCGCGTCAGGCTCAGACCGGCAAGAAACCGGGCTGCGTCCCGCAGGCAAGGGCCTGTGTCGCCCGAAATCATGCCCGGCAACCGCTCGCCGGGATTGTGTCGGCTCCGGCGTCGGCTAGACTGCGTGCATGAATTCACTTGCTGATTTCCTCCGGCGCTTGCGCCGTGTCGCTCTGGCCGGCCTGGTCACGCTGACCGCGTTGGCCCGGGCGGCGGAAACCTGGCAGCCCGCCAGGGGCCCGCTCCTGACCCGTTGGGCGAAGGATGTTTCCCCCGACAAGGTCCATCCGGAATACCCGCGCCCGCAGATGGTCCGCGAGAAGTGGGCGAACCTGAACGGGCTTTGGGACTACGCCATCACCGCCAAGGACGCGCCGCGGTCCGCCGCCTGGGATGGCAGGATCCTCGTGCCGTTCCCGGTCGAGTCCGCGCTCTCCGGCGTGATGAAGCGCGTGAGCGAGAACCAGCGGCTCTGGTACCGGCGCACGTTCGAGGTGCCCGCCGCGTGGAATCTCAAATCTGGAATCTCAGATTTGAAATCATCGATCCGCCTGCTCCTGCACTTCGGCGCGGTGGACTGGCAAACCACCGTCTGGGTCAACGGCCGGGAAGTCGGCGCGCACACCGGCGGGTATGACGCCTTCAGCTTCGACATCACGGACGCGCTGAGGCCCTCGGGCGAGCAGGAGATCGTGGTGGCCGTGTGGGATCCGACCGACGCCGGCTGGCAGCCGCGCGGCAAGCAGATTCGCAATCCGCACGGCATCTGGTACACGCCCACCAGCGGCATCTGGCAGACCGTCTGGTTGGAGCCGGTGGCGGCGACGCGCGTGGACAGCTTGCGCATCACGCCGAACCTCGACCAGTCGCTGGTGGCGCTGGACGTCGAGACTGTGGCCGCGCGGGGCCAGGCGACGCTCACGGTGGAGGCGCTGGACGGCTCGCGCGTCGTGAACAGCATGCAGGTGAAGGTGGATGCGCCGGCCGACGGAACGCGGGCGCACTCGACCGTGGCCTTGACGATCGAGCGGCCCAAGTTGTGGTCGCCCGACTCGCCGTTCCTTTACGATTTGCGGATCACGCTGCTGGCCGATGGCCGGAAAGTGGACGAGGTCGAGTCGTATTTCGGCCTGCGCAAGATCGCGGTGGCCAAGGACGCCGACGGCATCAACCGGCTGTTTCTCAACGGCAAGCCGCTCTTCCAGTACGGCCCGCTCGACCAGGGCTTCTGGCCCGATGGCCTGTACACGGCGCCCACGGACGAGGCGCTGCGCTACGACATCGAGATGACAAAGAAGCTCGGGTTCAACATGGCCCGCAAGCACGTGAAGATCGAGCCGGCCCGCTGGTATTACTGGTGCGACAAGCTCGGCTTGCTCGTCTGGCAGGACATGCCCAGCGGCGACAAGTTCATCGGCGGCCGCGACCCGGACATCACGCGATCGCCCGAATCGGCCGCGAACTTCGAGCGCGAGCTCCAGGCCATGGTGGACGGCTTCTACAACCACCCCAGCATCGTCATGTGGGTGCCGTACAACGAAGGCTGGGGCCAGTGGGACACCTGCCGCATCGTGGACCTGATCAAGTCGTGGGACCCGACGCGGCTGGTCAACAACGCCAGCGGCTGGACCGACCGGAAATGCGGCGACGTGAACGACATGCACAGCTATCCCGGCCCGGCGGTGCCGCCGCTTGAGCAGAAGCGCGCGGTCGTGCTCGGCGAGTTCGGCGGCCTGGGCATGCCGGTCAAAGGCCACACCTGGCAGGACGAGAAAAACTGGGGCTACGTCAGCTACAAGACCGCCGACGAACTGACCGACGCCTACCTGGCCCTGCTCGAGAAGCTGCATCCCATGACTGGCGCGCCCGGCCTCGCCGCCGCCGTGTACACGCAGACCACCGACGTCGAAATCGAGGTCAACGGCCTGATGACTTACGACCGCGCGGAGGTGAAGATGAACGCCGACCTCATCGCCGCTGCGGCGAAGAAGCTCTACACCCCGCCGGCCAAGCGCGTCTCGCAAGGCACGACGCTTGTGCCGCCCGCCACGCCGCTGGTCGCCCACGACCCGTACTTCAGCATCTGGTCGCAAGGGGACCGGTTGACGGACGTGGACACCACGCACTGGACGGGTCACCCGCACCGGCTGACCAGCCTGGTGCGGATTGACGGCAAGCCGTACCGCGTGATGGGCGCTTCGCCACGCACGGTGCCCCCCCTTGAACAGAAGAGCTTGACCGTGCTTCCGACGCGGACGATTTACACGTTCGAAGAAGCGGGCGTCGCGTTGACGCTGACCTTCCTGACGCCGGCGTTGCCGGAGGACATTGACCTGCTGTCACGGCCGGTGACTTATGTGACTTACGAAATCCGGTCCACCGACAGCAGGCAGCACGAGGTCGCGCTGTATTTCGACGCCACGGCCGAAATCGCCGTCAACGAACCCCGGCAGCGGATCGAGTGGACCCGCGCGGACATCTCCGGCCTGCACGCGCTCAAGGTCGGGTCCGCGGACCAGCCGGTGCTGGCGAAGAAAGGCGACGACTTGCGGATTGACTGGGGTTACCTCTACCTCGCCGTTCCCGAGGAGGCGCGCCCGGCCCACGTCATCGCGCCCGCCTTTTCGGCGCGCGGCGATTTTGCGACTCAGAGCGTGCTCCGGGCTCAATACGACGACGCCCGGCCCGGCCCGGTGGAAGCCGGGGCGGCGCCGGTCGGCGCGCTCGTGTTTCAAGTTGGACAGGTCACAACCCAGCCCGTCTCCCGCTGGCTGATGCTCGCCTACGATGACCTCTACTCGATCCAGTACATGAAAAAGAACCTCCGGCCGTACTGGCGCCGGAACGGCTGGGAAGCCGCCGACCTGCTCCAGGCCGCCGCGAAGGATTACGAGTCGCTGAAGAAGCGGTCTGAGGCCTTCGACGCCGAACTCATGGCCGCTCTCACCCGCGCCGGCGGCGAGAAGTACGCCAAGCTCTCCGCGCTCGCCTACCGCCAGTGCTTCGCCGCGGGCAAGTTCGTGGCGGACGACCACGGCCAGCCGCTCCAGTTCTGCAAGGAGAACCACTCCAACGGCTGCATCGGCACCTCGGATGTGTTCTACCCGATGGCGCCGCAGTTCCTGCTCTTCGGGCC
>CAZMOZ010000083.1:0-5586 GCA_964568145.1 uncultured Verrucomicrobiota bacterium
CACGCTCGGCTTGGTGGGCGAAAACGGCGCCGGCAAGTCCACCTTGATGAACATCCTCGGCGGCAACCTCCGCCCGGACGCGGGGCGGATGACCCTCGCCGGTGGCGCGTACGCGCCGGCCCGGCCGGCGGACGCCACCGCCGCCGGCATCGCCTTTGTTCACCAGGAGCTGAACCTGTTCCCCAACCTGACCGTCGGGGAGAATCTGTTTCTGACCCGCTTCCCGCGCCGGGGGCCGCTGCCGCTCATCCACCGCGCCCGCCTGGCCGCGGCCACGGTCCGCCGGCTGCGCGAAGTCGGCCTGGCCGCCGCGCCGGACACGCCGGTCGAGCGGCTTTCCGCCGGCGAACGGCAGCTTGTGGAAATCGCCCGCGCCCTGAGCTTCCAGCCCCGCCTGCTCATCCTGGACGAGCCGACCACCTCGCTGAGCGACCGCGAGACGCGCCACCTTTTCGCCTTGCTGGAACAGCTCCGCGCCCGCGGCCTGGCGATGATCTACATCTCGCACACGCTCGAGGACGTGCTGCGGTTGAGCGACCGGATCGCGGTGCTGCGCGACGGCGAGGTGGTCGGCCAGGGGGCGAGGAGTGAATTTGACGTGAGCCGGCTGGTGGCGTTGATGGTGGGCCGGAGCCTGACGCAGCTTTATCCGACCCGCTCCGGAACACCGGTGAAGCCGTCGGTGCTCCCACCGGTGGGGCGAGACTCTGTCGAACCCGGCAAGGAACTGGCGAACTTGGACGCTCCGCTGGCAAGGCCGTCGGCGCGTCCCAATGAAACACTCCCCCGCGCCGCGCCTCCGCTCGCGGTGCGCGGGCTCACGCAACCCGGTGTGGTGCGCGGCATCAGTTTTACGCTCGCACGCGGCGAGGTGCTGGGCGTCTTTGGCTTGATGGGCGCCGGGCGCAGCGAACTGGCCCGGATTCTCTTCGGGCTCGATCCGTTCGCCCGGGGCTCGATCCACCTTTGCGGCGCGTCGGTGGACCGCGCCCCGCCCGCCCGCCGCATCCAGCGCGGCCTGGCGTTTCTGACCGAAGACCGCCGCGAGGAGGGTCTGGCGCTGGAAGCCTCGATCGCCGACAACATCGCCCTGGTCACGCTGCGGCGGCACGCCCGGCCGCTCACCGGCTGGCTCGACCTCGCCGGCTTGCGCGCGGCGGTGGGCCGGATGCGCGCGGCGGTGCGGCTCACGCCCACGGCCCGCGACGAGGCGCCGGTGAAGACGCTCAGCGGCGGCAACCAGCAGAAGGTGGTGCTGGCCCGATGGCTGCTCGCCCGGCCCCGCGCGCTCATCCTTGACGAGCCCACCCGCGGCATTGATGTCGGCGCGAAGTTCGAAATCTACCAGCTCATCCACCAGTTGGCCGACGACGGCGCGGGCGTGCTGGTCATTTCGTCGGAACTCGAGGAGTTGATCGGCATCTGCGACCGCATCCTGGTGATGCGGCGCGGCGAGATCGTGGAAGAACTGCCGCGGCCGGCGTTCGACCGCGAGCGCATTCTGCGCGCGGCGCTGCGCGAAGGAACGGGGGCATGAACGCGGCCGGGACACGCGCGGGCCTCTTCGCGTTGAACAACGCGCCGGTGGCGCTGTTCGGCGCGGTGCTGGCGGTGTTCGGCCTGCTTTCGCCGTCGTTCCTGACCCCGGCCAACCTGCTCAACGTGCTGGTGCAGGCATCGTCCACGGCCATCGTGGCCACGGGCATGACCTTTGTGCTGCTGACGGCCGGCGTGGACCTCTCGGTCGGCTCGATCATGTTCGTGGCGGCGGCGCTGGGCGGGAAACTGCTGCTGGGCCAGGGCTGGAGTCCGCTGCTGGTGTTGGGCTGCATCACCGGCCTGGGCGCGGCGTGCGGCCTGTTGAACGCCGTCCTGATCTCGCGCCTGGGCCTCATCGCCTTCGTGGCCACGCTGGGCACGCAGTATCTCGGCCGCGGGTTTGGCATGTGGCTGACCGAGACGCGCGCCATGAACCTGCCGGACGGCATCACGCAACTGGCCGCGTTGCGGCCGCTGGGCGTGCCGCTGCCGCTGATGGTGTTCGCCGCCGTCGCGCTCGCCGCGCACGTGCTGCTCTCGCGCACGCCGCTGGGCCGGCAGATTTACGCGGTGGGCCAGGACCCGCAGGCCGCGCGCAAGGCGGGCGTGAACGTGCCGGCCATCCTCGCGGCCGTGTACGTGATCTGCGGCCTGTGCGCCGGACTGGGCGGCGCGGTGTCGCTCGCGCAAATCGGGTCGGTGGCGCCGACGTTTGGCGCGGGCAAGGAATTCGCCGCCATCGCCGCCGCCGTGCTGGGCGGCACCAGCCTGTTCGGCGGCCGCGGCCGGGTTTGGCCGGGCACAGCCTTTGGCGCGGTGTTGATTCAGGCGGTCGAAAACGGCCTGCACAATCTCAATGCCGACCCCTACCTCTACCCGCTGGTCACCGGCGGGATCATTTTCGTCGCCGTGTTTCTGGACAGCCTGCGCAGCCGGTGGCTCGCCAGGTTGGGCCGGCGGCGGATTCGCCACGATTAACCGCAAACCCGTATGAAGACTGACTCCCCGCATCGGGTGGCCCGCCCCCGGACCGCCTTCACGCTCATCGAACTGCTCGTGGTGATTGCGATCATCGCGATCCTCGCGGGAATGCTGCTGCCCGCGTTGAGCCGCGCCAAATCCAAGGCCACGGGTATCCATTGCATGAACAGCCTGCGCCAGGTCGCGCTGGGTTGGCGCATGTACGCCGACGACCACAACGACACCGCGCTCGGGCCCTTCCGCTCCGCGCAGTCGGACCCGCCCGTGTGGGTCGAAGGCGGTTGGGACTGGCAGGGCACCGACGGCGCCAACCCGCGCATCCTCACCAACAGTCCCACCTGGCCGTACATCACCTCGCTCGAGGCGTTTCGCTGCGCCGCCGACAAGAGCCGGCTCCGCGCCGGGGGCAAACTGGTGCCGCGCGTGATCAGTTTCGCGGCCAACGCCTTTCTGGGCCCGCCCAGCGGCTGGGTCACCCCCGTCACGAAATACAAGAGCGTCCGCCGCCTGGCCGACCTGACCGGGCCCGGCCCAACGGACGTGTACATCCTGCTGGACGAGCACGAAAACAGCATCAACGATGCGCACTACTTCCCCTTCGAGAACATGAACGCGTACAACCGCAACATCTGGCTCGACGCCCCTTCGGGCCGCCACGGCAACGCCGCCGGCTTGTGCTTCGCGGACGGGCACGCGGAAATCCGCAAGTGGCGCACGCCCGGCCTGAGCAAGTCCGTCAAGCGCCCGGACGGCGCGACGGACCGCCCCTATCCGAACATCCCGTTCATCGGCCCCTCGGAGCTCCAAGACTACCAATGGATGACCAACCACATCGCGCCGTTGCGGTGAGCACCGGCTCAAGCCCGAGCATGAAACGCTTCATCCGCTCCGGACTACGCCTGAGTTCCCGTGGGCTTTGCGCGGGTGTGCTCGCGGTCGCGCTGGCCGACGCGCCGGTGAACCCCGCTCCGTTGCCCCGGCTCAAGGTCAGCGACAATTCGCGTTTTCTGGTCACCGAGGCCGGCCAGCCGTTCTTCTGGCTGGGCGACACGGCTTGGGAACTGTTCCACCGGCTCGACCGCGCGGAGGCGGAGCTTTACCTGAAGGACCGCGCGGCCCGCGGCTTCAATGCCATCCAGGCCGTGGCGCTCGCCGAACTCGACGGCCTCACCGTGCCCAACCGCCAGGGCCACCTGCCGCTGCTGGACCGGGACCCGGCCCGTCCCGACGTGAAGCCCGGACCGGCCAACGATTACTGGGACTTCGTGGACGAGGTCCTGGACCTCGCCGCCGCGCACGGTTTGTATGTGGGGTTCCTGCCCACTTGGGGCAAATACGTCACTTCCTCGCCGTTCGACGGCAAGGTGGATGGGATTTTCAACGTGGCGAACGCGGAAGCATACGGACGGTTTCTGGGTGAACGGCTGCGCGCGCGCTCGAACGTGATCTGGATTCTCGGCGGCGACAAGGCGCCGTCCACGCCGGAAGCCGTGGCCATTCGGCGCGCACTGGCCCGGGGCATCGCGCTGGGCGTGGCGGGCCGCGAGGATTACGACGCCGTGCTGATGACCTATCACACTTCCGGCCCGGGACATGTGTCGGACTATCTGCACGACGAACCCTGGCTGGACTTCACCTCGGCGCAGTCCAGCCACGGCGACCTGGTTGAAAGCTGGCGGTTCATCGAGAAACACTGGAACCGCCGGCCGATCAAGCCCGTGATTGATCTGGAGAGCAGTTATCCGAACGCCCTCATTCCCGCCGCCTGGCTGCCGCCGCATCTGCGCGCCGCACATCGTTCCACCCAACCGGCCACGGACGACCACGCCCGGCGCGCCGCCTACTGGGCGGTGTTCGCCGGGGCGTTTGGCCACACCTACGGTCACAACGCGATCTGGCAGATGTATGAACCTCCCCGCAAACCGTTGCTCGACCCGCGCCTCACCTGGCGCGAAGCTCTCGCCGCGCCCAGCGCCACCCAGATGGGCCACCTCCGCCGGCTGATCGAATCCCGGCCAGTGCTCGAGCGCGTGCCGGACCAATCCCTGCTGGTTGGCGGCGCGGGCGAAGGCGCGGCGCACCGTCGCGCCACCCGCGGCAGGAGCTACGCCTTTATTTACTCGCCGGACGGCGCGCCGTTCACCGTGCGGCTGGGCGTCATCACGGGCGCCCGCCTCCGCGCGAGCTGGTGCAATCCGCGCACGGGTGAAACCACTTTCCTGGAAGTGCTGGAAAACCGCGGCGAGCGCACGTTCAAGCCGCCGGGCGAAGCGGCGGTCGGCAACGACTGGGTCCTGCTGCTCGACGATGCGGACACGTCCGCTGGGTTGCGTTCGCACCTGTTCTATTGCAGCCGGGGTCAGGCGTCCGAACTCAGCGACCCGGTGCCGGCCGAAATCCTCATGAGTTCATTCCGGCTGGACCAGGAAGAAGCCGTGTCATTCCGCTGCGAGTTTTCGGCCGTTCAATCTGAAAAACCAACCACCGTTCAAACGCCATGAAAGTCAAACGCATCCTGCTAACCGCACTGTTTGGCCTCGGTCTGCTGGCCATGCCGGTCTGCCTGTCCGCAGCGCCACTGCCGAAGTTGAAAATCAGCGACAACCACCGGTTCCTGGTCACCGAAACCGGCCAGCCATTCTTCTGGCTGGGCGACACGGCCTGGGAACTGTTCCACCGCCTCAACCGCGAGGAGGCCATCCGGTATCTGGAGGACCGCGCCGCCAAGGGGTTCACCGTCATCCAGGCCGTCGCGCTGGCCGAGTTGGACGGGTTGAACGATCCGAATCCCTACGGCCACCGCCCGCTGCGCGGCCACGACCCCACGCAGCCCGACCTCAAGGACGGGCCGGACAACGACTACTGGGACCACGTGGACTTCATCGTGCGCGAGGCGAACCGCCGCGGCATTTACATCGGCTTCCTGCCCACCTGGGGCGACAAGTGGAATAAGAAGTGGGGCGTTGGTCCCGAGATTTTCACGCCGCAGAACGCGGAGGCCTACGGCCGCTGGCTGGGCCAACGCTATCGCGACGCCGGGCTGGTCTGGATTCTGGGCGGCGACCG
>CAZMOZ010000084.1:0-5470 GCA_964568145.1 uncultured Verrucomicrobiota bacterium
ATGGGCGTGATCGAGGATGCGCCGCGCTCGGCCACCGCGGAAGCCATCGCGGAAACGGAGCTCGAGGTGATCAGCGAAGCCGAGTTCAACCAGTCCATCCTGCAACAGCCGGTGCGGCTGCATCAATTTCTGGGCACGCTGTTCGAGCGGCTCCGCCACGTGTCCGCACTAGTGCGCGCCCAGGCGGCCACCATCCCGCCCGAGGCCCTGGCCGATGACGCCCCGCCCGCGCGCTTCGTGGTGCGGCTGCAGACCCGTTACGAAGAAACCGGCTACCCCGCCGAGCGCGTGGACGTCGAGATCACCCGGTTCCCGTTCCTGCTCGGGCGCGCGGGGGCGCACGCCGGCAGCGCGTTTTCGTTCAATCACCTGGACCTGCCGGACCGCGCGCCGTTCCAGGTGTCCCGCCATCACTGCGCCATCGAACAGCTGGGCAACCGCCTGGTGGTGCGCGACCGCGGCAGCGCGCTGGGCACGCTGGTCAACGGCCAGCGCATCGGCGTCCGCTTCGGCGTGATGCAGGCCGACCTCCGCCCCGGCGCGAACGAACTTGCGCTGGGTCACGCCACCGGCCCCCACCGCCTGACGCTGACCGTGGAGACGCTTTGACGCCTTTCCGCCCGCGACTCGCCGCCGTCATTCCGCAACGCGAGACTGGAGCGGGATCATTCCACCGCTGCGCCGGCACTTGCCAACGGCCCGCAGCTCGCTCCCGCGCCAGCCGCACGGCCAGTTCCACCACCGGCACGCCCAGGAACCCCAGCCCCAACAGGTACAACGGCCAGGGAAATCGCGCGGGCAGCAGTTCACGCAACGCCTGCTCGCCTTGCGGCGCCACGCGGATGGTGTCGGCCGTGAAGACGTGCAGCATCAGCACCACCCCGACGGTGGCCGCCGCCGGGAAAGCCGTCCGGGATCCGGCTCCCGGCACTCGGCTCCCAGCGCTCGACCCTCGGCGCACTTCGTGGACGCCGGGGGCAACCGTCCTCAGCGATCTAACGCGGTTCGCCACCGCGGCCCGTTGTCAGCAAGCACGCGCCGCGCTTCCGCCACCGACACGCTCCACGTCCGCCAGTCGCGCGGCCGCGAATCGCTGAATCGCTCGAACGCCTTTGCGAGCGTCTTCTGTTGATCCCGCCCCAATTCCGGCCAGGCCTTCGCGAGCGCCGGTATCGCGTCGGCGCTCAGTCGCGCCGCGTACTTCGCATCAAAGTCTCGTCCTCGCCGCGCGAGTTCGAGATTTTGGCGAACGATCCATGCCTCCGGATTCCAGGCATTCAGCAGCGCCACGGTGGCAAACCCCGCCGTCACCGCCCCAAACACGAACCGGTCTCGCCGGCCGGTCAGCACCGTCGCGCAGAACCACAGCAGCGTCACCGCCAGCCAGCCCATGAACACGGCCACGTACAGCCGCAGGGCGGTCCAGCCGTACTCCGATTGGTAGAGTCCGAGCCGATGCCACGCCGAGGCGAGCACGACATCCAGCATCAGCACCAGCAGCGCGGCCTGAACCCGAAACGCCTTGCGGCCCGACTTCGCCAGCACCCAGTCCGCTCCGAGCAGCGTGGGCACCGCCAGCGCCACCGCGGCCACCAGTTGGAAGAACCCGGACCGCGCATACTCCGAGTACGAAAGCCCCGGCGTCACTTCCACCAGCTCGCTCCCGCCAAACAGGTATTGCACCTGCACGGCGATGAAGGTCAGAAAGAGCAGGTTCACCAACCCCAGCGCGACGTTCACCTCGGCCGCCCCGAGGGCAACGAATTGCGACACGGTCAACCCGCGCGCCCGCACCCGGTCATGCAGCAGGAACGCCACCAGCCACCCGCCCGCGAACCACGTGCCGAGTCCGATGGGCACAATGTGCGACATGACCTCGGCGAAATCGATCGCCACCAGCTTCGCGAGTCCGCGCGCGAAGACGGCGTCGGCGGAGGCGAACAACCCGCCAAACACGAACAGCAGCGGCGCCGCGATCACCACGCCGATCGCCGCCGCGCGCCCGGCCCGGCCTGGTCCGCTGCCTCCCGCCGCACGGCTGCGAGAAGCCGTTTCCACGAGCAACACGACGAGTCCCGCGAACGCGGCAAACCCCGCGAACAGAAGACGCCACGCGTGCTCGACGACGCCGCCCACTCTGAGCCGCACCGCGCGCGCCTGCCACAAGCCCCAGGCCAGCAGCGTGCCGGCAGCGGCGAGGTCCAGGAGCTTGAGCGCCGGTGAATCCCGCAGCGCCAGACCGGCCGCGGCCGCGAGGGCGAAGGTTCCCGTGGCCAGCACGCACGGGCGCCGCTCCACGCCCAGCCGCCACGCCAGAACTCCGGCGAGCGTGAGGACCAGCAGCATCCAAAGCGGGAAGTTGACGCCCCACGGCCCGGCGCGGAGCAGCAGGTCGAAGGCGATTCCCGCCGCCACGCTCGCGGCAATGATTCTGTACGCGGGAGTCCGCGCATCTTCGGAGTTCGGCATGGCTCAGGCGAGTTGAGGTTTAGGGGGGCGGCAGGCGCGGAGGGCCAGTTCCACCACTGGCACGCCCAGGAACCCCAGCCCCAGCAGGTACAACGGCCAGGGAAATCGCGCGGGCAGCAGTTCACGCAACGCCTGCTCGCCCCGCGGCGCCACGCGGATGGCGTCGGCCATGAAGACGTACAGCATCAGCAGCACCCCGACGCTGGCCGCCGCCAGGGAAAGGCGGCCGGGCCAGAAAGGCCGCGCGGCGGTGTCGTTGAGGGCGACCAGGCCGCCGCCGATAATCATCAAGGCCGCGATCGCGGTGGGCGCAAGCACCGGCCCCCACCACGGCAGGGGCAGCAGGAACAGGACGTCCCAGTCGAGCAGCGAGCGCGGCCAGCCGGTCAGCGGCCGGAGGAAGATGTAATAGCCGATGTCCCAAACCCCGAAGGCCAACACGGCAAACCCCATGCGGCTGCGCGCGGTCTGCCCCGCCAGCCAGCCAACAGTCGCGAGCATCACCAGGGTAGCGGCTTCGCGGATCAACTCGGCGTAGCCCAGCACGCCCACGTCCGGCAACGGGTTGGGCTGGTAGGGCTCGAGGCGGTTCAACATGGTGCGCAGGTACAGCACCACCGCCGCCTCCGCCCAGGCCATCGCCACGGCGTAACCCACCACCACCCACCAGCTGCCCCAAGGCTTGTTGGTCTTCATGGCGCGCGACGATCAGGCGGCCACCGGTTGCTCATGGACGGAATCGCCAGCCACGTGAAGGACCGTCGCTGGCTCGGCATCAGCGGCCCACTCACGCAAGCGCCGTTCCACCACGTCAATGATTGTGTCCGGCGTAGATGTGCCGGCGGTGAGGCCAACCACCGCCGCGTCGTCAAACCACTCGCGCCGCAGATCCGCCGCGTCTTGCACGTGGTAAACGCGCGCGCCATGCCGGGCGCAGGTGGCCGCCAGCTCGCGGGTGTTGTTGCTGTGCGCGCCGCCGATCACGACCACCATGTCGCAGACCCGCGCCAGTTCTCCGGCGGCGGTCTGGCGCTCCTTGGTCGGGCGGCAGACGGTGTCCACGAACTTCACCTCGGACGCCGGGAAGCGCCGGCGCAACCGCTCCACCAGCGCCCGCGCCCGCGCGACGGGCTGGGTGGTCTGCGCGGCCACGCCAAACCGCGGCCGCCCGGCCAGCGCGTCAACGTCCGCCTCCGTCAGCACCACGTCGAATTCCTCCAGATCGCCGGTCAGCCCGCGGACTTCGACGTGATCCCGCCGGCCGACGATCACGGGATGGTAGCCGGCGCGGGCGAGTCGGAGCACCGCGTGGTGGGCCAGTTGCACCAGCGGGCAGGTGGCTTCAAGCACCTGGAGGCCGCGGCCCCGCAACGCGGCGCGGGCGCGGTCGGCCGCGCCGTGCGCGGTGATCATGACGGCGGCGGTGGCGATGTCGGCCGGCGATTCGGCCAGGCGGATGCCCGCGGCGCGCAGCCGGTCCAGCACGGCTTCGTTGTGGACAAGCTGGCCGAGAATGGTCAGCGGCTGCTCGCGGGCGGCACGCGTGGCCAGTTGAATGGCGTCGCGCACGCCGAAACACATGCCGAGATGAGAGGCGCGGAGGATTTTCATGGTGGGAAACGGTGAGGGAACTGGGTTCAAGGACTTTGTAGCGCAAAGCTCATGGTCAGTTGGAGTAGCGGGCGGGCCTTTCGTTCAATGCGCTTTTGTCTGCCGCACGATCTCCGCCAGCAGGTCCACGTACCGCGTGAACGCCTCGCGGCCGGCCGGCGTCAGCGCGCAGGTCGTCAACGGCCGGCGGTTGAGGTAGCTCTTGGTCATCGCCACGTACCCCGCCTCCTGGAGGGTCTTCAGATGCACGCTCAGGTTGCCGTCGGTCATCTTCAACGTGTCGCGCAGTTCGGTGAACGACAACTCGTTGTTGGCGGCGAGCAACGACATGATCGGCAACCGCCCTTTCTCATGAATGATCCGGTCAAGCCGCAGGAACGGTTCCGGGTTCACGCCGCGGGCCTCCGTTTCTCGGTGACGAGCAGGTAGCCGCCGTACGCCAGGTGCAGCAGGCCGAACACGACGCCCATGATCGCGTTGGCCAACCCCAGGCCGGCCTCGTCCGGCTGCAACAAGATCCCGCCGAGCAGGCCCGCCGAGCTTCCGCCGATCAACAGCCAGCCAAACAGGCGGATGCCGCGTGGCATGAAAAAACCCGCCGCGTGCAACGCGCCGCCGTACAGGCCGATCCAGACGAACACGACCAGCAGCACGTAATCTTCCTCAGCCTGCGACAAAATCATGCCCAGCCCCAGCGCCAGCCCGAACACCAGCGCCGGCAGCAACGCGACCACGACTCGCCGTGTGGGCGGCGACCAGAACGGTTCGCCGGCCTGCAACGCCTGGCGGCGCATCAGCAGCAGGCAGCCGGTGACCGCGAGCGCGGCAATCAAGAACCAGTGCAAGCAGAACTGAGCGCCCGAGCCGATGGCCCATTTGTGTCCAGCCAGGGCGCCGAGCGTGCCCAGGCCGCCGGCGAGCAGAGTGGTGGGGGCGAGCGCGCGACGGTACAGCGCGGAGCGCTCCATGAGGGTGCGGATGACCTGCAGGTTCTCGGCCGCCCAGTCGCTTTGCATGGGGTGACTTTGCGTTGCAAAGTGACTGCGTCAATGCTTTTTTGCACACGCCACGACCAGTGCTCACGACCCGCGCCAGAAGAGCCTCGACAGCTTTCCACCGACGCCGCGATATTCCGCCCGCGCAACCGCGACCGCCATGAAGCCAACCGCCTACTCCGCCGCCGGGGTGGACATTGACCTGGGCAACCGGGTGAAGGCCACCCTGCCCCAACTGCTCGCCGCCACGCACCGCCGCGAGGTGCTGGGCCGGGTGGGCGGTTTCGGCGGCCTCTTCGCCCTGGACACCCGCAAGTACCGCCGCCCCGTACTGGTCTCAAGCGTGGACGGCGTGGGCACCAAGCTGAAGATCGCCTTCGCGATGGACCGGCACG
>CAZMOZ010000085.1:0-5205 GCA_964568145.1 uncultured Verrucomicrobiota bacterium
CGCCGGGCCTGAACGGCGCCGGCGACCCCGACTGGGTGCTGGTTCTGGAATCAAACGCCGCCAAACCATGAAACGGTCTCGCAAGTGTTGGGCTTTCCCGCTGGCGTTGCCACGCGATGGCCGGATGGATTCGCAGTGCGCTTTCTCGATCCCGAGCGCGAGTACTCGGCGCTGGCCGGGGTGTGGTTGTATCAACCTGGATGCTGGAAGGACGTCGTCTTGCGGCGTATGGAATTTCACGGCTCGGCCACGCGCTTCAAGCCCGTCGATGACCCGGCGCGCGGCGACCTGCTGGTGATCCCCCAATCGGCCACCGACCTGCAAGCCTGCCGGGAGGAGTTCTTCCGCGTGCTGACCGATCCGAAATTGTTCCCATGAAGAGGTGCTCACGCACGCTGCCAGATTCACGCCCATGAAAACTGTTTGGCTCGCCTTCCCGTTCCTGCTGGGCGCCGCGCTGCGCGCCGAAAACTGGCCGCAGCTCCGCGGTCCCAACGGTCAGGGCCACTCGACCGAGACCGGCATTCCCTGGCAGTGGAGTGCCACGGAAAACATCGCCTGGAGGACGCCCCTGCCCGGCGAAGGGTGGTCGTCGCCCATCGTCTGGGGCGACCGCGTGTTCGTCACCGCCGCCACCGACGGCGGCGAGACCTGCCGCGTGCTGGCGCTGGATCGCCGGACCGGCCGGATTCTCTGGGACAAGGCAGTGTTCACCCAGGTGCCCCGGCGCAAGGAAGGCCGGAACTCTCACGCCACGCCGACGCCGGCCACGGACGGCGCGCGCGTGTACGCCTGCTTCCTCGACGGCAGCTTTGTGGCGCTGGACTTCGCGGGCGAGGTGGTCTGGACCAACCGCGCTTACCCGTTTTACAGCCAGCACGGGCTGGGCACCTCGCCCATCCTGCATCGCGGGCTGCTCATCATGGCGCGCGACGGCAGCAGCGACGGCGAGGACAAGACCCTCGGCTGGCAGAAGCCGTGGGATCAGGCTTACGTGCTGGCGCTCGACGCGCGGACCGGCCGCGAACGCTGGAAGAGCCGGCGGGGGCTTTCGCGCATTTCCCACGGTACCCCGGCCCTCTGGACCGACCCGGACGGCCGCGAGCAGGTGGTCAGCGAGGCCGGCGACGTGGTCCAGGGTTTCGACCTCGCGACCGGCGAGCGGCTGTGGTCCAGCGAGGTCATCGGCGAAGGCAAGGTGCCGTCCACGGCGCTCGGCGACGGGCTGGTGTTCACGGCGGGCGGCTGGGGCGGGCGCGAGTCCATCAAGGCCTTCAAGCTCGGCGGCCGGGGCGACTTGGGCACGAACAACCGCGCCTGGGAACAGCGCCGAGGCATGCCCAAGGTACCCACGATGCTCTTCGTGCGCCCGTACCTGTTCGCCGTCACCGACGCCGGCCTGGCCACGTGCCTGGTGGCCGCCACGGGTGAGATCGTCTGGCAGGAGCGGCTGGAAGGGAGCTTCACCGCCTCACCCGTGACGGCGGAAGGCCGCGTCTATTTCGTCGCCGACCACGGCGAAACCACCGTCATCGCGGCCGGCCCGGAATTCAAAGTCCTGGCGAAAAATCCGCTGGGCGAAAAGTTCCAGGCCACCCCGGCCATCGCGCAGGGCCGGATTTTCCTCCGCACGGAGAAACACCTGTGGGCCATCGGCGCGAAGTAGCCGCCCCGCCGGCAAGGGCCGGGACTGCCGTGGCCCAAGCGGCCTCGCCTGGGCCGTGCCGCGGGCGACCCGCCCGCGGTGGCCTCGGCCCAACGCCGCAGCCCCCAAAGGCAGGGCTTGACGGAGTCTCGCCCCACCCCGTCCCGGTCGAAGCGACACAAAAATATGATGCGCCCCGCCGTGGCTCCCGCCTTCAATGCTCGTCTGTTGAGCGGAGGCGGCTTTACTCTCCGCCCATGAAACACACCGCAACATTGATCGCCGTCCTGTGGCTGGCGGTTTTGCTGACCGGTCCGGCTTGGGCGCGGGAACGCGTCTTCGTCCTCACCGATATCTCGAACGAGCCGGACGACGAGGAGTCCATGGTCCGGTTTCTAGTCTATGCGAACGAGTACGACGTCGAGGGCCTAGTCGCCACCACCAGCACCTGGCTGCGCCACACCACCCGCGTGGACCTGATCCACCGCCAGCTTGACGCGTACGCGCAGGTCCGTCCCAATCTCCTGAAACACGCCGCCGGTTTTCCGGCTGTGGAGGCGTTGCGGGCTGTCACCGCGACCGGTCAGCCCGGCTACGGCCTGGCGGCGGTGGGCGAAGGCAAGGCCAGTGCCGGCTCGCGCCTGTTGCTCGCCGCCGCCGAGCGGGTGGATGAACGCCCGCTGTGGGTGAGCGTTTGGGGCGGCGTCAACACGCTGGCTCAGGCGCTCCAGGACGCACGGCGCGAGCGTTCGCCGGACGACCTCGCGCGGCTCGTGGCCCGGCTGCGCGTGTACACCATCTCGGACCAGGACGACGCCGGGCCGTGGCTGCGCCGGGAGTTTCCGGGACTGTTTTACATCGTTTCCCCCAGCGGCTCGGACTGGAAGGAATACTGGCGCGCGACCTGGACCGGCATCAGCGGCGACCGCCACTACAAGAACGGGCCGGGCCACCACTTCCACCTCGTGGACAACCCGTGGCTGGAGGAGAACATCATCCGGAACCACGGCCCGTTGGGCGCGCTCTACCCGCGCCTGGAATACATCATGGAAGGCGACACACCGTCGTTCCTGGGCCTGATCCACAACGGCCTCGGCTGGCACGAGAGCCCGGCCTACGGCGGCTGGGGCGGCCGCTACGCGCTTTACCAAGCCTACGGCGAAACGCGCCCGATCTGGACCAACAACCACGACAGCCGTGACACCGTCACCGCCGACAACGGCCAGACCACCACCAGCGACCCCGCGACCATCTGGCGCTGGCGCGAGCACTTCCAGCACGACTTCGCCGCCCGCATGGACTGGTGCGTGGCGGACGACTTCAAAAAGGCCAACCACAATCCCGTTGCCGTCCTCAACGGCGACACCACCCGGCGCGTGCTCGAACTCGTCGCCCGGCCCGGCGACATCGTGAAGCTTTCCGCGGCCGGCTCGAAGGACCCGGACGGCGACACTTTCACCTTCACGTGGTTCATCTATCGCGAGGCGGGCACGTTCATCGGCGAGGTGAACCTCAGCGCCGCCGGCGGTGAAACCACCAGCCTCGTGGCGCCGGCGGTCCAGCAACCGGCAACCCTCCACGTCATCCTGCAAGTGCGGGACCGCGGCGCGCCCAGCCTGTTCGCCTGCCGGCGGGCGGTGGTGATGGTGAGCCCCTGAGCTGGCTCGGGGTTCAATCCGAAAACCGAAGTTGGCCGTGGTGCAGTGCATCCCGCCTGCCCAACTTCGGTTTTCGGTTTCAACCCGCGGCCGATCGCTCCGGCCGGTGAGTGGCGTGGGACACGCTTGCCAGCCCGACGCGGGCGGCGGATTTTCGGCCGCGTGCATCGCGCCGTGTTTCTGGACCGTGACGGCACCCTGAACGTCGAGCGGGAATACCTGAGCGACCCCGCCCGGCTGGAACTGCTGCCCGGCGTACCGGCCGCGCTGCGCCGCTTGCGGGACGCGGGCTTCAAGCTGTTCATCGTCACCAACCAGTCCGGCATCGGCCGCGGCTATTACACGGAGGCCGACATGCACCGCGTCAACGCCCGCCTGCACGACGTGCTGGCGCCGCACGGCGTCCGGTTCGAGAAGATCTACTTTGCGCCCGAGGCCCCGGACCAGCCCAGCCGCGGCCGGAAACCCTCGCCGCAGTTCCTGTTCGACGCCCGCGACGAGTTCGGCCTCGATCTCGCGCGGAGCTACATGATCGGCGACAAGCTGCTGGATCTGGAGTGTGGCTGGAACGCCGGCGTGAAGCAGAGCATCCTGGTGCGCACCGGCTACGGCGCGGCGGTGGAGCGGGACGCGGCGGCGCAACTCGCCCGCGCGGTCATCGTGGACGACGTGCCGGCGGCGGTGGCGTGGATTCTGGGGCGCTGAGCCGCCGGACGCGCCCGCCGCGGTCAAGGCCCGCTCCGGGTCTTGACCAGCCACCGCGACGCCTCCCATTCACCGAAGAGCCTCACGCGGTCGAAGTAGCTGACGACTTCCAAGTCCGACAGCGTCGGCAACAAAGCTCCGACCTGTTTGCCCGTCGCTTTCAGCTCGTCCCGGCTTTGCTGCAACGCGTCGAGCCGGCCCTGGGCCGTCTGGCCGTCGCTGCTGACGGGCTGGTTCGGGTCCATGGCCTTGAGGGCGCTGGCTTCGATGGCGATGGCCACAAGATCATTGATTAGAAACGGTCCGGAGCGGTCGAGTTCCCGGCCCAGATTCGCTGCAATCTGGAGCGCGGCCTCGGCTGAGGCCGGATCGCCGGCCTGCCGGTAAGCGTTGGCGAGGTCAGCCAGATTCGAACTCAGTTGCTTGAGTTCGGTCAATTCCGGCAGCGGCTGCGCCAGGAAGGCCGACACCGTGGCCTCGGCTTCCGGGATGCCCGCGGCGCGGTAGGCCTCCTCGCGGTTCAGGATGGCGGCGAGGGCGTAGTCCTGAATGGGCTTGCCGGCGGCGGCGAGGAGTTCCCGCACGGCCGCGTCGGTCCGGCCGGCCTTGAAGTCGTCGCGGGCCGCGAGGTAATGCGGCAGCGCGTTGTCCGGCGCCGCGGCCTTGAACCTCTCCAGCCACTGGCGGCGCCCGGTATCGGCCGGCTGCTGATTGTCGTACGGACCGCTCAGGTAGTAGGCCGCGTAGGCCACGCGCGGGTCGTTCGGGAATTTCTCCATGGCCTCGCGCAGATACGCCTTGTCGCCGGTGGCCTGCGCGGCGGCAAGCAGGGCTTCCGCGCTGCGTTTGCGTTGGGTCAGGAACGGCTCCACCTGGTCGGGGTCGAGGCGCGACCAATTGTCATCCTTCATTCGCTCCAGCAGGCGACTTGCCGCGTTTGTCTGCGTCAGTTCCTCCGGCGGAACTCCGGCCGGCCGCGCGGCGCGGCCCAGCCGCGGCGCGGGCAGTTGGAGTCGGGCCACGGCGGGCGTCGCGCTTGGAGAGGCGGACGCGGGTCTGGGCGCAGGGCGCCGGGCCAGGCTGAAGACGAGCACGCCCAAGGCGGCGCAAGCCGCGAGCAGGAGGGGGACGTATTTGATTTGCCTGACCCTAGATTCCGCAGTTGAAGTTCAGCCGGAGGCGGGTTGAAGGAGGAGA
>CAZMOZ010000086.1:0-4347 GCA_964568145.1 uncultured Verrucomicrobiota bacterium
GGGCGAACGGGCGAACGGGCGAACGGGCGAACGGGCGAACGGGCGAACGGGCGAAAAATTGCTTATCCAGAACATCGCGTCAAGGGGATTTTTGAAAATTTTTTGCCCTGCCACCGCTGGCGGCGTTTTCTTCCCATCTTGCTTGAGGGCAAAACGTTGCCATGCCCCCCGTCGGGCAGGGCCGGCCAGCCCTCGACCCACTTGGCCCCCAGGGCCTCCTGGCGGCCGTCGGCGTTGGGCGGGAGCCGGTCCGCGTGGTCGGCGCGTACAAGGGCAGGGCCAGGGCAAACTGGCGCAGATGGGCCGTACAGCGGGCGGTCTGCGCGCGCGCCTTGGCCGCCCCCAGCGCAACTAGGAGTAGCCTGGTCATCATAAGGGGTCAGTTCCACATATTGGCACTGCACTCTCCCCCGCCGCTGGGCCGACAGCAGGTTCGGCAAGCTCGCTCCCGTCCCCATTTGCAGCCGGGCCGCAATCTTGCCTCGTTCATCGGGCCAACGGCCCGGCGACACGCCGGCTCTCCGGGCCAAAGGCTCATCAAGATACCAGGTGGACCCTGGTTTGGAACCGGGCCTTCGGCCTTCAGTTCTGAGCGCCGCGTAACAGCAGCACCACCGGCGAGTGGACCTGGCGCATCGGGGCATCCACTGGGCACAGCAGGCCGCGCTGCGGCGCGGCCCGGTGTCGGCGCCAGCGCAGCGGCACCCTACCTGCGCGGCGCGAGAACGCTGCGACGTGCTGCGCCCGCGCAACGGGGAGCGCACGCGGTTGGCGTGTGGGTTGGTGGCAGCTCGCCGCCAACAGCGAACCACCAGATTTCCTCCATCCAAGGGAGCTGGTACACGGCGGGGACGAAACCCAGTGGCGAGCCACCGCTATTGGAACGCGGGCCCTTGCCGGCCACCCCAGCCCGGCTGCGGGCCGAACCCGCGCGGCTCAATCCGTTTCCACTGGCGCGCGAGGTGGAGCGGCGCAGCGATTGTGGCGTAGCGTCAGCTCACGACTTGAAGAGGCCCTGTAAATCCGTGAGAGAAACGCCCCCCACCCACGCGACGAGGGAGGCCAGGACGAGTGGCGACACCTCCTGGCTTCCTTCGGTTCCATGTGGGGACTTGGGTAACAGGACTTTTGGCGCCACGAAGCCCCCTCCGTCCCGCCTCCCGGTAACAGTTACTTTTGGCGCGCTACGCCGGATGCCAGATAACGGATGACGGGCCACCGCTCCTTCGAAATCCGAAATCGGAAATCCGAAGTCCGAAGCGGGGTCGTGCTTCACGGCCCGGCCAGCCGGGGATCACTCGAAGCCCAGCAACCGGCCGCCCCAGCGGGTGAGATAAGCCAGCACCCACGCCAGCGCGCCCAGGTAAAGCCACTGGAAGACCGGCCATTTCCAGGAGTTGGTCTCGCGCCGCACGATGGCCACGGTGCTCACGCATTGCAGCGCCACCACGTAGAACACCAGCAGCGTCAGGCCGGTGAGCGGAGTGTAGATGGGCGAGCCGTCCGGCCGGCGCTGTTCCTTCAAGACTGACGCCAGCGCGCGGATCTCGGCGTCCGGGTCGCCGCCGCTGCTGACGCTGTACACGACGGACATGGTGCTGACGAAGACCTCGCGCGCGGCGAACGAACTGACGATGCCGATGCCGATCTGCCAGTCGAACCCCAGCGGCTTGAGCAGCGGCTCGACCGCGTGGCCGAGCCAGCCGGCGAAGCTGTGGCGGAGACGCTCGCTGGCGAGCGTCGTTTCGAGGGCGGCAAGTTCGGCGTGCAATGCCTCAGCGGCGGGCGGCGAGGTTTCGGCCGCGAGCCGGGTCTCCAGGGCCTGGATCGGCGAGGCCAGTTTCGACTCGATTTCGTTGTGACGGGGGTAGGTGGCCAGGAACCACAGGAGGATGTTGAAGCCGAGGATGACTGTGCCCGCCTTGCGCAGAAACAGCTTCGCCCGCTCCCACATGTGCCGCAGCAGCACGCCGGCGGTGGGCCGCTTGTAGGGCGGCAGTTCCAGGATGAGCAGCGGCGTGTGCCCGCGCAGCAGCGTCTTCTTGAACACCCAGGCCATGCCCAGCGCCAGCAGGATGCCCAGCAGGTACAGCCCCAACATGGTCAGCCCCGGCAGGCGGAACGGTCCCAGCACGGACTGGTCCGGGATGCAGGCCGCGATCAGGAGTGTGTACACCGGCAGCCGCGCCGAACAGCTCATCAAGGGCGCGACCAGGATCGTGACCAGCCGGTCTTTCGGGTGCTCGATCGTGCGCGTGGCCATGATGCCGGGGATGGCGCACGCGAAGGAGCCCAGCAGCGGGATGAAGCTCTTGCCGTGCAGGCCCACCTTGCTCATCAGCCGGTCCATGAGAAACGCCGCCCGCGCCATGTAGCCGGTGTCTTCGAGCAGCCCGATGAACAGGAACAGCAGGCAGATTTGCGGCAGGAACACCACCACCGCGCCCACGCCGGCGATCACGCCGTCCACCAGCAGACTGCGAAGGTCGCCGGGCGGGATCAGCGCGCCCACCTGCCGGCCGATCCAGCCAACCCCGCCTTCGAGCAGGTCCATCGGCACCTGGGCGAACGTGAAGATGCTCTGGAACATCAGCACCATCAGGGCCAGGAAGACCGCCGTGCCCCAGACCTTGTGCGTGAACAGCCGGTCCAGCCGGTCGCTCGCCGTCTCGGTGCTGGCGGGACCGGCCGTGACGGCGGCGTCGTGAATGGCGCGGGCGTGCTCGTAACGGGCCTCGATCGCCGCGGTGCGCCAGTCCAGGCCGGCCGCCTCGAGCCGTTGCCGCGCGGCAAGCACGGCCGGCTCCGTGCCGGGGCGATGGTGCCGGGCGTTTTCCGGCAGGTTCCGCTCATCGGTCAACAGGAGCAACGCCTCGGCCCGGGCGCGGGACGGCGGCGCGGCGTTGAACTGGACGTCGCTCAACGCCGCCACTTCGCGCTCCATGGCGACGGGCAGCGAGTCGAGGCGCGGGGCGGTTTCGTCGGCGGCCGGTTGCTGGCGGTGGCGCAGGATCTCGGCGCGCAACGCGGGCACGCCTTCGCGCGTGCTGGCCACCAGGGGATACACCGGGACGCCCAGCGCCTGCTCGAGTTTGACGGTGTCCACGCGCAGGCCGTTGTCGCGCGCCACGTCCACCATGTTCAACGCGATCAGCGTGGGGTAGCCCAGTTCGAGCACCTGCGTGGCGTAATACAGGTTGCGCTCGAGATTCGAGGCGTCCACGACCACGACCACCAGATCAGGCGTCGCCACCTCTTCGAGGCGGGCCAGCAGGACATCGCGCGCGACCTGTTCGTCGAGCGATTGCGGGCTCAGGCTGTACGTGCCCGGCAGGTCGAGCACGGTGACGGGGCCGCCCGCCGGCGCGCCCAACAGCGGACCTTCCTTGCGCTCAACGGTGACGCCGGCGTAATTGCCCACCTTCGCGCGCAGGCCGGTCAAGGCGTTGAACAGCGTGGTCTTGCCGCAATTGGGATTCCCGGTGAGCACCACCAGGAACGGCCCGGCGCGCTTGGCCGCCGTGGATGCCGAAGTCACCGGACTGGTCGCGGACGCGGGCATCAGGACAACGGCCTCCAGTTTGACCCCGAAAGACGGCGCGGCAAGTGGAGCGCACGCGTCCAGCCACAACCTGGGGCATGTATGTTCCCCGCACCGATGTCTCGGGGGCAACCGGTGGCGCGCGTCGGGCGATGCAAGCTCGGCGGACGGTTCGGCATGGGACGGGCGGGAAGCGCGGGTCAGACGGGCAGCCGGACCTGGATTTGCTCCGCTTCGTGGCGGCGGAGGCTCAAGTTTGATCCCCGGAGCTTGATTTCCACCGGGTCGCCCAACGGGGCGTAGCGCACGAGCTGGACGGTGGTGCCGGGCGTCAGGCCCAGCTCGAGCAGGCGGGCGCGCACGTCGGCGGGCAGGGCAAGGTCCGCCACGACTCCGGCCTGCCCGGCCGCGAGGGAGGTCAGCGGCTGGGAGACGGCGGACATGGCTCAGGCGGGCTGGGGCTCGAGCGGCTGGGGGTGCAGGGGCTCGACCCAGATGGAATCGGCCAGTTGGCCGCTGAGGCCCAAGCGCACATTGCAGACCTGGCAGACCACGCTGCGGTCCTGCAACAGGAGCTTGATGCGCTGCTCCTCGCAAAGCCCCAGTTCGCGCAGCCGCTGGCAGAGGTCCGGCGACGCCAGCAACTGCTTGATGCGCACCGAGGTGCCCGCGCGGACCTGGCTCAACGGACAGCAGTCCGGGCGCGGGCGGTGCGTCACTTCACAGTTGGGCGGCGATTTCTTCCGGCTCACGTGAAGCCAAGGCTAGGCCAAGGTCCCAGGGCAGGCAAGGGGACATTTGCCCGG
>CAZMOZ010000087.1:0-4215 GCA_964568145.1 uncultured Verrucomicrobiota bacterium
GCCGATAGACGAACGCGCCAACCGGCGGCGTACGTTTATCGCCGGCGGCAGGGGAAGTCAACCGGAAGGCGGCCGGAAAGCGGGTGCGATTTGCGCCCAAAAGATTGTTGCCCGAGGCGGAATGACCGGTATGGGTGAACCCGAAAACCGAAGTTGGGCAGGCGGGACGCGCTGCGCTAGGGCCAACTTCAGATTTCGGGTTCAGCGCGAGGAATTCCGGATGCCCCAGCGCGGCCATGCCGCTGCCAAAGCTGCGTTTGCAAGGAAGCGTGTCCCGCCAGTCCCGCCACAGGCATTCACCGGGGAGGCAGAACGCTTCCCCCTCTCCCGCAGGGAGGGGCCGGGGGTGAGGGGCAAGGCGACGCTGAGCTTTCCAGGCAGCGCCATTCTTCGAATCGTTCAACCCGAAACTCGACGTTGAGCCGGATGGGAATCCGGCGCTACAGGCAAGTCTGGTTTTCGTGTTCAGCCCCCGTCTTTCCTGCCTCGGTCCCGTGCGGACAAGTCAAGCCCTGTTTCCCCTCGCCCTGACCCTCTCCCGCAGGGAGGGGGAAGCCTTACCGGTTTTCGCCCACTCCCTCGCGTTCCTCGCCCTGACCCTCTCCCGCAGGGAGGGGGAAGCGACTCATCCGCGCGCGCTGAACTGCCGCTCTTGCGCCGTCCGCGCCGCTTTGCGGCCAGACAGGCCGTCATGGCGGCGGGCTGGCGTGGCGGAAGGCGTCGTCGTTATCGGGCAGCAGATTGTCGGCGAGGCACTGGAACCACTCCCGCACGTTCCGCGGCGCCCGCGGCCCGGTGAGTTCCTCGCGGAACATGCCGTCCATGGCGCATTCGCCCAGCGCCCGGTACGCCTCGAACTGTTCCTCCTCGTAAATCTGGTCGCCGGTGGTCTGGTGCGGGAAGTCCGGATTCTCGCGCCGGTAATCCTGCACGTAGGCCGGCTCGACGCCGGTCATGGCCAGCTTCACGTAGAGCATCCAGCCCAGTTGATCGCTGCAACACGTGGGTTCCTTGCGCCGAGCGGGTGTGGCGTCCGCCGCCCTTTCTTCGTGGCCAGGGAGGATGGGCGCGTAGTCAATCTTCACCAGGATGGCGTGCGCGCGGCTCAGGCCGTTGGGGCCGATCTGCAGGTCGGCGGTGTCGAAGTGCAGGCGCACGCCCAGGTCAATCTCCGCGTAGCGTTGCAGCCGGACCAGGTCGGAGCATTCCATGCCCCGCTCCTGGCTGCCGTCCACGCAGACGATGAACTTGCAGCGGCGCCGGAGCAGCTCGTACGCGCCGAGGTTCTCGATGTGGCCGCCGTCGGAGAGGTACACGTAGCGACTGCGCTCGTCCATGCGTCCCAGCATTTCCCGGAAGAAGTACCACGGCCCGGCGCCTTCGAGCAGCCGGTGGCGGACCGGCCGGCCGGGATGGCGCAGCCAGTAGCCCAGCCGCACGTTGAACAGCGTCATCAAGAACCGGAAGTGCGGCAGGGTGCGCCACCCCATGACGGGGGACGCCGCGGCGCCGGACACGGCCATGGCCGTGCCGAGGTCGAAGTGCGGGTCCGCCTGCTCCAATTCCGCCGTGCGCGCGTACCCCGTGAGCGGCGAGCCGTAGAACTCCCGGCTGGCCAGGAAGAAGTCGCCGCCCCGGCCGCGCAGGTTTTTCTCGCGGCTGGTTGGGGCGTTGATCGTCATGTTGACCAGGTGGTACGGCGCGGTCAGGTCCGCGCCCAGGTCGGAGAGCTTCACCTGCTTGAGGATTTCCGTGCGGCCCGTCACCCGCTCGCCAGCCAGCGCGCGGACCAGCGCCTTCTTGCGGCCTTCCGCCTCGGGGATGCGCCGGGCCAGGTAGCATTCGCACAGCCGGTTGCGGTAATAGCGGTGCGGGGCCAGCGTGTTGATGTT
This sequence comes from uncultured Verrucomicrobiota bacterium, assembly GCA_964568145.1. Taxonomy (GTDB): domain Bacteria; phylum Verrucomicrobiota; class Verrucomicrobiia; order Limisphaerales; family J093; genus DSVZ01. The sequence continues at coordinate 1,893 of CAZMOZ010000087.1, forward strand.
CACGAACAGCCAGTCCCACACGGCCAGGCCGAGCGCGACCCACAGTACCGTCGGCGCCTCCCAGCGCGCGGCCTCGCCGCGCGCCAGGCCGAGGCGGTTCCCGACCAGCAGGAACACGAACAGCAGCAGCAACGGCCCGGTGAGAATGAACAGCCGCACCACCAGCGTCCGCAGCCGGGGCCAGTGTGGCGCCAGCCAGGCGCCGAGGGCGGCCAGCGCCGCGCCCGCGACGCCGGTCAGCGACGCCGGCAGGAGCCCGGCCACGGCTTCGAGTTTGACGCCGCCCGCCTGCCAGCCCGCCAGCCAGGTCCGCAGCGCTTCATGGCCGTGAAAGAGCGCCGGCGTCAGAAACAGCACGCCGGCCGCGGCCGTCAACAGCCCCAACCCGAGCGCGAGGTTCTCCCACAAGCCGCGGAAGATCGCGCCGGCGGACTTGGGCGGCCGGCCGTGCGTGACCAGTTGAACGCCCGGCAGCGCGATCCACGCCGCGCCGAACACCACGGCCAGCCCCAGCAAAGCCTGGCCGGCAGGCGAGCCCCGCAAGGCCGGCAACGCCGGGCCGTTGGCGCTGATGGCGTCGCCCCACAGCCACGGACCGGCCAGGTACGCCAGCAACGCGGCGAACAGCGGGAGCGGCAGCATGATCATCAGGTTCCAGAGCACGCCGCTGAGCATCAGCCCCAGGATGCGCATCCTGCCCAGAAAGCCGCCGTGCAGGAGATACTTGCTGTGGTTACGCAGGTGCCGCAGCAGGCCGGACTCGATGCCCTGCTGGCGCTGAAACACGTCCTCAAGCTTGACCTCCGCGGACGTCTTCGTGGTCGGGGCCTTGTCGCCGGGCTGGCGCGTGCCCAGCGCGCAGCTCAGGAAGCTGCCAAAATAGCCGCCGCCCGAAACCGTGGACAGGTAATCGAACTGCGGCAGCAGCCCGCGCCGCGCGAGCGCTTGCGCCACGCCCAGGCAGAACGTCGCCGACCGGATGCCGCCGCCGGAGAAGGCCAGGCCGGCGACGTCATGCACCTGGCAGTCCACGCGGGCGTCCGCCTTGTCCGACGGTTTGCTGGCCGCGTCCAGTTCCGCGGCGGCGCGCGGCTGGTCGTCGGGGTGAAGCGTTTCGAGGGCGATGCGCCGGCGGAGCAGGTCGGCCTGCTCGGTCGCATTGATTTCGTCCGGGGTCGCGAGTTGGACGCCTGCCGGGGCCCGGGTGTTGATCTGCACCTGCTCCTGAATGCCCGCGCGCAGGCTTGCGCCCAAGTCCGCTTCGGCCGGCCGTGGCGGGACGGGTTTCTCCGTGATGCCGGCCATCTCGGCGAGGCGGTTCTGCACGGCGATCAACCGGGGCTGCAGCTCCCGCAACTCCTGCCGGAAGAGCCGCCGCACCCGCTCGTCGCGGAAGCGCAGCACCGGCTTGCCGTCGGCGCCGCGGCGCTCCTTGTCCTCGGTCAGCCAGCCGTGCCAGCGGGCGGTGTGGGCGCGGAGGGTGTCGTTGAGCAGGCTGGTGGCCAGCGCGCGGAACTGCGCCGCATGCGGATGCTTCTCCAGCAGCTCGCGCACCCTGGCGAAGAGCGAGGCGACGCTCGCCGCCGCGGTCTCCTCCTCGCCGGAGCGGTAATGCAACGGCTGGGTGGTGATGCGCGTGGCGAGCTGCACCCACAACGCGTGCGCGGGCGCGGCATCCGGGGAAACGGGCGGGGAGGTGTTCATGGTATCGTCTATGGAAACTGGGTCGGCGGCGGCGGCGGGGCGGCGTCCGGGAGTGCGGCGGTCCGCTGCCGATTTTTCGGCACCGGGCGGCACAGGCCAGAGCGTCAGGGGACTGGCGCGCTCCAAAAGCTTCGCGGGTTCCGGGCGTCATTCGAGCGTGAACAGCGGTTTCAATTGGGCGTGAGGCTCACGCATTTGGGCGTCCATCGGGCGGCCTTCCCAGGCGAAGGAATCGAGAATGGCGAAACCGGCCGCCAGACTGCACCTCGCCGCCTGCTCGTCGCCCTGCCGCTGGTGGAACTGGAAAAACTTGAAGTGCGACACTACCACGTCGCGGGCGGCCTGCGCCGAGCGGGGATTGGCCCGGAGCAAGGCTTCGCGGAGTTGCAGGTTGCGCTGGTAATGGCCCAGGGCCGCCGCCGCGTCGCCCGGCTGGCCGCGCAAAACGAGCGCATCCGCCCCTTGGCCCAGCGCAGCAGCCAGCGCCCGCAGTGCGTCGGGCTTGACCGGCCTCTTCCCCGCATACTGTTCGGCGCGGGTGAGGGCTTCTGCGGAGAAATCGAACGCCTCGGCCAGCGTGCCGTGGGTTTGGGCCAGCGCGGCCTGGTCGCGGAGGAAC
>CAZMOZ010000088.1:0-4039 GCA_964568145.1 uncultured Verrucomicrobiota bacterium
CGCGCGCGCCTGTGCAAAAGAGCAGCCCGCAACAGTCACCCCGGTCTCGCCGGCCGAAACAGTACAAGCCCATGCGCGCCGCCAAATGCCGGTCCGTGGATGTGCGCCCGCTGCTCGCGGCGGGGCGGCATCCGCTGGAGGTCATCCGCCCCGCCGTGGACGCCTTGCGCCCCGGCGAGCGGCTCGAGGTGATCGCGCCGTTCCTGCCGTCGCCGCTGATCGAGAAGCTGGGCAGCGAAGGCTTTCAGTGCGCGGTGCGCAGCACCGGCGGCGGGAACTGGACGGTGACCTTCTGGCGCGAGACCCCGTAACTTCAGCCATGACCCCTTCCCAGCTCAGCGAACTCAAGCAGGCCGCCATCATCAGTACGCTGCGCGCGTGCCAGTTGTTCGCCGGCCTGCCGCCGGCGGACTTGAAGAACGTGGCGGCCATCACCGTGCCCAAGCCGCTGGCCAAGGGCGATTACCTCTTCCGGGAAGGCGATCCGGCGCGCGGGTTTTACGTGGTCCAGCAGGGAGCCATCAACGTCCACCGCGTGGGCGCCTCGGGCAAGGAGCAGGTCATTCACGTGTTCCGCGCGGGCGAATCCTTCGCCGAGGCGACGCTGGCGACGGAGACCGGTTACCCGGCGAACGCCCGGGCCATCGAGCCCAGCCAGGTGCTGCTGGTGCAAAAGCAGGACTTCATCGCCCTGCTGCGGCGACAGCCGGAACTGGCGCTGCGCATGTTGGGCTCCATGAGCCAGCATCTCCGCGTGCTGGTCGGGCTGCTGGACGACCTGACGCTCAAGGATGTCGAGACCCGCCTGGCGAACTGGCTGGTGAAGCGGTGTCCCGACCCCGCCAGCACCCAGCCGGTGGACATCGAACTGACCATGACCAAGCGCGTGCTGGCGGCGGAACTGGGAACGGTGAGCGAGACGTTTTCGCGCACGCTGGCCAAGTTCCGCGAGCAGGGCCTCGTCACCGGGCGCGGTCGCGTGCTCACGGTGCATGCGCCAGCGCGGTTGACCGCTTTGTTGCGCAGGCATCTGGGCGAGTAAGCCGACGCGCGCCTGCGGCTTGCCGCCGCTGGCCGGCCTTGATGTCTGTCAAAGCCCGCGGCCGCCATGCCTGCTAAAAGTCACCCGGTTTCCGAGCAGGAATCCTGACACCACAGCCACAAAACAACGTGCCCACGATGAACACCCACCCGACTTTCCTCGCCAGCGCCGTGGTCCTCGCCGCGTCGGCGGCGGTTTACGCGCAGACGCCGGCGCCCCCGCCCGCCGCGCCCGCCAAGCCCGGCGCCGGCCTGGCCAACGACTGGCTGCGCGCGCAATCGGAGCCGTTCGAGGCCTTTGACTTTGGCGGGCAGTTCCGCCCGCGGTTCGAGCACAAGGAGCACTTCGCCATTCCGGGCGAGCCGGGGGCGGTGGACTTCCGGGAGAAGGGCGTTCCCACCGGCAACACGTACTGGCTGTTCCGCACCAAGTTCCATCTCGGTTACACGCCGGTGGACTGGGTGAGCGTGTACGCCGAGGGCCGCGACAGCCTGTCCGTGAACGACCGGCGGGAGCCGGAGCCGGAAAACGACCGGATTGACCTGCACCAGGGCTACGTCTCGCTGGGCAACGCGAAGGCGTTTCCGCTCACCGCCAGGGTGGGCCGCCAGGAATTGAGCTACGGCGACGAGCGCGTGGTGGGCGCCTTTGACTGGAACAACATCGGCCGCGTGTTCGACGCCGCGAAGGTGCGCTTCCAGAACGACACGCTCTGGGTGGACGCCTTCGTGGGCCGGCTGGTCGTGCCGGTGGACGAGGTGTTCAACGTCGCCAACGACTACGACTGGTTCTCCGGCGTGTACGCCTCGACACGCGCGTTGTGCCCCAAGCAGGAGACGCAGTTTTACTTCCTGGCGCGCACCGTCGGCGCCGGCTCGCCCGCGGCCGTGGACGATCCGCTGATCGGCCTGGCGACGCCGCGGGACATCTACACCGTGGGCGCGCGGTTCAAGTCGCTGCCGGGCGAACTCAAGGGCTGGGACTACACGGTGGAGGCGGCCGGGCAGTTTGGGCGCTTCAAGGAAAGCGCGGCCGGCGCGTCGCTCGACCACGAGGCGTTCGCCGTCACGGCCGGCGGCGGTTATACGTTCAAGGAATGCCCGATGACGCCGCGCGTCGCGCTCGAGTACAACTTCGGCAGCGGCGACAGCGATCCCGCCGACGGCCGGCACGAGACGTTCGAGAACCTGTTTCCCACAAACCACAAGTTCTACGGGTACATGGATTTCTTCTCGTGGCAGAACCTGCACAGCCCGCGGCTGACGGTGTCGCTCAAGCCCGCCAAGGGACTGACGCTGTCGGTGGACTACCACATGTTCTGGCTGGCGGACACGGCCGATTACTTTTACGCCGTGAGCGCCGCGCCGCGCCGGGGCGCCGTGCCCGGTTCCGGCACCGGCTACGACCGCAATCCCCGCTATGACAGCCACGTGGGCTCGGAAATTGATTTCGTGGCCGTGTACGCGCCGAAGCCGTGGCTCAGCGTCCAGGCCGGCTACGGACATTTCTTCGTGGGCGACTACGTCCGCCAGTCGCTCGCGGCGCCCACCCACGGCGCCAGCGATGCGGATTGGGTGTACGCCCAGGTGGTGTTTCAGTTCTGAGCAGCGGCCCACCCGCCTGGCTCACGCAGACCTGCGAACGGCCGCTGTCCATTGTGGGACAAAGGTCGTTCGCCCCTGGCACGGGCGGCGGAGTGGGCGCATCTCAATTCCTTGCCGGCAGTGAGCGGTCCGGAGTGGCCCAAGCGACCTCGCCTGGGCCACTCCGGACCACTCGCAGGGACACCGCGCAATCCGACGACTGCAGCTCCGAACGGCCAGGGCTCGACGGAGTCTCGCCCCACCCCGTCAAGGCCGGACCTGTACAAAAGTGAGATGCGCCACGGCGGGTTTTCGCGCCGGGAACGCGCTTGACCAGCGCCGGGGCGGGCGGGAGCTTCCAACCGCACCATGAGCAAGACCATTTTCGAGCGCATCTGCGCGAAGGAAGTTCCGGCCAACATTGTGTTCGAGGACGAGCGCGTCGTGGCCTTCCGCGACATCAATCCCCAAGCCCCCACGCACGTGCTGATCGTGCCGCGCAAGCCCATCCCGCGCCTGGCCGAGGCGACGCCGGCGGATCACGCGCTGCTCGGGCATCTGCTGCTGAAGGCCGCCGAAGTCGCGAAGAAGCTGGGCCTGCCCAACGGCTACCGGCTGGTGATCAACAGCGGCCCGGACGGCGGCGAGTCCGTGCCGCATCTGCACATCCACTTGCTGGGCGGCCGGGCCATGGGCTGGCCGCCGGGCTGAGCACGGCCGGTCAACCCCGCTTCAAGCACCGGGCCAGGCCGTCGCGGAACGACTCGACCGGCAGCCGGAACAGTTCGTTGGCCGGCCGCGGGTCGCCGACGTTGTCTTCCTGCAACATCAGCAACTGGTCGCGGTTCAACGGCGCCGCGCGTCCCAGCAGGCGCGGAAAAATCCCTTCGAGGAAGCGCGCCTGCAGGCGCGCCAGCGGCAGCGGCACGTGAAGCTTCAGCCGCCGCCGGTCCGTGACCGCGAGAATGGCGTCCAACACCTGGTTGAAGCTCAGTCGCTCGGGACCGCACAGATCGAAGACGCGTCCCACCGCCGCCGGTTCGGTCAGGGCCCGCGCGAACGCCAGCGCCACCGCCTCGACCGCGACCGGCTGAAGCAATCCCTGCCCGTCGCCCATGACCGGCAGGGCAGGGGACCAGCGCGCCAGCGCGGCGAACAGCCGGGTGAAGTGATCGCCCGGACCGTGGATCAGCGACGGGCGGAAGAGGGTCCAGGCCAGCCCGCTGGCGCGGACGATTTCCTCGGCCGCCCACTTGGTCTGGTGATAGCGCGAAGCGGCGTTGGGCCGCGTGCCCAGCGCGCTCATGTGGACGTATCGTGAAACGCCGACCGCCTGGGCGGCGGCCACAACGTTGCGGGTCGCGACGGTGTGGGCGTTCTCGAAGGTGTTGCGGCCGACTTCGCTGATGATGCC
>CAZMOZ010000089.1:0-3901 GCA_964568145.1 uncultured Verrucomicrobiota bacterium
GCGCCGCCCGGTCGGCGGGCGTCCGCGTGTGGGGCGGGGAGGCAAGAGTCGGCGCAGGAGTTTCCATTCGGCGTCGGTGAGGTCGCTGGGATACTGGGTAGTACGCACACCAAGCGTCTCACCGCGCCGAATGGGTCATTTACGTCCAAGTCAAGCTTTCTCGTACACGCTCTGAGGAAAAGCGGCGATGCAGTCATTGAGGCAGGACATGCTCATGGCTGTCTGCGGTGTTCGGGCAGAACGGGCATCTTCTCATTGGCCAATGATACCGCGCTTTGAATTCTGGCAAAGCAGGTTCTTGCGCCCCTTCAGGGCTTGGAATTTTTTGAACGGTTGACCCAGGGCGTCGCTCGCAGACTCGCTTTGCCCTGGGCTGTTTTCTTTCGGGCTTTCAGCCCTGTGGAGTTGGCCGTTCCATTAGGACCTCGGCTGCGAGGAACTCAAGCAGGCTATCCTCGCCGGCATCAATTGGGACGAGATTCCCTGCCGCACCACGAAGGGGCTCTTCAAGCGGCTCAAGGAGCAGATCATACGCCTCAAGGATGAAGGCCGGGTGCTGATGCGGTTCAACGAACTGCGCCAGCCGCTGCAACTGCGGTTGTCCGGCGAGTTCAAGCGTCTCGCCGACGAGGAACGGCGCGCGGTGTTGAGTGCTGGCGGGTCCGGGCGTGGTGTGGGAGCTGGCGTTCGGCAGTTGGGTGCCGCTCCAACTAGGATTCATCCTGCCAGCAGGCCGTCGGACGGAGTTCTTCACCCCCAAGCACATGCGCCGCGCCTACCCCTTGATGCACCCGATGGGCCGGAGTCGGGCCACCTTGTTCGAGATGCCCGCGAGCTGGCAGGCGTCCACCACGCTGGCCACGTCCTTGTAGGCCTCGCTGATCTCCTCGTCCACGGTGCGCCGGCTCTGACCGCGGACCACGATGCCCCGGCGCTCCATCTCGGCCACGATGTCCCGGCCCTGGGCGGCCTTCATGGCCTTCACGCGGCTCATCGCCCGGCCGGCGCCGTGGCAGGTGCTGCCGAACGTCTCCGCCATCGCCCGCTCCGTACCGGTGAGCACGTACGAGTAGCGGCCCATGTCGCCGGGGATGAGCACCGGCTGGCCGATGTCCCGGTACGCGCCGGGCACCTCGCGGCAGCCGGGCGCGAAGGCCCGCGTGGCGCCCTTGCGGTGGACGCACAGCTTGAGCTCGCCGCCCGCGACCCGGTGGACCTCGAACTTGGCGATGTTGTGCGCGACTTCATAGACCGTGCGCAGGCCGATCTCGGTAAAGGTGAGCTTGAGCGCGTGCGCGAAGGCCCGCCGCGCGTGGTGGGCGATCACCTGGCGGTTGGCGAAGGCGTAGTTGATCGCGCAATGCATCGCGCCGAGGTAGGACTGGCCTTCCTCGGACTCGATCGGCGCGCAGGCAAGCTGGCGGTCGGGCAGCTCGATGCCGTACTTGCGCACCGCGCGGTCCATCACCGCGAGGTAGTCCTCGCACACCTGGTAGCCGAAGCCGCGCGAGCCGCAGTGGATGATCACCGTGACCTGGTCCGGGAACAGTCCCAGCACCTGGGCCGCGCGCTCGTCGTAGGTTTCCTCGACGTAACCGACCTCGAGGAAGTGGTTGCCGCTGCCCAGCGTGCCGAGCTGCTCGCGGCCGCGCTGCCAGGCGCGCTCGGAAACCTTCGCCGGGTCCGCGCCGGCGATGCAGCCGTGCTCCTCGATGAATTCGAGGTCGGCCTCCGTGCCCATGCCGCGCTCGAAGGCCCAGCGCGCGCCCAGCGCGACTACGCGCTTCAACTCGTCGGTCGGGACGCTCAACGCGCCGGCCGCGCCCACGCCGGTGGGCACGTCGCGGAAAAGCTGGTTCACCAGGTTCCGCAAGCGGGGCAGGACCTCCGCGCGGGTGAGCTGGGAGGCCATCAGGCGCACGCCGCAGTTGATGTCGTAGCCCACGCCGCCGGGCGAGATGACGCCGTCGCGCACGTCGAACGCGGCCACGCCGCCGATTGGGAAGCCGTAGCCCCAGTGGATGTCCGGCATGGCGAGCGAGGCCGTCACGATGCCGGGCAGGTGGGCGACGTTCGCGGCCTGCTCGGGCGCCTTGTCGGCGGTGATCTGGGCGAGCATGGCGGGCGTGGCGTAAATGCGCGCCGGCACCCGCATGCCGCCTTCCCGCGGGATTTCGTAGAGCGCGTCGCCGATTTTCTGGAATTTCATGGCGGGTTTGTGGTACCTGGTTCGTGGTTCCTGGTGAATGGCTCGTCGCAAAGGCTGCGCGATTACACCCGCTTCGCGGCCGGCAACGAACAACAAACCACGAACTACAGGTCAAAAATAATCTGCGCTCGCCAGCCGCCGTCAACCTCGGCGAGTTCGAGGCCGTGGAAGGTCACCGCCTTGATCTCGGTGAAGACGGTGTGCCGGCCGGGCACGATCGGCTCGCCGAAGACCTCGGCCCGCAGCCGCCCGGGCCCGCCGGTTGGGGCGCGTGCAGCCACGTCTGTGGCGGGCCGGCCGGCCGGGCCGGGCGCCGCACTCAGTTCCTGGACTGTAAACCGCGCGTAAAGCCGGTGGGTGGTGATGTGGCGGAAGTTCAGCTCGGACAGCCAGCGCACCAGCAAGCCCGGCAGATCGTCCGCCTCGACCTCCACCGTTTCCGCCGCCGCCGGCTGCACGGCGGCCAGATCAGTGATGACGCTGAACATCCCCCAGGCCGCGCGGCTGAAGAGCGTGGGCAGGTCGGGCGCGGTCACGATAATGCCGGTGTCGGCGGTGTGATCGAGCGGCGTCAGCCAGGGCGGCGAATCCGCGGGCTCAAACTCACCAGCCGCCGACCCGCCGCCCGCTGCGGCCGCGGTTCGGCGTCGCAGCGCGATCTGCGGCTCGGCGATCCAGGTGCCGCGGCACTGCGGACACTTCGCGGGCTTGAGCAGCTTGTCCGGGCCGAAGGTGAAGCCGCATTTCCGACAGCGGGCCAGGGTGATTTCGGCCGTGAATTCCATGTGCGCCTGGCTGCGCAGCAGGTGCGCGAGGTCGTCCGCCAGGTCGCGTGGCGTGGAGCGGACCTCGCGGGCCAGTTGCGTGAGCGTGCGCGGCTGGTCCAGAAGCAACGGGATGAGGTCGCGGCGTCTCACTTGGCGGCGGGCGGCGCGGGCTGGATCTCGGCGGACTTGAGCAGCCGGGGCCGGCGCTCCCGCACGGGCAGCCAGAGGCGCACGGTGGTGCCGCGACCCACGTGGCTGTCAATGTCAATGCTGCCGCCGTGCTCGCGGATGATGCGGCGCACAATCATGAGGCCCAAGCCGGAGCCCTTTTTCTTGGTGGTGAAAAACGGCTCGCCGATGCGCTGAAGCTGCTCGGGCGGGATGCCGCCGCCGGTGTCCGCCACGCTCACCCAGACACCTTCGGCCGCCTCGCCGGTGCTGAGCGTGAGCACGCCGCTGCGGGTCATGGCATGCATCGAGTTTTTGACGAGGTTCACCAGCGCCTGCTTGAGCTGCGCCGGGTCGAATGCGGTCGCCGGCAGGCCGGGGGCGAGCTTTTCCTCGACGAGCAGGCCGCGGTTTTCGAGTTCGGGCCGGAGCAGGTCCACGGTGGCGCGCACGACGTCGTTCAGGTTGGCCGTTTGAAACTGCGGGGGGCTGGGGCGGATGGCCTGCAGGAACTGCGTCACGATGTAGTCCAGCCGGGAAATCTCGCCTTTCGCAACGGCGAGGTACTGCTCGAGCTTGGTCGCGAAGGACGCGATCTCGTCCGCCGCAGGCGGCGGCGGCAGCTCCGGGCGGGCGCGGCGGCGGCCGGCGGCCGGACCGCGGGCCGGGGTGGCGACGGCGCGGAGCTTGCGCAGTGCCCGTTCCATGAGCTGGAGGTGGATGTGGAGGGCGTTGAGGGGGTTGCCGATTTCGTGGG
>CAZMOZ010000090.1:0-3399 GCA_964568145.1 uncultured Verrucomicrobiota bacterium
CGCCCCTCGGCGTGGCGACGCGCCGCTCCACCGAGGTCACAGCCGTGGACGATCCACTCGTGGCGCGGGCCTGCGACCTGATTCGGGAGCGCGCCTGCGAGGGTTTGGGCGTGGAAGGACTGCTCACAGCACTGCGCATCTCCAAAACGTCGTTTTACGCGCGCTTCAAAAAGTGCCTCGGCCGCCCGCCGCACGAGGAAATCCTGCGCACGCGTCTCAGCCGCGCGCAGTCCCTGCTTCGGGAGACGGGTCTTTCCACTGCCGAGATTGCCGGACGCTGCGGCTTCACGCACCCCGAGTATCTGAACGTGGCCTTCAAGCGCGAACTACGCCAGACCCCCGGCGCCTATCGACGCCAGTCGAGGGGCGACAACGAAAGCGGTGCCAAAGGATGATGAGCCAAGCCGGCGTATGGCACTGCTCGTCTTCGCCACGGCTGCCAGCGCACAGGGGATGAGTGTCTTCGCGATTCATGGGCGTTACCCCGAAAGTCGGAGGAGAAGACAGTGCGCTGAATTCCGTTCCTTTCACCCGTGGTGGCGTCATAAGAGGACGGGGGGCTGTTGGGCAACAGTCTTCGAGTCTTCCCGCAGGACGATGCACTGTTGGCCGGCTCCTGGCCCGTGCCAATGCGCGAGCACTAACGGCTTTCCTGGTGGGTCTGGCTTATGCCCGAACGCGAGAGCCACGAACTGGCTGGCCGCCGTGGCGCTTCGGCTCGGTGCTGGTGGAGAAGCAGCCGTTGGGATAGGACCGGCGGCGGCAAGCCGGCCCGTTTCCAACCGCTCCGCTTCAACGCGGCCTCGCCATTTGGCAGCGCCGGTCTATCTTGTGGGCAAACCGAATCCCAACCCGGCATGACCAGCGACGCCCGAAATGATTCCGCCGACACCGGGGACGACGCGCCGACGCCATCGCCCTCGCCGGTCTTCGTCACCACGCGCTGGTCGGTGGTGTTGTCCGCACAGGCGCAGGATTCGCCGCAGGCCAGCCGGGCGCTCGAGGAGCTTTGTCGGGCCTACTGGTTCCCGCTCTACGCGCATGTGCGCCGCGCCGGTCATGCGCCCGCCGAGGCCGAGGACCTGACCCAGGCCTTCTTCACCCGCCTCCTGGAAAAGCGCTGGCTCGACGCGGCTGACCGCGAGCGCGGGCGGTTCCGCTCGTTCCTGCTCGGGGCGCTGAAGCATTTCCTGGCCAATGAATGGGACAAGGCCCACGCGCAGAAACGCGGCGGGCGCGCGCAGGTCGTCTCGCTGGATGCGCCGGTGGGCGAGGAGCGCCTGCGGCAGGAGCCGGTGGCGCGGGAAGCGTCGCCGGACCGCGAGTTCGACCGCCGCTGGGCGCTGGCCTTGCTCGACACCGTGCTGGCGCGGCTGCAACGCGAATACGCCGCCGCCGGCAAGGCGCGGTTGTTCGAGCGGCTGAAAGTCTCGCTCGGCGCGGACCGGCAGTCGTTGGATTACCCGGTGCTCGCCCGCGAGCTGGCGCTGAGCGAGGGCGCGGCGCGCGTGGCGGTGCATCGGCTGCGGCAGCGCTACCGCGCGTTGCTGCGGGATGAGATCGCCCAGACCGTCGCCAGTCCGGCCGAGGTCGAGGACGAACTGCGCCAGTTGTTCGCGGCGCTGGCGGGCTGAAGAATTCCTGTAACAAACGGCGACGGTTTCTTCAGTAGCGGGTGGAACGACATTATGAACACGCCGAAGAACGAACCAAACCACTGCCCGCGCTGCGGCGCGCCGCTCACCGCCGGCACGGCCCGGGGCCTCTGCCCCAAGTGCGTCCTGGCCGCCGGGTTTGAAACGCAATCCCCCACCGCGCCGATGGACGAAGCCGGCCCGCCGGACGCCCACATGCCGCTGCTGACCGAGCTGGCGCCGCATTTCCCGCAACTCGAGATCCTCGAACTGCTCGGGCGCGGCGGCATGGGCTGCGTTTACAAGGCCCGCCAGAAGAACCTCGACCGCCTGGTGGCGCTGAAAATCCTGCCGCCCGCCGTGGGCCGCGACCCGGCCTTTGCCGAGCGTTTCAACCGCGAAGCCCGCGTGCTGGCCCGGCTCAACCACCCGCACATCGTCGCCATTTACGACTTCGGCCAGGCCGGGCCGTATTTCTACTTCCTCATGGAGTTCGTGGACGGCGCGAACCTGCGCCAGCTCGAACGTTCGCGCCGGCTCAGCCCCGAGGAGGCGTTCGCGCTGGTGCCCCGGATTTGCGAGGCCCTCCAGTTCGCCCACGACGAGGGCATCGTCCATCGCGACATCAAGCCGGAGAACATCCTGGTGGACGCGCGGGGCCGGGTGAAGATCGCCGACTTCGGCATCGCGCGAATCGTCGGGCCGGGGCAGGACATCACGCTCACCGGCACGCAGCAGACGCTGGGAACGCCGCACTACATGGCGCCCGAGCAGGTCGCGACGCCGGCCCGGGTGGACCATCGCGCGGACATCTACGCGCTGGGCGTGGTCTTTTACGAAATGCTGACCGGCGAACTGCCGCTGGGCCGCTTCGAGCCGCCGTCGAAGAAACTCGAAGTGGACGTGCGGGTGGATGACGTGGTGCTCAAGTCGCTCGAACGCAATCCTGAGCGGCGTTACCAGACGGTGACGGCCGTCAAGACCGACGTGGAAGCCCTTGGCCGCGCGGAAGGCGGCGGTGCTGCTCCTGCGCACGTTCCCGGCCAGACGGCAAGCCCGTCGCGGTCGGCTGCGCCGCTCCCCGGCGCACCGCGTTTCAGCCGCACCGCGATCCTCGGCGCGGTGTGGGCGTTGTTCGGCCTGCTGGCCATCGTGCCCGTGCTTTATTTCGTTGCGCTCAACCGCGTCTGGAATGGCACCGCTCAACCCACGGACTTTGTCCATTCCGAACCGCCGTTGGTGTTCACCATCTTCATGGGCGTGCTCCTGGCGCTTGGCGCGGGGGCGCCCATCGGCACCACGATTCTCGGCGCAGTTGCGATCGGACGCATCCGTCACTCCGGTGGCAGCCTCGTGGGGTTGCCATTGGCCTTTGCGGATGCGGTGCTATTCCCGCTGCTGCTGGTCGGCGCCTTGGTGGCGATTCCGGTCGGCTTGGCGATGGCCGTGACTTTTCGGCTGCCCAGCGGGCCGGCTGATGTATTGATCCTCGGGGCGGTGCCGGCAATGGTAGTCTGCTTTCTGACCGGGCGTGCCTTGTGGCAAAAGCTTGGTTGGGCGACACCAGCGACACCTCCTGCCGCGGTGAAGACCGACGTGGAAGCGATCTCGCAAGGGGCGGTCAACCCCGCGGCGCCGGTCGCGCCTTCGCGTCAGGAAATGCCCGCCACACCGGCTCCGGAGCCAGAAGCGAAGCGCCTCGACGCTCCAGCCTACGCCCTGGCGACGGCGCTGGTGGTCAACTGGCTGCACCTGGTCTGGTTCG
>CAZMOZ010000091.1:0-3360 GCA_964568145.1 uncultured Verrucomicrobiota bacterium
TTCGGTGACCTTTCCAGTCCTCGCCTCGTTGCCAATGACACGGACTCGCGTTCCTGGCGGAAACGAAATCAGCTCCAGCTGTGAGCACAAATATTGCTGCTCTAGACCGTCCTGAAAGCGGATGGTGAGCACCGGATCGTCGTCGCGTGTGGCTGCGGGCGGGTCCATGACGATACCGACTCGGCTTATCTCAGCAACGAGCCTTACTCGGGATCCCTGAATTACCTGGGAAGAATTCATTCGGCGTCAGCAGGGCATTGCCCGCGTCGCCAGGGGTGAACGGCTTCAGGTGTTTGATGAAACACGAAATCGCAGATGGCTCGGGGGATGCGGAAGCCGCGCATACCTCGATGTGCTCGCCTCATCGGCTCAACGGGCGACTCGCTGCTGTCGGGCACAGCCACGAAGAGTTCCGAGTCATTGCCTTCATCCGGCGTCCCCTGGCGTGCGGGCCCACCAGCCAGATGCCTTCGGGATCGAGCTAATTCAGCAGCCGGTCGGCGACTTCATCCAAGAGGCGCTGCGCAATAGTCTTCATAGGCCGGACGGTAGCATGGCTGGCCTTGGCATGGCAAGCGCGCTGTGAAGGGGGGAAGTCCTCAGCGCGTGTTTGAGACAGGCTGCGAGTGCGGTCCCGCTGGCCACAAGGCTGCAGTGGGCGTTAGCGGGTGAAACAACTGCCCCGTGCGGCTGGGCTTTCTCCGGCTCCTGCTGGTCGGCGCCGTCCTCGCCGATCGCGGTTTGATTTGGCCAGTGTTTTTGCTGCTTGATCTCCTCCAGCGCGCGAGGCCGTTGGCCTGCTCGATGCCGGTAAAGCTGCACGCTGGCGCAGCGTTGCCTCCGTGCTGGATGGCCCCGGTAAGCGATTGCCGCCAAGAAGGCCCCGTCGGGGCACCGTTCAGACCAAAGCGCATTCGTTGCGCTTGCAGCGAAACATCGAATCTCTCCCGATCAACCAGTCCATGTTCGTTCAGCTGGCAGACCCGGACGGTTCGCAGCCGGCGCAGCAGCGGCAGCGTCTCGGCCAGGCGGGTTTGCCATGCCTGTCCCAGCAATGCATCAAGCTCCGCTTCCGGAAAGCGCTGTTCAATGGGTTTGATCTCGCCTTTACCGTCGCTCAAGTGGCCATGCTGGCGAAGCGGAATCCACAAGCCAAAGCAACGGCCTTCCCCCAGGGCCTGCTGAGCGAGTTGCTGGAAGGCGGCAATGTCCGCCCTGCTGCCACTTTCCCACGCCTGTTCCCAGTGCTCATGGCGGCCATCCCCGGTGTCGCGGCTCCACCACGGGTTGAGCAAGCCGCATGGGGCAGCCTGGTGCTGGCTGGCTTCCGGTAGCGTTTGCCACGAGAAGTAGAAGAACGCTTCGGCCCAGTGGAAGATGCTCTTGAGTCCAAGCCCAAACCTGCCGGCGGCACCCACCTGACCGGCCTTGTTGCTCATGCCCAGAGAAATGATGCTGACAGCATCGTTGGCCGTGAACGCGCCATCGTTCAACACGGCCAATCCGGCGCTCTGAAGTAGCGGGTGTTTGGCCCCGGGCAGGCCGTTCCTGGCCAGCACCAGCACAAGCTGGCTGGCGGCGCCGTCCGGTTCAGAGGCCCCCGCGTCGTCGGCGTTTTGCAGAAGTTCCTTCAGGATGGGAAAGCCGTCCTGGTACCGGTCGCGCAGGTCCTGGCGGATGCGCGAGATATCATCGAGCGCGGAATGGCGGAAGCCAGGCATGGTGATTCAAGGGCTGGCAGTCGGTGGATTGAGGTGTCCCCGAAGCGGAAACGAATCCGGGGAGGTGGCGTCGCAGCGTTGTTCGGGGCAGAGCCGGTCGAGCGCCACCGCCAGGCCGCGCCAGTCGCCGAAATGCTCCGGGCGCAGCCAGCTCAAATCCTTGCCCGCACCGGCACCGGCTCGAAACGCTTGTTCGTGGAAGATGGGCATGCGCTGCGAAAGAGGGTGTTAAACGCGTTGTTCCCCGTCAACGAAAGCGTCGCGCAGTGAAAGGTAGCGATCTGTGCCAAAAGTGTTGTTACCCGGCGCGGATTGGCCGGCTCGGGTGCATGGGGTGTTGAGCAAAAGGTCAGATCGCAGGGGCCGTCCTGCTGCGGAGGCGGTCGGGGACTTGTCTGAAGGGGAAGCCCGCGTCTTGGACCTGCCGTTTCTCAAGCAGGCTGTCCGTCCGTTACGACTGGCTTGGAATCCCCTGTTGATCCGCTCGCGGCCTTCTGTGCTGGCTGCCCTGCGCAGGCTCGGCGCGTTGTGAGTGCAAACAACAAGCCGCCCCAGTTGCCCGGGGCGGCTTGTTGGGATGAGTGGAGAGGCAACTCGGCGGGGCGCCGAGTCGAGCACGCGGGACGCGTGCGGTCCCCTTACTTCTTCTTCGCCGGTTTCTTGGCGGCGGCTTTGGCAGCTTCCTCCTCCAGCGCCAGCCTGCGCCGCAGGGTGGCAGGGCGCGGCAGGCAGGCGGCCTGCGCGGCGGCGAGGCGGGCCACGGGCACGCGGAAGGGCGAGCAGCTCACGTAGGTGAGGCCGACGCGGTGGCAGAACTTCACCGGGCTGGCAGTTCAGCCAAGTTGCCGGCAGCTTCCCATTCGCGCGCTTTCACCGCCAAGAGTGGCCCTTCGTCCGGCCAGTCGTGGAGTGTGGCGGGATCGAAGTCTGCCCCGTTGGGCCAGACGAGAGTGCGCACTTCGGGGTCGAGCCGCACTTGGCGGAACACATCCGGCGCGCGAAGTGGGCCGAACAACGCACCGCGCAGCACGGGACGGAAATCAATCTGCTGCGAGGTGCCGTCCTCGAAGCGGACGAGCAAGGTCCACGGCCCGACGTGCTCAAAGCTCTGCACGTGATGGATCGGATGTTTCATGGCCCGGTCATTTCAACGGTTCAATCGGGACCGGCAGTTGCCCCGATTGGAGGCGCTGCCAGTCTGCGTTGAGTTCATCTTCGCGCAATTCGGCCCAAGCTTCAACCAATCGCGCCTGTCTTCGCGGCAAGCCTCCGGCGATCAATTCCACCGGCGACAGGCCATAGACCGCGACTTCGCCACCATAGTAGGCGTGGAAGTGCGGACGTTTATGGGGGTTCGCCCGCCTCGACAAACATGCGGATGATGATGCCGTAGAATCGGGCGAGTTCGGGCCTGAAGGGAAAGGGGGCCGCCAGCATGGGCTGGCGACCCCCGTGGCGGAATCGGATTACTTCTTCTTCGCCGGCTTCTTGGCGGCCTGGGCGGCTTCCTCTTCCAGCGCGGCTTGGGCGGCGGCGAGGCGGGCGACGGGGACGCGATACGGTGAGCAGCTCACGTAGGTCAGGCCGAGCTTGTGGCAGAACTTCACCGAGTTCGGGTCGCCACCGTGCTCGCCGCAGA
>CAZMOZ010000092.1:0-3216 GCA_964568145.1 uncultured Verrucomicrobiota bacterium
AGAGTGTGTGTTTGATGTTCATGGCGTTGTCCTCTGGCTTGCGACGTCGAGCGAATGGGCGCGGCCGGCGGCGAGGTTGTGGAAGCGGCGCGTGGTGCCATCGGGAAGTTCCACGCGCAGGGTGGCGCGGGTGTGTTTGCCCAAGCCAAAATGCGCGGCAGCTTCGTGCGAGCCTCTCATCGCGTCCACGAAATAATCGCGCCGGCCGAGCAGGTTACCGGACTCATCCTCGGCGAAGAGTTTGGCGCCGATGAGCTGGCGTTGGGGCAGGCCGGTGAGTTTCACTTGGAGCCAATGATTGTCCGCCGCGCCGAATTGGCGGCCGGTGTTCCAAAAGACCATCAGCGGTGCTTCGGGACTCTTTTCCTCGCGTCGCATGAGCACGATATCGAGGCGGCCATCGCCGTCCACGTCCACGGCTTGCGCGGCGAGGCCCATTTCGTTGACGCCGGAGAGTTCGGTCTTGACGACCTCGAACGACCCGTCGCCGCGGTTCAGGAACAGGTTGCTGCGCCATGAGCCGCGGATGTTGCGACCGTTGAAGCGCGTGACTTGGAAAAGGTCTACCCAGCCGTCGTTGTTGAAGTCGCCCCATACGCTGTTGCCGAAGTAGAGCTGGTGGTCCTTGAGCGCGAACTTCTGGTCACCACGCGGGAACGGCGGCTCGCCGCGTTTTGCGTTCGCCCGGTTATTGTCTTCGACGATGGGTGTGCCCCAGTGCATTCCCCATTGCTCCGCGAACCAGTTTAGCGCGCCGAGGCCGGAGGACTCGGTGAGGTCGGTGAACTTGAGGTTGCCGTCGTTGCGCCACACGCGGGCGGCGGTCCAGAGGCTATGCACGATGACGGACGGTCCCGTAATGCCGGTGACGAGCACGTCGAGGTCGCCATCGTTGTCAATGTCGGCGGGCAGGATCGTCTCGGCGGCGATGGCGGGTTGCGCGGTGACGTAATGGCCGGCGTTTGCATCCCAGTGGCTGCGGCCATGCTCGGTAAGGCTGCCGGGGCCGGGCATGAGTTCGGTGAACTTCAGCTTGCCGCTTTCTTTGAACTCGTTTCGCCAAGCGAACATGCCGTAGGGCCGGTCGCCGGTGGCAAAGGGATTGAGCGGGTCGCCGCGCAGCATGTCGTTGTGCGCGGCGCGGAGCAGATCGAGATCGCCGTCGCCGTCGAGGTCGCGCAGCACGGCGCACATGCCGTTGATGTCAAGATCGCGGTTCGGTTTCTCGCGATTGACGCCCCCGAAGCGCCGGATCGCTTCGGTGCCGCCCACGTCCTCGAATTTTCCGTGCTCAAAGACACCGTCCTTGGCGGGGCGATAAACGTAGAGCCGGCTGAGCGGACGTCCTGAGATCGGCCCACCGGAACCAATGGCGTTGGCGGCGATGGCCATGTCGAGCCAGCCGTCGCGGTTCACATCGCCGACGGAAATCTGGCCGCGTGCGTAGGCTCCGGCGTTGTCCAGACCCATCGGCACAGCGAAGTCCTTGAAATGATCCCACGCGCCCTGGGCGATGAAAAGGTTCGCGCGATTTCGCCCGCCGACGGTGGAGAGATAGAAGTCGAGCCAGCCGTCGCCATTGAAATCGGCGAAGGTCGGAGCCTGCGAGCCGGTCACCTCGCCGTCGAAATGCAGCGGCTGCTCTTTGAACTCGAAGTTGCCCTGGTTGAGGAACATCTTCGGCTCGCGCTGCATCACGAATACGTCGAGCCGTCGGTCGCCATTGAGGTCCACCCAAGCCATGCCTTGCGCGGGCACAGCGACATCGGTGATGCCTTTGATGAAGACCTGCTCGAAGAGTTGCGTCTCCCCCGCAGCGGCGTCGGTGGCGGGGCCGGGCGTGCCGTCGAACAGCAGCGGGCCGCCCTTTGTTGGTTGGCGCGGCTTGGCATCCGATGGCGGTGGCGGCTCGCCTTCGCCGCTCCCGCGACGGCCGAGAAGCCGAGCGGCTTCCTCGCGCGTGATCTTCCCGTCGTTGTTCCTGTCCAAACGCTCGAAGATCTGCGCGTTGCGGAGTTCGTCGTTGGTGATCGTGCCGTCCTTATTCCGGTCGAAACGGTCGAAGGTGGCGTTGGCGGTGCGGCTCTCGCCAGGGGCAGGCGCCGCGGGCACGGCCACCTTTTGCCCGCTGGAGGGACGCTCGATGAATTGGAACAGGTTCCCGTCCGCGTCGGCGATGGTCAGCGTCTTGTCGCTGGTGCTGGCCGGTTCGTTGAGCGGCTGGAGGCCGCGCGTCGCGAGTTCCTTCTCGACCCGCGCCAAATCCGTCACCGGGATGACGCACGCGCGCACGCCGCGCCGGGCGTCCAGCGGACCGCCCATGGCCGGTTTGTCGCCGGGCGGCCCCCAGAACTTCACCGCGCTCTCGCCCGCCATGTAGCGGAACTCGGTCATCTGCTGGCTGCGCATGGGGATGTTGCCCACGTAAGGCAGGCCGAGCTTGCCGCCCACGAACTCGCGCCACTGTGTTTCGTCGCTGACCGTCAACGCCAGTTGCAGACTCGGCACCGCGCCGCGTCCGCGCGGCATTTGCAGACCCACGATGTTCCCGTCGGGGTCGGCCACCAGCTTGTAACCGCCCACGCCGCTGGTCGTCGAGGAGACCGGCGCCGGGAAACCCAGTTTCTGCAGACGTTCGCCAATCGGCGCGCTGTCCTTCACCAACAGGAACATGAGCCGGAAACCTTTTGCGGCGACGATCTGTTCCTTCAGTTCCGCGCCCTTGACGGTCGGGCCGTCCTTGGGCGGCGTGGCAGGCTGGCGCAGCCGAAAGACCGTCGTGCCAAACTGAAGCTCTTGGACTCTGGCGCCATCGTTGAGTTTCCTCGGCTCGCCCAGCGGCTTCATGCCGATGCCCTCGGCGTAGAACTTTGTGGATTGCTCCAAGTTCCCCACGACGAGCACCACATCAATGCCCGGCTTGGCGAGCAGCGGTTGGAGCCAGGCATCGCTGGCGGATGCTCTCCCGGCTGCCGGCGCGGTCTGGGCAAAAGCGGAAAGGCTGAAGGCGAGAACCAGCAGCGGAGTGATGGCGTGTTGGAGTTTTGTTTTCATGATTTGGGTCCTATTCATGGGTTGGGTTCGGACGCGGACTTGTTGCGGCGACTGCCGAGGTGGGCGCGGACTTCTTCGAGCGTGACGAAGCCGTCGCCATCCTTGTCCGCGCCTTTGAGCCGGGGCGATGACGCTTGTTCCTCGGCGCTGAGTTTGCCGTCG
>CAZMOZ010000093.1:0-3183 GCA_964568145.1 uncultured Verrucomicrobiota bacterium
GCGCCGGTTGACCGGCAGTGACGTGGTTTTCATGGACTGGATTGACTGGTTGCGATGAAGTCCCGACAGTCGGGACCGGACGCAAGCATGTGGACCGCCCGCCGGGGACTCAACCGGAAAAAGCCGGCCGTCCCAGCCATGGGCACATCTTACTTTTGCGCAGCCCGTGGAACGGCCGAACGCCGCAGGAGGTAACGGCAGCCATCCCCAGCCGCTGCAATGGGCGGCATCCTGCCGCCCGGAATCTGCGACGGCAAACACCGCCCGCCGGGTGCCGCCCGCGCCCCAACACCGGGCTGGAAGCCCGGCTCCACGGTCGGCTGGAAGCCGGCCGCCACCCCGGCAGGCGATGCGACCGGCATGTAACAGAATAGAGATGCTGTAATAGAGATGCGCCCCCTGGAAGAGCCGGGACGCATCGTGACCCCCAGGCTGGGGAAGTACGTGGAGAAGGTGGGCGGCTGGCCAACGGCCCGCTGCTGGACTGGCCACGCCATCCGCGGCTGCCCTCGCCGAAAACCACCATCGGTGGGATTCCCGAATCCGGGGGATTTCCCTCTTGCCTTTTTGACCCTGCCCCAAACAATGCGCGCTTTCTATGCACCCGGAGCGGCAGGAATCTACATGGCTCTACGACGCGCTGGCCTGGCTGGAAGTGCATCGCAAGCAGCTCATCACGGCCGGGGTGGTCGTGCTGGCCTTGATCGTCGCGGCCTACATTTACGCGTGGATGCGCGGGGAGGCCGAACTGCAGGCGAACAACGCCTTGCTGGCCCTTGACCCCGCGAGCCGGACCGCCGGGAAAACCGGCACCGGGCACGACGCGTTCGTCCAGATGGCCGCGCAGCACGGGGCGTCGCAAAGCGCCGTTCGCGCGTTGCACCTGGCCGCCGGCGAGCTGTACCAGGCCGGCAAGTACGCCGAGGCCCAGGCGCGGTTCGAGGAGGTGGCCGCGCGCGATGACACCGGCTTGCTGGCGCCGATGGCCGCCCTGGGCGTGGCCGCCTGTCTCGACGCGCAGGACAAGGTGGATGCCGCCCTGGCGGCTTACCAGCAGGTCGTCGCCAAGTACCCGGAAGAACCGGTGGCCGGCCGGGCGCAACTCGCCATGGCGGCTTTGTACGAAGCCCAGGGGAGGTTCGCCGAGGCCTTGAAAACGTACGACAGCCTCGTTGCCAACCGGAATTCCGGCCGGGCCGGCATGGAAGCCTCGGTCAAGCGCGACGCGTTGTTGAAGCAGCATCCGGAGCTTGCCGCCACGATCACCCCCGCGCCGCTGCCGGTTGCCATCCCGATGGGCGACGGCGCCCCGCCGGTCGCCGCCACCAACCCGGCCGCGGCAGGCAACGCGCCGGCCCCCGCCCCGGTGGCGCTGCCCCCGCAGTAAGCCGTCCGCTCCGGCCTTCCGCGGAAGGCCAGGCCGCCGCAGCCCACCCCGACGCCCCTCATGAACATCTCGATCATCGGCACCGGTTACGTGGGATTGGTGACCGGCGCATGTTTCGCGGACATCGGCCACCACGTGATCTGTGTGGACAACAACGTGGAGAAGGTCCGCACGCTCCAGGCCGGCGGCATCCCGATTTACGAGCCGGGCCTCGAGGAGCTGGTCAAGCGCAACGTGGCCGCCGGCCGGCTCAGCTTCACGGAGAGCGTGGCTGAGGGCGTGGCGCGCTCGGACGTGATCTTCATCGCCGTGCCCACGCCGCCGTTGCCGGACGGCAGCGTGGACCTGAGCTTCATCGAGGGCGTGGCCCGCGAGATCGCCTCCTGCATGGCCTCGTACAAGATCATCGTGGACAAGAGCACCGTCCCGGTAAAGACCGGCGAGAAGGTGGCGGAGACCATCCGGCGTTACAACCGGGCGAAGGTCGAGTTTGACGTGGTCAGCAACCCCGAGTTCCTGCGCGAAGGCTTCGCGGTGAAGGACCTGATGCGGCCGGACCGGATCGTGATCGGGGTCGCCAGCCCGCGGCCGGTGCCGCGGATGCGGGAGATTTACGCGCCGATTGACGCGCCCCTCCTGGTGACGGACATCAACTCGGCGGAACTGATCAAGCACGCGGCGAACTCGTTTCTGGCGCTGAAGATTTCGTACATCAACGCCATCTCGGTGCTCTGCGAAGCCTCGGGCGCGAACGTGCAGGAAGTCGCCAACGGCATCGGCCTGGACCAGCGCATCGGCCGCCGGTTCCTCGACGCGGGCATCGGCTTCGGCGGAAGCTGCTTTCCGAAGGACCTCAGCGCGTTCATCAAGATCGCCGAGCAACTGGGCTACGACTTCGGCCTGCTCAAGCAGGTCCAGCAGATCAACGCCCAGCAGATGGACCGCTTCCTGCGCAAGATCACCGACACCCTCTGGGTGCTCAAGGACAAGCGCCTGGGCGTGCTGGGACTCGCGTTCAAGCAGAACACCGACGACGTGCGCATGTCGCCAGCCATCGAGATCTGCCAGCGGCTGCTGCGCGAAGGCGCGCGCCTGCGCGTGCATGATCCCCAGGCCATGGAGAAAGCCAGGGCCGTGCTGCCGCCCGGCCCGGACGTGGAATACGTGGCCGAGCGCGACGCGGTGGCCGAAGGCTGCGACGCCCTGGTCATCGCCACGGAATGGCCGGAGTTCAAGGATCTCGACCTCGAGCGGGCGCGCCGGACCATGACCCACCCCATCATGTTCGACGGCCGGAATCTGTTCGACCCGCGCGAAATGGAGCGGCTGGGCTGGGTGTACAAAAGCGTCGGTCGTTGAAATCCCCGCGCCCTCAATGACACCGCCTGCCCAGCCTGCGGTGGTGGCCGTGGCCGCCGGGCTGGTCTTCCAAAACGGGCGCGTGCTGCTCAGCCAGCGCCTCGACCAGGATCATCTGGGCGGGCTGTGGGAGTTTCCCGGCGGCAAGATCGAACCCGGCGAAACGCCGGCCGAATGCCTGCGCCGCGAACTCCGGGAGGAACTCGACATTGAGGTGACCGTCGGCGAGACCGTCGCCGTCATCGAGCACGCGTACCCGGAGCGCCGCGTGCGCCTGCATTTCTTCCGCTGCCGGCTGGTGTCCGGGCAGCCGCGCGCGGTGGGCTGTCAGGCGTTTGCCTGGGCCGCGGCAGCGGAACTGGCCGGCTACGATTTTCCGGCCGCCGATGCGAGTCTGCTGGAGCTGCTGCGCTGCTCGCCGGCGTTGTGGCGCGAAG
>CAZMOZ010000094.1:0-3100 GCA_964568145.1 uncultured Verrucomicrobiota bacterium
CGCGGAGCAGGCCCACCTGTTCGGGCGTCCAGCGCGGGCCCTTGGCGGGCATGACGCGGTCGGGGTCCTGGCCGGAGACCAGTTGCACCACCAGGCTTTCGGCGCTCCGGCCGGGCACGGCGGCCGGGCCGGATTTGCCGCCGGCCAGGAACGCTTCGCGCGTGTCTATCGCGTAGCCGGACTTTTTCTGGCCGTGGGCGTGGCATTTGATGCAACTGGCCTCGAGCAGCGGTTTGACGTCGCGCACAAAATCCACCGGGCGCGTGGCGGCCGGGGGCAGCCCGGCATCCGCGCCCCCGGCCGTCAGGCCGACCGCCACCGCCACCGCCAGATAAATGGCCACGTGCTTCATTGAGGATTCAATGAAGCACCAAGCGGCCCGGCTTGACAAGTCCGGCTTGTGACCAGGCTTAGCCGTGTGGATACAGGCCGCAAGCGGAGGCTGGCACCGCCGCCGCGCGGGTCAGCGCTTGGGCACCTCGCCGCGCTTGAGGGTGATGAGGACCGTGTTGGGGCTGCCTCTCGGAAACCGGCGCTGCTTGAGCACATAGTCCTGCGCCCGCTTGTCCAGGGCCGGGTCACCGGAACTGCGCCGGGTTTCGACGTACACCGGCCGGCCTTCGGCGTCATGGGCGACCAGCAGCACGATGTCTCCGAAGCCTTCCGCGGCGGGAGCGGTGGAAGTGCCGGCCGGGGACTGCCCTTTGAGCTTGCGATTGATGTCGCTGACGCTGCCCGCGGGCGGGGCGTCGAGAAACGAGGCCGAGTAGCCGGAACTGCGGGCGCTGCCGGTCGCCCTATCGCTTTGACAGCCGGCGCCTCCGATGGCCAGCAGCACCGCCACGGCACACAACATCGCAAGGTCTGGCTTCATGCCGTGAACATGTACTGCGGCGCGGCGTGGCTGGCGAGTCTTTCCGCAGGTTGCGGCAACCCCGGCCGGTCGTCACCGTCCGCCACCTCCAAACTTCGCGGATTTGCACGGGACGTTTGTCGTTTACAGGCGCGGCGCGGCGGGCGGCGGTGCTTTCGACGTTGACACCCGGCACCGCTCGCAAAACGATGCCGCGCGTGAACAACAACTTTGCTCAGCCTCAGTCCCGTCGTGATTTTCTGAAGGATTCCACGCGTCTGGCCGCCGCCACCGCCCTGGCCGGCGCGGCGTTGCCGCACGTCCACGCCGCCAGCAGCGACCTTGTCCAAGTCGCCTTGATCGGCTGCGGCGGGCGTGGCACCGGCGCTGCCGTGAACGCCTTGAACACCCGCCATCAGGGTCCCATCAAGCTCGTGGCCCTGGCGGACGCGTTCGAGAACCGGCTGCGCGACAGCCTGGCCAATCTCACCCGCGACGCCAACCTGGCGAAGCAACTGGATGTGCCGCCCGAGCGGCGTTTCGTGGGCTTCGACGCCTACAAGAAGGCGATGGACTGCCTCAAGCCGGGCGACGTCGCCATCTTCGCCTCGCCGCCCGCGTTCCGGTGGGTCCACTTTGCCTACGCACTCGAGAAGGGACTGCACGTGTTCATGGAGAAACCCATCACCGTGGACGGGCCGACCTCGAAGCGCATGTTGGAGCAGGCCGAGACGGCCACGAAGAAGAACCTCAAGGTGGGCGTGGGACTGATGTCCCGCCACAGCCGGGCGTTGCAGGAACTGGCCGACCGCGTCCACAACGGCGAGATCGGCGAGATCATCCTCCAGCGCGGCTACCGCATGCACGGCCCCATCGGCTTCTTCTCCTCGTTGCCCAAGCCGGCCGGCATCAGCGAACTGCGCTACCAGGTGCAGCGCTTCCACAGCTTCCTCTGGGCCAGCGGCGGCAACTACAGCGACTTCTACATCCACATCATTGACCATCTGGGCTGGCTGAAAAACGCCTGGCCGGTAAAGGCCCAGGCGCTGGGCGGCCGGCATTACCGGCAGAGCCCCGAAGGCCAGACCTACGTGGACCAGAACCTCGACGTGTACGCGGTCGAGTACACCTACCCCGACGGCACGAAGTTTGACTTCGACGGCCGCTGCATGACCGGCTGCATGGACCTGTACGCCAGCTTCCTGCACGGCAGCAAGGGCAGCGCGGTCGCCTCCGCCAGCGGCGACTGCGGCATGCCGTCCCGCATCTTCAAGAGCCAACTGATGCGCCGCCCGGACATGCTCTGGGAATCGAAGGTGCCCCCGGCGGAGAGCGATCCGTACCAGAACGAGTGGAACGACCTCATGGACGCGATCCGCAACGACAAGCCTTACAACGAGCTCAAACGCGGCGTGGAAGCCAGCTTGGTCACCTCGATGGGCCGGATGGCCGCGCACACCGGTCAGGAAATCACCTTCGAGGATATGCTCAACTGCGAGCACGAGATGGCTCCGGGCCTGGACAAATTGACCGAGGACTCCCCGGCCCCGCTCAAGGCCGACGCCGACGGCCGCTACCCGGTGCCGATGCCCGGCATTACGCGCAAGCGCGAGTACTGAGCCGCATAGCCTGCCACGCTGCCCTGACTTCAACCAACGCCGGTCTGGCCTCGCTGGTCTGGCGTTGGTTTTTTCCGGTGTCGGAGCACGTCCCAAATTCTTGCGGTTGGCGTCGGTGCCGAGGGGAAGCGTGGGCCGGGCTACTGGGTGGCCAGCCCCTGGCTCAGGGGCCGGACCCGTCGCTCACAACGAAGGGCGACCTACCCCCGCAGGCGGAAAGCCGCGCTCGTCTTTTACTTCCGGGCACAGCGCCGGAACTTCCGGGCGGTGGGATGCCGACCTCCACGGCGGACAGGGATAGCCGCTGCTACCCCCGGCGGCGTCCGGCCCTTTGTACCGGCCGCAAAAAGTGAGACGCCCCCTGTCCAATCGCAGGCCAAAAGGGTGTTGCCCGGCCGGAACGGTCCGCGTAGTTTCCCCACCTGTCGGGCGCAAACCGGCAACGTAAGGCACCGCAAGCTGGGGCGATCAGGGTTGGCTGCAAGCGACTGCCCGCGCGTTGGTTCACCCGTACCTTTCAGGGGTGACTTGGGTTTGTGCAACGGCCGACTGCGCGCTTAGCTCAGTGGAAGAGCACTTCCTTCACACGGAAGGGGTCGCAGGTTCAAGTCCTGCAGCGCGCACCATT
>CAZMOZ010000095.1:0-3008 GCA_964568145.1 uncultured Verrucomicrobiota bacterium
GGCTTTGCCGGAGCTTCTTGTCGCCCAGTCCAATAAATGGGCAATTTCCGCCAAGATCGGTAAAGCCGCAGGGTTGCGCGCCTCCCAAACTTTCGTCATGACCCCGGGCGGAACGCCCCGCAGTGCGTGTGGTGTTGACACCACGGGCCCGGTCATGCCCTGGAGGCGCGGTGCCGGCCGGCACTGCCGCGAGGGGCGGGGAGTGCCTTCGCTCGGGCACGTGGCGAGCCGATGAACCCGCCATGACCACCCGCAAGCTGGCCTTTCTGTACGGCATGGAGGTGGAGTCGTTGCGCTACCCGCCGGACTGCCCGTTCAAGACCGAGCGGGCCGGTCTCACGCGGCGGCGGCTGGCGTCCTTCGGCCTGCTGGGCGCGCCGGACCGGCGCGAAGTGGCGCCCCGCCGGGTGTTGCTGTCCGAGTTGGAGGCCATCCACACCCCCCGTTACCTCGAGGAATTGCAGCGCGCGGCGGCGGGCGAACTGAGCGCGGACGGCTTGCACATGGGCTTGGGCACGCCGGATACGCCGGTCTTCAGCGACCTTTTCAATTACGGCGCCTGGGCGTGCGGCGCCGGGCTGGTGGCGGCGGACCTGTTGCTGGCCGGCGAGGCGGACGTGGTCTTCAACCTCTGGGGCGGCTTCCACCACGCCATGCGCGAACGGGCGGCGGGCTTTTGCTACCTCAACGACGTGGCCCTGGCCTGCCATCACCTGGCCGCGGCCGGCCGGCGGGTGGTTTATCTGGACGTGGATGCCCACCACGGCGACGGCGTGCAAGCGGCGTTTTATCGGCGCAGCGACGTGCTGACCATTTCGCTGCACGAAAGCGGCCAGACCTTGTTTCCCTGGGGTGGGTTCGAGGACGAGATCGGCGAGGGGCCCGGACGCGGTTTCAACGTGAACCTTTCCCTGCCCGCCGGCACGTACGACGCGGCGTTTCTGGGTGCGTTCGACGAAGTGGTGCCGCCGTTGCTCCAGGCTTTTGGCCCGGACGTGGTGGTGCTCGAACTGGGCATGGACGCGCTGGCCGGCGACCCGCTCACGCATCTGGCGTTGACCAACAACGCCCACGCGGCGGTGCTCGAGCGGTTGCTCGCGTTGCGGGTGCCGCTGTTGATCGCTGGCGGCGGCGGCTACCACGTGGAGAACACCGTCCGCGGCTGGGCGCTGGCCTGGCAGATTTGCGCGGGCGACGCGGACGAGCACGATCCCAGCCTGGGGCTGGGCGGTGTGATGCTTGGCAGTTCCGAGTGGGCCGGCGGCCTGCGCGATCGCGAGCTGCCCGTGGGCCCGGAGCAACGCCGCACCGTGGACGCCCCGCTGCGCGCGTCGGTTGACGCCGTGAAGCGAAACGTTTTTCCTCACCACGGTCTTCCCGTGACGACCGCCGCGTCGTGTGGTCCGGCCGTCACCGTGTGAGGAGACCTGCCTATCACAGAACGCAAACCACAAAACCCGACCAGGAAACGAACATGAGCGAACAACCCAAAACCGTCTCCACCAGCTCGTTGCTCCAGGAAACCCGCACCTTCCCGCCTTCGCCGGAAGTGGTGCGGCGGGCGTACATCAACGCCGCCCAATACAAGGCGATGTACGACCAGTCCATCAACGAGCCGGACAAGTTCTGGCTCGAACAGGCCCGAACGCTGGACTGGGTGAAGCCCCCAACCGTGGCCCGCCGGTACGAGTGGAACACCGACGCCCGCAAGATCCAGCACACGTGGTTCGAGGACGGCGTGCTGAACGTCACCACCAACTGCCTGGACCGCCACCTGGCCGCCCGCGGCGACAAGGTGGCCATCATCTGGCAGGGCGAGCCGGAAAACGACGTCATCCAGATCACCTACCGGCAACTCCACGAGCAGGTCTGCAAGTTTGCCAACGTCCTCAGGTCGCTCGGGGTCAAGAAGGGCGACCGCGTGAGCATCTACCTGCCGATGATCCTCGAGCTGCCCATCGCCATGCTGGCCTGCGCCCGCATCGGCGCCATCCACTCGATCGTCTTCGGCGGGTTCAGCGCCGACGCCCTGGCCGGCCGGATCAACGACTCGACCTGCAAGCTGCTCATCACCGCGAACTGCGGTCTGCGCGCCGGCAAGAACATCCCGCTCAAGGCCATCGCCGACGAAGCCTGCAAGTCCACCCCCAGCATCGAGAAGGTGGTGGTGGTCAGACGCAACGACACCCCGTGCGCCATTGTGGCCGGCCGCGATGTCTGGTGGCACGAGCTCATGGCCGCTGCCAGCGCGGATTGCCCCGCCGAGCCGATGCAGGCCGAGGAATACCTCTTCATGCTCTACACCTCCGGCTCCACCGGCAAACCCAAGGGCGTGGTGCATTCCACCGCCGGTTACCTGCTCCACGTGGCGCTGACCACCAAGTACGTCTTCGACATCCATCCCGAGGACATTTTTTGGTGCACGGCGGACATCGGCTGGGTGACCGGCCACAGCTACATCGTCTATGGCCCGCTGTGCAACGGCTTCACCAGCGTCATGTTCGAGGGCGTGCCCACGTATCCGGACGCCGGGCGGTTCTGGCAGATCGTCGAGAAGTTCAAGGTCAACCAGTTCTACACCGCGCCCACGGCGATCCGCTCGTTGATCCGTTTGGGCGAGGAATGGCCGAACAAGCACGACCTCAGCTCGCTCAAGACCCTCGGCTCCGTGGGCGAGCCCATCAATCCCGAGGCCTGGATGTGGTACTACCGTGTCATCGGCAAGGAACGCTGCCCCATCGTGGACACCTGGTGGCAGACCGAAACCGGCGGGCACCTCATCACGCCGCTACCCGGCGCGCACGTCCTCAAGCCCGGCAGCGCCAGCCAGCCGTTCTTCGGCGTCGAGCCGGTGGTTCTGCGCGACGACGGCACGCCTTGCGCCCCCAACGAGGGCGGCAAGCTCTGCATCAAGAAGCCGTGGCCGGGCATGATGCGCACCACCTGGGGCGACCACGACCGGTTCATTGACACGTACTTCACGATGTACAAGGACATCTATTTCACCG
>CAZMOZ010000096.1:0-2211 GCA_964568145.1 uncultured Verrucomicrobiota bacterium
CCGGTGTTCCGCCCCAGCCGCACCTGCCACGTGGTGTTTGACCGCGAGGTGTTCCCACAGGTGCGGGACGAGGACCTGGGCACGGTGCGCGGACAGCCGATCAAGCCGGTGCTGGCCGGCTTTGGCGAACCGGTGACGGACTGGCTGTTTCAAAGCGCGCTGGAGGCGCGGGCCGGCGAAAGCGCCTTTTGCCTGCACGCGGGCAAGGACTGGCCGCACGGGGAGGGCTGGTTGCTGGTCTATTCGCTCCGTTGGCTGGGGACAGCACGCAGGTTGGCGGCGCCAGATTCAGTGGCAGCGGTGTTCAGCGGATCGGATGGCCCCGTGTTGCTAAAGGAGGCGGATTTGGTTTGGCTCACCGCCCAATCGGAGCCGTTCGGCGCCGCCACTACAAATCTCCCGCTGCCAGATTTGGACGCGGCGCGGCGGTTGGCCCAGCGGCGTCTGCGTGAGCTGGTCGAGCGGCGCGAACCTGCGGCGCGGAGTTCAGCCGGCATGTCGCTTTGGCTGGCGGCGGCGGTTGAAAACGTGCCTGGAAGCCCGCCATCTAAAGCTACTGAAACTGCCGCCAAACTTTGATGCGCTGAGTTGGCCCCGCCTGCTGCTCAATCCCGGCAAGGACTCCGCGCGCTGCCTGTTCACGCGAGCGGGACTCACCACGGCGTTGCTCAAGCAACCTTTGACACCACCCCTCTGGCGCGGGCCGGGGTTGTCCGCCGCAGAACTGTCCAGACTGCGCGCCGATTGGCAACCCCTGCCTGCGCGCCTCACCGAGCCGGGCAGCAAAACCACCGTCCGCGAGTATCAGCCCGGCGAAGCGCGGGACTTCGCCCGCGACTTCTCGTTCTGCGAAGGCAGGAAATTTGCGCTCATTCGCGTCGAGGACCCGTATGCACTGGCAACACCCGACGCCGTTACCAACCTGAAGCGCTTCCTGGAAAGCCTTAGATCCCATTGCGGCCACTGGCCTGATGAATTGAAAATTCAGGCACGGGAGTCCCCGGAGTTCGGCGGTCAGGCGGCGGCCCGGGCGGCATTGGAAAGGCAGATGCAGACGGCGGATGTTCCCAAATTTGCGGTAACACTGATCCCACGTTTCGGCTCGAGGCGGCGGGACTTCCACGACCGTCGCATCGTCTTTGTCCCGGATGCCCGGAAGCCACAGAAGCGCGTCACGGTGTTGCTGACCGGCGGGGTGGACCGCTACCTGGAGCCGCGGTTTGAGTGCG
This sequence comes from uncultured Verrucomicrobiota bacterium, assembly GCA_964568145.1. Taxonomy (GTDB): domain Bacteria; phylum Verrucomicrobiota; class Verrucomicrobiia; order Limisphaerales; family J093; genus DSVZ01. Next base: position 1,230 of record CAZMOZ010000096.1, read on the forward strand.
GGATTGTTGTGCATCAGACGTAGGCTCGGCTTCCGCGGCTGCCGCTTGGGCATCGTCTATCCCGAAATCTCCGAGATGCAGGCCCGCGCCGTCTTCGAGGCCGCCGCCGAAGTGCAGAAGGTCGTGATGCTGCGCTCCCTCGCCGACCGAATTCAACGCGCCTCGGAGCACGGCTGGATCAATAAGCAGGCCAGCCGCAACTACTTGGTCGCACACCGGCTTGGCTGCGGGAATAAGCCCCTGCTTCTTGGCGGCAAGGATGACGCCCATGGTTCCGCGATATGGGATGCGTTGAATCCCCGCACATTTCCGCGCGGCGCGATCGTCCAGGATAGCCTCGAACTCGCGCTGCCGGGAAACCCAATTCAGGGACCGCCGTTTCGCCCGCTCCCAAGTCCCAAGCGGCGATGGCTGGAGCGAGTGGCGCATCCGCTTGCCCCCACTTCACACGCGACGCCGCGCAGCCATGCTCCGGCAGGGTCGTTTGCCGGACCGGCTTGGATTTCCGCCACGACCGATGCCGGGATTACCAGCTTCTCGGTGAGGCCCACCAGAAGGTCAATGCGCCCAACTTTGGCCAGCAGGATCAGCGGGGAGGCATTGACGCCCCAGCTATTTCTCACGGGCCAGTCCCTCGGCCAGTTCCTCGACTGTCTCCTGAACGGGCGAAACGCCGAAGCGCGTCAATTCGTGGATGAACTCGTGGCGGCTTAACCCCGCCACTTCCGCCGCCTTCGACTGCGAGAGGCGGCCGAGCTCGAACCACTTGACGGCCGCAGCCAGGCGCATTTCTTGTGCGAGTTCGGCAGGTCCGGCCCGGAAGGCGGAGAAAGCACCTTCAGGCAAATCAAGGACTACTTGCTTGCTCATGACGGAATCAGCTTACCACTCGGCCGGAGGGGGTCAAACTTCGGTTCCCTGTCAAACCGAGGGCAACCGCATTGACGCCATGCGCGAGATGATCCTCGCCGACAACGTCGAG
>CAZMOZ010000097.1:0-2049 GCA_964568145.1 uncultured Verrucomicrobiota bacterium
CCTTGAGTTCGTCTTCGGTCACCGCGCCGTCGTTGTCGGCATCGAGCCGGTCGAATAGCGTGGCGGGGAGTTCGTCGCGGCTGAGTTTGCCGTCGTTGTTCTTGTCGCGCTGTTTGAACTGGCTCGTCAGGGCGCCCGCCCCGCCGCCCTGGCCTTGGGCGCCCAAGCCGCGACCGGCGGCGATGCCGGCTGATTCGTTCACGAGTTGTTTGAAGGTGCCGTAGGTCGGAGCGCGGTAGAGCTGCGTTTGCACCATGTAGATGGCAAAGAGTTGGTTCTTGCGGTCGAGCCAGAACTGCGTGCCGTTCGCGCCGCCCCAAGAGTAGCCGCCTGCGCCATCCACCGCGCCGCCGAGGCCGTATTTCATGCCGATGTCTTTGAGGTGGTTTTGGAACATGAGGTCCACGGTCTCCGGCTTGAGCACGCGCACGCCGTCGAGTTCGCCGCGGTTGAGCATCATGAGGCAGAAGCGCTCGTAGTCCTCCGTGCTGCTGCACAGGCCCTGGCCGCCCATGAAGAGCGTGGGCTTCTCGGTGAGCTGAGCGGCCTCGCGCCCGCGCTCCAGCACACCGGGCTTGGGTTGCTTGTAGATCTGGCAGATGCGGCTGGCGTTTTCGGGATGCACCCAGAAGTCGGTGCTGGTCATCTTGAGCGGGCCGAGGATGCGTTCTTTGAGCACTTCATCGAGCGGCTTGCCGGCGACGGCTTCGATGTAGCGACCGAGGACATCAATGCTGTGGCCGTATTGATAGCTGGTGCCGGGATGGAACTTCAGCGGCGCTTTGGCGAGTCCTTCGGAGAACTCCTTCAGATTCGTGCGCGCGCCGCGGCTGGTGGTGGCGACGGGTGTGAAAGTCTCGCCTTCGTTGCCCGCCTTGCTGCGCGCGCCTTTTTCGATGTCGCCGTAGTAGAGGCCGCTGGAGTGGCTCATGAGCATGCGCGGGGTGATGGCGAACTTCGCGGGCACAAGCTTCCCATTCTCCAGCACCTTGGGCTCCTTCCATTCGGGGCAGTGCTTGGAAATTGGTTCGTCGAGCGTGAACTTGCCGGCGTCGTAGAGTGCCATGGCGCAGGCGGCGATGATCGGCTTGGTCATGCTCTGGAGGCGGAAGAGCGCGTCCTTCGCCATCGGCTTCTGCGCCTCGATGTCCTGCCAGCCGAACGCCTCGAAGTAACCGCGCTGGCCGTTGCGATGAATCAGGCCGATGACACCGGAGACTTCCTTGTTGGCGACCGCCTGTTGCAAGGCGACGTCGAGCTTGGCGAGCACGTCGGGTTTGAGTCCCGCCTTCGTGGCCTCGTCGCCGTGCGAACGCGGCTTGAAGTTTTCCGCCGGCGACAGCGGCGCGCTCTGCCAAACGCCGACGCCGCGCCACTGTTGCCGTTGCGCGTTGGCCGGGACAACGAGCAGAGCAATCAGACCGATGGTCGGGATTGTTCTGTTCATGGTTTCTCCTTCAGTGTTCCTTTGTAAATCCACGCGGTGTTGTGACTCGGACCGGCGCCGCCATCGTAGCCGCAAAAGCAGAACACGCGGCCCTGCTCGCCTGGAAAGGGCGACGGGGCGATGTCGCGGCAGCCAATGAGTCGCTGCCCGGCGGGAACGGGATGCGGATTTGGCTTCGCAAGCGGCCTGTTGTGTTCGGAGGAGACACCGGTTGCCTCCCACCACAATACCAGACGGCATTCGCGAGCGGAAGGTTACACGCACGGCCCACGCTGAACTTGTGCTGCGCAGAAACGGTCGAGAATATCCGTCAAATCACAAGCGGACTTATCCGATGCTACTGCCTCAGCCAAGCGCCATCCTGGATTGACCCTCGGTCGCGACTTGTGACCGTTCGGCCGTGGCCGGCGGGATTCCGATGGCTCCGCTATCTTCGGGTTTTCGTTTACACGCGCTGGGATAGGGAGTATAAGTGGACGGCTGCCGGTTGGCGTGAACATGGTTGGCGCTCGACAACCGTTGGACGCGGGGAACTGTCGCGAACTGTTGCGACAGGTGCGGGAGCGGTGTCGGGCCATCCGCAACCCGCCATCCCCGCTGAT